>JAGLON010000041.1 GCA_023138975.1 Candidatus Zixiibacteriota bacterium
AAAGTATCTTATGATACTATACAGTCCACATCTGCCGGGCACAGCAATTTTTGTGACATAATCTGTTTATCCTTTGTAGGGGCCGGGTCTCCCGGCCCGCCGGAAATGATTGCCAATTCTCCACGGGCGAGGCGACCTCGCCCCTACAGTAAATTAACATGATTTATGTTTTTATATGAAGCTCCAACCCATAAACAAAATGGGTTCACCCGCCTACGGCGGGTACCTTGCACCAGTCTGTTTAGAAAACCTTATGAGCGTAAGCGAGTTAGATTATCTTAATCCCGCGTTTTAATGCGGGAGGACGAGTACCTTGCACCTGTCTGTTTAGAAAATAATACAAACGAGTTTTATGGGTGACTATATTCTCGGCGTAACCGCTTCTACTTATGATTGATGTTTCTTAGGATATCTAAGTACTCTTCAGAAGTAGCCTCTGTTGGTTGGGGAGAAGACAATTTATATGCTAACTTCCCTTCATTAAATGCTCTGTGAGTAGAATAAGTTGTTTCGGTACCATAGATTAATAATTGGTTTAATGATCTATTCCGAAACTCCTTTACTAAGTAATCGTTCTCGACTGTTAAGGAATAAAGAGTTGTATAATCTTCCACCCAGCCTTGTTGTTCTCCCGATTGAATTATTTCTTTCTGTATTCGGGTCAGCTTTCTACTGTAAACAATATTGGTATTATAAAGATCATCAGTAATGGATATTTTATTACCGTAGATTAAATGCAGTTTTTGTTTGTCACCAGAAATCCAATGATGACTTATGGATATATCAATATTCAGAAGCAGAGAGCACCAGAGATGTATCGTATCACTTTTCTGTACTCCTTTTATAGGCTCAATAACTTCATATTGATATTCCAAAAAATACAGATCCACCGGATGTAGTTTATAGTCAATTTTACCTAAAACCTGTAATGTGTCAACATTTGTTAAATATCCAATAAATACATATTCGTTATTGTTCAATAGATCTTCTGGTGATGACGAATACATCGGATAATTGTCATTATTAAAATAAGAATTCACAATAAGGCCATATAAAAGATAGCCTACACAAAAGGCAGTTATAAAAACTACTGTAGCAACCAAATATTTCTTTTTCATTTGTATGCACCAAAAAAAACTTCTTAAGAGCGACTGACACTCCGTGCCCGGCAGGCTATAGTCCTGCTTTGCGGGATGTCCACATCTGCTTCGACTACACTTTCACTACCAATGTACTACTAATCCCGGAAACAACAATATAATAAACAGCATCATAGAAAGGTACAATGATGAAAACAGCGAGTTCAAATGGACAATGCTTATTTCACGAGTCTATAAAGAGTAACAAGAAAAATAAAAACCCTAAAATTGAGCATCCACAAGGTGCTCGTCGCAGACGGGTGAAGCCAATTTGCTGTAACGGTATGTATTATATGAAGTTGTTCCATGTTCTTGCAGAATAGGCTATAAAAATATACGTTAATATGAAAAACAAAGCCATTTTAGGGTGAAAAACGCCATGGTACTCGTCGTCCCACATTAAAATGCGGGATTAAGATAATCTAACTCGCTTACGCTCATAAGATTTTCTAAACAGACAAGTGAAGCCATTTACTAAGAAGGCGTAAATACACACTGATCGTCATCGCGAGGAGCAGAGCGACGTGGCGATCTGTAAAACCCCAACAGACTGCCACGAAACCCCCTCAGGGAGGGACTATAGCCTTCAGGTTTCTCGCAGTGACGGTTATTTTTCTGTGTCGGTTGCTTACTATGACCTACGAATAATTTTGTCATTCCCGAGAGCGAAGCGAGTCGGGAATCCAGAGCGGAGATTGGTCATACTCACCACTGGATGCCCGTTTTCACGGGCATGACAAATTCTGTTCTCTGAAAAAATAAAAAATAAACAGGACAGAAGAATGGGTGTTATGGTATGTGTAACAGGACGATACGAGGGTATGTTAATGTATTACTTGGTGTATATATTGCAGTCTTTGACTATCTTGCGAGCTTATTTATTAATTAAAAGGCCGTCTAAGAAGTCGGTTAATTCGTATTCGTATTCTTCAAACAAATCTGGTGATATGATGGTAATCAACTGTATCGTTCCGATAAATCCGGTATAATAATAGCCGTAATATGAAAACGGAACATAATCTATCGTTCCGTCTATACGCATACAGAGAATCTCGTGACCATTTACTAATCGAGTTTCATTGAAGACAACTTTGGAGTCTCGTGAGACTTTTTTGGCATTTAAAAGGATTGTCTCATAGAATTCCTCGGGAGAAACCTTATGATCTTTATATAACAGAAGCGCTTGAACTTCGCCTCCAATATGCTCAAACTCGATCTTAGATTCTCTATTAAGGCCCAGTTCCGCCTTAATCCAAAGATTATTATTTATCCATATTCCGAACTTATTTTTCTTTATCTCATAATACTGGGTCGCAGAGACCGGCTTGGTATGAAGCGGAATCAACTCGTATTCTGGTTGGGTTTTCGTACTGTCAACCGCCTTGGTACTGTCCGGCTGAGAATTATCGGCCAATAAATATTGAGGGAAGAGCAGGCCAAGAATTATTATCAGAGAAAGAGTAAACTTACGCATTGTATCATCCATTTTAGTTAGCTTCAGATTCTGATTTGTTTTCATCGGTTTCGTCGTCGTTTCTCCAAAGCGCCTTGAAGTAATAACTGAGGAGCATTAAAACACCGCCAATACCGAGGAATATAAGGACTCGATAGATGGCTTCAATACGGCTTAAATCCACTAAAAAAAGCTTTGCTATAACAATCAGCAAAGTCAATAAGGCCGCGATTCGGATCTTATGCTGATTATATCTTAAACCAATTATTAAAAGAGTCACGGCATAAACGCACCAGGCGACAGATACAAATCCCTGTCCGTTGGCCAAAGATGAAAACTCTCTCAGCATCCACAGCAAGACAGCAACGTGCGAAACTGCGAGGTAGAAGATCTGTTCGGTTTTCAAGTTCTTGTAAACGTATTTTGCGATACCGACCCCTGATACTATGAGAAATAAATCGGTCATTGCCTGCCAATTGAAGACCGCTAAGCTTTCAGAGGTTGTGATCGAACTAAACCTGATGAGACCGCTGGTATCATAGATGCCTATCCTATATAATAGCCAGGCACCCAGTATTCCGAAATAGACGTTTCCTATTTGCAGTACTTTGGAATACTTGAGACGATAGGCCAGATACTGAAAAACTACAGCGTTGAGTGAAATGGCGAAAAAGCGAACATTACCGTCAAACTCCCGATTGAGCAGGAAGGCTATTAATATAAAGCCGGCGACCATATAGGCTTGTTTTTCCCATGATTTCTTGAGGAAAAACGGCAGGATCAGCACGAAAGCGATTAGTATTAAATCAGTACCCGCTTGCATATTGAAGATTGGCATTCCGGATATGTCAAACTGAATCATTCGGGCAAGAGCCCATAACGCAATCAGGGCGGTATATCCGTGAGATACGGCTGTCAAAACGGTATCGCGCTTAAAGCGCACAAACAAGTGTATGAGAATAGCTTCTGTTGTCAATGCGATGACGTGAGCGTTTCCATCGAACTCACGACACAGCAATCCGGTTAATAGCGCTACCGCACCGATGAAGTAAACTCTGGTAACAGCAATCTTTCTTGTCAATATTGAAACGGCTAGTACGCCTCCGACAAACCATAGATCAGATAAGGCCCGTGCGTTTAGCAGAGGTATATCTCCTGCTGAGAAATATGTAATTCGCCCTAAAACTGAGAACGCTACTATTGAGAATAAAATATGCGACGTGATTTCGATGACTCTGTTTTCCTGCTTTCGGGCAATTAAGAAAAGTACTAACGCTTCGGTTCCCAATGCAACAAGCAGAGTACTGCCTTCAAGGAATAATGAGATTGAGATTGTGAAAAACAAAAGGCCGATGAGACCGTTGGTGTATGACAGGCTGCTTCTAATTTTCAGTCTTACTAAATTCCAGGTAACAACTCCATATATAACAGCCATCGCCATTGTGACCCAGCCCCAGGTCGTATTGGAAAAAGTCCATAAATCCTTGGATAATCCTAAGGCAATTAGCGGAGTCGAAACTGTTAGTAAATGCACATAGTGGTGAACCGCTTTTCCTAAATCAGGGCTTATTGGTTTGCCGCCCATGAGTAACGGCGGATAAGCCCATTTGTCAGGTTTTAATTGAGCCAGCGATTCGCGAAGCAAAGGTATAAACCAATATGCCAGCCAGACAAATATCAGACCATACTGAATTGCCCACCGATCCGGGGAAGCTTCAGAATGAGCATAAGGCAGTCCTTTTAACTGTGCGATGAGAAATACTACCCAGCCGCCTATGACGGTCAGAGCCAGTACAGAACGCCAGCCTTTGAAGAAGTATATGGCGCATGAGCCTGCAATTAATAAACAGGTGTAGAGCATCAGGCCGGGGATATTACCCTGTGCAGTATATAGCATAAATGGTGTCCCGAGACCGCCAGCGGTACCGATAATCGATAAAATCGATTCGTTTTGCCTGAGTGAGATAGAATAGGCAAAAAGTGTGACTACCCCCATGAAGCCAAAAGCAACCGGGTGCGATACAAGGTTGAATATTTGAAACGCCGCAAACCCGCATATATAAAATGTCGCGATACCTCCACCAAGGAGAACTAAGCTGAAATGACGTCTTTTTTTATAAATATTATGAGAAAAACCGCTTTGTACTAATCCCAAGAACAGACCGAAGCCTATCCTCACCGCAGGGGTGAGCCAGCCTTGATCAATTGAGTATTTAAATGCGAATATAACCGCGAAAATAATCATGCCAATTCCGACTTTGTTAAGCCAGAATTCGCTCTTTTTCATATAATCAGGAAATTCAAAAGACTTCGAGGTTTTAGTACTTGAAACCGGTTGGCTAACTATTGATGTTTTCGGAGGCTCTTGTGGTAAATCGGATGGCTGTTCGTTCTCAATTGCGATCCATCGCTCTTTTTTCTGAGTCGGTATATCTGTGCGAGGTTCGGCTAAGGTAATCGGGCGAAGAGTTGATTTTTCAGACGCAGGCTCCGATGGTTTGTTTTTTTCAGGAGATGCCTTAGCCTGATTTTGAAGATAAACTGTTACATCATATAGAGTCTTTTCAAGGCTCTTGAGTCTGGTTTCAAGCCAGCTAAATTGTTGACGAAGGTCGGCATCGTCTTCAGAATGAGTCATAAACCGCTCCTCATAAAAAAGAGTTACTCGCGCACTAAAAGAACATTAATAGCTTTTACTACAACTTTGACAGAATCACCCTCTTTTATTCCCAAATCATCCAGAGATTCAACGGTCATGACAGAGTTCATTACCGATGCGGCAGGGATATCGAGTTTTATCTGGCACATTATGTCACCTTTTTTTACCGAGGTAACTTTTCCTATAAGCTGATTGCGAGCTCCGTATTTCATATCAAATTCCTTTACATGAGACCATGTCTTTTATATAGATAAGCTACTAGGCTAAACCGTTTGTGAGCAACAACTATTTTGAACGAATTTGAAAAGCTATCTATGCGCTGATTTCTTCGATAACCGATTTTCCGGTGATTCCGTCCGGGCCGTGCACGTTCCATTCTTCATGTAATCGGTAGCGTCCGTCAGGGAGAATTTCCGGTTTTGAAAAACAGGTCCCCGAAACAAATTCATTGTTGCTGCTCAAATATTGCCATGTCATCACCAGCGAACCATTGTCCTCGACAGCCGCAATAAGAGTCCCGATGCGAATACCGTTGCCTTTTATCAGCCCCCACACGGTGGTGCCGGTTTGATGATAATAGAAACGGGTATCGGCGACTAAATCACCATCATCATAGTTTTCGATTCCTTTGAATATACGACCGTCATAGTTAAAATTCCGTGACTCACATTGATCCGATTCTCCTGTTCCTATTCCACGCATTAATATTGTCCTTTCAGCTTCTCATTTATCTGATTTACCTAACTGAAGTTTAAAGAATTCTATTCGATTTGGGTATCATAAATGATCAGCATTACAGATTAAAAATATATTACGATGTACTTGTAAACATCACTCGGGTTTTTTACATTGTGTGCTTGGATTTAACTGCCATTAAGGTACAGAGGAAATAGATGTTTATAAAAATCGCGGTGATCGCCGCTTATGCGATAATGATTATTGTCGTTGGTATTCTGGGACTGAGGAAAACGAAATCATTTTCAGATTTCTTCCTTGGCGGAGGCAATATAGGTCCCTGGATGACTGCCTTTACCTACGGCACGGCGTATTTCTCGGCGGTGCTCTTTATTGGTTTCGCAGGCAAAATCGGATGGGGATTCGGATATTCTGGACTCTGGATTGCCCTCGGTAACGCTCTTGTAGGGGTATTAGGTGTCTGGTGGATACTCGGTTGGCGTATAAAACAGATGTCGCTTGAATATAATGTCCATACAATGGCTGAGTATTTTGAAAAGCGCTATGACAGCCGCTTTTTGAAACTGTTTTCCTCATCGGCGATATTCATCTTCTTCATTCCTTATACTGCCGCTGTTTTTATGGGCTTGTCTTATCTCTTTCGCTCCACCTTTGGCATTGACTATACTGTTGCGTTAATTGCCATGGGTCTCTTCACTGCTCTGTATCTTGTACTCGGTGGCTATAAATCGATGACGATGATAGATGTCGTTTTCGGAGTAATAATGATATTCGGTGTGCTGATACTATTAGTAACTACTATTTCAAAGGCTGGTGGACTGGCCAACATCACGGCCGGTCTTGAGGCGATAAATCCAAAGCTTACCGAAGCGCTTGGGCCTCCGGGGCTATGGCCGTTATTCAGTCTTGTGTTTTTAACCAGTGTCGCTCCTTTTGCAATGCCTCAATTAGTGCAAAAGTTCTATGCCATAAAGGACAAACGGTCAATTCGGGTAGGAATGATTGCCTCTACTTTGTTTGCCTTGTTAATTGGTGGAATAGGTTATTTTACTGGCGCAACGACCCGGTTTTTCCTCAATCCGGAAAATTCTCCCGGCGCATTTGCCAACGGGAAACCAGTTTTTGATGCTCTCATGCCGGAGCTTTTTGCCAATATCATTCCGGAATCATTATCCATTGTCATGCTGTTACTGATTTTGTCCGCCTCTATGTCAACCTTAGCGGCGTTGGTTCTCATTTCCAGTTCATCATTTGCCAAAGATATTTATGCGGGATTTATAAATAAAAATGTGTCTGACCGGAAGTTGACCATGCTGATGCGAATCAGCAGTGTCTTTTTCGTTCTGTTGTCGGTAATCCTGGCTTATCTGAAGCCTTCGACAATTGTCAGTATTCTGGGGCTGTCGTGGGGAGCAATTGGCTCGGTTTTTCTGGGACCGTTCCTGTGGGGATTGTTTACAAAATGGGCGAACAAGGTTGGCGCGATAGCATCGGCTATCATCGGTCTTGCAACTTGTGTAACACTGTATAATATCGGCTGGTCATCGCCTGAAGCGGGAACTATTGGCATGATCGTATCATTAGCGGCTTGTCCGGTTTTTAGTTTATTGGGCAAGAAATAATAAATGAGCCGTTAGAGCTAATTGAATAAATTTATAATATAGGTGTGTATTCCCAATAGCTTAACAGCTGAGAATGACACTACGATTATCAGGATCCAGCGAATAAACGGATTACCTTTTTTAATCGAAAGTTTGACGGCGGTATATGCACCGAGCATATTTCCAATACCAAGAATCAGACCCACTGTCCAGATGACCTGATCGTATAAAATAAAAATTAGCAATGCCGGAACTGTATAGCAAAGGACTATCAGCAGCTTTACCGGGTTGGCGTGAAGCTCATCATAGCCGACCGAAAGCAACAACCCCATTAGAAGAAAGATTCCGACTCCGGCCTGAATGAATCCGCCATAAATCCCTATTACGAAGAAAACGACAACCTGCATCAAGGTCAGTTTACTTGAGTCCATTTCCATTCGGGATTTTATCCAGCGTTTCGGACGCAATACTATCACAACCAGCATGACAGCCATCAAGCCGCCTATGACGCGGTGCATAGTCTCTTCACTGAGGTCTACCGCTATTTGCGCGCCGATAATGCCACCAAGAATAGCCGGAACAGCAAGGTATAAACCATGTTTAACATTGAGTAATTTGTTTTTATGAAAAGTTGAAACGCTGACAATATTCTGCATCAAAATAGCAACTCTATTAGTACCATTGGCGACATTGGCAGGAAGGCCCAAGAATATCAGCAGAGGAAGGGTTACCAAAGAGCCGCTGCCGGCTATAACATTGATAAATCCACAGGCAAAACCGGCGGCAATGATAATTAGATACATGTACCATTCCATAGACGGCGAATCTATCTCTTTTCAATACCAATGTCAACCTTGTAAACAGTTCTTGCCTTCGCCAGTATTTCTTCGTTAAATAAAAGCCGCTACACTAAACAAATCTATTGGAGAAGAAACTGTGATAAATCATGAGTTACTATTAATGCTGACCTCATCGGGAATGGGTGAAGGTGAGCCGGATTTAGGCGAAAAACTGCTTGGAGCATTCCTGAAATCTCTCTATGATTCAGGGAATCATCCTGAGAAAATCATTTGCATGAATAGCGGCATCTTTTTGACAACCAAAGGAACTTATGCTGAGGAAATTATGAAGAAGTTCGAGGATGCCGGCAGTGAGGTTCTATCCTGCGGCACCTGCCTTGACTATTACAACAGAAAAGAAAAGTTGATAATCGGCCAGCGGACGAATATGAATGATACCGTAGCGGCGATGGTTGCCTATAACAAAGTAATCTCGCCAAGGTAAACAAAAAGAAACAGGGATAATATGGGTATAAGAAAAATATCTCATCAAAAATACGCGGCTATCCTCGGGTGTGTTTTTACAGTCGTATGGGTTTTGGCAGCAATTAAACCGCTAAATTTCCATGATTGGCTTCTGGAAAATATCCTTTCTGTTGCAGCGGTTCTGATACTTGCCTTTACTGCCAAACGGTTTCCTTTATCGAGAATTTCTTATACTCTCATATTTATCTTTCTCTGCCTGCACGAATTAGGTTCGCACTATACTTACGCGTCAGTACCCTATGACCAATGGTGCGAGGCGTTAACGGGAAGAACCTTTAATTCTATCTTTGGCTGGGAGAGAAATCACTACGACAGACTGGTACATTTCTCATACGGATTGCTGCTGGCTTATCCCATTCGGGAATTGTTTTGTCGAGTTTCTCAAACGAAAGGATTCTGGGGATACTTCCTGCCTTTGGATGTCACTATGTCGACCTCAATGCTGTATGAGTTGATTGAGTGGAAAGCGGCTGAGTTTTTCGGAGGCGAATTGGGAGCGGCATATTTGGGTACGCAGGGAGATATCTGGGACGCTCACAAAGATATGGGGCTGGCTTCAGTCGGAGCGTTAATAGCGATGATTATGACGGCGATGATTAACTCTAAATACCAGAAAGATTTTGCCGCTGAATGGTGGGAAAGCCTTAAGGTTAAAAGTAGAAAACCGCTCGGTGAAGATGAACTCCTTAGATTGAGAAAAGAAAAGAATAAGTCAGAAGAAGAATAAAGGTGAATCATGACCGACTTTACAATGACCGGTGAAATTCGAACTGATAAAGATATTGAACATACTGACCTGCCAGCGGACAAGTGGGGCGAAGCAGTGTTTAATATTAACGGGGAAGAGCTGGTAATGGAAATAAGCCTTGAGGACAAAGTTATTGTCGCGCTTATGGCCGGTGAAGATGCTGTCTGGAAAGGTACGCTGGAAGGTCTTAAGAAACTTCTCAAAGGTGAGATTAAGGCCCGGTAGGTTATTTGCTGACAAGCATTTTTATAGTAGGTTGAAACTATTGACGGGAATCAAAAACAATGAAGCTTCTGATGATGTATTGCTCAAGATTTTCATATACGACTTCAATTAAAACAATTGATGAATATCCTGATATTGATGAAAGTCGGGAAGTAATTGATGCCCTGGTTGGATTTATTCAGGTAGAAAAAGAAGATGAAGAAAACGCTGCTGCGGTGGAAACAAAACTTATAAAAAATATGAAGTGGGCGGCACGCAAAAATAACACTCAAACAGTAGTCTTGCATTCGTTCGCTCATTTATCCGACAGCAAAGGGTCGCATGAAATTACTAAAAAGATATTTGACGGGGCCGAAGAGCGTCTGAGAAACTCAGACTATGAGGTCTCTCAAACGCCATTCGGATATTTTTTGGATTTGGATTTGCAAGCGCCCGGTAAATCACTGGCAAGAATATTCAAAGCAATATAGAGTTAGCTATTTCACCTTATGCACCAAAATATACTCTTTGGCGAATTGGCCTAGTCTTAAAGCGATTTCTTCAGTTAAGTGTACTCGTTCAATCATTTCAAATGTCGCATGTTCTGAAGTATTAAAAGTAGCTTCTATTATTGCTAAATCAACATCCTTGACCAATTCTTCGATATTGCTTTTTGTTCCAGTATCTCCGGTAATTGCAATCGTTTCACCACCGCAGGTTATCTTGTATCCCATCGCCGGAATCGGGTCGGTAATGCCGGACATTTTGGTACTACCGCAATGAACTACCGGATAAGCCAAGACTTCCATGTCGCCGGCTTTGATTGTCTCATGAGGTTCCAGTCCTCTACACTCAATAGAGAAGGGAAGAGTCTCGGAATAAATATGCATGAAATTAGAAACGGTAGAGAAGACCTCAATACAGCCTTCTGGGGCATAAATAAACAGGCTGTCGGTTCTACCTATCATTCTCAGAAAACCTAAAAGTGACGGCAGCCCGCCCATATGATCGAAATGTCCGTGAGTGAAAAGGATGCTTGATAGTTTGGAAATATCCAGATTGTTATTGAGAATATCTCGAATAATGCCATCAGCGCAATCAACTAAGATTGCGCCATTATCATTCTCTATCCATATCTGCTGAGCGACTCCGGCTCGTGAGTATAGGACAAAAGCTTTTAATTGCTTTCCTTGCCATGCTGCTTGTATGTGCTCATTTAATTCCAAAGCAGCTCCCTTTTATACTTTGTGCTACTACTGCATAATCAGAATATCTATCCTTCTGTTTTTAGCGCGGCCTTCGGGGTTTTTGTTTGATGCGACCGGTTTTTCGGCGCCGAATCCGATGGCATTGATTCTGTCGGCACTGATGAGCATGCTCTGTCGTAAATATTGCATTACGGCATAAGCTCGCTTCTCGGATAGTTGACGATTAGTAGCCGCATCTCCACTGGCGTCGGTATGACCCTCAACGGCCAATTTTGATTCCGGGAACATTTCGATAATCGTCTGGACTTTTTTCAGAAGTGTAACGTGGTCGTCTGTAATATCAGTTCTGTTTACTCCAAAGGAGAGGCCATGTAAACGCATGACAATATCATTTGACGAATTGAAAAGTAATTCACCTTCTGACGGATTCAGTATTGTTTTTGCTTTCTTAAATTTATTCTCTTTCTTCGTCCGTTCATCGAGTTCGGCCGATACCGAAAGCATGGATTCCTGAATCTCTACGTATTTCATTCGTTCTTCTTCGAGAGTCGCTTTTAGAGATTTGTTTTCGCTGATGAGCTCTGAAACTTGAGTGTCTAATTTCTTAGCGATTCCTATCGGAGTATCGGTAGATTCAGCGAGTCCGGTTTTCGTCAGCGTTGCGGACAATTGAGCCGACAATTGGTCGGTCAAATCCAGAGACGCGCCTTTTTCCTTTTGCAGAAACTGAATATATAATATCAGACTGTCGGCGGCTGCAATGGGACCTTTATCAAAGGGGAGATTACTTGAGCCTATAGCTTCGCCAACACGGTTCATCTGTATCTCATAAACCAGCATAAGTTTTTCCCAGGCCTGATCATTTCGTTTCAAAGATCTGACGCTCCGGGCGATATTTGAGGCATGAGCGGCTTCATATTCGGCCCGGGCAATTTCCTTGAGAGATTCCTCACGCTCATAACGATCACGGGAAAGCGTTATATCACATTTATTGCGGGCAGTTTTTGCTTTATCAAGGGTGGAAAGGCTAAACTTGGTTGCATCACCCTGGATCGCCTTTTCAATCAATTTATCAGCTTTACCCATAATTGATATTTTAATAGCTTGTAACTCGGCTATATCGAATAGTGGTTTTGACTTGTTGGCTTCTTTAAGACCGTTTTTGACATCACCCGATTCAACTTTTGCGGTTGCCTTCTTGAACTGCAATTCAGCTTTCCCGTAAAGCTCGGGCACTAATTGATTTGCTTTGGCAGTGCGGGCCAAATTTCGAGGTTCCAAGTACTCGGATAATGTATGTTTGGCGACTTCGGCCGCCTTTAATGTATTTTCAGCGTATTCATTAGCCTCATTCACGAGTTTTGCTATCTTTGACGATTTTCGCCCGTCAGTTATGGCTCTCTTTGCCCCGTTAAATTTTTTCTCGGCCTTTAGATAGGTTTTGGGGGCGAAAATATCACCTTCCATAACCTGAACCGAATCCATGAGATTCTTCAACGCATCAAACTCAGATTGCGCGACAACAGTCCCAAAACAATAAAATAGGCATATCCCTGCCGTTAATAATAGTAACCGTTTCATACGGTTATCCTTTCTTTATGAAACCTCGCGTCCCATAGAGTATGGGACATACTCTTAATACCGGACTATACCAACCCGGCATAGGTTAGAGCAACAAAAAAACTCACCTATGGGTATAATCGGTTAGTTAAGGCGTATCTGAATAAAAGATATAATAAAAAAAAGAGGATATTGACATATCCTCTTGGCGTAAACAATACTAAGCTGTTAATCTAATGTGCTATTTCAATTAAAAGCCTTCTGCGCTGCGGAAATTTTTATACTGTGCGCTGGCGGCAAATGCAGCCGGATGCTTTACATACATTAGTACGCTGTCTATCATCAGGACGTGATTTTCTTCCTCTTTAGCGATTTTTAACAGTAATCCTTTGCGTTCATCATCGCTTTCCTTGGCGGCTTCTTCGGTATAAAACTTAACGGCTTTTTCCTCGGTTCGAAGCGCCTGTGTCCAAACCGCGACAACATCTTCACCAAACGGTTTTTTATCTTTATTGGAGGCCATTACCTCAAAGATATTCTTTACTTCCTTCAGCGTAGACTCACCACTCAAAACCTCACCGGCTGATAAATCAATAGGTTTTTCCTTCATGCGACGGAAGAATTCATAGTGATTTCTTTCTTCTTCAGCCAATTGTACAAGTATCTTCTTCAGTTCCGGATCAGTCGTCTCGGCAGCTGACTTTTCATAAAACTGCTTGCCGTCCTGCTCCATTTTCATCGCAAACTCTATAATATCCATGTATACTCCTCGAAATAGTTATTTTATCTTTAATAGATATAAGAAATTGATTCGGAAATGTCAAAAGGGGAATTCTAAAAAAAACACCAGGCATAGACCGAAAGCCTGAATTATTTCTTCTTTACCGTTTTAATCTGTATTAAATCAATTGCTTTATTGCCTTGAGTTGTACATTTACATCCGGCACATCCGTTTCCCTTGCTTTCCTTCCATAAGGTTTGGGCTACATACCAGAAGGCGAGGGCAACTACTATAAAAACTAAAAGATACTCAAACACAAATATTATCCTTATACAAGTCCGATAAGTTTCCCACATTGATATACGATAAAGGAGAGCCCATACGCTAATCCTGTACTATATAAAAACTGATAAAAAACTTCCTTCCATGAACCGCTTTCCCGCAAAAAGACCGCCATGGCAGCCATACAGGGCATATATAACAGGACAAAAATTAAGAATGAATAGGCTACCAGTGGAGAATAGAGAGGGTCATTAGCCAGATTTGCCCGAAGGGATTCCGATTTTTCATCGGTTTCACCGACTCCATACACAGTACCCATTGTCGCGACGACAACCTCCTTGGCGGCAAAACCGGAAAGAATGGCAATTCCCAATCGCCAGTCAAAACCAAGAGGTTCTATGACCGGTTCTATAAACTTGCCCATCCGACCGGCAAAACTATATTCAATTGATTCTGCTGACATCTGGTTATTATAATCCGATACCAGACTATCTTTTTGGTCTTTGGTAATAACGCCTGTATCCAAGTGCGTTGATGCGTTTTGAATCAATGATTCATAATCCTGGCTGAATGTCTCTTTTTCCGGGAAAGTCATTAAAAACCACATAATGATAGAAATTCCCAATATCACAGTTCCTGCTTTTCGAAGATATAACCAAGATCGCTCCCACATATGAATTAACAGGGAGCGAAAAGTGGGAATACGATAAGGTGGCAATTCCATAATAAATGGTGCCGATAGACCTTTGAAGCGGGTCAAACGAAGCACTTTTACCATTGAAATCGCCACGAGGATGCCCAAAACGTATATCGAAAAAATTACATTACCGGCGTTTTCCGGCCAAAAAGCTCCGCACACCAAAATATAAACGGGAAGTCTCGCTCCACAACTCATAAAGGTTGTAACATGAAGGGTAATTAGACGATCGGTCTTATCCTCAAGAATGCGGCTGCCCATATAGGCTGGAACAGTACAACCGAAACCGATTAGCATGGGGATAAACGATTTCCCATGAAGTCCAATTTTATGCATTATTCTGTCCATTACGAAGGCGGCTCGTGCCATATATCCGGTGTCTTCAAGAATCGCGATAGAGAAAAAGAGAAGCATAATATTAGGTAAAAAGACAAGTACTCCGCCAACGCCGCCAATTATACCGTCAACCAATAATGAGCTTATTAATCCCTCAGGGAGAGCTGAAGACAACCAATCAGAAATAAAACTTACTCCAGATTCAATCCATCCCATGGGTGCTTCACCGAGAGCAAAAGTAAGATTAAACATAAGCCACATTAAGCCGGCGAAAATAGGTAAACCGAGAACCGGATGTATCAAGGCCAAATCGATTTTATCAGAAATATCATGGCGGTGTTCACCAGTTAATGTAATTGCCTCAGAACAGGCACCGCTGATGAAGCCGTATCTGCGATCGGAAATTATTGCAACGGTTTCATCGCCTATCAGCGTTTCGAGTTTTTCTCGCGCCGTTTTGACTGTTTCTAATATCTTCTCACTATCGGGTAAAGCCTCTACTAGTTTCTGTATCTCTTGATCATCTTCAAGCAGTTTGAGAGCTACCCATCGGGGTTGATAGCCATTAAAAACTTTGCCGTCTTTAGACAGAAGCCTGCAAATACCACAAATTTCTTCTTCAAATTCTTTGCCGTAATTTACCTCGGGCGGTTGAGGAGCCTTGTCATTGGATTCCAAGCTTATAATAGCTTCCAGAAGCTTATCCATACCTTTTTTCTTATGACCGATGGTAGGAATTACCGGAACTCCCAATAGCCGGGAAAGGAGCTCGGTATCAATATTAATTCCGTGACTGCGAGCCATATCGCTCATATTCAAGGCGATAATTACCGGGATACCAAGTTCAATTAGTTGTGTTGAAAGGTATAGATTTCGTTCTAAATTAGACGCGTCAACGATATTTACGACAACATTTGGCTTATTCTTAATAATGTAATTTCGGGTGACTATTTCTTCTATTGAATATGCGGAAAGGGAATAAGTACCGGGCAAATCGATGAGCTTGATATTATGACTGTTGTGTTTAACAAATCCTTCCTTTTTCTCAACCGTGACACCGGGGTAGTTCCCGACATGCTGATTCGCACCGGTGAGATTATTGAAGAGAGTTGTTTTACCGGAATTTGGATTGCCGGCAAGTGCGACTATGAGGGGAGAGTTATCCTTCGTCAACTTCCCTGACCCTGATTTTGGTAGCCATACCCCGGCCTATACCGAGACGTGTTTGACGCACTTCAAGGCCAACCGGGCCGTGACCGGAATTTGCGATAATAGTAAATCTCGCTCCCGAATTCAAACCCATAGAAGCTATTTTCTCGCGAAGTTTATGGCCAGCGTCGAGCCCCACCAGTATATAGGTTTGACCAACCCGGGCATCGCTCAATACGAGTTTGTCTCCATTAGCTTTAATTGCTCGGGGACTTCTTGAAGTAAACAGGCTGCTTATATTCATAAAACCGTCCGGCTGTTATTTCTTTTTTTTTGGTCACGGCATGATTTGCAAATGCCGAAAATCTTAAAATGATGAGATTCAATTTCGAAATCATATTTCTTCGCAAGCCGTTTTTCCTCGATTTCCATCACCTTGCTGGAAAATTCAATTATCTGACCGCAGTCATTGCAGATCAGGTGATGATGATGGGAGGAATCAAGGGTATTTTCAAATCGGGAAATTCCGTCATTGAACATAACTTCGCGGGCTAATCCACATTCAGCAATAAGCTTCATGGTTCGGTGAACGGTTGCGTAACCGACTTTTTTGTCGGCATTACTAATAATATGGTGGAGATCATCGACAGATACATGAGCATCGGTGCCGAGGAACGCGTCTAAAATAACGGCTCGCTGCTCAGTTCCTTTAAGTCCGGCGGATTTGATAAAATCGCTAAACCTTTGATGCGCATCGATATTCAAAGCTACTCCAAAACGAAAATGAAAATCAATTTCAATACCGAAATATATACGAAAATAAAGCCTAGTCAAGCAGTAAATTTGCAAAAAACACGTTTTTTTTACTTATTTTCAATCCCATGAAGTTTTATTCGAAAGGACGATTTTACGGCTATTATTAAGATTTGATATTGCTTCAAAATTCGTTACATAATACATTTATAAACAATCGTAAGCTTTATTAAAATGGTGGAAAAATGCCTGACCTAAATACACATTTACTTGATTTGCTTGAAAAATGGCAGAGTCTTTCAGAGCCCAATAAAGAACTCAGTGATGCTATTCTTACTCTTACTCATGATATCATTAACAAGGATGTTATAAGGGAAATAGATACTGCTGTCTGGCACAGATATCTTGATTTAACGGGACATTTTACATTTCTGCAAAGCCTACCTGATAAACAGGCTCGGTATGACTGGGCTGATACAACTCTGAAGATTATACCATCGATTAATTTTACTCTTCTCGATATGTTTGAACAACGGGTAGCCAAAGACCCGGATAAAACACTTTTTCAGGATATGGCTGGAACTAAGCCTGCTTTGTGGTCATACAAGCTTATTGCCGAGCGGGTACACTCAATAGCTTCTGTGTTTTATGGTACAAAGAAAATCCCGCGCGTAGCCATACTATCAAATAATTGCGTTGAAGGCGCCTGTTGTGATATGGCCTGTATGTTCTATGACATATTGGTAACACCGTTAAATGTGCATTTTGACAGCGCCACGATAGAATGGATACTGAATGAACTACAGATAAATATAGTAGTTGCGGATACCGAGGATCACCTTAAGGTCTTTGAAAACATCAAAGCTAATTCCCATCTTTCATTTCAGATATATTCATTAAACGGGACGGAACACAATAATAAAGAAGTAGAAAACCTTCATAAAATCTGTGTTGAAATGGCTTCTACTGAGAAAACAGAGCTGATTGAAAACCGGCCGAGATTTGGGTTAGATGAAGTCTGTACTGTTATGTTTACCTCAGGCAGTACCGGTAAACCGAAAGGCGTAACCTTTTCGCAATTTAATTTAGTCTCAAAACGATATTGCCGCGCGGCGGCTCTCCCTAATGTTGGTGATAATGAAGTACTTTTGTGCTACTTGCCGTTATTTCATACGTTTGGCCGCTATTTCGAAATGCTGGGTATGGTCTATTGGGCTGGGACCTATGTGTTCCCGGGAAATCCCTCAGTTGAAACCTTAATGCTGCAACTTTCCCAAGTGAACCCGACCGGATTAATAAGCGTTCCTCTGCGCTGGATGCAAATTCAGGAAAAGTGCCTTGAAAGGATGGGACAGTATTCGGACAAGGACTCGCGAAGTAAAGTCTTCCGTCAAGTCGCTGGCAATAGACTTCATTGGGGATTATCTGCCGCTGGATATTTATCACCGAAAGCATTCAGATTCTTTAACAAAAATGGCGTAAAGCTTTGCAGCGGTTTTGGCATGACGGAAGCAACCGGAGGTATTACGATGACTCCTCCGGGTGAGTATCAGGAGAATTCAATAGGAATTCCCTTACCGGGTATTCAAACCAGATTCAGTGATGAAGGTGAATTACAAATATGCGGCTCTTATTTGGGTCAGTATTTAGATGATGTTGGACCCGGTGATATTATTCCGATTGCTCCGCTTGAAAAAGATGAATTTTGGTTGAAGACCGGTGATTTGTTCCGAGTGCTGGAAAACGGGCATTATGAAATAATAGACCGCCTGAAAGATATTTATAAAAACAACAAAGGGCAGACTATCGCGCCACGTAAAGTTGAGAAAAAATTCGAGGGAGTATCTGGTATTGCCAGAACATTTTTAGTCGGAGACGCCCGTCAGTATAATGTTCTGTTAATCGTCCCTGATAATAATGATCCGGTCCTTCAGAATATAACTTCGGACGAAAGTCTGCGAGAATATCTCCATCAAATAGTCACTAATGCCAATCAAGATCTGGCCCCATATGAGCGTATCATTAATTTTGACATCCTTGATCGTGATTTCACGATAGATGATGGTGAATTGACTCCCAAAGGCTCCTTTCGCCGAAAAACAATTGAAAATAATTTTAAGGATGTGATAAACGAACTATACAAAAACCCATTTGTCGAAGTCTCATTTGATGAATTTATAATCAGGATTCCACGCTGGTTTTATCGAGATCTCGGAATTCTTGAGGACGTAATTCAGGTTTGTGAAAACGGTTTATTGAATACCCGCAGCGATTTAACGCTTATCATCTCTAAGACAGATAAAGATGGTGTTGTGTTAATCGGCGATCTTGAATATGAGCTATCAGGGAATACTATTGATCTGGGAATACTTTCAAAACAGCCTAAACTTTGGATGGGAAACGGAGCTTTAATTAGATTCTGTCCGTGTCGGGAAGGGTGGGATTTGCCGCTTAAACCATTTGGGAAGCTTGTCTTTTTGCCGTTCGGCCGGAAAGATCAACCTTCCAAAGTAGGGCAAATCAGGCCAGCACTGGTTAGCGATCGTTCTCTTACAATGATGAATCAAATGATCTATTATGCTCTATTTGATGAAAAAGAAAGTGCTCTGCGCGCTGTTAGGCAGCTTGAGAAATCGCTAAATGACTTAGACGAACGTATTGCCCGGGTTGTACGCTGGAGATTAGTCGCGCTATCAAGGCATCCGGAATTTGAGTTACGAGCCTTAGCTTATAGAATTCTTTTATTAGATAAACCATCCTCCGATTATAATGAAATGATGCCGGCTTTTATTGATTCCGGATTGCTGTTTTTAGATGAAGATTCAATCCAGGAAATTGCGCATCTGGACATAAAGGAACGAAGGTTGGAGGCTTTGCGCCAGAGATTATTCCAATATCGTGATAGGCTGCAATGGCCGGCTTCTGATAATACGTGCCTTCAGTTTGAGCATATTCTTAAGCTGCTTACAAATTTTGCAAAATACCATCCGGAATTCTATAACACTATGCGAGCCGAATTAGCCGGATGGATAATGCATAAAGCTGAGCCGAGATTAGCAAAAAAAGCAGAAATTCTTTTTACCGGGTTATATAAGCATTACGAAGCAGAATTGTCAAACAAAACGCCTAATGTAGCACCAGAAATATGGGTTAGGAAGATTGTTTTTGGGGAAGAGCTTACAGATATTGAGATCAACCGCATAAGTCAGGTACTTATCGATACGACCTTCTTGAAACAATCTATTTTACTTGCGTTTGATGAAGAGTCGTTTGAAATCGGTGATGTACCAGTTGGAGGTATCTGGATTTCACGGATTATTTCGAGGCGCAGTAATTTGCGGTATCGGATAAGTATAAATACAAAAACGGGCAAGCATTTTGATTTGCAATTGATTCTAAATGAAGATTATTCTAAGCCATCGGTCATGAATACTATCTATTGGCTTATGATTATCTCAAATTATCCTTACGGATCAAGAGTCCTGCCTCGTTTGGGTTGTTGCCGGCTGGATTTGGAAGCTCGTTCACTCGTCTATTTTGGTGATCTTACGGCTTGGGAGCGAATTAGAGAATATGCCAGTCGGGGGAGAACCGCGGCCGGATTTCAAGGTCCCCGTAAAGAGCAATGGCGAAAATTGTTTATTAAATCTCTGTCGGCCTTTTTTAAAGGCTGGAAGATTAGCGGCAAAAGAATCGTTCCCGGCGCTGTTGCACCGGAGAATGTTTTTGTACCAGAACAGGATTTTCGCGAGGGAGCTGCGATATTATCGATAAGCGGTTGGAAAAACTATGAAAACA
This sequence comes from Candidatus Zixiibacteriota bacterium, assembly GCA_023138975.1. Classification (GTDB taxonomy): domain Bacteria; phylum Zixibacteria; class MSB-5A5; order GN15; family JAAZOE01; genus JAGLON01. Next base: position 20,330 of record JAGLON010000041.1, read on the forward strand.
CATTGTCTCTGATAAAGCCAATGGTGCTAAGTTTTTTTAAGAAGACTTCCGCTCATTATCCCTGGTGCCGAGAATATACGACAATTACATGGCTGTTTGATGCCTGCATCGAAGAAATGGGCATTGATGAGGGGAAACTATTTCTTAATCAGCTGCAGAATGATATAAAATCGATTCAAGCATCTGGCGAAAAAAGCTGGTTCCAAAGAAAACTTGAAGTCTATATCTGGAATCTCGGAAAATACTACTACGTTCCGATAAATCTCCAAAGTGCAATTGACCGATATGTTGAATGGGAAGAGGTTAATCCTACTGCGACAACTGAAGCCAAGGGACAAACTGTCGGTGAATTATATCGCTTGTATCGCCTCGACCGTTTTGGTGAAATAACACGTTACTATCTGTATCGTCATACTTGCTACAAAGATGTGGGAGAAAAGGTGTGTGTGGCTTTCGACCGGCTGCTAAAGAGATTGTTTATGCATCCTGATATACCGGCTATTCAGATGATTGAATTGACCGATTTACAGGCGACAATAAAAGACCCGTATTCAAGAAAGCTTTTCAGTCAATTAGTTTTTCCAAAAAGCCAAAAATCGCAACATATGGAAATTTCAGCGGTGGGCGAAAGCGGTCATCAGTATGTCATTGTCCGAACTTCAATGGTTGATAAACAAGGCGAAGAGTTTACTTTCAGAGAACCTCTTGAACCTTCGGAAATTGGTCAGCTCTATCGCTTGTTTTTTAAAGAGGGATACCCCAAAACAGTCAGCGAACGAGATAAGTATATTGTCATTGTTGATTTAAATCAGCAGATTATCGGCGGACTATGTTACCGGGATGATGGTGAAGGATTCGTATCTCTTGACGGCAGCGTTGTGGCTGGCCCATTTATGGGGCGAGGCATCGGTAGTTCATTAATCGATGATTTCTGCAGTAGAATGGCTAACCGGGGAGTAAAGGTTATTAAAACCCACTTCTTCTTGAGGCGGTTTTATACTAAGCACGGATTTACAGTTGACAGTCGTTGGGGAGCTTTGGTCAGATTCCTTGAGCCGCCGGAAGATGTGGATGAATAGGCGAAGCTTCGCCTGACAAGATTAGGTATAAACTTTTCAAGAGACAGGTTTTGCCTGATATAAAAAAACTTGTATTTGCTTTAAGAAACTGATACTTTCCTGCCGATAGGGATGATATAATCTTGGACCATGGAAAGGTTTGAGGAAATCCGAGAATAAAACTAAATCAGATAAATTCACCGGTCATTGTGCCAAAGGAGGAATGGTGAAAAAAGTACTTTTATTATGTGTTATCGCATTGATTGTCGCCGGTTGCGGTTCGTCAAGTAAAGTGTACCGGCTTGACAGTGAAACCGTTACCGATGTTAGCGGTAAATGGAACGATACTGATGCTCGCCTGGTTGCCGAAGAAATGGTGAACGACTGTCTTTCTCGTGCCTGGTTATTAGATTTCGTCGCAGCGGCGGGAAAAAAGCCGTTTGTTACGGTTGGTAATATCCGCAATAAGAGCAGTGAACATATCGATACCGAAACATTTTCAACGGACTTTGAGCGGGAACTGATTAATTCCAGTCAAGTCAAATTTGTCGCTACTCGTGACCAAAAAGATGACGTTCGTGATGAGCGGTTTGATCAGCGTGATTTCGCGTCCCGGGAAACAATGAAAGAGATCAGGGCCGAAACCGGAGCCGACTTTATTCTACTTGGTGCCATTAAATCGATAGTTGATGAGGCGGGCGGCACCCGAATCGTATTTTATCAAACAGATTTAGAACTAATCAATATCGAAACAGCCGAAAAAGTCTGGATCGGTACCAAGAAGATTAAAAAAGAAATCTCAAAGAAGAAGAATAAGTGGTAAAAATTGCGTAGACTCACACATACCCGCACAATACTGTTATGGATGTGCGTTATAGTATGCTTTTTAATCTTTTTCTCGGGGTGCAGTTCGATTGCGACCCAGAAGGCATTTTATGAGCCGATAAGCGCAGAATTGCGAGCCGGCCATTATGATAGTGTCGTTGTTGGGATCGAAAACGCCCTACTGAAGAATAAGTTCAAGGAAAAAGACCGGTTCCTTTATTATATGGATGCCGGTCTTGCAAATCATTACGCCTCACGGTTTGATACCAGCAGCGCCAAATTGTCAAAAGCTGAAGATGCTGCTGATGAACTTTTCACGAAGAGTATTACCCGAGCGGCGGCTTCATTAATATTAAACGACAATATTCTTGAATACGCCGGTGAGGATTATGAGATTGTCTACGCCAATTTAATAAAAGCTCTCAATTATATCGCTCAGGATAAATTTGATGACGCTTTTGTGGAAATTAAACGTGCCAACCACAGGCTGGAGCTTCTCGAAAATAAATACCGTGAAGCTTCGGATATCTTAAACGAAGGTGCTCGGGATGATACTTCCAGGGTTGATATAAACTATAAAGCGAAAAAAGTTCGCTTCAATAACTCAGCCTTTGCCCGGTATCTCAGTATGCATATTTATGCCGCAGAGGGAAAACCGGATGACGCTCAACTTGATTATGATTTGATGCGTCGCGCGTTTATTGAGCAGAAACATATTTATCCGTTTGAAATGCCAGTGGTCCGTTTTCGCTCAAAAGATAAGGAAATACTGTCAGTCGTGGCGTTGTTAGGGAATTCTCCTGTAAAAGATGATCTGAATCTTCGTATTCGAACCGACTCTGATCTTGATCTGGTTCAAATACTATACGATGAGCCGGGAATGAAGAATTCTGAATACGGTCACATTCCAATGGCGGTTAGCGAAGATTACTATTTTAAGTTTTCCTTACCTCAAATAGTCTCCGTTCCGACAATTGTAAACCGCGTTGCGGTTTATATTGACGGAGAATACTTGGGGGATTTACAGCTTATTGAAGATGTCGTCTCTGTGGCCAAGGAAACATTTGAAGCCAAGAAATCTCTTATTTATCTGCGAACCGTTGCCCGGGCTGTTGTCAAAGGTTTAGTGGCACATAATGCCAAAAAGGATGCAGATAAGAAGAAAGGCGGCTGGTTGGCGAAGCTCGCCATAGATGTTGTTACTGATGTCTCAGAAAACGCTGATTTGCGTTGTTCACGATTATTGCCTGGTAAGGTCTTGGTCGGTGATTTTGAGATTAAGCCCGGAACATACAACATACAAATCAATTTCTTGGACGCTAGCGGAACAGCGGTCAAATCAACTACGATATTAGATTATAAAGTTATTCCACGTGCCCTGAACATGGTTGAAGCGTTTTCACTAAATTAAAAAAACAAACACATATAAAAAAAGCCCCGATTCATTCGGGGCTTTTTTTATATTACATCTTATTTATGGACAACATGGGGTTGGGCCGCCCTTAAAGACATAGTTTATAATATAAACGGCGTCTCCCACATTTGTTGTCAGATCGCAATTAGCGTCGCCTGATTCAATTGGGTCTGGCTCCGGGCCGCCCTTGAAAGCAAAATTGACGATAAATACGGCATCCGCTATATTCACTTCGGAATCACTATTGGCATCTCCGCAAATAAATGATGATGCAATCGTGAAGCTGAACGGTTGTTCATCGGCATTGCTATCCTCATCGGTAACTTCAGCGGTAAAAGAAATATCACCGGCTTGAGTGGGCGTACCGGACAAAACACCGTCTGTAGATAAACCCAGTCCGGTACCGGTAAGATTGCCATTTTTATCGACCCAGGTGTGGGTCCCCAATCCGCCTTCAGAAACCAATTGGTACTCATAAAGGGTATTATTCTCGCCATCGGGAACTGTTGTTGTTAAGATATTAAGCGGGTCATAGGCCGCATCGCATTGGTATCCTATGACTTCAACATCGTCGATATTCCATCCGCAGTATGTCCATCCGCCATCAGTAACGCCCATCGTCCAGCGAATATAAACAGATGGTTGATTATCAGCGTAGGCAGAAATATCAATCTCCTGTTCCAGCCAACTATTATCTGTTACCCCAACCGTGTTTTCCCAAAGTGTTGTCCAGACAGTGCCATTGGTGCTGATTCGTACATAGGCATGATCATATAGAGGCTGCTCAACTCCCAGCCATCTCCAGAATGAGAGGGTAACACCTTCTAAGTCGGTACAATCAATCGAGGGACTAGTAAGATGATATTCCGGTATGCTGTTGGCATAATCACCACTCAAGTTATATCCAAAAACATTACTGCCTGAATGGGCACTTGAGGGATCCGGATTTCCATAGCTTCCACCGCCGCCTGTAGGAGTTCCGCGTTGCCACTGTCCACCGGAAACCGCCCAACTCTGTACCGATTCGAAATTGTCGGTAAAGGCTGAAATAACACTTGACGCAATGACCGGATTGCGGGGGGAGGATGCCGAGGGATCATTAAACTGACCCTCTGTCTGTTCTTCAGCGCTTACATAATATAGAAGACTACCACTACATGTTGTCGCTGGCAATGTTGCTGTATACCGATTATCGCTCGTCATAACCATGTCGTCTGATTGCCAGGGGCCGCTATTGAGTGAGTAATGAATCTGGCCTGTTTCTGTAACTGGGACACCATCGTAGAGTCCGGAAACAACAACCTCAAAACTAACCGCTTCATTCGGTGCAATTGTTTCGGGAAATCCACTGGGGTAGTCGAAGGCTAAGGTCGGACCGGGGACAGTCGTTTGATCGATGGTATAAACAGTTGCCAGAGACCCTTTGATCATCCGCGTGTGGTAATCAAAATTCATGTGAGTAGTGCTATCCTGTGGTGTATGATAGACATCAGAGAATTCATTCTCGATGAGCAGGATTGCCTCGTAGCCGTTTTGAATAAAGGGGTGGTGATCTGAAGCACCAAGACTCCCGGAAAGTATACCGTTAATTCCTACCAGTGAATCTGCCAATTCTTGCCATAAAGTCGCTCGACCGGGTGCGGCTCCATAATAAAGCTTAGCTTGAGTGCTGTTGTCGATATCACCGATCATATCCATGTTCATGACAAAGACGATACTATCACCGCGAGCGGCAGCTTCATCGGAATAATGCCATGACCCGTGAAGGCCTTGTTCTTCGGCATCGAACAGGATAAATACAAATGATAGATCGGTGTCAATATCAAATAAAATGCGTGCGACTTCAAGTGTCCCGGCAGTCCCTGAGCCGTTGTCATCCGCGCCCGGAGATCCAGAAACGGCGTCCCGGTGGCCGCAAACGACAATGTATTGGTCAGGCATAACGGTACCGGTTTTATAAGCGACTACATTCTGACAGGCTGTCGGAGAACCGGAAATACTGGCCGTAAAACTATCGTTAACAACAGAATCGTATCCGAATTCAACCAGCTTATTATAAATCCAATCGCGTGAGGCATAGTTTGAAGCTGTACCGGTCAGTCGGCCGTTGAAGGCCTGTAGGGTATGGGTGTATGATTCTACCGAATCCTGCAGTACCAGATCAATGAGCCCTTGTAAATCATCAGGGTAATCATCGGAAGATTTCAAAGCATAAGGTTCGGTATACATAAAGCGTATATTATGTTTCTCAATCGGCATCAAAAAACTTGCCTGTAATTTCTGCCACGATATATTGGGATCTGTCCGATAAACAACAAAATCACCTTCCCGATAAATAGTTTCATAATCAGAACGATCAATTTGCCGCTTTGATATTTCAAGTGCCATCTCTGATCGAGTAATCTCTTTTTGGATAAGAGACACTAATATTTTCTTTTGTTTAATTGATGAAACCTGGATATCATCGGCAAGAATAAGATATCCTCCGGATATTCTCAATAATGGCTCAACTTGAGAACTATTCAATATTTCGGCATCAAAGGAACTACCGACTTCTACTTTGTACAAATCAGCAGCTGATACACCAATTGAACATAAAAAAAGGAAGAAGAAAAGACACAGAAGACTTTTAACGCCAGACATTATGATACCTCCAGTGATACTCTTGAAGCTGTTATACTAATATAGAGTGAAATATCTATACGTCAAGGCACAAATGTAAGAGCTTATAGAATAATACCACTATAATTGCTTGGTACAATAAATGATAAAATAAGTATAAAATCAGAAACAACTTGCTCGAAAAGTGCGTTTTAATTACTTTAGAATACTGCGTGTATAACAGGATAAGAATAAAACTATTTAATAGCGTCAAGGGCGTACAGCCTTGGAGGGCAGTGTGAAAAGATTTGCGATTATTTTAGTGACAATGATGATTACGCTTTTAGCCGGAAATATCATGGCCGAAAACTATGATCAGGCTGACTTTAACTCGAAGTTCAGTGCAATTACTGATGAAAGTAAATTTGCTGATTTATGCAAAGACTTTATGCTTAATGCAAAAGATATTGATGTTATTCGCAATGTACAATCTCAATGGGAAAATTCTGATCCGGAAGCCGCAAAACAGTTTTCTAAAGAGCTTTACGATAAGAACTCCAATTCCGAAAAATACACATACTTGTACGGCCGTGTGGTCGATACACCTGTCGAGAAAATTAAGCTGGGTCGCAAGACTATTCAACTGAGTATGATGTGGCCCTATGGGTACCGCTTAATGCTGGCTACATATATGACCTCACTTTTTGATGCTCCTCAGAATGGTGAGTACGTTGACGAATTAAAAACGCTTCTGGCGCAAGATGAAAAACATTTTAAAACCTTAATACAGCTCGAACCAAAAGAAAGCTATCCTTTGCGGTTCTACTATTCATTTCAGAAGTATAAAAATGATAATGATGGTGCTCTCGAAACCTTAAATAAGGCGAAGGAGCTTCAGGCCCCCTGGGTTAATCAAGGCGAATACGCCACAATCTATGCCAAGCAAGGCAAATACGAGAAAGCCCTGCAGGAGATAACTGCATTGGTTGATCTGCAGGGGATACCGGCTGATGAACGCGATATGTATATCGGTTATTACTATAAAAGTGTTTTAACTGATGCCGGAGCCTATCAACAAGCTATTGATTATCTTAAAGCCCAAGCTGAATATGCTGTCAGTGGCGATGTGAAATATGATGTCGCCTGTGTCTTTGCCTTAAAAGGCGACACGGAAAACGCCTTTACGGAATTGTCCTCTGCCGCCGCCGCCGGATATGATATGGCGAAACATGCCGAGCAGGATACTGATTTGACTGATCTGCATGCCGATAGCCGATGGGAGGGTTTTCTTAATACCGTCAAGAAAAATTGGATAGAAGGAACGCCGAAGCGCAAAGAGAATGCCTTGGCGGCAAAAATAAGTGACTCTGTCGCGCCGACATGGAGTCTTGAGGATAAAGACGGTAACATCGTGAACCTTGCCGATCTTAAAGGAACTGTTGTAGTCCTTGATTTCTGGGCAACATGGTGCGGACCATGCCGAATGGCAATGCCGGTTCTAAGCGATTTTGTCCTTAATAAAGCGAATGAAAACGTAAAAGTCTTTTCCGTCAATGTTTGGGAGAGTAGCCCCAACAAGGCTGTTCCCTTGAATTTCATGAAAGATAACGAATATGCTATGACTCTAATTTATGGCACAAAGGAAGTTGCTCAGTCTTATGGTGTTCAAGGGATACCTTTTATCTGTGTCATTGATAAAGAGGGTAATATCAGATATTCCGAGTCCGGTTTTAGTGAAAACTTAGAAGAAAACCTGGTTTGGTGGACAGAAGATTTACTGTAGTTCTACAGCAAAAGTTAGATTAAAAAACCCCGCCTGAGTGCGGGGTTTTTTTATTGACTGTAAAGATAATAAATACTACAATAAATAATACGAAACTGATATATTGATATTGTTATATATGTACATAATCTAACAGGAGAATAGATGAAACGAGTTCTTACGATAGTTTGCAGTTTTCTCATGTTGTTTACTGTCACAGCATGTGCTGAGAAACATAGCCTTAAATCGTTTAATAAATCATATGACAATCTGAAAACAATTACTTCGGCAATAAGTCTTTGTCGGGAATACATGGAACAGATTGAAGATATTGATGAGCTTAGACATATACAGGATGAGTGGAAAGGTCTTGATCCGGAAGGCTTACGAGCGTATTCAAAAAGTAAATTGGACAATAGCCCAAAATCTAAACTTTTCAAATACTTATATGGTCGGGTGGTTGAATCGCCGGTTGAGTCCATCCGCATCGGGCGCGAAATAATTAAGGACTATCCCGATTGGGCCTATGGTTATCGGCTGGTACTGGAAACATATGATAGTTACATAAACGAACCTATCGAAGGTGAAAAGCTTTCGGATTCTCTTAAGATTATGATAGATCAGGATGCGCAATACTATCAGACGTTAATACGCCTACAGCCGGATGACGCAGGTGTCTTGCATATGTATTATCTATACCAAATGTTTAAAACGGATTACAAAGGCGCTCTTGAGACGGCTGATAGATATAGAAAACAGGGCGGACAATTGATACATGCCATATACTATGCTAACCTCCTGATTTATAACGGTGATTATGACGTCGCTAAGGTTGTGCTTAGGAATCGGTTAAAAGAGAATGGAGTTGAGAAAGAGAGATTTGAGGAAGAGTTCTTCGATGATTATTCACTCGCCTTATATCACTATTGCGGAGCATATCAGGAGTTTATAAGATTCGTTAATTCCCGCAAAACGCATGATGAGTTGTCGAGTTACCGCTGCTATTGGCTTGCTGTAGCTCATACCAAACTGAATAATAAAGACAGCGCTCTTTTCTATTTGGAATACAGTGCTGAACGAGGAATATCGATATTTACTTCAAATGAAGAAGATACTATATTTACCGATTATCATCAGGATTCTCGGTGGAATAACATCATAAATACTTTTCGAGAAAACAGAATTTCCAAAGAAGCCAAAGAAAAACAAAGTATTATTTCCGAAAAGATTAAGGTCAAAGCTCCTGGCTGGACTCTGGAAGACGCCGATGGCAATGAAGTCTCCTTATCGAGCTTACGAGGCAAAATAGTTGTGATAGACTTTTGGGCCGAGTGGTGTCAACCTTGTTGTGAAGCTCTGCCTTATGTGAGCAAATTTGCTGCGAATCAGGATTCCTCAAAGGTTCAGGTGCTGGCGATAAAAGTTATGACCAATACAAAAAACAGAGTGAAGTATAGAGCGTTGTTTGAAAACAATGAATACGCAATGACCTTGCTTTTCGGAGATATAAATGTCAATAGAGACTATGAAATAAATGGTGTGCCATATCTCGTTGTGATTGATCAGGAAGGGTATATCCGGTATCAGAAGTTTGGTTTTGGTGGAGATGATTCAATTAGAAAACTGACAATAAAAGTAGAAGATTTACTCTAAACTAATAGTCTTATAAAAAACCCCGCCTGAGTGCGGGGTTTTTTATTGAGAAAGACTTATTGGTCCTGCTTAAGTGACAGCGATATCCGTTTCCGGTTAATATCAACGTCTAAGACCGTTACTTTAACTTTCTGATTAACTTTTACGATCTCGTTGGGGTCTTTCACGAAACGGTCGGCTAATTCACTGATATGAATTAAGCCATCCTGATGCACTCCGATATCCACAAAAGCTCCGAAAGCCGCGACGTTAGTTATGATACCGGGGAGCTTCATGCCCGCTTTCACATCGTCGATTTTATGAACTGAGTCGTCAAAACTGAATCGCTCGTATTTTTGCCGGGGATCGCGGCCCGGTTTAGCCAACTCATCCTTAATATCCTGAAGCGTCAACATGCCTACTTTATCAGAGACATAATCGTTGAGGCTGATCTTATTACGAATCGAATCGTCAGACATTAAATCCGTAACCGTGCAGCTGAGATCCTTAGCCATTCTCGCGACAACCGGATAGCTTTCCGGATGAACCGCACTTCTGTCGAGCGGATTTATCGCGTCGGTAATTCTAAGGAATCCTGCGGATTGCTCAAATGCTTTAGGGCCGAGACGGGGAACTTGTAACAGACCATCACGAGAAGAAAACGGGCCGTTCTTATCTCTATAAGTTACAATGTTACCGGCCAATGTCGGTCCTAATCCCGAAACATAGGTGAGTAGCTGTTTTGAGGCGGTGTTTATTTCAACGCCAACACCGTTGACACAACTCATAACGGTATCATCGAGACCATTTTTCAAGGATGGTTGATCGACATCATGCTGATATTGTCCAACCCCGATTGATTTTGGATCAATCTTTACTAATTCCGCTAACGGGTCCATCAGACGGCGGCCAATAGATACTGCGCCTCGCACGGTAATATCATAATCAGGGAATTCTTCGCGCGCGACAGCTGAGGCCGAATAAACCGATGCGCCTGACTCATTAACCATTTCTATGAGAATATCTCCGGGAAGGTTTAATTCCCGAATAAATGCTTCCGTCTCACGGCCGGCGGTACCGTTGCCAATGGCGATAACTTCGATGTTATATTCCGAGCGCATTTTTTCAACCGCTTCTATCGCGCTATTTTTACGCTTTTCAGAATCAAGCGGAAAGATAGTTTCGTTATGGACTAATTTCCCTTGCCGATTGAGACATACGACCTTGCAGCCGGTACGAAAACCGGGGTCTATGGCCAGCACATTATGTTGCCCCAGAGGGGAAGACATAAGTAATTCTCGGAGATTTTCGGAAAATATCCTGATTGCTTCGAAATCGGCACGTCCTTTGGAATCCAAACGTATTTCTGTCTCCATTGACGGTCCCAAAAGGCGTTTGTAGCAATCCTCTATCGCATTCAAGACCTGATCGGCGGCATCATTATCGCCGGACACAAACATTTCGTCGAGAAGCTCATGGGCCTCATCTTCTTCGGGAGCAACCTTGAGAGCAAGGATATTCTCGGCTTCGCCTCGACGCATGGCTAGAATTCTATGCGAGGGAGATTTGGAAACCGGTTCACTCCAATCGAAGTAATCCTTATACTTGACGCCTTCTTCCTCTTTGCCGACGACAACTCGGGAAGTAATCACGGCACTCTGCAGAAACAGCGCCCGCATTTTAGCCCGAGCATCAGCATCCTCGTTTATCCAAGCCGCGATAATATCGCGCGCTCCAGCCAAAGCATCATCGACAGAAGCAACCTCTTTTTCCTCATCGATGAATTTCTCCGCCTCAGCGTAAACATCAAAATCTGTCTGTTCAAAGATACTTTCAGCCAACGGTTCCAGGCCTCGCTCAATCGCGATCGTCGCCCGTGTTCTCCGTTTAGGACGAAACGGCAGATAGATATCTTCCAACTCAACCATTGTTTCAGCGGCGTTAATCTTTGCCGACAATTCATCTGTCAGCAGATCTCGTTCATCCAGAGAAGTGATGATAGCCTCACGGCGTTTATCCAGCTCACGAAGTTGTCCGGATCTGTCTCTGATGGAGGTAATTACAACCTCGTCCAGATTCCCGGTCACTTCTTTGCGGTAGCGGGCAATGAAAGGTACGGTCGCGTCAGCATCCAATAGTTCACTCGTTGCCGATACTTGCCTCACGGAAATATTTAACTCTTTTGCTATTTTCTCAAAATGGTCCATCGAATCAGCCTTCTTCCGCTAAAGTACTCATTTCATCAACTAGGTTTTCAAACTGCTTCAGGGTTGCGTCAAACGGGGCAGTTGTCGTCATGTCAACTCCGCATATTTTAAGCTGGTTGATTGGATAATCATTGCCGCCTGACGAAATAAGATTGAGGTATTTTTCAATAATACCTTTTTCGCCGCTTAAGAATTTACCAAGTATTGCCTGAGATGCGGCGTAGGAAGTGGCGTACTGATAAACATAGAAATTTGTATAAAAATGAGGAATTCGGGACCATTTATACTTGGAATATTCATCCATCGTAACCGACGAGCCGTAATATTTCGTCGTCAGATTAGCCCATATTTTATTCATAATGTCGGGTGAAAGCGCGCCGCCTTTTTCTACAATATCGTGCACCTGAAATTCAAAATTGGCATACATAACCTGATGGAAATAAGTGCCCATAGCTCCGGTCAATTGCCGGTTGATCAAATACATTCGGCGGGATTTGTCGGTTGTTTTACCCAACAAGTAATGCATTAACAGTCCTTCATTGAGGGTCGAAGCTACTTCGGCGACAAAAATAGAGTACTGTGCCTTCTGGTACGACTGCTTTTGATTGGACAGGAAACTGTGCATTGCGTGACCCATTTCATGCGCCAGCGTAAACATATTGCTGATAGTATTATTGTAGTTCATCAAAACAAACGGATGAGAGCGGTAATTTCTCCAGCTATATGCGCCTCCGGCCTTACCTTCCGTTTCATAAACATCAATCCATCTTTTGGAAAAACCGTCAGTTAGGTGTGATGTATAATTATCACCGAGAGGCTTTATCGCGGACAGAACTTCTTTTACTGCTTCTTCGTATGGAATATCGTCATTGGCTTCGGGGAAGAGTGGACAGAAGACATCATACGGATAATGCTTTTCAAGCTTCAGGAGTTTTTTTCGCACGCTCATGTATTTATGTAAGCCAGTTAAATTATTCTCAGTTGCTTTTATCAATGAATGATAAACTGAAACGGGAATATTGTTGGAATCAAGCGACGCATGTAATGCGCTTTCATACTTCCGGGCTTTAGAATAAAATGTGTCTTTGGCGATTGTGGCTGAAAAAACAGCGCCCAAAGTATTCAGGTGGCTGATGTAAGGTTTGTAGAATTTCTCATTTGCTTCGGCCCGGACAGACTGCTTAGGAGAGTCCATGAATTTGGCGAAACGCTGTTTGGTCAGGCGTACTTTATGGCCGTTATCATCGGCTACTTCAGGATAAACAATATCGGCCGCGTCAAACATCGAGAATATATTATGCGGTGAACGGCTTATGACGGAGGATTGTGCCAACAGTTCTTCAACCTCGGCTGATCTAATATGAGAGCGAGATCGATTGAAATCAGAGATATAAAAATCATAAACATCGGGCTTGGGAAACGCCTTGGCCATTTCGGTTAGCTTGGATTCTTCTATTTGCAGCAATTCCGGCTCGACAAAAGAGAAGGCTGCCGAAATTTTTGAGGCTAAGACTACTGCCCGGTCGCACATTTCCTGATATTTTGAAGCCCTGGAATCCAAATCCTGATTAAGCTTGGCATACTGATACAGCTCGTCGCATATCATTGATAATTCCGTACGAGCTTCGAGACAATTATATAGATTCTTAGATGAATCGTCCAAGTGGCCCGAAAACTCACCGGCTTTTTCGGCTAATTTTTGAGCCTTTGAGAAAGTCGAATCCCATTCATTATCGTCTTTATATAAATCTGTTAGAGCCCATGTGTCCTGTGCGTCGATATCATCGCGCTGAGGAATTGTATTGACATCTTTTGCTGTTTCGGCCATGACAGTCCTTTCTAAACACTGAATATTTTTAACAATTATAACAAATATACGCCCTAATTCAAGAGTTAGTAAGCAAATCCGGGAATAATCAAATCACGAATTCAGCATGTTATTTCCTGATAAGATTACACTACCATAGTTTTCAAGATTGAAAATAATAAAAATTTCTGTTTTCTGCCATAAAAGAATTGCTATTTTTATGGCATTAACTCCGTAAATTACGATATATTGGCGAGTTGTTAACGTAAATGAAGAAAAGAATTGATAAAGAATGAATACTGATAAATCGCTTCAAAAATATTTTCCCTTTGGCCTGCAGGTGTCGCGCAAGACATGGGAGTGGCTGAAACTTAATACCGTATTCAGCGATAACCGGTTTATGCCGCCTTCTTCATCTGCTTTTGCAATCCGGAAACTCACTGATCGGTACAATCTTTCAATTGTCCATGGAGATAGTAAAAACTGGCCCGTTCGTCCGGGACAACTTGTCACAGCCAGTATAATCAACAGCATCTTACGATATATTCTTCATCTATATAGTCACGAAGAAAATCCGTTTATAATGTCTGGTGCTTTAGGTTGGATAGAGGCTAATTCTTCGGAAGCTGTTTCAGAAAAATCAATTGCGTCTTTCGTCGATTATTTTCCTCCGCATGATGTTTATAAAGGTCAAAAACCGGAACTGTTTATCAGCGATTCAAATGAATTCGGAAGTAATCAGGAATTGATAACTCAGGAATCTATTCTACTATCATTATCAATGGCAAATCCTGCTTTTAGGCCGTTTCATCCCTTTTACGATAATACTGAATTGACAACAAATAGTCCTTTTAATCCTTTTGTAGCTTACCTGGAAGACTATTTTGAGGACAAGCCGGATTTTGGGCCGCTTGGTGAACCGCTTTTTGAGTGCCTGCGAGCTCCTATGAAGGCCTGCCCGAATTCTCTTGAAGGCCAGCTCGATTTCATAAAAACAAAATGGGCCAAATTCCTGCCCAAAGATTTACTCATGTCGGTTATGCTTGCGGGAGATATTCTTCAAGAGGAATATAGAGTTCGGGGTTGGGGGCCGGGGCCTAATATTGCCCTTGAGTTTGGCAAGAAGGCCTATGGATCAATTGATTATGAATATCCCGAACCGGCTGCTTTCAGCCGAGACGCTGACTGGATGTCCAATGTAGTTATTTTGGCCAAAACAGTTTATGTCTGGTTAGATCAATTATCAAAACAATATAATCGTAAAATCACTTTACTCAACGAAGTCCCCGATGAGGAATTGAATAAATTAGCACGCTGGGGTTTTTCCGGCCTGTGGTTAATTGGAATCTGGGAGCGATCCAAAGCCTCGCAGAAAATCAAGCAAATAATGGGTAACCCCGAAGCGGCTCCTTCGGCATATTCTCTTTATGATTACACTATCGCCGAAGATTTAGGTGGAGAAGAGGCCTATCAGGACCTGCGTAAGAGAGCTTGGGATAGAGGAATTCGTTTAGCCAGCGATATGGTTCCTAATCACATGGGGATTTACTCGAAATGGGTAATTGAACATCCTGATTGGTTCATTCAATCGGAGCATCCGCCGTTTCCGGTATATCAGTTTACCGGAGTTAATCTTTCTGAAGATGATAATGCGACAGTACAAATCGAAGACGGCTATTGGGAACATCGCGATGCCTCGGTCGTGTTTAAGCGCATTGACAACAAGAGTGGTGAAGTTCGCTATATCTATCATGGTAACGACGGTACCAGCACTCCATGGAATGATACGGCCCAGTTGAATTTTATGAAGGCTGAAGTGCGCGAGGCGGTTATTCAAACAGTCCTTCATGTGGCCCGAAAGTTTCCTATTATCCGTTTTGATGCCGCTATGACGCTGGCCAAAAAACATTATCAACGCTTATGGTTTCCACAGCCGGGTGACGGCGGAGCAATTCCCTCAAGGGCTGAGCAGGGAATGACGCGCCCGCAATTCGACGAGATATTTCCCAAAGAGTTTTGGCGGGAGGTGGTCGATCGGGTTGCCGCGGAAGTTCCCGATACGCTGCTGCTTGCCGAAGCCTTCTGGCTGATGGAGGGATACTTTGTTCGTACTCTTGGTATGCATCGGGTGTATAACAGCGCCTTTATGAATATGCTCAAAATGGAAGAGAACGACAAATATCGCATGACGATTAAAAACGTTTTGGAATTTAGCCCTGAGGTTCTTAAGCGTTTCGTTAATTTTATGAATAATCCCGATGAAAAAACCGCTGTTGAGCAATTTGGCAAAGGTGATAAATATTTTGGTATTGCTGTAATGATGGTAACTATGCCCGGTCTGCCGATGTTTGGACACGGCCAGTTAGAGGGGTTTACTGAGAAATACGGTATGGAATATTACCGCGCCTATTGGGACGAGGAAGTTGATGAGGGTCTAATACGGCGTCACGAGCATGAGTTGTTTCCGCTTATGCGTCGGCGTAATATTTTCAGCGGTTCGGAAAACTTCGCACTATATGATTTCACAACCTCGGACGGTTGGGTAAATGAAAATGTTTTTGCGTATAGCAATCGTTCCGGAGATGAGCGGGCTATAATTATTTATAACAATTCATATGACTCAACCGAGGGAAAGATTCATTCGTCAACCGCTATTAATGTCGGTTCCGCTGAAGCTAAACAGTTTGTTCATCGGTCATTAATAGATGCCCTTCAACTAAACACGGCGCCGGGGCATATCTACCGGTTTTGTGATTACCGCACCGGTCTTCAGTATCTCAGAAGCGGAGAGCAATTGGCCAGAGATGGTTTCTTTACCAAACTTTACGGCTATCAGTATTATGCCTTTATGGATTTTCAGGAAATTTATGACAGCGATGGTTCCTGGTCACGGCTAATGAATAATCTCTATGGCGGAGGAATACGTGATATTGATGAAGCCTATACTGAACTGCAATTATCCTCAATTCTGAAACCTTTTAGAGACCTGATTTATTCTATATTTACCGGGCGTAGTTTGTATCTGGTAAAAAACAAAGAAGATATTTCCGGCGAACTTTCCATTCCTTTGAAGCACATGTTTGATGCTATTATAGACCATGAAAACCTGACGGACATTGAGACGGTAAAGTTTAATGAGGTAATAACAGAGGCTATTAGACAGCTTACCGACATCCTGATTGAATCTTCTGATACGGTGGTAACTAAAACAAAAAGGTTAAATGCCGATCTGATATTGATCTCAAAAATTATTCTGGCTATTGGAAAGTTCGCACTAAAGAGTGATAGAAAAGGGGTCAGAACAATTGCCCATAGACGTCTCTATGACTGGCTGTTGCAGAAGAATCTTGGAGATTGTCTATCGGACATCCTTCATGATGATTGGAATGCGCAGGCGTATGCATCATTGATGCCGATATTGATCCAGCGCACAAATCTGATAAGTGAAACACGCACTAAAAGTGATTGGGTTGAATTACTTGGTCGAGACGATATAGGCATCTTTTTACGGATTAATTCCCACGAAAATGAACGCTGGTTTAACCGAGAGCAGTTTACTAAACTGATTGACATTTTATTTATTCATGAACTGTGCATAGATATTTCAAAAGATGATGATGTGTCTACTAAACGAGATGTTATTATCAGCAATAAAAATAGTATTGAGGCATTCGCGGAAAAATCAGGGTATCAAATAGAAAAATTCCTGCTTCTATTATTTCCGGAAAAAGATAATCACAAGAAAAAAGCCGGTAACTAATACCGGCATTTATCTTAAATATTTATAAAAGCGCTCATTTGAATTATCAGCATCCTGAGCAGGGAGCCGGACCGCCTTTGAAAATGTAGTTTATAAGGTAAACGGCATCGGCAATATTGACTGTTCCATCACAATTTGCCTCAGCAGCATCAACCGGAATCGGAGCCGGGCCGCCTTTAAACACATAATTTATAATATAGACCGCATCACCAAGGTTGGTCTGTAAATCCGCGTTTGAATCGCCGCAAAGAAATGCATCACCGTCAATTTCTACGTCATCTATATACCAGCCTTCAAAAGCGGTATTGCCGTCCGAGCCAAAGCGGAACATTATTTGTGCCTGACCAGTATAAGCCGATAAATCAAAACTAAGTTGCTGCCAGTCATTGTTGCCGGAGAAGCATGGCGTGCCGCTAGCAAACGGACTGGCTGAGTTATTTATTATTGTGTGACTATAACCTTCATCAGGAGTTATTTGAATCCAACCACCACCATCGACAGAAATCATCACAATTGCGCCATCCCAGGCAGTAGTATCGGAACCAAATTCTGACTCCATCCAGTGCCAAAAAGTGAACACTGCATTAAAAGGTAGATTGAATGGCTGAGTTAGCAATCCGGCATCAAGTCCATCACCGTAGATAGCGTCTCCGTATCCGCCAACTTTCCAGCTTGATGCTCCCGAATGTGCACGATACGTATCAACATGCCACTCATCAGAGAAAGTTGGAGTAACTGCTTTATGCCGCCAGAAACCTTCACCCGATTCAATATCATCGGCAAAACCGGTTTGTTTTCCTATGAGAACTAAAACAGTATCGACCGAAGAATACCCTCCGTCAGCGGACAGGTTGATAACTAATTCTGCGATATGCGGATCGGAGTATCCGGCTGACACCTCGATTACAAAATCTGTTTGAGAACTACTCTGGGCGCCCCATGAAATGGGGGAGTCAAAGCTGGTTATAGAGGAGGTTACGGTCAAATAGCTATCTGAAGTAGAAATTGTTCCGGTAGTATTAGTGGCATTCAATCCGTTATTTTGAATTATGACCGATATGTCCATAGACTCACCGCCTTCAATGAATCCGTCAGAATTACCTGATGCTTCAGCTATGGTGTGACTGATGCAGTCCAATATCGGAGTATTTTGAGGATGTATTTCAGTAACCATGTATTCTTCTGATGCCGGGCAGACGCTATCGGGTTCGACCCAACTACAATACAAACTATCTAATACAAACCAAGCCGTAAAGCTTCCACCCCAGCCGTAATTCATATGATACTCATATTGCAAACCATCTGAACGATATCCATCGCATACTATGGAATGGCTTCTTATTCGGTATTGCGTCGGCTGGTTTTTGTCTATCTGTTCTTTTATTTGTCCATACCAACCGGCTAAATCATAACCGGTGCGATCATCACGATGAACTTCGGAACTGTATTTATAGTACTGAGATAACACGGCGGCGGCATTTCCGGTATAAGCCCCGGAACCACAAGCCCCATAATTCATACTATGCGCCACCCCGACATCGTAGCACAAAGCCGCTAATTCTGTCGAATCAGCCGAGGAACAGCCGTCATCGCAACTATCAATAATATGATTCCAGTCAATAATATTTGTAAAATCTGCGGTCAATTCCTCTGCAGGAGTACTGCCTTCGCAAGAATTGTCTCCGTTCCAGGTGTATGTATGACTACCAACACCTGATATAGGCCATTGCCAGTAGGCCATAATCTGGGCAGTCGCAGTAGCGACACAACCAACTACTGTACGTCCACCATCGCCCATTGGGCAATCATTAGAATATGGTGCTCGTTGGTGCCAACTGGTTGTCAATAGTGGACCGCCTTCTTCCAGAGCACTTTTTTCGACACTACGAGATAGCATAAAGTCTTCAGTCGATAGAGTATATATGTCCCATTTGTCTCGCTGACCATGACCAAATAAAGCTTCTTCGTTTATTGGCTGTTTTGCTTCCAAACTGCCGAATTGGGCGATATAGATATCAAACCGGGAGCGCAGCATCTCTTGGACCATTAAGATGAACCCGTTTTCCTGCTTTTCATCCAAAACATATTTGTCGGAATAAGCCTTGATTGGAGTCATCTCTTTTAATGCAGGTACCAATACAAAACCGACAGGAGAAATAGTGTAGTAAGTAGCCAGTACAGTATCGCCCGATTCTATCTGCCCGACGCCAATTATATCTGGGGCAACTGATTTATTCCACTGTCCTCGTTCAGAGACTGTTTGCAAAAGCCAGTTGCGGCAGACTTGCTCCATTTCATCAGGACTTGCTATTTCAGCATAAGCCGGTATTATAAACATATTTAAACTGAAAAATAATAAGAGAAAAAGAAGAGAAGATTTACACAACAAATTGAGATAACCTCGTTGAAACCTGTCTGTCATTTTTTAACTCCCATTTTCCCGGATTAATGAGAATATGTCAAATTGCGGTTAAGTAAAAATTCTGTATTCAGGCGGCATGACGCGGTACTCGTGAAGGATTTTTAGTTAAATCCAATATAAATCTTTATTCAAACGATGCAACTACAATCTTGAGGGGTATTACCTTATGTTATAATCAAAGATTGCCAAAAGCGTTTGAATAGATTACTTTTTAGCAATCTGATTATTCTACTGAAAGGGATGATAATGGCGGATCAATATATATTCACAATGTTGGGACTAAATAAATATTACGGTCAAAAACAAGTCCTTAAAAACATCAACCTGTGTTTCTACCCCGGCGCGAAAATAGGTATTGTTGGTGAAAATGGGTCCGGAAAATCAACGGTCCTTAATATTATGGCGGGAAACGATGAGGAGTTTCAAGGGGATGCTTTTATCACCAAAGGGTATGAGGCCGGCATGGTCAAACAGGAACCATTACTTTCCGATGATTGGACCGTTCATAAGACGATTGAATCAGCTTTTCAAAAGACTGCTGATATGCTAAAAGAATTTGAGGACATCTCCGCGAGTATGGCAAATCCTATGTCAGATGATGAAATGCAGACCGCTTTGGATAAAATGGGGCAGCTTCAGGAAACGCTTGATGCTACCGACGCCTGGAATCTCGACTATAAAATAAAACTCGCCAGCGACGCTCTTTGCCTGCCGGGAAATGATAGAATAATAAACACTCTGAGCGGTGGTGAAAAACGCCGTGTTGCGTTGTGCAAGGCTCTTCTTGAACAGCCGGATTTGCTCCTACTGGACGAGCCGACTAACCATCTCGATGCCGAAACAGTATCATGGCTAGAAAATCAGTTAAAAGATTACCCCGGAACAGTCCTGATTGTCACCCATGATAGGTATTTTCTCGATAATATCACAAAATGGATTCTCGAACTCGAAGGCGGCGCCGGTATTCCTTATGAGGGCAATTATACATCGTGGTTGGAGCAGAAAATAACTCGCCTTTCAGAAAAAGCCAAAGATAGCTCTCCTCGAGCCAAAGCTCTTGGACGTGAACTTTCCTGGATTAAAATGAATAACAAAGACCGTGCGGAAATGGCCCGGAACCGTATTGCTGAATATGAGCAATTAGTAGCCCGGGAAACAGCGGCGACTAAAAATGATAATTCTTTATTTCAGATTGCTCCGGGGCCGGAACTTGGAAGTAAAGTCATCACTTTTGAAAACGTCTCAAAGCAGTTTGATGATCTACTACTGTTTGAAAACGCCGGATTTACCGTTCCTCGCTCGGCAGTAGTTGGCCTGGTCGGTCCCAACGGTACCGGCAAAACGACATTATTCAAAATGATAGTTGGCGAGGAAAAGCCAACCTCAGGAAGTGTTGAAGTTGGCTCCTCGGTGAAGATTTCCTACGTCAACCAAGAACGGGACATGCTCGATTCTGAAAAAAGCCTGATTGAGGAAATAGGGGAAGGAGCCTCGGAAATCTTAATTGGCAATCGGGAAATACCGATTCGGAAATATATAGCTCAATTTGGTTTCAAAGGAGCAGATCAACAGAAAAATGTCGGTGATTTTTCCGGTGGTGAACGAAATCGATGCCAATTGGCTAAAGTGCTGAAGTCCGGAGGAAATGTCTTACTACTCGATGAACCTACTAATGATCTTGATGTCAATACCCTTCGTATGCTCGAAGAGGCAATCCTCAATTTCAGCGGCTGTGTCTTAACAATTTCTCATGACAGGTTCTTCCTAAACCGGATTTGTACCCATCTGATCGTTTTTGAAGGGGATGGTAAACTCCACTGGTTTGAAGGCAATTTTGACGATTATGAAGAATGGCGCAAAAAAGAATTGGGAAGCTCTTACTTTGAAAACCGCCGTAATCGTTATCGTAAATTACTGAGCAAATAGTTGTATGTAGCAGTTTTAGGCGTAGTATTATTAACAAAATATTGTGAACCACAATAACTCTATATTTGTATCATATTTGAGCGGAATTTTCGTAACCAAATACTATATATAGGCGTCATAATATCGGATGAATAATAATAGCAGTGAGTTTTGGTCAGCCCTGGAGCCTGAATACAGAAAAGCTATGCTATTTTGTCGTAAATTAACCGGAAATCGGGAGAGAGGTGATGACCTTTTTCAAGATTCTATGGTTCAGGCATTTAGCCATTTCGAGTCACTGCGAAACCGAAAGGCATTTCGGTCTTGGCTGTATCGAATTATGATAAATAGGTTCAACAGCAAAATGAGGCGTCCTTTGTGGAAACGTCTGGTACCGTTTCATCCAGATTTACACAGCGACTTGGTTGTAGAAGATCCGGTCGATATGCTGGCCGCCAAAAGACTCCTTAAGTTTGCCTTTCAAGCCATAAGCTCAGATCAGCAGGTACTGGTTACGCTGCATGAGTTAGAAGGCTGGCCGATTAACGAATTGGCTTCCTTGCTGAATAAAACAGAAGGCGCTGTTAAGGCGTCCCTGTTTCGAGCGAGAAATAAGATGAAAAAGGCCATAGAACAGCAGCAAAAAAAGCAGTCAAGGCAGGTTAGTGAATCAAAATCTAAAAAAGTGAGGGCGTCCGATGCAGTGTCGCGAAGTCAGTAAACAGATTCAGCGCATGCTTCACAAAGAACTAAACGGACTCGACAACTCTGCGCTTAAGCATATAAAGCAATGCTCTAAGTGTTACCACGAATATACTGTGGTACAAGCACTAAGAACTTCATATAAAACCGTACGTGAAATGCCGAAACAGGATATAATACCCTTTACTGAAATAAAAAATACTGTCGAGAATTCTGTGAATGGCCTAAAAAAGAACCCTGATTCCAGAAGCTGGGGGTTCAGGAAACCGGTTTTGTCATTCAGCCTGGGTACTCTTTTTGTGGTTTTCTGCCTTTTTGCGTTAATACCTTTTCAATACAGTAAAACAATTGGCTATGAAGTTGCCTTTGCCGGGGTTGATATAACCATTGTGGAAGAAGATAACTTCATTTGCGACATCCTTTGCGATTTAGGCTTGCACGATGCTGATGTTGATGTTAAAGGATGCAATGTTACCTGCAGTTTGCTGATAATTGATCTTGCATCGAAAGAAGATGCTGAAAAAGTGGTTGAAGCATTTACTTTAATTAGTGATCATAACATTACCAGCAATGTGATTCCAATAAAAGCGCGTAAGTCGGCAACGCTGCTCAACCGCGCCAACGATAAAATATTAAGTTCTGATTAAGTTATTTTGAGTTAAACAAGTACTTTTTAAAATCAACTTTGTCACCTATCCCGAATTCAATTCCTTCATCCTCAAGCAATTGTTTTTGAAGCTCATAACCTTGCCCCGGACGCAACGAAATCGTTCCTTTACTGTTTATAATCCTATGCCAGGGGAGATTATCACTTTTTGAACTTGAGTGCAGAATTCGGACCACCATTCGAGCCGCTCTCGGATTGCCGGCCAAAGCCGCTATTTGCCCATAGGTAGCAATCTTACCGGCCGGGATACTCTTGATTACCGTTTTGACAGCTTTTGTAAAAGGAGTTGTCTTTTTCTCTTCATTACTCAAGATGTTATTGGCCTATATATTCGTTATTCGGATTCACATACTACGAGAAAACCGACGCTTGATTTACTGCTATAGAGATAGTATATATACATCTAACAGAAAAGAAAATGAAAAACATCCTCGTACGATTTGAGATGTAGGGCTAATAGAAGAGGCTGGGACTGATGAAAAAGATTCTTATTACCGGAGCAATTGGGCAAATCGGCTCCGAAATAACCGTAGTTTTAAGAAAAATATATGGTGAAGAGAATGTCATCGCGACTGATATTCGGATGCCTTCTGATTTACAACTGCGAGATTCGGGGCCGTTTGAATTCCTTGATGTAACCGACGAACATCATATAACCCGGGTTATGCAGCAGTATAAAATCGATACTATCTATCATATGGCGGCAATTTTATCGGCAATTGGTGAGACTCGTCCCGGTATCGCCTGGCAGGTAAATATGGGTGGTTTATACAATATGCTCGAAGCAGCCCGTCAATATAAGTGCAAGATGTTCTTTCCCAGCTCCATTGGTGCCTTTGGTCCCTCAACACCGATGGACTGCACGCCACAATTGACAATTATGCGACCGGAAACGATGTATGGTGTGACCAAGCTCTCCGGTGAACTGTTATCCGATTATTATTTTAAGAAATTTGGAGTTGATACTCGCTCCGTACGTTTTCCGGGATTAATCTCCTATGAAACAGAGCCGGGCGGTGGTACAACCGATTATGCCGTAGAAATATTCTTCGAGGCTATCAAGCATGCCTCTTATACCTGTTATCTTCGAAACGATTGTTCTCTCGATATGATGTATATGCCTGATGCCGTAAAGGCGTTAATAGACTTAATGGAAGCTGATAGTTCAAAACTAGCAAACCGTAATGCTTATAATGTTACCGCGATGCATTTTACTCCGGAGATACTGGCTGCGGAAATTAGAAAACATATTCCGGAATTTAAAATCAGCTATAGCGTCGATCCTGTACGTCAGGCAATTGCTGATTCCTGGCCGAATTCGATGGATGACAGTGCCGCCCGCTCAGAATGGAATTGGAAACCGAACTATGACCAAGCGGCAATGGTTAACGACATGATTGTCAAAATCAGACAAAAGATAAAATAGCTATTCAAGGAGATTCTTACATGCCGTATAGTAATTTTTCAAAATTCCTTCAGGAACAAATAGATGACTTGAAGACAACAGGTACAACCAAGGGCGCCGAGCTGGTAGTTGTCAGTGTCAAAAAGGCAACAAATGATAGTGGCCCCAGGTTTTATCTCGACGGATTCAAAGATCAAGAGTTCATTCGTATGAATTCTAATTCTTATCTTGGCCTGCAGTTTGATCAGAGAATGTTAAGAGCCGAAGAAGAAGGGGCGAAGAAATACGGAGTTGGTCCGGGAGCAGTCCGCTTTATCAGCGGCACCTATAAAGCTCATCTAAGCCTTGAACGGCAACTGGCAAAGTTTCATGGCCGTGAAGACTGTATGCTCAACAGCTCGGCCTACACAACCGTTCTGGGCGTTATCTCCACGCTGACCACACCCGAAACGATTCTTATCTCAGATGAGCTAAATCATAACTGTATCATCAATGCGATGAAACTGTCGCGGCCAAAAGGCAAAAGGATTTATAAACACAACAACCTTGAACAGCTTGAGAAACAGATACAGGAATCTGTCGGTCAATGTGACCACCTTATTGTGGTGACTGACGGCGTCTTCAGCATGAGAGGAGATTTCGCTCCGCTCGATAAAATCTCCGAAATTACAAAAAAATACAATGACAACTTTCCTAAAGATATTGTTCTGGTTGTGGATGATTCGCACGGCGCCGGTGCTTATGGGGCAACCGGCCGAGGTACTGAGGAAATTACTAAGGCTAGCGGAATTGACATCTTAGTTGCTACGTTAGGTAAGGCTTTCGGAGTTAATGGCGGCTATGTTGTAGCCAATGGCGCAATTATACCTTACCTAAGGGAAAAGAACCCGTTTTATATTTATACCAACCCGATCACACCGTCCGAAACAACGACAGCTATTGAAGCTTTGAATATCCTCGACAGCGAAGACGGGAAGAGCCTGCTTTCACATTTATCAAAAATGACAAAGAAGTTTGAGCAGGGGCTACTGGACCTTGGTTATGAAACGATTCCAAGCCCCCATCCGATCGTTCCTCTCTTAGTTCGTGATACTGAGAGAACCACCCGATTAGTCAAATTCCTTCGAGATAACGGCGTTTTGGCAACCGGCCTCAATTATCCTGTTGTCCCCAAAGGGGACGAAACTATTCGGTTTCAGGTTACGGCAGATCACACACCACTTGATATCGAGTGTGTTCTTGATGTATTAAAGAAGTTCAAAGAACAAGAAGGCTAAGATAAAAGACAGCGTTGAGGCAGGAGCATCTCAGTTTCTGCCTTTATCGCATCCCCAAATAAACCATTCGAATAATATTATTTTATGACAAGTGAAAATAATAGTTGACAATGTAGTATATATTCTTAAATTATAATCACAAATAGTTCATGCGATAAGATAAAATAGTGACATTGTAACTTTGAAGCGTTTACGCAGAAAAGAATATCTTATTGCCATGGGCTTTTTTTGTGAGCAGGAATGACATCTTTGGGATAGCATCACAAGTATACATTACCAATCAAAGCTCTGTGTTGCAGAATTATATAAATTTAATATCGGGAAACAATATGTGATATGGCTAAGGAATAGCATCACCGCTAACCGTAGTAACTTTGGAGGATGATATGTTTTCGAAACAAAAATCAGGCGGGCTATTTCTAATAGTATGCTCTTTATTCTTTCTTGCCTTTGGGGCAGTCGGAAATTCTTTCGCGGACGAAATTCCATTTTCTATATCTATCGATGTTATCAATGATACTCCGCTTGGGCAAAACGTTTACCTGCAGGTATCAAAAGATTCCGGTTCGGGTCAGATGCATGGCTTCGATTTTCTCATCGACTACGATACTACCGTATTGGAGTTTATAGAAGCGCATGAATCGTATGTGTTTGATCAGGACACTGGTTCGTTTGAATGGGAGTATTTTGCGTACCGCTCAGATACGACCGGAACCCCTCCGGGACTAATTCGGGCAGTAGGTTTGGCTAATATGAGCGGCGATGGCCATCTGCCACTAAGCGTTAATATCCCTGATGATACTCCGTTGTTTTCACTTGTCTTTAACGTGAAAAATGATTCTGCTATACTATGCCAATGGAGTCCCGTAAGCTTCTACTGGAAAGACTGCGGTGATAACACAATCGCTATCGATTCGGCTGGAAAGATTGTTATTTCAGATGGAGTCTATAACTGGAATGAATACTCGGGGTATTATGATGTTAGTGACGGCAATTACGGATTTCCAGGGTATAAGGGCGCGCCTGATTCGTGTTTGCCTATAGACACATCAATAGTCCGCTTTGCAAACTTCTATAATGGTGGCATTGAAATAGAGTGCATCGAAGATCCAGAATTTTATCCCAGTGATATGAATTGTGATGGTATTGGCCTTACTGTCTCTGATTATATACTCTATTACAGGTATTTCTTCGAAGGTCTCTCGGCCTTTGGTTCAAATGTTGAATGTGCCATCAATAATTCAGATGTCAATTATGATGGAACAAAGCTTCAATTTGAGGATTTTATCTACTACAATCGACTCTTTGGAGGATCGGCTTTTCCGTACTCTGACATATTTCCTCATACTGAAATACCTGTAACCTTTACATGTGATTCAAATGCCAATGCTGTTTCATTGGATTATTCCGGTGATCTGGCAGGAATGTTTTTACTTTTCAATGATATTGTCACACCATCATTTCTGTTCAATACCGATTCACTGGAAATTAACATTGATCATGCAGGCAGTCATACCAGAATTTTGCTTGCACCAGTCTTTGGAGATTACGGAGTTCCTTTTAGTACAAATGGAGCATTCATGACGTATACGGGTGATGCCGTCCTTACGTATGCGGCAATAGCCGATTTCCAGGATAATGTTTTTCCCGTATCAATTACAACCGGTCCGGTTAGCACCCCATTTGGATTTAATATAGGTATAGAGGATAGTTTAACAGTCGGCAGTAGCTTTTCAATCCCGGTTATAAAAACTCATGGTTCGGAAGAAATAAAGGGTTTTGATTTCTTGATTGGATTTGACCATGAACGACTAAATATCACTGGTGTTAATTCTGGTACTATATTTGACATACCCGGAACACATGAATGGGAATACTTCAGTTATAGTATTGATGAGACTACTTGCGATGATACGTTTTGTCCTGCCTCGGTTATCCGTGTCGTTGGAATGGCTGAGACCAATAATGGCGAGCATCATCCTCTTACAACTGATGTGGCCAATGAAACGGTGATGTTTACTCTTGAAGGAACGGTGCTGACAGTACCTGAAATTGACACATTGATCAGTCCTGTTTCTTTTTTCTGGTTTGATTGCACTGACAATACCGTTGCCTTTGGAGAAAACAGCGATCAACTCTCGATTTCATCAAATGTTTATAACTATAGTGGGTATCAAATCGCTGATCCATATTTTGGCTTTCCCGGTTACTTCGGAGCCTCTGATGAATGTATTATAACGGGTTCCAATCCCGCCGTAAGATTTACAGACTTCTATAACGGTGGAGCGTTGACTCATCAACCGCTAGAGAAAGAACTAATTGTATCAATCGACAGCGTCTTCGCTTATGAGGGAGATACGGCCGTAGCACTCAACGTATATATCACTAATCCCTTGGATAGCATTGCCGCTTTTACTTTGTTCTTAAATCTGAGTAATCCTGATATAGCAAAATTCGGTATATCCGCCTCAGATACGATCTCATATTCTGTAGAAAATACTCTCGTTGAAAACTGGGATTATGTTTCCGTCAGCTCACTATCCGGCACTTATAACGATATAAAAATAGTTGCTTTTGCTAATTCGTTAGGTAATCCTGGGGAAAATGACATAACTCCTCAGGAGAACGGTCTGTTAATTCGCCTGCTGCTCCATATAAATGATGACATCCATGATCTTGTGACAGACTCTAGCGTAGCGATTATTATTAATGATAATCCTTCTCACACCGCGTTTTCTGATCCTTTAGGAGAATTAATAGGATTTGATAGCATTGCCTATAATCCGGAAATAGTTGAGTTTAATAATGGATTTATTTCCATCTTGAGCGCACCTCCGGGAGATGTCAATAATGATGGTTTCTGTAATGTAGGTGATGCTGTAAGCATCATCTCTTATGTCTTTAATGGTGGAGCCCCACCGATTCCAAACTGCATCGGCGACACCAACTGCGACGGTTTCTGTAATATCGGAGATGCCGTGCAAATTATAAATTATGTATTTCGAGGGGGAGGAGGTCCCTGCTCAGGTTGCAACTAATCCATTATTAGGCAACTATGGGAAAAAAGGCCGGTTTATCACCGGCCTTTTTTATTATCAGAAAATCGTTTTTTTTATTCTTATGACAAATGAATGTGGAGAGCAACGAAGTCTTTAATTAAGACATAAAAAATGCCGAAGGTCGGACTCGAACCGACACAGTGTTGCCACCGGGGGATTTTGAGTCCCCTGCGTCTACCAGTTCCACCACTCCGGCATTTATAAGTAAACGCAATAATAGGTTTACTACTCACGCTTGTCAAGCAGATATTCTTGTCAAAATCTAATTATCAAAAACGAATCGTTCCCGCGGTATCGGCCGGATTACTCTCGTCGTTTTTTCTTCCGGTACAGATATCACATTTTTCAGTCGGAACCGTATTCGCCGTGAAAATCTCCTGGATGACATTACGGCAATACTCAGTCGCCAGTTTACCGCTTTCTTCACACACGTCTATGAAAATCATACCATCTGGAACATTAAAGTCCTCAATCGGAAGATCTTTATGCGCGGCCAACATAATTTTTGTCCATATCGGTAAACCGTTTGCCGATCCGGTCATATTCCTTCCGATGGAAATAAAATCATCGAATCCAACCCAGACACCGGAAGTAACCTGCGGTGTAAATCCGAGATACCAATTATCGCGGAAATTATTGGACGTCCCGGTTTTTCCTCCGGCTGGGCGAGTAAACCCAAGCCATCGGGCTTTATGGCCGGTACCTCCCGGCTCCATAACTGATTGCAGCATGGTGACCATTATATAGGCGGTTTCTTCGGATAAAACCTCCTCTTTGCGGACAACGGTATTATCCTCAAGGATGTTGTCGTAACGGTCAATTATCTTTAAAATATGACGTGGATTAACTCGTATTCCTCCGTTAGGGAAGACACTATAGGCTCCCACTAACTCCTCTAACCGTACTTCGCTGGATCCCATCGCAAGCGATGGCACTGCCCGCAGTTTGCTTTTTATACCCATTTGTTCCGCATAATAAACGGCCAACTCAGGGTGGATTTTAAGAATCAGCTTGGCCGCGATCATATTACGTGATTTTTTTAGACCGGTGCGCAATGTCATTCGGCCTAAATATTTGTTATCAAAATTATGAGGCCGCCAGTTTTCGGTTCCGGGAATATCCAAAACAATTGAGTTATCGTAAAGAATCGAATCCGGGGTCCATCCATTGTCGATAGCCGCGGTATAAATAAACGGCTTGAAGGCTGACCCCGGCTGTCTCGGAGCCTGCACGGCGCGATTGAATTTGGTCTTGGCAAAATCTTTGCCGCCAATCATAATCAGGATATCACCGTTTTCATTATTGATACTTGACGCGGCGCCCTGTATAGTTTTAAAAACCAGAATACTATCACCAAACTCATCAACTGTATCGGGCAGAATCTCCGTGTACATTGGGTCATCTTTTTTACGCCTGGATTCGATTGTTTTTTGCAGTGAATCGAGATGATTGACAAGTGATGATTCAGCCGCCTGCTGCAAATCCCAATCGAGAGTTGTATACACCTTCAGGCCGCCATTATAAAGTTTATCTACACCGTATGTCCTTTCAATATATTGCCGAATGAACTCGGTGAAATAGGGAGCTTTGCCGGGAACGACTTTTGGAAGATTTATTTCTAACGGAAGAGCTTTCAAAGAATCAAATTCCTGCTGGGTAATACCATCCTCGGAATAATAAGAAAAAAGCACACGGTTGCGGGCCGCTAATGCTTTATCGGGGTTGTTAAACGGAGAGTTAATGACAGGGCCTCGAAGCATTCCCAAAATGACGGCACACTCGCTAACGGTAAGCTCCGGCGCTTTTTTATCGAAAAAGACATGGGCCGCCGCAGACACGCCATAGGCTCGATGGAAATAGTAGAGATTAAGATACATCTCCATAATTTCATCTTTGGAATACATTCGTTCCAGCTTTATTGCCGTAAGCGCTTCTTTGATTTTTCGCTCAAGTGTCTGCTTACGATTTAGAAAGAGCATTCTTGCCAACTGTTGAGTAATTGTCGAGGCGCCGCCTTCTATCCGCATCTGAGTTATGTTTTTCACCGCGGTTATAAATATCCGCCGGACATTAATGCCCCAGTGCTCATAAAACTCCTGATCCTCGACAGCCATCAGCATTTTGGGTAAATGTTCCGGAAACTGGGCGTAAGGGGTCATTATTCGATTTTGATTATAAAATTCCTGAAGAAGGACTCCATCGCGGGCATAAATTTTTGTCTTAAGCGGAGGCTCAATGTTATAAACTTCATCAATCGAAGGAAGCTCAGATTCATATATCTGATATGTTCGTATAAGTCCCCAAACCGATAGTAAAACCAAAAAAGTAAATATCCATATTACAGGACGGGCAAACCATGGTTTTTTTGCAGCATCTTTGGATTTGTCAATTTTCTTTAGCATTTTTTGAAGCTAAACCCCCTGAGGGTAAATCGCAATAAAAATCTCTTTATAAGTTATACCTTTTGTTGACTAAAAGTTCCTGTGTTTACAGGAATTCGGCTATTCTTTGCCTTTGAAGTAAAAAAAACTATCCTGATAACCCTCAACTGTGTATATTCGAGCGGTAAAATATAACCAAATTTGAATCGTATGGGACTGAAAATCAGCCGCAAAAGGTCGATTATATTATTATGGATAAAGAAATTAAAAGACAGCTTGAGATTATCAAAAAAGGAGTAGTTGATTTACTCCCCGAAGATGAGTTCATCGAAAAACTCAAAAATTCCCTCAAGAACAATAAGCCTTTGCGGGTTAAACAAGGGTTTGATCCGACCGCCCCGGATATTCATCTCGGGCATACGGTTGGACTTCGTAAATTGAGGCAGTTCCAAGATTTAGGGCACCAGGTTGTCCTTATTATCGGTGATTATACCGGCTTGGTTGGTGATCCTTCGGGACGCTCAGCGACGCGCCCTCAACTAACCTACGAACAGCTCATGGAAAACTCCGAAAGTTACCAAAAACAATTTTTTAAAATCGTAGATAAAGAGAAAACAGAAGTACACTTCAACGGTGAATGGTTTGATAAAATGGGATTGAAGGATATAATGCATCTTTCATCCAAATTTACTATCGCCCGTATACTTGAGCGAGATGACTTTGAAAAGAGATATAAAGCAGGCCTACCAATTGCAATGCACGAGTTCTTTTATCCGCTCATGCAGGCCTATGACTCGGTTATGATAAAAGCTGATATTGAAATTGGAGCCACCGAGCAGACCTTTAATCTGGTCGCCGGTCGCCATATACAAGAAGCATATGGCCAAAAACCGCAGTGTATTCTCACCTTGCCCATATTAGTTGGCGTTGACGGCGTTAAACGGATGAGTAAATCACTCGGTAATTATATTGGGGTCGATGAGTCACCAAAGGAAATTTTTGGGAAAGTCATGTCTATTCCAGATAATCTAATTCTCTCATATTATGAGCTGGTAACCGATGTAACGGGAGAAGAACTTAAGACAATAAAAGAGAAACTGGAAACACCCGAGTTAAATCCGATGGATCTTAAAAAGGAACTTGGCGTTCAATTGGTTACAATTTACCACAATAAAGACAAGGCTCTTGAGGCGCGCGAGGAATTCGAGCGGGTCTTTTCTGACAGAGGAATCCCGGATGATATGCCTGAACTCTCTATGGCCGAGATAGGTGAGACGATTTGGGTTGTGAAACTTCTCGCAGATACAAAAATGGTCAATTCCAGGGGCGAAGCCCGCAGACTGATCAAAGCCGGTGGACTTTATATCGATAATGAGCGTATGTCTGACGATTCCAGAGAACTGAATCTGAAAGAAGGCCTACTTTTCAAGGTCGGTAAAAGGAAGTTTTTTAGAATAATTAAATAATTAAGGAAACTCAACGCAAATTGAACGTTATATAGTATATGAGAATAAAACTACTCCTACAATATGGCCTTATGGCCTCTCTTCTTTTTTCCGTAGTCCTGACAACAGGATGCGGTAGTCAGAAGACGGTTGTCGTGCAAGATGAGTCTCAGGCTCGTAAAATCAGCAAGAATGACGAAGAGCGGGCATTTAACCATTTTTCAAGTGCCAATATAGCGGAAATGCTCGGTGCTAGCCATCAGGCAATAGCTGAATATGAAAAGGCGTTGAAATATGATCCGGCCTCGACAATAATTCGTACCGATTACGCGCGGTTACTTTTCAGGATGCATAAGATTGACAAAGCGCTGGAACAATCCTTATTGATTGAGCCTAAAAACTCAGAAGTGCACTTGATAATAGGCGATTGTTATCGATTGGCCGAAAATGACGCCGAAGCGAAAAAAAACTACCACAAATCGGTTGAGATTGATCCTGAAAATATGAATGCCTATTGGTATCTGGCTGGATATTACCAACAACAGAATGATGTCGATTCTTCAATATGGGCGTACTATGAGCTGGCTAGATTATCCGATACCTATCGCATTTGGCACGAACTGGGAATACTGCTTGGCCGTAACCATCAGTATCTGGAAGCTCGCGATGCGTTTTTCCGGTCAATAGAAATAAACCCGGACAAGGCCAACATAAACAGTTATATGGGCATGGCTACGACATACGATGCTATTGATTCAACTCAATTAGCAGGTGAGTATCTTGACCGGGCGGCGGAACTTGACCCGCGTAATGTTCGTATCTTCAGACAAAAACTGAATATGTATCGTCTGAGAAACAATCTTGAAAAATCTCTCGAAGCATCAAGACAACTAATCGCTTTAGTTCCGTCCGACTGGGAAGCCCAACGTTATCACGGTTTCCTTCTCTACGTCGACGGCCATTTTGACGAAGCCGACTCATTATATCGCAGCCGTATTGAGTTCGGAGACGATCACCCGCTGAATTACTTTTACCTTGGCCGTATTGCGAACGAAAAAGGTGATATTGAAGAAGCTCGAACAAATTTTACCCGCTGTGTAACACGAGATAAGACCTTTGCCGACGGATGGCTCAACCTGGGTTTTACCTGGAGACAAAATGATAGCTTG
Source organism: Candidatus Zixiibacteriota bacterium (assembly GCA_023138975.1). Classification (GTDB taxonomy): domain Bacteria; phylum Zixibacteria; class MSB-5A5; order GN15; family JAAZOE01; genus JAGLON01. Next base: position 53,828 of record JAGLON010000041.1, read on the forward strand.
GCACAAGCGATTGATATCTATAACCAGGCTCTCGAATATATCGTCGAGGGAGACGCGCGAGGGCGTATACTTTTTGCTCTCGGTGCAACTTTGGAGCAAAACAACCAATTCCATGAAGCGGTTACAACCTTTCAGGATTTAATCAGCCTGAACCCGAACTCGGATCAGGCCTTGAATTATCTGGGATATATGCTGGCCGATAACGGACAGCAACTCCAATATGCTCTTGATCTTATTGAACGTGCAATAGAAATATCTCCAAATAACGGAGCCTATATCGACAGTTATGCCTGGGTCCATTTTAAGCTTGGCAATTACAAATTGGCTTTGGCGGAATTGGAAAAAGCCGCGTTGATTATATCTAATGATGCCGTTATATTTGAACATCTTGGTGATGTGCACAGAAAACTTGGCCAGGATGATAAAGCTCATGAACAATACCAAAAAGCGCTGGAATTGAATCCGGAAAGCCTGAATCTTGAGGAGAAAATGAAATAGTGAAAATGGCAGGGAAGCCATTCGGGCAATATGTTTTATATTCAGCAATTGTAATACTACTTCTTAGTTGTGCCAAATCAATCGCTCCCCCCGGAGGCCTGATTGACCGGACTCCCCCTGATGTCCTCGAAACAATCCCGATTACCGGATCTGTCAATGTTCCGCTTGATGCAATTATTGAAATAATCCTTTCTGAAAAAATAGATTCCCGTTCAGTCGAGCGAGGAATATTTATCACTCCACAATTAAACCCTGAGCCTAAAATAAAAGCCAGCGGTAGTAAAATCATTATCGAACCAAAAGCGCCCTTGAAAGATAACCGTACTTACGTCATTACCCTGGGAACCGATATTAAAGATGCGCATGGTGTCAAACTTCCTCAATCTATAAATATAGCATTTTCTACCGGACCAACTCTGGATACCGGTATCATAACCGGGGTAGTCTTCAAAGACAATAAACCGGCACGGGATATCAGTATCGCGTTATTTGAATCATTACCGGAAAATACAGATACTTTTCCAGTTGATTCGTTGATTCCCGAATACATCACACAGAGCGGTAACGATGGACGATTCGAGTTTAACTATATCCCACCGCAAAACTATTATATTGTTGCCTTTGAGGACAAAAATAAAAACCGCCGGATAAATACTGACCGTGAAATGATTGGAATACCATCACGCACTATTGTTATGGATTCATTGATATCAGAGATTACCGGTCTGAATATGATGCTTTCTGAACGAAAGAAAAAAGAATTAGGCCTAAAAAGTATATCAGTTAATAAAGATAACCTGATCAAGGTCAGACTGACTAATGCTATTGACAGCCTCGAAATGAATTCTCTCTTTCAGTCAATGACGATCTTAGATTTGCCCGATAAAAAAACCGAAGTGCCATATTCATCCGTCTCTCCATTATCTCCTTTTCCCGCATCTGATTTTGTTGTCTTGACGGACCCACTCGACACTTTATTGGAATACGAACTGCAGCTTGACCGGACAGTCATTAATCCAACCGTCGATGATTCATTAAAATTCATGCTATATATATTCAATGGAAATATCATCGACGATAAAAGCAAGCCGGTGATAGTCGCTATGCACCCGTCTGACAGCCAGTTTAATATCCTGCCCGCAACCGATATTAATTTTCGTTTTTCGGAGCCGGTCAATATCTGGCACAAAATAATAGAGGCTGAGCTGATTCAAGCGGCCGATACAATGACTGTGATATTAACTTCTGAAGCAGGTTTTTATTACGCGGCCAAATCAGCACAATCATTATTATCCGGCTCTAATTATATCATGAGATTTGACGGCAATGAAATTATTGACGACAGTGGTAATCGGTTCTCAGATTCGCTAATGAGTTTTAACTTCACTACTATCGGCGCCGATACCCTCGGCCATATTTCCGGCGGTATTCAGTACTCCTCGTCTGATGACGCTATCTTTCCAGTTGAATTAACCTTCAATCCGGTTAGCGGGGGAGTGGCGAAAACCATTCGTATTGATCGGGGACGGATTGAGTTTATTGTTGATTTATTACCCGGTCAATATACTATTTCAGGATACATAGATAAGAACTCAAACGCGACCTTCGATTTCGGCGCAATAATTCCTTATACGCTGGCCGAACCGTTTTCCGCACCGGCAGACACGTTCCGAGTGCGTTCGCGATTCGTTACCGAAGACGCAGTTGTGGAATTTTAGGAGGAAATCATGTTAGAAAGATTCGGGATTCCACTCTGGGCGGAAAAACTAATTTTTGCCGGCGCCATTCTTATCGGTACCTTGATTGCCTCCTATATAGTCCGGCTGACCATGAGATTCATCGCCAAACGCCTCGCGAAAAAAACAAAGAGCCAACTCGACGACGTTATCATCGATTCAATCAAACGCCCCGTGTTCTACATGGTTTTGCTTTTTGGATTTGACTATGAGTTCAAATACCTGCATAAGTCTTATGAATTTATCACTGACGGCACCTACGGCCTTCTGCACGGAATCGTATATACAATCGGTGTCATCGTCGCTACCTGGCTTGGAATGCGGCTTATTTCCAATCTCGGAAGCTGGTATTCAAAAAATATCGCCTCAAAGACTGAAACCAAGCTCGATGACGAGTTCATCCCGATTATTGTCCGCACATTCAAGATAGTTGTCAGTTTGATGGCTCTTATGGCGGTGCTGCAACACTTTAACGTCGACATCAAAGGTCTTGTGGCGGTCCTCGGTGTTTCGTCACTAGCGATAGCACTGGCGGCCAAGGAGACACTTGCCAACATGATTGCCGGGTTTATTCTGATGCTCGACCGCCCGTTTCGGGTAGGGGACAGGGTTATGCTCGGAGACGACCGTATCCTTGACGTTTATGAAATCGGTTTACGTTCCACCAAGTTTTTGACGCGCGATAATACTCTGGTTATTATTCCCAATGCTGAAATCTCCCGCATGGTCGTGGATAATCTCTCCTATCCGGCGCCCACAATTCGTGTCCGGGTTCATGTCGGAGTCGCTTACGGTTCCGATATTGATCAGGTAAAGGGACTTCTTGTCGAAGCGGCCAACAGCCACGAGAATACAATCGACAAGGAAAAGACGTGGGTGCAGTTTCTTAATTTCGGAGATTCATCGCTCGATTTCCGGGTCAATTCTTATGTGTCTGACTATGCCGTACAACGTCGCACCGGTCATGCCATTCGGGAATTAGTGTATAAGATATTCGACCGTGAAGGCATTGAGATTCCTTTCCCACAACGCGTTGTGCATATGCAAACAGGGGATGACAAAGCGGAATAGCAAAACAATCTCTTTTGTAGGGGCTGGGTTCTCCCATCCCGAAAAGAATAGGCAATCAACTTCTTGCGGGTCGACATAGTCGCCCCCTACCGGGATTATATCATTATTTCCCTTATTAATTAACATCGTCATTGCGAGGAGCGAGGTCTTTAAGACCGAGTGACGTGGCAATCTCAGGATTTAATAAAAGGCGAAAGGAATTATAATAACATCTTGAGATTGCGACGGTCGCTTAATGCTCCCTCGCAATGACTCGAGAATGTAATAAGGATTTGTGCAAGTTCAGACTATGTACATTTATCTTGCGGGTCGACATAGTCGACCCCTACCGGGATATTACCGCAAACATTTTGCTATTATTCCGCTTTCCCAGTTTGCGCATCCCGTTGTTTTTGCAGTGCTTCCGCTCGTTGTTGGTACTCACGGGCTTTGCCTTCGTTACCCATATTTTGATACAATACGCCCATATTATTGAGAGTTCTAATCACATTTGGATGCAATTCACCGAAGGCATCTGTAAGAATTATTAACGCCTGTCTATACAGCGGTTTGGCTTCATCATAACGGCCCTGTGCTCTATTCAATTCGGCCAGATTGTTCAATCTAATTGCATAACCTGGATGATTTTCTCCAACTGCATTCTTCGTAATATCCATTGCCTGTTTACATAGTGGTTCGGCTTCATCATAACGGCCCTGAGAATGGTATGAAGCGGCAAGATTGTTTAGAGCGATTGCATAGTCCGGATGATATTCTCCTATGGCTTCTTTATCAATTTCAAGAGCCTGTTTAAATAGCGGTTCGGCATCATCATACCGGCCTTGAGCGTTATACAATCCGGCAAGATTGGTTAGACACTTGGCATATTCTGGATGCTCATCGCCAAGTGATATTTTCCAAATTTCAATAGCCTGTTTATACAACGATTCAGCTTCCTCATAACGGCCTTGGGAATCATACAATAAGGCAAGATTGTTTAATTCTGCTAAAAAATCAGGATGATTTTTTCCAAGGGCTATTTTATTAATTTCAATAGCTTGTTTATACAGCTGTTCGGCTTCCTCATATCGACCCTGTGAATCATACCATGAGCCAAGATTGTTTAAACTGGTTGCATAATGGGGATGATTTTTGCCAAGTGATGTGTTTAATATCTTAATCACAGCTTTATATAGCAGTTTGGCATCATCATAACGTCCCCGATCTCTATATGTTTGAGCAAGATTGGCTATCACCGAAAACAAAAGTTCTTGTGAATCATCTTCATCATTGTCCAGCAGCCCTATCAAAACCAAGTAATATTGCTCGGCAAAGCCGTATTGAGCAGCATGATAAAAAGCTATTAATAATCCCATTGCCCAATTCGCGAATAAATTAATCGGCATACAGGCATGATAGAAAGCCTCATCAAATTTGTGTTTGTGCTCATCTGAAACATCGATCGGCTTTTTTATATCTTTCAGTGGATTATCATAGTACTCAAACAGAGCTTGATGGACATCGAAATATGATTCGCTGTCATCTTTTTCACAGAAAGCGTGTAAATGCTCACGCATCAGATCGTGCATCACATATAGTTCAGTATCATTTTTCGTAATAAAGGAATAATGATATAAACCTTTAATAGTCACACCGTTGAAGTTATCACTAAAACTGTTTTTCAGAAGCTCAAATATCTCTTTGTCCCAATATCTCGCTGAGGAGAGGACGTGAAGGGCATTTAACTCCATGTCCGGGATGTTGTCCGTAAAACGCTCTAAAACTTCCTGATACGTTCCAACAAAATCATCAACTGTAGGAGTTTTTTTATCATTAAGAATTGAGTTATAAGTATCAATTGAAACATCGAGATAGAAAGGAACGCCTTTTTTACTCCCAGAGTATATTTTATCCTGAATAGCTTTATCTTTAATACCGTTTTCAATTAGATACTCTATCGCCTTGTCTTTAGCCAGACCGAGAATCTCATATTGCTTTAAGCGAGTTTCATCCCAAAAGTCTTCTCTCTTTTTCCATTTCAATTCCTGTTTTCCAGTAATGACAATCAGTGCATGTTTACAGGCTCTGGCAAAAGTCATTATCCATTTATCTATAGCCGGTTTGGCGAGGTTCTCTTTAGCTTCACCCCAAATCATTTCATAGGTATCCAAGAAGATGATAGTCGGTTGAGTATTGACGGCCTGATGCTTGGGACTCTCTTTTTCAAAATTAAGAGTTATATCTTCCGCAAGCAATTCCGGAAGTATCTCTAAAATCTGGTGGGCTTCTTTAGCAGGCAGACTCTGTAAGAGTTCACTTGATTGAATGGTTTTTTTGTTGTCTAAATGTCTGTTTCCCTTTTCGATTAACTTACCGATTTTAGGAATCCATCCGACTGCAGGGGCATCGGATAAAGTTCCTACAACATCTGTAATTAATTCTGAATTGCCCCAAGCCGCAAAAGTCTTTTCATCTAAGCTTTTTTGTGGGTTGGCTTTTTTCCAGTAGATGCCATAGGCGATATCGAACGAGGGGAATTTCATATTGTGGTTATTCGAGAGCTGATTACGGATATGGAACAGGCCCGTTTCGGGGTCGGTGTATGTTTTCGTGCGGAAATCGACTTTGCACCAGGCAGCATAATTGAACGATTTCTTCAGTTCTTCTTTAGAAAGTTCGTCACACAGCGCGGTTTTGCCGATTCCGGCGACACCGTGATATACGATGACTTTCGGTTCGGCCGATTCATCACCGATTGCAGGCGTTCCAAATTTCTCGGTCAGGGTTTTATTGAATATCTCAATTTCTTTTTCCCGACCGACAAACAGATCTTTGCGAGTAATATCAGACATAGATTCCCCAAGCAAGATTGTGCTACGCAACCATGTCAAGACCGTATGCTATAGTACCCCAAAGGGGTAGGTCTTGACCTACAACTCTATACCAACCCAGCGCATGAATATTCAATAGGAGTATAATAGATTATCTAAACAAAAACAACGGTATGCGAAGGTTTTTGCTGATAGTGTGACGGATATAGTTAATTATCCCAAGATACAGATTGCCACACCTCGACTTCGTCGTGGTTCGCAATGACGTGGAGTAGGTTTGAGCGAAGTTAAACACTTACAAAAGCCAATAAAAAAGCCCGGAGGTGAGTCCGGGCTTAGAAGTCTTGCAGAGAAATAATCTCTTACATTTTGCCCCAAAGTTTCATCTTGACTTTGCGTTGTTTGGCATAAGAAATCTTGCCGTCTTCGGCTGCCATCGCTTTATTTTCACCGTGCGAGACGATGAAGACACGATACAGGTTGACGCCGTAGCTATCGACTAAGTAGTACTTGGCAGCGGCGGAACGCTTGTTTCCGAGCTCCAGATTGTACTTTGAGCCGCCGGACGGATCGGTGTAACCGGCGATTTCCATGACAGTTCCGCGATCGGCAGTCATTTTGTCGCCCGCCTGATCAATGATATCAAGAGCGGCGGAATTCAGATCGGTTGAGTTGAAATCAAAAAAGATTTCGCCTTCCCAAATGACCTGATAGTTTTCAAAACCTTTGGCTTCATTAATAGCCATATCGGTTTTCGTTTCGAGCTGAGCGGTCAGTGACTGCAGACGCTCAACGGCCGCCTTATTTCCATCGACACTCTTTTTCAGATTGTCAACAGAGGACTGGCTGCGGGCGCGTTCTTCAGAAACAGCATTATCCACGTACTGTTTGGAAGCACCGCAACCGGCCAGAAGCATAAGTACGACCAGTCCGATTACTGGTAATAATTTCTTCATTTTTTTGATCTCCATAAATACCCTCTAACCTTTACCTTTATCCATATTAGTATCTTACAATTTGTGCCTCAAAAAAGACGAAATTTCCTATCATGTCAACCATTTTTTGAAGAAAATTTATTGTTTGAAAGCGCCGGCCGTGATATCGGAAATAATTTGTCGCTGAAATATTAAAAACAGGACTAATATCGGCAGTACTGCCACTACCGATCCGGCCATAAGCTGATGCCAATCAATTGATTGATAACCTAACAAGAGAGCCAGGGCAACCGGTAGAGTGCGGTAGGTTTCTGATGATGTTAGGATAAACGGGAACAGGAAACTGTTCCAATTGGTCATAAATACCTGTATTGCGAGTATGGCCAGAGCCGGTTTGCACAGCGGCATAACAATCCTAAAAAGTATTTTCATTTCACCAGCACCGTCGATACGAGCCGCTTCCTCAAGGGACTCCGGAAGGGTAGATATATACTGCTTAATCAGAAAGATGCCGATAGGATTGACCAGCCAGGGGAGAATCAAGGCCCAATATGAATCGTAGAGTCCGAGCTTGTTCATCAATATATAAATCGGGATGATAACAATATGTACCGGAACCATCAGGACTATAAGTACCGTATAAAGCCAGAATTTGGAGCCGGGGACTTTTCTGCGGGCAAGAGCGTATCCGCACATGAAGCAAAAAAGGATATTGCCGACCGTAACCGTTATTCCTACAAAAAGCGAATTAAACAAGTACAGGCCAAAGTTATTTGAGGAAAATATGTATATGAAATTCTGTATAGTAAACTGACTCTGTACACTGGTGAGACTGAGGTAAAACATCCAAAGGAGAGGGAAGACCATTATCACAAAGATAATTGCGAGCAGTGTATATTTCCCGAACTGGCGCATCTTAGGCTTTCCATTCGGTTTTTAGGAATTTAAACTGAATGACCGATGCGATGGCGATTATGGCAAATAAAACATAGGCCGCCGCTGAGGCATACCCGAAGTCAAATTTCCTGAGGCCGTTTTCATAAACGAAATAAACACCGGTAAAGGTCGAATTGAGAGGCCCTCCTTTGGTCATTACAAAAATCTCAATGAACACCTGAAACGATTTGATGCTGTTGATGACGATAATAAACAGCGTCACCGGCTTTAGCATCGGCAGGGTGATATATCTGAATTGATGCCACTTTGATGCTCCGGATATAGTCGCCGCTTCGTAGAGCTCGGTCGGAATCGTTTGTAGTCCACCCAGAAATAACAGCATATAGTAGCCGGAAGCCATCCAGATATCCATCGCCATAATCGATGCCAGAGCGCTGTTTTCCGATAATAGAAAACCGTTGGCGGGAGGAGCCAGACCAATCATATCGGCCAGTAAATGAAGATAGCCGCCTCGGGCGTATAAGTTTGAAAAGATAAGGGCAATCACTACCATCGACGTTATTGACGGCATAAAATATGCGGCGCGGAAAAAAGTCCGGCCCTTGAATTTTTCATTAAGCAGTAATGCTAACGCTAGCGCAATCGCCGTAGTGAAAGGGATAGTTCCGATGACAAAGATGAAACTGTTCTTTAGCGAGCTTATGAAATCGGCATCGGAAAAGAGCTTGCTGTAATTAGCAAAACCGATCCAGTCAACCGATGGATCGAGAAGGCGATAATCGGTCAGGCTGATTACAAGGGAATAAACAAGGGGAAAGAACCAAAACACAAGGAATGTAATTATCCAAGGCGAAAACAGCATCCATCCTTTGGCGTATCCGTTTTGTTTCATTGACTGAGAATCTCATCTATCTTGGTTATCGCGTCTTTGAGCGCATCGGCTGGCGTTTTGACTTCATACAGCGCTTCTTCAATCGCCCGTTCAAGTTCAGCTTCGATATAAACCCACTTGGGATGCGCCGGAGGCATCTTACTTTGTTTTAATTGATTAATGAACGTCATAAAATGTGGTTGAGAGATAAAATCATCGTTGGTTGACGCCGTTACCGATGAAGGAGTCGGAGTTTTATTCTGTTGACAGAATTTCAATTGGTTTTCGGGTGAACAGATATGTTTAACTAATTCAAAAGCTAAATCAGGATGCGCTGATTTGGAATTGACACAAAGATACTCACCGCCGGCAAAGGAACTGATAACGCTATTAGTATCCGGGGTTGGAATTAGGGCGGTGTTAAAAGCGAAGTCGGGTTTTTCTCTGGCAATGCGCTTAAGGAGCCAGTCGCCGGAAATAACAAACCCAATCTTCCCATCAAGGAAGGCATCTTCTAATCGTCGCTGGGTATCGGTCAATCCGGTTTTGCACAGCTTGAGATAATACTCCAGAGCGGCAACATTTTCTGGGTTGTCAAGGACACAGGATTTACCATCGTTACTTAGGATAGTTCCGCCATTGGACCATAGGAAAGGCAGGAATTTTTTGTATAATCGATGCCGCTCAGCGGAATTAGAGCCGAAGCCATAGAACTCTTCGCCAAGACTATTTATCCGTTCACATGCAGTTAATAAATCATTCCAATAACCGGGGAAATAATCCGGAGCATATTTGGCTCGCATTAATAAATTCTGGTTTATAAATAAAACCCGAGTCCCGAGTATCCAGGGAAAAGCATAATGCCTGTTTTCGTACAGTCCCGGTTCCCAAATTAAAAAGCCGTCTCGATATGATTCTGTTTTATCTGAAATATCGAGCAAATGTCCGGTGGAAGAAAATTCAGGAATCCAGTCGGAACCAAGTTCAACGACATCGGGGCCAGCACCCGAAGAAAATGAAATTGCGATTTTATCATGCCCATCAGCCCAGGTCAAATCGACTAACTCAACTTTTACACCGGGATGTTTTTTCTCGAAATCGGCCGTGATTTCCTCAATAATTGGCTTAATGCTTGTATCGGTCCAGAAGTGCCACCACGTAATTGTGATTTTGTTGTCATTGCTGGTACCGCACGAAGTTATCGCTAATGCGATAAGAACTATAAATAGTAAGTATCTTTTCATGTGTTGACGATAGATTTTTATCAGGTTAAAGTCAACTTCAAACTTTTTATTGAATAATTGCCTGTAAAGCGAGTATTATTACAAAATGTACTGTAAAAAATGCAAGCTGAAAATGAAAGAACAAAAGAGATCTTTTCATAAACAGCGTAAGTGGATTTGTCCGCGCTGTAAAACGGTTAAAATGGAACCGCAGAAAGACCGGAAAAGAGACAATCAATAGTAAATTTGTGACAACTTATGCTTGCGGGAAACGTATATTTTCATCATGGAAGTAAGAATAGGTACATCGGGTTATAGCTTTGACGACTGGCGAGGGAATTTCTATCCCGGTCAAATTCAGAAAGGGAAAATGCTTGATCATTATCAGGCCTATTTCAATACGGTTGAAATAAATTCGACTTATTATCGTATTCCGCATCCGGCGATTATGTACAATATTGTCAAGAAGACCAAGCCGGAATTTGATTTCTTTATAAAAGCTAACCAGAACCTCACGCATCACAGACAGGATTTCGAACAGCCCGCAGAGGAATTTCTTGAATGCATCCGTCCGATGGTTGACACCAATCAGCTTAAAGGTATCATCGCTCAATATCCGTGGTCGTTTAAATATTCACCTCGAAACCTTGAGTATCTGCGGCTTTGCAGGGAGTTGATGATGCCGCATCCGTTTTTTATTGAGTTTCGTCATGACTCCTGGCTTAGACAAGAGACTTTCGCAATGATGAAAAGCGAGGGGATACATAATATTTCAGTTGACGGTCCTCGTTTGCGGGGTTTATTACCGCCGGAGTTGACAACGACTACAGATACCGCATATATTCGTCTTCACGGGCGCAATAGCGAACATTGGTGGAATGGAGGAGCATTGCGCTATGATTACAATTACAATGAAGATGAACTTCAGGAATGGAAAAACAAAATAGACAAACTTCAGCAAACCGTTAAAAAGACTTATATCTTTTTCAACAACTGTCATCTTGGGCAAGCGGTGAAGAACGCACGTCAGTTGATGCAGATGTTCGAGTTTTAGTTGACAATCAGTAACTTACAAGGGTAATTTGGCAAAATATGAATGGATATTTACAGTTAGATAAGATCACAAAGTGCTACGGGGATAAGATTGCAGTCAATGAGCTGGAATTGAGCATTCCCCGCGGATGCATATACGGGATAATCGGTCCGAATGGCGCCGGAAAAACGACGACTATTCGCATGATTATGAGTATTATCTTTCCCGATTCCGGGGAAGTCCTGATAGACGGCAAGCCGGTTGATAAGAACTTTAAAAATCGTGTTGGTTACCTGCCGGAAGAACGAGGCCTATATAAGAAGATGACCCTAAAAGAGGTTATCCATTTTATGGCCAAGCTAAAGGAAGCTCCAGCAGATAAAATTAATAGTCAGATGGATATGTGGCTCGAAAAAATGAATCTCATCGACTACAAGAATAAAAAAGTCGAGGAGCTTTCCAAAGGGATGCAGCAGAAACTCCAGTTTATCACGACGCTCATTCATGAGCCGGATATAATTATTCTGGATGAACTGTTCTCAGGCTTGGATCCGATTAACATTGAACTGATAAAAAATGTTATGCTCGATTTAAAAAAACAGGGCCGCACAATACTTTTCTCCACTCACGTCATGGAGCAGGCCGAAAAACTATGCGAATATATCTGCATGATCAATGGCGGCAAAAAAGTTCTCGATGGTTCATTGACTGAAATAAAAAGTCACTATGGTAAAAACAGCATTCACCTGGAAATCGACGGGGACGGTAGATTCTTAAATACTCTGAACGGCATTGCCAATGTGAGTAGTTATACTAACTACTATGAACTGACCCTTACCGATTCGATCGAACCTAATGATGTTCTCAAGGCTATCGCTGAGAAGGTTACTATTAAACGGTTTGAGCGTATTGAACCGTCATTGTATAATATCTTCATAGAACTGGCTGGGGAAAACTCAAATTCTCAGACCTCCAATATAATAGAAGGAGGGATGAGCCATGAATAAATTCTGGACTATCTTTAAGAGTGAGTATCTACAGGTTGTAAAGAAAAAATCATTTATTGCGGGGATTATTCTTACACCCCTTTTCATGGTCGCTTTTACTATGCTACCGGCTTTTTTAGCCAGCCAGGATGTCTCTGAACAAACTCCATACTCAATTGTTGATCTTGATAATCGCGAGATTGGAAGCCAGTTGGCCGAGGCTCTGACACGCTATAAACTTGAGGATGACTCAACGATTGAGACTTATCCATTACGTGAAATATATGAGTTGCGCCAATCCGACAGTGATAGTCTTTCCTCGTTACGCAGGCATCTTGATAGCCTGATATTGACCAAAAGTCTTAAGAGGTATATAGTAATATTTCCGAATGCGGAATCAAACGATTCGGTGTTGATGGTTTCAAAATCAATGAATTTCAAAGCATCAAACCGATACGACAATCGTATTTCGGATATTCTAACACAATTTCGCCTGAAGAATTCGAATATTGACTTACCGCTTGATACGCTACTGAACATCACCCATCGTATCGATATGATGCAAGAATCTCCCGGGGGGAAAACAAAAGACTTCATGGCGACGTACTTTGGAGCTTTGATTTTTGTAATGATTATATTTGGTTCGATAATCGGGTTTGGTCAGATTCTTATGCGATCTATAATAGAAGAGAAAAACTCCCGGATAATGGAAGTCCTCATCTCGTCGGTTTCGCCGTTCCAATTAATGATGGGTAAAGTTCTTGGTTTGGGGGCCGCGAATCTCACTCAAGTCAGTGTCTGGGGCGCGATAGGTTTTTTGATATTTCTATTTAGAGGTGCGGTCGATATCCCGGTTCAAGTATCAAGTATAGTTTTCAATCCGATCCTGATCGTGTTTTTCGTGATTTATCTTCTTATAGGATACATCATGTATTCAACAATGTTCGCCCTAATAGGGTCGATTTGTACAACAGATAAGGAAACGCAGAATTTCATCTTTCCAATTGTAATGTCTCTGATGCTTCCGGTCATTCTTCTAATGTATATCGTACAGCAACCGGATTCACTGATTACAATCATCATGTCGTTTATTCCATTTTTGACTCCGACTATGATGGTCGCGCGTCTCAATATTGTCGCTCCGGAAGTGTTTACGTTGTCCGATCCTATTATCGTCGAGGCATTGATTGGAATTGTTACTACCGGATTGACCTGTCTCGGTTTGATTTGGCTCACATCCCGCATATTCCGGATGGGAATCTTGATGTATGGCAAACGAGCTACTATACCAGAAATCATGAAATGGATAAAGTATAAATGATATTGCGGAAGCTTTTGACATATGGCATTTTAACGATAGTTTTTTCGCTTGTCTATCTTACCGTTTACGGTAGCAAAAAGATTGAGATCGAAAATCCTATTATTTATGACCAACCGTCGCTTCCTGAATCAACCGAAGCCATTCCTATTTGTAATACCCGGGGGATGGCTATTAATGCCAAGTCTGCTTTAATTGTTGATAACAGCAATGATGCCTGGATTTACGCCAAGCATCCTACTCGGGTCAGACCGATTGCATCACTTACCAAATTATTAACGGCCATGGTATATCTGGATCTGAATCCCAATCTCGATACGACTATTTATATCTCCGGCCGTGATTGTTATGAATCAGCCAAATCTCATATATACAAGGGAGAAGCATATATAGCCAAAGATCTCTTGATTGCCGCCCTAATGTCCTCGGACAATCGAGCCGCCCGAGCCATTGCAACTGCGTCCGGTATGGCCAGACTAAAATTCATTGAGAAAATGAACCAGAAGGCTCGCGCTATCGGAATGATGGATACAAAACTGTTTGAAGTAACCGGCCTTGATGAACGAAATGTCGCGACTGCATCCGATGTTACCTTTTTAATCAAAGAGGCAAATAAGTATCCTGTTATTAAAAAAGCATCTTCTGTATACACCTATCGTTGTAAATTGCAAAATAAAAACAGATATAAACGTTTTATAAATACTAATAGGCTGGTTCGCTCCCGCTGGAAAGTCGAAGCGGGGAAGACCGGTTTTATATTAGAAGCTGATTATTGCCTGGCCTCTATTCTAAAAGATAAATGGGGTAAGGAAATAACGGTTGTCGTTTTGGGCTCTCCCACCAACAACATCCGCTTCAGTGTCGCCCGTAAAATGGCCTTTTTCGGTTTTAAACGAGCAGGGAGGATTAGTGATCAAATCGCCGGTCGATGAAATTGTCGATGGTATTGACGCCATTGGCTCGATTCTCGATGAGAATTTACCAACCATGAAGTCCCGAATCGAGAATCTGATTGATAAACAGATTGACGTTTCTCAATCTATTGCGGAAGTAAAACGAGCTATTACAAGCTCAGATGAGATTCAGCATGAACTGAAAAAAACATCTGTCCGCACTGATAACCGCATCAGCGAAATCCATGATACGATTGAGGCTCTTACGCGCCGTATGGATCAACTCCAGAAATCATTGCTCGATATGATGATGTTAATGGAGAACAAGGGTGGCAGTGTCGTAAATGGCGAGCTTTCTGACACAGTCAAAGTCCTTGAGGACCGTCTCAGGAAACTTGAAGGCAACCGTCTGATTGATGACAATTTCAAGACGAGATTGTAGCGGTTAATAACATACTCAATAAAAACCACTTTCTTTTCTTCTCTGAGGCGGTTATATTTGAGCCGTTATGAGTATCCTGATAATCGACAATAATGATAGCTTCACCTATAATCTAAGGCACTTACTTCAAACGGCTCAAAGCTCTGAACCGGATGTAATCTCTTATGATTCAATAGATAAGGTTGATTTTCAGAGATACGATACTATAGTAATCTCTCCGGGACCGGGCAAACCATCTGAGTACCCAAACTATAGTAAGCTTTTTAAATCCGGAAAACCTATTATCGGAGTTTGCCTTGGAATGCAAATCATGGCTGAATTTTATGGGGGAGAGGTCTCTCTGCTGGAGGATTGTTTTCATGGTAGAACAGAAAGTATCGAATTCGATGGTAAATCGTTCGAGGTTGCCCGCTATCATTCTCTGGCCATAACCAGAGTACCGAGTTGTTTTACGGTTATTTCTTCTAATCAAGCCACTGTTCCGATGGCCATGACGCATAATGAGTTTCCGTATATCGGATATCAGTTTCATCCAGAATCTTTTTTAACTAAGAATGGGCAGTTTTTTATAGATTATGCCTTCAAATTCATCAATTCAATTCGCGCCTGAGCAGTTTGATAGGCTGTTTCAAGAGCTTTACCGTATATATAAAGCTGATATGTTTCTGTCCCGATCGGAATTTCCGGGCGGGGGAGACTGCTATATCGGTCTTGAGCCGTGCCATCAACTGATTGTTACCGATAAAACTACCAAAGAACAGATAGAATCTTTTTGTTTTAATGACACTGACCCGACTTTTGGCTATTTAAGTTATAATTATGGGTACCGATTAAGAGGTGTCTTATCGAACAAAATCACCGAGTTCCCTTACGGCCACCTGAAAAAATATTCTGCAGTGATTAAATACGACGGTAAATCACTTGAACTCTCGGTGTTTGACGAAACTTTTGATATTGATTTAGATAAGATAATTTCTTTAACTGAAGCTAAAACTCCTTTTGAGATAGGTCATATAAAGCCTGCTGAGAGTATAAACTCGTCCCTTGACAGGGATGAGTATATACTTAGAACAGAATCTGCAATTGACTATATAAGAGAAGGATATATTTATCAGTTAAACTTAACCATTAAGTACGAATGTGATTTTCAGGCCTCAGATTTATTTCCGCTTTATGCCTCGTTTTGGAAGACTTTTCCAGCCTCTCATTATGTGCTTTTTGAATCTGAACCGTACCAGATTATATCCACTTCGCCAGAGAGCTTTTTGTCAGTTATAGATGGTAAGGTTCTTTCTCAGCCAATAAAAGGGACGCTGGCCTATGACACTTATGATGAGTCCTTAGCAGTAAAGTTGAAAGAATCTCCTAAAGAATCGGCTGAGCTTTCTATGATCGTCGATATGGTCAGAAACGATATTTCTATCAATTGCGAGCACGGTTCAGTCAAGGTTAGCGATCATAAAACCACATTTACCGTTGATAATCTGATACAAATGTATTCTAAGGTACAGGGCAAATTACGAAGGGATAAAACAGTTATAGACTTAATGCTGGATTCCTTTCCGGGAGCGTCTATTACCGGTTGTCCCAAAAAAAAGGCGATGGAGCTTATTGACGAGTTGGAACCGCATTTCCGTGATGTTTATTGTGGGAGCTTTTTTGTAATTAATGATAAACGTAACATGGAATCCTCAATTGCGATTCGAACCGGATATTTAGATAAAGACAAAGGAAGGCTGGCTTTTTTTGCAGGCAGCGGAATTGTCGTCGAATCAAAGGCTGAGAGTGAATACTTAGAAACGACCGCCAAAGCCGGGAAGTTTTTAGATATATTGAAATCAGAACAAAAACCATAAAGAATAGATATTAATACGATTAACATAATACAGTAAATCAATGTCAAAAAAAGCAATCACTGTGTCCCATAAGATATATTATGTCCACTACTAATTATGAGAGAAATTAAGCCCGGTTTAGAAGCCGGGCTATTCGTCTGTTTTTAGTTATTACTTATTAATTATTTTACAACAAGGTTGACTAGTCGGCCCTTAACGTATATCTCTTTGACTATATTCTTAGCAACCAAATAGCCCTTCACTTTTTCCTCAGACTTAGCAGTCTCCAAGATAAGCTCCTGGCTCGCATCGGCTTCAACCTCAATCTCTCCGCGTAGCTTTCCATTAACCTGTATAGCAATTTTTATAGTATCGGCAACAGTTGCATCAGGATCGTATATCGGCCAAGCAGACTTGAAAACCGAGTACGTCTGACCGGTGATTTCCCACATTTCTTCAGCTAAACTCGGCGCTACTGGAGCAATCAACTGTATGAGCTTCAAGATACAGTAGTTTACGAGCTTCTGAGACAGCTTATCGGGCTTGAATTCATTCAGAAACTTCATTAAAGCCGCTATTACGGTGTTGAATTGAATACTATCAATGTCGTGTGTGGTTTGTTTAATCGTTAAATTAAGTCGCACATAAATCCTAAACTCATCAACAGTAAGCTCACCATCGTTAAAGTAATGCTTTAAGTCGCATACAGTGTTAGAGTCATATTTATTAGCTATCGGGAAAAACTTTTTGCTCACGAATTTTGTCATACTGCCCGCCATATCATTCGACCAATCGATCGGGACATTCGGTGGGGCTTTGAAGAACATGGCCATACGGGCAATATCACAACCGTGATTTTCAATCAAACCAATCGGCGAAACGACATTTCCTTTAGTCTTTGACATTTTATGGCCTTTTACATCATTGACCATACCGTGGTTGTATAAATTTGTCACTGGTTCTTCAATATCTAATAGCCCGATATCTTTCAGAAATTTTGTAAAGAAACGGAAGTAAATCAGATGCCCGACCGCATGTTCGGCGCCTCCAATATACTGGTCAACCGGCAGCCATGTACTGGCAGTCTCTTTATCAAAGACGGCGTTATCATTATTGGGGTCTAAGTACCGCAAAAAATACCACGAGGAACAAATAAAAGTATCCATTGTATCAGCATCGCGCTGAGCATCTCCCCCGCAGTTCGGGCAGGATACACTCATAAATTCTTTAACATCAGCCAGGGGTGAACGCCCCTTCGGAAGGTAGTTTTCGACGTTCGGCAGGATAACCGGGAGATCATCGTCCGGTACCGGAACACTACCGCACTTATCACAGTGAATGACTGGAATCGGAGTACCCCAGTAACGCTGGCGCGATATCAGCCAGTCTCTCAAACGATAGTTGACTTTGGCCTTCCCTATCTGTTTTTCCTCGGCATACTTGGTCGTTTCAGAGACGGCCTTATCGCCTGCAGTACCGTCAAAAGGACCAGAATTAACCATCTCACCATATTCGGTGTATGCTTCTATCATGTTTTCAGAGTTTAATTCGATGCCGTCTTTGGTCTTGATTACTACTTTGATCGGTATATCATATTTTTTGGCAAACTCAAAATCACGCTGATCGTGAGCCGGTACTGCCATGACGACTCCGGTGCCATAACCGGCCAGGACATAGTCGGCCACCCATAATTGTATCTTTGAGCCATCAAACGGGTTTATAGCGTAACATCCGGTGAACACACCGTCTTTATCTTCTCCGGCGGCTCGCTCGACTTCTGTTTTCTGCTTCGCCTTTTCTATATATTCAGCAACTGCGGCTTTACGGTTGTTGGCAATCTTTAGCTTACTGACAATATCTGACTCCGGCGCTATAGCCATAAAGGAGACGCCATAGACAGTATCAGGCCGGGTTGTGAATATGGGCAGGTCTTCTCCGGGTTCTTCGATTTTAAAAACAATCTCACAGCCTTCACTACGACCGATCCATTCTTTTTGAATAGCTCGGATCGAGTCCGGCCAGCCGTCGAGATCATTCAATGATGAGTTTAAGCGGTCAGCATAATCTGTAATTTTCAAGAACCACTGTTCTAACTCACGTTTTTCGACCGGAGAGTCATCCCGTTCACAGAGACCGTTAATCACCTGTTCATTGGCCAAAACCGTATTGCAGGTTGGACACCAGTTTACTTTTGCCTTTTTGCGATAAGCCAGACCTTTTTCCATCATACGCAGGAAAATCCACTGTGACCAACGGTAATAATCCGGATTACATGAGGCAACATCCCTGCTCCAGTCAAAGGAGATACCGACTTTCTTTAAAGTATCCCTTGAGATGTCGATATTGCTCAATGTCCACTTATTGGGGTGCAGACCGCGTTTGATGGCGGCATTCTCCGCTGGCAGTCCAAAGGCATCCCAGCCGAATGGATGCAGAACATCGAACCCGTTCATCATCTTATACCGGGCAACAGCGTCTCCCAGAGTATAGTTACGGAAGTGTCCCATGTGAATATCGCCGGACGGATAGGCAAACATTACCAGCAGGTAAAATTTCTTTTTGGGATTCTCGGGCGCTTTGAATATTTCTGTCTCTTCCCAGCGAGCCCGCCACTTGTCTTCAATGTGTTTAAAATCGTAAACGGCTTTGCCGTCTTCGCTATTTTCAGACATTATCAGTCTCCAATCAGAATTACGGATACAGTCTTGTCATTAATCTTGGGAACGGAATAGCTTCGCGGATATGATGAATACCGCAAACCCAGGTTACCGCTCGTTCGATACCAAGACCATAGCCGGAATGAGGCACGGAGCCATATTTCCGTAAATCGAGATACCATTCGTAGGTCTCTTCCGGCAGTTTTTCCTCTCTGATTCGAGCTAATAGTTTATCCAGATTATCTTCTCTCTGTGAACCGCCGATAATCTCACCATATCCTTCCGGTCCTAATAAATCTGAACACAGATATGTCTTAGGATCATCGGGGTTTTCTTTCATATAAAACGCTTTCGCTTCTCGGGGGTAATTGATGATGAATTGAGGTTTGTCATGCATGTTAGACAGAATTGTTTCATCTTCGGCTCCCAGGTCATCGCC
>JAGLON010000042.1 GCA_023138975.1 Candidatus Zixiibacteriota bacterium
CCCCCGGGGCCGTCGATATGGATATCGTCGTCGGCCCCGCTAGCGAGTGGCCGGTTAGCATCTGCGTACCAGGCCTCGCTAAAGTGGATATAGGTCTTTTCGGTCACGATACACCTCCGTAGGGGTAGGCGGGCTTACGAATTTAAGCCCCCCGCAGCGGGCCCGAATCTCATAGACTCGGGCCCGTTAGCGCGGGGTTTAACTAGGGTAGATAGTCGTCGTACGCGGGCCCGCATTCGTAGGAGTCCCAGTAGCCAGACTCGAACTGGCCCGCGCCTACTAGTACCGCGTCTTCGGGGCAGCGCGGTACCGCCCGTAGGCCGGTTTCCAGGGCCCCGGTTAGTAGGGTTAGGGCTACGGCCAGTATTAGGGCTATCAGGTAGAGTTTCATTACGACCTCCGTATTAGGTTAAGTAGGGCGTTATTACCCTACCGCCGGGGTTTAAGTAGTAGTAGGTACTTAAGCCCCCGCGGTAGGGCCCTACCGGCTAGCGTAAGTTAACGGACTGCGCCTACGGTTTCGGTAGGTAGCCAGTTTATAGGCCTCTTACCCCCGCCCGCCTACACGGGGCCGGGGGCCGGGCCTACTCACTCGCTACCTACCGCGTAACCTACCTAGTCGGGGGCTACCTTATAGGCTGGTAGGTACCGGGGTCTACGCTAGCTAACCGGGGCCGGGTCGCGTAGTAGCCCCTACCCGTATTAAGCGGGCTAGGCGGGTTGTACGCGGGCCGTAGGTAGTAGCGAATTTAGCTCGGTACCTAAGTCCTCGTTCGGTAGCGGGCCCGGCTAGGGGCGCGCTAACTCGGTAGGGCTACCGCCCCGGCTAGGCCGGGGGGTACCTTACGGAGGAGGTGGTTTAGGCGGTATATAGGGCTAGCCCCGTAGGCCCCGTTACCCCTACTAACTCGTAGGGCGCCGTAGGTAGTTCGGGCGCGCCTACGCGTAGGGCGTAGCGGGCGAGTCTAGCCGGGCCCCGGGCGGTACCTATAGGCCCCCGCTACCCGGTAGCTACCGTCGGGCCTAGTAGGGGGTTAGGTACCGGGGCCGGGGCTACTAGCTAGTAGCGGGGCCGAGTACCTACCCGCGGGGCCGGGGGCGACTGCCTAGTAGGGGGGGGGCTAACTCGGGCTCAGCCGGGGGGCTA
>JAGLON010000043.1 GCA_023138975.1 Candidatus Zixiibacteriota bacterium
TACTATACAGCCCCCGTCTGCCCCAATATCATATGAACTCGTGTTCAAATAGGCCCGTTGGGGCAGGGGAGAGTTTCTCGGCTATTATCGCAAGGTTGCCTCCGTCACGGTTGAGCGTTCCCTCAATGCGAAGATATTTAAACCGGCGTATCATCTGGTAATACCGTTTGTACATTTCGGGAAACAAAACAACCTCAAAAGTATCATACATATCCTCAAACGTAAGAAAGACCATCGATTGCTTTGACTCGCGCGTCTTAATCGTTTTGCGGTCGGCCAGCCAGGCGTGCATAATGACAAAGCCACCTTCGGTATGTGACTCTCGTATAGTTGCCCAAGTGCGCCCGTCGTAATTGGGGAAAAGTTCCAGAGGATGGACGGAGGCGGAAAAGCCGAGGTAATGCCGCTCGTACTGGAAGATTTCAAATGGAGTCGAGTCCGGTAGCTCCGGGAGTTGTTTGGCTTCGGGGACAATCAACTGCCCGGCGAAGATATCATCTTCGGCCGCGCCTTTGATGGTTAAAGCGGCTCCGACCGGCTGGCGTTTACCTCGACGCAAACGCAACCGCCAAAGCAGGCGGGGACGATTGTCAACCAGAGAATCAAAAGCTCCGGTTTTAATCAGAGCTTCGACTTCAGAAGCAGACAGGCGGACTTTACTGAGGAAATCATCGAACGAGTCAAACGGCCGACTATCCAGAATTTGTCTGATACTGTTTCGTTCGAGATTTTTGATTCTGCTCAGCCCGACATACATTTTGCTATCAAAGACAGTTTCGTACTTTTCACTTTTGTTAATATCAGGCGGCAGGATTTTCACACCCATACGGCGGGCTTCGTTGATATATACAAATGACGGATAATAACCTCCGTCATTATTCAACACCGCCTGCATGAAACGCGCCGGGTAGTGGGCTTTATAGTAAGCCGACTGATACGCAAGGTAGGCATAGGTGGCGGCATGAGCCTTACAGAAACCGAATCCGGCGAAATTGCGCAGGAGTTTCAGGATATGTCCCGCTTTGCGAACTGACAGCCCGTTTTTAATGGCTCCATCCAAGAATCGATTATGCAGTTGCTCATACTTATTTTTGCGCCCTTTGGTGATGGCTCGCCGGAGCATATCCGCTGCCGGAAGATTAAATCCGGCTATGGCCCGGGCGCATAACAAGACCTGTTCCTGATAAATGAACACTCCGTGAGTTTCCTTCAGGATATCGGCCAAGCGATCGTCGGGGTATTTGGTGACTTCCCGACCGTGATGGCGGTCGAGAAAAACCTTTTTCATACCTGAATCTGAGGCCCCGGGCCGGATAAGCGACAGCGCCAGAGTAATGTCATTGAGCTCGGTTGGTTTGATATCACGAAGCAAAGAACGCAATCCCGGAGACTCAATCTGGAAAACACCGATAGTTTTGCCTGATTGCAGAAGTTGTTGTGTTTTTATGTCATTATCGGGAATATTGAAAGTATCACTTTCAATATTATGAGCGTGTTCCCGGCAATCAACAATGACTGCCAATCCTCGCTGACCGAGGATATCTATCTTGACTAATCCCAGCTTTTCGGCCTGATACATATCACATTGGGTGATGACGATACCTTTGGTTGACCGTTCTAATGCCACATAGTCGGTGAGTGGTTTGGGGGTGATAACGATTCCGCCGGGATGGATTCCGAGGTGTCGTGGGAGTTCGTCTAGTCGCGCCGCTTGCGTGAAAATATCGCTGTACTCGGATATTGTTTTACCGGTACCCTGAGTCATTTTATCCATGCCAAACCGGGGTAACTCTTTAACGATGCGGTCGATTTCGTCAGGAGATACTCCTGAGGCTTTGGCGACCTCTCTGACCGCTAAGCGACTGCGAAACCTGATATACGACGCTATCATGGCTGTGCGGTCATGACCGAAGGTGTTGTAGATGTAATCGAGGACATCGTCTCGGCGGCGCCAGTCGATATCCAAATCTATATCGGGCGGGTCAGAGCGGGCTTCGTTGAGGAACCTCTCAAAATAGAGGCCTTCTTTGATGGGATCAACTTCAGTTATAAACAGCGAGTAGGCCACGAGTGATCCTGCCGCGGAACCTCGACCCACAACCGGGATACCGGTTTTGCGGCAATGATCAACGATACCTGAGACGATTAAAAAATAGTCGGTGAATCCAGTGCGATTGATGATTGATAGTTCAAAGTCCAGCCGTGATAGATATTTGCCTTTGATACAGCCTTTCTTCCTATGAAGGCCGTCTAACGCTTTTTGGCGAAGCTCTCCGGCTTTATCAATATTGTGGTTCGGGTAATCGGGCAGAATTGTCTTCTGCTCCGGAAATTTTAACCGGCAGGAATCGGCTAATTCTAAACCGTTAGAAATTGCCTCGGGCATCAGCCTGTATCTCTGCCGAATAGTTTTAATATCCGGAAAGAACGCCTCGGACGTGTCTCTCGGTGTCCCATTCAGGTTGGCGACTAAAGCTCCGGTATCGATGGCCCGCAGCATGGAATGAATTCCGTAATCATCTTTATTTAGAAAACTCATCCTTGGATTGGCCACCGGCCTGACACCGAACTGTTTTTTTGCGGTTTCGGCATCGCGGTACTCGTGCCCTTGCACACTCAGGAATAAGTTTGAAGCGAAAACCTCTTTGAGAGGCGCGATTGCTATTTCAGGGGAAACGAGACACACAAGATCATCGGAATGCCGCGCCAGATCATCAGTATTAACATCATCTTCGAGTTGCCTTTTTGTAACCAGACGGCACAGGTTCTGATATCCGGCAAAACTCTGTGCAATGAGGTGTAGTTCACCGAGGGCCGTCGTCAGGCGAGTCCCAATGAGAGGGTTGATACCGGCCTCACGACAGCCGTAGT
The DNA here is from genome assembly GCA_023138975.1 of Candidatus Zixiibacteriota bacterium. Taxonomy (GTDB): domain Bacteria; phylum Zixibacteria; class MSB-5A5; order GN15; family JAAZOE01; genus JAGLON01. The sequence continues at coordinate 2,872 of JAGLON010000043.1, forward strand.
AGAAATCGATGGCTCCGTAGAGATTATCGTTGTCCGCCAGTCCCAGATGCCGAACCCCGGCTTTTTCTCCGGCTTTGATAATTTCTTCCGGAGAGGCTGTTCCCCACAGCAGGGAGAAACTACTTCGACAGCCCGGGAGTACGAAGCTCATAGCCGGTTGCTTTCTTCTTGTAATGATTACCCAGCGTTAGAGTCCGTCCGGTGGTGACGGCGAGGAATCCGAACTTCTCGCGGACTTTGTCAACACTGCCCAAGAGCTTTTCGTTTTTTTCGGCCCGGTCAAAAATGAAAGATTCGGCATAGACGGAGTTCTTAAGGTTGTTCAGATGCACACCGACAAAGCGGATACCCTTACGCCGTTTGTACATTGTCTCGAACATCTTTTTGGCGATTTTATAAAGGACTTTTTCATCCCATGACGGGGGAGAGATGGTCGCGTGGCCTTCGACGTTTTCAAAATCACAGTACCGGAACTTGACCGTCATCCGTCCGGTTTTTTTGTGAATCTCACGTAACCTCAGGCAGGCTCGTTCGAGCAGGTAGAAGTAATGTCCGAGCAGGAGCGTCTTGTCGGTGATGTCTTTGGCCAGTCCGGTTTCGCGGTTGACTGAGCGTACAATCGAATAATTCCGTAGAAGCGGTCCATCGGTGCCGACAGCATAGGCGGCGATTTTGCGCCCGTTCTGCCCGAACAGCTTAACGAGATAATCTTCGGGTACAGTCTGGAGTTGTCCGATAGTCTTGATGCCCATTTCCTTCAGGATACGTTTGCCGACCCGGCCGATACCGGGGATTTTGCTGACCTTGAGCGGAGCGAGGAATTCTTTTTCCTCACCGGGAGCGACAAAAGTCAGGTTGTTCGGCTTGATAATTTCGGACGCTATCTTGGCGATTACCCGTGAACTTCCGATGCCGACCGAAGTGCTCAATGATAATTCTTCCATGACCCGGTTTTTCAGCTCCTGCGCCAGTTCGACCGGAGAGGCAAAATGCCGTTCGAGACCGGTAATATCGAGGCAGGCTTCGTCGGGAGATATCTGATCCATTTTGGGTGTGAAGTCCCGGATGATATCCATCAGGCGGTTGGAGTACTGTTCGTAGGTGAACCAGTCGCCTTTGACCATGACCCCGTCGGGGATTTTACGAGCCGCCTCGGCCAGAGTGGTGCCGAGATGTACACCCCGAGCCCGGGCTTCGTAGCTGGGACAATAGACGATACCTCGTTCGTTTTTGAGTCCGCCGACCATAACCGGTTTGCCTTTGAGCTTGCGGTTGATAGACTGCTCGACTGCCGCGAGAAAGGCATCGACATCAATGTGCAGGAACGTCGCCATGTATCTATATTACAACACACCTGCACAAATGTACATCACATTAAATATATATTGCCAAATAGCATTGCAAGGGTTTTATTAATAATGGAGGAAATATGAAACTATCTAAAAGATCGATAACTGCGCTTAGGAAAGTTATAAATGGAGATGATGGCGAGTTCTCAATTTATAGATCTGGGCCGATACTTATAGACTTGTTTAGTGAACATGGATTTGAAGATTCTTATAGAGAAGGGTTCCCTTCCCGTTGGTATTATACAGAGGAATGCTTGAACAAGATAAATGGTAGTTCTGAAATCGATAAACTAATTTGTAACGTATTACATCCTGCAAACTTCATAGATGTAAAAAACTGGGATAAAAAAGAGATTAGCTATTTGAATGAGTATCTAAAATATGATGGTTATGAAATAGAGATTAATGGGAAGATTGTTAATATCTTAAAAAAAACTGAGGGGTCAGTTGAATTAAAACCAGATCAAAAAGGAATTGATGATGTAAACTATGAGTTTATAGTTGAGCAGATTGACAAGTGTAAAAGAAAACTAGAGATGAGGGATTATGACGGAGCTATAACTAACGCCAGATCTTTACTTGAGACAGTATTACTAGACATTCATTTTCGTATAAAGGGCGAGAAACCAGAGTATGATGGAAACCTTCCCAAACTTTACAAGACTGCTCATAAAATGCTAAATCTTGATCCTTCTAAGAAAGATTTGGAAGATTGTCTTAAGCAGATTCTTAGTGGACTGATTAGTATCGTCAGTGGAACGGCGGGGGCAAGCAATAAGCTTGGTGATCGACATGCTAGAAAGTACAAGCCTGCCCGACACCATGCTGTTTTATCAGTAAATGCTACCATGACAGCAGTGAATTTTTTATGGGATACATTTAGGTATCAAAAAGAGAAGGGGACACTTTAGATAATAATTTAGTTGATAGCTGCATAAAAATAATGAAGACATTCCCCGTGCGCCAACAAATACTTGACATATCAGTTAGACATTATTACATTAGTCTGTGCCTGTGTTAAGATTAGAAGGAATTGCGGGACCGGGGTTGGTGTTTATTACGACAACTACGGTAGACTGACAACCAGTATTTGCACCGCCCAGAACCGCAAGGATCATCACTGAACAAATCACAGAGACGGCAAGTTTCTTTGATACATCGGTGGTTGGTTATGTTGTGATGCCATCACATGTGCATATGTTGATAGGCATGCCGGATATGTCACTTCTATCAAAATGTATTCAGTCATTTAAGAGTATAACCGCGAGACGATTATTGGGTGCACTAAAAGAATCATCAAGCACTTTGTCGTGTTCCTCAAGACCTCACAAATTGTGGAAGCGGCGATTTGACGATGTGATTATTACATCTGAACTGCAGTTTAGAAGAAAGCTCCAGTATATTCATGATAACCCAGTCAAGGCCGGGTTTGTAAAAGAGAGTATTGACTGGGAGTACTCCAGCGCAAGAAGCTGGATATTGGGTGAACCGGGCTTAATCACAATCGACAGAAAGTATGGCTGGTTATATGTATAGAATAGCTGGCAGACGGGGACGTCCGCCAGCCACGGAATAGGTATCCCACCCAATGGGTGCGGTACAAATTACTCAGGAACACATGCAAACCAATGATCATCGTACATTATTCTTATTTCCCCCTCATCGCATTTTAGACACTCGACATCCTTCTCATCAAGAGCATCCCAATCAGGAACATAATGTATCCTATTACCACTCATTACTTTAATGCTATAATATTCCGTATGTCCAGATAATGATAATGCGTTTAGTTCTTTAAACTCTTTAAAGATATTTGTAAGCAGTCTAATGGCTTCATCATGACCTATTCCATATTCATCTTCTAGTATCTCAAAACCTCGTCCATGATACTTTACCTGTAAACTTGGGGTTTGAGTACTGTTATAATCTATGATGATAAATTTCGCACTACTAAAATTCCACAACCATATCCTATGATAACCTCTCCAGTACTCGACAAATACATCATTAAATACACTAAAGTCTTTGTATTTATTACGCTCATAAAATGCACGCAGTTCATCTTTGGGACCATTTATAGTATGTATCACCGTAATACCAATGAACAATACAATGAGAGTAATTGTTACTATTGCCATTTTTGAAAACGTCATGCCCAATTCCCCAAACGGTACAATTTTGTACACATCCATTGGATGCTTTAAGATTATTCTGCTGTGTCAATCCATGCAGGAATAATACTAAATAGGCGGTATTAAGTAAATCACAAATCGCAGGTTATTCTTTCTGTTCGCACCCCCGCAAGCGGGACTATAGCCAATGGGTGCGGTACAGTTTTACTACCAACTGCAGGTGCCCCAAGTCTTTAGACTTGGGGATAGATATCTGTAATAGATATTTATGTTGTTGAAGTATGTCCCCGTGCGCCAACAAACGCTTGAATGATTGCCCTGTTGATGAGGGTGTCCCTTCTGTCATTTAATTTATTTAACTGATCTGGTCTTGAAGACAAGCAAGTACGGAACTGCCGGATGCTTTTCCGGGTCCTGGAATGATTGAAACTTATCCACGTTGATCCAGATAGCATAGGTCTTATCCGGTTCAAGGGTGACGTGGAGTACGCAAGTGCGCTTGTCATCCAGGTATTCCGGTTTTCCATTAAGCTTCGGGAAAGACTCATCACTCACGGAGCACCAGGACCAGCAATGTCCCGTAACCTTCATCTCCTTACTGAAAGTGACTGATATTTCGCTCAACTCCGGGCTTACAGCCTCATCACCACACGGCGGTACAGTCTTTATGACTGAGGGTGGGAGGCTGTCGATCGATACGATTGTTGCGATATCACCTGCCAGACAGTCAGGCACCAATGCCACTACTGCCAGTAGTGTTAGAGTGATGTAAAATATAGTTTTGAGCATTTTTTATCTCCATTTGCATCATATTTCGCTATGTCGGTATTTTTGCACCAGAACTCAAATCTCTTCATTCTTACTAACATAGACTACTTTAGCAATAACTTGGTTACTGGAAATATCTTCCAGATAAATATTAAATTTCTGAAACAAATTATAGTTACTGTCGTAAAGTAGTTTGTAGCGCAAACCGAAGGATGTGCAAAGCAAACTCGCGGAGGTTACCATGAAAGATATAAATCTGAAAGAACTCGAACGCAGGGCATACCGCTCGACTTTTGATGACGGCATCTATGATATCTACTTTGGCCTGTTGTTCCTGATAATTGCCTGGATACCGATTATGGAATCGATAGGGATCTCACGAGTCTTAGGCTACCCGTTACTGGTGAGTCCGATTGCACTAATCTGGGCAGGGAAGAGGTTTATTACGATTCCAAGACTTGGTGCGGTAGAATTCGGGACGAAACGCAAAACTTACAAGAAAATCGTTCGGTGGATCGGTCTAATATCCTTAGCTCTTATGCTGCCCCTGATGATAATGTTCGGAAATAGCGGATTGACTGGTAATCATGAGGGTATGTCAATCTGGCTGATGATAGCTATCATTGGATTGCCAGTTTTTGCCATTGCTGTCGCGTATATCAATCATCCCCGGATTTTCATCTACGCCGCTGCCATGATCTTTTGTGTCGCGCAGGCTGAGTTTCTGCTCAGGTTTATCTCCAGCCCGTTAAACTCAATAGTCACGTTTGGGCTGGTTGGAATTATTGTATTTGTCTATGGCCTTTCGTTATTAATCGCGTTTATAAAAAAATATCCAAAGGAGTCTCCGGAGGTTAATCATGTCGGCTGAGAAGCAGGTGAATTACCGGGTAGCCGAGGTTGATAAGCTGATTCATGAACCGGCCAGATACAGTATTATGGCCTTATTATTTGTCGTTGAACAGGCTGACTTTTTATTTGTCAAGAACCAGACTTGTCTGACCGCAGGCAATCTGTCGTCCCACCTTAGTAAACTTGAGGCGGCCGGGTATATATCAATAAAGAAGAAATTTGTCGGAAAGACTCCCAAGACGTTTCTCAAGTTGACCAAAATGGGTAGAATAGCGTTTGATGCTTATCGTAATAAAATGAAAGCTCTGTTCACGGCTTCATTTTAGGAAGTGTAAGACGAGTGGCCCACCCCCGCAGGGCGGGACTATAATTAAGGGTGGGGTTCTTCCCTACAAGAACCATCCCATCCCATCCCATCTCATCTCATATTGTAAGAAATACAATTATAGATACTTAAAACAACTCGTATTCTAAAGTAAAACTTAATAAACCCGATACCTTCAAAGTAATAATAAAGACGGGCTACAATACTAAAAAAATAAGAACGGAGGATTTATGGGTGCACAAATGGCTCAGGTCTATGAAGACGCAAAGAGCACCGGCGGCCTCAAAGCAGTTATGAGGCTGGCCATGAAAACAAAAATATCATCCAAGCAAGCGGCTGATGATCCGGATACTCCGGACAGTGTTCAGAAACTAAAAACCGCTCTTGCGGAAGTAAAAAAGAGCTTATAGGGGGTATAGATGTCAACTACTACTAAGAAAAATGGTTACACTTCTCTCGGTTCCAAGATTACCTATGACCCGGAGCAGAAATTTGATAACAAGAAAATGCGCCACTATTCGGATGGTAAAACATTTGTATTGCACTGTCATCATTATGCGACCTTGTTTACTCAACTGGCCTGCGACGCTGAGGATATGGGCGGTACCACACTTTTAGCCGAGGCTGGCAGAGAAACTTTTGGCGAAGTCTTGAGCGATTACTATCAGAAGCATGATATAAAGGAATTGCCTGATCGTATCGCTATTGCCGAGCAGTATTTCAGCTTTGTGGGGATGGGCAAAATAGAGTTCAATTTTGCGAAAAACGATGGTTTTGCTATCATGGAAAAATCTCACGTTGATGAAGGCTGGAAAAAGAAGTGGGGCAATAATGAAACTCCGATAAACTGGATGGGCGTTGGTTATATTCAAGCCGTCTGGGGATCTGTTTTTGGAAAAGACCCGGCCAAGTGTACTGTTAAGGAAACGCAGAGTATCGTTTGCGGAGCCTCAAACTCAAGATTCAGCATTAGCTGGTAGAAAGGAAATAACAATGGCTATTGATAGAAATAAAGTTATTAATGACCTTTCCCAGTTAAAGGTCAGAGGCGACAACAACGGTTTGATACCGGCTTTTGGAGTTTTGGTTCAACAACTTCCCGCGAATTTCTGGAATGGTTTTTCCGAGAAAATTCTTGATGCCGCTGGAGATGATCTGGCTGATGCCGCCGAAGGCTTATTAGAAAACGCCGCGGCCGAATGCGGTTATCATACCGGATACGGGATTATTACATCTGAAGAATTCAATTCTGTTGTCGGTCCGATGATTGAAGAGAAACCGGAAGATATACTGCACGGAGCATATGGAGTTTTTACTGCCTGGGGTTGGGCAAATGCTGAAATAACCGAATTGGTTCCAGGTGAAAAAATGGTCGTTCGGGCATATGATTATTATGAAGCAGATGTAAAAAACCCAAAGAGACCGTTTGCGTACATGATTCGTGGAGTCTCTCGCGCATTTATGGATCTGGCATACAGTAAGCCTTATCCTGACGGCTTTGGCAAATTTGCCTGTGAACAGACAAAGGCTATTGAAAAAGGTGATAAATTCGCCGAGTTTGTTGTTACTAAAGCATAGCACTTCCTATTCAAGAGCGATTTCGATTAGAGGTCGCTCTTACTTTTTATTATGAAAATAAAGTCTATCAAACCTTACGAAGAGTGCATCGGCGATGAGTTTATGAAATTGGTCGAGTTTGACTCTGAGATTACCAAAAGTTTTATTCATTTCCTATCAGAATTTGGAGAGATGGAGTATTTCTCTTCTTTTACCCGACCTCTATTTACGCTGACTAGTGACACTTGTTTTACGCTAAAAGGCGTGCAGGGATTAACCAACGCTCGATTGATATTGAATCCAGATTTAATAGAAGAAAGCCTGAATAAATTCACTGGTATCATCGACCAATTCCAGCCCGGGATAGAATATCAACTTTGCACCCAAATAATAATTTCTGATAATACCGTCTAGCTGCTTACGGGCAGGGGCTGAGGGCGCCAATTTAAACACTATCGGTATTTAAAGAAGAACTAAATTATACTGGATTAAAAAAGGCGGGTGTTGACCCGCCTTTAGAAATTTATAAGAGACTATCGACTATGCTCAGGTTTTGAATTTGGTCAGAGCATCCTCGATAGAATCGGCCACGTCAAAAACTTCAGACAGGCGGGTAATAGTGATAATCTTGTCAATTTTTTCGGTCAGGTTGGCCAGTTTTAGTTCACCGTCCACTTTTGAGAAACTGGTCGAATGATGGATTAGCCGTCCCAATCCGGTAGAATTGATCCAATCACATTTGGACAGGTCGATAATAGCTTTCGTGCGTCCGCGTCCCAGCAAACCATACAGCTTATCATCTAAGGGAATGAAATCGTCGCCGCCCATTATCTTTCCCTTGACTTCAATTATGTCAACGCCGTCCTTTTCGTAATGTTCGAATCTCATTACTGTTTCCTTCCTTGTTTTCTTTTTATATAGATATGTAAATTTCGTCTTATTGTTCACTCCAAAGTAAGAAAATTGTAGCATTTCGCAACCAATTTGTTTACCCAATAATTGACTTTAAAAATCGATATCGGTATAATGACGAGTTAAAAACAAAAACCGTTTGCAAAATGTGCTATATTAAAAATACGTTACAAACACTGAGGTTGCAATGAAAAATCTTGATAGTATATTCCGGCCCCGCTCAATAGCTGTTATCGGCGCGTCATCTAAGCGTCATACAATCGGTCGGGAAATATTACATAATATGATAAACTACGAGTTTAACGGGAAGATTTTCCCGGTCAACCCAAAAGCGGGCGTTATTCACTCTATAAAAGCCTATTCAACGGTACTGGATGTTCCCGATTCGGTAGATTTGGCAATTATCGCCGTCCGGAAGGAATTAGTGGCTCATGTCGCCGAACAATGCGGAGAAAAAGGGGTCGGAGGATTAGTCGTTATATCCGCCGGATTCCGGGAAGTCGGCCCCGCCGGCCTAAAGCTTGAAGAAGAACTTATGGATGTTGTCCGTAAATATAACATGCGTATGGTCGGGCCAAACTGTTTCGGTGTTGTTAATACCGACCCGGATATCAGACTCAACGCGACCTTTGGAAAAGCCCGCCCCAAACCGGGTAATGTCTCTTTTATTTCGCAGTCCGGCGGCCTCGGTGAGGCTATCTTGAATTTTGCCGAGCAGTTGAATTTGGGTTTTTCGATGTTTTGTTCGGTTGGCAACAAGGCTGATATTTCCAGTAATGATTTGATGGAGTATTGGCGCAATGATGAAAAGACCCGGATGATTCTGATGTATCTGGAGAACTTTGGTAATCCGGTGCGGTTTACCAAAATCGCCCGGGAGACATCACGTATCAAACCGATTGTGGCTGTGAAGGCCGGGCGGACGTCTCAGGGAGCCGTGGCTGCCTCGTCTCATACCGGAGCATTAGCCGGCGCTGATGTAGGCGTAGATGCTTTATTCAGCCAGTGCGGTGTGATGCGCACGAGTTCGATCGAGGAGCTCTATGATGTCGCGATGGCCCTGTCCAAGCAGTCGGTTCCCAAGGGTAACCGGTGCGTGATTATTACCAATGCCGGTGGACCGGCGATTTTGGCTACCGACGCTCTTATTAGTCAGGGAATGAAGCTGCCTCCGCTGCCGAAGAAGATAAAAAACGAATTGAGCAAATTCCTGCCGGAGGAAGTTTCGCTGAATAATCCTCTGGATCTGGTTGCCGGAGCCGGAAGCCGGGAGTTTACGCTGGCGCTTGAGGCGGTTTGCAAAGATAAAACGTACGACACGATTATCCCGATATTCGTCCAGCCGATTACAATAGATGAAATCGAGGTTGCTCAATCGATAATTAACGCCAAAAAGAATTCCGACAAGCCGTTCTTTGTCTGTTTTATGGGAGTCGGGTTCCGGTCGGCAGGGATTGAAATGCTTCAGGAAAATGGTATTCCGGTTTTTATTTTCCCGGAAGCTATCGCCAAAGTTCTCAGGACCCTCGACGGCTATCGTCAATTCAAGCAGCGGAAAAAAGGCAAATTTCCAACTTTCAAAGTCGAGCGGAAAGTTGTTGAAGAGATTATAAAATCATCACAGTCAAAAAAAGTAGATGCTATAATCGGCGATGATGCCATGGCTATTTTGGAGGCATACGGTATTCCGGTTTCTCATTACACAATTGCGGAGACTCCTAAAACAGCAGTTGAAGCGGCGAGAAAAGTCGGGTATCCGGTAGTGATGAAACTTAACACACCTCAGATTCTGCATAAAACCGAGGCCAAGGCGGTTCGGGTTGATATTAGAAGCGACAAAGAACTGCGGTTGGAGTATAATAACCTGAAAAAGCAGATCGGCAAGGTTAAAAAGGGCGAGAAATTTTCAGTTGCGATTCAGAAAATGGTTACCGGAGGTATCGAAACGGTAATTGGTATGACGCATGATCCAGCCTTTGGTCCGCTTATTATGTTTGGCCTGGGCGGTATCTATGTCGAGGTCATGAAGGATGTGTCGTTCCGGGTTACGCCGCTTTCTGACGAGGGCGCTGATCAGATGATAAAGAGCTTGAAATCGTATCCACTTCTGACCGGATTCCGAGGTTCTGACCCGGTTGATACGGATCTAATTAAAGACTCACTGCTCAGACTTTCGCAATTGATAACTGATTTCCCTGAGTTGGCTGAAATCGATATAAATCCGTTTATTGTATCGGGTAAGAAGAATTGCTGCAAGGCGGTAGATGCCCGGTTCATTTTGCAGAAATAACTGGTACTGAGATAGGTAAATAAGACTTGAGGCGTTGGCCGTCCTTGTTTATATTGGACTGCTATGGCGAAAAAAATAGAAGTAGGGAAAAGATGTCAGAAATCAGAACACGTATCGCGCCGTCACCATCGGGATTCTTACATGTCGGAACGGCCCGTACCGCTATTATAAACTGGCTCTATGCCCGCAATAAAGGGGGCAAATTCATCCTGCGTATTGAAGATACCGATGCCGACCGGTCGTCTAAAGAAATGGTTGACGCCATTTGTGAATCGCTGAAATGGCTCGGACTGGATTGGGATGAAGGACCGTATTTTCAGTCAGAACGAAGCGAGTTATACCAAGAGTATATAGAGAAACTACTTACCTCCGGTAATGCCTACCGCTGTTTTTGTACACCGGATGAATTAAAGGTCAAACGGGAAGAAGCAAGGAAGAATAAAACTGATTATAAATACGACCGTACCTGTCTGAAACTATCGGAAGAAGATATTCAAAAGAAGATAGATGCCGGTGAGAAATATGTCATTCGGGTCAAAGTCCCCGAAGGGGAAGTCCGGTTTGACGATATGGTTTACGGCAAAATGGTCCGGCAGGGTAAAGACATAGAAGATTTTGTCGTGTGCCGCAATAATGGCCGGCCGCTGTATAATTTTGTGGTTGTAATAGATGATTATGAGATGCGTATTACCGATATTCTTCGAGGCAACGACCATCAGACGAATTCGTTCAAGCAGATATTGATATACAATGCTCTCGGTTTACCGGTTCCCCGCATGGGGCATTTGCCGTTGATATTCGATGAGCGTAAGAAAAAGATATCGAAACGGGATAAGGCGGCTAATGCCTCCGATTATGCCAATGAAGGGTTTCTTCCCGAAGCGGTTGTCAACTATCTATCAATGCTCGGCTGGTCGCCCAAGGATGACCGGGAGATATTTACGATTGACGAACTGATTGATGTTTTCGATATTAAAAACGCCAACAAATCCAATGCTGTTTTCGATGTTGTCAAGATGAAGCATTTTAACAGTGAGCATATCAAAAAGAAATCTAATCATGAGATCGCAACGATGATCGCGCCCATGATTATACAGGCCGGTGTTTATTCCAAGTATGGTCTTGAGACTCGCTGGAAATATTTCATGGACGTTGTTGAATTGTTAAAGGATCGGGCCGGAGTTCTGAGTGACTTTATCGAGCGGGGTGAGTATTTCTTTCAGGCACCGCATACATATGAAGAAAAAGGCGTTAAGAAACAATTCAATGCCGAAAACGCTGAGCGTCTTGAAGAACTGGCTAATCGCTATGAAAAGCTAAGCCGTTTTACTCATGATCCGCTCTATGAGGCCCTCAAGGAAATGGCCGCTGAAATTGACGTTAAAGCGGGAATCTTGATTCACCCGACCCGTTTGGCGGTAACCGGAATGACTACCGGGCCGGGATTGTTTGAGTTATTGGAACTAATCGGTAAAGAAGAAGTAATATCACGTATGAGAACCGCAGTCATTTATATCAGGGAAAAAGTAATCAATGAATGATAAAGATAATAACAGCCCGGAAGAAAAAGAGTCGCTGGATTTTATCCGGACGATAATCGCTAACGATCTCAAGGAAGGCAAAAACGACGGAAAAGTTATTACTCGTTTTCCACCGGAACCGAACGGATTTCTCCATATCGGTCATGCCAAGGCAATCTGCCTCAGTTTTGGAGTCGCGCATGAGAATAACGGCATTACTCATCTACGGTTTGATGATACTAATCCGACCAAGGAAGATACAAAATACGTTGATGCCATAAAAAATGATGTCAAATGGCTTGGGTATGACTGGGACGACCGTCTTCATTATGCTTCCGACTACTTTAGTCAACTCTATGACTATGCGGTGCAGTTAATTAAAATAGGCAAAGCATATGTCTGTGATTTGACTCCAGATCAGATTCGGGAATACCGCGGTACCCTGACCGAACCGGGAAAAGAGAGCCCCTATCGAAATCGGACAGTCGAGGAAAACCTGGATTTATTTGAAAAAATGAAAGCCGGTGAATTTGAAAATGGGACCAAAACCATCCGGGCAAAGATAGATATGTCATCTGGTAATTTGAACATGCGCGATCCGGTTATCTACCGTATCATGCATGCTTCTCATCATCGGACCGGCGACACCTGGTGTATTTACCCGATGTATGATTTTACTCATTGTCTTTCGGATTCGATAGAAAAAATAACTCACTCTTTGTGCGATTTAGACTTTGAGGATCACCGCCCACTTTATGATTGGTTTTTAGACGAATTGAAAACTCCGTGTCATCCTCAGCAGATTGAATTTGCCCGGCTGAATATATCCTATACGATATTGAGTAAGCGTAGACTCCGCCGGTTGGTCGAGGAAGATATAGTCGATGGCTGGGATGATTGCCGTATGCCGACCTTATCGGGAATGCGCCGCAGGGGATTCACAGCGGAAACTATTCGAGCTTTTTGCGCCCGTATTGGAGTAGCAAAACGGGATAGCATGGTTGACCTGGCGCTTCTGGAATACTATCTGCGGGAAGATTTGAATAAGAGTTCTAATCGGGTTATGGCAGTATTGAACCCGCTTAAAATTGTTATTGAGAATTATCCGGAAGATAAAGAAGATATTCTTGAGTGCATTAATAATCCCGAGGATGAATCGGCTGGTTCGCGAGAAGTTCCGTTTTCTCGTGAATTGTACATAGAGCGCGACGATTTTATGGAAGATCCGCCGAAAAAGTTCTTCCGTCTGGCGCCGGGGCGGGAAGTGCGTTTGAGATACGCTTACTTTATCACCTGTACTGATGTGATAAAAGATGATAGTGGCGAAATAGTGGAATTACGCTGTACCTATGATCCCGAAACTAAGGGAGGTAATGCTCCTGACGGACGACGAGTGAAAGCCACGATGCATTGGGTTTCAGCAAAACATGCTGTCGATTCCGAAGTTCGCATTTTTGACACGCTTTTTACCAAGGAAAATCCGATGGATGATTCGGATGGTATCGAATATGTTGACGCTATCAATCCCGACTCAGTCAAAGTTTTGAAAAACTGCAAACTGGAACCGTCCTTGGCTGACGCCGTACCGGGAACACGAGTTCAATTTGAGCGGTTGGGGTATTTTTGTGCTGATACGGTTGATTCCAAACCGGGCCAGCCGGTTTTTAACCGCACAGTAACCCTCAGGGATACCTGGGCTAAGATTCAAAAGAAACAGGGTAAGAAAAAATAGAAAACAGATTGAAGGATTAATTAATCTTACGAATTTGAGCAAATGAGATAAGAGGAACAAACTATGTCATCAGACTCCTTTTCTAAAGACCTGATTAAACAGGCAATCGTCGCCGAAATCGACGGTCAAAAGTTTTATAAAATGCTGGTTCAGAAGACGAACAACCCTGACGCCAAACGAAAACTGCAGTCTTTGGCTGATGATGAAGTTCGGCATGAAGACTTGCTGATTAAGATGTATAAAGACTTACATGGTGAAGATGTAAATGGATTGCCGGCCGTAGGAGTAGGTGTGCTGTCTAAGTTTTTCGCTGAGAACAGGGACAAGGAAGACCTGTCTGAAAATCAATACATCGATATGGCTATTGAAGCCGAATTGGCCGCGACGAATTTCTATAAAGATGGTGCCAAGAATGCTCCTAATGATGAAATCAAGAAGCTTTGCGATGGGATGGCGACTGAAGAATATAGTCATTTTGAGTTATTGCAGGCTGAAAAAGACGCAATCGCAGGCAATCATTTCTGGTTTGGTTATGATGATGGCGCACCGATGGAAATGTAAGAGCAAGCTTAATTTGGTTTAAGAGTGCGTTTGACATTTGAGGAACACAGCCATAGAGTGTTTTATAGAGGGCAAAAGTGATATGGAGAGATCATGCTAAAAGTTGGTGATGAGGCTCCTGGTTTTATATTACCGTCACATTTGGGACGGAATGTGACACTGTTTGATTATCGCGGAAAGAAAAACGTTCTTCTCGTTTTCTATCCGCTTAACTGGACACCTGTCTGCAGCGGGCAAATCCCTGGCTATCAGGAAGTGTTGGAGCGGTTTCGCGGTCTTACTACAGAAGTTTTAGCGGTATCGGTTGATTCTATTCCCAGTCATAAATCATGGGCGTATTCCATGGGTGGAATAGACTTTCCGCTCCTGTCCGATTTTTGGCCGCATGGTGAGATCGCTGAAAAATATCACGCCATGACTGAAGCCGGGCATACCGAACGGTTAATCATTGTTATCGATAAACAGGGTATCATCCAGTATATTGATTATCATGATATCGATGATGAACCTGATGTGGAAGAGGTTTTCAAAGTACTAAAGAGCTTAAAATAAGTGTGTTAATTTTCCATGACTCGGTCTCATCTGCCGTATAATTTAGGATGAATGTCGAGTATATGTAGAAGGTTGATAGATATGTATTTTGCGGTACCGGATAAATATCGACAAGCGAGTGACGACGAGCTCATTCAGTGGATAAAAGAAGCTAAGAAATCTTACGGCGATCGCATGCTCATTCTGGCTCATCACTATCAAAGACTTCAGGTAGCCGAGCTGGGTGATTTTGTGGGCGACTCATACGAACTCTCAAAAAACGCTTCTGAAAGGAAAGACGCCGATTATATCGTCTTTTGCGGCGTCCATTTTATGGCTGAGTCAGCGGAAATACTCTCCGGGGATAATCAAAAAGTATTCCTTCCCAATCCTTTGGCTGGTTGTCCTATGGCGGATATGGCTGATATCGAAGACGTCATGAATGCCTGGAATTATCTGAAGGAAATCGGGATCGCTGCCCAGACCTTGCCGCTGTCCTATATGAATTCCGCCGCCGAATTAAAAGCTTTTTGCGGACGTGAGGGCGGATTGATATGTACTTCTTCAAACGCCAAAGCCGCATATAAGTATGTCTTCGATCGGGCTGAGAAACTGTTTTTCTTCCCTGATGAGAACTTGGGTTATAATACCGGACGCTGGATGGGATTCTCCGATGACGAAATGGTGCTTTGGGATTTTCGTTCCGAAGATGGCGGTATTGATCCGGATAAACTGAAGAAAGCCAAAGTGATTCTCTGGAAAGGGCATTGTCACGTCCACACCAATTTTAAATCACAGCATGTCGATGAAATGCGCGAGAAATTCCCCGGTGTCAAAATTGCTGTGCATCCCGAATGCACTTGGGAAGTAGTAGACAGGGCCGATGCGGTTGGATCAACCAAGTTTTTAGTTAATTATATCGATGAACAACCGCCCGGCGCCATCATTGCCGTAGGAACGGAAATCAATCTAATCAACCGTATGGCGCATAGGCATCCGGATAAGAATATCTTTGAACTCTCGGGCCAGATATGTCCTGTTTGCGCCAATATGTATCGAACAACACTGGCCGATTTGGCAAATACCGTAGAAAATATAGATAGTTTTAAAAAGATCACTATCCCAAAAGATATACAGGCCGAAGCCAAGCTGGCTCTGGATAGAATGCTTGAGGTTCATTAGGCTTTTTGGATATTATTAACGGGTCATATAGTAATAAGCTATCGAGGATACTCAGGCGTTATGGTTTTTTTCTATGATGCCTTTTTTCTAATAATTTGATTAAGATCACCCCGCCAACTATTAAGAATCCTCCGGAAAGCTCCCTCATTGAAGGGAAGGTTCCTATCAGAAGCAGAGTAAATCCGACGGCGAAAAACGGTTGACTTTGTACGATTATCGAGGCTCGTGAGATATTGATGTTTTCCATTGCTTTCAAATAGCTAAATCGGCCCAGATAGGGCATGAAAAACGCTGCGGCTAATAAGAGCAATATCAGGCGCCAATCGCGAACCCATATGATCTGATCGAGAGCCGTGCCGGCAATTAGAAAAATAATGACCATAAACAAGCCGCGGTAAAAAATAAGACTCCCGGGATTGATTCTTTTAATGCGATGTTTTATCAAAACCTCGGCGGTTCCGACCAATATAGCCTGGATTGAAACTAAAAGAACGGCTCGGGATAATTCCATTGAGGCACCGTAGCGCATGACAATGATACCGGCGAGAACAAATAAAAGGCCGAGTATTTCAGCTCTGCTTATTTGTTCTTTCAAAAACATTACAGCCAGAAGCAGAGTGGCGATTAGTTCGAGCCGAGATAAAAAAGATACCGTCGCCGGTTCGATAAAGGTCAGAGCTGTAAACAGGCAAAAAGTGGATCCGGCAAATAGAATGGCTAGAATAAAGTAGAATCCCAAATCAGCAACTGGCACTACGATGGTCTTTTTAAGATTGCCGTTGACCGCAGAATGTCCCAGGATAATCACCGAGCCGAACAAGAAGACATAGGTATTGAAAGTTAACGGAGGGATATCTTCAAGAATAATCTTGGCAATTGTCAATCCGATCGCGGTTGTCAGAGCCGATATGACGGCCCATATATCGCCCCGGATGTGTGATTGTTTTTCAGTCATGTAGGCATCAATTCGGATGAGCTTGTTCTCTGTCGTTGTCGGGGAGAGTGCGAATAAAAGATAATGCCAGCAATAAACGCCAGAGGCAATCTGATGCCATAGCTGTTTATTGTAATCGGTCTTAACACCCGCAATATATTATCAGGATTTGTTTGCAGTCAGGTCCTCTTCCTTATTTGTTGGATAGAAATACAAGGTTAACCAAATCGTAACTATACTGATAATGAGTCCGACAATGACATCGCTAACATAGTGAAAACGGCCATACACAGTTCCCAATGATAGACCAATTACGACTGGAATCAAAAACCGGGCTTTTTTCCCATAGTATCGGATGGCAAAGAACGCGACGACTAACGCCTCAGCGCAATGCGAGGAAGGCATAGCGCCACCGTGGAAAGCGCCATTGTTGATGACCAGATCAACGATTTTTCTAAAAAACGGTCCTGTAATGACATTCTCATAAGTCGCCGCAAATACATGCCGGGGTCCTTCGACTGGATAAAAGATAAAAATCAGATAGGAGATGAAAAAGGTGGCACAAGTAGCTGTCATAAATCGTTTTATCTCAGCATCTTTTTTACCGAAAAACAAGAAAAAAGCAAGTCCGATCACCAGGAAATAGTATGAAAAATAGGATGCGGACAGAATCTCGGTAATAAAAACGTTGAGGTGCTTATCAAGCCAAATTGTAGGGCTGATACCGAAAACCGCCTGCTCAAGACCGATAATTTGCTGATCAAGGAACACCGGGAATATTATATGCACCAACTCACCGCTGGTGCTGTAAAAAAAGACTACCAGGATGATTGGGTATAAGAGGCGAAAGAATACTACCAGTCTGTTTTGGACATTATGCGCAAAATGAGCCAACAGTGTCACAAAAACGATGACTCCGAAGTGAAAAACTATTACCACAACGAAATGCTCAATCGGCCTTGCGAAGTTTAAGGTTAAAACGATAATTAGCCAGCAATAGATTAATACCATATGGTCGTACGGTAATAGTTTATTGGTAAACCGCTCAAAGGCACTTTGCTTATTTTTCAACATCTTTGTTTCCTGCAATAATGATAACGAATTCGCCCTTTGCCGTTTTTGACTCATACTCCAAAGCTACTTCAATCGCTGTTCCCCGCGTGTACTCTTCGTACATTTTGGAGATTTCCCGGGCCACACAAATTTGGCGATTGCCGAATACTTCGGCTATTGCATTGAGCGATTTTTTTATCCGATGCACCGACTCATAGATTATAATTGTATGAGGAAATTCTGCTAACTTCTGCAAGCGGGTTTTTCGTTTGCCCGATTTGACCGGCAGAAAGCCCTCAAAGAAAAATCGGTCAGTGGGCAGTCCTGATGCTGTTAGAGCCGGTATTGCCGCCGTGGCACCGGGGAGAGCTTCGACTCGAATACCTTCCTCGACCGCTGCCGAAACAATGCGATAGGCCGGATCGGAAAGACCGGGGCTGCCGCCATCGGAAATGACGGCAATTGATTGACCATCCTGGAGCATCTCAATAATTCTTGGTACCCGGGCCGATTCATTATGCTCAAAATAACTTATTTTCTTTTTTTTAATTCCAAAATGGGCTAATAATTGCCCGCTGTGCCGAGTATCCTCACAAGCGATTAAATCCACAGCTTCGAGAGTTTCTAAAGCCCGGTGTGTTATATCTTTAAGATTTCCTACCGGGGTAGGGATTAAATACAGAGTACCGTAATCTTCGTTTTGCATGGCTATACAATCTTTACTGATGAAGGGATAGGACGGCTGTCCAATAATTCGGTAGCGGGGAGCTCTCGTTTGAAATAGAATGAATTAATGCGCTTTTCCACTAACCGGACTATTTCCTCGGATGCTCCGGTTTCAAGAATTCTTTCCAGAGATGTCACACCTTGTTCAATAATTAACTCCAAAATATCATCGGCCATTTTGTAAGTCAGACCAAGCTCGTCTTCATCGGTTTGATTGGGCCACAAATCGGCGGTAGGGCTTTTTTCAATTATCTGCCGGGGAACTCCAAGATATTCGGCCAAAGCCCAGACTTCTCTTTTATAGAGTCCTCCGAGCGGGTTTAGCGAGCAGGCGGCATCGCCGTACCAAGTTGAATAACCGAGGCAAATCTCTGTTTTATTAGATGTTCCCAGTACCAGGCAGTTATCCCGGGCGGCAATATCAAAAAGTATCGACATCCGCTCCCGGGCGCATTTATTTCCTTTTCGCAATGGAGCGGCGTCCAGGTTCTTAAAATAAGTATCTATCATCGGAGAGATTTCGATTTTCTCAGTTTTAATGCCGATCTTATTAGCCAAATCCAGAGCGTCTTGTTCTGATTGGGGGGAGGAGCTTTTATACGGCATAATAATACCGAGGACATTCTCAGGACCTAATGCCCTGGCTCCTAAGACTGCTGAAACTGAAGAATCGACTCCGCCGGAAAGGCCGAGGACGAGACGTGAAAAACCAGCCTTTGAGGTAAACTCACTTATAAAAGCGGTCAGTTTATCAGCCGCTATGTTAATTATTTCTAATTGACTCATATACTCATCCTTTGAAAAACAAATATAAAGATTTTATTCCCGCAATCAACCAATTTGTGATAGACTATTTAGTCGGTTGTATTGACAAGGTTCATCGCATGGTCTATATTAATTCAAATACTATATACGAAAGGGAAGCGTATGGCATCGGTAAACAAGGCTATACTTATCGGAAATCTTGGTTCCGATCCGGAACTACGCTACACGGCCGGAGGGCAGGCGGTAGCGAATTTTAATATAGCAACTACGGAAAAATGGCGCGATAAAGACGGACAAATGCAGGAAAACACTGAATGGCATCGGATAGTCCTATGGGCCCGGCAGGCTGAAATCGCCAAAGAGTACCTAAAAAAAGGTAGTGCGGTTTATATCGAAGGTAGGATTCAGACCCGTAGCTATGAAGACAAGGATGGTAATAAGCGATATACTACCGAAATCGTTGGTCAGCGTATGCAGTTTCTCGGAGGCCGTGGAAGCGGCGGTGGTGGTATGGATAACGGCCCATCAGACCCACCCCCGGCTCCGCCCGGAAATATTGATAGTGAAGACGACGATCTACCGTTCTAAATTATTCCAGCACAAATTCATATTCATAAGCCGCCGCTCCTGGCGGCTTTTTTACTGATTCTGATTAATAATTGCTCAATATTAGAGAAAAATGGCCCATGTACGTATATATATTAAATCCCAGAGGAACATTTTCCGATAGGGTAATGTTAAATAGGCTATTACCTGTTCTATGTACTTATTATCGAGGAAGTTATATGCAAAGTTCTGATAATGTTGAAGCTGCTTTGATTTCTATTTTGCATGAGTCCGGAAAACTAACCGGAACAATTTCACATCATGAAGACTTGTTTACCGAATTGGGGGTCAAGTCGGCCAATTCAATCAGCATTCTTTTGGCTATGGAAGATAGGTTTGGCTTAACTATTGATGATGCCAAATTTGTAAAGGCACGAACTCTACACAACTTGATTCAATTGGTTAATGAGACGGTTTCTTGATGGAATCTAAGTTTCTTATTTCTCTTCCAGAAAAGCTCCCGACCGATATTTGTGATGAAATAGCTAAACGGGCATGTTATTGCGATGACCGTATTCTCAAGTCAAATTATCAGAAGGCAGAGAATAGCTTGGAAGTAACTACTATCAAAGATGGTTTGGCTGAAGAAATGACGGCAAAGATTTATCGTTTGGTAGAAAAAATGAAATCTGACAGATTAATTATCCAGCCAAAAATAATTCGGGGAAGGACCGGGGATTCTCTCGAATTTGATACAACAGTTTTTTCACAGTTGACTTCACAGGGAGATATCGCAACAGAAGGCATGGGAGTTATTACCCGGAGCGGTGAATTTTTATCACTTCTTCAGTTATTCGATAATCTTTTCAGACGAATTGGGGCTGAGATATTTTCTGCCCAAGTATGTGATTACAACACACTTATTCCTACCGACTGGTTACGACGAGCGGGGTATTTTACTTCGTTTGCCCACTCTGTTACATTTGCCATGCATTTGCGGGAAGAGTTTACACAGCTTGAAGAGTTTGCTACTCGCCACAACGACGGGCAACCGCTTACGTTTAATTCCATTGACGAAATTACGACACCTGAATATTGCCTGTCTCCGGCTGTCTGTTATCATGCCTATGGCAATTTAAAGAATTCCAAATTAACTCCTGAAGATAATGGCTTGAAGGTCTTCACAGCAATGGGGAGGTGTTTTCGGTATGAATCAAAAAATATCACCGATCTGGATCGTCTCTGGGAATTCTCTATGCGAGAGATTATCTTTGTTGGGGAGCCGGCACAAGTTCTTGAGGCCAGGCAGAAAGCAATTGACCTGATTTGGAACCTTATTGAGATTCTAGATCTTCATGCAGCACTCGAAACCGCGTCGGATCCATTCTTCTCAACCGAGTTTTCGGCTCTCAGGTATTTTCAGTTGGCTAATGATTTGAAATACGAATTGTTGCTTCCTGTCAGTCAAGAAAAGTCAATTGCCGCGGCATCGTTCAATTATCACGAAACTTTCTTTGGCAGTAAGTTCAATATTTCTACGGCCGGTGGAGAACCGGTACATACCGGATGCGCCGCCTTTGGGCTGGAGCGTTTGGTCCTGGCGTGCTTAGCGCAGATGGGGCTGCCAGCCACAATAGAACGCTTACAGACAGCTCAAGAGTCTCTGCTAACATCTTAAATCAAGGAGAAACATCATGAATCCTGCCGATGGGTTTTCGTTTGTAGTACAACCTGATCTGAAAAAAGTATCTGAATTGATTTGCAAGACTTGGGCTCGTCCTTGCTGGAATTATGATACCGGTCTTCTGCAACTTCATATCAATCGTCCGAGCGGTGACCCGACCCTGGCTATTGCTCAGGCTGACGGAGATGGAACGTTAGCTTCGTTTCAGGCTTACATGCCGTTTGATGTTGAATACTACGGCCAAAAGTATCGTTCTGTCTTTGCCAGTTTCCTGACCGTTTCCGGTGATTTTCAGGGTAGAGGTCTTGCCGGACCACAGCAAGGGGCGTTAATCGAGGCGGCAATCGAGAAAAACTATGACTTGTATATCACAATGTGTGAAGTCGGAGCTTTTTCAAATATTGCGGTGGAGAAGATTTTCGGTAAGAAGGGAATGAAGGCCAAGATTGTCAATGTGTTGAATTATCTGGCTTCTCCTCGGGAAATAGCAAGCAAGGTGCTTCCTGAGAATGCATCCGGCAAAACCCGTCCATATTCGAAAAGCGATAAGTCGGCGATTGTCGATATGGTAGGGTCTCTTGGTCAATCAACTTCTCTGCGTAAACTTATCCCGGAAGACGATTTGAATTTCCTGTTTGCTGACCGGGCACATACAAAAACATGGGTCTATGAAAAAGACGGCGATATCAAAGGTCTTATAAATATTCTAACACTCGAAGTTCTGGACGTTGATGATACAAAGCTTAATGTCTACTTTGATAATATCGCTATTGATGGATTGTCTGAAGATGAGCAGATTGAATTTATTGGAGATATCATGCTGGAAATTCAGGCATTGAATTACCATACCGCCTTTGTGCCGAATACGGGTTATGCTCCGGTAGATGTTTTCAGGAAGTTTCGCTTCCGGATAGCTCCCCGGCAGATCAATCTCTATGTAATACCATTGAAGGATAATATCCTAAAAGATGGCGCCAAAGAGGTGGGTTCCTTCTTTATGGATGTCTATTAAGCTATAGATTGGCCTGTGATGAAAGTACTCAAGACTATATCTCTGACAATTCTGCTTATCTTAGGTGGGCTTATATCGCTTCCATTTTGGGTGATGTCCGGCATTGAAAAATTCACGATTCGTACGAGCATATTTTTCAATCTGGGGGCTCATGTTGTGGCGCTGTTTCCCGGCCTGCCCGGGAATTTCATCCGTACCGCCTTTTATATGATGACCTTGAATAAATGTGCCCCGACTGCAATCATTAATTTCGGAAGCTACTTCTCTGACCGTCGGGCTAGCATACATTCCAACGCCGGGATGGGAGCCTATTGTATAATCGGTTTTGTCGAAATTCATGAAGGAACACGTATCGCCAGCCATGTCTCTATTATTTCCGGCCTTCATGAGCATGGAAATTCGTCTGGACAAGGGGTAACTGGTTTTGATGAGGGGAAGCGCATGCAAGTCACGATTGGAAAGAACTGCTGGATAGGCGAACGAGCTGTCGTCGGTGCAAACGTTGGTGATGATTCAATTATTGGTCTTGGCGCAGTCGTTATCAATGATGCTCCACCCTGCAGTATGGTAATGGGGAATCCCGGACGTTTGTTGCCTCGAACAAAAAAGGCAAACGAATAAGACCTATTATTGTGATATTTAAACAGAAAAATTGTAGGGAATTTGGACTACTTATTTTTTAGTTGAGTCTGTTTCCAGAGCTTTTACGCGTCTGAGTAGTTCCGGCAGTTTCCTTAGGCAAGCTTCGATTCTCTTGGTTTCCATAATTGGTTTTGCCGGGTAACCAAAATAAGCCCGACCACCTTCCAGAGACCGCGAGACTCCCGATTGTGCCCCGACCATGGCGTTGTCGCCAACTTCGATATGCCCTACCAGTCCAACTTGCCCGGCCAAGATTACCGATTTTCCGATTTTAGTAGATCCGGAAATGCCGACTTGCGAGACAATGATGGAATTTTCACCGATTTGAACATTGTGAGCTATTTGAACCAAATTGTCGATCTTGACGCCACTATGGATAACAGTCGGGCCAATAGCTCCCCGGTCAACAGTGACATTGGCTCCGATTTCGACATCATCACCAATTTCTACCCAGCCAACCTGGCGGATTTTCTTGTATGCCTGCCCGGCCTCGGTCGGTGCAAATCCGAACCCATCGGAACCAATTACAGTACCGGCATGGATGATGACACCGTTTCCGATTTTACTTTCATGCATGATGGATACGTTCGGAGCAATGATACAGTTTTTTCCGATGCGGGAGTTTTTCCCAATAAACGTGCCCGCCTTGATGACGGTACCTTCTTCGATAGTCACGTCATCTTCTATCGTGACATTAGGGCCTATCTCTACCTTTTTGGAAATAGAGGCAGACTCCGAAACAACAGCAGATTCATGGATTGCCCAGTTTTCTAAATAATCCGGAGGATAGAGAAGACTAATTATACTGGAGAAGGCCAGATACGGATTAGGGCTGACAATGATGCTGACGTTATCGAGTTCGAAATCCGGTGATAAAACCAGAGCGGAAGCTTTTGTTTCGGCAAGATATTTCTTATACGCGGGATTTGACAGAAACGAAATTTGACCTTTTACAGCCGATTCAATCGGAGCCGCTGATTCGATGATGACATCTCCGTCACCTTTGAATTCGGCTCCGATTTTATCGGCTAATTCCTTAACTGTCAAGGCCACGATTATTCGCCTTCTTCGAGTTTTTCAAGGACTTTGTCAGTTATGTCCAGGTCTTTCTTGGCATAGGCCAGGCCGTTAGAATTAAACACAAAATCATATCCTTCGTCAATCGCTATAGCCTCGATAGCGGCTGTTACTTTTTCGTATAAAGGCGCAATAAGTTCCTGTTGACGACGTTCAGCTCGCCCGCCGGGAGCCCCGATATCACGGGTGAAGGTCTCCAGAAGCTGTTGTTTACTCGTAATGGCGGCTTCACGTTCAGCTTTTTTATCCGCGGATAAAATGAGTTTTTGTTTTTCATACTCAGCCAGCATGTCCCGAAGCTCCTGGTCAATTTGAGCAGCTTCTTCTTCCCAAGCACGGTATTCCGTTTGAAACTGTTCGTTAGCCCGCTGTAATTCCGAGAAATTATTAATAATCTTTTCTGAATCAATATACGCAAAGCGCTGAGCCATGGCAGTTCCACAGAGCGTTATCAACAATAATGCTCCCAATAGACAGATTTTAGTCAGCTTAACCATTTTCTTTCTCCTACATGAAATCTTTATTTTCTAATTTAGAATCCCTGTCCCACCTGGAAATGAGGTTTCCATCCTTTCGTCTCTCCATAAACGTCATCAAATGCGTATCCAAAGTCAAAGCCAATGACTCCAATACCAGGAACGACCAGTCGGAATCCAACTCCAGCACCTTTTGCCAGCTTGGAATACAGTTCTTCTATCTCTGGACGCCTGATCCATGATTTGCCAGCGTCGGCAAAACCGAGGAGGTAAATTTGACCTTCAACCAGCGGAATCTGGAGTTCAAGGTTATAGATTACTTCAGATATTCCCCTTAGATAAGCCCCGTTATCTCCTCGCTTCGCCAGTGATGCATCGGAATAACCTCGTACCATTCCATCGGGGTCAACTCCGCCCGGAGAGAATCTTTCCGAATACGGAATTTTCTCATTGCCGGTGGCACTAATATAACCAAATTTGAATTTCCCAACCAAGGCGATTTTTTTATAGAGGGGGATAAACTTTTGAGCATTAAACAAGTGTTTATAGTACTTCCATTCACCACCCAAAATTCCACCGGCTAATTCTCCCGTATATGAGATTCTGGCGCCGTCGGTTGCGAACATTGGTAAATCGCGGCTATCTCGTTCGATGGTAAATGACATAGCTGAGGTTCTCAGCCACCTTTCGTTATAATTTTGTAGTGAGCTTTCAAGGGGCACATATCGGGAATCTCTAGGCTCATCCATAATATCGCCGTTTACATTGAGATAGCCCTGTTCAAAATCATAATACTTGACATCTTCCAGACGATATCGCCAGAAAATCTTGAAATAGTTATCCGGCCAGCGCAATCGTCGGCCCAGACGTAATGCTCCGCCTCGCCTTCCTTCTGTAAAATCATTATACCAGCGGCGATTGAGGTTGTATATATCTACTCCTACAGAGGTCGGGGTTCCCATGAACCAAGGCTCAGTGAAGCCGATTGATACGGAGTTTCTTCGAGAGCCGAAGTCCACGCTGGTGCTTAGGTTCTGGCCGTTGCCCCGAAAATTAGGGATACCGAGGGTAAAGGTTCCGACTAATTTGTCCTGTCCCGAATACCCCGCGCCGGCTGACACCTGACCGGTGGGTTTTTCCTCAACTTTGATTATAATATCGACGTCACCGGAAGGGAGATTGCGGATATCGGGAACTACATCCCCAAAATAGTTCAGCTGCATAACTTCACGAAGCGAACGGAGTAATAGTGACCGCCGAAAAGTATCTCCGGGACGAACATAAAACTCACGCCGAATAATTTTTTCTTTGGTTTTTGTGTTTCCAATGATTTCAATCATGCGTATTTGCGAGGGAAGACCCTCAACAATTGAGTACTCAATATCAATAATTGAATCGTGTGTCTGGCGACTGTCGAACATCCGTACGTGAAGGTATCCTTCTTCCTGATAGGCTCCGTACAGTTCGCCTAACGATTCGTCGTATTTTTCCTGATTGAATACTTTGCCATCTTGATGTTTTAACGCCTTGGTGAGCATTTCATCGGTATAGATTTCATTTCCACTAAAGGTCGATTTACCGAAATAGTATCTTGGCCCCTCATACAAATCGATATAGATTGTCATGCGATTAATTGATGTGTCGATTGAAAATGAGTCCGATTTGATGTAGGCGTCGACATACCCTTTGGATTTACAGTAATCGATAATCTTTACTTTATCCTCAGGGTATTTCTCTTTCCTGAAATCTGATGAGCGTAGGAAGCCGTGTTTACGATTGGACATCTTTTTTACAATATCGTTCGCTACGAGACGTTCTGCCCCGGTTATAATCACCTGGTCAACTTTGACCTTACTGTATTCCTTGATGCGAAAGATAAGGTCGGCTCGAGCCGAATCGGTGGAGTATTTAATATCCGGAGTCGCTACTGCCAAAAAGTATCCTTTGGACATATATTCAGATTCGATTTTCTTTTTGGCCTGAATTGCCAGATGGTCGGATATATATCCGCCCGGCGCAAGGCGTAATAGTTCTTCAATATCTTTGTCTTTGATCTTTTTATTGCCTTGATAGGCAATAGAAGACAGGATAGGATATTCGCTAACGATGATATTAACAACAATTCCGGCTGTTACTGATTCAATATCAACCGAGATGTCTTTGAAAATGCCCTGAGCATAGAGGTTTTTTACAGCGTCCTGAACATCGGAACCGGATAGTTCGCGTCCAAGGCGAAATGCGGCGACATTTTTTACCAGTTTTTCTGATGAATGGATATTGCCGGTGACACGAATATCAACAATCTTGTGTTGTTGAGCGGCTGCGCCTCCGCAAATAACCAAAAAGACCGCTGTCCATATCAGTTTAGACAGCAGTCGCAATGTCAGCTTTTCCCTGCTAATTGATTCTTCCATCGGCGGTGATTATTAAGCCGGAGCGTTGATTTTTGTTATCTTCAGTTCCGTAAACTGTTGCCGATGGCCGTTTGAGCGTCGATATTTTGTACGACGTTTAAATTTATAGACAATAACCTTGTCATCTTTACCATGGCCGATTAATTCGGCTTCAACATTGGCGTTGTCAAGATACGGTTTGCCTATCTGAGATTCTTTATCGCCGGAGATCAGTAACACCTTATCTATCGATACTTTATCACCGGCCGAACCATCCATCAGCGGTACCTTAACCTGGACTCCTTCTTCAACTCGAAACTGGGTTCCGCCCGTTTCTATAACAGCGTACATAAAGTCAATTCCTCCAAAGAGTTCATATAATAGTTAGTCTAAGAAGGTAACATTAAGAAGCCACAAGTCAAGCAAAATCTGCCCGGTTTTCCTTATGTTAAATCGTTAGTTTTTCTCCTCGCCCATTATACTGATAAACTACTTCTTAGTTCAATAAAAACTGTGACTATAATTAGATAAAACCCTTTATCGTAATAATGGTTTTGCCAGCCTCACTGATAATTTTGATTTTCGGGAGGTGCGCAGGCGCCACATAGACGACTGGCTGCAAGGGTAATTTAAGACTGTAATTCATACATAAGTGATAGACCAATGCTAAATATTTTTGTATAATACCAAGCTATGGAGAAGTTTAAGTTAGTTTCGAGTTTTAAGCCTCAAGGCGACCAACCGGAGGCGATTAAACAGCTTTTGTCAGGTCTGACGCAAAACCAGAAATACCAGACTCTGCTCGGTGTCACTGGTTCGGGTAAAACCTTCACGATGGCTAATGTCATCGCCCAATATAATAAGCCGACGCTGATATTGTCTCATAATAAGACTTTGGCGGCTCAGCTTTTTGGTGAAATGAGAGCTTTTTTCCCGCATAACGCCGTCGAGTTCTTTATCAGTTACTACGATTATTATCAGCCGGAGGCGTATATTCCGACCACCGATACCTTTATCGAAAAAGATACCTCGATGAACGACGATATCGACCGGTTGAGGCTTCGGGCTACCGCTTCGCTTCTGGAACGCAATGACGTCATTATCGTAGCCTCGGTGTCTTGCATCTATGGCCTCGGTTCGCCCAAGGATTACAAAGAACTGCTGATGTTTCTGGAGGTCGGGCAGACCTATGACCGGGACGATCTCATTCGACAGCTTATTTCTATTCACTATAATAGAAACGATATTGATTTCTCCCGGGGCAATTTCCGGGTCAGGGGAGATACCATTGAGCTTATTCCGGCTTATCACGAGAGCGCTGTGCGGATTGAGATGTTCGGTGATGAAATTGAACGGTTGACGACGTTTAATCCGATTTCCGGTGAGATTCTGGAAGAACGCCCCCGGATAGCTATTTATCCGGCCAAACATTTTGTGACAACCCGGCCGATGTTGGATAGAGCCATCAAGAAGATAGAAATTGAACTCACGGAGCGATTAAGTGAACTTCAGGCGGCCAATTTGCTGCTTGAGGCTCAGCGTATTGAATCGCGGACTATGTATGATATCGAGATGATGCGGGAAATCGGCTACTGTTCCGGCATCGAAAATTACTCACGGCATTTGACCAATCGCGAGGCGGGCGACAGGCCTTATACCCTGATTGACTTTTTCCCGGATGATTTTTTAACCATTGTTGATGAATCGCACCAGTCATTGCCTCAAGTGAGGGGAATGTTCGCCGGAGACCGATCCCGTAAAGAGACGCTGGTTCAGCATGGGTTTCGGCTTCCGTCGGCACTCGATAACCGCCCGCTGTTTTTTGAAGAGTTTGACACTCTCAATAAGAAGTTTGTCTTCGTCTCGGCGACTCCGGCCGATTACGAAATTGAAAAATCCGAGGGTGTTGTTGTGGAGCAGGTTATCCGCCCGACCGGACTGATTGATCCGGTTATCGAAATCCGGCCGGTGACGAATCAGGTCGATGATTTACTCGATGAAATAAGAAAGCGGGTTGCTCTTAAAGAGCGGGTGCTGGTTACTACCCTCACTAAACGGATGTCCGAAGACCTCACCGACTATATGATCAAGCTCGGTGTCAGGGCGCATTACCTGCATTCTGAGATTAAGACTATCGAACGAACCGAGTTGATTCGTGATTTACGTTTGGCCAAGTTTGATGTTCTGGTCGGGATTAACTTATTGAGAGAAGGGCTGGACTTGCCGGAGGTGTCGCTGGTGGCCATCCTTGATGCCGACAAGGAGGGCTTTTTACGTTCGGCGCAGGCGTTGATTCAGACATCCGGCCGGGCGGCGAGAAACGCCGCCGGTACAGTCATCTATTATGCCGATGTGATAACAAAATCTATCAAGAAAGCGATGGACGAGACCGAGCGTCGGCGGGTGAAACAACTTGAGTATAACGAGGCGCACGGTATCACACCGGAGACGATTAGAAAGACCAAAGAAGAAATAATGCGCTCGACGGTGTTTGCCGATTCTCGTGCTGATGTGCCGGAAGCGGTCGAAAAGCCTAATTTCTTCAATGATATGACGCACGAAGATCAGTTGGCATTTTATATGAAGGCGATGAAGACGGCGGCGGATAATCTTGAATTTGAGACGGCGGCGAGCCTCCGCGACGAAATCATGCGCATAACTGAAAAAATGAAAAAGGGCAAGAAGAAATAGGGCTTTATTGAGGACTTGAAATAATATAATTAATTCTAATCAAGTCGTCATGACAGCGCTGGCAAATTTACTGTCGAGGCCCTGAATATGGTCTACCAACCAGTCGCTCAAGAATGTCATAATCTCATCATCAATGTCGGCGTCACCGTTTTCAAATTGTTCTTTAAATTGCATTACGGCATCAGTAAATTCTTTATGTTTTTTCCGATGCTCTTCCAATCCTTGATAATCTGCTTTTCCCATCAACTCCTCTTCATCATTGAAATGAGTAACGGTATAGATGTACAAATCAGTAAGAAGCATTCCCATCGTATCCTTGACTTTGCCAGCGGCTTTTGCTCGAATCAATGTATTAGTTAAACCAACCAGATGTCTGTGTTGGTCATCGACTTTTTTGATTCCAAGAACTAAAGCATCAGTCCATTCTATTGTATTCATTTTATTGTGCTCCTTGTATTGTTTACATAATATTAGTATCGACAGTTCGTTTTACTGTATTCACTCTAATATAATTCCAGTGAGATTAAAATTGCGCTCGGTATAGTAAGGTTTATATAATATTCAGATTAGAACAATTGGAGAGTTATAGAATCTCGAATTGAACACATAGAATTATTACAGGAGCCGTACATGAAGTTTATATATAAATCTATGTCAAACAGTATTGTGACAGTAACGCTATCACGCGGCAAAGTAAATGCCATAAACGAGGAAGTTATTGATGAATTACATGAGACTTTTCTAACGATTGAGAAAGATGACAGCATAAACGCCGTAATCCTCACCGGTACCGGAAGTTTTTTCTCTTTCGGCTTTGATATTCCGCATTTCTATGATTATCCGCCAGAAAAATTTCGAGTATTTATAGAAAAATTCACCGCGTTTTACACCTACCTGTTTTTATATCCCAAACCTGTCATTGCGGCCATCAACGGTCATGCCGTTGCCGGGGGATGTATGCTTTGCAATTCCTGTGATTACCGGGTGATTGCCGAGGGAAAAGCGAAGGTCGCCTTAAACGAGCTTGCCTTTGGCGCAACTGTTTTTGCGGGCAGTGTCGCGATTCTGAAGGCGGTAACGGGTTATAAGAACGCGGAGAGGATACTTTTCACCGGATACATGTTTGACAACGAGCAATCTCTGAAACATAAATTGGTAAACGAGGTCATCGCATCTGAGGAACTGCTATTCCGGGCACATCGTAAGGCTGAGAAATATGGGAATAAGTACGACCCAGCCTTCGCGAGTATTAAACGGCTGCTGCGCGAG
The DNA here is from genome assembly GCA_023138975.1 of Candidatus Zixiibacteriota bacterium. Taxonomy (GTDB): domain Bacteria; phylum Zixibacteria; class MSB-5A5; order GN15; family JAAZOE01; genus JAGLON01. The sequence goes on from JAGLON010000043.1 coordinate 33,851, forward strand.
CCAATTGTAGAATCGTATCGGGAACGTGAAAAACTATCAATCGATGAATTCCTGGAAATCTGGTATTCGGATGTACTGCGCGAGAACCTGAAGACGATTCAAATAGGTCTGTAGATGCTCGGATGTTGTATAGTATCTTCTACATAATCAGGAAGAAGATACTATACGTTTTTACAAAATAAATAAAACGGTAAGATTTCTCTGTCAGGTTACAACCGCACAGTATTCACGATCGACTTCCCGTATATGACTTGTTATCCACTTCTGGAGGTATGCGAGTATCTCTACGCTTATATCTTTAGCGCCATGTTCGAATTCATCTTTTAATCTATCCAAAGTATGTACAAATTGTTGATGAATGCCCTTATGATTCTCAAACTGATTGTAGTCGTTTCCATCCATCATGGCTTCTTCATATCCGAAATGGTAGGCGTAATAAAAATATATCTCGGTAATGATGCTGTCGAGAGTGTCCCGGTTTTTTTTATCCTGTATGGCATCATTAAGATTGTTGATCATTTGGATCAGTTTCTGGTGCTGCTCATCAATATTTTGAATACCGACACAATATTCGTCGGACCAGACTATCAGCGACATGTAAGCCCCCTTACAAGTTAAGTGTTTATATAATTATCGGTATAAATTGAAATGAAATTACATCACACAGCGAAAATCATGGAATTGTTCTGATTGCCCCAATTGATAAATTAGGTTACTTTGTGTTGAAGGTTGCACACAGGAGATCGAAGTGGAAGACAAAAGCCGTTATGATGTAGAAAACGAAGGGGGTTTGAATGGAGTTAACTATAAAATTTATGGTAATTATGATGAGTTTATAGGTGTTTTAATCCGCACTTCATGTGCCTGCAAATTTACGATTCGGCATGAACGGTTTCATGATAAATTACGTAAGGCAATCGGCGCCGAATATGAATTCCAGACCGGTAATAAGAAGTTTGATTGGAAGTACTTTATTAGCGGTGATTCGGAAGCGTACAAGGACATTATAATAGACACCGAATTACAGTGTATGATAGAGGAGTTGGAACCGTTTAAGGCGCTTTATGTGGTAGAGAACTCTATTTTCCTTGAGCGCATTACGAAAAATAAAGATGAATTTGATGGTGTCGATACCAAGGCACTTGTGGTGAAATTGATTAAAATGAGCAAAATCTTTAAAGGGAAATAGACATGCAGTTTAAAAAGGGACGCTTTGCAGTCGCGGCTGCCAGCTATCTCATACCAATATTCGTTGGCGCATGAGGACGTACGCCAACCACAACCTCGTTTCCTTCCTTGCTTCAACACCTTCTGTAGATTGAATAATGTATTGACTATTGTTTGATCATGTAAAAGATTCCTATTATATTGGTATAGGATACGGGCTCTAATCTTCTGGAGGTAAACGATGATAAAGAAGCTTCTACTATATTTATGCAGTGTAATAGTAATTGCCTTAATGTCTTCTTGTGCCGAAGAGAGATTGATTGACACCATACAATCCGAGTCGTTTAAGGTCGAAACCAGGGAGAGGTATGATTATCTAAATATCTATGCCAGCCCTAAAGGACAAACAGACGAACGCCAAGTAATTAGTTTAGAGCGAGACCCCTATGTTAATATGAGGCTCTTGGATGATAGTATTCTGATTGTCACAGATTTGGCGATTGAAAGATATGATTTTATAGCAAATCTTGAAATTCAAGAAGAATGTCTTAATTTGGGAGTCGGTAAAGCCTCCTTACTTAGAGATGCCTTTCCTATTGATACTCTTGTACACAGAGATTGGGAAGTAGCAAAATATAATTTGAAAAGGCCCATGTGGATGTTCATTCTTTGTGTGCTGTCACCGTATGATGTGCAATATGGAGGTGGACCTGATAAAATTATTATCCTTGGTGCTCGTGAAATTGAGTTGTTGAGTGTTAAAGATGGATTGTTTGATTTTGCCGTAATTTGGCAAAACAGTCAAGAGGGACAATCACCGCAAAACTTTAGGATTGATTTTCCTGACAAAGGGGTATTAACCCCAGAAAGATTCTCAGTCTTGCCGTAACGCGATATACATCGGTTGCCACAACGCTAAAAGTTATGTAAGGACATTTTCCCTACAACTTTACTGTTGATTTCGATATACTCCTCCTTAGTAGATATACATATGTTACACTGAGGAACTAGTATGCCTGCCAGTAAAAACTTGATAGGAGCCAATCGCCAAAACGTCCAACATTCCACTGTGTTAAAATCCAAACCGGGCAAAAATATCAAATTTACTATAACTGTTTGTGGGATATGAGTATCCGTGATTTTAGAGAGGGATGTGTGCACCGAACAAGTTTTTTATATGAAGAACGAAGCCATTTTTGAAAAATGCGAAGTACTCGTCGAAGACGGGTGCAAGGTACCTATCGTAGATGGGTGAACCCATTTGTCGTTCCGTCGGCTATAGCCCCAGGGGGTCTTGACACGCCGTAGGCGTGGTGTGACCCGACGGTATTAAGCTCTACAAATGACCTGATAAAGCAACGGAATCTATGACAGATTGCCACACCCCGACTTCGTCGGGTTCGCAATGACGGGAGTAAATTTCCTCCGGCAGATATTGACATCCCGCTAAGCGGGACTGTAGCCTGCCGCGACACCTCTCAAGAGGGGAGATGTGGATAGTTAAACTCATTATATGAGTTTATTAAATGGCACTGGTAGATTCTTTAGACATCTTGATAATGGTTTACTAAAATTGTTTGATACTGGTCCCCTCTTGAGAGGGGAAATAAAGGCTTTAGTCCTGCCCTTATGGTAGGGGGTGTGTCAACGCAACTTGATTCATGAAGAAGCTGGCAAATGTTTTATCTCTGACAGATGTACCAGAATAATTCAGGTGAAAAATACCTATTATAATCATCAGCCTCTTTCGTACCATATACGGAGGAGGTGAAGATTATGCCTTCAATCGATCAAATAATCAACCGGCAGTTTAAGCAGTGGGAATCAGAGCAGGTTCGGAGGGACGAGGAAGTCTCCACCGTAGTGATTCCACCGTCAATTGTAACTGTATCCCGTGAGCATGGTTCACGGGGGTCCTATTTTGCATTGAGATTATCGCAAGAGATGGGATTTGAGCGGATGCATCGGCAGGTAATCGAGGCTATTTGCGATTCTACAGGATATCGCAAGCAAATTGTTGAATCAATCGATGAGAAGTATCGTTCTACGATGGCCACTCTTGTAGATTCCATGCTTTTCGGTCAGGCAGTTGATCATACCGATTATGCCCGGAATCTCTGTACCGTAGTTTTATCGGTGGCCAAACTGGGAGGCGTTGTTTTGGTTGGGCGGGGAGGGAGTTTTATCCTTGGTCCGCAAACCGGTTTCCATATACGAGTAGTGTGTCCTATAGAAAAACGGATTGCTAATTTGATAAAACATTCATCGTTCTCTGAAAGCGAGGCAGTTGAGTCTATTAAGAAAACCGATAATGAACGCCGGGAGATGATACGTAAACTATTCAATGCTGATTTGGATGATCCCCGAAACTACGATATGATTGTCAATTCAGCCTATATTGATATTGAAGAAATGGTGCAAATGGCCATGCTGGCGGTAACAGCTAAACGGGATAAGGTTACTCGTTTACAAAATGTATAGAGGTCTTTTTATTGTCTCAGGACATATTTATAAAGAGCCCAAAAAGCTATTTTCATTATTACGGCAAAGATGAGCAGAGGGATAGCCATCTGAGCCGCTATTGCCGGACAGCTGGTGAAAAACTGGTACAGCAAAACCAATCCGACACCGCCTATACCGATATTTTTTAGATAATCTTTATACTGACTCCGACAGACTTCTCCATATGAGTAAAGTACAATGGATAAATATGCCAAAGTTATTGCTGTCCATGATATTCCGTCGGGGCACATACAATTTCCTTTCATAATTGAACTATTAATATTATCGGGAAAAGAACTGCGATATTTTAGTCACTTTGAAAAAATCGAACGAACAAATTAAGAAATCTTTCCGATTATTGTTGAATCAGTATTTGTATATACGTATTGTGAAAAAAATATATAAATATAAACAAATAGATACGAGGAGGAAAAAATGAAAAAAATTGCGCTAAAACAACATACCGGTCTGGTGCTGGCCTTTTTGATGCTTTTTGTATTGGTTGGGTGTGGTACGCAGATTCCGTCCGGTCACCGCGGCGTAAAATATCTCAAGTTCGGCGACGGTACCGAAATGGGTACGGTTTATGATGAAGGATTCAACTGGCATCTACCCTGGAATAAAATATATGTTTATAAAATTCAATTATCTGAGCGCAAGGAAGACCTGAGTATCTTGTCTTCCGACGGAGCTTCAATATCAATGGAAGTCTCAATCTGGTTTCGGCCGATAGACAGTAAGCTGGATTCTCTGCAAAAGACGATTGGTCCGGGATATTATAATTCCATTGTTGCTACGGCTATTCGTGGAGTTGGGAGGTCAGTTGTCGGGCAGTATAAACCGGAGGAGATATATTCCAGCAAGCGCGAGATTATTGCCTCAGAAATTCTGAAAGACATGCAGACATTGATGACTAATAAGTTCGTGAGCGTGGAGAATATTATTATCCGAAACGTTGGTTTGCCGCCGAGGATAACAGATGCTATCAACGCCAAATTGGCTGCCGATCAGGAACAGCAGAAGATGCAGTTTACCATTTTGAAGGAAACACAGGAGGCGGAACGGAAACGGATTGAAGCCAGAGGTATCGCTGATTTCCAAAAAATTGTTTCCAGCGGTATTACGCCGACCCTGTTGAAGTGGAAAGGCATTGAGGCCACCGAGAAGCTGGCCAACTCGCCAAACGCTAAAATAGTGATTATTGGAAACAGTGAGGATGGTCTTCCGATTATTTTAGGCGGCGGTAAATAAAGGTTATTCGCAAATAAAAAGCCCCGCTTAGCGGGGCTTTTTTTATAGTAGATGGTTAGTGAATCGTCAATTCTTTCATCAAGTTGTCCAGCTTATAGACTTTATCGATTAAAAAGAGAATATAGCGACTATCAACGACGATTGACCGAGCCCAATCTGGATTATAGTAATAATCGGCAGACACTCCGTCCAGACTCGTGTCGAAGTCAAGCCCGATAAGTTCGCCTTTGCCGTTAATTATTGGAGAACCGGAATTGCCGTTCGTTCCGCTATTCGTTGTGATAAAGTTAACTGGAATATCTCCTGATTTGCTATCTGCATACTTACTGAAATCGCGATTCTCATAAGCCTGTTTCAATTCTAATGGTATTATGAAAGGTTCATTGAGAGTTTCTTTTTCCATAACGCCGGACAAGGTAGTAATGTGATAATAGCTAATGGCATCTCGGGGTTGATAACCTTTTACGGTTCCCCAGTTAAAGCGCTTGGTGCCGTTGGCGTCAGGGTGCATTTCAGTTTTTTTCCACTTCATTAAGGCGCGGATAAATCCCGGTTCCAGACGTTCCTTGGCTCCGTTAAAGGTCTTCTCTCGAATTTTCAGACCATCCAATTCATGTTTCAAGGTAACAGCCAGATTCATGAGAGGATCATGGAGATTTTCCAGATCAGATTTTGTCATTTCGAACATCTTCAAGCGAGCATCAAGATTATTCAAACTGGAACGGGCAAAGACATACTCGGCATACTGAGGTAAGTAGCTTTCAATATCCTTGCCTTTGAACAGATTCTCGATCATTTCTATCTTTTGTCCCGATGGGAGCTGGACAATTTTATCTAAAAAGTAATAAAGAATTCTTCTATCATATTCGGGAACTAAATTTATCTGATCATTCTTTAGATCGCGCAAGAAATTCTCAATATCGCGATCCTGAAACCCCATTTCCCGTTCCATATCGGATTTTTCCCGCTCGACCGACCAGGTGTAAAGTTTGATTGCCATCTCGAGCATCTTACAGGATCGGGGAAGAGTGTTTAAGTAAAAATCTTTCTGGTAAGATTTTATTTTTCCATCATATAATGATTCATAATCCTTCAAGTATTGCCGAAAACTATCTGTTTCTTGATATGTATCCAGAGAAGTCCACAGCGCCTTTTCATCTATTTGTTTCAACTCCAATAGTCTGGCTCTTTCGAAGCCCCTTTTTATCCCGTGCGTTTTTTTGAGATAATTATTTATGCCCGAAGCTGTCGAGGCCAACCGAATACTAATCTCTGGATCAATACTGGCAACTTCTTCCAATATGGCGATGCGCTTTTCTGATGTTTCCAGATAGAGTGGAAAGTAATAATACAGTAGATAATCGATTTCATAGGATGAAGCATAGCGATGGGTTTTACCGGGGAAACCGATCATAAGCGAAACATCACCTTCAGAAAATCCTCCGGAAGAGATCGGCAAGAACCTCTTGGGATGGTAAACTACATTATCGGTTGAATATTCGGCTGATGAGCCATCGGGAGCGACATATGCTCGAACGAAGGCAAAATCTCCTACATGACGGGGCCACATCCAGTTATCAATATCACCACCAAAATTTCCAATTGAGCCGGGTGGAGCATAAACAATACGTATATCTTTAATCTTGAAGTATGTGTACAGGATATACTTCATACCGCCGTACATTTTCGCTATTTTACACTCAACATCCCGGTTATTTTCCTTTTCAGCGATGATTTCTTTAATCCGGCGTTCTTTGAGTTTATAGCGGTCAAGGTCGGTAATATCCTCGGGAATGTCGGCTGTGACTCGCCCGGTCACATCCTCGACATCCAGAGTTACCTTGGCATAATAACCGATAGCGGGGATTTCGGCATAGCGTGTTTCCGCGTAGAACCCGTTATTAATGAAATTTTGGCTAACAGAAGACTGTTTTTGAATGGCTCCGAACGCGACGTGATGATTGGTGATGATCAGACCATCCGCCGAAACAAAAGAACTGGTACCGCCGCGAAGATTTACAATCGCATCGGCCAAAGCTGTCCCATTCGGGTCATAAACTTCTTTTGCGGTTAGCTCTAGTCCGGCCGCGGTGACTTTTTTTAATGGTACCTTGTTTAGATCATAGAGTGGCCACATCCCGCCATCTGCCATGAGAAGAGAAGGAATGAAAAATGAAATTAGAAATACAAAAAATACAGCCCTGAGAAAAGATGACATAATAACCTCCCGATAAAGAATAGGATACAATTACTTATTGATAAAAAGCAAGGAGATTATTTGCCGTTAATTAACGCATCCTGTTTGTGGCGGAATTCACGGAGTTCATCGATATTTAAGACTACCGATAGAATTCTCTTTTTGTTTTCCTCAACCGGTGTCATCCGACTGATAATACCCCAGGGGGCGCATACGAGAGAGCGTCCCTGAAGGGCTCCGCTCCATAGAGTACCTATCGCACAGCACTTAACCAGAAACGCTCCGCATGATTGGGAGCCGGCCACAAATATTTGTTCGTCGCGGGTTTGTTTTTCTTTTACTGTCTCTCGAGGGCGGGCAGGGGAAGTAGTGGGGATGAAAACGACATCGGGTTGGTGTTTCTTCAAGTGAGTGAAGTTTATCGGCTCAAGAACATCGGCGCAAATCATAATCGATATTACGACGCCGTCTATTTCAATGGATATCGGTTCCGTCCCGGGAGTGATGCCGTTTTTTCGTTCATTTATTGTGGGATTAATTTTGCGGTAAGAGATTAGTTTCTGTCCGTGGCGAAAAACGGTCGAAGTATTGTAAAAACTACGGCCATCTGACTCAATAGCCGTTCCCGCGATAAGAGTGGTTTCGAATCTGTCCGATAGTGTCGCACAGTATTTGAGCAATTCGTGTCCCTCTGACGCATTTCTTTCCGTGTCTCGTCGCACAGGGTTGACATTATAATATTCCGGCAGCACGACAAAATGAGGTCGATGCTTAAAGATTAATAAATTATCTTCAAGACTAAGCTGTTGACCGGTCTCGCATTGGACTATGACTATTTTTCTGAGCATATATACTACTAATTACGCTATTTTGGCTTATCCGTTCCATATTAAAGTAAATTCTTTATTGCCTTAGTCCGATAAACATGTATAGATTGTAAACAAGGACAAATAACCGTAAGATAAGCCCTCGCGGGGTGTGACCATGGGTCAAAAAATCATTATAAAAAACGAATCGAGCATTTTCGGACCAGCCGGGGAGTTGGAAAACCGGCTCAAAGAAAAAGGCTGTCGTAATATCATTGGCGTAGATGAAGCGGGTCGAGGACCTTTGGCTGGACCTGTCGTTGCCGCCGCGGTATATTTGCCCGAATCCGCTTGTATCGAAGGACTTGATGATTCCAAGAAGCTCACCGCAACTAAAAGAGAAATCCTATTTGACAAAATAGTATCATCGGACGCAGCCTATGCGGTTGGAATAATCGATAATGAATTGATTGATAAAATCAATATTCTCAGGGCATCCTTGCGGGCTATGACCGAAGCGGTTCATAAACTTCATCTTGAGTCGGATTGCGTTCTTGTGGACGGCAACCAGACGATTCCCAATATGGAATTACCGCAAATCGCGATTATCGGCGGCGATGGTCTCTGTCCGTCTATATCCGCGGCGTCGATTATCGCCAAGGTGACTCGCGATAGAATTATGGATCACTACGATAACCTATTCGCCGATTTTTCATTTGCAAAGCACAAAGGATATCCGACTGCAGCGCATATGAAGGAATTAAAACTATATGGTCCGACTCCAATCCATCGTAAGTCATATAAACCGGTCGCAGAAGTGCTATCGCAAATGGAAATGTCTCTCACCTGATGAGCTCTTCTAATCTTGATAAGGGAGCGGCCGGCGAGAGTATGGCTGTCCTGTTTCTTGAAAAGTTGAATTACCAAATCCTGCATCGTAATTATCGCTTGTCCCATCTTGAAATTGACATTATCTGCCGGGATAAAAACTGTCTGGTTTTTGTTGAAGTAAAAAACTCGCCTTCCGGTACATTTGGGCATCCGGCGGAATGGATTGATGAGCGCAAACGGGAGAAGCTCCGGCGGGCGGCGCAGGCCTATATCGAGAAACATGATACAGCTGGGCTGGACATTCGTTTTGACGCGATAACTATCTATAAAGGCAGTATGGAACATTTCATCAATGCTTTTTAGCCTCTTGATATAAGACGCTATTAAACATTCAAAAGCATCATGCGTCATATTAGTAGTTATAGTCACTTAGGGGATGGGGAATCTTGAACGAGAATTATCGAAAACAGATATTTATTGTACTGCTTGTCTATCTCATCTTATTCAGTATGGTAAGTGCGGATGGCAAGCCCAAGACTATTCACGTATATGTTGCCTTATGCGATAATGAGAATCAGGGTATTGTCCCGGTTCCATCATCTCTAGGTAATGGACAAGATCCCAGCAATAATCTGTATTGGGGAGCATTATATGGTGTTAAAACTTATTTTAAGGGGTCGTCAGATTGGTTGCTGATAAAGACAATCCGGAAACCAGATTCTAATGTCTTAGAGCGTTGTGTTTTCAAATCCAAAAAAAATGATGCTTTGCTTATCGCAGACGCATATGACGGGGCCAAGATAAAAAAGACAATTATTGATTTTCTTCGGTCTTCGGCGGGGCAAAGGATTGATACGATTCAAGTCGATAGCCAGTGTGTATTAGCTGGAGGCGCGGCTGAGCTTATTGTTTATATCGGACATAATGGACTAATGGAGTTTAGTGTAAGTGAACAGCTAAATACGACCGATAGCCTGAAGCGGGATGTTATTATCTTAGCTTGTATGAGCAGGCAGTATTTTGGAAATCATATTGTAAGAGCCAAAGCTATGCCTCTTTTATGGACGACCGGTTTCATGGCACCGGAAGCATATACTTTACATGCTGCTATTGAGGAATGGCAAAAAGGGTCGGAACCTGATTTGGTTAGACAAAGGGCGGCTGAAGCGTATGATAAATATCAAAAGTGCGGAATTTCGGCCGCGATGAGATTACTTGTTACCGATAAAAAATAGTAAAGTAACGATACTATACCGTAGTAGAGGCCAAATACTTTCGGGGGTTGGACTCGTACTCTCCATGACAATTGACGATATCGGCGCGAATAGATTCCTTCATTGTTTCCAGATGAGGCGAATTTGAATTTTCCAAGACACAACAAGCCAACTCAAACAGTTTTACTGAAGTCAATAGGCCGAATCCTTGTGACAGATTCGCTCCTATAACTTCATCGGCAAACTCACGCACTCGCTTATTCGGTACAACGGTATTAACGGCATTGGCGACAATAATCACTTTTGGTTTATCATCTCGCAGACACTCTTCAATCTTGGCGGCTGTTTTCTGATAGGTCTCGGCAGAAATGGCGTATTTCTCCGATGAATACAAATCAACGCATATATTTGCAGCATTTTCACTCCGTAGGTACAGATCAAACCCCGCGGGCTTTACAGTTTCGGGTACGGCAGGAGATTGAAAGCCGATTATTTCAAAAGCCTTTTGAACGGCATACAACAAATCCTCATCGGAACCATACAGTAATTGCAGTAATTCACGAATATCTTCGCTTTGCTCAAAAGTAATCGAGCGTTTGCGTTTGAGCTGTTCAACCTCCCGGTCAATCTCTATCACTTGCCGATTGAACGGATTTACTTTGTTAAGCTTTTGCTCATAGCGATCAACCCAGAAGGGATAATCAATGCCGCTGGTTTTGTTTTTGTGAATATCGGAGAACACATCAGCCAAACGCTCCGATTCTTCCGGAATTAAAAACTTGGGGATAATATATATTTCGCCCAACCCGTGTTTTCCGCTTACGGCGTATATCAAGGGGTGAAACGGCTCGTGGGCGCTTTCGGCAATAATAGATTGATACTCACTGCGATTAAGTGTGACGGCGCACATCGATTCAGCCGGCGATTGACCGAATGCTTTATACAATCGTGAACGGGGAGCGATATAGGAAAAGGAATACTCTTTTCCATAGTCACATGAAAATCGTCCCAGAAATTCCTCAAGCCAGTAAAAAATAGAAACAATAGATTCAGTGTATTTATTTGAGATCAAGCCTATGATACTATCTTTTGTAACCTTGATATAGGATTTTGGGAAGTTGGATCGGATGACTAAGATACCACCGGCAATGATGAAATCACTTAGGATTTCAGCAGCCAGTTTGACTCCGGCAACAAGCGCTCTGAGTTTATCTTCCGAATAAGAATAATACTCGACCTTGTAAATCTCCGAGGTGTTTTTCCGCAGGCCAATATTAGCGGTAAACTGAAGCGGATCGAAGAAAACGACGTCAAAATCGGATAGGTCTATTATTTCAAATAGAGTTGTTTGAGCTGATGTCTCCGGTGCGTCATTCCAATCGCAAAATAATACCCGACTCATAATTGTTCCTATACAATTATTATAAAAGATAGAGGCAGAACGGTTTTTGGCCGCTTTGCCTATTATCTTGTTATTCGGCAGTGTTTTGGGGAATATTTAGGCCGGAAAGCTTTGAATTTCTAATCTTCGGCAGCCAGCTTTTCTATCTCTTTCATCAAAGCTTCTTCAAGTTCGTCTTCTTTATAAGTCTTTTGAGTCTTATCCCCGGTAAAGAGGATGCCTTTTTTGAGACCTCCGGCAATACCGATATCAGCCGCCTTGGCTTCACCTGGGCCATTGACCACACAACCCATGACTGCTACTTTCATCGGTTTTTTAATATGACGAGTGTTTTCCTCGATCCGGTTTGCCAGCGGTATCAAATCGATTTGACAGCGACCGCAGGTAGGGCACGAGATTACCTCAACGCCGTCCTTTTTTAGGGCTAGGGATGTAAGAATCTGTTTACAGACCCTTATTTCCTTAACCGGATCAGCTGTTAGAGAGACACGCAGAGTATCTCCGATACCGTGAGACAAAATCGAACCGATACCGACGGCAGATTTGATCGATCCGGTAAATTCTGTTCCGGCCTCAGTAATTCCCAGGTGAAAAGGATAATCGACTAATTCAGCCAGCATGCGATAGGCAAAGATAGCGCAACTGGCATTGGTTGATTTTAAGGATATAACAGTGTCGTGAAAATCATGTTTATCGAGTGTTTCCAGTTCCCGCAATGCGGCTCCGACAAATGCCCGAGGATCCTCATGACCGAATTCATCAAGTAAATCCTGTGGCAAAGATCCGGAATTGACTCCGATTCGAATTGGTATTTCGGCGTCTTTGGCCGCCTTGACGACCTCGGCGACTTTCCAATCAGGTCCAATATTGCCGGGATTAATCCGGACTTTATCAACTCCCTGAGCAATTGCTATTAGGGCCAGATTATGCGAGAAGTGAATATCGGCTACTAACGGTATCTTAATTTGTTTTTTTATTTTCCCCAGACACTCTGCTGCAGGTTTATTAAGTACAGCAACCCGGACGATTTCGCATCCGGCTTCTTCCAACTGCTCAATTTGCTTAACTGTGGCTTCGATATCGCGTGTATCGGTTGTTGTCATTGATTGAATCGCAATCGGGAAATTTCCACCGATTATAACGTCACCAATTTTGACCGCCCGGGATTTCCGGCGTTCAATGGGGTATGTTATTTTACTTTTTCCGAGAATCTCACGCCAATTCTGTTTTTTATTATTTGATATATCTCTTGACATAATTCTTTCCATCGTTAGTTTTATTGAAAGATTATACGAAATAATATAGCCGAAAGAAAAGTTAGTTTGGATTATCGAAAAATATTTTTATATATCGTTATTATAATAGCGATTGCCGGGTTCTGGTATAAATCTCAACTGGATGAAGAGGTTATCGCAAAATCAGGGGATAAGTTCATCCAAGTCTATTCATCGCTTGCGGTTCTGGCAGAACTATATCGGAATGAACCGGATAGGTATTATCAAGCTCGCGATTCGGTTTACTCTTTATACCAATTCGATGGTGATTCGGTTACGGTGTTTCGGGAGACCCTGGAAGGCACTGAGGACCGCTGGCCGGATATATGGTCAAAAATTCGTGGGCGCAGCGACTCGCTGATCGAGTATTTTAAATCGAACCCGGTAGATCATCCCCAACCGGATTCTACAGATTCCTTGTAAATAGCATTCTTATCATCTCAAAATGTGAAATCTGACACAGCCTCTTGATTTTTTCTCTTTGGTATGCTAATATGACTCACTGAGATAAGAAGCCGATAGGCTAACAGACAAAAATAAAATAATATAGATTGGATGGGTGAAAGATGAAAAAACTTTTATCCGGTAATGAGGCGGTAGCCCGAGGAGCGTTTGAGGCCGGAGTTAAGCTGGCCGCGGCATACCCGGGGACTCCGTCAACCGAAATTTTAGAAAATGTCGCCAAGCATTTTCCGTCCATTTACTGTGAATGGTCACCTAATGAGAAGGTCGCTTTTGAAGTAGGTATTGGCGGTTCTTTGGGCGGAGGGCGAAGTCTGGTAACTATGAAGCATGTCGGGGTCAATGTTGCCGCCGATCCGCTTATGACATTCTCCTATACCGGTGTTAACGGCGGTTTTGTGTTTATTAGCGCTGACGATCCGGAAATGCACTCGTCTCAGAATGAGCAGGATAATCGCTATTTTGCCAAATTTGCGCAGATTCCGTTTTTAGAGCCTTCTGATTCTCAGGAATCAAAAGATATGGTTCTTCTGGCATTCGAAATTTCAGAGCAGTTTGATACTCCGGTTATGCTTCGCATGACGACCCGAATTTCGCATTCCAAAGGATTAGTCGAAACCAGCGATCCAATAGAACTTGGCGAGCAAAACCTCTTCGATAGAGATGTAAAGAAATATGTAATGGTTCCGGGGCATGCCCGTGCCCGTCATAAACACATTCTCGATAGAACCGCTAAGTTGGCTGAGTATGTTGAAAACTCTCCATTGAACAAAGTTGAATCGTATGGGACCAAGCTTGGTATCATCTCTGGCGGAATATCATATCAATATGCCAAGGACATCATGCCCGAAACTGATATTCTTAAAATCGGTATCGGTTACCCGCTTCCGAATAAGATGATAAAAGAGTTTGTTGACGCGCATGAACGAGTCATCATTGTTGAGGAATTAGAACCGTACTACGAAGAGGCTATTCGTATCGCCGGTATTCATAAAATAGAGGGCAAGAAATACTTTAGCCGTGAAGGCGAACTATCGCCATATCGGGTTGCGAAAGGTTTGCAAAAAGCCGGTGTCGTTGAGACGGTTGCCGAACCCGGCTATGATCCTACTCAGCTTTTTCCTCGTCCGCCGGTCCTTTGTGTCGGCTGTCCGCATCGCGGCTTCTTCGCTGTGCTAAAGAAACTAAAACTAACAGTTACCGGAGATATCGGCTGTTACACGCTCGGTACTCTCCAGCCGCTTGGAGCTTTACATAGCTGTATCTGTATGGGAGCCTCAATCGGCAATGCTATCGGCATGGAAAAGGTAAACGGTTCTAAGGAAGACATCGTGGCGGTTCTGGGCGATTCGACCTTCCTGCATTCGGGAATAACCGGAGTGCTTGACGCCGTTTACAATCAATCTGATATCACAATCATAATCGCTGATAACCGAATAACTGCCATGACTGGTGGGCAACAGCATCCGGCGACCGGTTACACGCTGATGGGCAAAAAAACCAAGTCGGTCGATATCGCCGAACTGTGCAAAGCTCTCGGGGTTGAGTCGGTACGCACCGTTGATCCACTCGATTATGATGAAACGATGACTGCCGTAAAAGAAGAAATAAAACGTCCTGGGCCTTCGGTGATTATCACCAATCGTCCTTGCGTTTTAATGCCTAAACCGGTTTACGATACTCCCTATGAAGTAATACTCGATGAGTGCAACGGTTGCAGCGCCTGTTTCCGTATCGGTTGTCCGGCAATTCTACCATCAAAAGAAATGACCAAGAAAAATCGCCCCAAAGCCGAGATTGATCCGGTTCTGTGCAACGGATGCAGCCTGTGCGCTCAGGTTTGTAAGCCGGAAGCAATCGTCTTAACAAAACAGCCCGAAGCGGTAAAGTGAGGTTATAATGGATAATAATACGCAGAATATTTTGATTGTCGGCGTTGGCGGTCAGGGTGTGCTTCTCGCTTCGGAATTGTTGTCGGAAGTAGCGATGATGCGCGGTTTGGACGTTAAGAAGTCTGAGGTTCACGGTATGTCTCAGCGAGGCGGTGTTGTTTCATCACATGTTCGCATCGGAGCCAAGGTATATTCGCCGATTATTCCTTACGGTCAGGCTGAAATCGTGATGTCATTCGAACAAGCCGAAGGTCTCCGTGCGATGGATTGGCTCGCAAAAGACGGTCGGATGATTGTCTCAACTACTCGGCTGGTTCCTACTACAGCGAATTTCGGTGGTTTGGGCTATCCCGACGATCCGATTGCAGAGATGAAGAAGAAGACGAAAAACGTGATTGCTATTGAAGCTGATAAAATAGCTAATGAGCTTGGCAATCCCCGCCTTATTAATACGATTCTTCTGGCGGTAGCGTCTCCATTCTTGGGTTTTGAAAAATCAGTTTGGGAAGAAGCAATCAAGAAGCTGGTTAAACCGAAATTTGTCGACATCAATCTTAAGGCTTTTGCTCAGGGAAGCAAATTGGCGGAAGCCAGCCTGTAAAATCGTTTATCTCAGGCGGTTTACATAAAAGTAAACCGCCTTTTTTTTGGGGCTTGGAAATATAGGAAAGGGAAACTAATGGCCGAAAGCAATCCCCTCATTCTGGTAGTAAACCCTGGTTCAACCTCAACAAAAGTAGCTGTCTATCGCGGTACTGAAGAAATCCATGTCAAAAATGTAGAGCATCCATCCGAAGAACTGGCTAAATTCGATTTGACCGCCGAGCAATTTGACTTACGGCGTCAAGCTATCGAAGCCTGGCTTGGTTCATTGCCCGAAAGTGATTGCAGGTTTACCGCAATCGCGGGGAGAGGCGCACCTCTCAAGCCTCTTGCCGGCGGTACTTATTCGATTTCAGCTCAAATGCTTGAGGATGTGAAAACCTCTAAATATTCTAATCATGCCTCAAATCTCGGAGCTATTCTGGCCGATTATTTTTCCCGGAAGTATGACATCCCGGCCTATATCACCGATCCGATTACAACCGATAATTTTACTGAAATAGCCCGGATCTCCGGCGTTCCAGAAATAAAACGGAAATGCCGTTCGCATTGCCTCAATATCAAGGCGATGGGACGCGCCGAAGCAGGTAAAATAGGTAAGGGTTTGGACGAAGTGAATTTTGTAGTTGCTCACATGGGCGGAGGTATATCTATTGCCGCTCTGGCCAAGGGTAGAGTTATCGATGTCAATGACGGCTTGTTGGGTATGGGACCATTTTCACCTGACCGGGCTGGTGCGTTGCCTATCGGCGGAGTTTTGGAACTTGCCTTTTCCGGCGGCTTTTCCAAAGATGAGTTAATTAAAAAATTCTCAAAATCATCCGGGCTGATTGCTTATCTGGGGACGTCCGATTTGCGAGAAGTTGAGAAAATGATTGATGATGGTGATGAACAGGCCAAGCTAATCTTTAAGGCGATGTGTTATCAAATTGCCAAAGAAATTGGTGTCGCCAGTGTGGTCTTAAAAGGTGATGTTCAGGGAATTATTCTCACCGGAGGGATGGCCTATTCGGATAAGCTCCGCAATGAAATCTCGCAATATGTCACGTTTATCGCTCCGGTCATCAATGCTGCCGGAGAGTATGAAATGGTTGCTTTGACCGAGGGAGCCATCCGGGCTCTTGGCGGAGAAGAAACTATCCAGGTTTATGAATAATTAACGTAGAGATTAAAATATGCTAAAATCTTCAAATGATATTATAGCCGCAGCCAAGAAGCTATCTGAAGGCGGTAAACGCCCCCGGATTTCGGTTGCGGTGGCGCAGGATGCCGATGTTCTCGTAGCCGTCCGTTCGGCTTACGATGACGGCATTTGTGACAGCTCGCTTTTTGGCGATGAGGTGAAAATTAAAGAAGCGGCGGAAAAGGCTGGCGTTTCGCTTGAGGGGTTGGACGTTATTCATCAACCTGACCCTAATAAAGCCGTTCTTGAATCGGTTCAGCTTGCGGCCGATGGTAAGGCTGATGCCGTGATGAAGGGGTTTGTATCGACTTCAACGCTTCTAAAAGGCGTCCTCAATAAACGGTTCGGACTTCGTCAGGGACCAACGTTATCGCATGTCGCTGTTTTGACTATACCGGGGCATGATAAATTATTTATGGTTACTGACGGTGGAATGATCGTCAAACCGGATCTTCAGCAGCGTATCGGCATAGTTAAAAACGCGTTGGTTGTTGGCCGTGCCTTGAATATCAGTCCAATTAAAGTCGCAATGTCCGGAGCGAGCAATACTGTACAGCCCTCAATGCCGCAGACTTCCGAGAGTGAAAAGATTGCCGCCGATTTAACACGGGAAAACATCGCCGATTTACAAATTGCCGGACCGGTAACGGTTGACGCGGCACTGTCTCCGGCAGTAGCGGCTAAAATCGGTTTGACTCACCCGGTTGCAGGCGACGCCGATGTCTATGTTGTCGGGTCAATCGAGGAATGTAACATCACCACAAAAAGCATGATTATCTTCCAAGAGGCTATCTTTGCCGGAGTTATTATTGGAGCCAAGATACCGATTTCGCTGGTCTCACGAACCGATCCGGTAATAGGGAAGAAAACATCGCTGGCGCTGGCCTGTCTGGTAGCAGACTATTATCGCCGAACCGAAGGGGAGGGCTAAGTTATGACTCAGATTACTACCTTCGAACAACTCATTACTTCAGGAAAAGAACTGGTAAAAAACAAGCGTATTGCCAGAGCCGCATTTCTCGGTTTGCCGGATAGCAGCTTTATTAAAGCAATACTTCAGGCCGAAAGCAATATGCTGGTCAAGTCTATCGTATTATGCGATAAGGAGCAGTTGTCTAAAGTGTTACTTGAAGCTAAAATGGATAAAGATTCAGTGGCTGTTATTCATTCTGATTCGCTATCTGAAGCTTGTGCTAAAGCTGTCAATATGGTTGCTGAAGGCCAAATAGATTTCCTTATTACGTCTGAATCAAATCTCGAAACCCCCGCTGGGCAAGCTCGCTCGCTTATGGACATATTGGCCGATAGCGGGTTTATTACGCCAAAGAAAACAGCCTGTCATCTGGCAATATTTGAGCATGAAAAATATCCTCGATTCCTAATGCTATCCGATGCATTTATTTCAGTCGAGCCGGGCTTAGTTGGCAAGATGGGGATAATCAATTTAGCCGTTGAAGCGGCCCACAGTCTGGGAGTTGAGATTCCAAAGGTTGCCGTTACCGCTGCTGTTGAAGTGGTGTATCCGGCTATGGAAGTAACCAAGGATGCGGCGGTCTTGGCTAAGATGTCCGATCGCAAACAGATTAAGGGCTGTTTGATTGATGGTCCATTATCAATGGATTGTGCCACAGTGCCTGAGGTTGCCCGGGATAAAGGTGTGGTTTCTGAGGTGGCCGGAGTCGCCGATATTCTGATAGCTCCCAATATCGAAACCGGAAACGGGATTTACAAAGCAATGTCTTTAGTCTCAAAGGCGAAGACGGGTGGCGTAATTATTGGAGGGAAATGTCCGATAGCTTTTTCGGCCAATTGCGACAACCGGGACAATAATTATTATTCAATTGTTCTCGGTGGGTTTTTATCGCTGCAGAAGGTATAGATACTTTTTCATTTCTATTACTTATAGAAGTAAAAAAAAAGCCCCGTAGCACGGGGCTTTTTTGATGTTTTCCAACTACTGCGGCAGATTAGCGGGATGAATAGAAATCGTCAATATAGTCCTCGACTTCAGCACCGCCGATTAAATTAGCATACCATGAGTTCATAGTCTCGCTAACTTTTGAATTCAAAACAATAGTTTGAAGAGAATCCTTAACAGCTGTGTAGATCGTCAGGTCAGCACCCTTACGTTCAATAAGTTTGAACATGGCGTATCCTCTCTGGTACCTGACAGGGGCAGAGTAGTCACCGGGGTTGTTCAGCGAGAACATTGTTCCGATAGCTAATTGATCCCGTCCGACTCCAGGAAGGAATCCGTCGCGAGCCATGAGATTTGAAGTCGTAACGACTAAGCCAGCGTCTTTGGCGGCCAGAGCGAAGTCATTCCCGCTTTTCATGGTTTCGTAGGCTTTATTGATCTGTTCTTCGCACTTTTGCATCGCGATTTCTTTTTTTAGATCCTGTGTAACCTGATCTTTCACTTCATCAAGTGACGCAAAGCCGGCATCGATTTTTTCGGAAACTTTGACGATGACAATACTGGCGCTGTTTTCATAAATATGCGAGATAGTACCGGCATCATTTTTGAAAGCAAATTTATTAATGCTGCGGTTATTACCAAGCTGTGGGATATTGCTTGATTCGGTGAATAACCCGGTGTTTTTAAGTTCGATTTTCATAGAATCCACAGCATAATCAAATGAGTTATCGTCGGCTAATGTCAAAAACTCTTGTGCGTTTCGATATGCTAGGTTAGTCGTTTCTTCAGAAGCTTTAATTTTTAACAGAATGTGGCGAGCCTTAATTTCCTCGGTATCGTCCTTTTTGCGGCGATCATCAGCCTTAATTATATGCCAGCCGAACTTAGTCCGAACTGGTTCGGAAACTTCACCATTCTTCAGGGCAAACGCCGCATCATTAAAAGCCTCTACCATACGTCCGGGAGTAAACCATCCCAAGTCACCACCGTCCTTGGCCGAATTGTCTTCGGAATAGGCTATCGCTAACTCAGCAAAATCATCGCCGGCGTCAATTTGAGCTTTAATCTCAATGATATCCTGTTCAATAATATCCCAGTCTCTCTCACTGGGGTCTTTTGAAAACTCAACATAATCAACCGAGGCACGGGCATCGACTTCGTAGTTGTCTTTATACTCAGTGTAATAGTTCTGAATTTCCTCTTCGGATACATCTATTCCTTCTGTCATGAACGTGACATTAGAAATGTTGATAATATCGACTTTAGCCTTTTCGCTAGTTTTAGTAAAATAATCCTGAACTTCCTGCTCGCTGACTCGGACGGTAGAACTAATCTGGTTCTGGAGTTTCATCTTTGCCAGTTCGGGGCGATACATTGCCTCGACATTTTTCCAGTAAGCACCTGCCTCCGGGCTTGCCAGAGTACCGAAGTATTTCTGGTAATCAAATTTATCATCAGTTTGGAAGGCTGGATTGGACTGCAAATCCTGAGGAGGATTAAACTTCAGGAACTGGTACCATTCTTCGTCGGAAACAGTAATTTTCCTTTTGGCAATTTCCTGAGAGAGGAGGTAGTCGGCGACAAACTGATCCCAGGCATCTTGGCGAAGCTGGCTCTCGACCACGGCATCCATTTCTTCATCACCTAGCTGAGCCTGCTTTTGACGATAAGCGCGGTCAACAAACGGTCGATATGATTGAATATCAATATCAGTGCCGTTAATGGTTCCTATAATGTTTTGTTCGGCTTTGCTTCGAGTGACATCAGCACCCCAGACTAAAATAATAGTACCGACAAACGCCACCAAAACAAAGTAGATTACTACTTTTCTGATTTTGCGAAAGCTACTCAGCATGTTTCATAACTCCTTTAAGAACCAGTGCCATCATCGCGGGATGGCAAAATCCGCCCTTAGGTTTTTCTCTCTCTTAATGAAATATTTAAGCCACACAATATAGCCAATTCCGAAATCTTGGCAAGCCATTTTTCTTTTTTAAATATATAGTGAAAAGTAAAAAATTTAATTGCCCTCTTTGCGATTATTGTTAACTTGGCGCAATGTATCATTTTATAATCATATCGGTAGTTTGTTTCATTCTGTCCACATTATCTTTGGGCGCGGATGACTTCAGCGGTTCTTACAACTGGCCGCTCAAATTAAAAAAACAGTTCTCCTCCGGCTTCGGCGATGCCCGACCAGGCCGCTTCCATATGGGAGTAGATATCCGCACCAGCGGCAAAGAAGGCGCGATGGTTTTTGCCCCCGAGGACGGGTATGTATATAGGATAAAAACCTCATATGGCGGTTACGGCAAAGGCTTATATCTTCGGGGAAAATCCGGAAGGCTTTATGTTTTCGGACATTTGCAGAAATATAATTGGGATATAGGCACTTATTTACAAAAACGCCAGATTGAGTCGAAACGGTATTTTCAGGACATTTATCTTGATAAAAGTGAAATTCAGGTAAAAAAAGGTGATTTTATCGCTCGGACGGGGCAAACAGGGGCCGGGGCGCCCCATTTGCATTTTGAAATCCGAAATAAAAATGGAATTCCAATAAATCCTTTATACTTCCCGGTGAAGTTTTCGGACAGAACCGCTCCAGCGTTTGAAGCTATCTGGATCAATTACGTGGATAATAAGAGACTTTTCGATGATGGATTGAGAGAAAAGAAGCTATCGCCGGTTCGAGTCAACAAGACTCGTCGATTTATAATCGCTGACACTATTGTTGTACACGGCGAATGCGCCATTCAGGCGGCGATATCGGATTATCTGGCCAAAGGTTCTTTTAAATTAGGACCATCCCGGATAAAATTGTTTATCGATGATTCCCTATATCATGAAGTTGACTATAGACAAATCCCATATGAGGAAAATCTATATAGTATCCTGGACAAAGATTTGCACCCATCAAAAAAAGAATTATTTAAACGGGTGTATAATTTATATCGAAAGCCGGGAAATCTTTTTTCGGGCTATAATTCCTCAAAAGCGGGAAACGGGACATACTCTTCTGATGCCGATGGATTGCACAACGTCTATATTGAGGCAACCGATGCCTTCAATAATACGTCATCGTTGAGGTTTTCTTTTTACTACTTGAATACCGAAGACATTTTATTACCATTTAATCGAGCCACATTAAGCGATTCGCTGCTGAGGTTTCAATTTGTTTCACCCGAAACTTCCAGCCTTTTCGATTCGGTTGTAATGTATCATCCCGATAACGATTCTTTGCCGATTAGAGTTTTTCCTGAAATAACAATGACCGCAACGGCCATTGAGTTGACCGGAGATTTCTCGCAATGGACAAATTACATGTTGTCCTTCTATAAAAATGAGATGGCTTATCCGCCTTATCTTTTTTCAACCGAAAGAGCAACTCCACTGGGACAAGCAGCATCTGTCTTTACAACCTATTCAATTCGAGATGGTGGTATTTTAGTAAATTCTCTGACGGCGGATCCGGAAATAAACTGGCTGATGGCAGAGGTCTCGGAAGATACTGAGAACAAGCGGTTGTTTTTTACAAATACCGGTAATAATAGTTTTTCATTATTCTTTACTCCGGAAAAAGATTCAGAAATTCTGCGCTCGATTATCATTCGGGGGCCGGTCGGGTATAGGCCTGATACACTTCATTTGAATGTACATATTGTAAGAAGCGGCGAGGAGGCATCATTGTCATTGAGGTCCGGTGTGGAGCTTTTCTTTGAATCACACGATTTATTTGATGACGCGCTCCTGGCTGTGTATGATACAATTATGGAATCACCTCAGTCGGGTGAATTTATCTATGGTCCGTATGTAATTGGTCCCGAAGCATATGATTTTGCGGATTGGGCACAGTTGGAAACAGATATTGGGGACGCTGCAAACCCTGAGAAGTGCGGCCTGTATGTATATAGTGAGAAAAAAGGCTGGTTATGGGCCGGGGGAGAGTATGATCCCGCTACGGGGTTATTGCGTTCCAAATTAGGCGGTACGGGAATTATCGCGGTAATCAGCGATACGGTCGCTCCGAGAATCCTTGATCTAAACATTACTGACGGCCGCGCAATTAAGATTAGCCATCCTGAGATTACTTTCCGTTTGGATGATGAGCTTTCCGCGATTGAAAATGATTTGAATTTCAACGTATCCATTGACAATAAATGGCTTTCTCCGGAATATGACCCGGAACGGAAGACATTCCGCTCCAAGACATATTGGAGGTTAAGTCCGGGGAGGCATACTTTAATAATAGAGATAACTGATAGGTGCGGGAATAAATTTTCTCACCAGAGTAAATTCCGTGTTCGTGCCAAACCGGGACCGTAATAATGCCGCGTTTTTTGATTTATGTTTTTGTTGTTTTTATAGTTGGATTTGCTTCGGCCGAATCTATCCGAATTACAGCCGATATTCCCGGTGATTCAGCTTATGCCGATTCGGTAATAAACGTTACTCATCAACGGCTGGTATCTTTGCTGGGTGCTATCCCTGCTGACTCACTGCATGTTTATATAGTTGATACGCAGGAGCGTTTCGATAGTCTATCGGGAGGGTACGTTCCGGATTGGGGAGCCGGTGTCGCGATTCCTTTGCGTCGTTTGATTGTTATAAAATCACCTTTAATCATGACCGGTGACAAAACTCTCGGCGAGTTAGTCGCCCATGAATACACGCATATTATAGTGGCCCGAAAGACTAAATATCGCCCAATTCCTCGCTGGATGAATGAGGGGATGGCCATGTATTTCTCAACGGAATGGGATTGGCACGATAATATGGCTGTTGGAATGGCGGTTTTATTCGGATATACCGTCAAACTAAAGGACATCGAAAAGCTAAATCGTTTTACGCATAATAGGGCGGAGACAGCTTATGCCGAGTCGTATCTGGCGTTCGATTTATTCTTAGATTCATATGGAAATGACGGATTACAGATTTTTCTTGAGAATATTGCAAAACGAAGAAAAGTTAATCATTGCTTTGTGCTTGCCACTGGTTCTGACTATCTTAACTTCGAAAAGGAATTTGCTGATTTTTTATATGGGAGATATAATGTGCTGGCTCTAATATTTAACAGTAATATAATATGGTTGTTGCTGGCGTTTGTTATTATCATTGGATTTATTATTAACAGAGTGAAACGCAAATCACGGATGCGGGAATTAGACGAGTATGATAGTTTGCATTCGACTGATTTTGATTATGGGGAAGTGGAAAAGCCCGATGAAGATAAGCCATGGGATTGAATACGCGCTTACCCGGATAATATCCGCGATTTTTCGAATACTACCGAGAAACGCGGCAATTATCCTCGGTGACAGAATTGGGCGCGCCACTGATAACATTTGGCTTTCCCGCCATAAAGTAATAATTAATAATTTAAAAATCGCGTTTGGAGATTCGCTAGATGACGCCAAGCGCGACGAAATAGCCCGCGATGTTTTTGGCAATATTGGAAAAACCCTGGCTGAAGTGAGCCGGTTCTCGATTACCTCGAAAGAAGAAACTCTCAAAACTGTAGGCTGTAAAAGTCTGGATGTGATTCAAGAAGTTATTGACTACGGTAAGGGAGGAATAATTACCGGAAGTCACTTTGGTAATTGGGAATTAGTGGGAGCATACCTTAACTTCTGTGAGTACCCGGTAGATTTCCTGGTTCGCAGTCAGCATAATAAACTGGTCGATAAGTACTTGACTGAATTGCGTAAAGCCAGCGGCGCCAGGGTTATTCAGTCGGACGAAAGCGGAGGGATGAAGGAAATTCTTCGAGCTTTAAAAAACAATCGTCAGATTTGTATGGTTTCCGATCAACATGCCGGTTCTCAAGGAATTATAATAAACTTTTTTGGCCGTCCGGTCTCTGTACCTCGTGCTCCGGCGACGCTGTCAGTGAGAACGGGCGCTCCTATCATTACTGGATATATTCTCAGGAATGATGATAATACCCATTCTTGTGAATTTGAAAAGCCGCTTTACCCTGATATGGAGGCGGATAAAGACGAGGAAATCTACCGTCTGACAAAGATTTATACAAATCGCATTGAAGCTTCTATTCGCGCTTATCCGTCATTCTGGTTATGGACTCACCGGCGCTTTAAATATAAGCCAGACACGAAACTATCAGAAGGTTCATTCGTAGAATAGTATGTGATGCAGGTGCAAGGTGGTTTGTGATGTCTAAAAGTCGTTTAATGCCGTTTGCGAAGTGAACGATTTCATTCTCCAATCCATACTTTTATAAGTTAGTTTGCACGAGAGAGGATAACGTGAAAAAATATCTAATTATTGGCGGTGCGGTAGTTATCGTTATAATTGCGGTTATTCTGTTTAATATCGGCGGAGTAAGCGCGAATATCCCAACCACGAATGTGACCAAGGGCGACTTTATTGTATCTCTGTCCGAAAACGGACGCCTCGACGCAATGCGTTCCATGACTCTTTCCGCTCCTCGAATTCGGGGCGGTCTTCAAATTGTAAAATTGGCCGATGAAGGCACGATGGTTAAAGAGGGCGATTTTATTGCTCAGTTTGATCCGACCGAACAGCAGAATAAACTACGGGATGCCAAAGCGGAATTGAAAATCGCTGAAGCCAATCTTGATCGTGCTAATGCGCAATTGGAGATGGATCTCAAACAGCTTGAACTCGATCTTAAAAAATCGGAGCGAGTTTTTAGCGAAAGCCGTTCAGAAGCGCCGTTGATATTAAAAGAGGCTGAGATGGCTCTTGATCTTGCTCATCTGACTTTTGAGCAAAAAAGGCAAATATTAAAGGCTGATATTCAGAAAACGCAAGTTGAGGTTGATAAGGCAAATGATAAGAAAGACCAGGCCACACGTGATCTTGAGAAAATGACTTTAACCGCGCCGATTCCGGGGTTGGTTGTTTATTTGGAAATCTGGAAAGGCGGTTCAATGTCCAAGGTGCAGGAAGGGGATAATCCTTGGGGCGGACAGGGACTCGTGAATCTTCCTGATTTATCAACGATGATAGTGGAGACCACTGTTTCTGAGGTGGATGTTTCCAAAATTGAAAAAGGTCAGAAAGTAAATCTAACTTTGGACGCTATTCCCGGTCCGGTTTTCACAGGTACGGTAAATGATATCAGCACTCTTGCTCACCGTAAGGAGCGCGGTTCACAGATAAATGTATTTGACATTGAGGTTCTCATTGATTCAACTGACGAGCGATTGAAACCGGGGATGTCGGCTAAAGTCGATATTATTACCGGTGAGTTCACCGATGTACTTTCAGTTCCGATTGAAGCGGTTTTTGATCGTGATGATACGACCATTGTTTATTCCAAAAGCGGTAAGGAAATACCGGTGGCTTTGGGGGTCCGCAACGATATGTCGGTGATTATATCATCCGGTCTCAATGAGGGCGATGAGATAAGTTTGCTTGATCCCAATCGAAAAATAGAGGACCAGCAATCACCACAGAATGAGTCCAAGAAAAGAACAAAGAAAAAAAGCAGTAGTTCACAAACAACGGTTATCATCGGGGGTTAAGTGGATTACGCAAAAGTTACATCGGTCTCTATAGAGTCGCTCCTTTCTCATAAAATCCGAACGTTCCTGACGATGCTCGGAATCATTTTTGGAGTCGCCGCGGTTATTGCCATGCTATCAATTGGCGAGGGCGCCAAACAGGATGCGCTGGAACAAATCGAAGTTCTCGGGATGAGCAACATTATCGTCGAAGGAGTCATTCCCGGTGATGATGGCGGTTCGGATATTGTCGGCGGAAGATCTCCCGGTCTGAAAATTTCCGATGCGGAGAACTTGGCATTGTTTACCGGTTTGTTTGATCGCATAGTAATTAGCCAAATACTGGACGAAATGACCGTTTACTATTCTGATAAAGACGCTGCCTCTAAAGTTATTGCGACATCACCTTCCTATCTTGCGACAATGAACCTGACCATGAAAGAAGGAATCTTCATCCGTCCGATTGATATCGAAGATAATACTCAGGTGTGTGCCATTGGAACGAACATCAAAAGTGAGTTGTTTTCTTTTAGTGACGCAATCGGCAAACAGATACGGATCCAGGATCTCTATTTTACTATTATTGGAGTCGTCGACGAAAAAAGTGTTGGCTCAACATCAATAGAGGGGATGGACATTGGTAATATAAATGACAATATTTACATTCCAATTTCTGTCTGTCAAAAGAAGATTTATCGAAGCAGCGACTATGCGGCTTCTCGATCAGGTATGGGGAACGAGGCCGAATTACAGTTTAATCGAGATGAAATAGATCAGATTGTTCTTAAGGTCAAAGAGGGACAGGATATAACAACCGTAGCGGCATTGGTTGAGGATGTCATGAGCCGCCGTCACCGGGAGGTTCCGGATTTTAAGGTTATCATCCCTGAAGCGCTTTTGGCGCAGAGCCAGGCGACTCAGCGGATTTTTAATATAGTCATGGGAGCTATCGCCGGAATATCTTTATTAGTTGGCGGTATCGGCATCATGAATATCATGCTCGCATCGGTTCTTGAACGGACTCGCGAGATAGGCATTCGGCGGGCGGTCGGAGCGTCACAGATGGATATCATGAGCCAATTTTTGATTGAAGCCGTGATGATTTGCCTGATCGGGTGCATCATAGGTGTTGGTGCCGGACTGGGGTTGGCCAAAGGGATTTCGACTTACGCCGACTGGCGGACGATTATTTCTTATTTTTCAATATTTTTAGCGGTTGGTGTTTCTACTGCGGTAGGACTTGTATTCGGATTTTTCCCGGCCAAAAAAGCGGCGGCATTGGATGTTATCGAATCCCTTCGATATGAATAACTTGGAGATACTATGCGAAGCATATTAACTATAAATTTCTTTGTCCTTATCTTACTGTTCACTTTTTCCAGCGTTTTTGCTCAGGAAATAACTCTTGAAGAAACATTGACCCGTTTATTGGACAGCAGTACCCGGGGACAAATCATCAAAGGCCAGTTCGAAGTATCTGAAGCTAAATTCAATGCGGAAAAAATCGGGTATTATTTGCCGGAGATTTCGCTCAAATCGACAATACCATCCATTACAGAATTTGAAAGATTCGGTCGTATCGGAAGTATTCAGGATCCGTTAGTCTATACGTCTCGAACATCTTCCAGATTGTCAAACATCGAATTAAAACAAAAGATTGTAACAGGGGGCGATCTGTCAATCACCGGTAACTATGTTTGGAGTGATTATAAGGCTCCAAACCAATTTGTTTATACCGACGGTCAATATATTGTTCCCTCTCGAACCAAGACTACTGGGAGTAACATAAGACTTGCGCTGTCGCATCCAATCTTTAACACTTCATCTACACGTTCGGCCTATAATTCGGCACGCGACAATTTGCAGCAAGCGCAGATACAATGGCTGGTTGATCAGGCCGAGTTAAAGAAAGAGGGAGTCACTAAATATATTGATTTGCTTGTAGCTGATTTAGATAAAGATATTGCCAAGAACAATAGCATGAAAGCTGACATTGTAACTCATTGGGATTCCGTCATGTATGCCGATAGTGTGCTGACTGAAGAGAAATATGTTGAAAGTAAATCAGACCGTTTAGAGAAAAAGTTGGCTTTATATGACACTGAAGCTTCTTACGAAGAAAAGCTTAGTGAATTCAAACATATACTTGACTTAAAAGCTTCCCAGGCTGTAACTCTTTCTGTACCGTCAACACCGGCATTGCCAACGGCAAGCAGAACTCAATGGCTGAAGGCTAATGCAGAATTTTCGAGTGAAACACTTTTAGCTAAAAAGAAGATGGAAATCTCAGAACGGGAATTAAAAAACACTCGCACAGGTGGTGGGTTAAACGGATCGGTAAATCTTTCATATGAAATAGGTGATGAGGAAACTGATTATTCAAAGACCCTTGTTATACCTGAACAAAATGTTGACACTACTTTTACAAGTTTTACAAAAAACCCTACATCAGACTGGCGGATTTCACTGGAATTATCGTATCCTCTCTGGGACGGCGGTGCCTCAAAAGCTAATGTCCGATCAAGTGAACTGGCGTATGAATCTTCTCGTTTGGAATACCTTGCCGCTCAACGCAATGCTAAAACCAAGATGGAAATCGCTATTAAGCGAATGGAAATCAACTCTTCCAAGCTCCAGTTACTCGAAGATGAACTTGTTCTGGCCGAAAAGAAACTCCAGGATGCGCAAGATAAATTCGAGGAAGGCATAATTTCTGAAAGCACTCTGCTTGAAAATCGTGTATATTATCTCGAAGCGGCCAAGAGTCGTTTAACGACATTGAAGAATTATTATCACGATTTGATCGATTTGGAAAAAACGGAAACTCCGTAAATGAAGCTTATCGTCAGGGCGCCTAACTGGGTCGGCGATGCCGTAATGGCCTTAACGACTCTGGATAAAATTAAATCTATTATGACGTGTGCCGAGACGGTTACGGTCATGGCTCGCAAAGCAACCTCTCCACTATTTAAAAATCATCCCGATGTTGATGAAATTATAAAAATCGATGACAAGTGCAATCCTTTTCTGGGCACTAAGCGGTCGGCTGGTTTAATTAAAGCCGAAAAATTTGATGTGGGATTAATTCTTCCGCCGTCACTGTCGGCGGCCTTGATATTTAAATTAGGCAATGTCTCTAAACGATTTGGCTACGCTACCGACAAGCGGTCGCTTTTATTGACTCGTGCCATTGAAGAACCGGCGGAAGCTATGCACCGGGTAGAAAAATATATTTACCTGCTGGAAAAAATATCCGGAAAGAAAATCAAGAGTCATAATCCGACCGTGTATTTGTCCCACGATGATATTTCTGCCGGAGCGGAAGATTTGAAACAGGCCGGATTGAATTATGAAGACAAATATATCGCCATTGCGCCTCGTGCTATCGGAGAATCTCGCCGATGGGGAAGCAATAAATACGGGCAACTGGCTGTGCGATTATCTGAAAAGTATACAGTCAAAGTATTTTTAGTCGGAACTGCCAATGATTCTGATACGGCCGAGGAAATAAGGGCAATTGCTCCCGATACTATCGTCAATCTTTGCGGACAGACGTCACTCATGTCGGCGGCCGCTATTTTATCATTCGCGAAACTGTTTGTAGGAAATGATTCCGGGCTGGCTCATCTGGCGGGTGGAGTTAAATGCCCTCTGGTAGTTTTATCCGGGGCTGATAATCCTCAAGAAACCTCTCCGATGTGCGATGATAAGACCGTAATTATAAAAGATATTGATTGTATCAGTTGCGTGAAAAACAAATGCCGTAATAAGGGCGAAGAGTTCATGCTGTGCATGAAACTCATAACGGTTGATGAGGTGTTCGATGCCGCGTCAAAACGTATTAAAATATAAAATCGGCGTGATCGGATCGATAAACCGGGATACTATTTATCAGGTCGATGGCAATAAAATAGAGTCATGGGGCGGAGCACTCTACAATTTAGCTTACATGAATAAAAACAATGCTCTGAAGATCTATCCTGTCGCCAATATCGGTAGAGACAGCTACAAGCAGATAATTAAAATTGTCCAGAGTATGAAAAACATATCCACCGAGCATCTGAAAAAAGTTTCCGAGCCAAACAATCACTGTTTTCTGCATTATCATAATCAATCGCACAAATGCGAAATATTAAAGGGCGGAGTGCCTCAGATTAAATATAATCAGGTAAAACCGCTTCTGGATTGTGATGCGATACTGGTTAATTTTATTTCCGGACGAGATATAAAACTGCCGGCGCTTGAGAAATTGCGAGCGAATTATACCGGTATGATCTATATGGATATTCATTCGCTCTGGAGTTTTTTACCAATCAATTAATCCGGGCAAATTGCTTGATAATAACACTGGGCAAGGATGGCTCTCTACTTGTTTATAACAGAATGTTTCCGAGAACTCGTAAGATTGCGCCGGTTAAAGTAAATAAAGTATATGATACCACCGGATGCGGTGACACCTTCGCAGCCGGATTTTTAACGGAATACATAAAGACGAAAAGCTACATTAAAGCAGGGAAACAGGCCAACAATATGGCGGCGTCACGCTGTCGAGTAAAGGGCAAGATGTTTTGAGGGTAACCTGTAATGTGACTTGACCAGAATGTAAGAAACTCGTACGTTGTTCATTCGTACTATATTGTCATATCGTGGAGGTTAGATGAAGAATAAACTCAAACAATGTATCAAACTGTTAAAATCCAAAGGTGTCGATTATGCCGACTGCCGTTATGTGCGCAAGGAAGTTGAAAACATCCGCGTGTCAAACGGCAACGTCGATATGCTGGCGCGCGATCTTGATGTCGGCGTTGGAATTCGCGTACTCGTCAACGGTGCCTGGGGATTTGCCGCAACTTCGGTTTTAACAGCCGGGGATTTGAAGGCAACGGCGGTTAAGGCGATTCAGATTGCCAAAGCATCGGCGATGACTCAGCGGGTAAAAGTTGTTCTGGCTGAGCAGAAAGCCTACAAAGATTATTACAAGACCCCCTGCAAAAAAGATCCGTTTGCTGTTCCAACCGACGACAAACTGAATCTGCTGGTAACAATCTCAGAAAAACTCAAGCAGGAGAAAAAGATTCAACGAGCCGAATCAAATCTGGGGTTTTTCAAAATCAATAAGTTGTTTGTCTCGACCGAAGGGGCAGAGATTGAACAGGATATCATTGAATCCGGCGGCGGTTTCTATGTCATTGCTTTTGATGGTAAAGAAGTCCACAAGCGGTCGTATCCCAATTCATTCGGCGGCGATTTCGCTACTCGCGGATATGAATATGTCGAAGGCCTGGACTTGCTGAATCATACCGATCAAACGGTCGATGAGGCGCTCCAGCTTCTCAAAGCCAAACCGTGTCCTGATACTACTGCCGATATTATTATTTGCGGCTCTCAGATGGCTCTCCAGGTGCATGAATCCTGCGGTCATCCGACTGAGCTCGATAGAGTACTCGGTACCGAGATTTCACTCGCAGGCGGTTCATTTATGCAGCCTGAGCTGTTACGAAAGCTTAAATACGGCTCGAAGATTGTCAACATCAATGCCGATGCTACAATTCCGGGAGGACTCGGGAGCTTTGGTTATGACGATGAGGGTGTTAAAGCTCAGCGCAAACCGATTATTAAAGATGGCATGTTTGTCGGTTACTTGACCAGCCGGGAGACGGCTCCTGTTATAAAGAAAAAATCAAACGGCACGATGCGGGCTGATGGCTGGAACCGTATTCCGTTAATTCGTATGACAAATCATAATCTGGAACCGGGCAAATGGGAACTGGATGATCTTATCAAAGATACCCGCAAGGGAATCTTTATGGGCACCAATAAGAGTTGGTCGATTGATGACAAACGGCTGAATTTCCAATTTGGCGGAGAATGCGCCTGGGAAATTAAAAACGGTAAGCTGGGACAGATGTATAAAAACCCGGTCTATACCGGAATCACTCCGGAATTTTGGAATTCCTGCGATGCCATATGCAATAAGAATCATTGGCATATCTGGGGTATTCCGAATTGCGGTAAGGGAGAACCGATGCAGACGGCGCATGTCGCTCACGGCGTTGCTCCCACCCGATTTAGAAACGTTAAAGTGGGGGTGAGCAAATGATTGGTAAAAAGAAATTACTCGCGACTCTGAATAAAGTGCTTGGCAAGTCCAAAGCTGACGAGACTGAGATTGTCTTTTCCGGTAACGAATCGGGATTGACCCGGTACGCTAATTCTGAGATACATCAGAATGTTTTCGAGAAAAACTCGAAGATTTTGTTCAAATCAGTTATTGGTAAAAAAATAGGCGTAGCTTCGACCAATTCTCTGGTCATGTCTGATTTGATCAAGACTATGAATGATAGCTTTGAAATTGCCGTCAACCAGCCGGAAAATCCGGGCTATCCGGGGCTGGCCGGACCGGCAAAATATAAGACTATCAATACCTATAACGAGAAAACGGCTAAATTTACTCCAAATGATAGAGCTAAAATCGTAAAGAAAATGATAGCTATATCGGACAAGAAAAAGTTTGATTTGGCTGGAGCCTTTTCTACTTCATCGGGTGAACTGGCGGTTGTGAATTCCAAAGGTGTTAAGGCTTATCAGAAGTTTACAACGGCGACAGTTAATCTTATTGCTATGTCTGATACATCATCAGGATATGCCGCCGGAACTGCTCGTAAGGTCAGTGACTTAAACTTTGTAAAACTCGCTAACCGTGCCGTTGAAAAATGCGATGTTTCACAGAACCCGATTTCTATCGAACCGGGAACATACGAAGTTATCCTTGAGCCGGAAGCGTTTGCCGCGCTTCTTGAATGGATGAATTATATCGGCTTCGGCTCGAAAGCATTTGACCAGAAAACCTCTTTCCTGGCTGGGAAAGTTGGCAAGAAGGTCACCTCGGAGATGATTACTATTGTCGATGATGCGCTTGATACGACCTCGATTGCATTCCCATTTGATTTTGAAGGTGTTCCTAAAAAGCGGGTGCCGATTATTCAAAAGGGTGTGGTCAAGGGAGTCGTCTATGACCGGATGGCAGGGAAGAAGGCCAAAAGGAAATCAACCGGGCACGGCCTCACTCCGGATCAGTCAAACGAAGGAGCCATTCCTCTCAATCTCGTCATCTCGGGCGGCAAAGCCAAGCGAGATAAAATGATTGAAAAGGTCAAGAAGGGAATCTTGATTACCCGTTTCCATTATATAAACGGGTTTATCGATACTCCCAACGCTGTCCTGACCGGAATGACCAGAGACGGTACTTTCCTGATTAAAAATGGTAAGATTGTCGGCGGTATCAAGAATTTGCGATTTACCGATCGTATGCTTGATTCGTTTAAAACCGCCGTTGCGGTTTCGAAAGAGCGGGATCTGGTAGCTTCGTGGTGGAGCGCAGTGGGCTGTACAAAAGCTCCGACGATTCACCTGAAGAAATTCAAGTTCACCGGCAAAACTGAGTTCTAAACTAAAACTCAAATATCTTTGTAGGGCAGGTCCCCAATAGGGACCTGCCCTTTAATGGTGCCCCAAGTCTATAGACTTGGGGAGAGATATCATACCCCAACCCTAAAGGGTTGGGCCACCGGGTAGAAGAGGACGTCTGCTGTCCACAGTTATCGCTTAGACCAAATAGTAAGGTTTTTATATGGGCGCACTTCACGATGCGGCTAATGGTGGTGATATAGCAAAACTGAAATCACTCCTCGATTCCGGGGAAGATATTAATAATCTTGATGATACCGAGGGTGCTGCGATACACTATGCCTGTGACAAGGGGCATTATGATATTGTTAAAGAGCTTATTAAATGTGGTGCTGACTTAGAGATATATTCTGACGAGTGGGATGTTCCTCTTACTATCGCTGTTGCTGAGGGATATACCAGAATATCAAAACTTTTGATTGAAAACTTCAATGACATTGATTCTGAGTATGGGCAGAGGCTCATTTGTTTTGCTGCTTCTTCTGGTAATCTTGAAACGCTGAAATATGTGTTGTCAGTATGTGGACCGGTTGATATTGAGAAATGTAGACCATTTTATACTCCGTTGCACTGGGCGGCGCAGGAGAATCACCCTGAAATAGTCAAATATCTTCTCGATCTGGACATTGACGTCAATAGTGTTGATGAGCAGGGACGAACACCCTTGTTTGCATCTATGGCTAAAGATGACTGTGCTGCAATGAAAGTTCTAATAGCCAATGGTGCCGATGTCAATTTCAGAACGGAAGAATCTAAAGACAATTGTCTTCAGCTGGCGGCTGTGTTAAATCTGTTGGATTTTGTTAACCTCCTTCTCGATAGTGGTGCCGATATCAATATTCTGGATGCTAAAGATAGAACAGCTCTTATGCCTGCAGTAGATCATGAGAATATTGAAATGATTAAGCTCCTGATTGAACGAGGCGCTGACATGACGATTAAGAACTATAAGGGCAAAACGGCTGTAGACTATGCCAGATCTGAGAAGATTCGAGAGCTGTTAAAATAATAGAACAGTAAATCTGCAAATTTCCTTTTGGTTACTTTTCAATTATTTTTGTATAACGTTGCATGCTTCCTAAATCACAACATAATCCTCTCAAGCGCGCCAAGTTCATGCTGTGGATTATAGTTTTCGGGCTTCTCGTTTCAGCCGTTACTATCTGGCCGGCGATTTCTGAATTGAAATTTGCTGTACAACTTGTTTGGGGAGATAGCCAGCCGGTTAGCGTTTTGCATAGTTTTATTATTCAGGCTATTGAAGGGCTGGAAAAAACTCAAACAAAGTATCTGTTTATGCTTTATGCTCATGACTGGTTGGCGTTTGCTCATATAGTTCTAGCGATTTTATTTGCCGGAGCAATCCGTAATCCGGTTAAAAATATATGGATAGTTCAGTGCGGGCTTATTATGTGTATGCTGGTTCCGGTTCTGGCGATTATCTGTATTCCGCTCCGGGGGCTTCCGTGGGTCTGGTTTTGGGTAGATTTCACCTTTGCTCTGCTGGCAGGATTACCGCTGTGGATTGCATTGCGGGATATTAGGAGGGCCGAAAAACAGGGCGTAAGATAACATATCTGCGATTTCTATCTTTTTTGCAACTATATGAAACCAATTAAGATGTACTCACGTAAAGAACAACAGGACGTTGACTTATAACCGGGAAATTTGTTATGGGTAAAGTTATTATAATAGGGATTTTAATGACCATTGCTATTTGTATGATCTTCCTGTTGACAGCGACGGCAGTAAAAGCAAGTGATGTAATCTTGGATATTAAGGATATGAAAATGGATTATATCGCTGTCGAAGGCTTCGAAATGCTTGAGCGAGGCGAGGTGACTATTAGCGGCATTGGCGGCAAATATGAATATACGAGCAAATATTTTGCCTACGGTTGGATTATCGATGCCGATAATCGCGAGTTGGTTTGGACTATGCAGGGTGATTGCGACGATGAAGATCAGATGTCAGATTATCTTATCGAATGTGAAGGCTCGATCCGTCTGGCTCCCGGTCGTTATGAAGCATACTATTTTTCAGGGAGCCCCAATTATTATTTCTCAAGCGGGTATGATATTGATATAGATGACCTCGGTGAAGTCATCTCACTTATCGGAGATATCTTTTCTAAGGATAGCAAAAAGCGGGACACCAAATTCGAGAAAGAGGATCTGGAAGAATTGATGTTTACCATCACCACCGATGCTGATTTTAGAACGTATACTCCAGAATTCCATGAAACCGAAAACGCTATTGTATCTATCAACCAACCGGAAGCAAATGAATTTATAAAGCAGGGTTTTACCCTTGAA
This sequence comes from Candidatus Zixiibacteriota bacterium, assembly GCA_023138975.1. GTDB lineage: Bacteria > Zixibacteria > MSB-5A5 > GN15 > JAAZOE01 > JAGLON01. The sequence continues at coordinate 69,825 of JAGLON010000043.1, forward strand.
CGTGAATTAGATCTGAGAGTATATGCAATCGGCGAATATTCTGATTCCTACGAAGTCTTTGTCGATGGAGCTTGGATAATTAATGCCTCGACCCGGGAAAAAGTATGGACGATGGATAAATGGAATACCAGTCGCGCCGGTGGAGCGACTAAAAACCGCAGTATCCGCGACATTATAGCACTTCCTCCGGGCAACTACATCGCTTATTATGCTACTGATGATTCGCATGATGCGGATGAATGGAACTCACCGCCCCCGGCTGATCCGCTCAACTATGGAATGGTTCTTTCAGTCGTCAACGAAGGCGATAAACGATTTGTTTCGAATTATGACGATATGCACAATGAAGTGGAAATCACCAGATTGGTCCGCGTTAGGGATGACTCGTTCGAAAAAGCCGGTTTCACACTGAAAGAAGATGCGAAAATTCATATATTTGCTTTAGGTGAACGCTCCTATTCCGACGATGAGTTGGTCGATTATGGCTGGATTACCGATATGGAAACGATGGATCGGGTCTGGCAAATGGATGGCGACAATACCGGATATGCCGGAGGAGCCGCCAAAAACTGTCAGTTTGATGGAGTGGTAGAACTCAAAGCCGGAAATTATATGCTCTATTATCGGACCGACGATTCGCATGCCTATGGCGACTGGAATACCGCTGCCCCGTTTGATAAGCGAAGCTGGGGTATTTCGATATTTGGAGTAGGCAATGATTTCTCTGAAGATGACTTTGAATTGGTTGATCAGTTTCAACCGGGCGGAAAAGTTTTGGTCGATTTGACCGGACTTGGAAATTACGAGGAAATTAGTCGATCATTCATGATTGAAAAAAACACCCGGGTTCGTGTTATGGCTCTTGGAGAAGGTAAATCAAGGGTTATGTACGACTATGGCTGGATCGAGAATAAGCGCACCGGCGAGGTTGTTTGGGAGATGACGTACCGGAAAACTCGTCATGCTGGTGGAGCCAGCAAAAATAGATTCGCAGTGGCGAACCTGACTCTGGAAAAGGGCGAATATACAGCCTTTTTCCTTACCGATGATTCACATTCTTTGGAAAGATTCAATGCCTCTCCACCGGACGAACCGGAACGATGGGGCTTAATTGTGACATTGAAATAGAAAAGCACACCCACAGTATCACCTGACCTATACCTATTATCCTCAGGCAGGGGACCCCATCCCCTGCCTTTTTTTGTACTTTTTTCGTCCTTTCATCTTCAATCTCGAAAGATTATTGAGGATATTGTTATGATGTGAAGATATAGGTCGATATAGGAATTAGGGTATCCAAATTGGTGGACAGTAGTATTGAAACTCTTTGTTGAGGAAGTTTCCTGGCGGGTAGTTGAGCTAGCCACAAAAAACTATGCCGGGAAGGCGGGCTGATGGCTGTTTTATTAGATAGAAAATCCAAAGTTATGGTACAGGGCATTGCTGATGGTGATGGTTTGTTCCAAACCGAACGAATGTGTAATTATGGAACCAATATCGTCGGCGGAGTTTCTCCGTGTATAGATGGGCAGAAAGCATATGATCGGCCTGTATTTAATACCGTCAAGGAATGTGTGGACTATACCCGGGCCGATACGTCAGTTATTTTTCTTCCTGCAGAACTTGTAAAAGAGGCTTCAATTGATGCGATTCAAGCAGGTATAAAATTAATCGTTGTTATCCCTAAAGATATTCCGGCTGATGATATGCTCAATATTTGTCAGGAAGCAAAGGAGTATGGCGCGAGAATTTTGGGAAGCAACACCGCTGGGATCATTACACCGGATCAGGCGATTCTGGGAACTTTGCCCGACAATGCATTTGCGCCGGGCAGTGTTGGTACGGTTACCTGTTCCAGCTCGATTATGTATTATGTCGCTGATATGCTGACTCGGAGCGGACATGGCCAGTCAACCTGTGTCTGCCTCGGAGAAGATCCGATTCTTGGTTTAAACTTTGCGGAAATTCTGTCTGAGTTTGAAGATGATCCGGAGACCAAAGCAGTAGTTATGACTGTTGAGGATGGTGGTGTCTATAAGAAAGCGATTGTAGATCAGATTAAGAGCATGAAAACGCCGGTTCTGGCAATGATTGGTGGCGTGAATGCTTCTAAGGGCAAACAGATTGAACAGGCCGGAGCTATTGTTGATGAAGAAACCGATACGGCTGAAGAGAAATTAGCAATTCTGGAGGCAGCCGGTGCTCACATTTGCAAGACTTTTACTGATATTCCCAAGACGCTTGTGCTTGAGGAAGCGCGTATTTAAAAAAACTAATTAATATTATTTATCGGCGGGTGATTCCACCCGCCTTTTTTTGTATATATTGACAATTATAGTATATTAAGGTATAATGCAAATTCAATGATATAATATTGGGAGGGTTTTATGAGAATTTGCCGCGCTGTTATTATAACAATCGCATGCACAGTGTTGTTTGTATCTTGTGGATTTGCAGGTGAGAAGGCATCCTATGGACTAAAAATCGGATATAATTCCGCTGATATCAAAGGAGATTTTGAACAATATGTCGGATCCAGCAGCTCCCGGAGTTGCATGACCTTTGGCGGATTTGCAATGATGCATCAGTTTGGAATTTTCTATCTTCAACCCGAATTTTTGTATATAGAAAAAGGAGCGACCTCTACAGAGTCAAATAAAACTCTGAAACTTGCATACTTAGAGATACCTTTTTTAATAAAATGTAAATTTAACAGAAATAAAAAACTAGGACTTAGTGTTTATTATGGGCCTGCAGCTGATTTGCTACTAAGTTCTGAGTACGGAACGCTTGACTTGAAAAGTAATACCGCCAAGATAGATGGATGTCTAATTGTAGGAGGGAGTATTGATATTCAAGCCGGAAGCGGTTATTTATTTTTAGAAAGTCGATATAGTTACGGTTTAACATCAATTAATGATTCTGAAATAGATTTGGATGTGAGAAATCGAGTTTTTACAATAATGCTTGGTTATTCTTTCAATAGATAATTATGACTATAGTACTTTGCGGAATGTAAATTACTAGTTAACTGCAGGTTTAAATATTTTTGTGGATTATTGTAAGCTTTTTCGTTTTTATTCGTTTTAGAGATATTATGAATGTAGAAGTAGCGAGGGAAAAATGCGTCTGATAAATCTTATTTTTGTTTTGCTGATTGTTGCTGTAACTATTAGTTCTTGTATCGAAAGAGTCAAGGATGATAGTGAAATAAGAGGCGATTATCTTGGTCAAAGCCTGGAATCCGACAGTGCTGATCTGTTTGCTCCTAAGTTGGTAAATACCGGATTAAATGAGCGTGATATGACGATTGCACCTGACGGTAATGAAATTCTTTATTCTCTTGTATGCGGAGACCAGGGCGTTATTATTCAGATCTTGCGAGAAGACAGCATTTGGGGTAAACCGCAGATTGCGCCTTTCTCGGGGCAGTTCAGCGATTTCGAGCCTTGTATATCGCCCGATGGCCAAAAACTTTATTTTGCTTCGCAACGTCCTATAAACGGTACCAATGCCAAGGATTTTGATATTTGGGTTTGTGACAAAATCGAACAAGGTTGGAGCAAACCGGTTAATCTTGGTGCACCCATTAATACCATTAACAATGAGTTTTATCCTTCAATAACTTCTGATGGCACAATATACTTCACGGCCGGTTATGAAAGCCATAATAACACTGATGATATCTACCGGTCGAAAATAGTAAACGGTAAGTTCTCAGAAGTTGAATTGCTTCCCGATCCGGTAAACTCCTTGTCATATGAGTACAATGCCTTTATATCTCCTGACGAAAGCTATCTGATTTATACCGCTCACGACCGCGAAGGAAGCCAGGGCAGGGGAGATCTATATATCAATTTTCGCAATGCTGATGATACCTGGTCTGAGGCGATAAATCTTGGGGGAAAAGTTAATTCCCCTGCTAACGAGCTCTGTCCTTTTGTAACCAGGGATGGCAAATACTTGTTTTTTACCAGTGCGAAAACGACGGTATCGTTGCAGGCTGAGCCGACATTGACAATTGACAGGCTTAAAGCTAGATTAAACGGTTCTGGCAACGGCGGGCAGGATATATATTGGATAAAGGCGGACTTTTTAGATGGTCTGAGAAAATAATATTTATACTTCAGCAGAAAATCGCCTGGTCAAAATCTGTTTTATCCCAGGGGTGACCGAGGTTAACTAAGGCAATCAATAATTCTCGAAGTAATTGATATGACTCGTTTGTAGCCCGAAGAAGTTTCTCCTCTGGCATCGTTTCACCATGTACGGCTCTGGATCGCAGCCCGTATAATTTCTTAATTTTATAATACTTGTCAATTCGCTCTTGACCGCGTGGAGCTAAAAGCGCGGCCGATAAGATCGACAGACGATATACTAATTCGGCTCGAACAGCGAAGATAGCTTCAATACCACTCCATAAACGGGCAATAGCCGCACGAGGATCTTTAAGGTAACGCCAGTCAATTGTCGAATCAACAGCAAACCGCAGCTTTTCATGCTTAGCCATCATAGATACAAAAATGTCAAACCGGTCAGCGATCCATTGAGCATCTTGAATAGTCACTACTTCATGGGCGTCTTTGGGGATAATTAAATTAAAATACTGGTCGAGTATAGAACCTTTGAAAGGAGGTAATTCCTCACTATTTCCGTCGTGGGTTTTGCCGTCATCAGTTGTCTCAGCGATTGTGCTCCATGAATAAGCGCTGGAAGCCAGACACAAGTGTCCGCCATATCCGAGTAGGTGGAGAAGATCAGAAACGGCTCGGGCTCTATTGAGACGGTCGGTGCAGGATGGGTGTTCCTGGTCCGGCTTGGTCGAGGAGATTTCGCAAAGATTTCCATTAAGATACGGTCCCAGAGCCGGCCATCCGGTAAATCCGGCTTTGCCCGCTATTGACAGGTCATATAACGATAATGGTGCTGTTAAGGTATTCAAATGCAAACCGGGCATGATTCTGATAGAACTCTTTTCAAGTTTGAGTCCATATAGCAGAACGTATTGGTTACTCTGTTTCGATTGTTCCATCAGTAAAACCGATCTGGTTTGTCATTAAGTCTATTATACGCTTATACTAACATAATAGCAATTTGTCGGGAAAAACACAGTTAATTCGGAATTTTCAATACCTAAATAGAATATCATATTGCAAAAAGCTGGAGAAAATTCGAAGTAGGTAAAATTGTACTTGATTTCGAGTTGAAAACTGACTGAAGATTGGATATATTGGCCGGAGACATTGAATACTAAAGGACGTTGAAATGAAAAGACCAATTGAACCGTTTCGCATTAAAATGACAGAACCAATAAGCCTGCCTTCGGAAAAGGAGCGGGTCAAGTATATTGAAGAAGCTGGATACAATATTTTTAAAATTCGTGCTCAGGATATCTTTGTTGACTTCCTGACCGATTCAGGTACCGGAGCTATGTCTCAACAACAGTGGGCTGGTATTATGAATGGGGATGAGTCTTATGCCGGGGGGCGCAACTGGTTTCATTTTGAAGAAACAGTAAAAGATATCTTTCAGAAAAAATATGTTCTCCCATGTCATCAAGGACGGGTGGCTGAAAATCTATTTTTCTCGTCGATATTGAAAAAGGGTGATTACGTTCCCAATAATACACACTTTGATACAACCCGAGCCAATACAATGCATAAGGGCGGCATTCCAGTCGATTTACCGTGTAAAGAACTCAATGATGATTCTGAATTCCGATTTAAAGGTAATTTTGATACCGAGGGACTTGAATCATTTATCAATAAAGTCGGACCGGATAAAGTGCCGGTAGTTGTGATTACAGTGACCAATAATTCCGTAGGCGGGTTGGGCGTCTCTATGCAGAATGTCAAAGAAGTCCGACGGATATGCGATAAGTATAAACTGTTGCTTTTCTTTGATGCCGCTCGTTTCGCTGAGAATTCATATTTTATTAAGAAGTATGAGCCGGGATATGAAGACCACACCATTAAATCAGTTGCTCAAGAGATGCTTGGTTACGGTGACGGCGCAATGATGTCAGCCAAAAAAGATGGTATGGCCAATATGGGTGGATTTTTGGCTGTCAATGATGCCGAATTGGCTGGACGCCTTAAGGAACTACTAATTCTTATCGAGGGATTTCCGACCTATGGTGGCCTTAACGGTAGAGATCTTGAGGCTATTGCTATAGGACTCAAAGAAGCTTTGAATGAAGAGTATTTAGCCTACCGCACCGATCATATAGCGTATTTCGGAGAAATACTACAGGAAGCCGGTTGTCCAATTATCTCTCCGACCGGTGGACACGCGGTGTTCTTAGATGCCGGAAAGTTGCTGCCTCATATTCCGGCTGAGCAGTTTCCCGGACAGTCTTTGACCGTTGAACTATATCGCAAGGGAGCGATACGGGCGGTCGAGATTGGCTCCTTAATGTTCGGTGGCGAAGATCCCAATACCGGTGAGAAGTTTACAGCCAAGCGGGAATTGGTGCGACTGGCCGTTCCCAGACGTATGTACACCGTGAGCCATTTGGAATATACTGCCGAAATCGTCGCGCAAATTGTGAAAAATAAAGGCTCATTGAAAGGCTATAAAATTGTAGAGGAACCGAAGTATTTGAGACATTTTACATGTCGTCTTCAGGAATTAGTCGCAAATCCGGTTTCAGCAGTATAGACAATTTGAGGTTATATCCATTTGACAAGGGCCGGAATTATCCGGCCTTTTAATTAAATGTGAATAGATTTGCAGTAAATTTCCATTATTCCAATAAAAAGTAGATACCATGATTATGGAACTCTCAGACTCTTTATGTGTTAAATGCTTGGGATAATAGAACTAAGGAGCCTATTTTGCACTTTGCTCTCATTTCGGCGGGGTATTTGCAATACTCTGTTCAGAATTAGTATAATCGTCATTGCACTTGACAAAATCGGTGTAAATATTTAAACTATAAAGCTTAAAGTGCCGTTATATATATTATAAAAGGAGATTCTATCGACAGATTTTTAAAGGGTTAATGTGAATTGATTTGGAAGGATGACTTCAACAGATGTTGAAAGCCGTCTCCGGAAAAAGAAAATTAGTTGCACCCTTTAGAGCGGTTGGATGGTATCTCTATTTTTGTATCCGGCCGTGTTTGGGTTAATCCCTAACATGGTTTTTTAATGAGACGTTTAAGTCGAACAATCGTTATAATTTTATTAGTTTGCCTCACAATAGGAAGCAGTGTGCTTGGTTCTGTCTATAAGTCCAAGAGTGCTTTCTATTCTGATTTCACAATAGACGTTATCTCATCAAATCAAATCCGTGTTCTTTTCAAACCTGAGTTTAGTCAGGACTTATCCGGTTATAGCAGGGCTGCAAAGCATATTGTCAACGGCCGCGATGTTCTGGGCCGGTCATTTACAGTAATAGTTCCCTCCGATGGTGACGCCGAGGCGTCGTATACATTTGCCCGCATAGGCACCGTTTCCTCCGGGAAAGCCCAATCTGTTATCAGTTCTGAATTCCCTCTGGTATATAAACACTCATCTTTTTACGTCCGCGGTCACAAAATAGTGCGTTTCGTAATATTTCCTCATAGGTTTGAAAATAGCATCATTGCAGCTTATGGAAATTTCGATATCCAAATAACAATCTCCGGTACCGTTAATCCGAACATTGAAGCAGTACTTTCTCCGCTCGACAAGATGGCCGCAAGGACAACAATAAATCCCGAAGGCATCACCCGGTTCATGTTTCAAACGACCAAGCAAAGCTTGTTTAAGCCTCAAGTGGACATTATTGGGAATACCGGGCAGTGGGTAAAAATATCAGTTGAAGCTCAGACGGTTTACAAAATTACAGCGGCGGCACTCCAGCAGGCTGGAATCAACACGGCCAGCCTTCGATCTGATTCGTTACGGATGTTCTATGGCGGAGGAATGATTCCACCGGCGAATTTCAGCGAGGTTCAACCTGAACTTGAACAAATTTCTATTTTAGTAAATGATGGCGGTGACGGCAGTTTTAGTGGAAATGATTATCTGGTATTCTACGGGGAAGCCCCCAACCGGTTTTTATATGATTCAGATTCTCCTGAATACTATAAGAATGCCTATGGCGATGTAAATGTTTATTGGTTGTCGATCGGCGGCCATGCATCATTGCCTACGCTTCGCTGGGAGTCAATTGCATCAGAAACCGGAACTCCTGATTTTACATTGTCGGTTGTGCGGCAGAAAAAGCATATCGAACGCGATGTTTTAGTAAAAATTGACGGTGACGGTCACACTCGTAACTATTATCGCTGGTTCCAATCAGACCAGACCTCGGCAGCAATGTCATTTACATTGCCCGGACTGGCGGCATTGGATTCAATTGATATAGAATTATTCGCTCTATGTGATTTCAACGGGACATCATTGAGTTTCAACGGCGAAGTTATGATTCGAACTGTTAGTGGAACCGGAAGCTATCATTATACTCTTCCGGCAAACCAAGGTGTCTCCGGGCTGAATAGTTTGAATATCTCATTAAGGCGAGGCATCAGCGGTAGTTATACTGACTATATAGATATTAACTACCCGATGAATCTGGCCTATACCGGAACGGCTTTTGAGTTTTCATCGTTAGGTCACAGCGGTTTATTAAGATATAGTTTGAATGGCTATAGTGCCGGATTAAACCTGATCGATATTTCAAATCCTGAAAATCCGGCAACAATCACCGGAGTATCAACCTCAGGTAATACGGTTAGCTTTAATCGTAGTACTGGTTCCGGCATCTCTGGCTTTGTGGCGTACCGTGATACCGATTTGGCATTTCCTTCATCATTAGAATCTTGGCAAGGTGAAAACCTTCGCGCTGATTTATCTCAATATGATTGCATCGTTGTTTCTCCAAGAGCGTTCCAGGCGGCCTTGACCGAGTATGTTTCTTATCGTCAGGCTAATGGCGGGTACCGGGTCAAATTAGCCGCACTCGAAGACATTTATGACTTATTCGGATGCGGGCTTGAATCTCCCTTAGCCATTCGCCAGTATTTAAAATTCGCGTATGAAAGCTATAGCGTTCCGGCTCCGTTTGCAGTCGTTCTTGTTGGTGACGGGCACTACGATTTTAAAGATAATCTTGGTATCCATGCAGCGTCATTTGTACCGCCTTTTATTTGGGATGTAGAATTTTCCGCCGGTGACGATAACTACGTTTATTTTGGCGATATTGGTAAACTTGATTCCGACAGTAGTTATGTGCCTGAGGGTGACCGTGGATGGGATATGATGACCGGCCGTTGGCCAGTCCGAAGCTCATCTGAGACAGCTTCCTATATTGATAAAATAAAGCGTTATGAGTCGGCTGAAACTCAGGATATATGGCGCAGCCGGATAACTTTTGTAGCCGATGATGAGTTCAAAGGCGATTATTCCGGAGAAATAATACATACTGCTCAGGCTGAAACCTTATCGGTGTTTCATACACCGCCGCAAATGTATCAACAAAAAATCTATGCCACCGAGTATTCTTTTGCTTCAGATGGCGATAAACCATCGGTGAATGACGCCATTGTTTCGGCTATCAATGATGGTACTCTAATAATGAACTATATTGGCCATGGGTCCCCGGATGTCTGGGCCGATGAACATATCTTCCGAAAAACTGCTGATTTGGGACGTCTGAAAAACGTTGATAAGCCGGTGATAATTATTGCCGGTTCGTGCTCGATAGGTAAGTTTGACTTACCGGGAAAAGAAGGCATGGCAGAAATGTTTTTCCGCATGGAAGGCGGAGCAATTTCCACTATTTCGGCAACCAGATTGGTCTACTCTCGTGACAATGCCATCTTCAGTTATGATTTATACGACGCTATCTTTGGCGGTGCATCGAATCTTTGCGAAGCTGTTTTTGCGGCAAAAATGCTCCATCAATATGAAAATCCGGGGTTTACGAATTTGCTGCGAAATGATCGTTCCTATGTTGTGTTTGGTGATCCGTTAAGTAAATCAAGTCTCCCTGAATATGATGTATCATTTAATATAGACAGCGAAAGCCGCCTCACTCCGCTTGAATATTTCGGTTTTGATGGTGAAATAAAGGATGCCAACGGCAATACCGTACAGTTCGACGGTAAAGTAAACGTGAATGTTTATGATTCCCGTTTTAAAAGGCATCATCCGCTCGGGATTGACTATTCCTTGGGTGGGCCGCAGATTTACCGGGGTGTGGCCGAAGTTACAGGCGGGCTTTTTGAAAGTGGCTTCATAGTTCCTTTGGACATTGATTATGGCGGTGTGGCTGCACAGATATCGGGATTCTCACAGTTTTCCGCGGGAGCCGCAATGGGAGGTATCGATTCTCTACCAGTTGCAGATAGCGCTGGAATGACCTCTGACAATAGTGGCCCTGTGGTAGAGTATGCATTTGAGGGCATGGAAGATTTTAAATCCGGTGATCGGATAGCTTCTCAGTCTGAATTGATAATAACTCTATCAGATGTTTCCGGGATAAACCTGACCGGAGGGTTAGGGCATAGAGTGGAATTGATTATTGATAACAATAACAATAATACGGTTAATCTGACGGACCTGTTTCGCTATGATGAAAGCAGCTACCAGTCAGGGCATTTGCGCTACACTTTACCGGAATTATCTCCGGAACTGCATACTTTTAAGATAAAAGCCTGGGATAATGCCAACAATCCATCAATTACCGAGTTTGAAGCAATGACGACGATGGCCGGAAACATCATGATTTCAAGCTTAATGAATTACCCTAATCCAATGGAAGAATACACTGAGTTTTATTTTGAATTGTCCGAATCGGCTGAATCGGCCGAACTGAAGATATTCACACTTTCCGGACGAAATATAAAAGCCCTGAAATCGACCAGTTTAGCTTCTGGGCGCAATCGGAGTTTTTACTGGGATGGACGAGACCTTGATGGCGATCGGGTCGCCCAAGGTATTTATATGTACAAAATTACTGTTAAGGGACGAGTTATTTCCGGAGCTGCTTCGGCCGATAATATGACTGAGGCTTTTGGAAAATTCGTTTTATTGAATTAATATTGAAAACACAAATGTTGGTTGATAAACTAGCTGGGAGATTCAAGACATGAAAAAGGTTTACTTCCTTACTATCCTCACCGTTTTATTGGTCTTTGCCGCAGCTGAGACTGCTCATGCGGTTTCAAACGCGGCCGTATTGTACTTGCGAGTCGCTGCGGGAGCCCGCCCCGGTGGGATGGGGGAGGCATTTGTATCAATTGCCGACGACGCTACCGCTACTTATTGGAATCCGGCCGGCTTGGGAAATTCGCCGATTGCCGGAAAAATGGAGACGTTGAGAATTCCAGATGAGTATGGAGATATTTCTGACGTTGTAACTCTCAAGCGCAGCGGCAAATTAGAGCATTGGCTTATAGCCGATGGTAAACTAATAATGTTTAATGGAAGATCATGGAGTTCTGGTACGAAATATACTACCAGCTCAGATCAAAGTCTCGAGGATTTTGTAAACAGTATCACGACTTATGAAAGTGCTGAACAGGTTGAAAGTGTTTCATTGAAAATTGTTGAGTCGAATTGCAATGTCACTCTGGATGAAATCGAGTATTTTATTAAGTCGGTTAGGGAAAATATTCCAGCTGATTACCCGGAGACAGAAGCTCTTAATAAGAGTCTCGATTCTCTGGCGGCCAGTTATAGGCTTTGTCTGGTAAGTACCCAGCAATTCCGCAGCCTGCGTAGTAAGCTGAACAATGGATTGAAAGATGAAACTTTATCAGCCGGCGAGCTGGATAAAATTACATTCTCGATTGAATCGGCTCTTATGAGATTCCTCCCCAGTCGATTGATTGTTCCTTATACCGCAAGTATTAACGGTAATATACTATGCCTGGGTAAAAGTGGAGACTACGTCTGGATTGGAACTGATAACGGCGCCTATCGTTTGTCCGGCCGTTTATGGGCGAGGTTTACAGAGAATGATGGATTACCTTCGAATGAAATTCTATCGATTGATAACTTTGATGAGACTTTACTTTTAGGAACTTCAAAAGGTCTGGTGTCATACTTTCATGGTTCCTTTACTATTGTAGCCGAAGTCCCGGCTGAACCGGTCAGCGCAGTTTCGATTCAGAGCTTTACCACCGGCTCAGCGGTTATCGGAGGTAAAGTCTATAGAAATGACGGTGTTGAATGGTCTAGCTCTTATGCCTATACTGTTCGCCTTGATGATACAATTGAAGATATTGCCCGCTTGTCAGCGATTTATAAAACGCCTTCGGAAATAGAGTACTTGATAAATGAAATTAAACGACTCAATACTCCGGAAGCCACATCGGTTGAACTTGCCGACGCCGAAAGCGACTCTGTCATAGTGGCTGATAATACTGGTGAAGAATTGACTGAAGCGGTAGAAGAAGATTCTGAAGCTGTTGAAGTAACTAATGATTCATCAATAGCAGAATCAGTCGAAATAGCGCCTTTAGTTTCGGACAATGGGTGGTTTGTCGAAGGAGCGATTATCCAAATACCGTATTCGGCTCCTCTCAAGTATGACGCCAATGCCACTATCGTCGATAAATTCGGAAGAATTTGGGTTGGTACAACAAGTGGGCTAGTGGCTTTTGACGGGTTTTCGTGGCAAAATCATGGTTATGATGTCTTTACTGTACCGGAGGCGAGTGGTGATGAGGACACTACTATATGGACTGCAACAAAGATTGCACAAAATTACTTGAATGACTCCGACGAGGAGAAAGTTGCTATTCTGGCAGAGAATATAAATGACTACAATGAATTGAATAATCAGCCGTTGACGCCGGGACAAAAAGTATATGTGTATAACTGGAATACCGGTTCGGAAATTTACACGATTGGGATGCTTCTCGGCGAAATTTATGTCGGAACGGAATACGGCCTTGAACATTATAACGGCAGCACCTGGAATTCGGTAGATTTCCAAAAGCTGGATCACCGGACAGTTGTCGGTGTCTATGAATTTGAAGGTGCCTCATATTATATTGGTTCTGATGGATTAACATTGGAAACCAAAGGTACTAAAGAATTTGTCCTGATGCATGTCAACTGGCTGCCGTCTCTTGATCTTGATATTTACTATGACTTCGGTTCGTATGTCCATAATATTCGAGGTCTGGGAACGTTGGGTATCAGTGTTATTTATCTGAACTATGGTACTATCGTTCGTACTGATGCCAGCGGTAATCCGGATGGGGAAATCAATCCGTTTGAATTTGCCATTGCCGCATCATTTGGCACCTCTATCACTTCCAGACTCAAAGGGGGTCTAACCGGCCGGTTTATTCATTCCCGCTTATCTCCACAAGGTGCGGGAGCAGAGCAGGGTGAAGGTATTGCCTCGACAATATCTTTTGATTTTGGTATTTTGTATAAAGTTACACGACGTATCCAATTTGGAGCGGCTGTTACTAATCTCGGGCCGGATATTACCTATATTGACGCTGATCAGGCCGATGCTCTGCCAAGAAACCTCGGTGTTGGAATATCCTATAAAGTTTGGGATACTCCGTACAATAGCCTTGTCATTCAAGGTGAATTAAACAAAATGCTGGTGAATCTGAATAAAGGCTATACCACCGAATTAGAATACGCGATACGGCATATAGGAATGGAATACTGGTATGCCAACTTTATTGCGCTCAGAGCCGGATATAAATACGACAAGGAAGGCTCCGTCAAGCATTTGACTTTCGGCACGGGACTAAAGCTATTAAACACGTTCCGTTTCGATTTTGCTTACGTGCCATCTTCGATAGATTCACCGCTGGCTAATACCCTGCGTATGTCGGTCACCGGAATGTTTAATTAGAATATTGCAAAAACCGGTCTCGGCTGCGGCTGAGACCGAATAATTCATGGGAAGATAATGAAAACAAAGACAGCCATTTTATTCTTCTGCGTTTGTTTAATTGCCGGAATTATCTCGGCAAATGATGTTCTTACCATTAAACGAATTGAGCATATTCCGCCTTCGGACGGTGAAATATCGGAACGTCCTGCAGTTTTTTGGGGCCGTGCCAAAGAGAATTTTCTGAATCTGGAGCGTTCCAAGCCGTACGGACTGCCCACTAAAGCACTGGCTGCCGATCAAACCGATACGATTCATATCATCGCGTTTCGGGTTGGCTTTGCGTATGAGACGACCGATGATCCCGCTACTACTGGCCGGGGAGTATTTGATACTCGCGACAGCGCGACTTTTGTGACGGAGGAAGGGCATTGGCTCGATCCGGCGCCGCATAACAAGCATTACTTTGAATCTCATCTGCGCTCGCTAAATCAGTATTATAATGTTGTTTCGAACGGACGTCTGCATCTTGAATATGAAGTCTGGCCTCAGGGTGACGGCTCCGGCACCGATACCAGTTTTTATCAGTTAGAAAAACCAATGGCGTTTTACGGAGGAGAGCCTGTTGAGAATTACTTGGCCATATTTTTTCACGATGGGTTGAATAAGGCCTATGAGCAGGATGGTACGAACTTCAGTTTTACCGATGATAATGGAAATAAAAAAGCGATTATTCTCTTTCATGCCGGAGCCGACCGTCAGACCGATTTGTCATTCTCCGCGACTCCGACTCCCAGAGACTTGTTTACAGCATTCACAACTTATGACGGAACCAGCCGGGTCTTTCTTGGTAATGATACGATTACTGAGGGAATTATCATGCCGGAAACAATGGCCCAGGATAATCGTGTCACGGTAATGAATGCCGTAATGGCTCATGAGTTTGGGCATCAGCTCGGTCTGGTTGACTTATATAATACCGGCAGTAATCCGTTTTTAAGTCAGATGGGTGACTTTGCTTTAATGGATAATAACGGGATGAACACGGCCGCCTATATTGACGAATACGGTGTGGGAGCGTTTGGCACGGTGCCTATCTTTCCCAGTGCCTGGTCCCGGGCCTATCTCGGCTTTGAAGAGGTTGTTGAATATCGTGAGGGTATGTCTATTGAGCTGGCTGCCGTGAAGATGGAAGAGGGCGGAATAAAAATCGTAAAGATTCCGATTTCGGCAACCGAGTATTATCTTATCGAAAATAGACGTTCAGATTTAGATGGCAACTTGGGTGGTCTGCGTGTAGATTCAACCTCCAATGTCGTTCTCTGGCCGGCAATACGTCAGGATATTATTGACGGGGACAGTATAATCTCCATTACAGTTCCTGTCCGTGAGTATGATGTTTATTTACCGGAGAACGCATCCGGTCTTGCTGTCTGGCATGTTGATGAAGCAGTCGCAGCAATGGATTATTATCCTTTTGATTTGCATCGCAACAATTTTGAGTCAAATACGCTGCAATGGGATCCCAACCGGCGATTTATTAGTCTGGTCGAAGCCGACGGTATTATAGATTTTGGCGGAAATTATGTTCGCGGATTTGGCCAGGCCAAAGATCTCTTTTATCAGGGAAATAATTCCAGCTTTACATCCTATACAAATCCAGCGACTCGGTCAAATGACGGTGGATATTCGCATTACAATATAACAAATATCTCGGCACCGGGAATGACAATGACATTCGACCTGTCGCGAAATAAATTCGCCGATAATTTCCCGAGAAGAATGTCCTTCCCCGATAAACCGGATTTATCACCTGTTGCCGCTGATTTGGATAACGATGGCCGGGATGAGATAATATTGGTTTCAAAGGATAAACTCTTGGTGGTTACGACCGGGGGACTTGATTATATGGACCCGGCGGGCGAGCTTGATGATTTGGATACAATCTTCAGTGCTATTGATATCAATACCGATTCCAATATCTTACGACCCTCAGATACTTCTTATGCCCCAATGCCAATCTTTGCCCAGATATTATTCGGCTCAATCACGACTATGCCGGTTATCACCGAAATCAACGATTCGACAAAAACCGTAACTGTTGGAACCGACAACGGATGGGTTTATTCTTATCTGCCATATTCAACGATAACATCTTCTCCGGGGAAGTACCGTGCCAGATTATTTGCAGTTCGCTCAACTCCGGATGCCGGAGGAGTAACGGCAATAATACCTGATAGCGAGAAAAAACTGCTGCATGTCTTGTATGATGATGGTAGTTTTGTCAGCGCACCGTGGGATACTTCCGGAACACTGTTTGATATTACCCATACCTTCGAAGGTAAGTTTAAAGGCTTTTGCCAGTATAACAGGGGCTTAGCTTTATTGTTTGAGCGGGATACCGAGTCGATCTTATATATGACTAACAGCGTTTCTATGGCGGGTATTGCCGATTCCTTGCTGGCTGATAGTGTAATTCTTTCATCAACCGGTTTTTACAGCCCGGTTGCGTCTGATTTTGACCGCGATGGAAACGACGAAATTGTGCTCTTATCCGCACAGGGCTTGATTTCGGCATATAGTTTTTTACCCTCTGAAATAAGTCGGTTTGACGCTATTGATATTGATATCCGGGATACCGCTACATCATCTCCGGTAGTATGCGATTATACCGAGAACGGCGTACCAGAGATTTTCGTATCGGGAACCAATCGAATCTATGGATTTGACAGAAGTGGTTATGAACTGGATGATTTCCCACTACTTATTGATGGTAGTCGGCCGGAACAATTAATAGTAACCAGTCCTTTGGTGTCAGATGTCAACGGTGATAATATCATTGATTTTTCTGTCATCTCTTTTGATTCAATTCCTCGCGAGAGATCGATTTTGGCTTATTACTATAAATTTCCCGATATCATTAATTATCCTGACGACTCTATTAAGGTCGATACAACAATTCACTACTCGTACTACAACTACTTCAGCAATCTTTATGTGGCATCACCGGGGGTAAGTAGAAATCCTGAATACCCTGTTCCGGTTGGAATTTTTGGTTTACGGAGTATTGGAGATACAACTATCGGTATTGGCTCGCCTCTGCATGCCAAAAACGGTAATACCGGGTTACTGGTTACCGCGGGTGCCAACGGCTGGATCGACGCCTGGGAGTGCGATTATTCGGAAGATAAAGCTCTCTGGACGATGAAGGGACGGACAGCTTCCGGAGCCGGGTACTTGCCTCTGGATTCGCTCGGTCTCGAACTGGCGAAATCAGAATTTGTGCCGGAAGCGAATTTCTATAATTATCCCAATCCTGCCACCGGCAATCGTACGACAATTCGGTTTTATGTAAGTAAACCGGCGGAAATAAGTATTGAGATTTACGACGCGCTTGGAGATAAAGTAAAGCAATTCTCACGGCATGTTCCCGATGGTAATCGGGTTGAGGAAATAACCTGGGATCTTGACGGTGTCGCTTCAGGTGTTTATCATTGTCGTTTGGAAGCAAATGCGACTGATGGCTCTGAATCAAAAGTAGCGTTTAAATCAATCGCGATTGTAAAATAGGGAGTGAGAAAAAGCGTATATGCGTAGATGTGGGCATTATTTAGCGGGGCTGTTATGTATGTTTTGTTTTTTCTCCGTGGTTGTCTTTGCGGCGGATAAAAGCAACGCTCCGTTTATCGGCGAAAAATCAAACTCTACAATTCAGGAATATATCAATGAAGTTAAGGCGGAGAATTTCACTTCCGCATTAGCCTCAAATGATGGCCCGGCCAGTCTGGATATGCGCGGAGAAGAAAAGCAGGGCAATAACGTGGCTGGCAGGAAAAGCCCGATTAAAGCTTTTCTCTATTCGGCAGTAATTCCGGGAGCCGGCCAACTCTACACCGGATCAAAGACAAAGGCTTTGGCCTTTTTTGGACTGGAAGTTCTGTCCTGGACCGGACATATTATCTATAATAAAAAGGGTGATGATAATACCGATACGTATGAAACCTATGCCAATACTTATTGGTCTGAAAACCGTTATGAAAACTGGCTGGAAATGCATTGGGGTGTTCGGGATGACGATTCGGTCTTTAACAACCTCGGATATTCGCTTTTCACCCATCATTTACCCAGCACTAATGTTCAGCAATACTATGAAATGATTGGCAAATATAACCAGTTCGTTTACGGTTGGGATGATACCGACTATACAACCTCAGATGACAATCCTCACCCCACTGCTGCTTCACCGAGGAGACTGAAATACGAGGGACTGCGCAATGATGCCAATCGGATGTATGACCGGGCTTCGACCGCACTCATTGTTACACTGGTCAATCATGTTATTTCGGGTACGGAGGCAGCTTTGGCTGCTCGCAGTCATAATAAAAACGCCGGTGCGCTGGCACAAAAGGTTTCTTTTAAAGCCTATACGGCGAAGACCGGTGATGAGTATTTTCCTATGTTAAGCATGACATATAAGTTTTAGGGTATTATGAAAAATATTTTAAAGATAACCGGAATATTATGCTTGTTCGCATTCGGCGGGTGTTTTGCCAACGGGTTCAATCTGCCAGTCAGTTCCATCATAAAGCCGCTGCCTCCGATGAGCGGGGATATCAAATATGCCTCGACAGAAAATGGTAAGCCGGGGTTTCTTGATATGTCTCGACAAGGGTCAGACTCGGACAAACTATCTCTAAAAAAGGGTCTTCTACTTTCATTCCTGTTGCCTGGTGCCGGAGAATACTATGCCGGAGCTAAAACTCGAGGCCAGATATTTATGGGCGTTGAGGCAGCTATCTGGACCGGATTCATTGGATATCAAGTGTACGGCAATTGGAAGGAGGATGATTATAAGCGCATTGCAACGGCCCATGCCGATGTGAATCATGACGGCAAAGATGATGTTTTCTATGATATGATTGGGTTTTATTCAAATCGAACTGAATACAATCAATTCGGACGGTTGTTTTATCCTGACCGGCCGTATTATGCCGACAATGACTCATATTATTGGCAGTGGGATTCCGAAGCTCGCCGGTTAGAGTATAAGCGGTTAAAAGAAGATTCCAAAACAGCCCTTCGAAATTCAACCTTTATGTTAGGTCTTGCTCTGGCAAACCGGGTTGTATCGGCCATTGACACTTATCGCACGATTAAATCGGCCAATAAAAAAATAAAGTCTATTACTCAGCTCGGCGAATATCATTTGGAAGTGTCTCCGAAAGTGTTTAGCGATAATCCTACGGTTACTGTCACCTTGACACGAAAGTTTTAGCATGCGCTTCTCGGTACTTATTCCGGTTTTGCTGTTATTAGTTTCCTGCGCCGGAAATACGACCGAGACTTTTCAAAGGAAATCTCAGAGTACAATTCCTATTCCGGTATCGATAGAACTTAAATCCGAAATTTCCGGTAAGGTACTTACCTACAGGCTTGAGAGTCCGTCCGGATTAGATATTGATCCTCAGGGGAGTATCTATGTTACCGAAACGGGGCATCATCGCCTGATAAAGTTTGATAGAGATGGTCAAGCGGAAAGAGAATTCGGCGGCTACGGTGCAGGTATTAGCCAGTTTAATAATCCCCGGGATATTACTATTGACGAGAGGCTCAGTATATATGTTCTTGATGCGGGAAACAGCCGGATTATGCATTTGGATATGAACCTGAACTTTATTGAGGAGATTTTACCGGCTGAAGCAGCCGATGAGATTATAACATCACTAAGTAACTATTCCGGTCTCCATCTTTCGAATATCGGAGAGTTGACAGTTTCCGATTATGATAATTCGCGATTGATACAAATGGATAACTTCTTTGAATTCAGCCGGTATGTTGGTGACTTTTCATACGGGCGGGGTGCGTTATTGAATCCGGGAAGCATTGCCTCGGACGGATCGGGACGGATGTTTGTCGCCGATGAAGGTAATTCCCGTATTGCGGTTTTTGATGAGTTCGGTAATTTTAAGAAATCAATTGGTGCTGACAAACTTGCTCAACCGGTTGCGATATCGGTTGCGGATAACGGCCTAATCTGGACAGCTGACAAAGAAACAGATTCGCTTTATGTGTTTGATTGGTCGGATAACCTATTGGCTGTTTTTGGGAATCCGGATAACCGGGATGAAGACTTTTCTCAAATTGGGGCGGTGTTGGCGGCCAGGAATAATCTATTATATATTACCGATACCGGGAATGATAGAATATTAGTTTATCGTGTCGTTTATGAACAGTCTGAATATTAAAAACTCAATTGCGCCTAAATCCTTCTTTCTACTTTTCATTATACTTGCGTTTTGCTTTCTGAACCAAGATTCAACTGCCGCGAATTTTTCAAAAAAGATAAAAGTTTCTAATTCGAATGTCATCAACCTGGGTGTGTCCAATATCGCGGCCGGTTCAGATTCTCTTTTCTGTCAAGGCACACTGATTCCCAGGGACTCCTATCGTATCGACTATCGTTCAGGAGTTGTTTATCTCGGCAGCACAGTAGCTTGCGATACTATATCTATTAAGGGATATCAGATTCCGGAATGGATGCTCTTACCTGAAGGGAACGCGGTGCCAGAGGGCAAGAGGTTTATTGCTCTCAATTCGGATGCATTTCAAAATATAGGCAGGAACAGTGCCAACGCTCGTAAAGTTAATTTGAGCGGCCACAAATCATTTTCATTTCTCGTTGGCCGTTCAGGAGAAGGTAGTTTTTCTCAAGGGCTTAACCTTGAGGTCGATGCGTTGTTGGCTGACAATCTTCGTTTGCGCGGAGCCGTATCCGACCGAATCGGATCAAATGGAAATACGCCATCGGGTATTGGATTTGGAGGTACGACAACTATCTCGGAACTGGATAAATATTTCTTCGAGCTAACCGGAAGCCGAGTCTCAGCCAGAGCGGGTGATATTCGCTCAATTACAAATGACTATTTACCACAGAAAAGAATCAAAGGGCTGCAGGCCGAGTATAGAAGCCGTAACTTCAGCACCGCCGTTGATATCGGCCGCCCTGCCGGAACGTATGCGTCATATCGGTTCAATGGCTCTGATGGTAAACAGGGGCCGTATCAGGTCAGAAGTAGCAACGGTTTGCCATCAGGAATCGTGCCCGGCTCTGAAAAAGTTTATTTGGATGGCCGGAAATTGGAGGGGGGCGCCAATCGGAATTATGAAATTCATTATCCCTCGGGACGAATAACGTTTACACCGCGTCAGGTAATAACATCGCAATCACGTATAGAAATAGATTTTGAAGCCGCATCAACTGACTATGAGCGGGAAATTTATAATATTTCTCAGTCCTATTCATTATTTAATGAAAAAATCAAGTTTCAGATAGGTGGGCGACGAGAATCCGATAGTAAAAGCCGGTTGAGGTTTGGGGCCTTAAGCTCATCCGATATCGAAATTATTACGAATGCCGGCGATGAAAGCTCTGGTTCATTTCGAAGCGGCGTCACGCCCGATACATCGGGAGCCTATATCTTACAAACCGATTCAACCGGTGTTGAATACTATCAATATGTTGGCGAAGGCATTGGTGACTATGCGATACTGCTTTCTTATGTCGGAGATAATCAAGGCGAATATATCTATTTAGGGAACGGTGTCTATCAATTTGCAGGTACTGGTAATGGAAACTACCAGCCTATTATTTATTTACCGTTACCGTCCCGAACTGATTTCTGGTATTCATCTCTCGATGCTGTGCTGTATAACAGCGGGCGTTTAACGTTGTCATATCAAGGTGTGAGTCATGATAAAAACTTGTTTTCGCCGAAAGATGATAGTGATAATTACCGAAGTTTTATAGAATCAGAATTTACGCATAAGGGCGAGCGGGTCAGTACGCGGTTCTATTTTAGATTTCTTCAGGACGGATTTCGGACAATAACCAGAATCAATTCGGCCGACTTTTCGCGGTTGTGGGCACTTCCGGCAGATACGGTCTTCGGCGATGAACTGCAGGTACTAAGTAATCAGCAATATTCTTCAAATAATAATTCGCTGGAAACATTCTTTGGGTATTTAAATCGTAAAGATAATCTCCGTTCGCGTCGAGTATCGGTCGATGCTGACCTTTTAAAAGGCTTTATTTTATCGCCCAAACTGTCCTATTCAAGCGGTAATTCCAAAAAACTAACTGAGTCGGATAAAAAAGGGGTTTATGAATCACAGCGAGCAGTTATAGCGTTCAAGCCGAAAGCGGCTTTTCATGTTGAAACTCGGTTTGAACGTGAGTTTATCAAAGATACCTATGGCACAGAACCGACTGTGGAGCGATTTTCACGGTTTAAAAGTTTATTGTTTTATCGAAACTCGATTATCAGCTTTTCCCGAAGAGTTGATTTCAATGCCCGGCCGTTAGGCTATAAAGGACCCCGCATTGATGAATACAAATTGACTTCTGAAGAGTCCATCGGGAAACTGCGGATGAGTTTGGCCGCAACAATAATCAAGCAGGACAAGCAGGATTCTGACCGGGAAAACAGGGAAGACTACTTATTTGTTTCTACATTTCGTTATTCAGGTAAGAATGGCTGGATAACTTTTCAGGCCGATTATCGACAAAATCGACGCACATCAGCCGGTACGGGATTTCGCTATATTTATGTTGGTTCAGGTCAAGGAGAATATCGAAAAGAGGACGGTCAGTATCTTTTTGATGAAAATGGGGATTATATTCGCATTCGTGAAGAGCGAGGCGAAGCTCAGTCGGTTTTGCTCGGGGAAAAGAGTCACAATATCTTTATTTACCCGGGACGCATCGCTCGTGGAGGAAAGTGGAAGAATGTCCTTTCGAAGATAGCGTTGCGATTGAAAACCAATATCGTAGGCGAAGTGCCCGGTAAAGACCGGAGGAAAATAGGATGGATACTACCATGGTATAGCCAATCCGGTTTGACCTATAGCAATCGAATTAGACGGGAAAAGTACTCGGCTTTGGTTTTTCCCTCGCAGAATTTTTATCGCGTTAATTTTTCTTATCAGAACGCCTTCGAAGAACAGGATGCCGGCGGACTTCTATATAAAAACAGTAAAGAGTATAAGGCTGAGCTTAAAACGGAACTTTCCACCACCGTGCGATTTATTGCGGATGGTACCCATCGCAGAAATAACGAAGCTGGTATAGGTCTCAGCTCGATAAAACTAAAATCAAACCTGTTTGGGTTATCAGTGGTTTTTAACGACCGGTCAATACAGATACATCCGAGAATCGAATACGAACTATTTGTAGATGAGATTTCTGGCGGAGAAGGAAATGGAATATCTGTAAGTAATACATTAGTTGTTCGCAATTTTGAAAGGGGAGAAATACGGTTTGTGACTGAATTCAGTTCGTTAATCGAAAAGAAGAAATTTACACAGCCTGAATATCTGATTACGGGAGGAAAAAGATTCGGCAATTCCGGACTGATGACTTTTATTGCGAATTACAAGCTTCGAAAATCGGTCAGAATAATTATTAATATAACCGATCGATTTTATGAAAATCGCTCTGCTGAATTTACTGGACGAGGAGAGTTAGTTGCGAGTTTTTAACCTGAAAATATTCCTTGTTTGTCTAATATTGTCATTGTTGACTTCAATGACGACTGCGTCGGGAACTAATATCGTAGTTACTTCCAATGTAACGGACAATCAACTGCAAGCTCGATTGGATAGATTGCAGGCTTTCCTTCCCAGTCGTTCAATAATTGATTCGATGACTTATGAGCTTGAATCGGCCGGATACTTCTCCTATTCTGTTTTGCTTGTTGGGGATTCACTGACTATAGAATCCGGTCCGCTCTATAGCCTCGGTGATATAATCGTAACCGAAGTATCCATTGATGGGAGCAAGAAACAAACGACTAATAAGCAATGGCGTGATTTACCAGCGACGAAAGAGAATATCAAGAAAGTGAAAGCCAAGATTATTTATCCCTATCAGGTGAATGGCTTTTACTTCGCATCACTATCATTAGAGGGCATGACTCTTGGCAATAATTTAGTAGAGCTATCTTTTAAAGTCTTAACCGGGCCGACTGTGAAGGTTGAACGATTGCGTTTCAAGGGATTAACTAAGACCCGTCCGGAGTTTGTCCGCAGGCTGGTTGGAGTTTCTCAGGGCGATACTCTACGCGACGAAAAACTGTCTGAATGGATACAGACAATGAATCGTCTGGAGTATCTGAGTATTGATTCTTTGCCGCAATTGATTCCTAATCAAACTTATGACGCCGTAGAGTTATTGTTTTTTGTAAGTGAGAAAGAACGGAATTTCCTGGAATTGTCCGGCGGGTATTTGCCCAGTCGGGGAGATGAGAAGGGTGAGTTTGTTGGCCGATTTGAGTATAAGGCCAGGAATTTATTCGGCAGCGGACGTAAATTTCGCTTTCTCTATGATAAGCGGGATCGGAATATATCTATTCGCCGGATTTCATTCTCACAACCGTTTTTTGTCCCGCAGTATTTAGAATTATCAATTCAAGCCGACCAAACTGATTATGACTCATTGTACCATGCCTTTTCCCTTAAGGCTAATGTGCGTATGCGCTTAAGCGTCACTGCTGACGTTCAAACCTTTTTGTCATGGACAAAAACCGAGCCGCAGAATTCGTCACAGTTTTCTTCGAGAAGTCTTGCAGGGGGGTTTTCTTATCTGTATTCAACGATTGTAAGAGATTTCAATCCACAGAGGGGGCTGGCACTTCAAGGCAGCGCTTCATACATCCGCAGGACAAGCTGGCCGGATTCTGTAAGTACCGAGGTTATCAGAAATGAAAGTACGGTAGCAGTAGATTACGATTTGTTTCAACCGGTTTTTCAAAGAGTCTTGATGCGAGTGAGACTATACTCGCAAATGATTTTGACCTCACGAACACTAATACCATATTCCGAGCAGTTAAAATTCGGCGGATATCAATCTTTGCGGGGGTATCGGCAGGACGAGTTTGCCGGTCGTCGGATTGCATTGCTGCAATATGAGGTTCGCTATCGTCCTTCAGATGTTGCCGCTATTTATATTTTCTCTGATGTAGGATATATCTACCAACGACGAATAATGACTGACGAATCAACTACAACAAATGAATTCACTCGTTTAGGCGCTGGTCTGGGGATGTTGTTTGGAACACAAACGGCGAGATTAACACTTGAAGCGGCCTGGGGCGAAGGGGATTCGCCCGGAGACGGCAAGATTCATTTCGGATTAATTACCTCTTTTTAATTGACCCCGGTACCGAATTACCCTACTCATATCACATGCGAATTTTCCGAGCCTACTTCACGATTATACGGGTACAAAACTGCCTGATTGCTTCGCTGGCGGTTGCGGTGGGGCAATACTTGTCAGCATCTTCAATCGCAATGCCGCTAAATCATTTTGCTATGGGAGCCGCATTCTTTGTCTGCGGGTTCGGAAACATAGTCAATGATATCGTGGATATAAAACCTGATAACATCAACCATCCCACCCGAGCGTTGCCGTCAGGAATAATTACCATAGGCGCAGCCAAAGCCTTAGCCGGATTGTTTTTGATCGTCTCCTGTATTCTCTCAATGTTTCTCAACTGGCAAAGTATCATTATTGTCGATTTAGCTTTGATTTTACTGACAGTATATAACTTGAAACTCAAACACACTCCTTATTGCGGTAATCTCATTGTTGCCTTATTGGGAGGTCTTACATTTATCCTCGGAGGCCTGACAATAGGGAGCAAAGGGCTGCTCGAACTTCCGGGTGCTATAATTCCTGCCGTATTTGCGTTTTTAATGCACTTGGGAAGAGAAATATTAAAAGATATTCAGGATTGCGAGGGAGATAAATCGGTTGGAAGTAAAACCGCTCCGGTACGTTCCGGAAGGATTACTCCATTATTGATTTCTTACGCAATTTTTGTAATTATGGCTATCTTAAGTTGGTCGGCATATTCGAGAGGATGGTATGGTACCTCATTTTTATACATTTCCGCATCTTTTATATATGTTCCGCTTGCCCTGCAGTTCATCTGGCTAGGGCTACGACCCGAGCCAAGAAAATGCGCAATTGTAGCAACCTTGATAAAAATCGAAATGCTGCCTGGAATAGCGGCTCTGGTAATAGGGAAAAGTTATTGACAGGCACGGAGTTATATATTACTAGAAGTGTCGATAATTCTTAACAATTATTAACAACTTTTTGAAAACTTTTCATTATAATGGGAGTATAAATTACTTGAAACAGGGCGTTATTGCCTTGACCGGATTACAGCTAAGACATTAATTATGCGACTATGATGAAGATAAAAAACGAGTTTCTGATCATTTTAATAGTAATGTTTTTACTCTCTGCGCTTATCAGTGCACAGGATAATATAGGTATATCAGCGGAGGTTACTTCAGCCGAAATGGCATTTGAAGCTAAAGATACTCTTGTTATCACTTTGGCCTGGACCGGTGAGCCGTATCTTTATAGCATTGATGACTTTCCCATTCCCGCACTGGAGAAATTTCAGATTCTCGGCTCATCATCAATGGTTTCGTCTCAGAAGGATTCTTCAGTGACTGGCGGTGTTGTTGCTACCCGGAAATTCACCTATGTTTTAGAGCCGACCGATTATGGCATTGGCCATATAAAGCCATTATCTTTATCGGCAACAAATAAGGTTACCGGGGAGTCTTTTCCCTTACAGACTGGACAGATTTCAATAAGTATTGCCAAGCCGATACCTCCGAAAGAAAAAAGCTCTCTCAAGTGGATTATCGTTATCATAACTATTGCTGGCCATGCGATAGGATTGATCGTTTGGCTCTTTATTAGAAAACGTAAACGACGGAATACACCGGCTGAAAATCCACGAAGACAATACCTTGACGCGCTTGAGGCGGTAAAAAAAGAAACAGTTGCCGATAGAAAACGGTTCTTCTCACGTCTGTACCGGGTTCTAATACAGTATCTGGAAAATGAGCAGGGGCTAGAACTTTCCGGTAAAACGGGGCAGGAAGTGATTGTAGTGCTGCAGTCAATACAAGACGACCATATTAAAGCCTCTTTTATGGCTTGGTTAGAAAGGCTTCAGCAGGAAAAATATCGTCCCGATATGCCCGGTGTTGGAGAAGTAGAAGATATGTACAAAACTGTTTACACATTTTTTGAAAAAAATATCTCGAAATAAATGATGGAGGATTAATGGACCTCGATATTAAAAAGATTCAGGAAGAGGTTGAGCAAAAGTCGGCCTTTATTAAGCAGCTGAAGACCGAGCTTAGTACTGTGATAATCGGTCAAAAATATATGATCGACCGCATGATAATCGGAATGCTGGCCAACGGTCATATTCTTCTGGAGGGCGTTCCCGGGCTGGCTAAGACTCTGGCCGTCAAGTCGCTGGCGGCGGCAATCAAGGCTAAATTCAAACGGATTCAGTTTACGCCGGATTTGCTCCCGGCTGACTTGATTGGCACAATGATTTATAATCCGCAAAAAGCGGAATTTTCGGTAAAAAAGGGTCCGGTTTTTTCTAATATCGTTCTGGCCGATGAAATCAACCGCGCCCCCGCCAAGGTGCAGTCGGCTTTGTTAGAGGCAATGCAGGAACGTCAGATCACGATTGGCGACGAAACACATAAACTTGACGAGCCGTTTTTGGTGCTGGCGACTCAGAACCCGATTGAGCAGGAAGGTACCTACCCATTGCCCGAAGCACAGGTGGACCGATTTATTTTCAAACTGAAAATAACCTATCCTACTCCCGAAGAAGAGCGGCAGATTATGGATAGTATGACCGTCGGCAAGGAGATATCAGTAACACCTACCGTAAGCATCGAAGATATCCTTGCAGCTCGTAAGACAGTAACCGATATCTATGTTGATGAGAAAGTAAAAGAATATATCCTCAGTATTGTTTTTGCCACCCGCGATCCGGAAAAATACGGCTTGGGAAGTCTTACTGATCTGATATTGTATGGTGCCTCGCCTCGAGCTACAATTTACTTGAATTTGGCTGCTAAAGCTCACGCCTTTTTGAAGGGTCGAGGGTATATCACTCCCGAAGATGTTAAAGCTATCGGCCCGGACGTGCTTCGTCATCGCATTATTGTCACTTATGAAGCGGAAGCCGAGGAAATCACTGCGGATGACATCGTTCAGAGAATCTTTGATACAATTGAGGTGCCGTAGGCGGATATGATCCCTAAGGAGATATTTAAAAAAATACGTCGGATAGAAATCCGAACCCGTAAACTCGTCAACGACCTATTCTCAGGTGAGTACCATGCTACTTTTAAGGGGCAGGGAATGGAGTTTGAGGAGGTGCGCGAATATTCACCGGGTGATGATATTCGGCTGATTGACTGGAATGTGACTGCCCGCACCGGATATCCTTACGTCAAGAAATTCAAAGAGGAGCGTGAGCTTACGGTCATTCTTTTGGTCGACGTTTCATCTTCGGGACGTTTCGGGACTCATGAACGCTATAAGGAAGAACTGGCCGCGGAGTTATGCGCTTTGCTGGCGTTTTCCGCAATTAAAAACAACGACAAAGTTGGTCTGATAATCTTCACGGATAAAATAGAAATGTATATCCCGCCTCAAAAAGGAAAAGGGCACGTACTGCGCCTGATTCGGGAAATACTGTTTTTCAGCCCCGAGCATACTAAAACCGATATTGCCGGAGCGCTTGAATTTTTCAATAAAGTAACAAAACGCAAATCGGTAGTATTCTTGATTAGCGATTTCTTATCCGAGGATTTCTTTACTCCGATTCGTATCGCCAATCGTAAGCATGATATGATTGCCGTGAAAATATCAGATCCGCGTGAACTTTCATTTGATAATTATGGATTAATAGAACTTGAGGATGCTGAAACTGGTGAAGTTATGGTGCTTGACACATCATCACTTGCATTTAGGAATGAGTTCGCGATGCAGGCCCAGGATATGGTTGATGGTCTGCAAAAAGAGTTTAAAACGATTGACCTGGATTTTATTCACATCAGAACAGATAAGCCCTATACCGGACCGCTGGTGCAGTTCTTTAAAATGAGGGGGAAACGGCACTGATGCAAAACGGCAAACCAAATTCATATGTGGCGATTATAGTTGATGATCTGCTGCGGGTCGAGAAAGTTCAGCTTTTTGAGGAGAATATACGGTAAATGACGTCGCTTCGCATCATAGGCATACTGTGTATTTGTTTCTTAACCATGGGAATGGTTATAGCAGATGATATTTCAGTAACCGCATCGGTTTCAAGGCAAACAGCCTATATTGGCGATTTGATTGATTATACAATCACGGTTAATTATAGCTCCGGCATAACTGTAACGCCTCCGGCGGCCGGAAAAAACCTCGGTCAATTTGATGTCAAAGATTACCGGGTTGGCGAAGAAAAAGAACTTGATGGAGACCGGCGGGAACAAAATCTCTGGTTTGAGATGCGGACCTTTACTACCGGAGAATATGTCATACCTTCGCTTGAAATAGAGTATTTTACTGTTGATTCGACCAGAAAGGTTATCAGCTCCGACCCGATCAAGATCAATATCAAATCGGTTATTGCCGATGGTTCTGAATCGGATACACTGCAGATTCGTGATATCAAGGAACAGGCCTCTCTCAAAAGCGGTCTTCCTCTCTGGGCTGTGTTAACCCTCGTTGGTGCTATTATTGGTGGTATGTCTTTTTTGATCTGGTGGTGGCTTAAAAGGCAGCAAAGAGAAGAAGAGGAATACGTGGATCCTCGGCCTGCCTGGGAAATAGCCTTTACTGATTTGGCGTTATTGAAGGAAAAGGATTTATTAGAGCAAGGCGAGATAAAGCTCTACTATTTGGAATTGACTAATATCATCCGTCGGTATCTCGGTAAGAAATTCGAATTTGATGCAATGGATTTAACGACCTCTGAGATTGATGAATATCTCAATTCCATTGAATTCCCCGATACGATATGCCGGGAATTTATTGAATTTTTAGCTGATGCTGATTTGATTAAATTTGCCAAACATAAACCTGAAGCCGATCAACCGGATGAAGATTGGCAAAAAACTTATCGATTTATTAATGACACCAAAGATATTCCCGTTATAAAACCGGAGCCGGAACCTGATGTGAAATATATTCCTCCGATTCAAACGGACGAGAACACCGATGATGAATGGAGATATGCACCTCCGGGATATAAAGATATGATGCTGGCAATAGACCAATCTTCGACCGATTCTGCCGATACCGCCGAAGAGGAGGCCCGCGAATGAACCTGATGAAATTCGAAGGCTGGGATGTTATCCTCTTTCAGATTCCCGGGTGGTTTATACTCGCTGTAGGCGGAGTCGTTATTATCGGGCTGGCTTATTACTATTACTATTTCGCATCTTCCAAATCGGCGGCAGTGCGCTATTCTGATCTTTCTCTTGTAAAAACCGGAAAGAAATCTCTCCGGCAGAGACTCCGGCCCATGCTAAACCTGTTACGCCTTTGTGCTCTGGCGCTGTTATTCATCGCTATGGCGCGTCCGCAATCCGGCTCTCAAAAGCGGGATATTGAAACCGAAGGTGTTGATATTATGATCGCGCTTGATGTCTCGGGTTCAATGAATGCTGAAGATTTTAAACCGCATAATCGGTTGTATGTAGCTAAAGAGGAAATAGGAAAGTTTATTGACCGCCGCACAAACGATCGGATAGGATTGCTGATTTTCGCCAAGACGTCATTTGTACAATGTCCTCTGACTCTCGACTATGGGACTCTGAGAAATTTTCTTACAATGGTTGATTTTGGTCAGCTTGAAGATGGCACCGCAATTGGCCTGGCACTTGCAAATTCGGTTAATCGCTTTCGGGACAGTGACGCCAAGTCAAAAGTGATTATTCTCCTGACTGATGGAGTTAACAATGTTACCGAAATTGATCCGATGACTGCCGCCAATGTCGCCAAAACTATGGGCGTAAAAGTTTATACCATCGGAACCGGCAAACCGGGAAATGCTATGTATAAAACAAACCATCCGATTTTTGGCGTGCGTTATCAGTATGCCACAACTATGATCGATGAAGAAACTTTAACGAAAATAGCGGAGAGGACCGGGGGAAGATATTTCCGTGCCCGAAGTGAAAAGGAACTGGAAGAGATTTATACGGAAATTGACGGATTGGAGAAAACAAAGATAAAAGTAAATGAGTATATACAGTATGAGGAGTTATTCTTCAATTTCCTATTGGCTGGTTTTTTCTTAATGTTATTGGAAATGCTGTTGAGCCAGACATATTTAAGAAAGATACCGTAAGGCTTAAATAGATGAGATTTTTAGAACCACTATATTTGCTGGGCCTGGTCTTGATTCCCGTTTTAGGGTTTTTCTACTGGATTGCCATTTCCCGTAAGAAAAAAATCCTGGCTCGTTTCGGTGAGATACCGTTGATTATGCGCGCGGCTTCTGGCATATCGTTCAGTCGTCAGGCAACCAAAGCGGGATTGCTTTTGACTGCTGTTTTGTTTCTCGCTTTTGCGGCGGCCAAACCTCAGTTGGGTACTCATATGGAAATGGTCAAACGGCAAGGACTCGATATTGTTCTCGCGGTTGATATCTCACCGTCCATGGAAGCTCGTGATGTTTTGCCCGGGCCGATATCCCGACTGGATAAAGCCAAACAACAACTGCGAACTTTAATATCTCCTACGTATCTGGAAGGTGACCGTATTGGCATCGTCGTTTTTTCCGGAAGCGCTATTATTCAATGTCCTCTGACTCTTGATTACCGAGCAGCCCGGTTGTTCTTGGATTACATAGATACGGATATGATTGATGTCAAAGGCACAGCGATTGGATCGGCTATCAATACAGCGATAAAGGCATTTGATCAACAAGAACGAAAACACAAGATTTTGCTATTATTGACTGACGGCGAAGACCAAGATACTAAGCCTATTCAGGCTGCTGATGCAGCTCGGGAACAGGGAATTAAAATCTATACCATCGGTATTGGTAATCCCGATGGTGAGCCGATTCCAATCTTTAACCGAAACGGAGAACGGGTCGGATTCAAAAAAGATATGGAAGGCAAAGTAATTATTACTAAGATGGATGAATCGACTCTGCAAAAGATAGCACTTAATACCGGAGGAAAATACTACCGGGCATCTCCATCTGATATGGAACTTGATCGGATTTACAGCGAGATTCAGGGAATGGAGAAAAAGGAACTCGAAGGAAAACTCCTGCTGCAATACGATGACCGTTTCCAATGGCCGTTAGCTTTTGCCCTGATTTTTATTATTTGGGAAGTGTTTGTTCCCGAGCGTATTCGCAGGAAGAGTAAGGAGAGTGTGGTGTGATGAAATATATCCTGCTCAGTATGCTTCTGCTGGTATTGTGTATGCCCGCCCTCGCCGAAGATTTTGCCGATTTGAACGATAAAGGCAACGAGTATTTCGAAGAAGGTGAGTTTGAAGAAGCTCTTGGATTTTATCATGAGGCCGAAATTGAAAAACCGGAAACTTCCGAAATATACTATAATCAGGCTAACGCCCTGTTGAAATCAGGCAAGTACGAGGAAGCGCTTGAGAAATACGAGAAAGCAAAACTAACCGATGACGTTGAATTACAGGCCAACGTTTACTACAATCAGGGAAATGGACATTTTCTTAAACAGGATTTTATGAATGCTATAAATTCCTATGAGAAGTGTTTGTCGCTTGTACCCGAAGATCTGAATGCGAAATTCAATCTGGAATTGGCTCGCACGCGGCTGAAAGAACTGATGGAACGTCAAGAACAGAAGCAGGATAAAAAGCAGGATAAACAGGAACAACAAGAGAAACAGGAAAAACAAGAGCAAGAAGAACAACAAGAGCAGCAACAAGAACAGCAAAGCGATGAAGAACAACAGCCGGAGGAGAAGCCTGAAGAACAAAAGGGTGAAGAGGATCAGGATGGCGATGAGAAAAGCGAAGGGGAGCAAGAGTCTCAACCTAAGCCCAAATTAGAAGAAGAAGAAATGACCAAGGAAGAAGAGGAAATGAGCAAGGAGGACGCCATACGTCTGATGAATTCACTTGAGGATTTGGCCAAGCAGAATAGAAAACGAAAGTACAAAGTAGTTGGTAACTATCAGGGAAATGATTGGTGATAATGTTGTTTAATCGTCTTGGAAAATCAGTTGTATTGGCCTCTCTGTTTATAGCGATTTTATTCCAAACCGCATATGCCAACGATGATATCTCTATCTCCATTTCTCTCGACAGGGATAAGGTCGGGCAGGAAGAGAATGCAACTCTCACAGTTGTTGTTGAGACTAGGATTCAGCAGGGTCTGCCAAAACCGAAGCTGCCTCCGACACCTCAGTTTGACGTTTATTCTATTGGGACATCCAGTCAGATGTTGCAGGATGGATCTGGTATTAAAAAAATATTCACTTATAAGTATGCCCTATCACCTAAAAAGACCGGCACCTTCCCGCTTCGTTCCGCATGGCTGGTTTACAATAACAAACGCTATGAATCCAATCATTTGCAATTGCATGTAGTAAAAAACGCCCGCGAGGCATCAGGACCGTTGGCTGAAATTTCCGTGGATGGTAAAAGCAAACAAAAAGAACTGTTTTTGGTAACTGAAACGAATAAGAAAACAGCTTATGTCAATGAGCAAGTTGTTTTTACTCGGAAGTTTTTTATCATGTCGCGCATCAGAGCTTACTCACCGCCGAATTATTGGCCGCTATCCGCGCCTGATTTTTGGATTAGTGACAGTACTCAAGAAAAGCAATATAGACAAGTTATTAACGGTTACGAATATTGGGTTCGAGAACAATCATATGCCTTATTTGCGACCAAACCGGGTAAACTGACAATTAACTCCATAAGGCTAGCCATTGCGGTTGCCCAAAAATCAAAACGCCATCAGCGCGATCCGTTTAGTTTAATCGAAGACCTTCTTGTGGAAGTTAAAAAAGTGACAGTTAAATCTCAACCGATAACAGTTCAGGTTAAATCGTTGCCAAAGAAGGGCCGTCCGGCTAAGTTCTCAGGCGCTATCGGCCAGTATCGGCTAACCGCGGGAGTTGATCGGACTAATGTCGAAGTTAATGAATCAATTACTCTGATGGTTAAAATATCCGGAACCGGTAATATAAAGTCTATTCCTGAGCCGACCCTGCCTGATATGGATGGCTTTAGATTCGAGAAATCCTCAACGAACTTTAAGCAGTTGAATATCGGAAAAGATTTGGGCGGCACAAAAACATTCGAGTATTTGCTATTACCCCGTATTTCCGGAACTCAGACAATAAAACCGTTAACGCTGAACTTCTTTGACCCGGTAAAAGGCAAATATCGTTCAACGCAATCCAAACCAATTATACTTAATGTGAATCAGGGAGAACTATCGGCGGATACGGAGATTCCCTATAACCCGGTTTCGGGTCAAACGATTAACCTTAAAGAAACCGATATTCGATTTATTAAGACTTCTGGTTCTACACTGATTCCCAGTGGTTCAATAGCATTAAAATCGCCGGTTTTTCTGGCTGTTGTTGGGCTTCCGATTTTGGTACTAATCGGCGGATTCATTGATGTCAGGCGGAAACGCAAACTCGCCGGAAATGTAGCCTATGCCAGATTAAGAAAAGCGAAAAGCATCGCCCAAAAACGCCTGAAATTGGCCGAGGAATATCTGGTTAAAAACGATGATGCCTTTTATGCGGAAGTTTCCGGAGTGATTTATCAATTTATTGCTGATAAATTAAACCACTCAGCCCAGGGACTCACCTCGGAAGCGGTCGATGAACTTCTGGAAGAATGCAACGCCTCTGTTGATTTACGTTCAGATATTAAAAACGTTCTCAGGGAGGCGGATTTTGGTCGATTCGCAGGATCCGGTGAGGGCGAGTCGGGAAAACAAGATTTGTACAATCGCGCCGAATCAATAATTTCCAATCTGGAGGAAACGTTATAATGACTGCTTTTCGTTTACTTCAGGTTGTTTGTATTTCCCTATTTTTATTCACATCACTATTAATAGCAGGGACTCTTGACCATAACTTTGAGACTGGCAATGATTATTATTCAAATGGCGATTACAAAGGAGCCATTGCAGAATATGAAAAAGTTATTCAAGCTGGTTACCAATCACCCGAGCTTTACTATAACCTCGGTAACTCGTATTTTCGAGAGGGGTTGCTTGGTCAGGCAATAGGAAATTATATTCGTGCCAAAAGACTTGATCCGCGCGATGATGATATTGAGGCAAATCTGAGCTTTGCCCGTAAATTTGCTATCGATAAGATGGAAGTCACTGAGGAAACCGTTTTCTTCGAATATATAAATCGCTTTTTTGATTCTTTCAGCCTTAAGGAATCAACTTGGTTATCGGGGATATTGCTTATTATATTGATTTCAGTGATTATTACCAGCCGAATTTATAGACGTATTCATATCGCTTCACCGTTTTTGGTCCTATTAATTGTTGTGTTTGCGACCTCGTCAATTATTACTGGGGTTAAATTGGATCGAGACGTTCTGACCCGTACCGGTGTAGTTATTTTCGAACAAATTGAGGTCCAAAACGGCCCCGGTGAAGACTACAACGTACAGTTTACCGCTCATGCGGGACTAATATGCAAAATTGAGCGTGAGGAGTCCGGATACTACTTGGTGAATTTTGAGAACCGATTAAAGGGCTGGATTAGTACGAAGGCCGTTTCCGAAATATGATTTTGCTATTAAGTTTTTGTACCCTTTTTGTTTGACAGACATTTATTAATTCTCTACCTTTTAAGATTGTGTTATAGCTCCGGCAATTTGCCGGTTATTTTTTGAGTGTATATGGCATCTATTTTTAAGAAAAAGCAATTTTGGGGTGGACTAATAGCCGCGGCTATTTTAGTGTTTTTATTCTATGATTTAGATTTAACTCGAACACTAAATGTTGCCCGGGAGTTAGATTTACTGTATTTGATACCGGCCTTGTTATCCGGAGCCGGGATAATCGTCTTTAAGACTTTCCGCTGGAAAACAATCGTCTCTAAAGTACGAAAAGTTCTGTTTTGGCCGACCTTATGTCTCTATGCGACTTCTCAACTAATTGCCGTTGTACTACCGGCTTTGACCGGTCAGGCGGGAAGAGTGCTACTATTTTCCCGAAAAGGAAAATTTTCAAAAACTTACGCCTTTTCGACAATTTTCCTCGAAGTGGTTCTCGACGGTGCTGGACTAATTATACTGATGATGATCGCTTCGAGTGTTTTTGTTTTTCCAGAGGATTATCGGTTTATCAGCTATATCATCGGTGTTGCAACGCTCTTTCTTCTCATCCTTTTTTATTTTAGTCTCAGATTTCAGAAGAACTTAGAAAACTTTATTCATCGCCGAATTCGTCCCCGCTCCCGGAAAGTTTATCTGGTTATCAGGAAATTCATTCGTTCGTTTAATGACGGTATTTCAGTTTTACGGTCTACTGACAAACTTTTTTCAATATCTATAAATACTATTTTGGCTTGGGCCTGTAATATCGGAGCCATCTATTTTTTGTTTTTCATGTTCAATTTCGATTTGCCGGTCTGGGCCGCGGTTGTAGTAATTATTGTCAACTATTTAGCTTTGATGGTGCCGATAACTCCGGGAAATCTGGGATCGTTCCAATTAGCCGTCGTTGCGAGCCTGAAGATGTTTTCTGTCCCCAAAACAGAAGCAGTTCTGTTTTCGGTCATGTTGTATCTCGTTGACATGATTCCCATGCTTGTCATGGCTGCCTTTTTCCTCTTTAAAGAGCATTTCTCTATCTCAGAAATTAGTGAAGATGAAGAACTGATTGAAGAAGTGGAAAAAATGGTTGTAGAGACCGATATAGAAATCAAGGAAGAGGTTGATAGAAAATGATTCGGTCATTCATATGGACGCCTGAGGAAGGTACTTCGGTTTACGAGGGAGTTATTGATTTCGATAAATATCTCTCGCAGCCGGATCTCATTATGTGGGTGGATATGACTGCGCCTTCCGACAAAGAATCGTATGTCCTCACGCATGACTTTAATTTCCATCCACTGGCTATTGAGGATGTTATTTCGGAAGTTCCTCGTCCTAAAATCGATGATTATGGCAAGTATCTCTTTTTAGTTTTCCAGATTGCGGACTATATGGGCAAGGAGACAGGTCTTAAAGTCAGTGAAGTGGATTTCTTTTTGACCAAAAATTGTCTCGTTACTGTCCATTTTGATGATCATCAGGTCTTCGAAAATCTATATACCAGAGCCGGCAAGGATGATCGGCTATTTTTCAGAGGAGCCGATTTTCTGTTTCATGCTGTACTTGATAGTGTCATTGACAATTATACTTCAGCTCTCGATTTACTTGAATTTGAGGTCGATGCGGTTGAGGACGATGTCTTTGAGGAACCGGATGAGGAGACTGTCAAAACGATATTTACGCTTCGTCGTGATATCCATCATATGAAACGTATCGCTCAGCCCCAGCAAGAAGTTCTGGCCATGATTACCCGGGAAGATTATGAACTGATTTCTGAGAAAACATCAGTTTACTTAAGCGATATTCTCGACCATATGCAGCGTATCAATGAGACGGCTGAGTCGCATCGGGATACACTCAAGTCGGCTTTGGATGTATATTATTCAAGTGTTTCAACCCGCACCAACGAAATAATAAAAGTTCTTACTATTTTTACGGCAATATTGATGCCGCCTACATTTTTAGTAGGTCTTTATGGGATGAATTTCAAGTATATGCCTGAAATCACCTGGAAATACGGATATGCTTTTTTCTGGGGTCTGGTCGTTATTATTACCATTGCTTTATTGTTTTTCTTCAAGAAAAAGAAGTGGATTTGAAACTATTCCTCACTTTTTAGCGTTTTCATTTAATAATACCAAAAATATCCTGAATTGATTAGATTGTAGTGTGCCATAAATACTTAATTGAACAAAGAAAAATATCATGATTGAACGCGCGATTCCATTCTCTAAGCAAGCGGGATATTCTACACTATTCCATGATTTTGTTGATTCTGGTAGCAACCTATCAAGTTTCTTTCCCGGCAACACAGCCAAACGCGCCATAGATGAAGTTATTTCTCGCGAATATCAGCGCCAGCTTATGGTTGATATCCTGACCCGCCAAAACCGGGACTGGTGTGCGCCTCAACCAGTTCTGGATAATATCGAAAAACTGAAACAAGACAATTCGATTATAGTTACCGCAGGACAACAGGCTGTATTGTTTGGCGGGCAATACATGATTCTCCTCAAAGCAATCGGAGCTATTAAAAAAGCCGAGGAGATTGAAAGGCAGTTTAATATACCTGCCGTGCCGTTATTTTGGATAGCCGCTGACGATCATGATTTTCAGGAAATCTCTTTTGTGCATATGCCGAACCGCCGGGGCGAATTAGAAAAGTTGGCCGTTGATGTGCCGAAGGATAATATCCAACCGCCGGTTGGAGCGATAAGTTTTGATACTTCTATGGAAAGAGAAATTGAGGGGCTTACGGAATCATTGCCCGATAATGATTTCAAGCAGGAAGCATTGGATTTGCTGACTCAACATTATTCGGCCGGAAAAGGTATTGTTGAATCTTTTGGCAGTCTAATGACTGAATTTCTTGGCAAATACGGTTTAGTCATGTTCAATCCATATGACCATAAGTTTAAAAAAGCTTGTGCTCCTGTTTTATCCGAAATAATCTCACAAACCGCAGAGATTAAAAACAGTTTAGCAAATCGAAACAATGAGCTAAAAGATGCCGGGTACCATTTACAGGTAGAAAAAGCGAAAACTGCCGCCTATATGTTCTATCATTCTCCTCATCGTACACCGCTTCATACCACCGAGTCGGGCTATTCAGCCGGAGCTGATGATTTCAGCAGGGATGAAGTTCTTCACAAAATAGAGGCAGATGCCTTACAATTTTCTCCCGATGTGATAACGAGACCTTTGATGCAGTCATATTTCTTTCCGGTCGCGTCATTTATCGGAGGCCCGGCAGAAATTGCTTATTTTGCCCAACTGAGGCCGTTATTTGATTTGTTCGCGATACCAGCGCCTGAGGTTTGCATGCGTCCTTCAGCGACCCTGATTGAGAAAAAACATGAAAAAACAATTAGTGAGTATCAGCTTTCATTCTCAGATATCACTTCAGACATTAGTCGGGTTATTGATAGAATTGTCATGAGTAATTTTCCTTCGCAAATAGAAAGCAAGTTCAATAACGGCCGTAACCGTGCCATGCGGGAACTGAGAGAGTTTAAGGAGTCGTTGACGTCTCTTAATAAGGGACTTGATGACGCGATAAACGGCGTCGAAAAGAAAATCGATTATCAATATTCGGAAATCTGGAAAAAAGTGATATCAGCTCATAAGAAAAAGAATAAATTAGTCAGGGAAAAGCTGAGTAGACTGCATGAAAATCTTTATCCCTATAATACTCCGGCCGAGCGAGTTATATCACCGATTTACTTTGTCTCCAGATACGGACGGGGCATTATAGATTTCATATTTGAACAAGTGTCATCCAATGTGAATGCACATCAGATACTGACGCTATCGGAGTACCATGAAAAAACTTAAAATTGGAATTACCTGCTATCCGGTTGCCGGAGGCTCAGGAATTGTCGCTACCGAGTTAGGGATAAAACTGGCTGAGCGCGGGCATCAGGTTCATTTTATCGCTTATGCCTTACCGTTTCGCCTTGATGTATATAAACCTAATCTGTATTTTCATGAAGTAGAGACTGTTTCGTATCAATTATTCAAGTATCCTCCTTATACATTGACGTTGGCGGCCAAAATGGCCGAAATATCGGAAGCGTACGAGCTTGATCTGCTTCATGTTCATTATGCTATACCACACGCATCGGCAGCTTTTTTGGCCCGACAGCTAACGAATAATCATTCTCCCAAAATTATTACCACCCTTCATGGGACAGATATTACATTGGTTGGTACGGATAAATCATATTATGATATTACTCGATTCTCGATTCGCATGTCGGACGGAATAACGGCAGTATCAGATTATTTGGCGAAAGAGACAATTGAAGAATTCAAGCTTGAAAAACATATCGAAGTTATTCCCAATTTTATTGATGTTGAACGATTCAAGCCGGGAAGTACCTCCTGTTGCCGGAAAAACTTTGCTGAAACCGACGAGAAGCTGATCTGCCATATCTCTAACTTTAGGCCGGTTAAACGCATCATGGATGTCATCGAGATATTTAATAGAATCCAATCTGTGGTACCGGCTAAAATGTTGATGATAGGTGAAGGACCCGATACTATGCTGGCACGAAGAGCTGTCAAAAAGCTTGGATTGGTTGATAAAGTAAGATTCCTCGGTAATCAAGCCAAGGTTGAGGAAGTGCTCTCCAATGTAGATTTATTCCTGTGTCCCTCCGAAGAAGAATCATTTGGTTTGGCCGCCCTTGAGGCCTTAGCCTGTGGGGTTCCTGTAATAGGTTCTTCCGGAACCGGACTGGTTGAAGTCGTTGAGCATGGTGTTAACGGATTTTTATGCCCGGTAGCTGATACCGGAGCCATGGCAAAAGCCGCATTATCTCTCTTGACAGGCCTGTGTGATCTTAGTTTATTTAAGGCACGTGCGGCTGAAATATCTCATCAGAAATTTAATTCCAAAGTCGTCGTTGACCATTATGAAAACTATTATCATCAAGTCTTAGAGGGGTAGTTATGAAGCTTGACGTATTGGCGATTGCGGCTCACCCGGATGATGTGGAAATAACCTGCGGCGGCACGATGATAAAACTAGCCGATCTGGGCAAATCTACCGGAGTACTTGACCTGACCGAAGGCGAGATGGGGACCCTGGGAACTCCCGCCGAAAGACTTGAAGATGCCGCTGATGCGGCTAAAATATTAAATCTTGCAATGAGGGAAAACCTTCATCTACCGGATGCGGCCCTGGAACCAAACCGGGATAATCGCCTCAAGATTGCCAAGGTGATTCGAGATTATCAGCCGGATTTGGTAATTTTGCCCTATCGTGATTGCCAACGGCACCCCGATCACCGCATAACCTCTATCCTCGGATACGATGCCTGTTTTTTGGCCGGCTTGAAAAAAGCGGCCTTGGACGGTAAGCCGTTTCGACCTCGTAAAATTATTTACGCGACTTCGTTTATCGATGCAACTCATACATTTTTTGTTGATGTCTCTGAACAGTTTGAGCGTAAACACAAAGCGGTCGCGGCGTTTCGATCTCAGTTTGATGGTTCGGCTCAATCGCGGCAGATTTTTAAACCGGGCAACGATATTTTTGAACTGATGAATACTTATTGCCGCAAATATGGTATTGATGTCGGATGCATCTATGCTGAGGCGTTTTATACGATTGAACCGATGCTGGTAGATGACCCGACCGACCTCAAAGTCCGCTCGATATAAAGCCATACTTGTAGGGTGTATGTTAACACACCTCCCGACCTCAGGGCAGGACAATAGCCTTTATTTCCCCTCTCTAGAGGGGACCTGTATCAAGCTATTTTTAGTTTATTAATCATTCGAGATGTCCAAATTACCTACAGTGCTTTCTATTGTACTTCAAAAATAAGTAATAAACGCAAAAACTAACGGCAACATCCCCTCTATAAGAGGGGTGCCCGACAGGGCGGGGTGTGTTGAAAAAGCAGCCTGAAATGTCCTCATCCGCCTGTTTAGAAAATCTTGCAAGCGAAAGCGAGTTAGATTATCTTAATCCCGCTTTTTTCAGGGGGGTGAATCCCCTTCTTGGCTTTTGTAAAGGTGAAATGTGCATTACAGGATAATGGCTTCACTCGTATTTGACGAGTACTTTGCGTTTTTCAAATAAACATGTTGTTTTCATTGTTATTTCTACTACAGATTGGTGCAAGCGATAATAAGGTATCAGGTTATAGAGAATTTGGTTCGTTTGCTCACTTTTAGGGTTTTTATTCTTTTTGATTAAGATTTAATGGTTCAATGGATAGATATAGTCTATTTAAGATTGCTGTTTTCATCACTCATCCTTTTTAATGGTGTCTATTATAGTTGATAACCTCTGAATTAGTAGTACATTGGTTGTGAAATTGTTTCTGGGGCAGACGGGGGCTGTATAGTA
>JAGLON010000044.1 GCA_023138975.1 Candidatus Zixiibacteriota bacterium
GATACTATACAGTCCACATCTGCCGAAGCCACAATTTCACTACTAATGTATTCTAATTCAGACTACATCAATACCCTTCATCTGCGATAAAGGGTTAAAACCCTGTATGGCATATTGTTTTTTGCGCAAACCAGATACAATATAAGCCCCAACCAGACGAACAACCAATAGCCTTTTCTTTGATTACGACAATTCCCAATAGTGACAGTTTATATTGAACAATAGTAAATTCAATTACTCCATAAAAAAAAGGGATATGCTATGGCACATCCCTTTTCACTCATAATAAACTATTGTTTACTTTAGCAGCAGCATTTTTCTGGTTTCAGAATAATCCGCTGATTGTAACCGATAGAGATATACACCGGAGGGCAAAACCTGTCCGTCAATATCCTTGCCATACCAGTAAACTGTATGAGTTCCGGCTTCACATTCTCCGCTGTACAAAGTTGAAACCCTCTGGCCGATAATATTATAGACCTCCAGGATAACTTCCGTACGCTCGGGAATAGTGAAACTGATCTCCGTTGACGGATTAAACGGATTCGGAATACACTGCTTCAAGCTGTATTCTTGCGGTAAAGCCGCATCATCATCGACATCGGTAGGTTTCCGGGAAATACCTACGGTGAAGTAGTAGTTCTGATCTATTCCAGAAATTACATACTCATTCACTTGCCTCATATCCTCTATCAATAGCTCACCCGTACCATCCGTACCTTCACGGAGTTCATACTGGACATCTCCCATATCAAGCGGATTCCAGCTAATTGCGGCCGTTCGCTCTGCTGGCGGTAAAATATTACCGTGCGGATTCACAGCGATAATCCAGTAGTTATCATTTTCACCGGATACCTGCATATCCTCGTAATACGGGCCACTCCAGTCGGAGCCATAAGTTAAAATCCGGGCTGAGAATTCAGGAGGTGCAGGCGCTGCCGGATAAACTCGAGGGATATCTTCTATTCCGATAATAACCTCTCCAGACTCAGAACCACCAAGACTCTGGCCTTGAACACCAATTGTCAATGAGTGGTTTTCAACCGCTGTTTTTAAGGCAACAATGGTCTCTGATCCAACGGCTACTGTCGAACCTCCGCAATTAAGACTTATATCTCCGGCATCCTGGAGCTTAATCCAATAGCCAATATAAGGCTCAATAATCGTTTCAGACATGTACATCGCTCCGGAAGCGTCATAGTTCCACAGAGCGAGGATATTATCAACCGGATCAGATCCGGGAGATCCAGCACAATTAGGCGCTCCGATTAAATGCCAGCCGTCAGCATAACTGCCATCGCAATCGTTTACAGCATTACCACAAACAGTATATGTTTGAGATGACGGCATTTTCAACCAGTACCCTTCGCAAGGTTCTATCGTTGTCGCGGTCACATATTGTCCGAAAGAGTTATCATACTTCCAGGCAGCCTGGTAGTCTGGGAATAGTGACTGAATATCATTATCAATCGTTATAATCGGTAATGATATCAACTGCCAACCGGAG
This sequence comes from Candidatus Zixiibacteriota bacterium, assembly GCA_023138975.1. Taxonomy (GTDB): domain Bacteria; phylum Zixibacteria; class MSB-5A5; order GN15; family JAAZOE01; genus JAGLON01. The sequence goes on from JAGLON010000044.1 coordinate 1,508, forward strand.
ACCAACTCAAACTCGAAGCAGACATTATCACTCCAATAGAGTATTTCAAAGTAATGCATGACATCTGCACCGCATACTTCATATGAAGTCTGCAAACTCATATCCTCAATAATAACCGTGTTCTCACTACCGTCAATACCACGATCAATTAATTGGAAATTACTTCCCGCTACAAACTGATTCGGATCCCATTGTAGTTCAGCGCATCTATCAGTGAGAGGCGGAGGAACATTTCCGTGAGGATTAAGACCGATAATCCAGGAATACGCGACACCAGTATTCTCTTTGATATCGCTTACATAAGGACCACTCCAATCAGACTGATAGAGCTTGAAGTCAACGGTATAGTCAATAGGGTTCGGAGGACCGTCCAGGACACTTGCTGATTCATCAATTCCAAAAATGACCGTTGCTGTGCTGGATGCATTGTCCACATCTTCACCAACAGCAATCATGGTTAGACTCCACTGGCCTCCAACTGCGGTTGCAACAATGAGGCAATCATCCGCGCTCAAAGAACCTACGCCGGTTTCATTAATGGCGAGACTATACTTTCCAGTCGGGGCATCTGCTGGGATATCAAATTCAGCAGTAAGTTCATTTGCGCTTATTACAGCAATACTGGAAGCGTCAAGGTTGTACAATCCGCTTGAAATTGTGGCAAGAGTAGAACTTCCTGTTCCGAAGAATAAATATTGTCCGGTAACCGTCAGACTCAGAGTTTCTCCCGGCTGAGCCGTTGTAGGAGTTATCGAAGTTATAATCGGTTCTTGAACAAACTGCTCAACATTATCAATGAGGAAACTACCGGCACCATCGTTCCACTGAGCGAAACTAATATGGGTCACCGTTCCTTTTGCCATTCTTGATGTTACTGTCGCCTGGAATACATCATCAACATAAATGTCGTACGTGTCAGTATCCAGATTACAGTCCACTCTTATCTTGTACCACTGGTCAAGATTTAACCCTGTTGAAATCGTTGAAAATGATGTCCAGCCATCATCACGATCGCGAGCCATTAATTCCATTGTTCCGGTCGTACCTCCGCCATTTCTCGCAAAGGCCATATAGACAAACCGTTCGTCATTTGTTGAACTTGGACCGTTTCCATCAATAGAATTATCACCGATAAGCATAAACGCGGTTCTGTCGGGATTTGAGATATTCAGAATTTCATCAACATAAATATCCCATTGAACCGAGAACGAGCCGCTCTGAGGAACTCCAAACTCCTGGCTTAAATAGACGTTTCCAGAAGTGGAACCTGTGAATTGAGCTTTGGCTCCAATATTTCCCCCAATTGTTTCTGATGTTAAAGTTAACAAAGACGCATCATCTGCCCGGCTTTCATACCAGTCCTGGCCCCCGCGATTCAGTCGTAAATCTTCGGTATCAAGACTGGCGGTAAAACCGTTATCTGCCAGGAATACAGCCGGTATCATCGAGAAGTTAGCTGTTACAATTTGGTCTGCATCCATCTCAACAGAAGTATTAACAGAACTTGCATCAGCAACATCTCCTGTCCAATTATCAAACTGATATCCTGCGAAAGGATATGCTGCTACCGGTACAACTTCATTTTCTGGATATGTATGAGATCCAGTTACCGGAGCTGTAAGACCACTCTCAGCATCATTGACAGCCATAGTTAAGACATTCGTTCTCTGGAGGAAGTGAGCCGTCACTACCTGGTTATCATCCATCATTATGGTTGTTGATGCTAGGCTCGGATCAGCAACATCACCGGTCCAATGATCGAAACCGTATCCGGCGCTTGCGGTCGCCGTGACAATTACTTCAGTGTTTTCTTCATAAGTATGAACACCGGCAACCGGCACTATTGTCCCGCCTGCTATCGGATCAGCGCTCATTGTTAAAGTATAAGTCGGTATTAAAGTGAAATGCGCTATGATAGCTTCATCGACACCCATTGTAATTGTTGTCGAAGCCGCACCCGGATCTGCTACATTACCTTCCCAACTGTCAAATTCATATCCGGCAGTAGGTGTTGCGGTAACAGTGACTATATGGTTTTGCGGATAAGCATGAGTACCAATTGTTGGAGTTGTCGTACCGCTGGAAGCAGGTTCTACATTGACTGTCAGAGATTGGGTAATCGCCCCAACAATTACCACTTCTTCTGTGCTCTGAGATTCACCTGCTTCGGTACTGGAAAACGGCGTCACGACAGCTTGCCAGGTATCGCCTTCAACGGTTTCCTCGGCAACGATAGTTTGACCACTCGTATAAAGAGCGGAAATCTGTTCAGGAGTCAGGGAGTGATTATATAATCTGACATCATCAATTTGGCCTTCCCACTGCCAGGCTATCCAGATAGTGCCGATTTTTAATATCGCATCGGTGACTTCGCGCTCTTCGGCAGAAACCGTTTCTGCATCGACCTGAACACCGTTTTTATAAAGCGCCATTTCTCCGGTAGCATAGTCATAAGTAACTGCTACAAAGTACCATTGATTCATTTCAAATGTACCAGGATCGGCAACGATATCGTTTCTGGCATCGTGACCAGCAACAAGATGCCCCTCAAGGCTTACCCTGAGGTGATGCCCGCCGGTGCCATAAACTTCACCACACATTATATGGCTGTAATGATAGTTGTTAGCCGTACGATAGACCCAGGCCGCCTTAGTATAAGACGAGCCGGTCGGGAAAATGCTTCCGGCTGATAAATAATTGTGGCTGCCGAAAGTAAATGCCCCGCTGCCGGAAACCCCGCCACTTGGATTCCAGGTTAACGTTTCATCTGGAAATGTTGCCGGGTGAGCGCTGCCGGAATAATCATTTAAAGTATTTGATTCGCCGCCCTCAAATGGTAAATACAGAGCCATCAGAGGTGAGCCATTCTTATTCCACGATGTCGCCGCGGTTGTTGCCTCACCTGCCAACACAAAATCACAGGTTAAATCATCAGTCGTAAGATTATGTCCGGATGTTGATGTAAGCTCTAACGATCCTAATCCCGGCCCATAACTAACGAAAATTGTAAACTCCTGAGTTGCGGTTCCATTTGGGTTTTGCGCCTGCACACTAACATCGAATGATCCAGAAACTGATGTCATCCAGTTAATTTCTCCCGAAATCGCATCAATGTTCATACCAGTTGGGCTAGCAAGAAGAGAGTATGTTATTTCCGGAACACCGGAGGCATTGACGTCGTAATAGTATGCCTGTCCGGTACTTACCGAAGTTACTGGTTCTGATTCAAATAAAGGCATGGTGCTCAAAAACACTGCGGTAATATTGACATCAGCTGTAATTGTAAGAGACAACGGGTTGTCAGAACCAACGTAATCTCCCATCCAACCATTAAACTCCCAGCCCGGATCGGGTGAAGCAGTCAGTTCAACGATTGTGCCAATATCGAAATATCCACCGGTCGGGTCAGTTGCAACTCCACCGTTTCCATCAACTACTACATTTAAAGCATACTGTTCTATAAAGAAGGCGGTCGCGGTCTTATCCGCATCCATAGTCACCGTAGTGCTGATTGCGGAAGGATCTGCGACATCACCCGTCCAGTGATCAAACCGGTATCCGGCATTGGTACTGGCGGTAACAGTAACATCCGCTCCACTTAAATAATTGCGGGTACCTACGGAAGGATCAGTGTTGCCGGCTCCGAAAGGATCGACTGCCATCGTTAAGGAGAACATGTCTTCGGTCACTTCGATGACATTATCAACAAAGAAGGTACCGGGGCCGTCATCCCATGCGGCAAAACTAATATGCGAAACTTCTGTCTTCTCCATACGGGAAGAAACAGTCGCTTGAAAGACATCATCAACATAGACGTCATAAGTATCAGCATCAAGATCACAGATAACTTTCACAGTGTACCATTGATCCATATTCAATCCGGTAGCGACAGTACTAAAAGCTGTCCAATCGTCATCACGATCTCGCGCCACCAGATTCATTGTTCCTGTGGTACCACCACCGTCTGCCAGGAACGCCATATACACAAATCTTTCATCGTTATTGGCATTTGGCCCACTACCAGCAACAGTATCATCACCAATTAACATAACGCCACCTCTATCAGGCGCGTCAGTATCAATAATCTCATCAACATAAATATCCCATTGAACGGCAAACAACCCCGTTTGAGGAGCACCAAATTCCTGTGTGAGATAAGTGTTAGAAGTACCGGTTGCGGTTAATAGCGCCTTGGCTCCGACATTGCCCGCAATATTATCGGTATTTAATGTCAACTGCTCAACTTCAGCGCCACGACTCTCATACCAATCCTGACCTCCTCCGTTGGTTTGTAAATCGGTATCATCAACACTGGTGTTGAAATCATTATCAACTAAAAACTCAACGGGCACAATGTTATAATGAGCAGTTATACTCTCATCGATATCCATCGCGATAGTTGTCGTGGCAGAGTTGACATCTGCGACATTTCCGGTCCAATGATCGAATTCATAACCGGGGCTATCAAACGCCGACACAGTGACAACTTCGCCCTCAGCAAAAGAATGATCTCCCTCAGAAGGTACTAATAAACCGACGCCGGGAGGATCTGCTGCTATCGACAAAGTTTGCAGCGGAACATCCATTGCCTGATAAACATTGTCAACATAGAATGTACCGGGACCATCATCCCAGGTCGCAAAACTGATATGTGTAACTTCTGTTTTTTCCATTCTCGATGAGACAGTTGCTTGATAAACACCGTCAACGAAAACTTCATAGGTGTCGGCAATCAAATCGCAACTAACCCTGATCGTATACCATTGGTCCATATTGAGTCCGGTCGCAATAGTAGAAAACGCTGTCCAACCATCATCTCGGTCACGGGCAACTAAATCCATTGTGCCGGTAGTTCCACCACCGTCAGCCAGAAACGCCATATAAACAAAACGTTCATCATTGTTCGCATTAGGTCCATTATCAACAACAGTATCATCACCAATAAGCATTATACCGCCTCTGTCAGGCGCGTCAGTGTCAAGGATTTCATCAATGTAAATATCCCATTGAACAATAAAAGTTGACGTTTGCGGCGTTGAAAACTCTTGTGACAAATAAGCGTTGGTAGTTCCGGTTGCGGTGAGTAAAGCCTTGTTGCTGGCATTCCCGCCAACATCACCGGTGCTCAAAGTTAGTAGAGTAGGATCATCATTTCTGCTCTCGTACCAATCCTGACCAGTTCCATTCGCTCTCAATACTTCATCAGTAGAAGCTTCGTCGAAGAAATTCTCACTCAGAAGTACTCCTCCGGCAAAATCTTCTATCCGTTCCACTACCGGTGGCCGATCCTGGTACAGCGTAATCATATCACCATCGGTAAGTTCTGTCCAGCCGGCGCCTGAAGAGGTTGGCGGCTCCGAAGCTAAAACAGAATAAGCATTGCCGGTACCCTCATACATATACCAGAGAGTATTTCCCATGCGATAACCCCATAGAGTCGTACCATCGGTTAAGAAGAAATTCATTCTTTCTCCCGTTCCCGGTATTTCATCAATGAGTGTTCTAATCGCATAACCCAGTGCTGGTTTGACATTCCAGTTAAAATCTTCTAAAGTCTGCATCAAGTAAATTTGATACAAATCACTGTCAATCCATTCTGAGATAGATGTACCGTATTGAGGCGGATTGGCCGCAAAATAATCGGGTCTGATGAGGGCTAAAATGACATCCTTGTCGATCGTGCCATTATGACCAAACAACCAGTTCTTACCATTTTTTATCCGCTCAAAAGGATGAGGATCTCCTGTGGAAGGAATTAACCCAGAAGATGAATTGCGGATGTGAGCAACCGTAATGCGAGGTGTTGCCACACCGGCCTGATTAACAGCAATATCATACTGAGGATCACTTATAGCTGTTGGTGCTCCTCGTAAAATCGTCGGGGTACTGCTTCCATCCGGATAATAACCTATTCCCCAACCATCCGGATTAATACTGCTTAAATTTTCTAGTGATTGTGGATCATTGATTAATTGATCCTGGAAAACCGTAGTGGTCGAGTTCTCCGAAATTAACCCCCAAAATCGGCAATTATGGTCTGTGTCAGACTGGCTTCCCGCAAATAGCGAGGCAGTCAAACACCACAACATAATCACAATTGACAATGCAGCAAAACGTTTCATGATAATCTCCCTTTCTTGATAAAGGCATTATCTGAAAGAGTATTCCCGGCTGCAATATCATAGACGATGCCTCCCCCAAAACATTATTTATTTAGCTATTGTTTTCTCCTAGGATTGTTTTGTTTTTGTTCAAGTGTTTATAACTATGTAGTAAATGTAGTAGTTTTAACTCACATACCAACAACCATCTATATGTATACCCCCGTATCTATATTTATCCTGCCATGAGCTTAGAATAACTCATGAAGTAATATGTTTGGTATGCTCTATTTGATCTTGCCCGAAGAAATCGGGGTGCTCCCAGACCTGTTGAAATATACAATATTGAATCATATTGTCAATAGTAATAATTTATAACTATGTTGTAAATTAAAGAGTTATTCGCTGTGTGTCATTTTGTGGGCAGCAGATGTCCGCATCTGCCGAAGTGACACATACGCTACCAATATACTTATATTTTTGTTGTGAAATTTTAGCCTGAGCCTTTTATTTTCAGTGAAGTGTTAAGATAATCTAACTCGCTAACCCTCGGAAGACTAAGTGTTATTTATTGCGGTGAGTCTTGATTTTGCGAAGCGGAATTGTGAAACGCCGAAAATCATTGAATAGCAAATACGCGAAAAATGACTTATGCCGATGCTTGTAAGATTATAATATAGGGAGTTTCAAACTTGCGACCCTTTATCTGCGATAAAGGGTTAAGATAGACTAATTCGCTACGCTCCAAAGAAATAAAATTGGGAGATTGATGCTTGGGACCCTTTGTTTACACAAAGGGTTAAAATAGACTAATTCGCCAACGCTCAAAAGTCTATTTAAAGCGGGCAACATAGGACACATATTGAACTTGGATTACTAATAAGTAACACTAATTCACAAATAGAATAGTGAGTAGTATTTAGAATATACTAATTGGAAGAGTCTTTGTCTTTTTTTCGCAAGTATTTGTCGATGTCTTTCAGTGTCGTGAAATCTCCTGACAAGAAATCCTTAGCATAGGTATATGTGTATTCAGCTAGTAATTTTATGTATTTTTCATCTGAACACTGACTACCTTTCTCATCAGCATATTCCATATACTCTTTAATTTCCTTCTCTCCCTTCGTCTTAAACTCTACAATATTGGGAAGCTGAAACGCATATGAGCTATACCGCCCATATCTGCCTTGTAATGAAGTTTTAAGAATTTCAACCCACGGAGTCATTTCTCTGAAGTAATCCCATACATAGATGTCTGTTCTACCGTTAGAAAGCACTATAAGATTATTGTTTATTGTAGACTCACGTTTACTAACCTTAAAGCCGAATTCCTGCATTATTTTGGCAAATGCTTCTTCAACAATAGAATAAAAATCTTGCTCTTGACTCATTTAACAAATCCTTCTCAAGTCAGAATTTTAAATTTTAGAACATCCACTATATATAATTTATTTTATATTTTCAGGAAGTAAATATGGCGGAGAGGCAGGGATTCGAACCCTGGGAACCCGCGAAGGCTCAACGGTTTTCGAGACCGCCCCATTCAACCGCTCTGGCACCTCTCCGTTTATTAAAACCGGCATATTCCCGCCGACTTTGATTTCCCTATATTATAAGAATTTACTCCAAAGTAAAGCTAAATCTTATTGTATCTGCTCAGATTTACCCGTGATTCTAACATGGAATTCAGTCAAAAAACCTGGTCTTGGCCGATAGAATTGATACGTTATCAAAGTCATCGCCACAAACAACATCATTATCTCAATCGGAAATCCAACCAAGTATAAAACCAATCCATAAAAAGAATGCGAGAGATTAAAGGAATAGATAATTAATGTTATTGCCCAGACACGTTCTTCAAAATACTGTTGTGGGTTAATACCATCGGGACAGGTCGAATTTTGAAACATTCGCTTCTTTAACAGATACGTAACAATCGCGGCAGCTATACTTATTCCCAAGAGGGCATAAAACAAGGTTTGCATCCCGGATGACTCCGGCAGAGTCACTCCACCCTGCAAATTAAGACTATCTCCCGTGGCCATCACAGCGATTATCAGAAGAGCAACCGGCCCCAGCGTATTCATGAAAAGACCGAGAGACATTGTCTTCATAAGAATCTTTGTTATTTGGGGATCAAAGGTTTTCAATTGAGCCCTCCTTTGGCATTCCGAATTTTTCTAAAAAACTCCCGCATTAACTCAGCCACTTCATCGGCCATAACCCCTCCAACCAGTTCTATGCGATGATTTATCCGGGGATCTACCGGAATATTAAATATTGATCCGCAGGCGCCGAATTTCGGATCTGAAGCTCCAAAGTATATTTTCTTTATGCGAGCCAAAACCGCCGCCCCCGCGCACATAGAGCACGGTTCGAGGGTGCAGTACATTATCGCGTTTTCCAGACGCCAGTCGCCGATTGTATCGCAGGCGGATGTAATCGCAATCATCTCAGCATGAGCCGTCGGGTCCTTGAGCTGCTGAGTCTGATTATGTCCCCGCCCAATGATTCTATTATCCAGAGTTATAACAGCTCCAACCGGTACCTCGTCAATCTCATAAGCCTTGTTGGCCTCGATCAGAGCCTGGCGCATCCAGAGATTAGTATCAAAATTATCATCAATCATGCCGGCAAGGTAGCACTGAAGAAACGATAATGCAATGAAGAATTACTTGTGATATTAATCAGGAAAAAGTGAGGCTCTCTATTTCAAACACATATATGATAATACCGAGACAAATTACAAATTTATATGAAGGAATTATATCTCCCAGCAATCGACAAACAATTTATAGGATAGTATAATTCCTTCACGTCTTTATAATTTATCCTAAGGACAGCATGGCGTTATTGGTGCCGGACCACCCTTAAAGGCATAGTTTATAAGATAGACAGCGTCACCAACATTTGCCACACCGTCACCGTTGGCATCACCCTGGCACAAAGGATTCGGTGCCGGACCGCCCTTGAACGCATAATTAATAATATAAACAGCGTCCCCGACGTTTACGCTGAGGTCACTATTGGCATCTCCGCAGGTATACGTTCCGCCTCCCGGTTCCGTTATGACGAGTAATTGATCCGCGGACTGAGTGCTTAATTTCTGGGCAGTACCTGATGGCCAGAAAACTATAAGTGAATCGACTTGAGTGTTTACACCAAGACCAAACATAGCGGTAAGTGAATTTTGGCTGCCCATACCCGAGCCGCCTGAGATTTCTCTCATCTGCAGAGTCGGCCCGTTGTAGATAAAGACATGGGCGCCGATTGCGGCCTTATTTGATACTGTACCAATCAGCTTCACTTGCAGCCAATGGTATCCAAAATTCATCTTATTTTCAAACAACTTACTGTTATCCCAGGTACCGCCATTGGCAACATACAGATCGACATCACCATCACCATCAATGTCTGAGCCAGCGGTTCCAAGGCTATATTCACCCGAGCAGAATATGTTTCCGGTGGTGTGATCCGAGAACATAAATCCGGAAAGATTACGGAAGTACTTATTGTAATGATAGGCACCCGTTACAAAAATATCTATATCGCCGTCATTATCGTAATCATGGCAGGCTGAACCGAAATTATACGACGTGTCTGAAATTGGCATAGTAAAGATAGGGATAAAATTGGTACCATCACCGATACAAAGCAAATTCGCCTGACCATTATTGGTCAGGTAAACATCAAGAAACCCATTGTTGTCAATATCAAACCATTCAGCTGATGTACAATAGCTCGTATCGCTCAAAGGTGTCATGCCGGTCATATCCAAAAATGCGCCACCGGGTAAGCCCTGATAAAAACGATTCATATTCGGGCTATTCTGCAAGACTAATAAATCTGGTAAACCATCATTATTATGATCTCCCCATGATGCTCCAGTCGCCGGACCAGGATCATCAACAGGTGGCATACTAACATCAACAAAATTACCCCCACCTGTATTCTGAAATAGTTTGTCTGGCGCCATATAGTTAGCGAGGAAAAGATCAATTAAGCCATCGTTATCAAAATCAGCCCATACGGCAGCCTGAGTATTACTGGCATCATCCAAAGGAGGCATCGTGATATCTACAAAGACACCGCCGCCGTCATTCCGGTATAAAAAGTTCGGAAGACCATCGTTGGCAAGGTACAGATCCAAATCACCATCGTTATCAATATCGGCCCAGTTGGCGCATCTCCCCGGTCCGGGATCAGCAAGAATCGGCGGGGTTACATCGGTAAAATTACCGCCGCCATCATTCCGGTATAGTTTATTTGGAAATCCATAGTTCGCTACATGAAGATCATCATCACCGTCATTATCATAATCACCCCAGGCACATCCGTAGCCTCGTAGACTATAGTTGTTAACAGGTGTCACCGTTCGGTCTTTCCATTCAATCTCCTGCTGAACCAAAACCGAGCAAGCAGCCCGAATATTCGGGCGCGGTCCGATATTGCCAAAAACAGACATGTCTTGAGGGGTACCCGTTAGAACCAGAGTATTGCGCAAAAGTGAGGGTGTCAGCAAAGACTGGTTCCAGCCGAGAGCAGTCCAAAACCCGGCGCAGCTGGCCATTGCTCCGGAAACAATAGGAGACGAACTGGAAGTACCGCTAAAGATAGAAGTGTACCAAAGGTTTTTTCCTTCGGCACTCCATAAATCGTTGTATCCGGTAGTGACGACATTCTCTCCCCATCCTTGAAGATCAAACCGTGAGCCATAACTGGAATATGAAAGCCGTTGTCTGTCCAGGTTCGGACCTGCTGTTGCACCACCAGCACCCACTATTATAGCCCCGGAATTACCATACCAAGTCATTCCATCAGTGTCTATATTACCGTTACCGCCAGCCTCAACAACATGGATACCATTTGCGACTGCTATTTGAATAGCTGAGTAGACGGTATTAAATGACTGCGAATTAGGTAGCGTATCTAACCACCACTCAATTGGTACAAAACCATTGCTGTTGTTATAGTCCCACTGTTGCTCAAGTAAAATAATATCGCCGGCGATAAGACTATCGATAGCAATAAGAATTGCTCCGGCTACATTCCACTGCGGTGATGTGCCATAGTAGGTGCCGCAGGTCTTTAATATTCCACCATGACTGATACCGGTAGTTCCCCACCCATTCGGGTCGGAAAACAATTGTCCAATTACTGCTGTACCATGATCATCAGTAAATCCGGTAGGAAGAACAACAGGGTTGGGATTAATCTGAGAGCCAGGTGCCTGGATGATATCCTGATGGCTATAATTCCAACCATACTCCAGATCACAAATTGTAACTCCAGCCCCGGCCCCGCCCGGAATACTGGTCCAGGCATAATCGGCATCAATACCGGAAGGTATAGAGGATGCTGCCCGTAGATATCCCTGCTGAGGAACATAGCTTATCGGTACCGGAAGCGACATCGGTTTCGGAACCGGGCGCGCCAGGATAACTCCGGGTAATTCCTCCAGTCTGCGACTGACATCCCAAATATCTTGTCCTTCAGAAATCTGCAGACGATAGGCGTTATTCATGTCATATAATTCAGAACCGGACTTGGTTTCGCCGATTTTTTGAAATTCAATCAAACGTTCTTCTGAAATATCAGAGATTCTGGTCCAGATGGCTACACCTTTACCCAAAACCGCATATACACCGTCAAGGGCATTCGAGCGTAAATCAACGAGTTTATCGTTGCGTATCCGGACCTCAGAGTCTCTCGCAAACATGATTTCGATAATATCATCTTCGCATTCGTAAGGTCCTTTTGTTTCAATAATATCTCCTGCAAGGACCACAGAAGAAAACACAAAAATGATTAAACAGAATAGTGACAGAGCTTTACCTACCCGATTCATTATAATATCCTCCCCGCTTTGATAGAAAACCCATAGGGACTGTGTATATTATCCCCAACACACAGTTTTTGGCAGCTTATTTTTTGAGAACTAAATTTTCGTATTAATTTCGAGAGTAACAACTTATGCCTTGTATATAATGTACAATAATCGGTCGGTTTGTCAACGAAATACTAATTGGGTCTATTATTGGCCAATCTTATAATATCGTCTCAAAAGATGTTTCTTATTAGAAACCATTTGCCATTTTTTGCGTTATTAGTATATTAGCCGCTTATGGGCTATAAGTCTGTTTAATTGATTGTATCAGGGGTTAAAAATGCTCGTCACCTTATGTAGAGCAAAAATACATCGAGCCACTGTCACTGAAGCTGATTTGAATTATGAGGGCTCGATCAGTATCGATAAAGACTTAATTGATGCTGCCGGTTTATATCTTTACGAAAAGGTTCATGTAGTGAATATAAATACTGGCAGCCGGCTTGAAACATATGTTATCGAAGGTGAGGCAAGTAGCGGTACAATCTGCCTGAACGGAGCGGCCGCCCGTCTGGGTTCAAAAGGCGATAAAATTATAATTATAGCCTACGGCCATTTCCATAAGGATGAGATGGAGGGGTTCAAGCCAACCTTCATTCATGTCGATAGTAATAATAGAATTCAAAAGTAAGAAAAATAACTTATGAAAAACACAGCTGCAATAGTTCTTGCCGCAGGTAAGGGCAAGCGCATGAAATCCGATTTACCCAAAGTTCTCCATGAGATACTTGGTAAACCGATGCTCCGACACGTTCTCGATACATTAAAGTCGATCAATATAAATAAAATCGCCGTTGTTGTCGGCCATAAAGCAGAAATGGTACAAAGTCAAATGGCAGACTTTGATGGGAATCTCGACTTCATCCTCCAAGCTAAGCAACTCGGTACCGGACATGCGGTTATGGTCACAGAAGAAGCCCTTGCGGATTTCGAGGGCAACATTCTTGTCGTAGCTGGAGATGTTCCTTTTTTATCTCAGGAAACTACCAAAAAGCTTATTGAAGTACATGAACACGAAGGCGCAGCGGCCACTGTTCTTTCATCAAGACCTGATGATCCGACTGGGTACGGGCGGGTAATACGTCAACCTGGTACTGATCTGGTAGACTATATTATTGAACACAAAGATGCCTCTGACGAAGAGCGCAAGGTTAATGAGATAAATACTGGTATTTTTTGCTTTGATAGCCGGTACCTTTTCGAATCACTCAAAGAGATCCGCTCCGAAAACAGTCAAAACGAGTATTATCTGACAGACATCATGGCTATATTGCGTAAAAAAGGACTAAAAGCGGCTGTTTCAGTAACTGACGATACCGATGAAGTACTAGGAGTTAATTCAGTCGAGCAGAAAGATGAATTAGAGAGAAAATTCGCGGGACGCAGATAGCTTTCTAACGACTTTTTGTCTTCTGAATCGTATAATATTTATAGAGGATTGGAAATAATTCGGCAAAATCGAGTGAAATTAGTTGACTTTAATTTTTGCGATAGATTAATTAGTAGTATCAAGTCGTGGGAGTACGGTATGAAATATTTGATAAGCCTAACAGTATTACTTATTGTCTTATTACCGGCAACTTTGTTAGCTCAGATGTCGGGAACAGCAGAAGTTAAGCAAATCACAGAAAAGTATGATATGGGTGTTTCCAAAGCCCCGTCAATTCCTTTCTTTGATTTATCCCGTCTCAATATATCGCATTCATATTCAATCGGCTTTTTCTCGGGTGGCGGCTCTTCCGGCTCGCAGGCCCTTTATAGCGGTACCTTTCAATATCAACTGGCTTCTCCGCTTATGCTAACTCTAAATCTGGGTATATTACATGACCCCGGTACACTTTTTGGGTCGAATAACCCACTTGGAAATAAAGCACAGTTTTATCCGTCTGGGCAATTGGATTGGAGACCATCCGATAATTTTCATATGTCAATCGGTTTTCAAAGCTACCCGGCGACATATTATTCACCGCTTGGAAACGGGAGGAATCCTTTTTGGCGTTATTGACGACTAATTCGTCACGATTATCTCATCTCGCCCTCCCCAAATTAATCTAATGGTAAACAAATCATCAAAATCAAAAGGCAGCTCGGCCTACCGAATTAAACGGGCAAAACGAAAAAAACCGATTCGTTTTTTAGAAATCGCGATTTTGTTTCTGTTTGTTGTTGTCGCTGTTTATGTAATTTCGTTTTCATTTCAATTATCACGGGGCTATTCACAAGAAAGAGATGCAACCGAGTTCTATATAAACCTGCAGGTATTAAACGGCTGCGGAGAGAAAGGTATTGCTAATAAACTGGCAAACCTAATTGAAGTATCAGTTGAAAAACCGTTAGCTGTGCGAGTAATTGACACAGACAATTTTGATAATTTCGGCGTCGAAAAGACGTTTGTTATTTCCCGAAAAAGTGATTTGAAGGCAGCCAATATTCTGGCCCGTCAGTTAAACCTTGAGAATGCCGTCACTTACCGGGAGATTGATGACAACTATCTTGATATTGGGGCAACATTAATATTGGGTAAAGATTACCGTGAAGTATTTGAGCTGCCCGATAGAAAATAACCCCTTTTGATTTAACCGAAGGAGACAAAAAAAACAATTGAGTATAACATCCCTTGCCCTGGCCCGGGCTGCCGGTAAACTGGCATCATCCAAAAAAGCCTTTGACATCAAGATTTTGAATCTGAAGGAAATCTCTTCAGTATGTGACTATTTCATCATTTGTACCGGGTCAGTAGATGTTCATGTCAAGGCAATCGCGAATGCTATTGAACGAGGATTGCGAGATGATGGAATTCGATCTTCGCACCGTGAGGGTATGGAGGGGGCCAGTTGGGTTCTGCTGGACTATTTTGATGTTATCGTGCATGTTTTTACCGAAGATGCCCGTCAATTCTATGCGCTGGAAAAACTGTGGGGTGATGCCCCAGTTGAGGATATAGAATAAAGCGCACTTGAGAGAGGTACTTTAAGGTTATCGCATGATGCCGCTACAACCCGCCTTTTGCTTCTTCATTTTAATTTGTAAATATAAACTAATATAGAAACGAGTTAGGAAAGTATTATGGAAATAGCTGAACTCAAGACAAAGACTATCGCCGAGCTACTGAAAATCGCTGAGAAGCTTGATATCCCCGGCGTTTCCGGATTGCGAAAATCGGAACTAATTTTTAAAGTTCTTGAATCTCAGACAACACAAAACGGGTTAATTTTTGCCGAAGGTGTCCTCGAAATCCTCGATGAAGGCTATGGCTTCTTACGCTCACCAGACTATAATTACCAGCCCGGACAGGACGATATCTACGTCTCACCATCCCAAATAAAAAGATTTGATCTTAGAACCGGAGACACTCTTTCAGGACAGGTTCGGCCGCCTAAGGAATCAGAACGGTATTTCGCACTTCTAAAAATCGAGGCTATAAATGCCGAGTCACCGGAAGTATCCAAACATAAAACAGCGTTTGATAACCTGACGCCGTTATACCCCGATGTGCCATTTAATATGGAAACAACATCAGAGGAGGCTACAACTCGGATTATTGACTTGATGTGCCCTATCGGCAAAGGACAGCGCGGTCTTATTACTTCACCTCCCAAAGCCGGTAAAACTATTATTCTCCAGAAAATAGCCAATTCTATCACAACCAATCATCCTGAAGTTAAACTTATCGTTCTCTTAATCGATGAGCGCCCCGAGGAAGTTACCGACATGAAACGTTCCGTTGACGGTGAAGTTGTCTCGTCAACATTCGACGAACCGGCCGATCGACACGTTCAGGTCGCAAATATGGTTCTGGAAAAAGCTAAGCGTTTAGTCGAACATAAACATGATGTTGTAATACTACTCGACTCAATCACCCGCTTGGCCCGGGCTCACAATGCGGTTGTACCTCATTCCGGTAAGATCCTTTCTGGCGGTGTTGATTCTAACGCACTTCACAAACCAAAACGATTTTTTGGGGCAGCTCGTAATATCGAAGAAGGTGGCTCGTTGACGATTATCGCTACAGCACTGATTGAAACCGGCTCCCGGATGGATGAAGTTATCTTTGAGGAGTTTAAAGGTACCGGTAATATGGAAATGGTTTTGGATCGCCGCATATCTGATCGCCGTATCTTCCCGGCTATGGATATCAACCGCAGCTCCACTCGCAAAGAAGAACTCCTCCAGTCGGCAGAGGTTCTTAATAAAATTTGGATTCTGCGGAAATTCCTGGCTGAAATGAATCCTATCGAAGGTTTGGAATTCCTGCTTGACCGGGTAAAAAAGACCAAGAATAATAAGAAGTTCTTGGAGTCCATGAAAAGCTAAAACGATTTACTCTGTACACAGAAGGCCGAAATATGATTTCGGCCTTTTTTTATCCCGCTGGAAATATTGCAAAAATTACCTTATAATCACCGTATAGATTCATATAACTTATTCTGCAAACTAAGGAAGCTATGCTGAAGAATATACTACTCTGGGTCATTGCCATTATCTTAACCCTCAGCGCAGCCGTTTATCAGCGGCTTACCGGACCAACTCACCCTATATCGGATAATATTACTTTTGCTGAAAGCAGGATTGAATACACGCTGAACCGCAATCACGGCGGAAGCGAAGATCTTCCCGTTACTATTCTTGTTGCAGATACGATAATAAATGGCACCCTTATGTATAAACGATATAAGACTGATAATGATTATACACCTGTTCCCATGATACGAATTGGCGACTCGCTCACCGCCTCTCTCCCCCATCAGCCTCCAGCGGGGAAGCTGGAGTATTATCTTTATCTATACACCAAGGATTCGCATGTATCGATTCCGAATGACCATAGCGTCGTAATCAGATTCAAAGGGGCGGTTCCAAAAGTTGTCCTGGCACCACATATAATATTTATTTTTATGGCGATGTTATGGTCAACTCGCACGGGACTTGAAGCTCTAAAAAAAGATGGTAAAACCGGGAGTCTGACCAAACAAACAGTCCTTTTGCTTCTTGTTGGAGGCATGATTATGGGACCGATTGTTCAGAAATTCGCCTTCGGTGAATTTTGGACAGGTGTTCCGTTCGGATGGGATTTAACTGATAATAAGACATTAGTCGCGTTTGTCGGATGGCTCATTGCTCTGTGGCGTCACCGTCATTGCTCATCACCAAGATTCTGGGTTCTGGCTGCTTCCATAATACTCATTGGTATCTTTACCATTCCTCACAGTACGATGGGATCTGAATTGAACTACAGTACCGGCGAAGTCGAGACAGGCTAAGGCTGATTTTCCTGTTTTCACCTTGGGGAATAAATAGTATATTGCCATATGGTTCAAGGTGAACAGTTTCATAAAATAAGGGATGATTTAGTCATCTCCAAGCAAGTAGTCGATAATCAAAAATTCATTATATTAAAAGACCCGATAACGTTCAAATTTTTCCGGGTCCGTGAACCGGAGTATTATCTAATATCACAATTTGACGGTGCTTCCGGATACGAAGAAATTGCCAACCGTTTTCAAAAAAAATTCAATCTCAATGTCCCCGTGGAAGCAGTCCGCAAATTCGCCGCCAAAGTTGACGAGTTGTATTTCTTTGAAGGAAGTCGGGCCGAATACATTACCTCGGCCAGCCGGTTTAAAAAGCAGGCCGGAACATCGTTATTCTCAAAAATTCTTTTTGTTAAACTAAAAGCGTTTAACCCAGATCCGTTGCTGGATGTAATGCATAAGCCGCTTAAGTTCCTTTTTCAGCCCTGGGCCGTTATCCTGATGATGCTATTTATTTTTGCCGGGTTTTTTACATACTCATTCAATATTGATGAATTGTGGTTCAGCATCGAAGATCTGTTTAACCTGAAATCTATCCTTACTATCGTTTTTTCCCTGGCGTTGATTATTATCATACATGAGTTTGCACATGCACTAACCTGCCGGCACTTTGGAGGACAAGTACGGGAGATGGGTTTTCTTCTCTTGTACTTTCAACTTTGTTTTTACTCCAATTTATCCGACTCGTGGCTGTTTAAGAAAAAATCCCAACGGCTTGCGGTCATATGGGCCGGGCTCTTTTTCCAAATGGTTATCTTCGCCTTGGCCGTATTCGCGTGGAGGATAACCGTCATAGGTACCGGAATCAGCGACTTCTTTTGGCTGACTTCCAATGTCTGTCTGATAATGCTCCTGTTCAATGTGAATCCATTAATCAAACTCGATGGTTATTATCTATTATCCGAGTTGACTAATATCCCGAATTTGCGAGGTCGGGCATTTCAGTTTATCTCATTTACCCTGCGTCGCATTATCGGGCTGAATGTTGAGCCAATAAAGACAACTCTCAGAGAACGTAATATTTTCCGAACCTATACGGTATTGGCCGGAATATATTCCATATTCCTGATTGTTTATACCGCTATAATCGTTTATTGGTTTTTAGTAGAGAACCTTGGCGGATTTGGATTTATCTTGTTTTTGGCGCTAATTGCGCTTATTTTTAATGCGCCTGTAATCGGTGCTATAAAATTTTTCGTAAGTCGTGAGGTCGTAAACGCTATGATTGCCAAACCGAAAAATCTCATTATCGGGGGTATCTTTTTAATCGCACTAATCGTAGTGCTGTTTTTTATTCCCTTTTCTCACCAGGTTGGTGGCGAAATCATTGTGTCACCTTATGCCGAATATAATATCTACCATGTACCGGAACAGGCTCGTTTGGAATTATCCCTCCGAAAAAGCGGCCAACAGCGAAGCTTTGCTTCTGAGCATATTCTATTATCGACCGGAGATTTGGCCGTATTGCGGCTAATACCCAGGGTTCAGGAAGGCGATATTGTAACATCAGGAGACACTTTGGCCGTCATTGTATCCAGCCAGGTTTCAGCCGGGCTGGAAGCTGCTTTTGCTGAATTGGATCGCATGAATAATGAAATTGCTCTCGTAAAATCTCCTCCTAAACCGGAAGAAATCGCTACCGCTCAGGCTGCGGTAGATGCCGCCAAAACTTCGGTCGCACAGCTGGAGAAAGACCTTGATATTGATAACTCTTTATTTGAGAAAGATCTACTTGCCAAACAAAAATTGGAGCAGTCCGAATCAAAGCTAGAGCACGCCCGTTCACTTTTAGCTGAGACAGAAGCTAATTTGAGATTAGTGAAATCTCCTCCGAAACCAGAACAAATCGATATATTAAAATCACAAATCACTTCTCAGCGGGCAACCATACGATATTTATCCACACAAAAAGCGGCACAAGCGATAATTTCACCAATAAGCGGAAAAGTCGTTGCCTATTATCGTGGTAGTTTATTAGTCAAAATCGCGGATATGAATCAAGTCGAAGTGTCTATTCCAGTTACCGATAATTTCCTTGAATATGTACATGATAATGCCGTAGTAAATGTTAAAGTCAGAACCTACGCCTCCCGGCTGTTTTCGGGGCGTGTGACTCAAATTTCCGGTTCAGCCGATGCAAACGAATATAATGATAGCCGAGCCCGTTTTCCGGTTTATGCGATACTAAAAAATCCCGATGGGCTGCTGCTCGATGGCATGAGCGGGTATGCGAAGATATCATGCGGCGAATCATCACTTTTTAATATATTATTCAATCGCATTAAAGCTTACATCAGAGTTGAATTCTGGTCTTGGTGGTAATCTATTAGAGATATGTATGTCAATTATTGACAATGATTTATAACGATTATTCTTATAACCTTTCATATATCGCTTGACAAAACTGATTTTTTTCGTATTATTATACCTAAGTTATTGGCTAAGAGTCGGTACAAGGACGTAGGATTAGTTCGCATTGGATTTGCGAAACAGTTTTGTTTTTCTAATACTACGCTATAAAAATTGACTTCTAAAAAGCTTTCGGCATATGCCGGGAGATAGCCCATATTGCTGACATCTACTAGGAGGTTTAGCTATGTATGAACTCACCATTGAAGTGCTGGAAGAGAAAATTGCTCCCGCACGCATGAGCTTGGGTGGACAATAAAAATGAACCGGCGGGTTTTCCCGCCTGATTCACTCTTATTGTTTAGAATCAGGGACTACTTACAGTAGTCCCTTTTTTATTGACCAGAATCGACTGAAGCGACTTAATTCTTCCCAATAATCTAATAATTTCATTGTCCGCATACAGTTTTTGCGCCCGTTCTGTATTTTCGATACCGGATGCGATGACTTTCAGAATTTCTATTGTTTGCTTTGCATATTTAAATGATTTTTCAAAGTCTTTTTGTTCGAATGCCAGCTCTGACAATTTACTTAAAGCCTGCCATTGCTCTGGTAGCAAGTTGTTTCTTAATGACACTTCCATTGCTTTGGAAAAGCAGTGTTCGGCCGTTTTAGTATCTTCACGTAGTATACTCATCCGACCTAGAGCCAAGTATGCTCTCGGGATATCAATGTCTTCTGTCTCTTCTGAAAAGAACTCGCGGACCTGATTGATTAAACCATCCAAATCATCTAATACTTTGTTTTCGATATTCTTTTCGAGTTGAGATAGGGCAAATAATGACTTTTCCCTGGGTGTATTTAGCTCTTTAAGAATTTCTGATGCTTTCGTGAGTATTTCAATATCTCCGCTAATTTTGTATTTCATTAGAAGCAAATGAAATTGAGCTTGCCTATCACCGAGATTATCAGCGGTCTTGTAGGCCAACTCATAGTATTTATGTGCCTTAGCCTGCTCTTTCATATCGCTGTAGAGCTTGACCAAATCAATATGGCATGGGAGCAGATAGTACTGATTATTGTTCTTCTCAGCGGCCTTGACCCCTTCAAATAGCTTACCCTCGGCATCATCGTACTTGCCCATTCGCCTGAGCATAACTCCAGTCAACTGATATACCATACCCAAATGACTGGTATCACCTATTACTTGAGCCAGAACTTCACAATGTTTTAAGTAATCAAGGGCTGTTTTAAGGTGTCCCGCCTGAATACTGACCTCTGCAAGGTTTTCATAATTAAGAAGCTGTTCGACCTTATTTCCGATCGCTGTATTCATTTCGAGAGATCTCTCAAAGGCGTTAATCGCTTTTTTTACATTTCCAACTAATAAATACGTAACCCCAAGATTGTTCCAAGTGCGGGCTATTTCACCTTTATCATCAAGTCTTTTCTTGATTTCGAGAGAATCTACTAAATATTTTACGGCTTCTTTATATTTGCCCTGTATCGCGTGAAGGGAGCCGATATTGCTGAGAGACGATGCAATTTCTTTTTCAGACTTTAATTCCCGCTGAATCTCCAGAGCCATCTCATAATGTTCCAGAGACTTCTCCATCTGCCCGGCCACCCAATAGATGTTTCCGAGATTATTCAATGTTTGCGACAATCCCAGACTGTTTCCTAAGTTTTCATATATCTTCTGAGCCTGATGCAAAACTCTGATTCCGGAATTGTGCTCAGAAGTTTCTTTGTAAATATCACCAAGAGCCTTATAAGAGTCAGCAACGATTTCATGATCTGGTGAGTTTTCAAACAACTCTATCGTTTCAAGCAAAGTACCTTCTGCTTCAGATAGTTGACCTGCATTTTTCTGAATCATTGCCATACGATATGAAACTCTGCCTGAGTATGTTTTGTCAGATATCTCTTTTGCGGAAATTAACGCAATATTTAGAAGCCGTATTATATTTTTCAGATCAAAATCAGTGTTAACAGATTGGGTGGCGGTTAAAATATTTTCGACAGCTTTTTTATACTGGCTTGCGTTGTAATACAACCTTCCCATGAGGGCCGCTGTCGAATCCCCAACTGGTATGAGAGGTATCAAGTAGCCTGAGAGTATGCCTTTGGTTCTTCGGCTTAATCTCTTATACACAGAATAAAGAGTCGCTCGATGGAATTGATTGGAAAGCCGACCATTAACTACTCGATAACTTTTTTTAAGTTCCGGATTTGAGTTATAGACATCCGGCTCTGCTCCGCATTCATGTAATACGGCAACATAAAAAAGATCTCTATAAAATGATAGGCACGAGCCTCGAATTTGTTTTAGACACAATTCCGTTAGAACTATAGGCCATTTGACAACATCTTCAGAGCTGTTCACCCAGCCCCATGAACCGTCAAGTCGGGCAAAACTACCTTTTGTATAATTTTCTTCCAGTACCAGACGCAGCGGTGAGTATTCAAAACAGGTTGTGCGATCCAGCATTTCCAGCTGTCCGGGAGAGAATGATTTTTTACCGAAACGATTAAGGATATCTATCTTATTAAGAGTCTCGCCGGCGTATAGGAGATTTCTGGGGCTTATCGCTCTGCGAAAGGGATAAGGCGAACCTGCTTTTGATAAAAGCTCTAAAAGCTCAAATGCCGACCTGGGTCGCTTTATCGCCTTAATTTCAAGAAGTGAGAAGATTATCTCTTTAACTTTTGGAGAAAAGCAACTACCAGGACCACGCAAAGATGGACGTTCGGCTTCGGTTATTTTCGCGTTTATTTCGAGTGGATCATTGGCTTCCGACTCAAACGGGAGGATTCCGGAAGCAAGTCGATAGGCTAAGACTCCGAGTGAAAACAGATCGGAAGAACCGGTTACCCTTTCTTTAAGTATCATCTCCGGTGACATATATCCAACCGTCCCGGTGACTGGCTGAGTATTCTCGTTATCTATCGGGCGGGCAAGTGAAAAATCAGATAGTTTGAGACAATGTGACTCATCCAGCGAATAATCACCCGATAAAAACTTTTCCGGGCAATAAACATTATCTGGTTTTAAATCATTGTGAACATATCCGGCTGAATGAAGGACATATAAGGATGCGGTTATTGATGAGATGATTGATAAAAACTGCTGTTCGTTGAGTTTCCCTGCCAGACTTTCAAGTGTCGGACCGGGGCAATATTCCATAGAAAGAAACGTTCGGCCGCATTCGGTGGAATCAGATCCAAAAATCCGAACAAATCCCGGAAAATCAATTTTCTCCGAAATTTCTAATTCATTTTTAAGCAGACTGGTTTGCAGGTCATCAAAAAACACTTTTAGAGCTTTTTGATTAACCAGCCCCTTTTTTTGTACGAGAAAGACTTCTGCCGTACCACCTTCACCAAGTTTTTTTAAAACGGTAAAGTCTTTCGGAAATATGTATTTCCGGTTGTCATTCATCTAATTTTATTTTTTGGGCTGCCTCTTACATGGCAGGAGAATATAGAAAGTGGTGCCTTTGCCGACATCCGATTCTACTTTGATATCTCCCCCATGGTTTCGAATTATCTTTCGGGAATTCGATAGCCCCAGTCCATGCCCGTCATCTTTTGTAGTAAATCGCGCTTCAAAGATATTGTCCCGGTTTTCTTCGGAGATTCCACTGCCGTTATCGCAAACGCTGATTTGAATGAACTCTTTATCGTCAGTAAGCCCGCATTGCATTTTAATCTTAGGCTCTTCGACATCCTTCATCGCGTCAACCGCGTTATTTAGGAAATTCAATAACACCTGCTGAATCTGTCCTACATCAAGCAGCATGTCCGGAAGCTCCGGAACACAACTTAACTCAAGTTCCACATCAGAGAATTTGCGCTGAGGTTTAATCGTGAATAACAGGTTCTCCATGAGGTGACGAATACTATATTCAACCATTTCGGTTTCAAGTTTGGAGAAGTCCATTAGGCCATCGGTAAACCTCTTGATCTTCTGAACATTTTCGACCACCTGATGACTGTTATGCACTACTTTGTCATACTTCTCGCGGTCAATATTAACCTGCATCAACTCTGCATTATTCGAGATGATAGTCAGGAAGTTGTTTAATTCATGACCGATGGATGCAGCCATTTCACCTTTTGCTACAAGTTTTTCCGAGAGAATAACATATTTCTCTAAAATCACCTTTTCGGTAATATCCTCAATTACAAGAATCACGCCGATATTCTGATCAGGCAGCGAATTGGTTTGCGAGATTTTAATGGAGAGTACTTTCTCTTCATATCCGGTATTGTGGAAATATCGATCGTCCTCAAAATCTCCCAGTCCGGCTAATACCGGTTCAATCATCTTTTTCCAACGGACATATTCCGCATCCGGAATTAAATCAATGAAACTACTTTTCGTCTCGGACATTCCAAGCGAATTGACTTGCCCTTTATTGACCTGGAAAGTTTTTAAACTCGCTTCATTGATTGTTACAAGATTATAGTTGCTGTCGAGAACAATAATACAAACCGGAGATTGCTGAATAATATCCTCATTGTACTGTTTTAAGCGACTCAGCCGATTATAAAGCTGGGCGTTATGAATCGCGATAGCAGCCTGCTGAGCGAATAATTCAAATAAGAATAAATCCGATTTAAGGAATAATTTCGCCTGAGATGAGTTATCCAGATAGATTATTCCAATAACTTGGTTTTTAATTTTTAACGGCACACACATTATTGAACGTAAATGAAGCTCCACTACCGATTTCTGGCTGGAATACCGCTCATCTTCCTGAGCATCAGAGGTATATACCGCTTTACCTGTTTGAGCAACACGATTAGCGATAGAAAAAGAAATCTTGAAATGTTCTTCCCGGGTTTCTTCTTTCTGTATATTATGCGCGGACTTAAACTGTAAATTATCGGAATTATCCAACAGCATTATAAAGCCCCGTTCGGCTGATAGCAGCTCGACCGCTTTTTCCATAACAACCTGAAGCATATCTTCAAGAATAAAAGAAGAGTTAATCGCAAGTGAGATCTCAAGAACCGCTTTTAAATCCTCAAGATGTACATTTCCGGACTCTGATTCATTTGAAATACGGGGATTATCGCTAACAATATCATTGAGAGCTTTTTCCATCTCAGCTAAGACATTACCAACTTCTATTCGATCAGTCGATATTCCGATGTCTTCTCTAGTTCCGTCATTGCCAGATGCCGTAATTTTATCAGTTTTATCTTCGGCAGTGTTAGACATATGTTCTCCACCTTTTAGTGCTCTAAACATACAATGTATCGGCACTTAGACAGAAAAAGATTAGTTTTGAGAGGGGAATGAATCCAGATTTTGGATTGTAAATGTTGGAGAAATTACCCGGTAAGAGCGTTTTCCGAACCCGATTATCTCCAAAAAATGGGAAAAAAGTGTCTCTATCACGTCAGATTCATCTTCAATCGAACCTGCTGGTTTGCCTCTATCAACTTGCCCGGGTTGATCTGCCCCTTTACTGGCAAATGACTTTGTGTATATTTCTATATTGGCCCGCAATTTCTCATCTTTATCAATCGTCCTGATTGAGCCGAGATTTATTTCAATAGAATCGGTAAGAAATTCTGACATATCAACCTGAGTTCTAAACAATAAAGAATCTATACGGCTGTGGATTATTAGCAGACTATAATTGTCATGTGTTAAATCGCGAGAGACTTGTATAATAATATTTTTTTGAATTCTCGTTTTGGCAAAGACCGGGTTTGGGGGGTGCTCGATTCTTACGCGAATATCGAACCGCAATGATAAACCAGCGAAGAGGTCCTCCATCAATGTTTGAGTAATAACCGGCATAACATCGAGCCATACAATCATTGAATCCTCGACCTTAAAAATATCAAAATCGAGGTCCATTTCTTTGTCCTGAGCTCTACAATCCCCAACGGGAACGCACCATATCATAAAAATGATTAGAGCGCTCCAGTATGCTTTTATTAGCATGTAATAAGAACCTGTTAATTAAATAGTCCGGTCGAGAATCTGGCGTAAAATATCGGATCCGCATCGCCAACATCCAAACGTTGTGAGATAAAAACACGAAAGCTATTGCTGAAATCAACTCCGACACTTATGGAACTTATCCAATCGGTTCCGTTTCCGAGTCTCTCCGCGGCAATTTTACCCCCATCATATTGTATAAATGGATTTACATCAGTATGAGGAATAGAAAAACTGTATTCCGCACTGGTATAAACATATTCGCGACCTATAAACTCTTTATGTCGAGTACCGTGAATAGTACCAAGACCGCCCAGGAAAAAGTGACGGTTCAGCGGCAGATAATCTCCCCGGGCATAACCATAAGCCCCGGTGATTATTAGCGATTGGTATCGATTAAGCCTTAGTAGACGGCTTAGCTTTCCCTCAATCCGGGTAAAATCAAAATCACCGTTCCATCGTTCCGGAGAAAACTCATAACTAAAATCGCCATACCAACCCCGCCAAGGCTGGTTTTCTTCATCTCTCGTATCGAGTGTATATCGGGCAATTAAACTGGTCAGTTTTTTATTCTGCAGATCTTTTTTCATAACCTGTAAAGTATCAAATGGTACTGAGGAGAAATTCCCGCGGAAATTCTTTTTTCCAAATAAAGACCACAGCTTAGGGTTAGAGTCGAACCATCTGTATTTTTCAGCCAAATACCCAATCTCTATTTTATTCCAGCCCAGCGGGCTTAATCGAACAAATCCATAAGCGCCCTCAGCCTCATAGTAATCCATCCAATCTTCATTGAATAATGTGGCAAATACCGAGTTTTCACAAACATCAATTATCCGATTATCATCCGATTTAAGAGTCCGAAATACCCGACCGCCAACCTCTATCGCTACCGGTCCCCGGACGATTGTCTGAGAGAGGCCAAAATCGTACCGCCAGCGATCAGACGCGAAAGCATATCCACCAGTCGCGTAAAATGAGGGAAGGATAGAATCGGGATGGTTGTACTCTATTCCCCCGTTCAAATGCATGCCGTCAACCCGGTTATAAGCCGGACTAAAGACGACCTTGATTGAATTATCGCTGTGTTTCCATCTTTTGGCCCGATGTTGCCGAGAGGAAGATTTACCTTTTCCGGATTTAACTGAGCCGTAGACCGAGGCGTTCTTGTGCATATGGACTTTGCCGTTAACCGCTATCGCGTCACCGCGAACAACCGCATCTCCGCCAATATAAATATCACCGAGAAGCGCAATAACATCTCGATTAACTTCGCCGTCAACGCTAATATCTCCAAAAAACGCTACTACCGCACCGCGAATAAAGTCATCAGCTTTTATACGGATACTGTTTCTGCACGATACCACATCACTCATACGACGCTGAAATGAACTCTTTCGATTCGTTGAATCACTCAGTATAAAAGCTAACACTATCTGGGAGGAATGGCTGCCCCGCCTGGCGCTAATTCTTCTGACATCATTAAAATCAAGAACGAAATCCTCAATCTGAATAGCAGATTCGGTTACCACTACATCTTCACCGCAATGGATACTGGTACCTTTTCGTTTTATCGAAGAGATATCGCAGATATAAAGATTCTGCTCCTCTCCTTCGACCCGCTCGATAATCCATTCGGTTTTATCGACGGTCATTGTAATGGCCGCCTTTTCCGAATCATTGCGTTCGTATTTTGTATAGTCTGCGGCTTGAACTGGTGACACAAATATTATTGAGAGGGTGACAACTGCAAGAATAGCTAATACGGGTTTCATTTGACTTCCTCCATTCACCCTTCTAACAATCAAATTCCATGCCTATTGCATTCTCTGTTGTATAACAGCAAGTTACAAGAGATCATCGCTTATTAGCGTGTATATTACACACGCTAAGTGCTGAATTGTTGTGTTTTTTTTACACGATTTTCAGTGCTTTTAGTTTCTTCGATAAATTACCGCGGTCCATGTTCAGATGTCTCGCCATGGCAGCGATGTTTCCTTCGAAGCGTGAATAAGAATCAGATAGAAAACCTCTTTCGAAATTCCTCACTGCCGCACTAAGCCTGTTCTCATCCGGAAGTATTGAATTAGCCCAATCAGTCGTTTTTGAAGATCTAATCCGCTCAATATCATCGACAGTTATTTCACCTGGCTCGCAGGTAACTAAGATTTGCTGAATAAAGTTTTTCAGTTGACGGATATTCCCCGGCCAACTATATGTCGCCAAAACGCCGATGGCATCGGAAGAAAACTCGAACTCATTTCCAGAATCAGATGATTTTAGAAAATAGCTTACTAATTGAGGAATATCTTCAGTCCTCTCAGCCAACGAAGGAACCCGAATATTTAACACATTGAGGCGATAATAAAGATCCTGACGAAAAGCTGAGGTCTCTATCAGCTTTTCCAAGTCTCTATTAGTGGCTGCTATAAGCCGGCAATCTGAAGTCAATGTATCGTCAGAGCCGACTTTTTCAAATTGTCCCGATTCTAACACCCGAAGAAGTTTAGCCTGCATAGCTGGAGGGATATCCCCTATTTCATCTAAAAACAGAGTTCCCCCGGATGCTGTCTGAAACCGCCCAACACGGTCTTTTAAGGCTCCTGTAAATGCGCCTTTAACATGTCCGAATAGTTCCGACTCAAATAGGTTCTCTGGAATCGCGGGGCAGTTAACAGTGACAAATGATTCCGTCTTGCGAGCAGATAAATAATGAATCTGATGCGCCACTAATTCCTTTCCGGTTCCGTTGTCTCCGGTAATCAGAATCGTCGCATCACTTAAAGATGATTTTTCAATTAAACCCACAAGATTTTTTATCGCCAATGAGTCGCCGACTATTCGATAAGAATCAAGGATACGGCTCGTGAGTTTCTGCTCTGTTTTTAGCGACTGCGAAAGCCGCAATGCCTGCCGGACAGTTATCAATACACGCTCGGGAGACAAAGGCTTTTCAATAAAGTCATAGCTTCCCAATTTAATCGCCATGACGGCTGTCGATATGTCGGCTTTACCGGAGATGATAATTACTGTGCTGTTTGTCAATGCTTCTTTATTGTCTTCAAGAAAAGTGATTCCATCTTTACCGGCCATTTGAATATCAAGAAGGATAAGATCGTACCGGTTCTTCTTAATCAAGCTCTCTGCTTTTTCCGCCGACTCGGCAGTTTCGGTTTTATAGCCTTCATCTTTCAAAAGCCCCGAAAGCGACGAGCGAATAT
>JAGLON010000045.1 GCA_023138975.1 Candidatus Zixiibacteriota bacterium
CTGCCGAATCAAAACGGCGCTACCCCCGGTGGGTGCCTACAGTACCTTTTTTTATAGCGGGGTCGTAGCCGCTACGATATACGACAACGCTATCTAAACAGACCAAACCGTCTAACTTGAAACTCGATAGCCTTGCGATACATACCGGGGATTAATACTTGTGCGGTAGCTACTGCAGGTTTGAATGTCGGTGTCTTAGGTATGTCGACAATCTTTTCGGACAGGTCATACACCATGCGTAACCGGGCGCCGCGTGGGACACCGCGTTTAAAGTTACGTGAACCACCAACAACACGGAAGATACCTTTTTTCTTACCGCTACCAAAGTCGTGGAAGATAAAACGTTTACCACTTGTCACAGCGTCCTGCATCTTGAATAGTAAAGCCTGCTTTCTGTTACGTGACTTTCGTGTCTTCCCGCGTAATCGTATGTTACGTATGTTGTTAGGCTTGCGTGGTAGTTTGGTTCGTGGTTGTTGTTGCTCACCTTGCCCGGCGCTATACGATGTGGGTATCGGTACGCCTTCACTACCACCCGAGCGTTTGGTGCCGCCGAATTCTTGAGTTTTCATATAATCAACGGTAGAACCCACAGTTGATGATTGGCGACGTACGTTTAACGTTTTGGATTGGTCAACGAGTATAGAACGTTCTGTAAATTGATTACGTGTAACCATTTTTACGCGTATGTCTTTTTGTATTAATTCGCGTGCTTTAAATGCTGCACTATTTAGCGTATTTTTTGTTGCGAACGGAAACGCTTTTCTAGCGTACGTTTTTAACTCTTTTTCCAGTTCGTCAATATCTAACGTATTCACATTAATCATAATAGCGCCCTCGTTGTTGTCCACAGTGTACCACCGTTTAACATTACCCTGCATACCCACCGTTTTACCCACCGTTTCAAATCGAAGGGTATTTCGTAAGCTATTGTTTTTGTTATTATTATACTTAAATACCCTCCATACCCTCCATAAAAGAGTTAAATAGTAAATAGAATGGAATTATAGACGTATAGTGTATAGCGGGTAGCGGCTACGTAGCCGACATAGAAAAGGTGTTTTAGGGGACAGGGAGGACAAATCGGAGGGTATGGAGGGTGTGGGGTATTTCGAGTGTAAGTGTTTGATATTGTTGGTAATAAAAATACCCACCGATTTACCCACCGAAAAAACGGAGGGTACGGCTACGAGATAGCCGTTATAAATAAGATAGCGGGAACGCGTTATAAACGTACATAATAATACTAACCGCTACGTAGCCGCTAACTATTACCGCTATGACGCCTATTAATCTATAATAATTAAACATGGTATTAACCCTCGCCATTGTGGTTATAACAGTCCGAACATACATACTCGCCGTCGACCACTTGCATTGTCGACTCGATTCTAAAACATTTAGTACATATCTCACATTGTATATTATTGTTATCGTAACCAGTGCCATTAACAATACCGATAAACTCTAACGCTAACGCATCTGATAAACGGTGTCCGTGTAACGCTGCAGCCTCTTTTATTTTTTCGACTGTTAACCGTTCGTTACTCATTGTTATTTATCCTCGAAATTGCAGTATATTGGCCCCGCATCTGGTTCGTGAAATTCGTAGTTTTTCTCGTCCGCATTCTCGCAATGTAACACCATTGTATATCCGTCGCCTACCATCTCACCACCACATTCGGTGCAATTATTAGTAGGTTCGATAAATCGACTCAGTGCCGACGACGGTTGTCCACAACTACCACACTTGCTGTAATTGTTACTCATGTTATTAACTCCACTAATGTCGGGCACTCTATAAATAACGCCCCTATTGTTGAAACTGATACACCGTGTGCACTACCCCACTCAGTTAGCTCATTTAACGCTTTTACATTGCCACCGGGCAATTTAACGTCGTGTGGGACGACTTCTAAACACGACCATGACACCCACATCGAAAACACACCCTCGCCTAACGACAACGTTTGTACTTTCGCTTGCTTACCGTTTATCGACACAAGGTAATAATCATGGTCGCCGGGTATAACGCCACCGGTGTACGCACCCGGTATTACTCTAACTCGTTGCATTACAGTAAACCCCTGATAAATTTAATAATACGTTCTTCGGTCATAGTCGCCGTTTCGGTTATTGGCCCGTGGAACGTTCCTCCTGCATTAATCCACATTGCCCGGATATCATCGTCAGTTACTTCATATTCGACTTTTATTTCCTCACCAGTCACTTTGTCGCGCCACGCCGTGTTAACAGTTAGTCCGTGTTCGTCTATTAAACCACCTTTTATCCCGTCACACCCATTGTTACGATGTTCCCAACAAAATGTATCTACTTCCTTACTATTACTAATTTTCATAATATAAACCCTCTATTTTTAGCCAACCATGTTGGAATAATTAACGCCTCGATACACCCTGCGTCGTCCCTGAATTTTTCGATTATTAACGATAGCGGAACCATGCCGACGACGTTATTATCGGTGCATACTTCTAACGAATCACACACAGTATCTAACGCCGTACATTTAATTTTTGTTGTATTGCTCATAACTTACCGCGTCCACGCCGTGTACGCTTATCGACTTTTTGTCGAGGGAATACGCTATGTCGTTTACGTGACGGTAGCGACCTGTAATAGCTCGGTTCGACGGGTGTCGACATACCTGCAATACCCGCCGCCATTGCTAACGACATTATTTTACGTTTCATATTTTACGCCTCGATTTTTTACTACGATTTAATTTACGATCCTGATACCACGGTTTATTATTTTGGTCTGGTAATCCCGCCTCGTTTACTTCGACTATATGATAACGATGGTCGAGGCTCGTTAGTTCCATATTCTCGTAAGGAAAATTAACAGCCTGCAGCGACTCACCGAACATTACTAACGCGAGGTTCGCTTCCTGAATGTTTTTAACTGCTGTTTGTATCATTGATCCACCGTGGTCGATGTTGTCTACGACTATAATAATCGGTTTGTCGATATCACCTAACGGGTCGCTCGTAGCGTTTTCCCATCGTTCAACGTGTCCAATTTGTTGTATACATACAGCGTCTATAATAATCTGGTTACGTTCGTGCATTCCGCGTAACACCCACCTTAATATCGTATCGTCTATGTTCATAGCATCACCTTAATAACATCGTAATCGTTAACCAGTTCGCCCCGTGCGTCCCGTTCTGCATCGACTGCAGTAGCTATGATAAATGTATCAGTAACCACAGTAACGCACCATGTACGCCCGTTACGGTTGAATGTGGTATCAATGGTAGCGACGGGGTCGGTGTTACGTGTCGCGCGAACGAATCGTTGAGCGTGTAATGGGTTCCAGTGTTCTTTAACAAGACTAAGTTCTTTTAGAAACCTTAAATATTGCTTAACGGTGAATACGTTATATTGCGTGACGGTTGTCACTGGTTTAAATATGCTCACTACGGACACCCCACACAATTAACGACGACGGGTTCGTCGAGATTGATACCACACGCCGTAACGTCGGACCACCCAACAACGAGTAACACGACAAGTAATATAAATTTAAACATTTTCGATACGCTCCTTAATCAGTTTAATAACACTATCGAGTATGTCGCTAACTTGAGATAAATTAGGGTTTCGCGCTTCAATGCTTATATTTTTTAACACGGCGTAACCGTCGAATAGTTCTTCGGGTATGCGTTCCGCTTCGAGTCGTTTGTTAAGGTCTTTAGCGACGTCTAGTTCTTTACATATTCTTAAAAGGTCGTGGCGTGTTTCCCGATACGTTTCTAACCCGTCCCGTAATTTCTCGCCGCGACTTTCGCTAGTGGCGTTACTAACGCTTAGTTCCGTTTCCAATCGTTCGATATAATCGATAGCCTTGCGGAACGATACGTTAGATTGTACGTTCGGTGCATTGCCCGGTGGCGGTGTTGCGTCGCGTCGTCTTTTAAGTAACTCTAAATATTCGCTCATGTTATTACACCATGTCGTAGTTAGCGTATGACAGACCACGAATAAAACCTTTAATTTCGCTAATCTGTACCATTGTTAATTTTTTATTATGATAATATTTGTGCCCATCCCATTCGCCGGGAATATTGAACATGTCAGAATAACAATTTAAAACGGCGTCTAATTCTCTATCACTAGTATGAAAATTTTTAACGTCTGTTACATAGTTGTATTGTTTAGCCATAACTCGTAATCCTCGGGTTGTCGTTGTTCCAGTAACTAGAATTATACACCGTCAGCCCCTGACGTCAACTATTTATTTTACCGTTCGTCGGGTGGTGGTAATATTTTTTTGAGGTGTTTAATTGCGTCGCGTCCGACCTGTTTTTTAATGACTCTATACGCTTCGCGTTGTTCCTTGCGTTCCTTGTTAATCTCGTCCCATGTCTTACACGGTGGGACGTCTTCGGCGTCGTCTGCGTCCCACTGATAACCACAACGGTTACAAACGATAGTACCGCTACCGTGGTCGTCGTGTGCTTGACAATGGGACGGACGATTCGACATACGTGTTAAGCGTCCATTTTTATTGTGTAAAATCGTCTATTGTTTTTACCAGCTTCAAACGGTTTCGAATCATACGTACAAAAAATAAACATCGGGGTTTTAACTTCGACCGAATCTACACCTTTACGATGGTGAAGTATTTTATTATTTGCGATAAGCGGTTTAATTATATCGAAATGTTTTAGTTTTGGCGCACCCTCTACGATTACAACGTCTGGTAAATCGTTTAACCAGTGTTGAAACTTAGAGTTTTTTCCGCAAACTTGTTCAATGTGGACATTGGAACAGACACCCTCTGATTTAGCTAACTGCATAGCTAACAAACCTTTACCACACCCTTGCGGACCTTGTATTACTAACGCTTTACCTTGTTGTTTTAGCCATTCTAATAATGTCATTTTTACTTACCTTTTGTTATTAAGTATTTTATTTCTTATGAGTTCCTTTAACGATTTGTCAGACTGAGTATAAATCGTTAATAATTTTCCATTATCGAAAAAAACAGGATTAAAAAAACAACCCGTGAACCAGTCTATAGAATGTAAACGAGTAACAGCGGTTAAACTTGCCCATTTTTCTAATATGTAGGTGTCCATTATTAATACTCGTTAATGAGTCGCATCGTTTCGGCTAAGTAATCGTAGAACGTGTCGATTAAATCGTCGTTACGAATGGGAATATCACCGGGTTCTAATTTAACACCTGATTCGCTTACGTGCTGTTCGACTTGACTATCGCCGTTATCGAATCGCCCTGTAATGTGGATTAACACACCGTGTTCACGTACGAAATTTGCTTCGTTTTCGAACCGTACGTCGGGCATGACAAAACCAGCACCGTTTTCTAAACCTTGTAGTTTAATGACCATAGCGCGGACCCATACGTCGGGATGTATTAACTCGCGACCCCATTCAGTGCCCAACGTCTGCAGTATTTTACGCGGTGTACATCCTAATGCAGGGTCGGTAACGTCTTTTAAATTTCCGTATAATTGACCGTATGTTAAACCTAAACCGCGCGCCATTTCTTTAATGGGGTCGGCGAACGACGCTTTAGTAAATCCAAACGGTAAATGTTTTAACAGATAATCGGCGGCGGTATCTTTACCACAATGCGCCGGGCCTGTAATTCCTATAACTTTTATTTTTTTATTCATTACGTAACGCCTCGGTTAGTTTTTGGTTCATATCAGCAATACAAGTACCGTCGATTTCAAACAGTTTATACAATTCCTGATAAACGGTGTTAATACCACATTCGTTAATCATTACCCGTTTACCTGTTATTGCTTCGAGTATCGCACGCCGTGCGTGTTTCATACTCGGA
This sequence comes from Candidatus Zixiibacteriota bacterium, assembly GCA_023138975.1. Taxonomy (GTDB): domain Bacteria; phylum Zixibacteria; class MSB-5A5; order GN15; family JAAZOE01; genus JAGLON01. Next base: position 5,833 of record JAGLON010000045.1, read on the forward strand.
CCGCGCAACACGGCAATTTCAAACGTCCCGCCGGTATGAATGTAAATTAGAGATGTTGTTATTTTTTTACTCATGGTTTTAACTCCCAGTATGTATTACCGTTGTCGTCTAGTATGGGTTGTATTAAACCTTTACGCTGTAACGCTTCGTATGGTTTACGTTTAAACGGTGTTAACGACGAAACGTACACAAATAGATTTAGTTCTAAATGATGTAACACGTTACGTTGTAAAGGCGATACGCGTATTTTCATAGCGCCGCTAACAATACTTTCGTTACCGGTTGTTTCGCCGCGTATCTGCGTGTTTTATCCGCTTCGATACCTTCCGGGTCTGATTTTTTACCCGCGACCCATACTTTAATTTGCATTAAATCGCCGTCGTAGCGTTTCTGTACTGATTTTTGCGTACGCTTATTGCCCGGTACTGCTTTAGTTTTTGCCATAATGTTACCTCTGTTTTTAAAGGAAAATTCCGTTACTCTAATTATACAGCGTTAGCCCCTAACATCAACTACCGTTCGTCGGTTGCCTCAATTAATTTTAAATGACGTAGTCGCTTTCAATTTCGGCTAAAATTTCTTTAACGAGTTCGTCGCTTGTTGATTCGGTCCGCATTATTTCTAACGCGTGACCTATATTGATTATAGATTGTTGTAGAAAATGCCCCGCCGCGGTCGGTATAACCGTGTATACCATGCTCGTATTATTGTGGCACTGTATGTTTGATAAACTACGTTGTACACCTTTTAAAATTTCATAGTTTGCTATTAGTTGCGATTTTTCACAACCGTCAACATCTTTGTTACTCATTTTATTTAACTCCCATGAATTTATTTGCGTATTTAGTAGCGCCTTTGATTGTTTTATATTTCTTTGGAGGCATTGAACGCGATAGCGTGTCAGCGTTAATCATGTTAAACACTTCAAATTCGCCGCAATCCTTATAAATTTCTGAATGGCTATTTGATGATTCGCTTTTTATTACTTTAAATAATTCCATGTCGTTACCTTCGTTAGTTGCGTTTCGTGTTTCGATGTTTAGTATTATATAGCGTTAGCCCCTAACATCAACTACCGTTCGTCGGTTGCCTCAATTAATTTTAAACGACAATCGTTTCTAAAATCTTTAACTTTGATAAAACGCCGGGTCGCTTTCAATCGCACACCGAGTTCGCCGTCCTTTTCGATAATGTCGTGTTCGCGGTTTATCGGGTCGCCGCCGGTCGATTCGAATAGATAACGACCCGGCGTTACTACTTCGTTTTTGTTTAACCATAGTGGTTTTCCCAACGAAATCGGACAACTGAAAACCTTTTTTAAATTCGACATTTTTATTTTTTGATATGGTTTTAATTCATTTTTCATAATTTACGCCTCGATTAATGTCGCAAGGTTTGCGAGTGCTTTAGAACGTTTAGCCATATCTGACAACGAATCGTAACAGGTTGGAGGTGTACGACCGGCGCAACCTTTGCGGTTACTCCACACTTGATAAGTTTTACCGTCGTCGGTTAATACTTCGTATTCGGTGTTATTCGCTTCGAATTTGTAAACTGTATAACCGTCGTCGATTGTGGTTGTAACTTGTATCATTGTCGTAGTTCCTGCGTTTCGTTATTCGATGATTAGTATTATACAGTGTTAGGGGCTAACGTCAATTACCGTTCGTCGGACGGGTCACGACCGCCGATTTATACACGCGCAGGGGTTGCCCTCGATATCTCGCTGTTTACAGTTCTAATTATACAGTGTTAGGGGCTAACGTCAATAGCTACGGACGAAAAAAAACCGCTTTACGCGGCTTTAATTTTAATACTTAACGATTAATTCGATTATTACAGGCGGTTCTTTTGGTAGTCCGGTTTTTTTAATGTACACGGTGGGGATAGCGGCGTCGTCGTCTTCGCTATTGTATACATGCGTATTTTTAGTAGATTTAGTTAAACCCATTTTTATATTTTTTGTTTCTGTACTCACGGTGTTACCTCTCGTTATGTTTCTTGATTGAATGCGGTAGCGGCGGCGTTACCGGTTACTACTTGCCCGCCTTGTGCGGTTTCGTACGCTTTAGAAATTTCCGCGCATGTTTTCAGGTTCAATGATATATGCCCTTTTTTAATATATAGTTTCGGTTTCCCTGCATCTATCATAATGTGATTGTTTACACGACCGTTTTTTAATGCCGGGTGCCAGTAATAACCCATGTCGTTTAACATTTGTTTACGTTTATTTTGTGGCATGGTCCGGGTCGAGTGTAAATTTTTTAATAAATTTTCCACCGCCGTCGATGATATCCAGCCGCCCGCGAAACCGGGGCGACCTTGTTCGATTGCTTCTAATATTTCTTGTTCGATACCACCGAGGGACGCTTCGATTACTTCGTCCGTACTCGACGTAGGCGGGGCACGGTGACAACTTGTCGCCGGGTTTAACTCGTCGGGTATCTGATAGTTTTCGAGGTAGTTAGACACAATGGCATAACCGCCACCGCGCAACCATTCGTACATGTTCGGGAAATAATCCTCGCCCATACCGTCGCGTTCGATATCGCCGTCGTTTTGTTGTGCTGTATAAAAAATACAGAATCGACGGTCGCGGCGTGTTTTACGTACGGCGTCTTTATGATTTGAATTAAACATAAAATTACAGCATATCGACCGCATTACTTGCGCGATTCCCATAGCGCGAATAGCGTGTCGGTCGTTCGTTATCATCGGTTTTAACACTTCGATAACGTTTAGTTTATGGTCCGGGACGTAAATATCTTCGACACCGATAAACAACGTACCGTAAAGCCACTCGTTATATTTTTCCGCGAGTTGTTCCGCCGGTGGCATGTGGGTAAACCGTTCGCCGATTGCAAACGCTACACACCGGGTAAACAATGTTTTACCGTTACCCTCCATACCCTGCAGTAGTGGCGCCCACTGGAATTTAACGCCTTTATGTTGAATACATGCAGCCATATACGCGAGTATAATAGCCCGGTCGGACTCAATGGGTAAAACCTTCGCTAGATGATTTAAAAACCGTGTGGGGTCGCCTTCGACGCGTGGGGTGTTAGTTGGGACATAGATATTAACCGCGACTTTATCGTCGTACGTTGTAAATGCCCCGGTCGGCAATTGTGGATTAAAACACGTTGTTTCTGCTTGCTTGTATTCGACGACCTGCGATTCGGTAAACGCTTCCCACGCCTTTTTAGTTTCCTTACGGTTAGTATCGTCGAGTGCGAAAACGTAACCGCCGTACGTGGCGTTAAATTGGTCCGATTTTAGGAACGCCCCGCGCGGTGTAAAAACTTTGTGTATGTCTTGAACGTAGACGCACCCTTTAAAATGTTCGACTTGTTGCGGGCCTGCTAGATATCTAAATCCTGTAAGTAAACCCGGTTCGACACTTTCCCGGATTACCGGGGCGGCTTTTTCTAATGATACTTTCGGCGGGTTTCCTTTATATGTTGACTCGTCTGGTTGCAGACTAACGGCACGGGTAATTGTGTTACGTAAATAATTTTTATGTTTGGTCCATTTATCCCGGACTAACTTCGATAACCACATTAACCGCTCGATATGTTTACAGTTTTTACCCGTCCAAAATGCTAAATGTTGTGCGAGTGCCATGTCTGCGCTCGACTCGTCGAACTCGCCCGTATCGTTTGCGTCCGGTGCGTACACGGCGGCTAACGCTTCGACGTCACGTTCCCATATATTACGGAACGTCGCACGTACACCGAACGCACCGGCGGCGCTCTTACTTGCTAACGCTTTTTTAATTAATGCCTCGTCGTCGGGTGGGTTGCAACCTTCTACCGGTTGTATCGTCCACGCTTCGGGTGTAGCAGTAACGCGTGGCGCCATGTAGTTATTAATAAACGCTTGTAAATATTGGTCGCCGTTCGTTGCTGCGTTACCAATAATGTTAACACCTGTTAACGCAACGAATCGACGTTCTGTATACATTTCTAAATCAAGTTGTATATTTTTACATACGTGTTCAGGTGCGACACCTGTGTACATACCAAAAATATGTAAACCTTTACCGGATTGCGAAATTTCGACGGCGGCGTCTGGAAAATAAGACATAACCGCGTTAGCAGTATCGGACCACCCACCCGCAGGGTTTGCACATTTATCGATATCAATAAAATAGAAAGGGTCGTTAACAGTAAAGAAAAAACCGACCCCGTAATTATCACCGCACACCCTCGCTAGATTAATAGCGGTGGTTGCATCGGTCCACGCTTCCGGGTCGTCTTGCCACATGTCGTCTTTTACAAATACTTGCAATGTACGATAATCTACTGGTAATTTATCCATTTTACCCGGTATTTTTTTACTGGGTATTAATTTATATAAAATAAATTGCCGATAACTCGCTAACGCTTTTAGCGCTTCGGGTAGTTGCTGCATGTTATTTTAAACCCTCGAAAATATGAGCGATTACATCCACAGTCCACCCATTACCGAGCATACGATAACGTTGTGAGTCACTTACCCCGGCGGTAAAGTTGTCGGGTACAGTTTGTAATCGTTCGCACTCGATAGGTGTAAGTTTTCGAATATAACCCTCTATTAAAATCCCGTGTTTATCTTGCGCCGTTAGCGTATAAAATTTATTACCCTCACTAAATCGTTGTCTGTTTTGACGTTTATTTATTCTATCTGGGGTTATACACCCAAATAAATATTGACCCATTTTAGCGGCACCGCCTCCCGCGTCACCACATAACGTAACCGCTTTATCGTGAACATAATAAACGCGTCTTGATTGACTATCTTTATTAAAATAACCGACTTTACCGCGTTTGACTTCTTTATCGAGGATCTGCAATGTTTTATCGAATGGGACCTTATACTCGTTTAAATGTTCGAAAATAAACGTACCGTTCCAGTTAGCATATTGTCGGGCGGTCATTGTAATAGCTTTTTCTGGATTAATTTTTATATACCCTTTAACGATTCGTTTATCCGCATTTCGTTTAAACCATGTATCCCATGAATCCGATAAATGATCGCCGTTAAATGTTTCGTGGACGATATCCGTTAACATGATTCCTTTATCTATAGGTTGCGATACGTTCGGTATGTTTGTCCAAAAATAACGCTTTCTATTTTGGGCGGATACTAATGCGCTATTTATCATAATAGGCTCGACACCTAACGCGTCGGTAATGACGTCTAAATATTCTTTTTTCATTCGGACATTTTCGAGCATGAATTTTATATCAGGGTTGTTTTGTTTTAACTCTTTTAAAATTCGTACATATTCCCAAAATAATTTACTACGTGGGTCGTCAAAATTTAACTGTTTACCCGCAAAGCTGAAACCCTGACAAGGCGAACCACCGATAAATAAATCGATTTTCGGTAAATAACCGCCGTCAAACGCACAACCGTTAATTTTAGTAACGTCACCTAATCTATGAATATTGGGGTAATTATTTTTACTAACTGTAATTGCGTGTTTATCAATTTCACAGGCGTAATAATTAGTAACGGGAATTCCTATTCGTTCTAAAGCAATATAACCACATGACATGCCGTCGAATACACTTAATACGTTCATACGACGAGTCCTTTAGTAATTAGCGATTAAATGGGCAGCTTTTGTTTTTAGTTCCTTCGACGCCTTCAACGCGTGGCGGTCTTTGTTCGTTAGACCTTGCGCGACTATTTCCGCGATGCCACGTTTAACGGCGGCGCGCATAATGTCGCGTTTTAACTGGTTCATAGTTTCGAAATAATGTGTAATCAAACTAAGGCTAACGCCTGCAGCTTCGGAAACGTCCGGTCGTGTAAGTTTGTTGTAACTTTTTTTCTTTGCGATTTCGATAGCCGCGTTTAAAATTTGGTCTTTGCGTAACGCCGGGTCTACCGTACGTAGTTTAACTACTTTGTGGGTCGTTTGGTCCTCGACTTCCGGGCGTAGCTTGCTAACGAATTCGGTAAAATTACAACCCATGTGGTAAACGAATGAACCGTCCGCAATACCGGCGCGCTCGCATAGTTCGAGGCGGGATAGGTTTATCAGTCCGTTAGTATGTATCATGTCTAACGCAATGTTCGTAATGTGTGATTTCATAATTTATTATTCTCATTTTAGATTAGCTGATACTAACCGTTATTGTTCACACCGTCAACACTGAATGTTACGTCCCGACTAAATATAACCCGATTTTCGTCGTCCCCGTAAACTACCATACGTTCGGATTGCATTATCTGCGAATCGCCCATAGTAGCGACCACGGTGTCGATATCAGGGAAACCAGAATCGACCGACGGGCCGGTACATTGTTTGTCGCTTGCTGTAAATGGTGTTGCGAATATCATAGTCGTACACCCATAGATTTAAACGCCCTGCCTATCATTTGACGACGTCGTTTTTGTGATATTGTAATCCGATAATGAAAACCCCAATAAAAATACAACCTACCGTACATTTTTCCCGCCTCGGTCGTTTCTAAATTTTTCATAACTGTACACCTTGAGATTTAAGACTACGACGACGTATTTGTAGACGACGTTTACTTGATAAACAGTATCGAGAACAACACCCGTAAAAATGATAAAAAAATGGATTTGAATAATTAAAGGTCGCTTCTGTCATTTCTTTATTTTTCATAATGTACCTACTCCCGTAGCGAACGCCGCGTCGCCACCTAACGCATTAATTAATTCTAAAAATTTTAATTGTGCTAACTCTCGTTTGTCGCCAGTGTAGACCCACGCTTCGCGCTTAACTTCCCGCGCTACGAATTGACCGAACACACCGCCGACATGCGCTTCGGTAATCGTTACCGGACGTATACCTATTAGGTCCGCCGATTTAATTACTGCGTTCATTTTTGTAGAGTCGTTCGCTAAACCATAACGTATATGACCGCCTTCGTCGGTTTTTGTTGCGCCCACATTGTTACGCCACAAGCGACAACCGACTCGCGACGCCTCTAAACGTATCGACGTTTGGACCCGTGCTTCGCTTCCGTCATTGTGTACCGGTTCCGGGTCGGTGTTGATCGTTCCAAACTCCCGGCGCAAGTCTTCGACCGCTTCGAACGGTATTTGCCACTTTATAGCCCATTGATTAAGGTTCATTTGGTTAACTCCATCGTACATATTTTAGTTTTATCATTAAACGCATTTAAATGATAACCTTTACAATATGAGATACGACGCGGACGTAATATACAACGATTGTCTACGGTGACTTTTATACAGTTTTCACCGCATTTTTTACATTTAATATTAGTATCTTCGGTTGTCATACCGCTAACCTCGCTAAATCGTCGTTAATTTTTAACGCTAATGTTTGCGCGTCTTTAATGTTTAACGCTTGCGCGCTTAAAACATCTATTCCAAATTTCCAATAAAACCGTTTGTAACTTTCGCTATCGTCCCGACCGGCGGCGCGTTGGTATCCGCCCCACCATGCGATAGACTCACGCAATGCCGTTTGCATCTCTTGCCGGGCAATGTGTCGTTTTATACCGGGTGTTAATGCTATTTTCGGGACCCAGTTAGCAAGCATATCGGCGCGCGCTTCGTCTACCGTCATATTAACTTTAGCAATTTCCCCGCGCATTTCGGCAAGGGTCGCCGCGTCGAGTTCTGTTAAATCTCCGTCTACAAATTCAGGACCGGAACGGAACGCCGGTAAATTAACATGACCGCAATACGGACACGCTTTATACGTGCGCTCGTATACGCTAACACATTCAGGGTTTAGACAAGTCGTCGTAGGTATGTCGTCGGTCGGTTTATTTTTACCGGTGCGTTCGCGGCGGTCCATTGTCCATATACGCGGGCGGTCTGGTAAACCGTGGCGCTCAACGTTGCCGACATGGTCGATAATTATAGCGTGTGGTTTTGTACTTTGTGCAATTAATAAACGTCGTTGTAAATCGGTATAGGTGTCCCATGTAGCGCGCGAAATGTTACCGAGTATCAAACGTAAGGCGCGCCCGAATTGTTGAACATATAACGCGTAACTTTGTGTGGGTCGTCCCATGCTAACAACTTCGATAGCCGGGAGGTCGAACCCTTCGCCGAACAAATCAACGTTAACAAGCTGCATTAATTTACGCGCTGTAAATTCTTTTACAATTCTAACGCGGTCGGTGTCTTTGGTATCGGCGCTAACGACTGCAGCGGGAACACCGGCGCGATTATATTCGGCGGCGACTTGTGTAGCAGTATCCACACTATCGACAAACGTTATACCGAGTTTACCCGGTGCGATTCGTAAATAATGTTTTACAATGTCGCCGACGACATGCGATTTATTTACCGCAGCTTTTAACGGTTCCTTACTAAATTCCCCGGACTTTGTAACGTTGACGTTAGTTAAGTCTAAATCGGATGGTGGCGCGAATACACGGTAGTCGGTTAAATAACCCATGTCGATTAACGCGCGCATTTGAGGACCTTCGACCATAACGTCGAAAACACCGTCGGCATGTCTACCTAGTCCGTAACCGTCCGCGCGGTCCGGTGTCGCTGTTACACCTAACCCGATAGCGTTAGGAAACATGTCTACAGCTTTGCCCCATTTATTATTTACTAAAACGTGGTGCGCTTCGTCCTGTACCCATTTCGTTACACTGTTTAACCAGTTCGCTAAATTATCTTTACGACGGACTAACGTATCGACCCCGGCAACCGCGCAAGGTGCTTGTGGATTGTAGTACGACGTCCCACATTCCGCCATGTGGATATTAACCGCTAATTTAACTACGTTGTTCGGTCCTATAATTCTATGCGGTACGTCGTCACGCGCTAACGCTAACGATATTTGTGTTACTAATTCTTGCCGATGCGCAATCGCACAACTTGACCCGTTATGGTCTTTTAATATATCAGAAAATACGACCGTTTTCCCAGACCCGGTCGGCGATACACCGAGTACGTTTTTATGTCCGGTGTCCCATGCGTTATAGATATCATTTTTAAATATTCCTTGCGTCGGCGATAAAATCATAAAGCATACGGACTTAATAAACTAGGGTAATGATTTGATAATCTTTTACAAAAAACAGACCATCCCATTTTTTCAGATTTATTTTTATTGAGGCTTACAAAATAACTATTTATCCGTTTTGTTTTAAAAAACCGGAAAACATCGATTTTTATCCCGAAATCTAAAGTTATCACGATTACTATTTTGCGCTTTTCTGGTAAATCATAAAGACTAAAATTGTCACACGGTATTTTATCATTATCGCGTTTATTCGCTTTAGCGTCTCGCATTCTCTTGCAAACATTATTAACTACTTTTTTCTTTACCGTTTCATAATAAGACATACCGCCTCCTATAACCTTCGCAGGTCTTTATATTCTTATGTTATAACTCGTAATCCCAATCATCCGTATCACCACTTAAAAAAGGAGTGGCTTTCTTTTTCCAGTCCTTAGCAGCTTTTTTCAGCTCATCGGTAACGGGTACATTTTCGCCAGCACCAAACATCCCGCAGTTATATCCGCATGCTGGGCACCAATATTCAGAACCATCAAATTTGAAAGTCCATATCAAAGGTACTTGCTCATCGTGGTTACTACATATTTTTATTTCTTCGCTCATAAATCACCTTAAAAGTTATAACAAATAAATCAAATGGACTGGCTAACCAGACCGTGCTTCCTGTTGCACCCTAGTGCAGCCACTTATTAGGTACGTTATATTTGGTGTTGACGGCGACAACTATATCGGGTATTGTTCGTTTCGTCAATAACCAAACGAGGAAAAAAGACAATGAACAAGATTAACATAAGTATAGATATGGACCCTGCCGAATTGCGTAACACCGCCGGTGTGTTAGTAGGTATAGCGAACGTCGTAGAGTTGAACATTGCGAACGGGGTGTCCGCTAATACCGATAATAAAGCTATCGGCCAAAAAACATACAATGTCGATGATAGACAATATACAGCCGAACAAATCCGGGACGGTGGGTGGGACCGCGAACAACTCGCGTTATGTAAGGTGTCCGAATCTGACATACTCGAAATTTTCGGCCCGGTAGAAACCGAAGACGACGAAAACGTTACAACCGCAAACGAAAAATCCAGCGACGTCGAACTCGACGAAGAAGGTTTGCCGCATGATACACGCATCCACAGTGCGAAAAAAACAAAACTCGCGCGTGGTAACACATGGAAACTAAAACGCGGTATCGACCCTGTATTAGTCGAAAGCGTTAAAAAAGAATTACGCGAAACAATGGCGGCACCTGCAGCAACGGGAGCGACTACCACTTCTAACGTTACCAACATTGCCGACGCTAAACCTAAAGCACCGGCGGGACCTGCTAGTCCTAAAGGACCGGCAAAACCTGCGACACCGGAAACACCCGCCGCCGAAATTAAATACGTTACGTCCGATGGTGAATGGACACGCGAACAATTAATCGGTGCAGGCTATGACGACGCAGCTATCGACGCGTTGCCAGTTGCCGAACAAGTCGCAGCAACGGAAGCGACCACCGGTGTAACGTTCCCGGAACTAATGCAACTTGTAACACCTGCATTAGCGGATGGTACTGTTACCGACGAGCAAGTTACGGCGGCATGTGTTAAACACGGTGTAGCGTCGATAGCGTTAATAGCGGCGCGACCTGATTTAATCCCCTCCGTTAAAACTGAATTGTTCGGTTAATGAACGAACATTCTATAATCCCGCCGTCTTCGGCTAGTATATGGGGCGCGCCCGGTGGTTGCACCGGGTGGGTTCTCATGTCGCAGCAATACCCGGAAACGGAGGAAGGCGAAGAAGCTAAAGAAGGGACCGCGTCCCATGAAATAGCAGCGGAATTAATCGACGATAATACACGCGGACCAACGGTTCGAACCGTCGATAAATTTATCGGTAAACAAGCTACTAACGGTATTGTTTTTACCGAGGAAATGTACGACGGTGCAAAAATGTACGCCGACGACGTCGGTAACGTTATGCGCGATACTAGCATTTTCGGCGGTGCAAACTTCGGTAACGAACAACGGTTAACTATGCCACGAATACACGAACTATCGTTCGGTACAACGGATCAATTTATTTACGATTACCACAATGGGGTTTTATACGTGTGGGATTATAAATTCGGATATCTGGTACATGAAGCGTTCGAAAATTGGCAAACAATTAACTATGTCGAAGGCATTGTCGAAAAATTAGGAATCGGCGACCAAAACATAACGGTACACATTCGCATAGCACAACCGCGAGCGCATCACCGGGACGGACCTATCCACGAATGGATTGTTAAACTATGTGATTTACGCGCATATTTTAATATACTCCGCGATAACGCAGCTATAGCGTTAGGAAATAATGCGGTTATTCGTACTGGTAAACATTGTAGAGATTGTCAAGCGCGACACGCTTGCCCTGCAGCGTTAAAAGCCGGTCTAGGTTTGTATGAGGTATCAATGCGACCGACCCCACAAGATTTAACACCGTTTGCATTAGGTGTTCAATTACTGATAGTGCAACGCGCTATTAAACAACTCGAATACGTAGAAACGGGATTAAAAGAACAAGCGAAAGCAATTATAAAACGCGGTTCTATTATGCCTAACTACATGCTCGAAAATGGTGTCGGTAATTTAGCGTGGACTAAACCAACCGCCGAAATAATCGCTTTAGGGGAATCATTAAAAATTGATTTACGAAACCCTAAAAAATCGGTGGTAACACCGACGCAAGCTAAAAAATTAGGTATTGACGATGCCGTCATTAAGGCGTACTCTAAAAAATCTAACACCAGTTTAAAGTTAGTAGCTGATACCGGCAACAAAGCAAAAATGTTTTTTACTTAATCACAACAAAGGAAAATAAATATTATGATTGAATTAACAACTCCGGTCGGTCGTATGGTCGGTGGGCATCCAATGATAGGACACGCCCAAAAAGACGACAAAACAAAACTCCCGAAATTTCAAGTGGACGGCGTTACCCCGCAAATACAATTTTATTGCGGTTTGGCAATCGCGAAAGGTACAGAAACACACTGGAACCAAACAGAATGGGGCGCTAAAATTTGGGCGGAAATGATCGCAGCATGGCCCGGCGGCGAATATAACCACCCCGGTTTTAGTTCTAAAATTACCGACGGCGATAGTCAAATCCCTAACAAGAAAATGCGAAAACCATGCGACCGCGAAGGTTATCCGGGACATTGGGTTATTAACGCCGCTAATGGGTTCGCTATTAAATCTTACCACCGTGGTAACTACGAACCCACACAAATGATACAGCAAAAAGAGGCGATTAAAACCGGTGATTATTGTCGTCTAGTTATCTCGATTAAATCGAATCAATCGACACAAACGGCGGGTATGTATATTAATCCGTCTATGTTCGAACTGTATCAAGCGGGTATAGAAATTGTAACCGAATCGACGGCGGACCCTTCCGCTACATTCGGCGCCGAAGCCGGTGTTATGCCTGCTAACGCAATGATAGACCCCAACGTCCCGGCGCAAGGTAATACCGCAGGTCCGGGTCGTGGTCCAGTATCACCGGCTAACGACTTCGCTAATGGTCCCGCAGGTCCGAGTGGTCCCGCAGGTCCGAGTGGTCCCGCAGGTCCGGCAGTTGTTAAATACGTTACCGCCGACGGTACATGGACCGAAGCGGAATTGCTCGCCGCAGGTTATGACGCCGCAGGTATCGCAGCATTACCACGCGGATAACGTTACAATAATAATAAAACAATAATAATTGTCGCCCTTCACGGGGCGGCTTTTTTTACGAGGAAACTAAACATGTATTTTTATATGCAGAAAGGTAAACAATTTTTAGATTTACGCGGTGATTTTATTTTAACGCATAACGACGCACTCGTTAAAACACGTAATAAAAGCGCGGCACCGGTTAAAGTTAATAACGCCGATTACACATGTGTAAAGTCGTTAAACTTTGTTAAACGCATTGTTATAACCGTTAAAGTTATCGCGTTTATATGGGGTAGTAACGAAGCGTTAGTCCCTGAAAAAACCGGTTTAAATACGCCACACGTTAACGACGACGAACAACCTAAAGATTATGTCGCCGAATGTGATTATTTTCACATTGATAAACATTTTTGTTTACATCCTAATAATTTAGATAATTCGTGCATAGGTCGCAATACTTGCCCCGATTATTTAACAGGGAATTTAACCCCTTCATGTGAACCATTTAAACCGGTTAAATAATAATGCGCGGTCTAAAAAAATGCCAGTGTGGTTTTAACTATATATCGACGCTAGATAATTGTCCGTCATGCAAGGCCCCGGAATGGGCTGCGGACTTCGTACCGTTTAACCCGCTCGATTGGACATACGATTTAGAAACGTATCCGAATATATGCACATTTGATTTTAAACACCTTGCGACCGG
>JAGLON010000046.1 GCA_023138975.1 Candidatus Zixiibacteriota bacterium
GTTTGATTTTCGAGCAGCCTGTCAGCACATGCGAGCAGTTCTGGAATGGTATTTACAATGATCTTGCATTTGCGACCGGGTTTGCCTGAAGGATTCTTTATCTTTGCAGTCTCTGAAATAAAACCGGCCTTTTTAAGATTTGTTATTCGAGGACGCACCGCATTCGGGTAATCATATCCTAAATGCTTCATTATTTCCAAGTCCGACGCCTCTCCGACTTCACCGAATGCGATTAATACTTCAAAACATTTCGCATTCAAATGATCCTTCAATCCATGATATGCCTGTAAACTATTTTCGTGCATCCCTACACCTCTCTTTCTTGCCCGCACCATCTCTGATGCTGGCGGGTTGTTGTTAAAATCCTATTTTATAAACACATATAAATTCAGATATAGCCCTACTATCAAGCCAAAATTGACCAGCTCTTCAATCAGATAATCTTTTAAATTATCGACCGGCTCAATATCATCTGTCCATATTCTTTCAAGATGAGTTTTCATTATGAGAGTTACCAGTTAATTAAAATTGTTGCAAGAAAAGCCCCTAAACAATAAGACACATAACAAATAAACATCCCGATTAAAAGTATAGACAGAAAAGGCATTAAATTTCTGATTTTAATAAATGCAGGTTCATCGTATTTATTTATATATTTGTGTTCCTTATTCATATTTACCCCAAAGCGGTATTTTTTATGATTGCGTCTTTTCCATCCGCGATCGCCTGTAATCTTTTATGTTTATGGTACATCAGAAAATCAATCGCTGCCTTTTCGTATGCTTCTGGTTCTGTCAAGATTAATTCTTTGGCAAGTTTCTTCATTTGAGAGTGAACCAGTGGATCAATTTTGACATTTACATCTGCTTTATCCTTAGACATATCTTCTATTCCTTATTTTTTATTTGGATTTGGCTTGTCTATAATATAGCAAAATAGTTTCACAAAAAAAAAGACCCCGGAAGCGGGGTCAAAAAAAAGTCATAACCTATTGATTTTTAAAGGACTCTTAATATATATTATGTTAAGTTGGATAGGTTGGCAAAGTTGCGAAATTGTGGCTAAATGGTTTGGGGGGCGTGTCAAGTCCGGTTGCAAAGTTTTTTTAAATTTTCTTTGTTTTAGGTACAAGAAAAGTTTAATTATTTTTCAACTTAACATAATATATAGCGAACGACATAGTAAATAGAGAGGAAAGGGCTTGATTTTTTGGGGAAAGGGCGTTAGAATATGGAATAGGGAAGGAAATAATCATATGGAGGGTACTGAAATGACACGAATTTTAATGTTGATCGGGGTTTTGATTATGGCTGCAGGGTGCGGGAAGGCTGCGAATCCTGTAGAGATTTCGGAGTTTCCTTTTGAAAAGGAGATATTGTCGATCGAGAAAAAACTCAGCTGCTCAGATTTCGGGATATCCTGTATTCCGGGGAAAACTATAATTATTTATGTGGATTTTAATGATATGGCAAAGGATCCGGACAGGGGTTTGAAGGCTTTTGACTCGATAGCAAGTGTTATTTTTGCGGACTGGAAAGGATCCGGTCATGCGTTGAGAACTATCGGTGCGAATACTCAGAAGAGAATATCATTCAAGCATAATGAATATTTAATAGAGATAAAACCCGGAGAGATGGGGGCGCGTACTGTGGGATATCATATAGATAAAGTAAAATAGTCCCCTCCCCTGCGAAATTCGCAACAAAAAACCCGCTTGCGGCCACCCTGGCAACAAACGGGTATAAAAACGGCCCGGGGTAAAGGTTGATCCCTTGCGGGTCTTATTTGTTATTAGCGGCCGTTATTATTCATTAAGTGGTGTATATGCGGCATCAAATCTATTAACCCAGGTATCAGACGCTTTTTCGTTATATTCCTGAGTATAGCTGCCGGTAACAATAATTATATTCCTCAAAAGAAATACAGGGGATATTCCACCCTTGAAACGCTTATAGACAACGGTAGTACCTGCGACAGATGCATCCGTATACTGCTGGTAGGCAGTCATAGCGAGTGCGATCTGCGACAATGACTGATGCTCCATAAAGCTTGTTTTTGTTTCAGTGTCATTGACATTTGAAGCTTGAACGATTTTGGAAAATACGATTGTCATAAAAAGAACAATCACTATTAATTGCCAGAATGGCAATCTTTTTGAATTTTGCATTTTTTTCTCCTATTTTGTTATTTATTATTATTGATTCGCTTCCTGAGGCTCGTATATATATCCTAAAATTATACTGATTTGAGAAACGTCATCCGTGAAATCATCATTATGATATATTTCAAATTTTCCACCTTTCAATAATTGAAATTGCCTATCAAAATCTAATGCGTTTAGATTTTCAAGCGCACTGAAACCGCCTGATATAATATCCGTTACTCTCATATTTGGATCTTCAATTATCATTGTCTCTGTCGCATTGTCTCCGGGCGCTGCATTGTATGTCTTTACTAAACTTCTAATAAATACATCCTGCGTACTGAGAATGATAAACATGCAATGTTTCTGGTTGACATCCACGCCAAGTTCAGTGATTGCCGTTGCTTCATCCGGTGCCGTAAATCCATAACCATTATTGTAATAATTATCGAATGTTGAATCAGGTCCGAAAACAGTTGTATTTGTATCAACATAGTGGATTGTGAGTGCATAGTAATTGTTCACCGTCAATAATGTATTGCTCGGGATCTCCAGTGCCGTTCCCGCTACAAATTCTTTGATAGTGTATAATCGCTTTCCACCTTCGAGTTGAACATGTATGCTGGCTGCTACAGTGCCCCCATTTATACCCCTATCTCCTAGTTCAATGTATTGTGATCCGTCATCTAAGGCCGTTACGCCTGTAGTTGGTATCGAGGCTCCCATGTCCCATAATTTCAATTCAACTTCTCCAGGCGCAGGAATAAATACCATATTATCTATATATCCAATGCCGTTGGCGGATCTGTCATCCAGTCTGAAACCTATTTTTGTAATAGCTGACATATCAGGAGGGGACGCTGTAGCATCTTCGGTAGTAACTGTCATAGCAGCTTCATTAATTTCAAAGCGTTCCCACGAATCAGCAGCGTTTACATTCAATTCTATGCTTTTCGTGTTAGTTCCATCACCAATAAAAAAATGTAATTCCATTTGAGCAAAAACTTTATTCTGCCTGAAATCCATTTCAAAAGTGAATCCTGTGTAATCGGTCGAACCTACAGTGTTGATCCAATTATCAGCAACAACCGCATCCATTGGAATATTCATAGATTTGGCGCCGGATTGAACTATAGTTTCCTCAAGTAGAGCTTTAAATGTAGCGTTTGATTCAACCCACTGAACTTGAAGGGCGGCGCTGTCTGCATAACTTTCAAATGTGTCAAAATTAGCGCCGGCCGCACTTTCCAAAGTTAAAAGAATACCATTAATATTATCCTGGCTAGGTTTGAAGATTTGACCTACAATATTACTTGAAGTTACTATGCTTTGAGCAAGTTTACTTGGTTGAACATGTTCGTTCTGTATAGCCGGTCTGATTTTGTATTCGTTTAGTTGACTTTTTTGGGTAAGAAATATTCGACCGTTATTTCCTTGTTTTGTATAAGTTGACGGGATCCCGACGCCGTAAGCCTGGGTATTCAGCGGGTTTGTGCCATCAATTCTGGTTCCATCATTATTTACCAGTAATACCCTCTGAATTGTCGGAGTAAATGCCAGGCATGATAAAATTGCCAGGCATACAATCACCCATTTGAATTTTAATTTTTTGAACGTTTTGTTTTTCCGGTACTCTGGTAATTTTTTGTTATCCATTTTATTTTCCTTTTTTGTTATTTTAAAATTGATTTTTTGAAGCCTTTGGGCTTTCTTTTTTTTCTTTGCTGCGGGGTGCCGAAAAGATAGTCGAATGATTTGAAATATGGGATTGCGGCAACGACAAAGGCAAAACGGATATTTCGCCTCCATTTGTCCATTCGATATGCTTTGTTTAATCTGCGAAATTCGCAAGCAGCAACATATAAATTTTTTCCAATGAAGCAGCGGAAATCGTGAGCAACGCAAGGGGGAAAGTATATTGTCGGCCATGAAGGTTCTGAGACGCAAGTACAGCCGTCGCAATCTGTAAACCAGTCCCATAGGTCAGAGTGTAAAGCCTGAAGTATGAGCTGCTGGTCATCTTCGGGGACATCCCGGACATCAAAGGATTTTATAATCCTTGAGTATTCCTTCCATTTATTCAGGAGCCATTCCGAGGGAACGGTTTTGATTGTGTATGGAGTTATTTTATCAGGCATAATGGACTATTCCTTTTTAGGGGGAATTATTTCTATTTCTCCATCTGTATTGATGCTGAAAACATGTGCAAGATTTTTGAAATAGTCTGGATATTTTTGGAAAAATTCTGAGGTATCGGTTCCGAGAGGTAAAACAATAAGTGTCCTGGTGTGGGTAACATTACCGGTCCAGAATGAATAATCAGTATCGTTTACGATTACCCCCTGCCCTGGCAGTGTCGGGGCTGTTTGGTGTATATGTGTTTTATCTCCCATTTCTACTTTTGGGGATATGGTTCCGGTTTCAGGATCCAGAGTGCTTTGGAAATCCATTCCGTAAACGCCAGAAGCGCGATTTACAGTCTTGAATCTGAGATTATCTGAGATCCGATTAATACTGCCGGTAACTCCGCAGCCAGCGACCAGAACGAGAGCGAGAATCAACATTAGATTTTTCATTTTTCTTTTTCCTTTATTTTGAGCCAGCTTAAATGCCGACAGTTATTTTTATTGCATTCCGGGAGCGGGGGCTCTTCTCTTTTGCAGAATCCCGGCCGGGTCCGGTTTCCGCATTGATCTGCGAATATCGCAAATTCATCCTCTGGTATCACCGAATTGATCTCTTTCAATGAGTCGAGCATTTCGGGCGCGTCTTTTGCTCTTGATGCCAAGATAAGTGCGTGTAATTTTACGATTCCTTTTTTTAGTTTGTTAATCATTTTTCCGGCCCTATTATATTATTTTTTCGGACACGCATCCTTGTGTATGGCAATCCGCAGATCTATCATTTCTTTAAAATCTTCTTTTGATATTACCACGCCTTTCATTTCCTGCTTTATGCAGTTTTTTACTGAGCTGATAATTACCTTCAGGGCTCCGATTCCCATGCAAAAAGCCATAAATATTGCAAGTGCTATTTCCCAAGTCATTTTTTAATCCTTTATGTTTTTAGTATGTTAATTTCCTGATTGTGATTCTGTGCCGGTTCCTGAATTATATATACCGTCTATTTCTACTTGAGTTAATTCTTTATCCATAACTCTTAAATCATCTTGAATACCATCAAAGTGGACTACTGCTCCAGCACCCTCATTGTTGAATGCTCCAAAAAACTGATTCTCTAAGCTAGTATAATTAGCCATTGTTTCACCAGTCATATCACCGTCATTTGTCACATCTAAAGCTACGGCAACGCTATCGACGAAAATTGTAATAATAGTTGCTGAAAATGTTGCTACTATGTGAGTCATTGAGGTGGCACCGTCTGGAAACACGGCTACGTTTGTCTCAGCAATAACAGTTGTTGACTCACCATAATAAACTTGAACTTTGCCCGTTGTTTCTATCTGTATACTAACACGGTCTCCTGCTGCATTTTTGCCTCCAAATAAGACTTGCGTTGCTGCTGGTTGTCCATCGTCAGGCTGTGCCCATACGGCAATACTGAAAGGGGCTCTATAAACTGCTTGCAGTGTCTGGTTACAGTCTACATATTCACTACTTGCTGCCGTAAAATCAAAGGCTTCGTTTATCTTACCTGCTACCGACATATTACTTGTATTGGTCGAACTTGTTCCATTGGTAGCACCTGAACCGTCATCTGTGACGGCGGTGTTCGCTGCGTTATCATTGCACTTATATTGTAAGATTGTATTTCCTGACAAGTCCCATCCGACTGCGGAAAAGTTCCGGGGAACGCGGATATATCCACCCGTAAACAACAATGTTGCTAGAATCGCAAAAAACAGGGTATAAAGAGATTTTTTCATTATTCAATTACTCCGGTTGAAAGATAGGATTCAAGCTTTGCCCTATCTGCGGTTTTGATTGTTGCTATTTTCGCATAGTATGCGAGGTTCGCAGATCTGACAAGCTGGCGCCATTGTTTAGCCAGGACGATCACATCGTCAGCGGTCAGGGTTAAGAGTATGTCCTCGCCGTTTGCGTCTTTTGCGGGCCAGACTTCCACAAACGATTCATTTGCTGCCTTTGCGTCCCTTGCGTCTATTTCAGAGCCTGAGATTTTGTCTTTAAAAAATTCGGATGTGTCTATTTTATTTTCATTAAAAACCATTCCAGAAAAACAGGTCTTTTTTAATTGATTCTCTGCGAGTTTCGCAGCTTTTTTACTGAGTTTTTCTATTGATATTTCAGGAGCCGGGGGCGGTGCGATATAAGGGATTTCTTCGACTGTATTCTCCGCAGCGTATTTAGTATATGCCGGTTTTGTATCAGATACATATTTCTGAAATTTCTCTTTGTAATAGTATCCTATCTTTGCAGAGCCATCCGCCTGGATGTGCTTTTTATAGGTATGTTGCTGGATTTCTATAACTTCCGGCTCCGGCTCTTCGACGATCGCGGGCTCTTCGACCGGAATATCCGGCGGTGTGTATGCCTCCTGAGATAGCTTAATTGAGCGGAGATACGTTTCAGTTGTTACGTTTTCTGATCTGGCGAATCCCGCAAGAAACACGACTCCGATAATCGCAGAAAATAAGAGCGTTTTTTTCATTTTATTATTTCCTTTTTTATTCGAGTACAAAAATTAAAGAGGTTGTAAGGTCGGCCGCATCGCCAGTACCCCCGGCCGCTGAACAATTAATTTCAAGTTCCTCGCCTCTGTTTATATCGTAATTTGTGGTTGAAATAGCGACGGCGGAATTGTCAACCCAAGTTGCTGTAGCTCCGAGTTGAATCCCCGCATTTGTATCATTTGTTGAAACATTAGCGTTATTAATCTGAATATTGATTTTCGGCTCGGTGCCGGTGTCTACTGTTTTGTGTATTCCTGAGAAAGTAACAAGGTAAGCCTTGCCGCCCTGCCATTTAAAATAAGAGTTCATATCAGACGCAAGCAGATCGGTGTCTGTACCGTCTCCGTATGTGCTGGAGATAAATAGATCTACCTGGGTAACTCTGGACGCGTCGCATACTGCGAGCGCTGTCAGATCGTCCCCGGTGTCCAGGGGAGCTCCGGCAATAGTGAGCGTTGTATCTTCGGTGATTGCTGTAACAATGGCGTAAAAAGTTCCAGAGCCGTCTGTATAGCGAACGCCTTTTCCTATTGCGAAATCTTCCGTTTCGCTCATTGTTATAGTCGAAGTGCTTGCAGGGGTCGCGGTATAGTTTCCAGTAACGATTGTATACCAGGGGTCATTTACTTTGGCACCTGAAAGTACATAATTTTTCAGCATTCCGGATCCAGTATAATAAGATCCTGTGCCGGAATTATAAAGTGCGGTAACTTCCTCGGAAGAAAACCCGGCTCCCTTCCACCACATAGCCTCATCTATCCGACCGGGCCAGTAAAACGAGGTTTCGTGGTTTTTCCCGATTCTAAATTCGCTTGTTGAATCTCCGTTATAAGTAAAACTTCCGTTTGAGGCGACTGACACTGCATCCCTGTACAGAGTAGCTGTGGAGCCTGTCCTGGTTCCGACTACATGATACCAGGTGGACGCACTAAGTGCTCCGGTATCTGCCATTGTGTGCATTGATCCGTCATAAATAGAGAGAGTTAAAAAATTAGAACTTGAGACCCAAATAGTCCATCCGTTCGTATCTGTAGCGTTTCCGACTCCCCCGTGCGACGCAATAACCCGCGCAGATCCGAGTGTATCTATATAAACCCAGGCCGCAAAAGTAAAATCGCCGGTACTTATGTCGAAAATTGCATCGTCAGCGTGCGAAAGCCATTGGGTCGACCCGTCAAAACTGGCATAGTTTCCAAACTTTCCACCCGCGACACTTGTAACTGTGCCGTTATTTGTGAGATCGTAAGAATTAATAGAATCAACAAGCAGAGCCCCAGAGGAAAACTGCCAGCCCGCATCGAGTTCGTCATCATTAACCGATATAATTGCGGAGTTAGCAGTCCAGTTGCTTGACACAATTGATGCGACAGGGATATTCATGTGTTCCGATAATGCAAGCTGGCTTGCGCGATCATCGTACCGGATAGCGACTTCCTCAAGAGCCGTTTCCAGTTTATCAGCGGAAATTCCGTTTGTGGTGCTAGTCCAGTTTGCCCCGGTCCATGTGGTATCGTCAATCGTTGCGCCCCCCGAAGCCGCGGCCCATTCCAAGCCGGTTGCACCGGCGTTCATTCTTAAAACCTGGAGCCCGGTACCTTTTGCGAGTCTCGCAAGGATTCCGGAAGATCTATAATAGATATCAAGATCGACGTCTGATCCGAGAGTCATTGTCGGAGTCCCGATAACCGATCCGGTTCCGAGTCCCCCGCTTGTTACGGTTCCGAGGATTGTTATATTTGACGTCCCCCCCCAGGTGGAAAGCGCGGTATTTTCTACATTATTGAGAGAGATATCCGTTTTTAATTCTGCATAACTCCGACCTTCGATTGTATTCGCATCTGTAAATCTTGCGTAATCAAGAGCAATCGGAGTTCCGGAAGTGTCGACTGTCCCGGCGCCTCCCGCGTCAGTTATATCTGTCCATACGGCAGCGGTCAAGGTTGCATCGAGGCAACTATACTCTTTATCCGCGGTTGTGTCGATCCATCGGGATCCGACGGAATATCCGTCCCCGCTGTCTTCGTTTGCTGTCGGAGCGACGGCTGCGGAAAGGTTGTTTTTTACCTCTTCATATGTTCCGGCGCCTGTACCTCTGATAGAGCTGTCCGTCTCTGTAAAAATTGAGTTAGGTACTACGTCAGCAGTATAGGCTTTCAGAGCGAGTTCAGCGGAGTTTATGGTTTGCTGTGCGGCAATGTCAGAAACGTCCACGCCGTCGACCGTACCGCCGACGGTGATATCACCCGAAGCATTGATATCGTCAAAGTAATCGGTTGCGGCCATAAACAAGAGAGAGAAGAGCATAAAAGCGCAAAGCCATCCTGTTTTTTTGTTTGAAAAGATGTTTTTCATATTTATTTCCTTTTTATTTTATGTTCCGAGCCCGGACACGGTTTCTTTTAATCTTCAATCGCAATGATTCTATATTTACAGGTAAGGTCTCCGCCTACACCTGTGACAATTGCATTTAATCTGAGATTCCCGGAGTTGATGTCCGCAGTCCATGAAAGCCCTGTAATCCTGGAGCCTTGAACGGCAAAACGATCTGCGAGATCCGCATTTGTTCCGTCGTGAATGACAAGAATGTCGTGAAATTCGTAGTTTGTGCCATCGTCGACGGCTGCTATGACTTTGACTGCTGAAACATTTGTAAGAGTTTCCAGAATTATATTTGTGGTTGCTTCATCTGTGAGAGTTACTTCAGTTTTGCCCTTGATATCGAATTTAAGATTATCAATACTATCCTGAGCATCAGCGGTGCGGTATAGTGGATCGACCTGTCCCGGTTCCGGGGCGAGATTGTCGACCCGATTCCAGAATTGCACATTATGGTGAGCGAGTACTGATTCAGTGCCTGAATAAAATTTATTGATTTCACAGAAAGGGTTAATGCTTTGTTCATCTCCGAGAGCATCAAGGCATTCCTGAGATGCACATTGTAACCGGACACTAATCTTTCCGTTTACGACATCGAGATCATCCCAGTCCCCGGAAATATTAAATTTAGCATTTCCTGAGCGGATCATCAAAGGCTCAAGTATATCGCAATCATCATTTTCGGCGAATGAATATGTGATATCCTGAGCGGCGCCGGTGAATGTATAAACTCCGCCAGCTTCAGCCCATGAAGTAAATACAAAATCGAAGGTTTCGCCGGAACTGTTTGTCAGTCTGATTGTTCCTGCAGTGTCCGGGGGATCAGCGAGAAAGCCGTCCGCTGTTATCTCTGTTTTTGTTCCTGAGTGCGCTGCAGTCAATGCTCCGTTGTCATCAGCATGGATATAATCCGGATCGATGGCCAGAGAGAAAGTTTCTGAAAGATCAAATGTTACGGCGGTGCCGTCATTATTGACACATGTAATGCAAAATAGGAAGTTTCCACGGAAAAAAAGTTTAGGCCAGTCTTCAGTCGAAAGTACAGTCCCGCTTACATCTGTAAACAGTCCCGTTTCAACATTCAGATATAGAAATATTTGCTTGTATCCTGTTGGTGTAGGCATGATAAAAAGTCCTTTTATATTTTAGGGTTGTTCGGGTCTATGTAATGTTATAACCAGTCTTTATATTCAAAATCCCATTTTAAAACAGCAGTTGCTTCATCAAGTATTACACCGATATTATAAGAAGAATCTAACGGGGATGCTCCAGGGTCGAAAGTGGTATCAACATCTGTCGGTTCATCCTGTTCAACAACACTAGATTCTTGCGTTGCCAAGCCATTCAAAGAGAGAGTTTCAAACAGTTTAAATTTATCTTCAATCGGAAAATGTGACGTTTCATTTCCATATTCTGTATCATTATCAGGGGATGCTGTAAATGCGTTTGGGTGAGTAATCCCCTTTAAATAAACATCAACACTCTTATCTATTGCTGTGGATGCTCCTGAGTATTCCACTTTTCCTCTAGTATTCCATTTATCTGTTAAATATTTTCTTGTAGATGGCGCAGATGTTACATATCTAAATTCCCAAAAAGATGCTATAGTGCTCCCTAAAACATCTCCGGTTGACGTAAATGCCTGCGCAGCATAAGTATCATTCGCCCATGTTATCGCTTCAGCTATAGTGTCAAAAGAACCATGTGTCGATGAATATGCATATTTTGTTTCCCTTGAACTATTTACTATTGTCATAGATAAAGCTGTCCATCTCAAAAGATTCAGCATTCTATATTGTTGCATTATCCAGTCATTCAATAAATCTCTAGTCGCTGGAGCTGGTAATCTGGTTTCGCCCAGATATGTCATCATGATTACCGCTGTCCAATTAGGGATTATTCCCTCCCCATCCCAGTTCCCACCACTGTTTGTATGATTTAAAAACTTTATCAGTAATGCATCCATTGAACTCTGAAAAGCCGATAGACCCAATAGATCACGCACATCAATTGCACTTATGTCTGATATTCCCGATACAACGGAAGCCTTTTTATTGTGTACAAGGATTAATTCGCCTATCAAGATTGACTCAAGCCCCCTTATCACATTTCCAGTCGCAAATTTTGGATTCCAATTAGCCATTTATGATATTCCTGATCTTGTTTTTATTATCCATGTGCTTGTTCCGTCGACTGGGGCTTTTGATACCATATAGACTTCGCCAGCCGTCAGACTAAAAAAAGCACCATCAAGCATTCCATCAGGAACTTTTGCTGTGGCATCAGCTTCGTCAGGAGTTATTGCTGTGAATGACATATCAGCTGCAAAGGAAGAATAAATATCCACTACATATGATAAACCTGAGCCGGATTTAATTACTGCAAATTTTTCACTGCCCCCTCCGGATCCTGCAGCGCGTGATATTCTGACCGGGATATCTTTGATTCTTTCCTCAAGGCGTGCGATACGGTTTGCAAGAGCTTTCTTTGAAGTCTGCATAGATCGAGCGGAGAGCTTTGCAAAATCGAGGTCTTTGAAATCTGTAACAATAGTTACCCGCTGACCGGCCGGACCGAAGAAATAATCGATTGAAGAGATCACCGTTCCGACCGGAGAAAAACTTCCACCGGTGTAAACCGTGGTTGCAACATATCCGAGTTGAGAATATGCAAAGACCTGCTTTGAACTGAAAACGACTGTATTTCTGAGACGTCCATACCACGCTTTTGCGATATTCGCAATTTTCTTAATCTGCTCCCGATCGTCCCGGTATGCAGTCCATACTCCTGCAGTATTTGTATCTCTGTCAATTTTAGTGGATGGAGCAGCAACCCAGTAGTGAAGCCCAGGTATATAAATATCCTTTGTCCTGGATTCTCCGGCTACTGTGACCCCCGGAACTTTGAAAGCCAGGATAGCATCAGTATAAAATGAAGTAGTGAGCAAGGATTCTTCATAATCATAAATATCGCCATAAGCGGAGTCTCCGGCAAAGTGATTTTTTCCGAGAAGATGATTATAGGGAGGTTTTGCATAAATCCCCGGTCCATCATCTGCCATGTTTAACGAAATAGACGGGCGCTCGTTATTGCCGTCGAATGCTGATTTATCTGCGATATAATAGTCGGAGCCCTCTTTAACAAAAAGCATTGAAGGCTTATAATCAGAATTTGGATCCGGATCGGTAGGATTCTTTTTTACAATCAAGCTTCTTTCAAATGGATTTGCCGGATAAATCCACGGATTAGCTGCATTATATGTGATCGAGAGATCAGATTCATTCACAAACGGGACAATTCCCCCTCCTAGATAATCATTTTTATCATAATCAAATGACAATCTATAGGCGGTATATACTTTTTCCAGAGAATCGTCGAGGCGTTCGAAATCCGTTGCGGTACCATATGCGGTTTCATTTGCGCCGCTCCAGTCGATGTTCAGTCCGCCGGCATCCGTACCGAGTTTCAGCGTTGCCATTACCCTGATCGGTTCTGAATACACCCTGATAAAACTGTATGCCGACTCTTCGACCTGTGCGATTTGTACATTCTCAGCATTTCGGCTGCTTTCGATAGCGCTTGAAATTGAAGTTGTAAGAGTGCTTGCGGGTACTAAAGTTTCAGCATCCAAAGTGATATCAGTATCTGTAATACTGAGGATTTCAATGACTGCAGTATTTGCTTCACTAACCCATATTTTATAAGAGAATCCCTGGGAAGGCTGAATGATTTCATTGAGACACATCCGCATCGTTTTTCCTGTAGGATTCAGATTCGGTTTTGTATGCTTCAAATAAGAGAATACGCCGGTTGCATTCCATGTGAGCCCGGTATTCGCCGAAAATTTTACAAGCAGATATTCAAGGATATCCAGTGCGGTCCAGTTTTCTGAACTGTCGGAATATTCAAAGACATATGAATCCCCGATTTTTGCGGCACTTCTGTTTTTGTGTAAATGCGGGCCCTTGCCATTGAATGAATATAACCGTTTTACAATTCCATAATCTTTTACATGTGTTTCATCTATGAACACTCTGTCGAGCAGATAATCCAGACCGAATGCCGTGTATGCATTGTTTCCTGTCGGTACCTCTTCGTCAATATTTAAATAAGTACCCAAAGGGACATCAATTTGCGGTACTACCTGGCCATAAAAAATATCAGTTTCCACGCCGTCGGCATCCGGAAGAGTTACTTTGCAGAATTTACCGCGGAGATCCAGAGTATCAGTTTGTTGGAATTTGGTTTCATCATGGTTTTTGATAAAGCCGTATTTATGGGAAAAGCTGGCAGAAGATATTTGCGGGGCGATCCGGGAGTTTACAGAATTACAGAGAATCCTTGAATTATATACAAGGACATCAAGTGTATCCCCTACATAAACTTTCGGGGTATTTGATGTTGCAATGTTTGAAATCGTCATATTTTACCCCGTGCGTTGCATGATCCAGGAAGCTGAAACGAGATAGGTATTTCCATCCGTTGAAGCTCCTATCTTTTTTGCCCTGCATATAACTTTATGTACAAAAACGAGCTTGAAAGATTGACCGACTCCATTAATTACCTCGACCATCGTACCCTGAAGAGCATATAAATCTTTTACGGCTTGCTGCATAGCTGCGAAGTCCAGATGTGTACTTCCTGTAATCAATTGAAACGTTTCCCCTCTAAATCCGAGTTTACGCAGGGTGTGCCCATCGAGTCCAGCCCGTGTTTCATCTTCGGACTTTACGCCGTATCCGCCTATAGTATCGGTCATCGATACCATTTGATATGTATTTATTTTCATTGAAGGCATAGTATAATCCTTGACTTTATATATCTTTATTGTAAAATTTAGAATGAATGAAATTCTAAAAAGAACCAAACTGAGATTTATTTTTACTGCAATCCTTTTAATTTTTTATGGGCTTTATCGTTTAATCGACTTCCTGAGAGTTTGGATTTGATCCGTCTTTTCCGGCTTCCGCGGCTGCTGTATTTGCTTTTATCTGCACTGAAAGATTGATCAGTTCGCTGATTAATTTATCCGCTTCGGCTCCCTGAGCCCAGTCATAACCGTAGCCTCTCGCATCCGCAACCCTTCCCGCAGCAGCTTCCGCAAAGTTTGTACCCTGCAAGGATGCTTCTATGTCGGTAGTCACATTTGTGAATCCCTGCCATCTGGTAACGCCCATTGCATCAAGACGCTTATTAAATAGCTCTCTTGCCTGGCCTTCCAGTGCGGCATTTTGATTCCTGGCGAATAGCTCTTCGGTTCCCTGTTTGCTTCTTATATCTGCAGATAACAGAGCACCGGGGGCTCCCGCTAGAACATTACTGAAAAATTCTTCAGCTTGTTTCGCTGCTCCGGCACCAGGGGCTCCGACTTGCCTCTGCGCGGCTGCCATAGTGCTTTGAAATAGCTCAGTATTTTTCAGCATATTGGTAATAAACGGGGACATTCCTGCACGTCCTCCGATCTGTTTTTCCATTGCTCTCTGTGTTTCTTCATCTGCTCCGCCAAAGGCTGTCTGTAATTGTGTGATTCTTTCCGGGAATGTTCCTTCAAGTGGTCCAAAAGTGGTTTTTCTTCGTCCGCCACGACCCACTCCGACGGTCGGCAAAAGATCTTTTGTAAATAGATCCTTTGTCAGATTAATAAATCCGGTCCGTGTTTTTTCACCTGAAGGATCGACAATCAATTGTGATATTGCAGCTTGAGTTTCGAGAGATTGTTCCGGAGTTATTCCCCTGGCAGATCCCGCAGCTATACCGGGAATCAAATTCAATTGTGATTCAAGAGAAGTCATACGGGAAGCAGCACCAGCCTGGCGGAGGAATCCGAGATTTGCCATTGCATCCTGCATGCCGGTCGCTTTGGTTAAGTCGAGCAATGATCCTGCAACATCTCCAGCCGCAGTTTGTCCGCCGGTCAATGCTTCAATCCGACTGGCAAGAGTTACTGAGCTTTCAAATCCCTTTGCCCCCACAGACCCACGCGCGGAAAGCGCCGGATTCATAGCCTGAAATACCCGATTTCTCGCTAATCCTGATTGTTTTGCTACCCTTGCGACCATAGCATCAAGACCGGCGGCGCCGCCTTCAAAATCTGAGGGTAAATTCATTAAAGCCCCTGCCCTCGCCTGAGCAATGGAAAGCTGTACATCCTTTGCGATCCCCTGATTCCTGACCATAAGGTCATAAGCCGATTTCAATTGTGCGACAACGGCTCCAACAGCAGCGGCTACACCTAAAGGGCCGATAAGCTGCTGAGTTAATTTTGTAAGTTCTCCGCCTACACCTCCGAAAGATTTCTTGCCAGTCTTGCCGACGTCTTTCATTTTCCCCTCAAGCTTATCAATCCTGCCCTCAAGCCGCTGGATAGCGTTGAGCA
This sequence comes from Candidatus Zixiibacteriota bacterium, assembly GCA_023138975.1. Lineage (GTDB taxonomy): Bacteria > Zixibacteria > MSB-5A5 > GN15 > JAAZOE01 > JAGLON01. The sequence goes on from JAGLON010000046.1 coordinate 15,550, forward strand.
ATTGTTTCTCACCTTGAGTTGAAAGATTGAATTTTACTGCTGGCATTTTTTATCCTTAAATAAATGCGATATCCGCAAATGTGGGTTGATAATTTTTTATGAGTCCGGAGACCCAGAGTTTGTGCCGGATTCCTCTAATATTTTTTTTTTACCTTCCATAACTTCGAGAATTTTCTCTGCTCCGGGCTGATCGACTACAGCCTGACATATGCCCTTATATGCTGACAGATTTAAAAGTTTGAGCAATCCGCATTCAATATCTGTAATATTGTAATTCACTGCGATCATCTGGCAGCAAATTGTACGCAGTTTGTTTTCATCCTCAAACTCGAACTCTCCTTCCTCGTTTGTTGCGTCCCATATTTTTTGAGCGAAGATTGAAAGATGTTCATATTTTTCATCCGGGCGCCATTGCCATTTCCCTGATTCGTCCGGGACTTCATATGAAGGCAGAGAAAAATTAGGGGTATCAAGCAAGGCAACCGGGATAATAAAATTTTTACCATTTCCGAGATTTACATGATATCCGGGGACAATTGAATCCCGCAAAATATCTTCCGGTTTTATATCTCTTCTGAATCCTATCCAAAAGTCTTTTCGTTTGTGCCATTTCTGAGTTTTTTCATCGTATTTGATCTCGCATACATTTTCATGATCCGTGCGGAATGGAGCAATAAGCAATCCGTTTACGTTGTTTCCCGGCCCCGGCCCTGATCTGCTTGTCTTTCCGTTCTCAAAACGGTACTGAAACGCTTCCGGGATTTTGTTATCCGGGAAGTAATAAAGAATCGGCGCTGGTTTGTTGCTCATTGTTTCATCCCCTTTTTATGTGCCCCTGTTTACGTGGCCTATTGTTTTACGTTCTTTCCGGATTGCCATAAATGCGGCGCCGGTATTTTCTTTCTCGATCAATTCTGTCAGTATCCATTCCCCCTGTTCGGTGCCTGAAATCAATTCAACAATGTCCCCTTTTCCTGGCTCTGCCACATCCGCTGAAGAGATAAAGAACTCTCCAATTTTCCGGAAATATTCCCCCTCTATTTCATCGGTAGGCATTTGTGTTGAAAAATCAGGAATGACAATTATACCCAATATCTTCTCTCCCCCCTTCGGTGTATAATTTGCGGTTTCCGCAAATTCATCGACATTGAGAAATATGGTTGTGACATCGTTTGTCATTTGCGTTTTGAGAGTTGTCATTCTTTACATCTCCCAGGATATTTGAAAAGGTGCTACAAGGGATTTACCTTCGAAGTCATATTCAAATCCCTCAAGGTTGAACCCGCTGATTATCATAAATGTATCAGTGCCGCTTTTATCCATAAGCTCATTGATCATCAAGCCGACATCTGTGATAAAAGTATCGATATCCGCATGCTGATCGGTTGAGGATTTTTCAAAAATTAGAGTAAGATTCGCATCTCTGTCAAAGCTCCCCGGTCCGGAACTCATAGCCTGGCGGTCTGCAGTCCATGATCCGTTCATATAGGTAATTATTGCTCGTTTAGTCTGAGGTTCAGCAGTTTCAAGGTCAAGTATCTTATGGATATAGGTTAATGCCGCTGCGACATCTGCTGCACCGACCCATGTGCGGAAAGTTGCGCAATTCGCAAGAAGCGTCGCAAGGTTCTCGACGGGGGCTCCAAAAATGCCGGACATTGTCATCTACTATCCCTCCGGCTGATTTTTCGGTTTCTTTTTCCTTACGATAAGACCGTCTTTTAAATCTTTGTCAGGTTTTTCCGCGGGGAGTTTTATCTCGGAAACTACACCACACTGCAAGCAATGAACGCGGGTTCCGATTCCGCCCGATTTTGATATTGAGACATTTTCTGATTTACATTCTTTACAAGCTTGCATTTATAATTACTCCTAAATAATATTATGAGAAAGTGAGATAATCGTCTCCGACGCCGTCGTAAACCGGAGATATCATAAGCTGCAGAGTGAAAGGACGTCCGCCTTGTAGATTCTGAGCTTCGACAAGTGCTTTCGCCATTGTGGCCGTATAAGTGCCTGAAGGGACCGCACCTTCCTGGAGCTGTCTGAATGAAGCTGTAACGGCTGTAGTGCTTTGCGCGGTCATTAGGCGCTGTTCTGTAGCCGCTGAAAGCTGATTTGTATTTGCAGTGATAACGGCTTGCTGACGATCGTAATATGCGAGAGTCGGGAACGGCTTTCCGTTTTCGCCGGCATTGGATTGCGGAGCATAACCGAATTGCAAATCAATATTTGAAATACCTGCGATAGTTCCGCCGATTCCTATATCTCCGATTGTATAAGTATCTCCGTGAACTGCGAGTGCTTTTGATGTAGTTCCGACAGCGATCGGACTTGTATCTCCATCACTTGAAACCGGGAGCATCATAATAGTAAGCTCTGCGGGGGCTCCGGCTGCGCCGGAAATAGAGACCGGAATCAGAATCCCGTCAGTCATAGTATAAGAGATATACCCTGCTCCGAGTCCGCCGTTATCGGCATAAGCTCTGGCAGTCATTATAACGGAAGATATTGCAGTCGGTGCATTGATCATATCCAGATCATGTGTCCGGAACATCAATTGAGGTGTGTTTGTAAGAGTCACGCCGGTTGTAGGCTGAAGATCACCCGCGGCATGCAGCAAAGCTTTTTGTAAAGCCGGGTTAATTTGTATTGAATTTTCTACAATGTTACTTTTGATCGATGAGTTGATATCGATCGCCCACTCTGTATGTCTGATAATATCTGCCATTTTATAGCTTCCTTATGTTAGAACTTTTATTTTTGAAGATTGTTCGGTTATGAAGAATTTAGATTACCGCAGATCCGAGTGTTTTCTGTGACGGGTCGATTTTTGCGAGTTCGATAACAAGGAACTTTTCAAACATCTTCGCAAGAGAAACGGTTTCCGCATCATTTACGACAACCATTGCTTTCTGTTTATCTGTTTGATTCGGGCGGTATTTATATGCGTAAGGTGGAAGTGATTTAAAATTTGCATTCAAGTTGTAATTGCTTCCGGTAAAAATAATGGTACCACGCGCAAACGCAGCAAGCATGCGGCCGGTTTTGACAAGAGGATATTCCGTATTCCTTCCCTTCGAAATCTGATATTTCAGTTTTTCAGAAAGGTTTTTTTTGAAGTTCTTTCCGTATAGATCCGGATACCTTGAGAATGCCTGGCGCTGAAAGTGATGCTTTGCAAATGTTTTATGCCAGTATTTAAAAGTTTTCTCAAGAGCTGCACGGATAGCCTTAGGCAGCTTTTTCCGGAAAGCCTTTGTTGCTGCTGCAGGGTGTTTTGCAATTACCCCTGCGACCGATGATTCTAATGATAATCTTTCTGCCATAATTTAACCATAAAAAAAGGGCGGGCCGTGCTGCCGGCGCCGCCCCAAAACCAGGGGGGAAGATCCTATGATGTTATGTTACTGAAGAGATATCCGGCTCCTGCAAAGAATATCTTTTCGTCTACGAACTGTTTAGCTCTTACGATGATTGAAGATACACCAGGCTCCTGATATGTTTCTACAAAAGAGTTTTCAGGAGTCATACGAGTCCAGAGTGGTGATCTTCCGCACTGTACCTCAGAACGGGCTGCCCCGGTATTTCTGAGATAAAGCAGGGCGTATTCATCGTCCCAGATGTCGGCGGCTTCATTCTGTGCAGGTGAATAGAAAACTTTATTCACTCCGAGAATGTCTGCAAGTCTTGCAGCTCCGATCATATCTGCGCCACTGGATTTATCAAGGATAGATCCTGCTCCGCCTTTGATCTTCGCCTGAATCTGAGTTGTCTGTACAACGTTTCTGAAAACCTTTTCAGAGAAAGCCATACAAATTTCAGAAGATCCCAAAGCCCCGCCGACCTGCTGCTTGAGCGTAAGGATTGCATCCTGGATGTCATTGTAAGGAACTGCAGCGACATTGTCCCATTCTGTCGTTACGGCAGCGGTAAAACCGGAGAAAGTAGCTGTAGACCATACAAGAGCAGCTATACGAACTTCCTGAGCTCTGCGCAAACGGAATCTCTGTACTTTTGTTTCTTCGACTTCAGCGTCGAAATAGTTTTCGTAATTCGCGCGGTCGCCGTCATCAATAGGACCCTCAAAACCGTATTCCAGACAGGCATAAGTATCGTTTTCAACTTCGCTCTGCTGGCGATCATAAGCTCCGCCTGATGCTCTTTTTCCGTCACTTGATGGATCAGTGATGTTTTCAAGCTTCAAGCGCTTGAATGAGCTCTCTTTGCGCTTTACTTCCATTGGGGGAAGTATGTCAAGTCCCATGAACTGACCTTCGATGTCGTTTGCATATTCACTTGTTACGTCGTGAAGATCGCCTCTTATTGTTGCTCCTGATGCTGTTTGCATGATGTTTTCCTTTTAGTTGTTTTAAATTTTTCGTTCGATTCGTTCTGTTATTGGTTATGTCCAGGGGCCGAAGCCCCGGACTTATTTATACTTTAGGCAGTCGCTACGATTCCATTTGCCTGAAGAGCATCGAGGATGCTTTCGATTGCTGCATTGTTGGCAAGTATTGCAGTTCTAAGAGCTGCGATGTCAACAATGTTCGCATCAATTGCGGTATTGTTGGCATCTACTGCGGTTTTAAGAGCTGCGATATCAACAATATTTGCATCGATTGCAACGTTGTTTCCATCAATTGCAGTTTTTACGGCTGTAAAGTCTGCAACGATTGTCGCAGCCTGGGCGGCTGTCATATCGGTACCGGTATCAACTCCTGTCAATACGGCTGTCATTGCTGCACATGCTGCAGGTTCGGCGCCGGTGATGGCTGAACTTGCTGCGGGGTCTGAACCAGTAATCGCTGCTGGATCCGCAGGATCTGCAATCAATGATGCAACCGCAGCAAAACTTGCGGGGGTTGCTGCTATAATTTCGATAACATCTCCATCTGCACCAGAGGCTTCGTTTGTAGTACCGACTTTCTCTCCGGATACAGTGTCAGAGATCTTTCCGTCAGCTGCGCCATAAATAGCGGTGTTTGTTGCGATTGCTCCGGCTGCTGTGGTTGGAAATGTTCCGCCATCGTTAAACAGTTTTACATTTACGGAAGCTCCGCTGGCAGCGTTATCCATTGTAACACCGATTGAATCTTCACCGGCGTCAGCATATACGACGTTTGCAGCGGATTTTTTTACTCTGCGGTATTTTACAAGAGCTTCGCCAGCTGTGAATGATTTTCCTTTTTCTGTGTATGAGTTCATCTTTGTTTCTCCTTGAGGGCTTTGTGCACTCTATTTTTTTTAATTGATTGCGAATGTATTCTTTTATTTATGGGTTGCCTTTAGTCGGTCTCGATGTCACCTTCGATAAATTCTTTGTGAAGTTCCGGGAACTCTTTGACTGCAGCTTTCATTGCCTCTTCACGGCTGAGCTTTTTCTCATCCTGAATCTTCTGAACTTTATCCATGAAAGTGTCAGTGTCATCGCCTTCAGGTTTATCGATTTCGTCTTTGATCTTGTCATCAAGAGCGACCAGATTACCGGCTTTAGGTGCAGGATCCGCACCCTCTTCAAGCCCGGCAATCTTAGCTTGCAGAGTTTTTGTTTCGCCTTGCAGATCTTCGATCTTCTGGACATTCGTTGCATTCTGAGTTTCAAGATCTTTTATGTTGTCAGCCTGAGTCTTGATGAAATCTGACTTTGCATCTTCCATAGAGAGATCGTTTTTAAGATATTCAGTTGCTTTTTCAGCTCCGAATAATTCTTCCATTGCAAGAAAGTTTGCCTTGACATCGGTTTTGTTTTTGTTTTCGTCTGACATTTTCTCATTCTCCTTTTTAATGTTTGCCGGGGGATTCCCTCCGGTTTTTATATTTGGGTTTTGTTCGGGTGAATTATTTTCGGGAGTACTTCCAGGCATCGGGGGCAATCCATATTTTGCTATAATTTCAGGATTGAGATTCCCGAATGAAGCGGCCATTGCGGAAGGTTCGTATATATCATCTATAAGACCGTTTTCCTGTGCTTCGTCAGCAGTAAACCATTCCCCGCGCCCATCGGCACGAGTCATGATTTCAAGATATTCATCTTTTGTTTTATTTCCGGCTTTCGAATATATATTTGCAATACGATCGTCCATCTTATTGAGATCGTTTAACGATTGCTCGTGCACTCTTTTGTCTCCCCATGTGAAGGTTGAAGCATTGTGCGGAAGGAATAAGGCGTTGTCTGACATTTTTCGAACATCCCCGGCCTGAGCGATTATTGTCGCAGCGCTGGCGGTATGTCCCTGAACATCTGTGATAATCTTCGCTTTATGAGCTGCAAGAGCATCATGAATAGAAATACCGTGGTTTACATCTCCGCCATAACTGTTTATATTGACGGTGATCTCTTCCACTTTCATTTCCGCCAGCTCTTTGAGTTGCTGTTTTATGCGTTGACGGGTATTTTGTTTTTCGCTATCCTCTTCCCATGATTTCCACGGATCAAAGCCGATATATCCGTCAATTTCAATTGTTGCGGTTTTGGCCTGTTTGTTTTGAAAGATCCTCATAAATTCATTATTCATTGTTATTACCTTTGTTTGTGTTAGATTCATCGTCTTTTAAAAGTTCCTGGATTGTTTTACTTCCGGGATCTCCAATAACTATCGGGACGTCTTCTTTGATATATGCTTTATACTCTTTTCCGAGCTGTATGGCCATCTGAGCCCAGTCTCCGCCTCTTTGTTTCGCTACCATTTCATGAGTCTTGACTCCGAGGGCAATTGCCATTCCTTCGGCTGCCATCTCTTTGAGTGGATCATAATAATTCCAGATCGGCTCTGTCCATTCAACTTTCCAGTAATTATTTGCGATACTCGCAGGAGGGTTGAGAATGCCGTCTTTTACGCCCTGGGAAAGTATCCAGCGATAACGGCGATCGGCATAACGTCTGATAAGTCCATAATGTTCAAAAAAGACCTTCCGGGCTTCAAGCATTACCGAGCGGATGGAAGACATATTCCCCCGATGGAAATCAAGCAAGACAAGCTCGATAGGCAATCCGACACCGACGCCGGCAAGCCTTGAGAGCAGGGTGATCATTTTGTCGAAGTTGTCCCCGGTACGCGTATTATCATTGACTATCACATCCTCCGCGCCCATCTTTGCGAGGTCGAAAATCTGACCTGGAAACATCTCTTTGACAGATATGTTTTTGCCGTCCGCGGCTGTATCATTGTCTTTTGTAGGAAATGGGATCCCGATTTTCTTTTTGCCTTCCGCCGGTTTTATTTTGATGCTGACACAAGCTGCCATTTTCTGAGAGAATTTTTCATATTTCAGAATATCATGAACATCCCTCAAATTCTGCAGGGAAGGAAGGAAGGCAGATACACCGCGATACTGCTCGACGCGGTCCGGATGAAAAAGATGAATAAAATTACGGGCTTGAATACCTACAAATTTATTAGGTTTAATATTTCCATATCGATCATACCCCCCTATATAATAAGTAATAGGACGACCGGCGTCGTTTATTCTTACCCCTTGATGCAAGAAAGTCCCTTCAAATTTCTGATATACAAGAGGGGTTAATATCCTGGTTGCTTCGGTAAGTTGCTGTGTGCGTTGGTTAGTGAGAATAGATCCGAATCCACCATCTGCAAGTACTCTTCTGAGAGCTATCCGCTGACAATGTTCATCGTCAAAGCGCCCGGTGATTTCACATCTTCCTGCTTCACTTCTGAAATTATAATACTCTTCAGCAGCAGCATTGAAATCATCATCTTCTGTAATTGCATTTGGTACAAGTCCGCCTGGAGGTATCACGTTATTGACCATGCGATCGATCATGCCTTTTAAAATTGGATTTTCATAACATCCAATCCTCACTAGGCTCTGCATTAATTTCCGGTCATTTGCTTTGATTAAATCTTCTGCTCTCTCGTTTCTTGATGTATGACTCCGATTGCTGCGGTTCATAGAATCAAGAGGCTCAAGAGTATTCAGGAAGGCGCTACGCATACGGGACTGTTGACGGGTCATTCCCCAGGTAGGTGCAATAAAATTAATTGTCTTGTCTAAAAAATTCGGGTCTTGCATTTTAAACGGTTTTGGCATGATCAATAATCCCCGGTTTGAAAGGTTGCGAGATTGACATCAATATCATCGGCCTCGATATCGAGATCAACATATAATTCACGACGTACAGCCATAAGATCTTTAAGATCTGCACGCGTTACGGATTTTCCTTTATAGGAATAAGCTTGACCGGCCAAACATGCGGATATCGCAGTTTCAACCTCTTCAAGCAATTCAGTGGTAGTTTTTAGCGCCATAAATAAACCTTTTATTTTCCGGCACTGTTCGGGTTTTCGGCTTTTGCGAATCTCGCAAAAAAAAAAGCCCCCTCCGTGAAGAGGGGGCAGGCACTGTGGGAAGTGCAGGGATGTTCTATTTTTTGTTTTTCGGATTTGCGATTTCCGTAATTTTATCACGCTGACAACCATCGCAGTTATAATAAACTTTCAGAACTGCTTTGCGGTCTTTTATCTTTGTGATCTCGATATCTTTTCCGGATGCGTCGCAATAAGGACAGACAAATCCGTCAAGCTTCAGACCCTTTTTCTTTTTGGATTCTTTTTCAGCCTCTTCTTTGTCTTTTGCTATTGCGTCAGCTTTTTCCTTTTCCTGGGCATCGGATTTCGCTTTGGCATCCGCGTCGGCTTTCGCTTTGGCATCCGCATCGGCTTTCGCTTTGGCATCCGCATCAGCTTTTTCCTGAGCTTCTTTTTCAGCAGATGCAAGAGCCTCTTCTTCTGTCAGGTTTTTAGCTTCAGCATTTGCCTTGTCATCAGCTTTTTTGATTTTAGCTGCAACTGCAGGGGGAGTTCCATTTCCCTTTTTTGCTGCGGTTTTTCCTTTTTCTTTTGCCATTGTGCATTCTCCTTTTTTGAGTTTTTGTTTTTAATAATAAATGTTCATATATAATAAAAATGTTCTATTACCAGCCAGCGGGGGGCGCTTGATCTTCCGACTCGCTTGATACTGGCACTGCAGATCTCGATTTTATTTCCTCTTCCAGAAGATAACGACCGGCAAGCTGATAGACTTCCAAATCAAGAAAGTCATTTCGTTTCCGGATCTGGCGCCATTCCCTTTTTACATGGCCCCTTGAATCTTCAATCTCGACCACCGTTTCAGCGGTCAGGTGCCGGACATATGGATCATTTACATCTGAATGCAGAAACCAGTCTGCCAGCTCCGGATCAAAACTGCCGTCTTCATCAAAACCCTTTGCGATATGCAGCAATAGTTTTTCCTTAAAGTATGAAGTATCAATATGCATAAGATGAAGGATGCCTGGAAGATCTTTATTGTTTCCGGGATATTTTTTCATTTCCTGCCAGCGGATCGGAAGTGTGGAATGCTCCTGACCTCTGACAGCGATACATTGTTCATGAGTCAATACATATTCATAAACCTCTGAGGTTCGATATCCTGAATCAAAAAATGTAAGATCAATATTAAATTTCTGGCCGTTCGGTTTTTCAAATTCCTTTTTCACCATCTCTTCATGATCTTCCAGGACTGACAATGTACCGTGATCAATAAGGTAACTGCATTTTACGGAATGTGCTTTTATCTTATACCATACATAATCTTTCTGGACGTCAATGGTCATCAAGCACATGATTTCATCATTCACCGGAATTGTATTTCTGGAATAGTCAAGTTTATGTGCAAGGATTTGGTTATGGTCTGCATTCTCTCCGCGCTCTTCCCAGGGTTCGGCACAATCAGAGTTTACCCAGTCTTGCAAAGTCTTTTTCCCCTCTCCATATCGAGCCTCGACAAATCGGACGGCCACATCCGAAAAACTTACCCAGGGAGCATACCAGGAAGGAAGATGAAAACTTTCATACGACGCCCCTTCATTTTCCGGGCGCCATTCAAGAGCTTGCAACATATCATGTTTATGCCGATCATGGATCCGCTTTTGACAGTGGGCACATTCATAATATGTTTTTTCTTTTACTTTCGTCAGATATAGCGCCCACTCTTCCTCTGTCTCTCTGCCGGGGAATTTGATTTGCGCAAAGACTAAAACCTGCATTTCCTTACAATGGGGGCACGGTACCCAGAGACGATTATATGTCCCGCCAAGAAGATCCATCCATCCGGTTTCGCGTTCACGGGTCGGAGTTGTACAGTCAAGTATACGGGCCATCCAGCTATATGAAGTAGTACGACGCTCTGACAAACTCATCGCGTCCGCCTCTTTACTGGTTGCGCCTGGGAACTTTGCAAATTCATCCCGGAGTAAATACCGGACTGGCTCCGCTGCGACCGCTGTCGGAGATCCGGCCCAAACTATATTTATAGTACAGCGCTTTAGGTGGTATGAAAATAATCCGAAGTCATCCCTGTTCGATGTAAGGTGCTTTTTTAAGACCGGGGAATCTTCAATGATCGGCTGAAGATGCTCTTTGCTTCGGCGCTTGCCGGTTGACTGATCGGGATAAACTATCATCATAGGTCCGGGATCCTGATCAATAAAATATCCCATCGCACATTGAATCCATATTGTCTTTGCAACCTGAGCAGCCCATATCAAAACCGTCCGCCGGGTATACTTGACGCAATTCAGGGGCTTTATTACATACGGGGTCAATTCCTGCAAGCGGATGAGTCCGGGGAATCGGCTGACTCTCGGAGTCAATTCTATAGATTGTTCCGCCCAGTCAGATGCTTCAATTTCATCCGGAGGAAGTAAAGCCAGAGACGCATTTTTTAATATCTTGCCTCTTTGAACATGTAATGATCTTTCATAAAGATTATTTTCCGAGTATAGTGTCTGCATCAATATCCTTTGACAAGTGACGTAAGCAATCGTCAATTTCTTTTTTTAAATATTCCGCGATCTTTTCCGGGCTCTTCATTGTTGCAATACGGTCCGCAATACTTCCAGGTAAAGCCCGGATATCTGTTTTTACCTTTGTTAAAAGTTCACCGTGAAATTTTTCAACTGCTGAAATGGGAATTACATTTTGCAGCTGCTCATCAATTTCAATGCAGCTGGCTTCCAGTTTTCGATATCCTTCGACAAGAGTTGCCAGAGTTTTTGCATTTATTGCGATAGTCGCATAATCGGCGCCATCCAGTTCTGAAGTCATCGCTTTCAATAATGCACCGTTCATCTGCTTGACAGCAAAAATGTCGACCGGTTTATTTTTATCAAAGCGAAAAGAAAATTTGAAAGCTTTGCGGTCGGATCCTGAATTTTTATTATCTTCCCCCTGAGAATCTTTCCCGCTACTTTTTGTTTTTGCGGATCCTGATTTCTTTTTTGCAGCAGGTTTCTTTTTTGTTTTGGCAGTGACTCCGTTTTCCTTCAGCCATCCATTTAATTTTGATGCATAATCTTCCCGGCTGGTAATGATTAACCAGTCCAAAAGTTTCAAAGGATCAAAATGCAAACGCCCTTCGACTTTCATGACCGGTAAAGTTTTATCTTTTGACCGCCAGGTTTTCAGAGATCTTTCAGAGCAGCCGATAATTTCAAGCACTTCAACAAAGCTCAAAGATTTAATAGAAGCCTTTTTCTTTGTTTTCGCAGCAGCTTTACCCTTCCCGACAGCCTTCGACTTTGGTTTTGTGCCTGATTTGACCTTAATATTTTTCACATTTTTTTTCTTTTTCAAAAGTGCAGTCTCCAATTTCATCTATGTTTCATTTTTTAATACCGTAGGTATTAACCCAAAGGTGCAGGGTGCAGAGGGCATTTTCGACGTTGCATGCAGAAAAATATCGAACTGCAAATGACC
>JAGLON010000047.1 GCA_023138975.1 Candidatus Zixiibacteriota bacterium
TCTATTATCTTTCCTGTTTTGAATTCTACTTACAAAAATCACTTACTCCAGATCGAACCTGTTTTAACATTCCCGAACCATCTTTCGACGACAGCTTTTTTCATTGCATCATCATAAAGCACTTTAGTTCTCAGATTGCCTTTAGGAGTGTGATACTCAACGATTGTCGCATCGCCTTGATAATCAACCGTTCTTTTAACATTTCTAAGAATAGGCTGATAAGATGCAAACCATAGACGGTATATTCCTAATGCTCTATCGACATCATCATCGCCGCAACGTAAATCCCGAAAATCAGGAATTACCGCGTGAAAACCAAGTCCCATATCTTCAAGGATTTGTTCTAATGCGGCATCTTTATATTTTACAGGAAGTGTTCCATTCCTTTCATTGGCTCGATACCAAAGGTCGAGACGTGGCAGAAACGGCAACTGGTCAGTTGATTTACCTTTTAATGTTGCAAGCAGTCTTTCTTTGTGAGTCATCGTTTAATTCTTTCCGTACTTTGTGATGGCTTTTAGATTTTCAACCTTTGCACTTAACGGCACAGCACATTCCGGGCCGATTATATTAATGCCTGCATTTATGGCTTTGGCTACCTGAATTTTCACATCTTCGGTAGTTCCGTGTCAAGGTGTGCATCAGGAAAACAGGCTCCGGTCATGTCCATAAGTTCTCCGGTAACTATGGATGTTCCGCTGCCAACAGCGGGCCTTGGGGTGGGTTTGAAATTTACAGCATCGATAAATATTTTCAGAGACATTTCTTTTAACCTCTATTCAATATGTATTTTAGTATCATTTATCCCAGCCAGGTTTACCTTATTCTGTAATCCTGTTAATTTTTTCCGTTTATGAAATACTTTTTATTTATTTGATAAATTTTCAAATTCATCCAATATCTGCATTGCCTCTTTCTTCGTTTGACAATAACAGTCAATAAAAACTTTTTTTGAAGAAAGTTCGTTCCATATTCTTTTTCCCAAAGATCCCTTATCATTTTTAACAATAATATGTCCCATTCCAAGAGAATCAATCTTTTGATAAAGCGGCCACCAATCCTGTTCGGCAGCTTCACCGGCACCCGGTTGCCATTGGATAACAGAAACTTTATCGAGTTCACAAATTGTCTCAAGATGTTTTATTGCATCAGGGCCATCAAGGTGATAATCGCATTGACCTAAATTTAACAATTCAGACTCAAGAATAGGCATCTGGAATATTCTGAACATTTCAGGGCTTATCATACAGGAAAAATCGCATTGCGGCACGCTAATCATTTCATCTGAATAGAACATGTGACGATTAACACAGCCATATATTGGGATATCCAGTTCATCTGCATAAGCAGCCTGAACTTGTTTGACAGCCTTATCAACAGATACAAGAACGGCTTTAATTTTATCTGGACAATCTATGATATCCAACAGCAATTCGTTGACCCCCCGAATAGCGGACAGACAATCCAGTCCTCCTTGAATATTCGGCGGACATAGCAAAACCCTGCCATCAAAACGTTTTCTGAATGCCCTAATAAATTCGACGGTACGCTGCCACCAAAAACCGTCTGTCTGAAATATTATTTCAGTGTCATCCCAATCGCTAACAAATGGTTCCACCCAGACTGTTTGATCACTGTTCGGATGCAGGTGGATATCCGCACCTAACAAAGCACTGAAATGATCCGGTGCAAATGCTATAACATAAGCAGGAATTGCCTCAGCTATAAAATAGTGATTTGACACATAGGCTTCCACTTTATCCAGTAATTGTTCTACATCTCCTCTAGCATATTTATAACATCTTGGCCATGCTGTAGTGCTGCAGTTTTCCTTGGGGACTATAAGCTGTAGTGCCGGACGATGTAGTTTGTCTTCCCAGAATCTGCCCCAGTTTTCTTTTGCAATTTTAAAATCTTTTTTAAATTCAAGTTCCATGTTCAACTTCCGTTTTAGAATTACATCTATTTATTCGATTTTGTGAGCAAAACCTAGACTTTACATTATTTTTAATAAGTGCCATAACGCCTTAATGTTTCCAAAGGGCGGATTCAACTCTCAAGTGTGACACGTGAGTGAAATATTAATGGTGAGCGGGTAGAATCTGCGGAGCCGGCGATTCGGGCTACCTGGTGACGCTTATCGAGAGGATCCCCAACGGATACTACCTGAGCAACCTGCGGATTATCATGTATCCACTTCCCATAACTGCGAAGCCCTCTGCTGCCAGCACCAATTATCGCAAACTTAACCATTTCTATTACATTTCCTGTTTTGAATTTTACTTACAAAAATCACTTACTCCAGATCGAACCTGTTTTAACATTCCCGAACCATCTTTCGACGACAGTTTTTTTCATCGTATAAAATTCAACAGCATCAGGGCCGAAAGCACGAAGGTCGCCAAAGAGAGAATTCTTGCGGCCGCCGAATGAGAAGAATGCCATAGGCGCAGGTACACCGACGTTTATACCAACCATACCTACCTGTATACCCACACGGAACTGACGGGCCGATGAACCGCTGTCTGTAAAGATCGATGCTCCGTTACCAAACTCGCTTGTGTTTGCTATATCAATCGCTTGCTGAAGAGTATCACATCTCATGACTGACAAGACCGGCCCGAAGATTTCTTCTTTCGCAACTCGCATTTCAGATGTCACTTTGCCCAATAACGTTGGGCCCACGAAACTGCCTTTTTCGTAACCTTTAACCGTTACCCCTCGACCATCAAGGAGAACTTCTGCACCTTCATTAAAACCGATCTGGATATAATCTTCCACACGTTTTTTGTGTGCAGCAGAGATTACTGGCCCCATTTGAGTATTCACATCCAAGCCATTTCCAAGTTTAATATTTTTTGCGGCCTGGATAATATCATCAAGCAGTTTGTCTGCATCGCCTACAAGCACCAGCACGCTAGAGGCCATACAACGCGCGCCCGCACAACCGAAACTCGATCCAATTATCGCTTTCACGGTCTGCTCAGAGTCTGCATCGGGCATAATTATGATATGATTTTTTGCTCCGCCGAGTGATTGAACACGTTTATTCAGTGTAGTTCCGCTATGCCATACCGACTTTGCAACGGGGGTGGAACCTACAAAGGAAACTGCTTGTACATCTTCATGGGAGACCAATGCTTTGAACGTTTCACCACCACCCTGAACAACATTGAGTACTCCTTCGGGTAATCCACCTTGGCGGAATATCTCTGCTATCATGGTGGCCGAGATAGGACATTTTTCCGAGGGTTTCAACACAAACGTATTTCCGCAAGCAATCGCAACCGGAAACATCCACAGTGGAATCATAGCCGGAAAATTAAACGGGCACGCACCGGTAACAACTCCCAGCGGTTCACGAATAATAAGCCCGTCTACATTCGCGGCAATGCCTTCGACAATATCACCTTTCATAAGCGATGGCATTCCGGCAGCAAATTCTACTACCTCAATTCCGCGACGAAGTTCACCTTCGGCCTCTGCCATGGTCTTTCCGTTTTCCTTGACCAAGTATTCCGCGATACGCTCAAGGTTATTCTCAAGCAGTTCCTTGCAATGAAACAGAATTCTGCATCGCTTGGCGACGGGAAGCTGACTCCATGTTTTAAAAGCTTTTTTCGCTGCCGCGACGGCTGCGTCAACATCGTCGTTTGTGGAATTTTTGAAACTTCCTTCAACGGTTTGGCCGTCACAAGGATTGATAATATCAAAAGTTTCTTTTCCGCTTTGAACGCACCATTCACCGTTAATCAGATTTTTTATATCCATCATTTTCTCCATGATAATTCTTTATTTACTCCACTTGTCTCTTATAAACTTTACAGCTTCAATAACTCCGTCTTTTTCTTTCCCGGATGCTTCCTCAATCGAAAGCCACCCATCATAACCGTACTCTTTGAGAGAGCCGAAAATATTATCGAAGTCGACTACTCCAGTACCGATCACTGTCGGTTGTAATTTACCTCGAACTGCGGTATCGGCAATATGTACACAATTGACACGGCCTATTACTTTTTCAAGGATCATCATTGCATTATCACCGCGAGCATCCGCATTGGCGGTGTCAAAAAGTATGCCCAAAGGCGCATCTTTTAACTTTTGGAATATCTCAATAAAAATCTCGGCTGGATGAGAAAAATCCGCATAATCCCAGACACCAGGTTTGGAGTGATTCTCATAAACTGCAAGAACTCCAATCCGTTGAGAAATATCAGCGGCCCTTGTGAGATTCTCTACTGCATATTTTATAGCGGTTTCTTTTCCCAACTCCGGATGAGACTGCCCCGCCGTTACGCGAACCATTTTTGCTCCGATCTGCGCCGCAAGGCGAACATCAGATTCAAATTGTTTTATTTCCATTTCGCGTTTTTGTTTATCGGGATTTGTAAAGTCCGAATAAGTATTCATAACCGCAACTTCAATTCCACGTTTTTCAGTCTCCATGCGGAATTTTTCAGGATCCATCTTTCCCGAATCGCGAAAGAAAATAATACTTGCATCAACAGCGTCCAAGCCAAGCGACACCGCCTGATCAAGCCACGATTCAAGCTGCATTTCACCGCAGATTAACTGAGGAAAATAACTTACCGGCAACCAACTTAGTTTCATTTCAATCTCTCTTTTGCAAATCAACGACAAAGCATTCGTTCGCGAACCATTTCCAGAAGCTCATTATATGAGTTAATAAACTGCTTGAGCGTATGCACCGATGCACCGAAGAACTCAAAATCCTGTGGATTCATTCCATCTTCATCGTAAGCTTTTCTAAAATCTTCAAATTTGTCATAGAGCTGATCGATTACTTCCTTATTGACTGGTTCGTCCATTGTCTCAATTACTTCAACGTCTGAAGCATTAAAACGGTTCCACCATTTGTATGGCATTGAAAGGACGACACCCCCACCGATGAACTGCGACCACTGCATATGGTTTCTGTAGGCGGCAGCAAGAAGTTTGGGAGTGTATCCTCGCTGTTCGAAAATTCCATACGCTTTTTTAAACGTCGCCACACCCGCCCACTCAAGATAACCCGGATCGGTAATAATTCCCTGCGATGACATTGCTCGTTTTAATTGATCGTCAAGGCGGCCTACCATTATCGCTATGTACTGCTGAAGTGGTTTTCCATAGCGAGCTAACCCACGCTCCATAGCTTCGGCGCAAGCTATCGCCTGTGCAACACTGTAGCAGACTGTCGCTGTTACAGATACTCCCTGTGCAGTGAGTTCTTCCATAGCGATAATTCCAGCCTGGGTAGCAGGCAATTTTATTGTAATGTTGGGTGCAATCGCGAAAAGTTTCTTTCCATGCGCGATCATTTTTTCGCTGTTGCGGTAATACGTCGGGTTAACCTGTACAGCAAGTCTCCCTTTCATACCATTGGTCTGCTTGAAAATATCAAGTAGAAGTTCAGCGGCTGTTTTACCCATATCCCCAATCAGTTTCCAAGCAATATCAT
>JAGLON010000048.1 GCA_023138975.1 Candidatus Zixiibacteriota bacterium
AGTCATGTCGCAGCAGGCCAATCTTTTTTTTCTGCGGGCACGAGCCCGGCGTCTAGTAGGGCGGTTAGCTCTTGCTTAATTCGGTTAGCTATTATACACTGTAGCCGTTATGAAATTATATACCAAAGCAGAATTTTCCAGAGTCGCCGGAGTGTCTACGGCGTCTATAGCTAAGGCGATTAAAACGGGTCGTGTAAAAGTTTTCGGGGAAGGTCGAAGTGCGCGTGTTGATGTCATGGACCCCGTGAACATGATGTATATAAATGGTATAGAGGACCATCCAACAGCGGGCGGGAAAAAGTCCGGTGCGGTACCTGACAAGCCGACACCAGCCCCGCCCGCTCCTACCCAACCTGAGGATTTAATCGAACTACTTGATTTGGGCAATCTCGGTACTCTATCCAAACAATCGGCGGATAGGGTAAAGACCATCGCTCAGATACAACAGATTCGAGTTAAAACCGAGGAAATGCGTAAGGAGCTTATACCCAGGTTCTTGGTTCAGAAAATAATAAGTAAGCTTTATACAATAGATGTAAATGAATTTCGTACCCTTGGACCTAATCTCTCCCCGGAGATCGCAGCGCTAACAAGTATTGATGATTCAGAGACAATAATTAAAATCGAGGCGATCGTGGAGAAAGAAGTTTATAATATTCTAAGACACGTAAAACGATTAATGAATGATTTTCTTAAAAGTGTGGAGGCGGAAGAGATCGTCTCACACGAGGAGGTGGAAAATGTAAAGTATGATTTGGAAATGTGCGAGACTATGGGCTGTAAGAAAATGGCCATAGGGATTGATGGCGAGGGATTCAAGTGCTGTGGACAATGTTTAGAAAAATAAGATAGGCTAAAAGAAGATGGGGAGGCGGAAAATGCCAGGGCTTAACTTAGGTAAATGCGCTACCATAGGTTGTAATAAAAGGGCCTTGGGTTTTGATATTACAGGGTTGGAAATTTGTGAGAAATGCGCGGCTTTGATTCTATATGCGGAGCTACATACCAGATATGCACCCCGAAATAATAGATAGTGATTATACTTTCCTACAGGACTTAAACGACAAAAAGCCCATAAACCCTCCTATGGATAAGATCAGTGAATACATAGAGGGTAAACGGATCTTACCACCGAATACCCCCTTTCCCGGATTCTGGAGAAACAGCCGCACCCCCTATGCCGTCGAGATCATGGATAACATGGCCCCTTTCTCTCCTATCATAGAAACTAGTTTTATGAAAGCAGCCCAGCTCGGCTTGACCGCTACAGCCGAAAATATAATAGCCTATTGGATGGATGAGTATCCGGCGGAGATATTGTATATATCTTCTACGGAAAGTTTGCTTATAAAATGGGCTACTAAACGACTTCAACCACTTATAGATAGTTGTGGTTTTAAAGAAAAGATTTTTGCGCAGACTGAAAATGCTAAAACTAGACGCTCGGGGGATAGGATTTTTTGTAAGGAGTATATTGGTGGGACGCTTGATATGGCGTCTGCCCAGAGCGCGGCGGGGTTAAGATCGGATAGTAAAAGGATTCTTGTCCGGGATGAAGTGGATGGTGCTCCGGCTCAGCTTAGAACTGGGGAAGGTAATTGGCTGGATGTTTCGGCGGCGCGTACTAATGCGTGGGGAGCGCGGAAGAAGATAATGAATTTCTCTACTCCGACTACAGCGGATCTTAGCGTTATATTAAAATTGTATGAATCTGGGGATCAAAGGAAATATTTTGTCCCATGTCCGATATGTGGAAAGTTTCAGGTCTTAGAATTCGGAAACGAACAATCCGAGTATGGTGTAAAAGCGGATTTTAAAGCGGGTAAGCTTAAAGACGCGTATTATGTTTGCGAATATTGCCATGAGGCCATATTCAATTATAATAAAACGGAGATGTTAAATAAAGGAGAGTGGCGTCCGACTACGGAAACAGAGAGGGACTATCACAGGTCATACCATTTAAGCAGTTTATATAGCCCCGTCGGGATGCTATCCTGGCTTGAGTTATATGACGTGTACCTGAAGGCGCTTAAAGATCCGGTTGACGGGATGAGATCTTTTACTAATTTATATTTGGGGCTTCCTTTTATCGAAACCGGAACGCGCCCGGATATATCCAAAGTAATTGAATTAAGGAGTGGGTACAGCGCCGGAACGGTACCAAAGGGGGTCCTATATATAACAGGTGGGGTGGATGTCCAACGGGGTTCTCTCTCAGATCCTAAAAACCCGCCACGTCTTGAGATGGAAATTGTGGGTATAGGGTCAAAATATAAAACTTGGTCGATAATGTATAAAAGATTCGAGGGTCCGGTAGATGATGCCGGGGACGGGGCGTGGGCGGATCTACAGAAATGGATAGAGGAAGGAAACCTTAATTTTATTGGGTATAATAAAGTAAATATTCCTTGTAGTCTAATGTTTATTGATTCCGGCGATGGTAATTTGACGGATGTAGTTTATAGTTTCGCGTCTCTTGCTGAAAATATTTTCCCCTCTAAGGGTTTTTCTAAAATTAAGACTAAAAAAGGTGAAAAAGGGGATATACCCACAAATCAGGATTTTAAACGCTATCGGGCGATTAAAGTTAATCAAGGTATGGTCTTATATGAAATAGCGACTAATTATTATAAAAAACAAATTTATAGAAACTTACGTGTTCCCAGGGCTCCTATAGATCCACAAAGAGCTGGTTTCTGTGAATTCCCCGTAGATTATGGAGAGAAATTCTTTAAAATGATGACGGCGGAGGAATTACGTTCTGATGGTTCTTTCCATTGTCCACGGGGCCGAAGGAATGAAGCGCTTGATTGTAGGGTTATGGCTAGATGCGCGGGGGATATTTACCTTGATGCTAAAGTTATGGATTTTAAAGCGGCGGCTAAAGCTAAGGGGGGCGATCAGGCATATGTCAGTCAGATAAATCACAGATCGGTTATAGAATTATTATGCAAAAAACAGGGTTTGACATTTTGATCTTAATTTATTACAATCCCGATCATGGCCTGTATTACATCCAGCACGCGGACTAGAATAAGTGCAAGTATAGCCGCAAAAGAAGCGGTTCTTGTCTCTCTATACGCGGCGTATAGCGCTGCGGCTACTGAGATTGAGGAGTACCGTTTTGATTCCGGTGAAGGAAATCAACGGGTGACATACCGGAATCTTAATGAGATAAAAACAAATATCGACGCTCTTGAATCCGAAATTGACTCGCTATATAGGAGACTTGCGGGCAAAGGTGTCATAAATATGAATTTAAGGCGGAAACATGGGGCTTATTAAGGCGGCTATTAAGGGGCTTGTCCAAAGGGCTATCAATACGGCGTATGGTTCCCGACAATCGGCCCCAAAAACCCAATCATATTACGGGTCAGGTCCGGGCGGGTATAATTACGGGGGTAGTTCGGGGGGTTCCAAATGGCCTTACGGATTATCTACTTATGCACCCGGTTTAATATTAAATAATTATGCTTTGAGACACCAGGCTCGAAATGCCTACCACGATACAACCCAAGCCAGAGCACTTGTAGATAGATATGCGGACACAGTCGTTGATGTGGGTATTTTCCTTGAGTCTATGCCTAGTCACCGCTTATTAGGTATATCTCCTGAACAAGCCGAAAAATGGTCATCCGATGTAGAAGAGCGCTTTAATCTTTGGGCTATGGATCGAAATCAACATAGATCCGGGACGATGAACCTATATCAAGCCCAACGATTTTACGAAATAGGTCAACAGCGCGATAATGATATTTTTGTACGGTTATTTTACAGTCGTGACTCTAATCTTTTAAGTCCCCTTCAATACGAATTTATAGATCCAGATCAAATCCGGGGCGATGAACTTGTATCCATATACGCCGCATATTTTAATGATGACGGTATAATTAGGGATAAGCAAGGTAGAGAAAAAGGCTATAGGATATGGTGGAGAGATCCGGTAGCTAAGGCGTATAAGGAGACAACAATCCCCCGCGTGGGAGAAAAGTCCAAACGTCTTTTTATGCTCCATGGATTTACAAAGGAGTATGCGGCTCAGGGCCGGGGGTATAGCCGATTAAGTCATGCGTTACAGGAATTTGAGAATCTTACGGATTTTACTTCTGCTCAGATAAAAAAAGCCATTATGCAGTCTAGTATCACGATGTATACTAAGCCCTCCCAGGATAATGCGGCTTCTAATCCATTCGAAGATATTTTGACCGATCGGGGGGTAAATATCGCCACGGATCAATTTAGCGGTACCGCCGAGGATACCGCCGGGGCTGCTCCTACTACTCAACCGGTGGGGTATTGCCCTCTACCAGAAGCCACCCTTGATACCCCGGGTAGCGTAGGTGTATTTAATTTACAACAAGGGGAGGATCTTAAGGCATTTGAGAATAAAACCCCATCTGATAGTTATGCTACTTTTGTAGACGCTTTTACCTCGTATATAACAGCGTCTAGCAGTATGCCGCTTGAAGTCCTGTTAATGAAGTTCAATCAGAATTATAGCGCTAGTCGGGGTGCATTGATACTGTTTTGGAGAGTAGCACAGATTTGGCGGGGGGAGATGGCCAGTGATTTCCTTAATCCTCTCTACAAGATGTGGCTATCAGAGGAGATAGCGGCGGGCAGGATTATGGCCCCGGGTTGGACGGATGTAAGGTTAAGAGCCGCTTGGTTGAATGCTAAATGGCTGGGTGCTCCAATGCCTAATATTGATCCGATGCGGACAGCTAAAGCCGATAAGGAGTATATGACTATGGGTGCCCAGACCGGGGACATGGTTGCAAGGAATCTTAATGGATCAAATGGAACTATGAACAGAGCGAAATTAACTAGGGAGTACGGGGAATTACCAACGGCTCCTTGGGACCAAAAGGGAGGGATTTAATATGGCGTCAGATCCGGCGATCGTAGCATGTCCAGAGGGCGAATGGACTTTAGTAGCGGAAACGGTGACAAGTGGTAATATATGGATAAAAGATACACGGGCGCAGTATAGCCAAACGTATAGATTGACCGGGGAAGCGGCACCCACTCTTTTTGACGAAGCGGTTTTGGTAAGTTCTCCGGGGGACTGTATACGGGCTACAGAGGCCATAGACGTGTATATCTGGTGTCAAAAAAACGCCGGATCGGTGCGGGTTGATGTGTGATAATTTATGTATAGGGAATAGGCCTACAGAATTTAACCCCCGGGCTTTGGGGCACTATGGTGAGTTATTTATACTGGATACAGATAGTGTATCTTTTGGGATAACTCCAACCCCTGTAGCTATTGCCCCCATGCAGGAGGGTGTCCACAAGGGCATTGTATTAAGTGGTGCTGCCGGGCGTCTCATTATTAACGCGCGGGGGGCCTATGAGTTTCTTATGGACATGTCTTTTTCTCTTAGTTCCGGTCAAACGGTGACCATAGCTTTTTATGTTAATAATGTTCTGGTTGATGATTCAGAGCAAGAGCTTGAGGTACAAAATTCTAATGTCGTGGTGGAATTGGGAGGCTTTGGTTTTTTTGAAACATCAGGTGTTTCATTGCCCGCGATAATAGAAACGCGTATCTCTGCTTCTTCTGCGACTACTCTAAGTATCGAACATTTAACTTTTGGGGTTTCAGGAATTGGCTAAGTCGTGTATAGGAGATAGTCCTTCGGGTTTTAATCCCTTAGCATTGGGGGATTATGGGGAATTGTACATACTTGAATCTGATGCGTACTCAGGTTTAGCGGTAGCCACTCCAATGGTTATCGCCCCGATGAATAGGGGGCCTCAAAAAAACATTACTTTAAGTGGGGCGAACGGGCGAATGTTCATAGAACAACCCGGTTCCTATCAAATGAAATTAAGAATGTCGTTTTCTCTTAGTGGAGCGGCTACATTCATGGTGGGTTTTTTCTTAGGGGGAGTGTTAGTACCGGATACAGAGCAATCAGTAGATATTCAGAATGCTAATCAAGTTGAAAACATTTTTATTTTTGGTCAGTTTGAAGCCGAAGCGGAAGATCTACCACTGATATTTGACGTACGCCCGTGGGCTACTAGTGCGCGGATTATGGATGTTCAGCATCTAACATGGGGAACTAAGGGGCTATTTTAATGGTTATCGGAAATAATGAACCTGGATTTTTTAGGCAAAATATACCCGCAATAAGTACGCCTGTTTTTTTACCATTTATCATACCTACGGGTGGAAATACCACATTAGCGTCTGATGTCACGCTATTCGATAAAACTATTAGTCTAACGAGTGCCACGGGTTTTGGCCCAGGTAGTTTTGCGGGGGTATTCAGCGGGGTTTCAGGAGAGGGGCGGTTCTATTTCGGGACGCAAATAGGGGTATCTGTAGGTAACGATATAACGTTAGATACTCCCCTGGATTTTGCTTTTTCTGCAACAGATCCGGTGGTGGCTTTTAGTAAGGAAATGCTGGTTGATGGTTCCACTACGCCCCAAACATTCCAGGTTCGTGCAGGGGGGGTGGGTAGTAGTACCTATTTGCTCATTAATAGGATTATAATAGCAATGACCACTTTTTCAGCCCCTACCCTTTCTGATTTTGGGGATGGCTCCGCGTTAGTAGAGGGGCTGGTATTTAGAGTTAATAATGGTATTGTAAGAAATCTTAATAATATCAAGTCTAATCAAGCATTTGTAAATTGGGGATTTGATTTTAATTTTTATTCAGTCTTAGGGGGTACCGATGGTCTGGGGGGTCGGGTTACGTGGGCGGGGGAAGATAAGCACGGAACACCTTTGCTATTAGCGCCTAGCGATGCCTTAGAATGTATCGTACAAGAAAATATAACCGGTAATGCTTTATCTTTAAGTATCATAGCCGAGGGGCGAGAAGTTCCACAATCCTATCTTAGGTTTTTTGGGGTAACATAATGGCGGACATATGGGCAATCGAACGTAACTATATACTTGGATATCTTGATAAAAAAGAAAATCATACATATACGCAAGAAGATCTTTCAGCCTTTGGGGACGCTTTAGATACAGAGGGATCGGATAATCCGCTTTTGATTATTGAGGGGGAAACGGCTCATATTGAGATATCGGGCCCGTTATCGCGGAAAGGTCCCGATTATTGGGATAGGGTGTATGGAGACGGCGGAACAAGTTATACTCTCATAATAGAGGCTCTTAAGCTTGCGGTCGAGGACGAGAGTATAAAAGAAATCCGGTTAAAAATGAATACCCCGGGAGGTACTGTCGATGGGGTTGACGAAGTGGCCCAGATGGTGGCTTTTTCTCGTAAGAAAAAAAAAGTTATAGCGGAAAATCACGGGATGATAGCAAGCGGCGGCTACTGGATAGCTTCACAAGCTTCCAAGATTGTGGCTATGTCTCCGGGTGCTGAAACGGGATCAATTGGGGTCATAATAGTTGGGTATGATTTTTCGGAGGCTCTTAAACAAATAGGCATTAAGAAACATTTTATTGTATCCGAAAATGCACCACGTAAGGCGGCGACTCTTGAAACGAAAAAGGGTAGAAATATTCTGCAAGATAGGGTAGACTCTATCGAACGGGTATTTATGTCAAGAATCGCAGAGGGTCGAAAAATAAGCATAGAAGTAGTGCGGGAGACATTTGGACGTGGTGATGTTCTTATTGCTAAAGATCCCGATCCGGATAAAAAGGATGCGTTATCCGTAGGCATGATCGACGCGGTTGAGGGCGCTATAAAAACGCCCCCAGTAGAAGAGAGTGGAGATGATACGCCCTTGAAAGTTGTAGATATACCATGGAACTCAAGTAAAGCTATACAGAAAGTTAGGGAACATACTAATTCTTTGGAAAAACCATCTTCAAGCTATAAAAAGGCTTTTTTTTGGTTTAATGCGGAAGAACCAAACCTTTTTGAATCCTATAAGTTGCCTTTTGCCACAGTGCAAGAGGGGGGGCTTGTAGCGGTTAAAGAGGCTATTCTTTTGATACACGGAATTTTAATTGTCCCTAAAAGTGAGAGGAAGGGGGTTAGAGCCCAAATTAATGAGTATAAAAAACATATTACAGGAGGTAAAAAGGTTATGGCGCTTAAAGACCTTATGATAGAAGATAATGGCGTTCGACTTGAAGTAGACGCTTTAGTGAGCGATGCTTTTGAGCGGGGCCAACAGTCGGGAAAAGATCAGGTCACGGAAAGAGTGAAAAAATCCGTTGCGTTTATCGGGGGGGATTACCCCAAATCGATACAAAATTTAGCGGCTAAAGTTGTATCCGGTGAATCTGAATTTTCCGCGTTGGAAGGTGCGGTAGCTGTGTATGATGCTACTAAAGAAAGTGACGCGAGTAAAAAAGCTAAGGATGACCCTAAGGGTAATCTTGACACGGGCGTTGATGATCCAAACGCAAACAAAGATGTTGCTACCGGGATAGTGGCCAGTGAAGCCGATATTGATGCCGGTGTAGCTGAGGCTCGTAAGGCTATGGGCCGTGGGGAGGACAACTAATGGCAGTACAAGCAGAAACAGACAATACGAATGTTGCGTTTATTCGCACCGGGTTCAGTCTTGTTAAAAATTCTACTATCGCGCAGGACGGGAGCCGTTCGGCGGTTTTAGCATATGGTACTTTGATGGCTAAAGTTTCGGCGACTCAGTTATGGACGCCCTTTATTGATGAGACGGCAACGGATGGAACCGCGATCCCTCAAGGTATTTACTTGGGTCAAGAAATTGCGGCCGCCACCCTTGTGGCCGGGAATGTAGTTGATTCACTTATCTTAGTAGGGGGAGCCCTTACGATTGATGTTAATCAGCTTGTGATTGAAAATTCTAAGGTCCTAACTACCGTCATAACAGTGGGAACGACCGACCTTAGAACGGTACGGGATCATATGGCTAATCGTGGTATTTTTGTAGAGAGTACCATTGATATTTCAAGTTTTGAAAATTAAAGGGAGGTAATTATATTATGTCGAATCAAATTACAGCAACCTCCGTTGACCTTGCCACGCGTTTTATGGCTCAGATGTTTGATGAGCGCGATATCATCGGAGTACCTACCGGATTCCAGGCGTTTTTTGGACGTCCAGAGACCGACTCAAAGACAGTTTTTAATCCGGATTCTGAAAAGGTGGATATTGATATTATTCGGGGAAATGAAGAAATAGCGGCTCTTATCCATAGGGGTGGAAATTCCAGACCTTTGAACACCCAACAGAATATGAATGAACAGAAATTTACCAGTTTTTCCAGGCAATATCCTCTGATAGAAGAGGAAGGGGACATTGAAGCCGGTCAGCTCATTAATCGTGTGGCCGGGGAGAACCCCTATCAACTTATGGAGAGACTTAACCGGATGCGAATTTTGGGTTTTAATATCCACAAATCTAGTGTTCGGCGCATTATTCGGACATGCGAGGTTTTGGCCGCTTCCTCAGTTTTAACCGGTCAGCACGTGGCTATATCCGGCACTACTAATACGGATTTGATCTATGACTTCAGGAGAAATGCGGGTCTTACCATTACAGTTGCGGTCGGCTGGAATCAGTCGGCGGCGGTTATTGCCGCGAATCTTGACGCTGCGTGTTCCGAGATTCGAGAAGTCGGGCATGTTACTGCTGATATGGCGGTCATAGGTAGTTCCGCAATGGACGCGCTTATCAATGATGACGTGGTGCAATTGCAGGCAGATAACCGGCGTTTTGAGCTTATTCAGGTAAGTATGAATAATCCGGTACCCCCAAAATTTGCTAAATTCATAGAGGGCGGTTTTATTGCGCGTGGTAGATTCCGCACACCCGGAGGCTATGAACTGTGGCTATTTACGTATAATGATATATACATAAACGCCTCGGGTACAGCCGTACCCTATATGCCGGTGGATGAAGCGCTCGTATGTTTTAGTGGCGCTCGTTGTGATCGTTATTTTGGGCCACCTGAGGTCTTGCCGATGACAAGCGCTAAGGCGGCATTTTACCAAGAAATGTTTGGTTTCAATCCGGCTGCACCCCCAATGCCCAATAACATTAAAGGGGCGGGACATGCGGTAGATATGCGTATGGCGTATTTTGATGCGTATGTTGCCACGGATTGGAAAAAGATCACTATCCGGTCGCAAGCGGCCCCCATTTTTGCCACTACCATGACGGATGCGTTCGCGCTTCTAGATGGTTTGATTACTTAAGGAGGTAAAGAACCATGATATGGAATAAAGAAAAAGGCTGTCTTCTTATTGGTAATAAAAAATACTTTAAGGGTAATGAACTCCCTAAAGGTTTTACTCCCTCTAAGAAGATGTTGGACGAAAAGCATGTAGTTGATAATATTCAATCTTCGGTTGATTGGGAGGCTAAAGTCAAGGCCAATATAGAGGTAAAGGCTAAGGAAGATGCAGAAGCAAAGGCTAAAGCGGATGCAGAGGCCAAGAAAGATAAGAAAAAGTAAATGGTTGTAAATCTTAGAGAAAAAGTAGAGCAGGATCTAGGGGTTACATTGGAGGGCGCTTTTAGTCTTCTGGTGGTCCTTATAGATCCTGACGGCGTTACCCAGAGTTCTAAAAAAGATGACCGGGATACGGATCTTACGGGTCAGGTTCTTTATGATACCGTTGTGGAAGATCCCGCAACAGGGGGCCGGGTGGTTATTAACGAGCCTATTGTAACTCTAAGAAGATCTAGTTTAATTAGGGTACCTGAAGCGGGGGAAACTTGGTCTGTAAAAATACCGCTTGACCCGAGTACACCCGAGGTATTAACTACTTTCATTTTAGACCCTACTAAATCGCCGGAGGGTGGGCGCTCCATAGGGTTTATACGGCTATACTTAAAAAAGGCGGCCCAGGAATAATGAATTTTGAAACAGTCAAAGATAGTATTGTCAATAATATTCTTGCGCCGGCGGAGGCCGGAAGATTTCGAACCGTTGGATTTCAAAGGCAGTCAATAAATGCTGATGAAGTTGAGGATAATTTACGGCTGGTACAGATTTATTTTTCTAGGGGTGATTTTTCTAAACGTGCGGGTCGGAACACGGGTCCGGTTCAACATGATGTTACGTATCGTGTTGAACTAATCGTGAGCAAAGCGGCTGGGGGGGATTTAGCAACGTTGGATAACCCCTCGTCAACGCCCTCTCAGCTTGCCACGGCTTTAGTAGGCTTCAGTGAATCTTCGGCTCTTGCGGATGCTAGTCTTGATGAATTGGCGGGTATTATATACCAGATTCTTATGGATGGTTTAAATTATGATCTGGGGGTTACTAAGTACACGGTGTCTAATCGTTGGATTGATAATATCCAAAAGAATGAACCTACGTCACGCGGTAGTCTCCTTGTGCTAACAGGATCCATGGATCTCTCTTGCCGTATGGTCGAGGAAATAACAGGGGATGTTGGGGCGGAAGTACCGGGCGTTTATGATACCGAGCTTGACATAGACGGAGATGATGTAGAAAAAACAGGAGTAACGATTGATAATACTTAATGGAGGATTTAAAAATGCCACTTAATGCTACGAGTTTGGCGGCGGCGGTAGGTGCGGGCGTTCAGAATGTACGATTTAGCGCCGAGGCTACTAATGTGCCGAGAAAAATACTTATCATAGGCACTTATGATCCGGCTATAACCACAATTGTGGATGACGTGCCCGTGCTTATAACGAGTGCGGCAGATGCGGGTGATAAATTCGGCTTTGGGTCTATGATACATCGATTAGCGATACAGGCTTTTACAGGATCAAACGGGGTCGAAACTTGGGTTGTCCCACAAGCGGAAGACGGTTCGGCAGTTCAGGCCGCTGGGGATATAACTTTCACAGCGGCCAGTTTAGAATCGGGAATGGTGTACTTGTACATAGCGGGTTTACCGGTACCTTTTACTGTTACTTCGGCGGATGATTCCGATGCTGTGGCCATAAAAGCAGCGGCGGCTATTAATGCCGATCAGGATTTACCCGTTACGGCTGTAGTAAATGGGGTTACAACTGAGCAAATAGATATAACCGCAAAAACAGGTGCCCCTTGGGGTAACGATATTACCATTGATTTTAATCTTAATTTTGGGCAAGATACTCCGTCTGGGCTTACCATGGTGATAACGGATATGGCCAGTGGAGCGGGCGTCCCAGATATAACCACAGGTTTGGATGGTCTCGGAACCGGAGATGACGCAAATGAAAATTTCTTTACTGATGTTGTCCATGGGTATCTTCAGGATAGTACAACCCTGGATGCCATTTCCGCTTATGTTGGGGCGGGTAATGACTTCATAGGGCTTTATGATAAATTAGTAGCCAGGCCCTTCAGAGTGTTAACGGGGGATATCGTCGCCGGTTCAGGTGGTCTTTCGGCTCTTGTAGCGATTGGAAACAACCGGAAACTTGACAGGGCCAACGGTATAATCGCGGTTCCGGGTTCTCCTAATCACCCGTCGGAAATAGCGGCGCAAACCATGGGGCATATGGCCCGGATTAATCTTGATAGGGCTGCCCAGAGCTATATAGGGATACCGCTTATTGATATTTTTGCGGGGGTTACGTCGGATCGATGGACATCAGATTATGACGATAGAGATACGGCCGTAAAAGCGGGGATAAGTCCTACAGCTATCCAAAACGGAGCGGTAACTCTCCAAAATGTAGTAACTTTTTACCATCCGGATAGTGTTCCTGTTGAGTCAAATGGTTATAGATCCATGCGTAACATTAGCATCCTGCAGAATATCATGGATAATGTTAAAGTTACTTTTGAGGCGGAAAAATGGCAGGGTATTTCTATCGTTGAGGATGTTACGGCAGTTACTAGTACCACGGATAGGCTTAAGGCTAGGGATGTAGATAGTGTTAAGGATGAGTTGTCCACATTGGCCACCAGTTTCGCGTCTAAAGCCTGGTTGTATAATTCCGGTTTTACGATCGAGAAACTGGCGGAAGCAGGGGCCGTGGAGATACGCCCGGGAAATACCGGATTTAATAACATTCTTAGTATCCTTTTATCTGGAGAGGGCGCTATCCTTGATACTGTAACCCAGTTTGATACAAGTATAGCCATACTATTAAATTAAGGAGGTAAACCTAATGTCTGATACAGGCGGAAGTATACGAAAAGTTACGTTGGATGGTACCGCATTTGATGTGTTTGCGGATTCAAATTTTTCGGAGACTATTACACGTTTCGAAAACGATAGAATTCCGACATCAGGGCGTAATATTAAGAAAATGACTCGACGGGTTCCAAAAGTTGAGTCCGTTGTATTGGCGGCAAACGGGGAAGAAAAGCAAGTTTTAATTTTGCTTGGAGAAACAACCGTTGATTTTCCTATGTCATATGAAACTGCGGGCGGTGACGTATACCGGACAACGGGGTCTATTGAGGTGGAGAATAGAGAAACGGAAGAGCTTAGGGCAACGGTTCAACTTCATCCATCGACACACTGGAATCCGTTTTTAGCGGCTTAAACTTAAACAAAGCGAGGGGTTATCATGACAGTTATAAGTTGGGAAGTAGCAAACGAACAATTTAATTTGTTCTTAGATTATTATGACTTGGAAGCTGAAGATTTCGCGAACGAGGCAACTAAGGAGCAATTCGAAACGGCTTCTAATAAGTTGGTTAAGGCTATCACGAAGGGGCGTCTTGAGATTAAAGAAGAGGAGTCCCTTTGTGTTACGCAGATACTTAAAAACGGAGAGCATATTGAGTATGGCGTAGTATCGGGTAAACATAAGTTAGCGATGAAAGGAAAAAAAGACACCGATATATTCGGTAGAATTTACGCTATCATGGGATCTATTACGGGTCTTGGGGAAACAGCAATTTTAAAGCTAGCAGGTATAGATTTATCAATAGCGGAGTCCCTAGGTTTTTTGTTATTACAGGTTTAATACCTCAAGTCCATCAATGGATGGGAAATCTTTTTCATAGAAATGTTTCGACTGAGGTTATGAAAGAAATGGATTTCCATGAGCTTAAGTACTGGAATGAGTGGCACGAAGTAATAAACCAAGCGCATAAGGATGAAATAGATAATGCCTGATTTTTTGGTTTCTACATTTTTTACAGCACGGGACAAATTTACCAATGTGTTTAATCGCATGGGTAAAGGTGCAAAAAAGTTTGGAAATGATGCAAATGCGGCATTTCTTAGAGCTTCAAAAAGTGGCTCCAAATTTAAAGGTATTACCAAAGGTATTCTCGCTGCAAGTGCGGTGCAGCGGGGTCTTGGCCTAGTACAACAAGGGATTCGGGGTATAACAACCGAATTTTTTGAGTTTGATGACGCCATTACCGGTGCGGCAGCTCGTTTTAAGGACATCGGTCCTCTTGCTGAAGATTTCAACGAACAAATGCGGGTCTTAAAATCCAGGGCTCGGCTTGCGGGGGCTACAACTGAGCAAACTGCTACCCAGGCGGCTGTAGCTTTGGATTTTTTAGCTCGTGCGGGTTTTACTTCAGCGGAGGCCATGGGCGCGTTGGATAGTATGATTAATTTAGCAACTGCTTCCGGCGAGGAGTTTGCAACTGTCGCCGATTTTTCTTCTGATTTGTTAGGCGCTTTTTTCGGTCAGATTGATAATACGGCTGAAAAAATAGCTAAGCTTAATAGGCTAAATGATGTCCTTGTAAAATCAGCAAATAGCGCAAATGTTACGATTGAAAGTCAGTTTGAAACTATGAAATTCGCCGCGCCGATAGCCCGGAAATATGGTGCGGAGCTGGAGGAAGTTGCGGCCTTAACGGCCATACTCGGTAACTCCGGTATTAAGGGATCGTTAGGCGCAACGGCGTTAAAAAATTCATTTGTTCGTTTGGCTGCGCCGACTAAAGAAGTTGAAAAAGGTCTTGCTTCTCTCGGGTTAAGTCAAGCCGATTTAGTAGATAAAAGCGGTAAGATGAAAAAAGTAACCGATATTCTTGACTTACTTACTAAACGGATTGATAAATTAGGATTTAAAGGAAAACAACAGGAACTCGGGGTATTCAGTAGTATATTCGGTCTTAGAGCAGCAGCGGGAGCGGCAACACTAGCCGACTCAATACGGGGGATAAGAGAATTTGAGCAAACATTAAAAAACGCTGCCGGGACCTCTGAAGCCACAGCAGATCGTATGCGGGGGTCTCTTGGTAATCGTTTAAAAACATTACAATCGGCAGCAGTTGACTTAGGCTTTGGATTTCTTGATACTTTTGAGGGAAAAATAAAAGGGGGTTTGGATAAAGCTACCGAATCTTTTAGGAAATTTGATGTTAAGCCACTTGTAGAGGGCGTAAAAACACTTATATCGGGGGTTAAAACCCTCGTAGCGATCTTTAGCTTCTTAAAACCCATACTACCCGTAATAATAGGTGGCATGATAGCCTATGGTGTGGCTATGCGCACCATTCAACTATTTCAATTTATAAAAATGGTTCGTGCGGCTACAGCAGCGCAGGGATTGTTCAATGTTGTGATGTCAGCTAATCCGGTGGGCTTAATTATAATCGGTATTGCTGCGCTTATTGCGGGTATAATCCTTGTAGTAAAACACTGGGACAAAATGAAATTTGCATTTATGGTAGTGATTAACGTTATAAAGAAAGCATTTTTTAGTTTTGTTGATTTTTTTCTTTCTCTTTGGGGCACTGTTATCAAAGCTATTGTAAGTGCTGCGTCTAAATTTGGTAAGTTATTGGGGTTTGATACCTCGGGTTTAGATAAGGTGGTAAGCACCATAGATAAAATTCAAAAAGAGGTAAAAATACGGGCCGAAGCGTCGGTAATACCCCCTAATAAAGAAGAAGTCCGGGCGCAAGCGTCACAATTTAATGGACGGCTTGATATAGCCGGAGCGCCAGAGGGTTCAACAGTAACCACTGAATCCGGGGGTGCTTTTGGATTGGATGTAGTTCTTTTGGGGGCTAATCACTAATGACCTGGCAAGATAGATTACAAGAGACTATAAAGCTTGAAAGCCCGGACGGGGATATTTTCGAGGTAGAATGGTCGGATAATGACCGAAGTATAGAGCGTAAATTGGGGATCTTTGATCCTCCGGGGGTTGATGGTACAAAAGTACAGGATCTAGGATCTAAAGGTGCGTTATACCCTATTACCCTATATTTTTCCGGGCCTGATAACGATATTAATGCCGCTAAGTTTATTAGGGCTACCAGTCAGCGCGGAACATGGTCGGTATTACATCCGGTAATAGGCCAATTAACGCTTTATCTTAGCACCATTTCTGAAGCTATCGCTCCGGTTGAATCGGGAAATATAACAGAGATAAGTACTGAATGGATCGAGCACACGGCGGAAGGTGCGGACAAATCTCTGGCTGAGCTTAAAAGTGACACCGGTTCTCAGATAGATGAATTAAATGAATCGGCGTTTGATCAATTTATAGATAATGTTAAACAAACTACCTCCAAGGCGATCGTAGCTTTAAAAACAGTGGTAAATAAAGCCACTACTATAACCACTTTTGCGCTTAACGCCCTATATTCTTCAGACGCCACCCTATCAAGTCAAATAGACTCCATACTCAGGGGGGTAGATAATTCTTTAGCGGCGGATGTCATTGACTTAACGGTGTTGGCGGGTCAGGTACAAAATTTAGTGCAACTACCCGTCCTATCAACTGATGATTCGAGTAGTCGTTTAACTGCGTATTCTAATTTAGTGACCGGGGCGCTAGATATTAGTATATCGGGGGACTCTGAAGAGCAAAAAAATATAGTGAGTACTCAGGAGCTTTTTATAGTATCTGCGCTGGGGGCATTAGGACAAATCGCCGTTACCAGTTCCTTGACTACACGACCTCAGGCGCTAGGATTAATTAAGGCTATAAATACTCAATTCGAGGCGGTAACGAACGGGCTTGATGCTGTACAGGAAACCTTTGATGGTGTGGATATTGATCTACAATATTTTAGTCAATCACAGAGTTATAGTGATACTTCTATGGTTATAGCCACAGGGGTAGCTTATTTGTTATCGGTTAGTTTTGATTTACTTATAGAGAAAGTTATTCTTATCTCCGTGCCTACATCTCCGCTTATTCTTTCTATACAGGAGTATGGAGAGAATGACATTGATGCTAATTTTGATTTATTTATAGCCTCTAATGTTCTTAAAAATACAGAAATATTATTGTTGCCTGCGGGTAGAACGGTGGTGGTATATGTCTAAGCCTACCCCCGGACAACAATATGTTATCGTTAGTGGAGATACTTTAGGTAGTATTGCTGCAAGAGCCTACGGTGATTCTACTTTTTCCTCACGTATTCAATCCGCTAATCCAAGTATCACAAGTCCCGATAATATCGTAGTGGGTCAGACCGTAATAATACCGGTGCTTTCCGAACGTGAATTACTTAAAACCCAACTTACGGATTTAACTTTAAAAAATGAAAGTGCCACGGGTTTACGTGTACTGCTAGAGGGGGTTAACATTGAGCCCATAAGCGTTACCATAACACGTACCATGGATACTTGTGCTGATGGTTGGGTGGCTACGATCCCACATGATACTGAGAGTTTAATATATGAAAAAACAGCTCCTTACCGGTATACTCCGGTGGCGGTTTATATTGGGGGTAATTTAGTTGTCAATGGGGTGTTATGTACTTCCGCGCCATCGTTGGCAACTGACAGAAGTATTGCCCTGACCGGGTATAGTTACACTATAGATCTAGTTGATTCTACAATCCAACCGCCCTATCAAAGGGATAATATTACTCTCGACCAACTTGCTCAGAGTCTTGTAACTCCGATTGGTATTAATGCCGTAATTAACGGAGATACCGGGGGTGCTTTTGATAGGATAACCGCAGAAAAAACAAATACCCTTTTTACCCATCTATTAAAATACGCCCGTCAAAGAGGTTTCCTGGTTACAAATACAAACGCCGGAGATCTATTGTTAACTCAAGCTAATACCGAGGGTAAGTCTGTTGGTACTCTTCAGGAGGGTGATGGTGTTGTGCTATCTTGGGGGGCTGAATTTGATGGTAGAAAACGATTTAATACGTATACCGCACTTGGCCAAAGTCCCAAATCAAATAAAAATGTATCTCCGGCGATAGATAACGCGGTTCCAAGATCCCGTTTTTTGACGTTTACGGCGGATGATACTACAGCGGGAAATGTGTCTCAAGCGGCCATATGGCGACGAAATAGTCAAGTGTCTAAAGCACTTAATATGTCACTGCCCGTTCGAGATTGGTTTGATCCCTCCGGTAATTTATGGGAGCCTAATATGCTTGTGACCATTATATCTAAAACGATTTATATTCCCGAGGGTTTTGACATGCTAATAAGAGCGGTAGATTATAACTATTCCGCTTCCGGTCGATCGGCCACACTGCATGTAGTTCCACCTCAGGTGTATACTAGCCAGGAGATAATAGAGCCATGGGATTAAACGAGGGCAGGCTAACCGGGCGAGAAGACGGTAAAAATAGGGACGGCGATAAGACCGTACGCCTGTTACAAACAGAAGTTAGTAGCGAGCAGGATATTCAGACTGTCGAACTCATTGATACCTTTGGTTCTGAGTCGAACCCGCCTGATAATTCGAAAGTGTTCCATTTAGGTGTGGGCACCGCTTGGCAAGTGGCCCTTTCAGTTGTAGATGGTACGCCCCTGCAATTGGAGGGTAAAAAAGGTGCCAAACAGAAGTATAGTACTAATGAGGCGGGTACGGAGAGAATAGCCACTATTACCATGGATAATGACGGTACCATTACCTTGACTAATAGTTCGAATGTAAGTATCATATTAAAGTCAAATGAAAAAGTAACTATATCTAATAACACTCAAAATCTTAGAGACATACTGGATTCTTTAATGTCGGCGATACAAGAAATGGATACATTTGGTAGCCCTACGAGACACTCCGTTCATCCGTCAAGTAAAGCCGTATTCGCCTCAATAAGAAATAGACTTGATTACTTAATGGAGTAGATATGGCGACATCCCACGCAACAATTGAGACGGCTTTACTGGTGCTATATAATGACGCGAAGGCCATTCCTATGACTGAGGCTACTTTTGCGGATAGAATGGCCACGATAATACAGAACGCTATACTTAGCGCGGATTTAGATGGCCTAGCTCCTAATGTGCAATCAGGTGGAACAGATAGGGTATTGACAGGTGGTCTACTATGACCGACCTGAATTATCAAGGTGATCCCCGAATGACGCTTGACGAAAACGGCGCTAACTTGGTGTATAGGGGCGGGCAGCCCCTTATGGATCGGGGCCTTGAAAATGTGGTATTAATACTTTTATTTACAAAAAAAGGATGGGCGGGAAACGCGCTATTCAAAAATCCGGATCAAAAAATAGAAAGTGATTTTGTAGCCGCGCATGAACAGCCCATTACTTTATCTGCGCTTAATGAAATAAGAGACGCGGCAGAGAAAGCGTTGAATAGGCCTGTTTTTGGTACAGTGACAGTGATAACAACTAACCCCCGATCTAATGTGATTAGTTCTATAATAACCATAGAGCCGCCGGGTAGGGATATTCAGACACTTATAGTGTCCCGCAATGGGCTTAATTGGATATCTCAAATTATTGACCCCGCATACAGGAAAATATAAATGGCGCTAAATATCCCGACTACTGAAGAGATAAAAGACCGTAATCTGGCTAATATAGAAGCTAATCTTAATCAAGACACCCCGCCTAATGACATTGCGTTTAATAAAGTGCTGGCAGGAGTCGAGGCGATTAATCACACGGAGTTGTATAAGTTCGGGGTTGAGAGAACTAAACAAAATCTAGCACTTACCGCTTACGGGGTAGACCTGGAGAATATAGGTATTGAGTATGAGACCCCCATAAATCCGGCAGTAGCTACGAATTTAAGTGTTGATTTTGTGGCTACAAATGGTACCCCCTTTCCAGCCGGTACGACATTCATAGGTGAGGCTAATGGAATTAGGTATTTTTCGGACTCTCTGGTAATTGCTGGGGCCGGGATTGCTACACCCACTATGACAGCGGAAATTGCCGGGGCTGTAGGTAATTTGGATGTAGGTGCCCCGGTTACTATGTCAGTACAAATTCCGGGGGCTGCGTCTACTGGGGAAGTAACTATTGTAAATACTACGGGAGCGGATAAAGAAGAGCAGGAAGCGTATAGAGAAAGGGTTCTTTTCGCTATTCGATCTAGTCCTGGGGGTGGAAATGCTACAAACTATAAGATATGGGCGGAGGGGGTGTCCGGAGTGGAAACAGCCTATCCTTATTCCGGTAGAAATTTCGGGACACCTTCGGCTACGTTCCCCGGGGATAGGACTATTTTTATAGAATCTACTACTGATATTCAAGTGGATGGAATACCGCCCCAATCTTTGCTTGATGACGTTCGGGAAGCTCTTAATTTTGAGCCAGAGACAGAGCGATCAAGACCGCCTTTGGGCCTTGAAGATACGCCTATGGATGTCTTGGCCATCACCCGAAGTATCGTTAATGTAACTGTAACGGGACTTACCATAGATGCCAGTTTACTGGCTCAAGCTCAATCTGATATATCTACGGGTTTAGATTTTTATTTAAGGGATATAAGGCCTTTTGTGGAGGGGATAGACTTAATATCTGAACGAAATGATACAATAACCACACTTACTATCGGGAATGTAGTACAAAGCGTACTTGATGGATTTGGCGGGTCTGCGGAGACTGTTAGTTTTAATCGAGAGGATACCGGGGATATAGAGTTGTACACTTTAGAACCGGGTGAATTGGCTAAATTAGGGACAGTATCATATGTCTAACAGCGTATACCGTCCCGTAATAGACGCCATTCTACCTCCAGGCCCTATATGGGTTCCGACGGTGGCCGGAGATCTTGACAAACTCCTTGATGGTATTTCCGATAATCAGATACCCATTCAAGAGTTTTTAGCACAATTAGCGTATACCCGTATACCGGGAAAAACCCCGATTTTAGATGATGCGGACAAAGAATGGGGGCTTATACCTAATCCCGATCTATCAGAAGACGAACGTCGAGCACGGTTATTGTCTGCGAAAACATCTAATAAAAATGAGGGTACAGACACTTTTATTCAAGAAAAATTAAGGCTAGCTGGATTCGATGTTTACGTTCATCGTAATAATCCCCCCATTAATCCGGCGTTATTTTTATCCGATGATTTTTTGGTGGTATGTGGTGGTTCTGAGGATGCAACCTGTGGCGAAGCGGATGCCGTTTGCGGCAGTGGTGGTGCTGGTGGGGATCTTATAGTAAATGGGGATTTATATGTTAATAGTTTGGATTATCTAGTAATGTGCGGGGGGGAAGGGGCTATATGTGGTGTTGCCGATGCGGTTTGTGGTGCTACAAGCGGTGATATCAATAGACAGTTAGTTACTTACACATTGCCTACGGATTCGGGGTACTGGCCCCTAGTGTTTTTCGTGGGGGGATTAGCTACACGAGATCCTATTACGGATGAGTTAACTAGTATAGAATTTGCTGAGATACCAGTATCTAGACGGGATGAAATTGTGAGTTTAATAGTTAAGTATAAGCCCGCGCATTCATGGTGCGGGATAC
Organism: Candidatus Zixiibacteriota bacterium; assembly: GCA_023138975.1. Taxonomy (GTDB): domain Bacteria; phylum Zixibacteria; class MSB-5A5; order GN15; family JAAZOE01; genus JAGLON01. The sequence continues at coordinate 21,490 of JAGLON010000048.1, forward strand.
TTATAGAATTAGTTTAATAAGGAGAAAAAAAATAATGGCTATAAGATTAGAAGATGAATACACGAATGTAACACCCGCGAGCGCGTCATACCCGGGGGGATCATTTAAAAATGAAACAGCCTTCGGTAATAAGGATGGCTTACCCTATGAGAAAAAGTGGCCTGACGATATCCAGGGAATCTTACAAAAATTACTTGATGCTGCGGGCATAACTCCGTCGGGGACTCCTGATACGGTACTTGCATCGGATTATTATGACGCTCTTGTAGCTATATTCGGTTTTTCTCAGGTCTATGATGATACAGGCATAGCGGATGCTTATGAATTAGCCCTCAGAAGTGGCTCCGAGGTAGAAGACTATCAAGACGGCCAGGTAATTTCATTCATGGCCACAAATACTAATACGGGGGCCGCTACTGCGCAGATTGATGCACTGGGAGCTAAGGATATAACTTATCCAGATGGTGCCCCCTTATTAGGCGGGGAGATCCTGGACGGGTCTTTTATTTCCATTATATTTAACGGGACGGACGATCGTTTGGAATTGTGGGTATGGGTTCCGGCTGCGTATGATTCTGTTATGACTGGAGACGAAACGTTTATCTACTCGTATCAAAAAGAGCGGGTAAGTACTTTGGATGCTGGGGTTTTACCCAGAAACTTTAATCCGACGGGTACGTTTCCGAACGGGGCTAAAGAAATTGTAGTCAATGTGGGCGCTACTGATGATATCATTTTTGATTCAGGTGATCTTGCAATCACGATTGTTCCCGGGGATAATGTAAGCTTTGTTTTTAATGGCACTAGTGGTAGTTGGGAAATTTTGGAACAACCTTTCGCAGGTTCGGTAGGGACGTTTGCGAACAACGCCAACGGAAATCCGAATATTAGTGATGTTCTTTTGGATGTGGATGGGGTTGTAGCCGAAAGTGCATGGGAGAGCGTTGGACCAACGGGAAGCGGTGCCGACAACCCTTGGTCTGCGATGGATACTGTCCCCAGTGACGCCGATTGGGTCGAAATAAGGGTAAGATTGCTTTCAGGTGAAACTGGTGGCACACCCTTCAATTCGCTTACAACTACACTTTATGCTCGGAAAACAGGAGGGTCTCAGGGGGTAGGAACGGATAATGAAATAGGTACAATTTTTGCGCAGCTAAACTCCAATGGAAGTTGCTCAGGTTCAGGGACGAATAAAGATACAGTTGGTGTTGATAGCAGTTTACACTTCGATCTTCATTGGACATCAACTTTTACAACGACTATTGACATAAGTCTAGTTTTAGTAGGTTGGGGCTTCAACACTTAATATTGACTTCTAACGAATAGTATGATAGGGTTTTTCCCTAGGGTAGATATAGAGGGGGAAAACTATGAGCGGAAATGTCGGCGGAGTTCGAAAAGATACATATGTAGAAGCGGATACAAAAACGGCCAGGGCATTAACCTTTGATATGCTGAGTGAAATCTATGGTAATCAGATAGATCTCAGGGATGAATGTGCGGCACGATTAGAAGCTTGTACCGCTAAATTCCAGAATAAAAAATCTTTTAGTCTTATGAATTATCTATTTACTTTTTTGTTAAAATTTAAATAACGGAGGGTATTATGGATGAAATAGGTTTTTGGTTGTATACAAATAAGATGTATCTATTAGTGGGATTCATGATACTGGAAAAGTTTGTTAAAATATCCCCCTGGAAATGGGACGATATATTGGTTGATGGGGCTAAAGAAATATTTTCTGGAATCGTTAGGGCGTATGTAAACGGGCCGTCTAAAAGGAAATAAAAAAAACCCCGGTCGCCCGGGGTTATAACCATATCAAATCTCTTATTCATTTCTAAATTATTCCATCGTTCCGTCCTCCATTAAAAGTTGCCGAAAGTTACACTATATCTCAGTTAATAATTTATATCAACCCTTTCCTACGTGCTAACCCCTCTAGTAGTTTAATTTTATACCCATAAATAATCCTGGCCACATATCCGTAAACTCTTCCAATAAAGGAATCATTAAGGCGCGCATTTGCGGATGTGCAGTTTTAGCGCACCTTAAAGTCAATATATGTCGCCATTCCCGAACATTAGCATTGACCACGATTTCAGTTTTAAGAGCATTCGGTAGTACTTCCCGGGCTTCCTGTGGTTTCCACCCGAAATCAATTAGTCTACAGTAGGTATCACAACTATAACGTAGGGAATTTTTGAAGGTATCTCTTGTAACTTCCCCTGTGATTTTCCACCATACCGGCTCTATGAATTCCATATCCTTACCATACTTTACATACCTGGTGGACTCTTGAGCAAACGAGCATAAACGATGTCGAACGAGTTCATGAGTTACACCCCTGTTTGTTATAAACCTAACGATAATATTTCCGAATTCGATCATCGCATGGTGCCCGGATTCAACCATTTTATTACAAAATCTAATTGAAGAACTATCCGTGATCTTATCTTGTGATTGGTAACAAGTACGTCCGGCGATTTCTATAAGCTGTTCCAGGTCTGTAGGAAAACTTAAAATTTCATAAGATTGTTTAAGTAATTTCATTATTTCCTCCGTTTCGTATGGTGCTTACCATCGTCCATACTTTTAAAATGTTTATTAGGGTGCGTTCCTTCCTCAAATTCGAGCAGACACATATTGGCTATGTCCACAAGGTGTTCGGTGTTACCTGTCTTCCGGTATAGTTCTAACCGTTTAAGGGCGGAGCCTATCCTATCAAATTGTGGTTTTTCGGGGGTGTTCAATCGTCCGTACCTGAAAGCTCCCATGATCATTCGATTACGCATATACTCTTCGAATTTAGATGACCACTCGGTGCGTATTAGCGTTAGTACATCCGGGAGTTCCACCCTATTCAAATCCTTCATTATAGAAGCCCTGATATGCTCGGTTACTGTCTTGGCCATGATGGGTCCAGGATATAGTTTTTAATAGTTTCCCCATGGCAACGTTTAGGCGCACACCAACAAAATAGTCTTAATTTTCCGTATACCCGGTGGATGTCCCTAAGAACATCTAAATTAAACATAACTTTTTCATCTTTTTGTTTAAGTTTATGATTAAACCATTCGTAATACTTATCACACACTAGGTCTCTTTGGCTTTCATCCTTTAGTATAAAGGGGTTTCCTAATGCGGACCTTCGATCAATGTAGATATCATATATCTGAGAGGGTTTAAGATCGTTTATGTTTATAATTTCAATTGTCATAAGTATTAACACCCCCGTATTCCCTTTATTCGCGTTTCTATTATCCCACAATATTTCTCTGATACTTCACTCCCGATGTAACACCTATTATTTAGTACGGCCATTTTTGCCGTAGTACCACTCCCCATAAAAGGATCATAAATCAAATCACCCTTGTTACTCCAACTTATTATATGATCGTTTACTAATTGTTCTGGGAATACCGCAGGGTGATTAAACGCTACTTTATCTTTTGAGGTTGTATTCTTACCTGTAGCGTATTTCCATAGGTTAAATCTCTTCCCATACTCCTTAGCTGTTATACGTCTATGCTTACGGCCTGTTTCCACAGTGTGATTACACCTTTTCGTATTCGTAAGCATACTACCTACTCGTTTATTTTTACGATCATGTATAAGGTTAAATGTGTTTATTTTACCCTTAGTGAAAATAAACATATATTCAAAATTTTGAAGATAACATTTGTTAGACCCGACCGCACCAGCCCCACTTTTTTGATAGATCATTGTGTCGTGTAGATTGAACCCGATTTCCTTAAAGTATAAAGCTTGTTTAAAACTAGTTCCCGTTTCACTCCCCCTTATTGTTGCGTCACCTACAACCCACACAACTACACCACCACAGTTAGTTACACGGTATAACTCCTGCGCTATATTTTCAAAATCAAACGAATAACCCCTGTAGGCACGTAAATTGTCGTAAGGGGGGCTTGTTACTGTTAGGTCAATAAAATTGTCAGGCATTCGCGACATTGTGTCCAAACAGTCTTCACAGTAGATTTTATTGACTCCCGTGTTTATTATTTCAATCGTCATAGTTTATACCTCATTATTATAGTCACAGTGGTCTTCCCAATTAGATTTAAATTTCGCTTTAGCCCAGATAATCGCATTGGCTACAGCGTCTTCATAGTTATGCCAGATAAAACCTGTGCGTAAAGGGCCTATCTCGTTATACATTATAACAAAATATCCTTCTAAACCAGAAGATACACCAATCCTAGTAGCCATAACTATTATCCCTTTCTGAATCGTAATCCGCGCCACCCATCGGTAGCTTTTACAGGCCAGTCAATACACCAATCAGATAAAACACACATTAACCCCTCGAATTCTTTTATGCTTCCCCATCCCTGCCTAACCTCCGCCACCGGCTCATCATGGACGTGTAGCACCAGGGGATATCCGTGGCTCTCAAGATTAGCCATTGCGGAATATCCCAGAATGTCCCTACACGTTGCTTGTGTGATATTCTCAACCAGTTTAGCGCCGTATGTTCTTATCCTTAACCAACCGATGGGGCCTTTTTTATAATCGGAATTCCACCCCATGTAAGAGAGATCCCATATTTCCCGACCGTACGGGGTTTGTCCGCGAGTTAATCGGGGTTTATGGTAGGTGAGAAGACGACCGGATAAAAGTTTACAGTATAGGATGTCACTTTTCATTCCCCAGGATATACCCCGTTCTGTAAATACGCTTCCGGGGTTTTGTACGGCGTTTATAGCGGCGTCTCCGGTAGCGTACCAATACTTGACTATACTGGGGGATTCAGCGCGCCACTTTTTGACATTTGCGGTTATCTCTTGGTCGGTCATGTACTTATCTGCGCCAAATACTTTCCATGCGCCTATTGACCCACCATATCCTGAAGCCAATTCTGCTACCTTGCCCAGCCTTTTACGTAACGGATGGTGTTTTTTAGTACGTTTTTTATAGTTAAGGATTTCTTCAAATGGTATACCTGATATTTTAGAAGCAGACATTTCATAAATTTTACCATGGGATCTAAAAACCTCTTGTCTCCATTCTTCACCTGCCAATTCTGCCAGGGCCATGGCCTCGATAGAATTGTAATCTGAGCATATGAGATCATGGCCCTGGGCAGCCGTAAATAGCCCCCTGAGACAACCGGAAACGGCCGCTATGGGATTACCCCATAAAGCCTCAACCTGGTCAAGGGAACCTGTGGACATGTCTTTTAGAACTGTTTCCACCGACTTTATCCCCCAATCTAGTATATCTTCCGGTTTTACCGGGGGTAACACCTGGTTATAACTTGGACATACGGCTAACCCGGACCAATGAACCTCACTACATACAGGGCACTTCCGCACTTCAGGGCCACCACTCGGTAAATTTTGGGGCTGTGGCCCTCTACCGGCCCAACGCCCGGTACGATCGGCCCCCGCGAACTGGAAAAGTCCACGTATCCTGCCGTCACTAGAGAGACGGTATTTTATAGCGTACAACTTTTTGACGCTTCGAGCGCCCAACATGGCGCGGATTTCAAGTACTCTTTTGTCTGCTCCTCGGATCGTCCCTGCATCAAGTACATCTTTGATAGTTTCCGCTTGCATGTCGGGCAGAGGAGTACCCCGAACATGCAACCAATTTTTTATTTTAGCCGTTTCGTCGGCGGTCCTAACGGCCCCGCCCGTAAGATCCTGAAGCTCTTCCGTATATTTTTTTGTAGCTTGTTCGACTATACCTATACAATTACGAAGAGATTCTTGATCAATATAAACGCCCCGCGTATTAATGGCTTGGTCAATTAACCACAGTTTGCGTTCTTGTGGTAATAAATCCGGTACCTGTTTGGATAATTCTTCTTCCGATTTTATATCTATCCCACAATAATCATAAAATTCATTAAAGGTTTCAGGATCATGCCGGGGTCTGAGACGTTTGTACGGTAATTTTTTAGTAGGCTTACGAGGAATTGAGCACTTTCGGATTAGGTTTGTGCCTTTACTATCTTTAAGCACTGGACTATTTATGGCTATAATTGCTTTTTCCAGTTTACCAGGAAGGCTATGGCTGTAACATTTAGCCATGGTGTCCACTTGTTGTTGATAAGGTAAGTGGGGCCACCCCATACGTCTATGCGCCACGTATAGCCATATAAAATACTCGAATATACTATTATGGGATTCTATAATCCCGCCGTTAGCTATATGGTCAAATAGGGGCGTCGGGGGCGGTGTGCTAGGTAGCCACACTCTTTCCCCCGCGCCATCTACAAGATCGTACTTAAGGCATATTATTTCCGTGCTTGGGTGCTCTGCGTAAGCGGCGGCACCGGCTATTTCGATACCGGTTTTACCCTTTTGTAGGGTCCGGGGGGTGTCTTCGTCCCAATAGTACCCTGCTTCACTATAGGTTTCGAAATCCATAGTTGGATATAAAGTGCTCCACCCTGGTCCTACTTGTACGACTTCGTATTGGTTAGAATGGAATATCATCAGTCCGCATATACCCGTGAGCTATTAGTTGCGCGTCTGTCCATCCTTCTTTTATGAAAGCATCATAAGTAATGTTGCTGGCTTTTTCTGTCATAGTTTTTATTGGGGGGTTACCCGGCGCGGGTGGAGAGCTCGGATTCAAGAAATTGCCAGTGGCGGGCGTTCCGACTGCGGGCACTTGCGTAGCTCCTGGAACGCTTGTAGCACCCGGTACTCCTGCGAAACCCGGCATTCCGGCCGAACCGGCCACAGGCGTCTCAGGGATACCGGCGGGTATATGCGCGGGGCCTTGTCCAAAAAGTTGCTCCCCGCTTGGGCCGGATATAATCTCTTCGCCATAAGCGAACATCTCAACGGCTCTGCAATTTATATATATTCCCGGTTTTTCCGTTTCTCCGTTACCCTTAAAGCTTATAATGGCACGGATGTAGTAGCCCCGTTTTATATGCTCTTTCTCGGTAATGATCGACCGCCCCCCCTTTGAAAAACAAGTGATCGGGTATCCGTTTGTGCACCTAAATATGATGTGCCCCGGAAACCCCTCCTTGTCTTTATACGCCGGAAGATCCCCATCTATTATCTTCCATGAAAAATGCTCTAATTGGGATTGACCCCCTGGAAAAGCTTGTGCGGCTACAGCCTGCGCTTGTTGTACAACAGCATTAAGTCCCGGATCGGTTTTAGCAATTGCGATTCTAAAGAAATATTCTATTCTAGGATTGCCCTGTTTATCGGTTAGCGGTCGGTTGTTCATATTTGTAGTTACTACGTCTAGGGGATGCCCCTGAAGTAATCTTCCTACCGGTGTTTGTAGTTCTATGTATTCAGTCATGGTTTTAATCTCCAAATAATTGTTTTCCATAGTTTATATCAATTTCTTTAAGTTTCAAAGCGCCCGGTATACGACGGGTAAAAGTGTTCAGGATATCCGGGTTCAAACCTTTATCTTTTGCTTGGTTTGGGGTTATAGGTTCAGCATCTTTTTGTAAACCAATTCCTAGGAGTGTCCCTAATGCAAATACTTCTTCTTTAGGTTTAGTCCATATTACTTTGCCTCTTCCAGGTTCTAAAGTCCACCCGGAATATAACTTACCCCGCTTTGCGCCCTGTTCTACTTGTGCCTCAAGTCCAGTAATTCGAGCATCAAGTAAAAGTTTAGCTTTTTTTAGTAATGATAATTCTTTACCTACTTGATAATCGGTAAGATCTAAAGGCGTTACTTGTTCGACAGTATCCATGAGGTGGTTCGTGCTGCTTAGAAGAAGATCGCAAACGTGTCTTGCGGTGCAGTACTTACATTGTCTTCCAGGAAAGCCTAAAGGGTTAGGGCTTAAAGCTTCCTCGACTTTAACCCTCATAATACCCGCGTAAGTCTTAAGTTGTTCTAAAGTTAAATGCCATTTACGAACCGGTCCCAACGGATGATACGCACGGGGCTGGACAATGTGGATATAAATATCTAGTTTGCCCTTTAGATGTTCCTCTATACCAAGAATGCCCGAAGCGTATGCCAAACACTGCCAATTCTCATAAGCCTCTACCAGACCATAACCATATTTAAAATCAAAGATATGTAGTACATGATTATCGGCATTAAAATAGGTAGCATCTGGTATCCCCGAGCATAAATCCGGGTGAATTGCTTCCAGCCTTATATTTTCTTCTACTCGGATATCACGTATTGGGGCTATGGAGGTAACATAGTCAGCATAATATTTGGCGTATACGCGCATTTCATCCGTTATGTAAGTCCCTTCGGGAACGAGCAGACCATTCCCCCTGAGAAGATCAGCCCCTATCGCATGCACGAGTGTCCCTTCATCGCCGTTGCTACTGTCTACTCGCGGGTATTTCTCTTGCATCATAAGTGAGCCTGGACACGCTACCGTCGGGGCCATTCCGCTAGGTCTTATACGGAGGGTGCGTTTACTAACTGCCATTTTTCCTCCAATTTATAGTTGACAATCGCACATAAATCCGGGTCTTGACTTGTTTGTAAGAATTCAAGGTTCGGAACATTAAGGCGCGTAAGAACATCCTGAATATCCGCCTGGGTCATTGTTCCCTCACCTACCCATTTTGTTACATTGCTCATAATGGTGGTAAACGTATTAGGGGCCGTTTGGGCTGCGGGGGTTTGATCCAATGGAACGCCGGGAGTTATGAATTGCCTTTTATCCAGGAATCGTGTTGTTTCGCTAAAAATTTGGGTAACTAAAGCCGTATCGACCCCACGCTTTAGTTTCCATTCACCGGTTTTCTGCAATTTTTTCTTTGAACCTGAATGAATTCTAGCGTCCCACGGACGGCCTTTACTGTCTACTACTTCTGGGGCCGCTAGTTTAGAAAAGGGTGTTGTCGTAGTTTCCGGTTGTTCCGTAACTTCCGGTACTATCAGGGGGGTTTCTTCGGGGGATGAGGGGCGTATTACCAAATCCGATTGAGTAACGGGGGTGATATGTTCAGGTAGCGTGGGTACTCCCGATTGTTTCGTTTGCGTTTGGAGTTCAGGGTCAGGCACCCCCGGTACCTCCGGTACGGTCGATAACTGGGGTTCAATTGTTGTGGGGGGTGTTGCCCCGGTTTGGATAATTTCATCCATATTACAAGCGGGACGTCCACATGTAATGGAAAACGCTATGGATTTAAATATTTCCGCAAGCCTTGATAATGCTTCCGGGTCCTCTGCGTTCACTGTAAATTTTAACTCCGTCATAAAATGACCTCCTATAAAGTTTTTAGTTGACGGAAGGAATAATAAAATATATTATCTACTCCGTCAACTAAAAAATGAAAAAAAATTAATACGGGAGGAACTTAAGATGCGTTTACGTTCATATCAAAAGAAATTCATAGAGAGTATTCATGAAGCAGGAAAGAAGAATCTGGATAAAGCAATATTTATGCCCCCTATCGGTAGCGGTAAAACTTGGTGCAAATTCTCAAAAACTAGAGGCCCTAAGGTTACGGTTACCCCCGAAAGAGCAAACCATTCAATGGATGAATTCATAACAGGGCCTTCCATAAAAGAACTTAAGAAATGTTAAAATATTTAGTTAAGGCAATCATTGGGGCGATAACAGCGTTAATATGCTTTTATGTATTGGATTTTAATTCATTTGCGGCCTTCATATTCCCGTTTGGTGGTGGGATGCTGTGTGAAGCCGTATGGCATTGGATGTAGTATGTTAAAATTGGGATCTATACTTTTGGTTAGGTTTATAACAACCCTAGTATGCGTTGTTGTAACACCCCATAATCCTCCGGGCGGAATCATTAGGGCCCTCATAGGGGGAGTGTTATGTGAACGCCCCTATCTGAGGATAAAATGATTCTACGCCCATACCAAACTGATATGATTAGAGATATCCATCAGGCATGGAATAACGGTGTTATTAATGTTCTATCTGTACTCCCTACGGGTAGTGGTAAAACCGTGGTTTTTAGTGATATTATTAATAATCATAGGGGGGCTTCCTGCGCCATAGCCCATCGTCAAGAACTGGTCCAACAGATTAGTATGTCCTTGGCTAGATCCGGTACGCGGCACAGTATAATAGGATCAAAAAAGCTTATAAAGCACATTAGTCGAATGCATGTAGATGAAACAGGGCACAACTATTATGATCCGGGAAACAAGCATGTTGTGGCGGGAGTAGATACCCTAATCCGTAGAACTAACCTAAGCCGATGGGCCGAAACAGTGACGCTGTGGGTGCTAGATGAAACCCACCACCTTCTCAAGTCTAATAAATGGGGTAAAGCTGTGGCCATGTTCCCCAATGCTAAAGGGCTGGGGGTTACGGCTATACCGGAGAGAGCAGACGGTAATGGATTGGGGCGGAACGCGGACGGTTTGATGGATAAATTAATAGTAGGGCCGTCTATGCGGGATTTAATAAACCAAGGGTACCTTACGGATTATAGAATTTTTATGCCCCCTACGGATTTAGATGTGAGTCAGGTGGCTATCAGTAAAGATGGCGATTTTAATCGCCATCAGCTTAAAAAACAGATACGAAAATCCCGGATTGTGGGGGATGTAGTAGAACACTATTTAAAATATGCGCCCGGTACCTTGGGGATAACATTTGCTACTGATGTAGAGACCGCTACGGATATATCACATAGTTTTAATAAGTCGGGAGTACCGGCGGCAATAGTGTCCGCAGAAACCCCCGATAATGAACGTTTTTCAATAGTTAGAAAATTTGCTAATAGAAAGTTTTTACAATTGGTGAATGTAGATATATTCGGTGAGGGTTTTGACCTCCCGGCCATAGAGAGCGTTATCATGGCCCGTCCATCGGATAGCTACAATTTGGTAGGGCAACAATTCGGTAGGGGATTACGCCCGATGAAAAGTAACCCCAACAAAAAAGCGATCATAATTGATCCGGTTGGGAATACGTTACGACACGGATTACCAGACGCACCCAAAGTATGGACACTTGACCGAAGAGAACGGAGACGCAACGGCACTAAAGATCCAGATTTAATACCCGTACGAACTTGCACCCGGTGTACCGCAGTCTACGAGGCTGTCTATAGCGTTTGCCCGCACTGTGGTTATGTCCACATAATGGCTAACCGGTCGGGACCCGAACATGTAGACGGGGATTTGACGGAGTTATCTCCCGAGGTTCTAGCGGCGATGAGGGGAGAAATTGATCGTGTAGATACACCCTCGGGAGATATCCGGGACCGGATGAATTTTGCAGGTGCGCCGGGTATAGTCGCCATGGGTGCCGCGAAGCAACACCGATTGAGGCAAGAGGCACAAGCAGGACTTAGAGAGTCTATGCTCCGGTGGGGTGGCCTTCAGCGTCTTAATGGACGACCTGATAGCGAAAGTTATAGACGTTTTTATTATAAATTTGGGGTGGACGTTATGACCGCCCAAACTTTAGGACGGCGAAAAGCTGAAGAATTAACACTTAGGATACAGGGGGGGGTATGATGGAAACTTTAGAAGAATGGAAAGAACTAAAAGGGTTTGGTGGACGATATTCGATAAGTTCGTATGGACGATGTATTGAAAATTTTTACGTATCGAAAGGTATACTTGGAACTAAAAAGGGTAAAAAATGCGAGGATAAAGTGTTTCGGGGCGTATATAAAAAAAATGTGACAAAGGAAAAGAAAGCACTGGCTCGTAAAAGAAGTAATGGATATTACTTCCAATTAAGTAATATCGAAATAGGAAAAAAAAGAGTTAAGAAATCTGTAACATTGTTAGTTGCTGAGCATTTTTTACCTAATCCACTGAACAGAGAAAGAATAAGGTGGGTTGATGGAAACCCCTCAAACAATAGGGCTGATAATCTAAAATGGTCTGGCTGGGGGAGTGAGATAAGTACAAAAGCAGAGTACATTACCCGGCTTAAAAATTCAAATGTTGATTGGAGGAAAAATAATGAGACTGTTAATTCAATAATTAAATATTTAGAGGGTGATAATTCTGAAATAGAAAAAATATTAAAAGAAAATAGGCGTAAAATTTTTTGGGTTATATACAAAAAAACTGAGAATATTCCCTTAGCGGAAGATTTAACACAAGAATCCCTATTGAAAATATATCAAAACATTAACAAGCTACTGTTTCATTACCCTCAAAATCCCATTGGCTGGTTTATACGAACAGCACAAAATGTGGCGAATAATTATTTAAATAAAAAACAGATTCGATTAGTCTCTTACGATTCAGAATGGGTAAATCATCAAGTGGCGTAAAGGAGGATTACAGAATGCTATTAAATAATTGGGCACAACAATGGGCAGTACCTGTTGAGGCTTTAGAAGAGTTAAGGGTACTAATGGGATGCAACCGGTATAATACTAATGTAGATCGTAAGCCCGAAGAGAAATCCGAGGTATGGGCGCAACAAAATATTAGGCTGAAAGCGTCTAAGGTGGGCGCTCGTCTTTGGCGTAATAACGTCGGTGTTCTTTTTAATGAAGAGGGGCGGCCCTTAAGGTACGGTCTAGCTAATGATAGCAAAGCCCTCAATCAACAAATTAAGAGTAGTGATTTAATAGGTATATTACCAGCCCTAATTAGGCCTGAGGATGCGGGTAAGACAATAGGAGTATTTACAAGTCTTGAGGTTAAAAAGCCTGGTTGGAAGTATACTGGTAAAGGTAGGGAAATCGCCCAACTAGCTTGGATTAATCTTATAGTTTCTCTTGGTGGAATAGCCGAGTTTAGTACGGGGGACTTTTAAAATGCGAACTAAAACTTGTGATAACGATCATCAAGCCATAACGTTTAGTTATATTAGCGAACTTGAAGAGTGCCCTATTTGTAAGATTATTAGGAAACATGGATGGGAAATAAGAGATCTTAATAAAGAGCATGAAGAGGGATTAGAGAAACCCTATAAAGAAATAGGAAACCTTAAACGTATAATACAAATATCTCATCAAGAAATAACTAGGCTGGAGAAGAGGAAACAATGGAACGTTTAAAACCGAATGATAGAAAGCAGCAAATAGTGGACGCGGCGGTGGAATTAGCGGTATTAAAAGGTGGGTATAGGAATATCACACGGGATAATGTCGCGTTGATAGCTAATTGTTCTAGGGGTCTTATTAACTATCATTTTGATACAATTGAAGAACTTAGAGGGGAGGTTATTAAAAGAGCTATAGCCTTAGCTATCCCTAATTTAATTGCTGAAGCTATCCTTGATAAGTCTCCTTTGGTTAGTAATATCTCCGAAGATTTAAGAGCTAAAGCCGCCAATTCAATTCTATCAAAAAAGGATTAATATGGAGACAATACCAAGCGCTTTGGGGTCGCTTGCGACCTGGAATCAATTTATATTGCATAATGATAGTAAAGTGCCCGTAAATCCTAGTACGCTAGAAAAAATAGATCCCCATCTCCCCACATCCTGGATGAACGCCGACACGGCACTTTTTTTAGGTAAACAACTTAATCTTGGTGTAGGCTTTGTGTTTACTGAAAATGACCCCTTCTTTTTCTTTGATATTGATAACTGTTATAACGGAAATGGTTGGTCAGATCTTGCAAATAATATATGCGCCCAATTTTCCGGGTGTGCTATGGAAGTGTCGCGCTCCGGTACGGGCCTACATATTTTAGGTACCGGAAATCCTGAACACGTCCGTTGTAAAAATATACCCCTTAATTTAGAGTTTTATACGTCAAAAAGATATGTTGCTCTTACCGGTACGGGGATAACGGGGGATATTTCTTATCAACCCGTGGGGCTACAAGATCTAGTTAATGCCTATTTTACTGGTGATGTGGCTCAAGATGCCGATTGGACCGACGGTCCTGTAGAAGAGTGGAACGGCCCTGAAGATGACGACAAGTTAATTAAAAAAGCTCTTAAGTCTAAAAGCGGCGGGTCGATGTTTGGGGGGCGCGCTTCGTTTAAAGAACTATGGACGGCGGAGGGTGATAAGTTAGGGGAAGTTTATCCCGATCAGGGGGGTCTTAGAGCTTTTGATAGTAGTAGCGCTGATGCCGCGTTGACTCAACATCTAGCTTTTTGGACGGGTAAAGATTGTGAGCGTATCGACCGGCTCTTTAGGCAATCCAAGTTAATGCGAGAAAAGTGGGACACAAGAGAAGATTACAGAACCCGGACCATACTACATGCCGTGGGCCATTGCAAAAAAGTATACGGAACTAAACGTAAATCCGTTGCCCCGGTAGAGCCCATGGTTGATACCGGTGATAATATACGGATGGGCTTCCAGTATCTTGCAGTAGAGGAACAAATAGCCCTTTTTAAAGGCTGCGTGTACATACGTGATGTGCATAGGGTTTTTACCCCGGACGGCTCCCTTTTACGCCCTGAACAATTTAAAGCCGCTTACGGGGGCTACACGCTCGCATTAGACTCTGTAAACGGCAAGACTACTCGTAACGCGTGGGACGCTTTCACGGAGTCAATGGCTTACCATTTTCCCAAAGCACATAGCGGTTGTTTTCGTCCCGAATGTCCCCCCGGGGCACTTATTAAGGAAGAGGATAGAGCCCTTGTTAATACTTACATACCTATTACTACCCCCCGCAAGCAGGGTGACGCCACACCGTTTTTACAACATCTGGCAAAAGTCTTACCGGTCCCTAGGGATCAACAAATATTACTATCCTATATGGCGGCGTGCGTTCAATATCCGGGTACCAAATTTCAGTGGTCACCACTTTTACAGGGGTGCGAGGGTAACGGAAAGACCCTTTTTATTAATTGTATGACTGAGGCTATGGGTTATAGATACACGCATTTACCTAATGCCTCCGAACTAGCAAAAAGTGGTGGTAAGTTTAATGCGTGGCTTGATAACAAACTATTTATCGGTGTTGAAGAAATATATGTTGGTGATCGTCGGGAAGTATCGGACGCTCTTAAACCCCTCATAACAAACAGCCGAATTGAGATACAGGGTAAAGGTGATAATCAGGTTATGGGGGATAATAGGGCGAATTTTTTTATGTGTAGTCAACATAAAGACGCGGTTCTTAAAACTAGAAGAGACCGGCGGTACTGTGTATTTTTTACCGCTCAACAAAATGAAGACGACATGATACAAGCTGGTTGGATAACCCCCACTTTTACTCCCACCAATTATTTCCCGAAATTATATGATTGGCTTAGGGCCGAGGGCTATGCAATAGTAAATGATTACTTAAGGTCTTATAAGATAGCTGATGAACTTAATCCCGCTACAAGTTGCCATCGTGCGCCCGTTACCTCTAGTACTAACGAGGCCATCTATGTATCTATGGGACGTGTTGAGCAAGAAATACTTGCGGCAATAGAAGAGGGACGCCCTGGATTTTGTGGGGGCTGGATTTCCTCAATGATGCTTAATAAGTTCTTAGAGGAGCGTCGAGATAACAAGCGCGTTCCCAGGAATAGGCGTAGGGAGTTACTTAAAAACTTGGGGTATATTCAGCACCCAGGGCTTAGGAATGGACGCGTTAACGTTACGATACCATTTGAAGGGGGGAAACCCCGCCTGTATGTACTTGCAGGCCATTTAGTTGCAAATATTACGGACGGGGTTATGATCGTTCAGAAGTATAAAGAAGCGCAGGGTTATATTTTAGAGTCTGAGGGATTAACGTCTACGGCAGGTAACGGCACCTTATGATGTGTGGCTATAAGTTCCCATAAAACTTTTAATAATTCAGGATTATCCTTTATATACGGGATTCTAAACGTACCAAAATTTTTCTTACATTTAATACATATTGCTTTTATTCCATGACAAGACGGGGAATCTTCTCGCTTTTGCATAAGCTCGTAAGTTATGTCATGATGACAAGAACATTTTTCTTCACATAATTCCGCCTCGTATTTATCTTTAAATTCAGACCCACAACTATCGCATTTAAAGCTATTAAATTGTATCATTCTTGCGGGCACTTCCTTATATACTGTTATTATTTCAACCATTACTATTCCTCCTTCCGTTTCTTATCACTAAACTCTTTTAATGCCCGAAATACTTGAGGCTCTAAATAAATTCTATCTGTAGGATGTTTATGATCATTAACATGAAGCCAAATTCCATCGCCGATATACTCAAACTCCTTAACATCGTCCATAATTATTGTTCCTCCTTAAGTTTCCGTAAAGCCCGCTCGACAAGCCGGGATTTGATGTGACCTTTCTTAGCCATTAGCTCAAGCCATGCGGCTATGCTGCGGCTCAAAGTAAAAGTAAGGCGTGCTTTACGTTCTTCTAGTGGCTTTGGTTTACGGCCTTGCCCTCTTCCGGGGCCACCACTATTAATTTCTTTTGATATGTGGCTAACATAATCGTAGGTTACGTTATCTGTTCGTTCTCTTTCTGATATAATGTGTGGAATATTACAACCCTCAATGCCCTTAGGACCGTAATGCCTAAGCCCAATAAGCTCACCAGTGGTCCTATTAACTACCTTTATATCTGTTCTTATCATGATCCTCTTACCTCCTGCTCTATAATCTCATATTCCGTATCATCTAGACGCTCCTGATTTTTAACTATTGCTCCGGTATTAAATGTCGTTCCCTCAGGTAAACGGTATGCAAATCTTTTTATTCTACCGGTTTTAAGATCTTCTGCGGTTATCTTTATCTCTATCATAGTCCTTTTACCCCCTCATAATATTCCGGAAACTCCCCAGCTATCGAATGATACCTACTATCTTCCATATCCACCTCCCACATGCATACCCGTGGCCCCTCTAAAAATACCCAATGCCCGGTGTAAACGCCGCCGACTAAAGGAGAGAGTTCAACGGGCTTTCCGGCGCGTATCTTACAATACCCTTTGTCCACTGTGGTTACTCCTCGTACTCTACATTAATTAGGCTGTTATCGTAGTTATCAAGGATAGCATTACTAATCTCTTCAATAAGTTCATTAGTCCAAAAATTCCAATTCTGAAGCGCATCTACCCGATATCCTTTTAAAAGGCCACTTTCTTGAGTATCATAAAATTCGGCTATAACCACTCCATCATAATTCCCGGGCCAAATAAAAATCGGAAAGCCATCCAGCCGTATACCTATGATTTTATGCGGTTGTTCATAGATATAAAAGTCCCTAATCAATAGGGCCATTTTATATCCTGCTTCCTCACGGGTAAGTTTTGTTTTAATTGTAATGGGTTGTTTTTTAGGTTCGTCTGTAAGTAAACTAAGCATTTCAGACAACTTCTCATTAAGGGAATCAAATCCAGCTTTAATATCTTTTAGCAATTGTTCTTTCATGATCTATTTCCTTTCTTTTAAAAGTAATTTAGCATATAAATTCTCAAGAAATACTAGCTCTCTGTACGCTAACTTTTGAGAGCGGCCATCGATAATACAAAAATCCCCATAAATGTTAGGTAGGCGTTTGGAGTCTACGTAATCAATCCAATCCATATAGGGTGTATTATGACATCCAGTAACCCCAACATAATCAGGTATAGGACAAAAGGATCTACAGGAGGTTTCAAAACCCTTGCTTGAGTTAATGCATAAACTACAATTTGTAGACCCCCGATCCTTACCCTCATTATACACGATCTCATGCCACTTTAGGATAGATCGTTCAAATGCTGTTTTAAGTTTAGGTTCCACGGTTAGCTCCTTTCTTGTAATAACCCCTCTTTTTTAATGTCAAATATCCGAAGTGTTCCGCCCGGTATGGTAAAATTATCGGATCTGTCACTTAAAAAATACACCTTATCTAAGCCCCAGTCAAAAACCCGAACATACCAATATTGTCCTTCAAACTCATATTCCACGGTAAGTTGCCCCCAGTAATCGACCAGTTTAGGATTTAAAACTTCATGATCCTTCGGTAATCTTATTTCAACTCGGTCATAATCCATAGTAAGGTTGATGTCCATGCCATTATACCCCCGTGCCCTTAAAAGTTTTTACCGCCAACCCAGCGTTAACTCGTTTTTGCCGGGATTTACTATTTAAGGTGTGACCTCTTCCGGCTTCTGCCCGACAGTGGTGTTTATAGCAGAGGGAAGCCGACTTTTTAGTTTCTACCAGCCTTCGTTTAATCCGCTTAGTACACCCTATGTGCTTACAGGTCCTGTTGGATAATTCCGTATGTGGGTATGATTTTTTCATACTTTTATGCTCCTTTCATCAGTTAATATTAATAACATCAGTACCGCTTTAAGTTCATTTTTATCTACCGCTATACTCACTCGGCTATCTATCCTTATATCCACATAGTCACCATCTACTATAAATCTAACATCACCCTCACCTGTTGGATACGGATTGTTATAATCTACACGTATTGGTATTGACGCCTTAACTAGTCCTTTTTCTTCTACTGTAGCCATGATGCTCCCCTTTCCGTTAAAACCAGAATTTATAATTAAATCCAACTCCCCCCGATGGTTGTATGCCAAAAGAAAGGCTGTGTGAGTCCCCCTTAAACCAATCTTGCGTTTTAAGATAGCGGCTTCCTTGATAAACAGCTAAGCCCGTCATGACAATGGCAAACCTATTGGCGGTAGAATCACTTGAATAATACCCGACACCTTCTATGTCACCCTGGAATTGATTCCCCGCCTCTCTGTTTGAGTGCTTAATAAACTTATGATTCAAAGAATATGAGATGGGATTAATGATATTCCATGCCATCATGCCCCTGATATAAGCGCTATTTTTATCTATTTTTTTTGACCTAAGGATAATCTCCGACCCAACTATCTGAGATATTAGACCTGATGAGTATAATAACCCCCCGTCAGAATCACATATATTATACACTGTAAATGTTAGGGGTTGATCATAAGTACCTGTGTGCCAATTAAGATCAATACCATTTAAATCTGCCGTGAACGCGTGAGCTGACTCATGAATCATAAAGGATGTTATTATCCCCGAAGAGAACTTTAGAAGAGAACCAAACGTAATATCTTCAGCCCTAGCGATAGAGAGGTTAAAAAGAAAAACGAACGGGACCATCACGCTTATTATAAATCGGTTTATCATTTTAGCTCCCTTTTAATAGACCGCGATCCAAAAACCTTCGGTACCTCTATATCTATGGCCGCCTACACAGTATTGCTTTGTTTTACTCCGTTGTAGCGCCCCATATAAATTACTCTGTTTTGTTTGAGGAGCGACCAGTCCGCCAATAATTAGGATTACAGCACTATCGGGCCAACTATTTTTCGCTAGGTTCCGGGCTAAATAACTTTTCGGACAGTTTTGGATATACTCAGCTTTCGTCATGGTGTTACCTCCTAGATTTCCATACGGGTTCAAGATACCTGTCTCTCTTTTTCATTAGTATATCTAACTGGGGTTCATAGATATTAATAAAATTTGCTAAACGATCGGTGGGGTATTCTTCGGCATGCATTCTATCGCAGATTTCTTTAATTTCAGCTTGTATCTGATTGAATCGTTTTGTTGCCTGAATACCTAAATATTTTACTTTCATTTCCACGGTGCCCACCCTTTCGTCGTTGAAGTTATGGGGATTATAATACCCCCTTTGATTAATGTCAACACTTATTTCAAACTATTTTTGAAGAGGCCAGGATACTGAAGCGGCCCCGAAGAGGCCAGGATACTGAAGCGGCCCCGAAGAGGCCAGGATACTGAAGCGGCCCCGAAGAGGCCAGGATACTGAAGCGGCGGGAAAAATATACTTGACATACCGTAGCCGCTAGAATACCCTAGCCGCTACATAAAAATAACTCTAGGAGGTATTATTGTGTTTAACCACATTAGCGAAGAAATTTCGGGTTACAGGTTCAAGACGGGGCTTTTTGGTAAACAAATTTTGCAGGTACAAGTGAAATTACAAACATATTGCATCCTTTCACTAACAAGGGGGCCTGATCGTTATAAATATAGAAACGCTACTAAAGAAGAAATTGGGATCGTGTCCGCTACAAAAAATAAAAAGGTGCCTTTGTCCGCTACGGTTGATTAAAGTACATACGCCCCCCTACACCCCCATACTAAGCGTTTTGTACGGGGGCGCGTAACCCACCGTTATTACTACTAAAATAGAGCGTCAAAACCCCCTACACTTCTTCGTTCGGGGGCACCTTAACTACCTGATATTACCCCTCTTTTTTGATTTACTACATACTTTCCCCCCTATAAAGTAGTATATTGGTAGCAAAAAGTACGGGAATAGGTATATGTAGCGGCTACAAGCGGCTACGCAGGGATGTGTGGCGATGGGGTGTAGCCGCTACAGGCGGCTAGCGTAGCGGGTGTTACTGCCACCGATATAGTGTTTTGTTCGGGGGAAAGTGTGTAGTAAATCAAAAAGGTGTAAGGATATCAGGTAGTTAAGGTGCCCCCGAACGAAGAAGTGTAGGGGGTTTTGACGCTCTATTTTAGTAGTAATAACGGTGGGTTACGCGCCCCCGTACAAAACGCTTAGTATGGGGGTGTAGGGGGTTTTGACGCTCTATTAAAAACGTCAAAACCGTCACCAGCGGGAGCCGATAACGGTTAATTGAGTAATATCCTATGATAGGTAAAAACTAATTGCAAGAAAAAAGATTAGGCTTGACATTTTATATGTGTCTAGTATATGCTTATACTTCCTCAATACAATGGCTTTATATTTTCGGGTTTCCAAGGCCCGGTTTGGTGTGGGACGTCATTGCCCTCAGGACACCAGGCCGGGCCTTTTTATTGGAGGTGGTACTTATGGTTACATATGAAGAGTGGTACGTAGACGAATTAGTTGGAAAAGTCTGCTCAAATTGTGGCCAACAGGTTATTCGGGAGGGCGAAGTGGAAATATGTAGATGCTTAGATAAAGTGCAGATTAACGGAGAGATACCTAAAGATAGTAAAATAATTGCGGTTTTAAAACGGAGGTTTAAGGTCTAATGGAAAAGGGTACTTTAAGAAAGATTGAGGCTATGACTAAAAATTGTATAAATGCTTTTGCGGCCTTTACGTGCGTCACGGAGAGATCCATTAGTGCCATGAGTGAATTTACTAAAGCGGTAGGAAAAGTGAGGTATAAGCTAATGGAAAAACGGTTACTAGAATTATTTAAACGAGCAGATAGGGGTTTATCCATAAAAGAGTGTGATGAATTGTTGGATTTAGTCTGTAGATTTGCGTTAGGAAAAGAACCTAAGCAAAGTGTGGAGAGTAACTTAGAAGAGCTTAAAAAGATCCTTACGGGGCCTAAAGACAAAGAGGTGGTTAATGCTATTCAAAAAGTGCTTGTGCTAATGGAGGGGGAAAGGATATGACAGCGAAAACAGCTAGAAGGCAGTTAAATCGAAATGTTTGGAAATGGACAGCTTTTGGAAGGTGTCGGTATGCTAGGAAAAAAATGATACCCTTTTTAAATCGCTTAAGAAGAACTTGTGATCCAGCATCAAGTAGGGTGTTAATGAGGTTTGTTAATTTTGGTATCTAAAATCTGGGCGTTAGTATACCGCCGTTGGGTACGGCCCTGTAGGGTTATAAAAGTTAAAAACTGGCGTACCGCCATTATCGAGCGAAAGGGCGTGGGACGTCTAACAGTAACGCCGTGTTTCAAGATATTGGGTATTAAATTTGATTGAGGAGGTATAAATTAATGGAAAAACGACTAAGAGAACTACTTGAATTAGCGGGTACGGGTCTATCCTCGTGTGAGGGACTTGAATTGGTGGGTTTAGTTTGTAAATTGGCTCTAGGGAAAGAGCCCGATCTACACGCGCAGGATCTTGGTGATGTTATTGGGGAGCTTAAAAACGTTCTTACGAAGTCTTCAGACAAAGAGGTGGTTGAGGCCATTCAAATTCTAGTCGGGATAGTGGAGGGTAAAACGGATGCGTAGAAATCTAAAAGATGATCTAATATGTTTGAGTATTCTAATAGTTGCGATGGGGGCCTTTTTCTATGCTGCCCATACTTATAATCGGGGTATTGAGGCGAGGGTGGTACAGCTTGAAGGATTGGTACTTATGGCGGGAGACGAATAGTGCATAAGTACTCTATTATTAAAAAAGAAATGTTTGGACGGATTAAATGCAGTTTTGATATCAGACTAGAAAATAAAGTTTCCGAAGCGGTTTTAAAGAAAATATCTCTTAAATTGCGTAAGAAAAAATACGATCGGGTGTTCATATGTTACTATCTACCCGGCATGGTTGTAGATGCGGGGGCGTGGGCAACCGGGCATTTTAATCCCGATTTAAAAATAATAATTAATGATCTTCAGGAGGCTTGGTAGATAATGGGATATTTAGAAATAAAAAAAGAGCTCATGAAGATGCACCCAACTTTTGTTCCCGTACTATTGGGGGTGTTTGGAAAAAGGATGTTGATTGAAAAGCTTGTTGCTACAATAGAAAAAATTGACCTTTCAGGTACACCGGGTGGATGTAATCATATTGGTCCCCGCCAGCACACATGTATTGAACATGTAAGGGAGGAAAAAACCATGGGTAAAAAAATATCAAATCCCCCTCCACCTATAAATGCTGTAAAACCTCCCCCACCCCCAGCACCCCCACGGAAAAAGACGCGTAGTGTACATTGCTCTGTGGAATTTGATATGGATAGGGAGATTATGCGGATTAGAAAGGAACGTGAATAAATGCCAACCGGAATGTTTGAACTAGATCTAGGGGATTTGCTTAAGCTACGGAAGTTTATGAAGCGATCCCCTAAACAGTTTAATCGTGTGGCTATAGGCGTGCTTAATATGGCGGCTTTCGGGACTAGAAAGCAGGCGCTTAGAGTCTTACGAAGCGGGCTTGTAATTCGTAACGATAAGTTTCTGACTGGATCGGTACGTGTTGAAAGGGCGAAAACTACAGAGAAATTAAATAGGGCTGAGGCTGTTGTGGGAAGTATAAAGCGCAACCGTTTTTCCGGATGGATAGAACAACAGACCGGACAGACCAGCAAGAAGACACGAACGTCCACTCTATTTGGTAGGGGCGGCGGTGAGTCAGGGGCGCTTCCGGTTGGCAGTAGATTGAAACGAAAGAGTATAATAAGCCCGGATAAATACTCCGGCCGTACCCCGGAGAATCGGGTTATCAAAATGATTAACGATTTGAAACGAAGGGGTTATTCCAGATCGTTTATTGTAAAAGGTAGCCGAAAGTTTAAGAGTGGATTGTACAAAATAAAGAGCAGACGGAAGATAGCGGCGGTACAGAAATTTAGCTCCAGACCCATTAAGCCTAAGCGGTTAGAATGGTTAACAACTGGACGCCGAAATTATCTTAAATCAACCTCTCTTCGAGAATTATGGGCACGAAATATTAAGCATGTTTTGAAGCTGTAGAGGCTACGAAGCGGCTAGAATGTCCTCCTCGGCGCACCTTCATAAACATAGTAATATCAATCGATTAAGGTACTGTGGCGGCCCGGGAAATCCACAGTGAGTCATGTCGCAGCAG
>JAGLON010000049.1 GCA_023138975.1 Candidatus Zixiibacteriota bacterium
GAAAGATGTTGTTGTATGGCCTCAACGTCTGTCGTCAAGACAAGATCGTTGCCGTTAATTTCAATATCTTCCGTTGTTGAGTCTACCTGTATATCACTCATTCTACATTTACCTTTGCCGATAAAGCTGTTGTTAATACATTACTAGGAATACTTGTCGGATTTCCGGGTGATGTTGTTATATGCGTATGCGCTGCATATAGCGATGCAAGTGTATCGCCCAAAACAGCCTTTTCAGCCCCGGACCCTAAGTTTATAGTCGCTGCCAAAACATCGATTAACGTTGACGCATCAAGCGTTATATTGCCGCCCAAAATATTGATGTTACCGCTTCCTGTCAACTCAACTTCGGCATCGCCATTTTTTACAAATAAACTATCGGGGGCGGCTATTGTCAACGCTTGTTTAAAGGGTAACACCCCCGGAATAAAAATCGCATCACTCAAGTCGTGGTGTCGCGGATCTTCCGGCGAAACGCTATTGCCTTTCCCGGCAAGCCACGTATCAATTGAACGTTCCGAGAAAATAACAACGCCTAAATCGCCCGCCTTCAATGGTAAGTGTATAAAAGCGGCCCCTGCATTCGCAGAAGGCCATTGAACTGGAACGCTCGCTATTACTGGCAAGTCTTCGGGCTCATCTTCAAATTTATATTTCTTTTTTAACAAAGGGGCAATGTTCGCTTTTTGCGTTGACTCATCATACTTTTCTATTCGAGCCGGCAAGCAAGTGTGAACTTCGAAAAGCTCTGATTTGATAGCTTGCAATAAAACCTTTGCTAGATTGGCTGATTCTTCGCTCATATTAATTTGCCCTCACAAGAAACAAACCATGCCGGGGCGTGTGTATCGCCGGAAAACTTTGATTTCAATATCTTAAAGAACCCGTCAACCTCACGGCTTTTGATTTTTACTTTCCGACCCGGCTTGAATCTTGTCGTTTGAATCAATGCTTTAAACTCAATGCCGTCTTGCTTCGATGCCTCTTTCCCGATCAATCCAATTCGCGGGCTCCCGATCAATCCGGTCGAAGGTGTTAAAACTATTGCTTCCTCTCCGGTATCTTCGGCGGCTTCTAATATTTGCGTTTCGTTATCCTGAATGGAAAATTCAAGCCCTTGTTTGCTTGTAATCTGTTCAACGATACTACTTGCAAGGCCCGAAGCTGAAAACCCATTTTGCGCGATATCATCCTTGATGCTACCTATTGAACCAATGACAACTTGACCGGCATCCTTCATAGATTGCAAAGCATCTTGAACAACTGTTTTCAAGTTCGTTCCGGCCTCATAACTCTTTTCAAGCTTTGCCCTTGTTAATGCTTCGTCGCCATCGTCAATTTCAATCGTGCTTACAAAATCGGCGCCCCTTCTTTGCGTTGTGCTTCTTACTATGTCGCCAGTAAAGATCAAATCAAGATTTTCACCATAGCCAACTTCAAGCGTCAAAGAAAGGTCTTCTTTTGTCTTCAAAAGGCTTTTGTTGCTTTCATTGAGATTGTAGATCAAGACCTTTGCATTGTTGGCTGATTTCTCATTCGTTTTTTCAATATCGAATGATATTCTCAAGCCTTCTATTCGGACGCCTTTTTCACCTTTGACGCCCATTGTTACAACGGCCTTTCTATTCCAAAGTTGACCCATTACGCAGCCTCGTCATAAAGGATAAAAACATTTTCTTGCAAATCATTTCTTCCGGGACTTGCCGTTTCATCTTCTTTATTCAAAACGAACAATTCGCCTTCGGGAAGTCGATCATCTTCAAACCGCTTTAATAAAGAAGTTCCCGTTAAAACTGGAATCCCTGAAATTATAGGTTCCGCGTTCGCTGTCTGTATATCAAAGGCCCATCTATCCATTCGGCTATTGTAGCGGAATTTGAATATATACGTTACATTATCCAAATCTGTTTGAAATGTAAAGGCCGGAACATCGTTTCTTAATGGTAGTTGAATAAGCGCCATTATAAAGCCCCTTGAAGTTTGAATAACAATGTTGAGCCCGAACCTTGCGTTTGTGCGTCCGGCTCAACGCTTGGCTTCTTCCCGCCTTTCTGTTCCTCGATCGCTCCGTCAACCGTTGTTGAGGAAGGGGGAATATCGACAACCTCGCTTTCAACAATCCTTGCCTCTTTGAATGACGCCTTGAATTCAAGAGAATTTGCGGTTTTGCTGTTTCGGGGCATCGTCAAACTTTCCATTATCATATTTGTATAGGTCTTTATTGATGTTGTAATCATCAACGGAATACTTTCTTCATAGATATATTCGAGAATGTCAAAGGCATCTTTTGAAGGCTTAGAACCGTTTGCAATCAATTCGCTTCCGAGCTTCGAAACTGCCCCGGTTGCTACGGCGCCGCCGATCCCTTCAACTAGGCTTCCGGTTATCCCGGCAAGATTGCCAACTGCGGCGGCGGCAATGCTTATCGGATTATCAGAGATAACCCCATCAAGCGTTACAACCCTTCCCCCCTTAATAACATGGTCCGAAATATTCGCCCCGTCTTCAACTTCATGTTGAGTCGCTTTTGCCTTGAAAGAATGTTCTTCCGCCCTTGTTGCATCGATCTTCAAAAGCTCTAATGCTTCGGCATCTTCTCCGGCTAAATACGACAGCGAAACTTTCTTATCGCGGCCCGTTATTAAATCAAATATATTCGCCATTGCTTAAAATTCCCTTGCCGGTTCGGTTGCTCTTGATGCCTGTCGAAGCATAGTTCCCATTGCCTCGCTTATGCCTTCACTTACGGAAGTCCCAACCAACGAAGCGGGTGTTCCTTCTGGAACTGTTACGGTTATCGGCGCATTGACATTAACTTGATTGCTTTGGGTGCCACCGCCCACCGGGGCAGTTGCGGGAGATATTCCCGCATCCAATCCAATCACCCCGAATCCTTTTTGTATTAATCCAGCAAGTCCTTTTATTGGGCCTGTTAAAAAATTCGCTATTTTATTTGTCAAGCTATCTATTTGGTCTACAATAAACCCTAAAAATGTCTTCAATGTTTTTAAAGGTGAAAAGATAGTTTGAATTGCGGCCTTCATATTAATAAAAGCATTCGGGAATTTCTTTTCAAAGGCATCAACAATCAATCCAGTGATTGAATCTTTGCCTCTGAAAAAGCCTATAATGTCCTCAATGATTAACCCAAGGGCTATAACTGCCGCCCCGATCAATATAGGCATTATCATCATTTTAGCTTGTGTAAATAAAGCTGCCGTTCCAAGTGTCTTCATTGCGGATACAAGTCCGAATATCCCGGTTGTAATTGAACCGATTGCCGATAAGACCTGAATCCCTGTAAAGGCAAGCATCGCAATCACAACGCCTTTTATAACATTACCCAATCCGCCGAAAGCATCTGTAATATTTATGACCCCTTCGGCAACGGCTAACCCTGCCTTGAATAAAAGGCCCATCGCGGCGGAAAGGCTTTTGAAGAATTTAACGAATCGACCTTTTATCAACTTTCGATTAGCTTCAAATATATTCAGGATTTGCGTTGCGAGCGCCTTGGCTTGTGGCAACAATTCCTTGCCGATTTCAATTGCTGTAACTTGAATAAAATCTTTCAGGTTCGAAAGCATTCCGAGAAAGGTCTTGCTTTGCTTTTCCATCAAATTGGCAAACTTCCCGCTTCCGGTTGATAAGCCTGTCAAAGCGGCTTCCACATCTGTAAAGCCTACCTTCCCGGCGGAAATCATCTTGAAAAGTTCTTCAGTTGAAACGCCGTAATTCTTCGCGAGTTCATCAAGAACAGGAACCCCGGCTTCAAGCAACATATTCAATTCTTCCATTGTTGCCTTGCCCTTCGTTCTAATCTTTCCGAAAGCTCGAACAAGTGTCGGCAATTTGTCACGACCAACCCCCGCCGCAATATTGCCGAGCGAAGTCATCGTTCCAATTATTTTGTCTTGTTCAATTCCAAAGGCGAGAAGTTGCTTTGATGAATCAACGATTCCGGTCAAGCTGAAAGGGGTTGTTCTGGCAAACTTTGTTATATCTTCCAAAAGGTCTTTTGCTTTGGCGGCACTTCCAAGCATTGTTTCAAACGCAACTTCGACTTGTTCGAAATCGCCCGCCGCCTTTAATAAGCCACCAACGGCAAGCGACGCGCCCGCAAATAGAATCGTCATGCTCTTGACGCTTTTTTGAATATTAACTAAAGAGCGGTCAAGATCATTAAGCGACTTTTCATCTACGTCGAAGCCAAGTGAAACGAAAATATCTCTAACTTGTAAAGCCATCATTTCCCCTTTGGTCTATTCGCGTATTCTTCGGCCTCTTGCTGAATGTCTAAAGCTTCGTGAGCATCAAGAACATCACACAATGACCAATGATTTTCTACCTCTTGAAGTGTCGTTATCTTTGCAAGAACAGGGCGCCAACAAAACCAATCAATATTTATTTGCCCTGCTTCGAACCCTGAACCTTTAGTCCGGCGAATACGCCGTTTGCGCCGAAAAAATCCCCGAATTGCGCCTCCAATGCCGCGAACACAACTTTATACATCAGGCTAATTTTCCCTTTGAAAACGGTGTCGCAATGAGATTCGTTGGATAGTTCCCCGACCTCTGAACAATGTACTTGAGAAAGAAGTTTTTTGAACATCTCTTCAATTTCATCTTCATCGAGCTTTTCGCAAATACTATCGAGCAAGCCTTTTGCATCAATGTCGGCATCCATTAAGTCTTGAACGCCATTAACATCTTTGGAATTTGCCAAAGAACCCAAGGCAGGCCCGGCTATCTTGACAAGCTTAATCAAGAGCCGATTCGCCTTGAATGGATTAAGTTGAAAAAATGTGAAATCTTGTCCGTCAATCGTTTTGGTCTTGTTCTCCTTCATGCTTCTTCTCCTGTTAAAGTTTAAAATCCTTTGTCGCTGTATCTATCATCGGGCCATTCCATTAGTTGCCGCCGACTACATAGGCATCTAAACTTCCTTGGAATACCCATTCTCTCTCGCCTTCTTCTTTTTCAAAGGCTGATTCGGCAACGCCTGTCATAAACCCTTCCGCCATTGTAACAATAGAGTTCCCCGACTTATCTAACACGCCAATGGATTCAATGCCGTTTGAAATTTCCTTTGCGCTCAAGGTTGCGTTATCTGCCGACGCTTGAGGAAGGACAATCGTTATCGTTCCCAACTTGCTCGCGTTGACTGTTCTTGTCACTTCCCCTTGTGTTCCAACCGTAGCAAAATTTTTGTCTTCATTCCTTGCAACGGTAATGCTATTCCAGCTATTTATAATCGAGCCGCCTATTGTAAGCGACACTTCGCCCGGACTATACGTTTTTAACATTTCAAACCTCCCTTATAAAGATAATGTTCCTTCAATACCAGCTTTGTGAATTGCTCCCGCAAGATCCCCGCTGAATGTTAACCCGTCAAGGAATCGAACGGCCTTTTCTGCCGCCGGAACTGAATCAATATCAGGCGGGGTAACAATGATCGAATTCGGTTCGAGAAATCCTTCATCAACCGAAATTTGCAATTCCGCCCGTACCTCATTTTCAATGGCGCCAATACCTTTATTCGTAAACGGTATCTTGTCGGTATTTACAAGCAAAGTAAATATCCTTTCCGCCATTCTCGTTTGAAGCTTGTCCGATCCTCTTATTACGTCGATGAATTCACCACCCGCAACAACGGCTTCGGAAGATATGATATTCACCCCGGCAACCGTTTCAAAGAAGTTTCCATTCTTTGATTTAAGATTCGCTATTTCGGTTGAATTCAAACTGTCTGGCGTTATGCCAACAAGTTGTTGAAATTTCCATGTTACACTTCCGGGTGTTTCCGGTGCAACCCTGCCAATCCATGCGGCTTCGGGATATGCATCTTCATCGGCTGAATACATGCCTGCCGTTCTTTCGTATGCAAGCGCCTGAAGAACCGACAAGATATCATCAGTTGCACTTGTCAACATAGTTGCTTGATCTATTGAATAGAGATATGCTTTCAAGCGTGGTTCCACGAATGCGGCGGCTTGTGCTATGTCTTGAAGTTGCTCGGCTTCTGTTATCCTTCTTGATAATATCAAGAAATACCAATCGTCGTTTAGTTGAACTAAATCGGCTAGCTCGGTCGCAACGCTTACATTTGCAATTGAATTTATTGAACTCATTCCTGAGCCTGTTCCGTCGTCACTTAATGCAAGCGTAAAGGCGTCGCCCTCAACATCGGAATCAAGATCGAATGTTCCGTCAACGTTGTCCGTTGCTGTTACCGGCTCCGCTCCGAGATTTATCGCAGTAACAAGCCCGTCGGCAATTTCAAGGTCCGTTGCGTCGGCATCGGAAAGAAAATCGAAAGCCGTTCCGTTAATCGTCGCCGTATATGTAGTAGTGTTTTGTGCTGTATCAACGGTAACAATGTCGATTTGAGCCACGTTCGCGGCTCTCTTGCCGATGATAATCTTTTCCGGGCTCAATGCTTGGCTAAATAAAGCCAACGCCGCCAAATACTCTTCATCAGTAACAAGGAAGTCTTCAAGAACCCCATCAATGCTTGTATATTGCTTGTAATCTTCGGCAAACTTGGAATGCACCCCGAAGACAAGTGGCGTTCCGAATCCGGTTCGCGTTATCTTTGCCGTTTCTCTTGTTATATTGACGACAACAATATCTTTTATTTCTGTTCCCATTTCAAACCTCCGTTATGGTGTTTCAATTGTTTGTTCTGTCTCGAAATCTCCGACCGTTCCTGTCAATCCGACTTTGTGGATCTCGCCAGAAATATCTTCTCTTGTTACGCAATCGGAAAGAAAGAAATCAACCGTTGCCCGGCCTTCGTGTTTAGTATCAAGTAATTCGCTAATGTCTAAAACATCGCCGGCGCTAAGAACTGATATTCCCGCCAACCTTAATATTGATACTTTGCTTTCAAGGTCTTTTGAATCTGCTATCTTTTGAGCATCCGACAACCACCCTAGGTTTGAAATGACATTTATCGTCAAGGTGAAGTTGCGGCGAAATGGCAGTTCGAAAGTATCAAGTTCTTTATATTTTAATTCCGGCGTTCCCTGTGATGACGGCCCGGCGGAAATATTCATCGTTATATAGTCAAGACTCGGCTTGATCGCCTTTCGTGATCCGGCAACATCTTGTTTGTCCCAAATCACTTGACTCTCAGC
>JAGLON010000005.1 GCA_023138975.1 Candidatus Zixiibacteriota bacterium
GAGGCGGATAATTCTCCTCAGCTTTAATTCCGACAAATGATATTGCCGTCCCCGACAATGGTATTGATGATAGCCAGCTTGAAGAAACTGTCGCATCCCAGTCTAATGATCCTCCCCCGGAATTAGTAATCGTTAATTGCTGTAAAGGAGGTGACGGGTAGCCAACAGTTCCGTCAAAAGTCATCGACATTGGAGATAATTCAATATGCGGTTGTACAACCGGATCACCCACTCTGATGTAACCAGCGACTACTTCCGGGAAAAAATTGGAGGCATCTGTATTAGTAAAGAAAACTGAGGCTGGGCCGCGAGTAACAGTATCAATCGTGATATATTGATCGGGGGTTCCGGAAGGCACATCAAAGTATACGGTAACTGCCAGCCCATTCCCAGTAGGAATAAAGGCCTCCATAATAATAATAGCTCCGCAAACTAATATCTGTTCATCCGCATATACGGTATCCGGTTTGGTACCAATATAGTCGAGTCGGCCTCCGACGTAGCTAATCGAATCCACCGTAATATCGGGAGAACTCCATTTCAAAGGAATGGTTATGGCTCCCAATTCCTCATCGTTGAAAAAGTTTACTTCGATCACCGCTTTCTGTCCGGCGTCAACATCAACCGTACCGATATAAAGCGTATCCCGCTCATTCGGATCTGTTTGCCCCCATGCGAAAGCGGACAATAGCAAAGCAACCAGCAGTAGTACTAACATCCTGTTATACATCGATTAAACCTCCTGGAAAGGTTATGATTCTTCTATGTGACGAGTAAAGCGCTTGCAAATCAGAGAATTGGACTTGTATGCCTAGCCTGAATGTGTCCTGTTATAATAAAAAGATAGGGGTAACGCATGATTCTGTCAAGTGTATTTATGCGTAATAACACATATCACATACATATATAATCTTAGAAAAGAGCTATTTCCAATATTCACAGCTTTGGAAGCACGTTTTTCCAATATTCACAGTACTAAATATGAGTATTTAAAATAATCCCGGCATATTTAAATAAGCCGGGATGAAAAACTAGTATAAATTATTTTTTCTGAACAGAATCGGAGACCGTGATTGTAGCGGATTTCACCAGAGGGATAAACGAATGAGAGTTAGCTTTGGTAAACAAGACACTGGATGGCCCCATTGTTGTAGTGTCAATCACACAGGCACCGGTAAAACTACTATCCGTTTTAAGAATTAAAGTCGCCATCAATCCCGTTCCCGGTTGAATATACGCCTCAGTCATACAAATCGCGCCGAAAATAACAGATTGCCGATCTTTGGAGATAGTTATGGGTCTCATCCGCAGATAGTTAACGCGCCCGTCACTAAACAGAACTGTATCAATTGTAAAGCCGTCTCCGGTTATTTTTAACGGAATAGTTAGTGCTGCAAGTTGTTGATCATTTATGAAACTCACATTGACTGTCACCGGTTGCCCTTTTTGAACCGTAAGATTTTCTATGACCAATGTATCGGGCTTATTTTCGTCATTTCCGGCAAATATCATCGCTGTCATGCAATAGCAACACACTATCAATATAATTACCGACTTCACTTGCATTGTTTCCTCCGGATATTGTGGATTAGAATGTGACTTAACTTAAGCATAAGTATCTAATCTGTCAATAGTGCTCAGTTTACTAAGTCGTTTTTTTCTTTATTGTCTTTTTGATTGTAGTTTTTTTCTTTTTTGGTTTTTTAGTCGTGGTTTTCTTTTTCACCTTACTAACCGTCTTCTTTGATTTGGCTGCCTTGGACTTTGAACGGCTTCGTCCACGTTTTTTAGCTTTTTCAATTTCCTCAGCAAAAAGTTTCTCGAGAGTAAACGTCGAGGGTTGAAAATCCAGTAAAGCCTGCTCAAACAGCTCATCGACTGAATCGATGAAAATAAACGTAGTCTTACGGGTAATTTCACGAGGGATGGATTTAATATCCTTTTCGTTCTCTTTGGGTAAAATTACAGTCCGAATCCCAGCTCGATATGCCGCCGAAATCTTCTCCTTAACGCCGCCGACCGCAATAACTTTACCCCGCAGAGTGACTTCCCCGGTCATAGCAATATCGCTTCGAACCGGACGTTCAGCCAATACCGATGCCAGAACAATCGTCACCGTAACGCCTGCCGATGGTCCGTCTTTAGGGATTGAGCCCATCGGAAAATGGATATGAATATCATAATTTACGAAATCATCATGATCGATACCGAGAGTTTCAGCCCGGGCTCGGACAAAACTATGAGCCGCCTGGATCGATTCTTTCATAACGTCGCCCAAAAGACCGGTTGTTGCAACCTGCCCTGTCCCCCTCATTTTGAGACCTTCAATGAGCATTAAATCACCACCGGCACCGGTCCAGGCTAAACCGTTGGCTACTCCAATTTCGGGCTCGGTCATTGCTTTTTCTGGAATGAACAGTGGTGTCCCGAGGAAATTCTCTAAGGTACTTGCCGTTAAAGCAATTTTACACGGTTCTCCCGTCGCCTTTTTTCTGGTCACCCGTCGGAAAATTTTCTGCACCTGCTGCCTCAGTCCAACTAATCCAGCCTCCATCGTATAATACCGGATTATATTACCAAGGACATCATCACTGAATTTTAGTTCGCTTCGGGTAATACCATACCGTTTATAAAGTTTCGGGAGGATGTACTTCTTCGTGATAATAATCTTTTCAGTATCAATATACCCGCTCATTTCGACGACTTCAAGCCTGTGTGCAAACGGTTCGGGGAAATCTTCACTATTGGAAAGGCTCAGAACAAAAAGTATCCGTGATAAATCAATCGGTACTCCGACAAAAGTATCTATGAAATGAGAATTCTGCCGGGGGTCAACGGCTTCGAGTAAAGCCAGTAAGGCGTTGCTGTCTTCAGACTCTATAACATACTCAAGGTCTTCAAGGTAAACGACTAAATCAAAACTGTTTTCCCGCTTGATTGAGCGTACCAGTTCTCCGGGGCCGGCTCCGATTTCATTGCGGTAAGTGCCCTTGATATCCTCAAGTTCAATAATACTGGTGCCGTTAATTCTAACAAACTTTTTTCCCAAAGATGATGCTACTGCTTTTGCCAGCGAGGCTTTTCCGGTACCGACCGGCCCGGCAAAACATAAAATCGGGATATCCAGATTATCTTTTGATAATTGCTTAACGGCGAGATACTCAAGAACTTGCTCTTTTATCTTCATCAAACCATAGTAGTCAGTATTAAGCACCTCACTTACATGATTCAAGTCTATTCTTGTCGCTAATTCCTTTTTCCACGGCAACGATAAAAGTAAGTCAAGATAAGTCTTCGTCGACCCGTATTCCGCAGATGAGGATGAGAGATGCTTCAGTCTGTCTGATTCGTTTTTAAGCCGATTTGCAACCTCCGAGGGAATTCCTTTGATATCTTTCAGTCGATTCATGTAGAGCTTCGAGATATCCTCTTCAATAAACTCCTCACCCAGTTCTCTGTGAATTTCCATCAGCTGCTGCCGGAGGAAACTTTCCCGTTTTTTCTTTTCAAGAGATTCGTTCACCCGGTCGTTAATTTGGGCTAAAGTTGAGATATTATCAATTTCTACTTTTAAGAGCCGAAGAATTGTCTCATGACGATCTTCGATCCGAACCTCTTCCAAAATAGCCTGCTTGTCAGTTAACTGGAAATGCACCATGGCACCAATACGGTCAGCAAACAGCGTCGGTGAGGACTGATTCATTCCCAATGTATACAATAGCTCGCCCGCATAGCGGCTGTCCAAACGGGTTAAATGCGAGATCAAATCGAGAATCTCAGATGTGTGCCGCTCCATCGATTCATATGGCTGGAATTCCTCATCCAATTCGGCAATCGAAGCCTGTAAAAACGGCATTCCGGTTTTTATCCCTGTCAGAGCGACCCGTCGAATACCTTCGAGCGTCACCATGCGTGATTCGGCCATTGCCCTCTTGGCCGACTGCACTTTTGCCAAAACACTGATTTGAGACAGGCGCACTGATTTGCCAGAAGGAAATCGTTGGGGCGAAAAAGATAAAACAAGTCGTTTATTTCCGCCAAGGACTGAATCAAGCAGTTCCAGATTTTCACTTCTACCGACTTGTATTGTATGAGTTTCCCCGGGGAAAATAATCGCCGAACGTATCGGCAGAACCGGGATGACCGTTTCACTATCGATTGATAGGAACGGCGGCTTCTTTTTGGGTTTTATTATCATAGCCATCTTTATTCTTCTTATCGGCTTATACACTCTTTTCTCTACAGAGTTTACGAATCAAGACAAAAAAACCGTTAGCCGAACAAAGATGGCTACCTATTTCCGGCTAACAAGCGCCGTCGGGAGCCAGATCGCTGACTATTTCCCGGATTTCATAATCGGGGTTTTCCTTCAGAGCGTTGACGTTTATCGATATCTTATCACTGGGAATCGCCAATCTATAATACCCGGAACGGTTGTTCTCATAAAGAGGCCAGTCCGGCAAAAAGTCCCGGCCTATCTCCTGTCTCAGCCGATACAGGTACCTGGCCTGATTAAAGCCCTGCTCTAACTCTTCCTTATATAGCCATCCATTATCATTAGTTACGCGAGACCATGCCAGGCGACAAAAATATTTGAATGACTTTCCAGTCAGGTTGATCGACTGCCCGTTAATACGAATCCGGAACCGCTCACGAATCGGAGTGCCGTCAATTTCAATCGATTCCGGCACTATCCGGACGTTCAGGGTATCGAATTGATTTCCGTCTTTACGCATTTTCAACTCCTTTATATTTTTTAATTTTTCTTTGATTTTAGTCAGACGTGCCTCGGAAGACACTATTTTATCCAATACCGCCCGGCCACTTTCTATCAGTTCGTCACAGGTCATGATTCCCTCGTTGTGCAGCCGCAGAATTTCACGACGAAATAAGACCCCATCGACGGCGTCATAAATGGCCTTCATCTTAAAAGGAAGGCCGGTACCGGTGGAAAAAGCCAATCGCTCAAGATATTTGGGAAAAGACGAATAGCGGTCGGCGGCTCGTATTAAAGAAGCGGCTGAGTACAATAACCAGGCCGCCTGTCGGGCTAAATTCTCAGCCATTCCTAAATGCAGGCGATAATCGTTTTCGATATCGAGAGGCGCGGCTCCCTCGGCCCAATCCTTAAGAAGAAACGCAATACGCACACGCCTGACTTCATCGGCTGATAATTCCCGCCTCAATCGGGTTAAACGCTGCAGTAGAGGATTATCGCCCATAACATGACGCTCGGGAAGATGCAGCCGCCCCACTCCGCCATAAGACGGTAGATAAAAGGACACCGTACCGGGGCAAAGAAGAATATCATACAAGAGCTCCTCGCTGCTGGAAGACGAGGAATAGTCCCACGCCGACAGAATAAACCTTGCTCCTACGGTACTCAAACCGAACATGGCGGTTGCCGCGCCCTGAGGCGAAGCATGCAGCTCATCGCCCTTCAGCTCCAGAAAACCACCCTCAAGCAGTACTTTAATATTTTCATCACAGACCCTGATTGGCAATCCATTACAGGCGCACCCATAAGTACGCTCAAGGAGCCTATTGCACTCCCCCGCCGTTCGTACCAGTTGAGATGTGAAGGCATCGAGGATGATATCTTCGACTGGAAATGAAGCCAATTGTGAACTCAAAGGCTCCGGTTGTTTGTCGATATAGAATTCCCAAAGAATAGACTTTTCAAGTTCATTGGCGGCAAACAGTACCGCCCGCCCGGTCTCGGTTTTACCGTCAAGATAACCGACCCGTCCGGCTCGCCCGGACATGCTTTCGTATTCCGGCCAGCTTAATGGTTCAAGCCCGGATTTGTTGGCGTATCCAGTTCGGGCGTATTTTTGCGCCTCGATAAAAACGGTCGAGGCCGGAAGATTGATCCCTGTTGCCAGAGTCGTTGTCGCAAAAACTACCGGCAGCAACCCTGCCCGATATCCATCCTCAACGGCCATCCGCTGTGTCATCGTCAGATCAGCATTGTGAAAGGCAATTCCGCGGGAGAGTAGTCCGGTAAGATTATCCAGAAGCGAAGATTCCTCCTCATCGGCCAGACGAGCGGCAAAAAATTCTGTATTCTTCTCATCCTGAGTCAAGCCGATATATTCGGCGTATCGGGCAGCCGCTTTGACGGTTTCAAGTCGGGATTTTAAAAAGACCAATACCTGGCGTCCCTTATTGCATTCCCGCTCAATATTGTCAAAGAGAGTATTAATCGCTTCGGAGTTTTGAGAACATTCCTCTTCCCCGAGTTCGCCGGAATTGTGACAGCGGTAGGCAAACTGTCCATCCGAAGCGACTCCGCGGCGAAGCTCAATCGGCCGGTTCTTTTCATGCAAAAGGCGAGCTCCAAGCCATTTGGCCAGGGAGGCGGCATCACCCAGTACGGCGGATAAGGCAACAATCTGCGGATTATACTCAGAGTAGAGCAACTTTGTCAATGCCAACTCAAGGCGTGCGCCTCGGGTATCATCAGCAAGCATTTGCAGCTCATCGACAACAACGGTCCCAACCTGCGATATAATATCAAAGTTTGCCAGCAGTAAAGAATTGAACTTCTCATAGACCATGACACCAATATCAAAGCGGCCATTTTCTATATCGCTGTCATATTCGGGATGATCTTTGGTGCCGATGATAACCTTCAGCCCAATGGCTCCATAACAGTCGGTAAACTGACGGAACTTCTCCTCGGCGACAGCTTTCAGAGGAACCAGAAAGACGGCCTTTTTACGCTCCATTAAAGCCCTGACCACTGCCATTTCACCGCAAAAGGTCTTCCCCGATGAAGTCGGCGCCGAAATAACTACGGAATTACCATCCAGAAGCCCGCACTCCTCAACTGCGCGATACTGCAGCGGCAATAACCTTCCCCGATAGCGTTTTTCCCATTGCCTGAGAATTGGTTCGGGAATACTGTATTTTGTCAATCGTTTACGCATATCAGAACGTCCCTCTAAGCACAGCCTCCCCATCCGCAGCTAATACATGTAAAGCAATATCCGACCCGTACCAGCCGTCCGCCGCATTCTTCACAATACCTGGGCATAATAATATAACGGCGAGCCGAGCTTGAGCCTGACTTGACCGTTACTAAGGAGCTTGTGGTCGGTGGCGGAGACACCACTCCTCTTCTGTTTTTGTCTTCCGGCATTTCATTCTCCTGTCATGTAATTATTATCGGCTACAAATCAAATATACTGCACATATGTGCAGTAGTCAAGTGATTTTTTATGCCTTTTATCGCAAAGCCTATATATGGACATGGGAAAAGAAATAAGTACAATATCTTGAGTTTATATGGGAAATATTTTTTCGACTGGGCGGTGACGGGGATCGATTCCGGTCCCAGGTTACTAAAGAGGGGAATAAATGCACTTAATCGTTATCGATTATCCCGAAATCGAATTGCGATCAGATGCAATCTACCCGAAAAAACATCTCTCCTCAGGTAGATTTTTATATAAAAGGCGGTACTGGGGGCCGGGGGAGCCCCCAATAAGAGTACATGGTGAGGTATTATTTATCTTTATCTTCGGAATCTAATGCAAATTTAACCTTATACGAAATCCAGACACCAACCGGCTTGCCATTCTGAATAGCAGGTTGGTACAGGCAAAGATACGCAGCCTTGATGGCGGCTTCCTCGAAGCCATTATCTTTCTTGCTCGATTTTATTACCTTCGCTTTTTTGACTGCTCCGGTTTTATCGATGTAGGCTTGAATAAATACATACCCTTCAATACCTGCCTTTTTAGCCAACTCGGGGTATTCCGGGGCAACTTTCTTGATCATTTCCGGCATAGTTTCAACCGGAATAAACTTATCACTTGACGGAATGGCCTCATCCGCCTTCTTGACCTCATCACTTGACAGAAGAGCCTTATCCACTTTCTTGGCTTCATCTCCGCCATAAAGCGGGCCGATTACTAACAACATAATTACGATAAAAGGTAACAACTTCCTCATGACAACCTCTCCTTGTTTAACGCTCAGTATAAAGACGTATCAACAGTATCCGGTTGTTTAGTTCAAACCGGAACTATCGGTTCTTTTCTGCAGGTTCAATTAAAACTGCCACTCATAACACACCTGCTTTCTCATCTCATTCTATTAGTGAACAACAAACGGCTTGAGCGGTTTGATACCGAAGGCCGCTTTTTCCTCATCGGTAGTGTTAAACTCAATATAGTCCAGATAATCCTGAACTTTTTGCTGCCGATGAGTCAGATCAATTGAACCGGTGTAGTTTATTCCCGGTTTTGCTGCCGGAGCTACGGTCGAGAACTTCTCCATGAGCCAATCCAGAGTTATTTCCATCGTTTCTGTCATAGGATCCGGATCCATAGCAAGCGGAGTAAACAAGAATACAGATGTCCGGGTATCCTCTGTTATATTCCTGACGGCACAAACCTTACCATGGAATGGTGAAACTTGGCCATGCTTGGAGTAAAAAAGAAATAACGGTGCGGCTCCCGGCATTTTATTACAGACACCGACTTCTGGCAATCCCTGCATTGTATGTGTAGGCATGCCAGGTGCCAACTGCCATGGACCATATCTTGTCTCCATTAAGGATGTAGAATTTCCGTAATCAAGTTCGATTAACGGAAACTCGCCCGCATTAACAGGATATGCCGCAATAAACTCTTCCATATACTGCGGGAAATATAGATTTGTTGGCCTCGCGAGGACCCAGTAGTTCCACCCTTCCACGGTCACACTTTTAATCCCAAAATAATTCTGAAATGTACCTGACATTTCAATAGGTATTCCGTCTGGTTTATTCCCTTCACCCAAGTTCTTTCCAATGCCGGTTATATTTCTGGCCATCATTAGGACTGTCACGCCCATATCCATAGCAAAGTAGATTTTCGACCTCAGCAAACCTGATGGAGTAGAGTTATATCCAGAGGTTTGGGCATCCGTATAAAATACAATAGTTTTGTATGATAAAACATCAAGTAAATCTGGCTCATTAGGTACAACAGGATCTACTCCAAAACGCGATTTCTTAGCTGTAAACCAGAAATAATCAACTAAAGTATCAAACTTATTATAGCCAACCTCATGAATCATATTATTGAATATCGACTTGGTGGTATCCAATGATCTCGGCATCCATGTTCCTATATAAGCCGAATAATAAGTTTCATCAATAACCGCGACATCTCTTTCAAATAAGGCTTCTACAACAGTAAATTGACTGAAGGCTGGAGTAGGATCGGGTACAAACCCGTCATCACGGGCACGAACCCAAAAAACAAACTTATACTCACTGGTCTCAACCAGATTCAGGCCTTCGAATACATTAAAAATTGTTGCTTCCCTATCGGTAACCCAGACATCGGTCGGATCATTGGCAAAATTAGGACCCTGCGATCGCGCTATCGGCTGTGCTTTAGAAATTATATTACCATTACCGAGATCTATGTGTATTGTATCCGGTAAGGCATCTAAGTCTAAGGTATGAACCTCTCTGCAATTAATCCATTCCCCTGAAGTCGGGTCCCGATCACAGTCTTCCAGAGTTGAATTCAGATAAACATCCTCATCCAAATCAAACGGGCCGAATAAGCGCCATTCATAATCCAGCGGCGGCTCGGTACGACCCCAGTCGAGAGAATCGGCACCATACCAGGTAAGTTGGATCCCATTGGCGGCTGAATTGGCATCGATAGCGTTAATAAACGGCATAGCGCGAGCATATCGATGATGAGTATTTGGGTAATGGTTATTTCGAGAGTAGTTCCGGAAAACTACTTCGGACATAGCTCCTCGATCATCTTCCGCCTGCACGAAAAAGTACTGGCTGACAAAGGTATTCACCGGATCTTGAGTATCGGCAAACAACCGCAACGTCGCCGAAGATTGGGGATGATCCAAATCGACCAGCAGTGTATCCCAGCCAAACTGAGCATCGGTGGCCTGTGTGATAAACTGCTCCGGAGTTACCGGACTGCCGTTTATTTGCAACATCGAATCAACGACTATGGAATATCTGAAAAAGGAAATAAACCCGTCTATATCTGTCGCAAACCAGTTTAATTCGGGATTGCGTGAAAATTGAGCGCCATCCGGCGGAGTGTTGACTATTGTTACCTTGGGTGCGGCATTTGTTTTTGCCGTGCCGGTTCTATCCGGTTCACATCCCACGAGTCCCAGTGTCATCGCCAGAGCCAAAAGAGCTGCTAATACTATCGTAAAGCGTACCACCAACATTGTTTTTCCTCCAGTATTACTTGACATGCCTCACTCCAATCACCTCGGTTGAATGAACGCAATTTTATATGAAATCCAGCACGGTACTGGGTAATTGTTTTGGATAGCAGGACGGTATTTGCACTTTAACGCCGCCCGAATGGCTTCCTCCTCAAAACCCATACCTTCCCTGCTACACTTTGCTACCTGCGCTTTAATAACGTCTCCCTTACTATCAACCAATACCTGTATCCAAACATCAGCATTAAACCCGATATCCTCCGCCAATCTCGGATATTTAGGTATTACACTAAGAATTATCTCCGGTTGCTTCTCATATTTAATAAAATCCCCCGGTAAAATATCTACGATAGAGACGTTGGTATCGACTATCTGCATGCCATACCCCCCTGTTTCATAACCCATAGGCTGGCCGGCTATAAGCAGCTTCTCATCTCGTGTATGCATTTGGTGTTCTTCATCATCGCCTATTTCATCATCCGCGACCGGGACAGGAATACCTACAGCAAGTTTGTTTTGGGGTTGTTTCAATTTTCCGACATTTATTTGAGGTTGCTTAAACTCTATTGACGGAAGTGGCATCAGCTTAATAATTTGTTCGACAATATCCGTCGGTGGTTTTACAACCTCTACAAAAGTTACTGTTTGATAGAGCCAGATTGAAAATATTACCAAGGCTGTCAATAAGACAGTTGACGCCATTCCAGCCATCATGTTTTTTTGGTAGGCGCTTTTCAATTCATATGCGCCATACGGAGTCTGTAATGCTGATTTCATAATACCCCTCCCTGTTATAGTCTTAAACTTTTTACTTTTTCTATCCTTCGCGTATCTGAGTCATCCCACGGAGCCATTATATATCTGAAAGAATATCTTTCTTTTGCAAATTCAGCACTTCGCTCATGA
This sequence comes from Candidatus Zixiibacteriota bacterium, assembly GCA_023138975.1. Classification (GTDB taxonomy): domain Bacteria; phylum Zixibacteria; class MSB-5A5; order GN15; family JAAZOE01; genus JAGLON01. The sequence continues at coordinate 11,119 of JAGLON010000005.1, forward strand.
GAGGGATCACAAATATCGGCATACGAAACGCCTAGTTCACCCGCCCGAATTGTAATAAAAGACCGTTCAATCAGATCAAACTCATCAAGGACATTTACCAGAGCTTCAAAATCAGCCTCAGGATTAATTATTAGAATGATACTCAATCGAGGATATTGTCCTGACTTATCTACCAGTAATTGATTAAGAGAATCTTCTTTCATCGGCACCGGCAGATCTCGACCGATATTCCAGTAATATCTATTTTCTCCATCGATTCTCAAGGACAGTAGTTGTTTCAGATTAGGTCCGCGATGATCGGGAGGTAAATTCATCTCCATTGCCTGCGGCTGAGAAAATACAGTTGTAACCATATAAAATATCAATAACAAAAATGCGATATCCACCATTGGCGTCATATCGATTCGAACCGGAAGACGTCGCATCTTACGACGCAATCCACGTTTCTGTCCCCCCATTTTGGGCTGATTATTACCGGCTGATACGATTGCCATTTCAACCACCACCTTCCTGAGTTTTACTTATCCCTCACGTCTCCCTCTCAACGTCTGTAATAATCTGAAAGCGAGCCATATTAAGATCACGGAGGGTACTCATGATTGCCTCTATTGTACCAAAACTGGAATGCCGGTCAGCTTTCAGAACTAAAAACGCTTTACGGTTTTTTTCACGGGCTTTAATTATTAATCCACCGACTGTAATCGGTGTCGCTGTTTGGTATACCCGTTCAGGTCGGGACACAAGCTTGCCGTTGACTAGTACTGTGTCTATTTTGACATAATCCACAAAAACAGAATCATCCTTTGTCACAGTCACATTGATGATATCCGAATCGGGCATCGATACCTGAGAATGTGACTCCGGCAAATCGACCAGATTTTTTTCCGGCGGCTTAAACTGCGTCGTTGCCATATAGAAAATTAGAAGTAAAAACGCAATATCCACCATCGGCGTCATGTCAATATTGATAGACAACCGCCGTTTCCTTTTCGCCAGCATTTTCATTTAGATCACCTCCTTATTATCAAAGGCGTTCTCAAATGTCTGGACAAAGCGTTGTACGGCAGGCTCTTCTTCTACCTTGGTTGACGGCACTTGCGGTTTTGGTGATAGATGTACTATTGTGACAGCAGTCAGGGCAAAGAGCATAATAAGCGATAATAACAGGCACAGGCCCGCGCATCTAACCCATTGCCGGACAGAATTGTGTAAGATGATATTGCGGGATAAAGTGAGGTCATCCGTAAAGGATGGATGAATCATGTTTGAAATCAGGCTCATATTCTCCTCCAAACGAAAGAGTGTTACGGTCTTCCCGTTAAGGGGTAGGAATTCCGATATGGCCTTATTTCCCGGACTGCTTTATAGGGCGATATTTTTCGCCCGAATTAACTATATTAGCTGCTTCTCTCTCCTATACATTGTTTTTATAAACCGCTGGCGCACTTACAAAAGAAGAATTTCCTCCGAAACTCTGCCCGGATTCGGGGCTGACTGGCACCGGTTTCGAGGCGACTAAGAAAATACTAAATATCATGACGAATAAAAGCATTGTCAGGATAATCGCCAGACAACTGTTTTTTACCCATTCCTGACGCCAATGATATTCCATTACGCCTGCAATCGATTGGATTTGTATTTGTTCATTAACTTGGTGCATCTTTCCTCCGCAGTGTTTACCGTCCAATTAAGACGGTGTGAAAGATGAACCTTTTTTCTCGGTATGTAGCCCGGTTTCTTTAATAAGAGGGGTAAAGCCACCGGTCTCTACGTGAGGGTATGAGGGTAAAGCAGTCAAAACTGCTTTTGGCGGAGTTTATGTTCAGGGCAGGAATCTCCTGCCCTGATACTTCTTACAGCTTAGTTATTACCGAGTTTAAATTCCACTCGATATGAAATCCAGCACCCAGTCGGACTGCCGTTTTGAATTGCCGGGCGATAGCGACCTTTATAGGCAGCCTTTACCGCGGCCTCTTCAAAACCCATATTGGGCCGGTTACATTTGACCGATTGAGCTTTTTTAACAGAACCGTTTTTATCAATATATGCCTGTACGATAACATAACCGGTAAAGCCGCCTTCCTGAGCCAAACGCGGATAATCTGGAATTTCCTCGTAAGTCTGAAGGGGTTGTTCCTCATAAGGAATAAACTCATCCGGCGAAGGCATATAATCCTCTTCCGGGATATCTATTAAAAGCTCAGTACCGTCACCGGCATCACTGCTAAACACAGGAGCATTAATCTCCTGGAGTTCTTCTCGTGACGCGATAACGATATCTTCGTCTTCGACCTCATCATCGGCAACCGGCGTCGGAATACCGACTTTCGGAGCCGTTACTTTCGGCTTGTCAACCGAAACTTGCGGCGGTTTGGCCGAGAGTGACGGCGGAGCGCCGAGTTCAGCGATAGTTTTAATACGAATAACGTTTGTTGGTACCAATTCTTCATAGGTCAGCGTCCTATATAACCAGATGCTGAACAAAATAACAATCGTTAATGAAATCGTAAAAACCGTACCAAATATCATATTTTTTTGGTACAATTTTTTCAGTTCAAACGCACCGTAGGGAGTTGCAATAGCCTGAGCCATATTATTCACCTCCCCCTAAAACTTTCAGAATTCGACGAGTATCGCTGCTTTCCCATGGCGCCATGGCGTAGCGGTAAGAGAATTTTTTAGCTCTAAATTCTGTCGCCCGTTCATGCCCGGAGTCATTGAATTCTTGTAATGTTACCTCAAGTTCCTTGGCTGTAACCGCATTAAAGGAACGTTCGATTAAATCGATTTCATCGAGCAAATCGACCATAGCGCTGTACTTCGCATCCTGATGAATAATCAAAAGCGTGGATAGCTTGGCATTCGCCTTATTTTCTTTTACTAAAATGCTGCGAAGTGAGTCGGTTTCCATCGGGATCGGCAAATCACGCCCGATATTCCAGTAGAAGCTATTATCCTCATCAACACGAATTGTAAGCAGATTTGATTCTTTGATCTTGAGTATTTCCTCAGTATCATCTTTGGGCGGAAGGTTAACTTCCATAGCCTGGGGCATCGAAAATACTGTCGTTACCATGTAAAAGATCAAAAGCAGGAACGCAATATCAACCATCGGCGTCATATCGATACGAATAGATAAACGACGTTTCGGGCGTCGTATGCCTCCGCCTTTTGAGGATTTTTGTGGTCGATCACTTACGGGTGCTCCACCCATTTACATCACCACCTTTATGGTTATAGATTCCAAATTCCAGTTTTCAAAAGTCAGCATCATAAATCCGTTTCCATGTTGGTTATAATCTGGAAACGGGGCAAATGCTGCTCCTGAAGGGTGCTCATGATTGCCTCCATCGTTCCAAAGCTGGAATTCTTGTCTGCCTTTATTACCAAAAACGCTCGTGGGTTTCTCACCCGCGCGCCGTTGATATAGTCACCAACGTTATTCGCCGTAGCCTCATCATAAACTCTGACCGGCCGGGAGATATCTTTGCCGTCAATTGTAACAATTTCCTTGACAATATAATTCACAAAAATCGAATCCTCGGCAGTCACCGTGACATTGATAATGTCTTTGTTTGGCAACGATACCTGCGAATGCGACTTCGGCAATTCAACCTTCTTCTTTTCCGGCGGTTTGAACTGCGTCGTAGCCATATAAAAGATGAGAAGCAGAAACGCGATATCAACCATCGGAGTCATATCGATGAGAATGCTTACGCGCCGTTTCTTCTTTATCTTCATTTATTATGCTCCTTCGCCTTCAACATCTGAATGATTTCATAACTGGCTTCATCAGTAGTATAGTTGAATGCATCTACTTTATTAACAAAGAAATTGTAGAAAAAGATCCCGAGGATACCGGAGGCAAGTCCGCCAGCCGTGTTAACCAGAGCCTCAGAAATACCGCGAGCCAATGCCTGAGCGTCAATAACACCGCCGGTAGTGTGACCGGTGGCTGAAAAGGCGCGGATCATACCAATAGTAGTTCCCAAAAGTCCAACCATTGTCGCGATTGACGCGATCGTTGACAGGGCAATAAGGTTACGCTCAAGAAGCGGTCCTTCGAGGGCGTTAGCCTCTTCGATGGCTGACTGAGTCGCGGCAACTTTCTTTTCCATATCCATTGAGTCGTCGTCTTTAACGCGCATATAGCGTTCGATACCGGCCCGGAGAACGTTGGCAGTGGTACCGCGCTGTTTGTCACAAGCCGCTAAGGCTGATTCATAATCGTTGTTCTGAAGATGACCGATGAGGTTCTTGAAGAATACCTGCACCGAGCTTTTGCCCTTTGCGACGCGCAAAGAGAGAAAACGCTCGACAACAAAAGCTACGAGCATGAAAAGGATCATAATCAAGATAACAACCAGCGGACCGCCTTCATACATGGTATAAGCAATAGTACCCTTATCGGCACTTCCAAAAACGCCATACCAAAGGATAAAGCCAGCCACAAACGAAATCAGCGTATTGAGAGTTACAAAAATTGTCTGTTTCACAGTTACACTTCCTCCACCAAATATATTTGCTTATTTATTTTTCCATTAAATTTCTTTGCCCTTCAGCGCCAAGATTAAAAAGGCGGCTAAAGGCAAAAACATTCCGATCGATGAAAGCCCCATAAATGAAGAAATCCCATAGGAATCGCCAACCTGTACGACCATCTCAGAGCTGTCAAAACCGTACTCAGCGCCTATAAACGCCAGAACAATGACCGCTAACCAGAGATATACCGGATACCAGTTGTATTTCAGCATTTCCTTAAGGTGCAACGCATATTCATCAGAACTTTTCTTTTTAACGCCATAAAGGATATACAGATTAAATCCTGCCATTCCCAAACAGCTAATGAAATACACGATTAATAATATAGCGGATAACATCAGAATAAATCCGCTGGAAAAAATCATCGAACCGTATGTTCCCAAAGACAGCAATGCGCCAAATCCGGTTAACGAACGAGGATCCGAAGTAGTTTCCTGAATTTTTCTCATTCCCGGAGGAATAACGTTCTCATCTTCGACCGCAGCAACAGCAATTGAATCAACAATCGTTGAATCAAGAGCTAATTCCTGTGCGGGTGGTTCTGTCGCTTCTTCAATCGCGGGTTCCACCACTTCAGCGATTTCTTCGGCTCCTGCCACCGCCATCGAATCTACCACCGCATTATCCCCTTCGGGGTTATCCGCTGGTTGATCAGATTGTGATCCAGCAAACTGAATCGGCACCAGCCTCGTAGTCACATTTTCAAAGTGACCAGAGAACCAGGGCAAAAACAATGATACAACAAGCAGGACCGCTGCAGCCGCAAGAAAGGATTTCTCAAAACCGGAAACTCTTTCTTCTAGCAGTGTACAGCGTTCGCGTACTTCTCCTTCACTGTGACCGAAAGAAGCCATCACCTTTTTTACCAGTGACTTGTGCTCCTCATCCGACTTAAAAATATTACCGGCTTTACCGGGAAATACGTCAAAGCCTATATATTTAAATCGCTCATCGGATTTGTTAGAAGCATCTTTCTTGTTCTCACCATCAGCCATATACTCTCCCGTAAAAACAACTTCCTTGGCTATTTAGAAATATATTAATATTCAAACTCAGTATCGTCTTTACCTTTTTTCGCATCTTTATCGTTCGGGTCGCATATCACTACTTTACAATACCAGTCATAGGCGTTTTTGAAATACTTCTTTGACTCGTCTATCTTATTCGCCTCGGCTAATTCAGCGGCTTGTAAATGATACGCCTGAGCGATATATTTCATCAGGTCTGAATTACCGCATTGTTCCTGCCCTTTGTCCTTAAAACAGGCTAACGCCTTCTTGTAATAACTGACAGCACGAGGATAATTCGTGGTGCAATCATCGCTGAATGAATAAATAAAGCCCAGTGTCTTGAGCGCATCACAGTTGGTAGTATCTAATTTATACAACTTTTCAGTCCACAGAAGGCCATTCTGACAATCACTCAACTCACTCATATAAGTACTTGATAAAAGCGTATAAGCTTTGATCTTGGTCGGCTCAATTTCAACAACCTTTTGCAAGTACTCAACCGCTCGTTCATATTCTTCCAGATTAATGGCACAAAGTCCAGCGTTCATGAAAACAGACCAGAGGTCCGGACCGATTGCAATTCGCTTATCATAGTATTCAAGAGCCGTGGCATAGTCTTTAAGCTGGTGGTATGAAATCGCGGCTTTAACCGCCATGGCATCATCCTGAGGTTTCAACTCTAAGGCCAAGACATAGTTTTCGGCGGCATTGGCATGATCTTCAAGAGTTCTATATGCATCCGCTATGCGGCGATACAAATCAGCATCGCTCGCCCCTGGTGTCCTATCAGGTTTGTCCTCATTGAGCCAGGCCAGGTGCTGTTTCAGATAATCAATACCTGCCTGAAAATCCTCAATGCCCATTTTCGATCGGCCCATATAGAGGTATATATTTTTGGGAGTATCACCCAGCGATAACACATATGAAAGCGCCGAATCAGCCTGAGGAAAACCGCCCAGATTAAAGTATGCCCGGCCAATATTAAAGAATACCTCGCCGTCAGTACTATCACTGGTCAACTCGAGGAAACGGCGATATGAACCGATTGTTTCGGAAAAACGCTGTTTCTTTGTTTCCTGATCACGCGCCGACAGACCGGCCATTGTGTACAACCGCCCCGCTTCTTTCCAAGCATAAGCATACAGGGTATCACGGGATAAAACAATACTCAACTGATCCAAAGCATCGCTGAACTGCCGCATTGCTACATAGCACCTGGCCAACCGGAAATAAACATCCAGATAAGTCGTATCCTTTTCAATAACCCTGTTATATTCGTTAATCGCTAAAGCGTAAATCTTCTGATAGTAATTAGCATCGCCCAGATTGGCGTAAAACTCAACATTTTCAGGATCTTCCTGAATCGCTTTTCTAAATTCTACATCAGCTTTGGCATATTCTTCGCGTTCAATTAACAGCATTCCCATCCCATTATGGAATAACGCCTTTTCCTTCTTGGCCTTCTTTATGCCTTTTTGGAAAGCTTTTTCTGCCTCATCAAAGTTCTTTTGAAGAAGATGAACTTTGCCTTTGTAGTAGAGAGCCTCATACAGCTTGGATTTCTTTTTAAGCGCCAACTCGAATAATTCGAGAGATTCATCAAGCTGATTACGAGCAAATAGGATTTGTCCTTTGATTAGGTAATTGGGGCCGTATGACGCATCAGTTTTGATTTCATTATTAATCAAGACCAGCGCTTGGGCCGTATCATTGGCATTTAGCGCTTCCACAATATCCGGTTTCAAATTATAGGCAAAAACTGGCGCCGAGAAAACCGTGAATAACAGTGTGAAAATGACGAGACGTACAATAGTTCTAGAGGAGGTCATAATATAGCCAATCCCTTTCAGTTTCATAAAAAAACCAAGAAGTCCATAATACAAAAATTGGTGGTTATGTCAAGCTGTTTTTGATTGCTCCACTTAGTCTTCCTCATTATGAATCAACTCGTGTAAACTGCCTTTTTCCTTCTGATTATTGCGTCTTATAATCAATACTGACTGCCCTATTCTGAGTATAAAATAGAACGTCACAAAGATACCAACAATCCACCGGTAGGAAATCGGCCAATCACTCGTAAAAAAGACCGCAATCATTATTCCACCGACAAACATAACCAAGGCTGATGCCATATTGATGTAACTCTGTACATTCGTTTTCATCATGCCTATCTTCTTATACTATTAAATATACAGTAAAGTCCCGGTTTTCTTCCCTCATCTTCCCGATAAGGCGTCGATTAGTGTTATAACAACAAAATTTGTGCCGCGTTCGAAATCTTTTGCGGCTTTTTATCCCATTGTATAACAACAGCTTACGGGGCGAGCAAATTACCGAACCATGAAACTTCGTATAATTATCCACTGGCTTCGAACAATGACCGAAAAACTCCCCTATGTCCTTATTACACAGTTGTTTATGATTCGCATATTCTGCGCTCATGGTCCCAGCCATTCGGGAAAATATACGACTTTATTCATGTAATCTATGCCTAGGCGGATCCGGCCGAAAAATGCAATCGGTTCGCCACGGCTATTTACTGCTGGATAAAAGTTCAACCTTAGCATTATATCTCTGATGTAGCCCCCCATATTACCGGTAGCCCTGAGAGTAGATATTCCGGTGATTCTCCCATCCTCATCAATAACAACCTCAGCCAGTCCCTCTCCATATACTTCCACAGATAAGCCGCTGGCCGGAATTACCAATTCGGGAAATTCGCGAGGCAGGGCAAATATTGAAATATCTCCGGAATTAAAATAGCTGGTCACAAAATACAACTCGGAATGAAAAGCTGTACTGTCGTTTTTTACATCTATTTTCGGAAGATAAGGATACTTCAGATTATCAAAAATCCTGAAGGTGAGAAAGAACTCACACGGCCGAGGTTCGTTGTTAATTAGAAACGGCTCAAAACTCGCATTAAGCAGCGCCGTAAACACTTGGTGAGTACCGGTCTTCATATTCTCAAGCGGAAACTGAATATCTTCCAACTCACCCGTCTTACTGAGTTTTATCTTGGCGGAGATTGTCAGATAACGCCCTGACTTCTCATGCACATCAGCCGGATATGAAAGCGGAGGAAGAGCAACTACTTCCGGAGGAGCTATATTATTGTGCTCGAAATACAGAGCGAGCAGGAAACGATTTGATTCGTAGTTGTCAGTCTCAACATTAAAATTAACCGGGAAATCAAGAGTTACCTTCTTACCAGACTTAAAGATCGGCTTATACTTTATAATAACAGGAATCTTCTGAGGGAAACTAATTGGCATTCCGTCGAGGAATTTAAACTTTAGTTTTTTCAAATGTTTTTGAATCGGTTTGATATAGGCGGCAGAATCAGCATTGTAGGAGATATCTTTTACTTTGCCTTTCTTGTCCACCTGTAATAAAATCTGTACGGTCCGGCTTTTAAGCCCCTCACTCTTTTTCAAATCAAGCTCAATTACATCCCGTTTATGATAAGGCAGGGCCAAACCAAGATACTGACCGACTTGTGAGTTGATTGAATCTACGGGCTGGGCGTAAACAGAACCGGAAAGAAGTAACCCTGAGAACATAAAAAAAAGCCCAAAGGCAATTTGAAAAAGAGAACTCATAATAGATATTATACAATTTAAAATGAATTGAGCAATAAAAAAATGGCTTTAAAGGGCTAAGGCGCTATGCTGTAGAATCAGACATAGCGCCTTATCTGGGAGGGATCTTGAGATCTATTAATTGCTATAATAGACTGTCCTTGTCTTCTTTCGGCACATAGCATACAATCCTGAACCAATAATCAGCAGGCAAAGAATTAATAATCCGACAAATCCTAGTCCCGGGACAGGTTCCGGTGCCTGAACAGTAATCATTGCCGTCATAGCCGGATGGATTTCACAATGGTACGGGTATGACCCCGGAGTATTAAGAACTATCCCCCAGGACATTCCTGTCGTCAGCGTGCCGGAATCAAAAGTCATGCCTCCATCATCAGTTGTAGCCGTATGCGGAGCCGTATCCTGATTGGTCCAGACAACCGAATCACCAACATTAATCGTCAGGGTGTCCGGTGAAAAGGCAAAACCGGCAATATCAATGTTGTGAACGGCAGAAAAAGCAAAGCCGGATAGCATCATCATCGCGAGAACAGTGAATAAAGTCTTTAATTTCATTTTACCATCCATGTTGAACACCCAATTTCTATTTGCACACATCTATTACGGGACTAATTTAGTCCACTATTGATTATTTTTAAATAATTTTCAAAAAAAGTGTTATAATCCAACCAAACCGGTAGTTTGGCCATTTAGATAACACGCCTTTACCGTACACGATCAAAGAAACGAGTTTTGGCATGGATGACATTATTTTTAGACCAATCGGTATTATTCACACGCCGTACTCCGAACCGAAAGGGGTTCCGATTCAGCCCAATCGCGGTAAAGATGTTGAAGCTACGATTGAAATCTTTGACGAATATGTCGAGGGTCTGGCTGACCTCGACGGCTTCTCGCATATTATCCTGCTGTTTCACCTGCATAAATCAACCGGGTACAAAATGAAGGTCGTCCCTTTCCTCGACGATACTGTCCGGGGCTTGTTTTCCACCAGAGCGCCGAGACGCCCCAACCCGATCGGTTTGTCAATCGTTCGCTTGACGTCGATTGAAAGGAATATATTACATATCAAGGATATCGATATCGTTGACGGCACGCCCCTGCTGGATATCAAACCGCACGTTCCGAATTTTGATGAGAGCGAAAATTTCAGAATCGGGTGGCTGGAAGATAAAGTAAAGAGACCCTCGGCCCGCAAGAATGCCGACGACCGCTTCGAGGAGTGAGCATTCCCCTTACACACCGACCGCCCTTACGGCAGGACTATAACCTTTATTTCCCCTCTCCAGAGGGGACCTGTAACAAAACATTGAGACAATACATACCGGCAAAATGTCCAAAGCACTTGCAAATGCCTTTTTACAAGCTCCTATAAATAGTTTTTAATTATAATAATTAATAACAACATCCCCTCTATGAGAGGGGTCCGCGACAGCGGGGGGTGTGTTGATGACACTGAATTTGGTAGTTCTTTCCGGGACGACATAGTCGTCCCCTACAAATAACTATACAATAGGGCATTTAATTCTCAAATGGGTTCACCTGTCTTCGACGAGTACCTTGCGTTTTTCATATTAACATGCTTTTCCTAAAGCCAAATTTTCTAAAATGTCTCGTTACCACCTTTCATTCATAGAAATACGAAGAATTGGCTTTACTTGTCTGCGACGAGTACCTTGTGGATGCTCATTTTTAAAGTTTTTTTTCGAATTGTGCACGCCACAGGGTGTTTTTAATGACACAGGAAGGTGTGCGCCAGCGCCAACTGTCGTATATATTTTCCAGTTTTCAATAACGATTTTCCTCATGTGCCCCTTCTTTGATGGTGTTTATTATATTGATTAATTCTGGAATAGTAGTAAATTGGTGGTGAAAGTGTAGCTGGGGTTATTACCGCCCACAAAATATCATCAGTATTTATTAGGAGAATAAGCCATGATTAAAGTCCCTAAAAAAGTAGTGGAACGATTAAACAAAGAAGTGGGCCAATTTCAGAAAATATTGAAGGCTGCCAAGGATCGTGATATCAATGAATCAGATACCGTGACTATTGTCACCGACATGTTGGCAAATGTTTTTGGTTTTGATAAGTATTCAGATGTGACCAGAGAATGTGCTATACAAGGAACTTATTGCGATCTGGCAATCAAGTTGGATAGTCATATAAAATACTTGATAGAGGTGAAAGCAATTGGCTTGGACTTAAAAGAAAATCATCTTCGCCAAGCCGTAAATTATGGCGCCAATAAAGGAATTCGGTGGGTAGTTTTGACCAATGGTATCGATTGGGAAATCTATTGGTTGAAATTTGAAAGCAAAGTTGACTATGATCTGGTTTGCTCTTTTAATTTTTTAGAGTTAAATGCAAAAAGACATGAAGATCAGAGCAAACTATTTATTTTATGTAAAAAAGGAATCCGGGCAGATGCGATGGAGCAATACGGCAAACGTGTCCAAAGTGTAAATAGGTATATGATTGGAGCTTTAATCCTAACAGAACCGGTAATCAATACTATCAGATTAACATTAAAAAAGATATCACCAAGCATTAAGGTAACAAATGATGAAATCGAAAATATTTTATCCCATGATGTTTTAAAAAGAGATATAAGAGAGGGCGAAATAGCAGGTAAAGCAAAAAGCAGAGTCAATAAGATATTAAAAAAACATTCCCAAAAACGCAAAGCCAAACAAAAAGACAAAAACAATAAATCCAATGACTCAAAATCAAATTCTAATGAAGTTAATCATTCAGGCAATAAGAGCGATACTAATCCCGTTATAGATGATTAAATCGCCGGGTAGGCTCCGGTCCTGTCATTCCCGAGAGTTTCCGTGAAACGGGACGAGTCGGGAATCCAGAAAAAGTAAAACTAAAACTGGATCCCCGCGTCCGCGAGGATGACGATGATTAACTCATGAATAATATAAACCACTCAGCTCTGGCTATGGATAGCATCATTCGTTGAAGAATTAAGTTGAAACGAGGAGAACCTATTGGGGGAATAATGTCCTCCCCGTCTCGGGATAGAAATTCAAATTATACTCTACTCGTTTGTCGCGCTTTGCGCGAATGTCAAAACCACAGGCTATAGTGCCCAAACAGTGGGTGGGTTTTGACCTACAAGTTTAAAATGGGACAACGTCCCATCCCCCCTAATTGACCCAGAGGGGGCCAATAATCGGAGCCGGGCCGCCTTTGAAAGCATAATTTACCAGATAGACCGCATCGCCGACATTGATCGACACGTCGCCATTGGCATTAGCTCGCCAGCGAGGAAAAGCCGGAGCCGCTCCACCCTTAAAAGTAAAGTTAACGAGATAGACGGCATCACCGACGTTCACTTCCCAATCGCCATTAGCATCTCCGGGGACATAATCAAAGGCAACATGAATCGGACCGTCCCCCATTGTATAGGTATTTATTTTATCACCATTACTGTTGATGCGGATTATCCGGTCGCCGAAAGTGCAGGCAAAGGCGGTCGTATCCTGAAAAGCGACAATCCCCATCGCTCCCGAATCGACATAAATCGGATTAGCGGAATCATGATAGACCTCGTAGGTAAAAGCATCATAAGAAAAGATTTCACCGTCGGCGGCCCATCCTCCAGCCGAAAGAAAAACTTTATTGTCGGCTCCGATGGCGAGCAGACTAGGGTCTCCCCCCAGCGAAACGATATTGAAAGCGGCTTCGATTTCGGGATCGATTAGAAAAACTGTTCCTCGTACCGAAGAATAATTGCCGGTACAAACGCAGTGAATAATACCGTTGGCATCGACATCTACAAACTGAGGATTGGTACTGGTCAGGATTTCAATCGAAGATAGAACCGTATCGGCAGATAAATCATACACCGCAACTTTGCCCTGTCCCCAGGTGTAGGTTGAAAAATCATAGGCGGTAATAGCTACATAGGCCCGGTCTTTATATATCAGGATTCCTTCGGGAGATTTTCCGATCGGAGTCGTCTGGACAATCATTTTGATCGTAACATCGACTTTGACCAGCGCATCATCGACCATCAGGGTTACATATAAGTATTGATCGTTATAAAAGGCCATCCAGAACGGATTACTTCCGTTCGGAAGATCAATCCAGCCAACGGTCGATTCGGTTTTCAGATTGATTATCTGAATCTCATCGGTTACAGAAAGCAACACATAGGCCAAGCTATCGCGAATAATGATTTGATTTGGCGATGACAATATATCCGATCCTAACGTCAGCATATTATTGGTCACCATATTGGTAGTCAGGTTTATTTTAGAAAGTGTCTCCCCCGATGTGTTGATGACATAGGCATAAGGGTCGGCGGCGTTTATTCCACCCGCCAATAGTCCAATGAGCGCTAATAGTAGTATTGATTTCCTTAACATCTTGTTTCTCCGCAAGTTTATTTTGTTTTTAATTTTTTACCCGGTGCATAAGTGACGGTCAAACTCACCGCCCAGTTTATGCGAGGCATGGGATACTGAGCGATGAGGACATAATCTTCACCGCGACTGTTTTTCATTTTGTATGATAAACGGCAATCAAAGCGAGACAAATTTGCTTTGATGCCTATTCTATAATTCTCAATGCGATAAGCGTCATACCATTTTGTGTTGGCTGGCAGGGCGAAGCGTCGGGCGACTTCGCGAATTTCGTATTCTCCGAAAACAGGCCCATAATCAAATTTTATCTGATATAGCGTTGAGTACCGGGGACGGAAGGTCAGGTCTTTATTGTAAAAATTGGCTTCCGGTGTCCGGTTTTTGGGAACGGTGATGGTGTTTTGATACCTCAGGGTGATGTGCTCGTCAAACAGCTGAAGCTTGACAAAATCCTCGTGCCCGGTAACAAAAGCGGCATCAAGGTTTTTCGGTTTCCAGATATTACCCGGTGAGCCGGGCTGCCAGACGATTAAACCTTTGGTATAAGAATGGAAGTAGGTCATTCCCGCCGATAGTTTGAACCCGCCGACAAAATGGAATTCGAAGCCGGCTTCGCTGTGTTCCGCCTGTTCCGGTTTGAGGTCCGGATTACCGCTGGAGCGTACATCACCTTTCCAGAAGAGCGCATTAACCGACGGCAGTCGATAGGACGAGCCATAACTTGCCCGAAACAGTATTCGGGATTCGTTTCCCTTAACGAGTGACAGGTCGAACTTATGGGCAAAATTTGAATTATGCCGGACAATGCTAGCCGAATCTATTTGGTCTCGCTTGGTATCGGTGTTATCCCATCGAGCCGAGGCCAATAGAGTGAAGGCATCTATAAAACGCAGCTTCTTCGTAGATATCGTTTGCCGGTCGGATAAGTAGATTCCGATATTATCACGCACCATACGCCCCATTGTCACTTTAGGTCTCACAATATCGTTGTGGTATAAAATATTCCGCTGAAATTCAATACCGGTAGTGATATCGTTACCCTTGAAAGCTATAAAATTCTGATTTAGCTCGGCCAGTGCGATATCATTGATAAAACGGGTTTCGTATTCTGAAGCCTCAAGGAGAGTATCAAGATTATTATTATTGAAGTACTGCTCAAACCGGGAAAAACTTACATTAAGTTCATGGGTTATAGCTTCTGAGGCTTGATGTTTAAGCCCGGTATAGAATGAAATACGCTTATCCTGTTTCCAAGCGGTGGAATCCGGGCTTGAAACCGGCCCCGGCATCCCCCCCCGGCTTTTGTAATACTGCCCCGAAAAAGAAATTGAAAGCGATGAATCTAAACTGTAGCCGGCCGAACCGAAAAGATTTTCCTGAGCAAAAGACGCATTTACTCGGCGACCAATTTCATGGCGGAGTAAATCCGGTGACACAAAATAATCGTACTCAAAATCAGCATCGGTACGATACCGACTGAAGCTGAAACGATGAGGAACTTGCTTGAGCGGTAAAAAGTCTCTAGCGCTAATCTCTCCTCGATACCCGCGCCATCTTTCAATTTTCTGTCTGATTGAAACTTCAGGAGAGTACTTGTTTTGGGCAATGGTAGAAATACTGATAACGCCGCCAATGGCATCGGAACCAAACCGGGCCGACTGCCCCCCCTTGTGAACCTCTATTTTTTCGATATTATCGAGAGGGATAGCATTAAGGTCAGCGATACCAGTACCGGCCGCATTTAAGCGCTGACCGTCAACGATAATAAGGACATGCTTGGGGTCGCATCCTCGGATACTGACGGTTGCCGAACCTCCGGAAGCACCAGACTCTTGTACATAAACGCCTTGAATATTCTCAAGCGCCTCAGATAGGGAAGTAATATCTTCGGATATAATTTCATCCCGTGTCACAGTTTGAATATTTAAGGCCGAGTTTTTAACCCGGTCGGAAGTGACTTTCACTTGACCGAAGTCATATATCCGGCGGACAAGATTAACGGTAAGCCGGTTATCTATGCCCGCAATTGCGGAGACGTTTTGTAAAACAGACGGCTCATAACCATCAGCGTATATCTCTATTTGATATTGCCCTTCGGGAATATTGGATAATGTAAATCGGCCATTTTGAGTAGTTGTAGTTTTGAATTCGGTGTCAAGAATGCGGACTTCTGCCGAAGATACCGGTTGACCATCTGTTTTATCATAAACAGTTCCGCTAATAGTACAAAGGGCACTCGAATACGCGGATGTAGAAAATAAGACTAAAGCCAAGCATATAAGCATCGCCTGGATTGCTATACGGCGAAAAACACGGGCAGCGGGATATACGCACAAAAATATCCCGACTACACCTCTGACAGTTCGGGACAGTATCAACTTCCCCTCCCTCGAGGGCTGTCGAATAACGGGTTTTTGATTTCGGCAGGTCTCCTGACTTACGGCTTCAATCCTACTTGGACCTCCTTCCCCTTGACAGTATCAAGAGTGGAGTGTTGGCCCTTCGTAGCCGTTTACAGTAGCGGGGCTGTGGCGGACTTACACCGCCTTCCCTATTATCCATAACGGACCGAAATCTTTTTATTTACACTTTAAGTATATATCATTGTCGCACACATTGTCAATAAAAAAAACCCCGCCAGTTGGCGGGGTTTGATAAGCCGTTGAGTGGCTTAAGGTTTTTATTAGTCTTTTATTATAATCTGATAGTCCGGGAATACTTCTACGGCCGGCATAGTCAGATCAAACACTAAACTGTCAACTGCGGTTGTATCGCCATTTTGTATGAGATACATCGTACCGGTCTTCGAAACATCAGTAACTGTATTACGGATAGATACGACACTGTTGGTAAAAGTCAGTTCCTTTAGAGTATCCGGAAATGTAAACAATGGTGTTGTATCAAAATCACCCCAACCCCAGTGATTATAAATTTTCCGATGGGTATTCCCTACCGTTGGATCACAATTGATATACATCGTAACGGTATCAATTAAATAACCAATTAAAACACCACCGACTTCTATCGGAGTCTCGACGACAAAGAAGTCATTAATTGTTGTGTCGGTTCCGTCGATAATCGTATCAAGCTTCACATCACACCAGGCGCTGGAGTCAATAGGCAAATATAATGAATCCACCGTTCCCCAATATGCCCAAATAACAGTATCAAAAGAAACACTGGTAGGGGACAGAATTAAGGTATCGTTAGGGTCTGTGACACGTACCGGAATCCCGAACCATATAGCGAACATACGTTCAACCTGAACCGTTGAGTCAGGAATGCGGATTAAAGTATCGAAAGAGCCAGTTACAATACCGACTGAATCAGGAATGTTTATCGTGGGGTTGGACGAGTCGGCCAGCTTTAACACATAGGCCGTATCTGCGCTTTTAACTTGCCAGGTTGAGTCTATAGTTCGGGAATAGCCGATATAGAATGAATCTATCCAACTATAGGTATTGCTACGCTCAAAGTTAAATTTGTACTGTTGGCCCGGATTGAAACCGTACACTACCGAAGTAGTATCAATGGTGGTATCCGTGGTACCTATGGTTGTATCAATACTTGTAATATACGTCCCGGATGCCAGAGTACCGATAAATCCTTGGTCATCTGAATAAACCGAACTCAGCCAGCCGATGTCCGGAGTAACGGTCAATTGAACGGAGTCCAGACTAAAGGTTTGATAATCGTTGTCAATCATCAGATGAAACACCGGATAAGTCGTGTGAGATTTAGGAATTGAATTAACCGTGTTTTCATCATTCTTATCGCATGCCGCTGCCATTAACAATATGATAGCCAGCAGGACCGTAACTTTTCTCATTTGCTCCTCCCGATAGTGTCGTAAAGCAAGGCATAAATAATAATACTTGAGCCACTGTCGTGCAAGCGAAAATATACCTTTTTTATAACCTGACGATAGAATAGGAATAATTGTGCAATGTGAATCTACAATCTACGGCGTAATCGCCCTAACCCATCGACTCCGCAACGATATTAGGCTCCCTAAAACCAAAAGAATCGTACCCGCCCAGAGAAAGTTCATAGTCGGTTTTTTGGACACTTCAAGAATTAGTCTATCCTTTGGCAAATTCGGTGTCAAACCTTTGACTGATAAGACTATAGAACCGTTATCAGCGTTAATTTGTTCGAGCCTGACATCGAAATCGGTTACCCCTTCCATGAGCGGAACATCCAGATACTGAACTTTACCCTGGTCAAAAGACAGGGCTGGAGTAATCAATTCACTATTACCCAAACTGTCTTTAACCTCAAGCACCGCGCCGAAACGCATGGAAGAGCCCATATCGTGCTCACCCTGGTCAAATTCGTTGAACTTGAGTTGATAACCACCCAGTTGAATTATTTCCCCCTTACCAACCGCTACGCCATTTTGATCAGACATATCCTGAATTTGTTCCGGAGAGAAATAAATATCATACATGAGATGCCGGCTAATGTGCGGTTTTTTCATCATCCCCCCCATACGGCTTGACCAGTACAACTGCGGCGTTGCCTGATATTCGAGACCGTTATCCGTAACCGCCAAAAGAAGCTTGTTGTCCGTCGTTGTTATTTCATTGGCCATCCCTTGATAAGTGATATTCATTCCAAACGCGGTAGCAGATTCATCACGATTGATAGCCAACTTTTCACTAGTCGCATAAGCAGAGGATCCAAGAATTCCAAGTAGCATAAGTGAAAAACCAAAGTGCGCCAACTGTGGGCCGGCCTTGTGGAGCTCTCTCGGAATAAACGTAATAAGAATGCGCAGATTGGCAGTCATTGCCAATGAGGCCGAAAAGATGTAAAGAAGGTCGGTGACCGACTCCACACCGTAGAAAAAACTTGTCGTAGTAATGGCAACCGAGGCAATTATAGGAATCAATAATTTTTTAATCAGTAATGAAACAGCTGATCCCTTCCACGGAGCAAATGGAGCGATACTGAGAAATATACCCATCAGTATTGCCAGTGGATATACGATACGGTTATAGACGTCGGTGTCTACTGCACCAGCGGTCCCAAAAAGCCCGGTTATCAACGGCCATGATGTACCGGCGAGAACAATCACTGCAATCAAAGACAGCACCCAAACAGAGAATATCAGAGTAAATGGACGCGATGTAATGGAAAGGTTTACTGAGGGACCCTTAATCTCCAGAAAGCGATACAAAAAAAGTAGTAAGGCCACTAACGCCGAACCGATCATGAAGCTGATAAGCACACCGTTGGCTCCGAGATCAACAAAGCTATGAACTGAAAAATCGGCCAGTACTCCCGAACGGGTCAAGAACGTTCCGTAGATCACTAAAACAAAAACTGACAACGATAGAAACAGGTTGGTCTTTCGCATTGCGCCGTTATCACGCTCAAGGACCAAGCCATGAATCAAGGCCAGCGATATCAACCAGGGAATAAGTGATGAGTTTTCAACCGGGTCCCACCCCCAATAACCACCCCATCCGAGGGTTTTATAGGCCCAGAAAGCACCCATTATATTTCCAGCCGCCAGAGCAGTTGAAACCAGAATAACCGGCCCGAAAATAATCTTGAGCCAGCCTTTGTATTTGTTTGTAAATAGCGCCGATAGAGCAATAACAAAAGGTAATGCGGCGGCAGCATACCCGATAAACATTACCGGCGGATGAATAACCATCCAGTAATCCATTAAGAGCGGATTCAAACCGGCTCCGTCCGGTTGCGGGAACGGCAGTTTCTCAAATGGTGATAATATCATCAGCATCGTACTGAAGAAAATGAGAATTATACCGTAAAAGAACATTGAGTAGGTCTTATACTGCTCGGTTCGGAATAATAAAAAATACCCAAAAAGTGCTAAGAATGCCAGCCAGAGAAGGTAAGTCCCCTGTTGCCCACCCCAAAAGGCTGCTATCAGGAAAAAAGTATTCATCTGTGAGGCAGAATAATCATATACATATTTATATGAATAATCACCGGACAGGAAGTAGTAGAATAACAAAGCTGATGCGCTGAGAACTATGACGGTAAAATAATAGTAGCTTATCTGCCCTAGTGACTCATATTTTTTGTAGCCGCGGATGGTCAAAAAGTATGAGAATGTACTGACAACCGCGCAGGCCAAAGCCAGCGCAATAAGTAATTCGCCGATATTCACGTATTAAGCCCCTTGATCTAAGCCCTGATATTTAGATGGACATTTAACGAGCAATTGTTTGGTTACAAGAACGCCGTCCTGATAAATTCCTTTGGCAACAACCGATTTTGCTTGATCAAAATTACCGGGTATGGTTCCACCATATACTATTTTTAGGCGGCGATTACTTTCCGGCTCTTCCAAATCGGTTATATCAAACGAAAACCTTGAATTTTCTGTATCAAAATTGACCGATGCAAAATCTATTTTTCCCATTACCTGCACCGTGCCGTCAGAATCAGCAACATCCTCAAGGGAGACATACGTAATCGTCGTTGATATGAATGAATTGACACTCCAAGCCATAAAAACGGCGATAATAAGAATGCCAAAGATTAGCTTCATCTTCACTTTTTATCCTCGAATTTCTTTATCTTTCTATCAAGTTTTATCAGATATACGAACAATGCTCCCCAAATGATGAGAGTAACTGCCATTACCGTATAGTTGGAAGTCATGATAATGAGTCCTCCTGTGTCTGTCTCTCCCGGGTATGAACTTTACGGGCAAGGTCCATCATCCAGAAAAACAACACCGAAAACGACGCCAGCGCCGGATAAAAGATCATTCTTGTCGTCATGGATAATCCCTCTTTGCTTGATTCATCTATAATAGTATCCGAAGGATGCAGAGAAGGCATTACCCGAGGTACGATAAAAACGAGAAAAGGTACTGTAATAAAAGCGAAAATAGCATAAACAGCAGCCAGTTTAGCCTTTCGTTCAGGGTCTTCAATAGCCGACCGCAAACCAAAATAAGCTCCGTAAATCAAAAGCAGGATAAAAATCGAGGTCTCCCTCGGATCCCAATTCCAATAAGAATGCCAGGTTATTTTAGCAAAAATAGATCCTGTTATAGTTGCCAGAATACAAAAGACCAATCCCAGCTCACCCGCTGCCCGGGCCCGGTCATCGTCAACCAAATTGCCCTTGTATAAATATTTGATCGAGTAAATCATAGAGGTCAAAAAGGCCAGCACCGACACCCACGCCTGCGGAACATGAAAATAAAAAATCCTGCTGGCTTCACCAATCTGCTGTTGAGGCGCAGGATATGAAAACGCCGCGACTATAACCCAGCACATAGCAATAAATGTCAGGATTTTCCACCACATAATATCAGCATTCCCTTTTCTGGTCGTGACAATATAAAGATTCCGACCTCAGAAACAACCTATCCCGGTCGATGTTCCAAAATTCTTTCAGCTTATTCTTCCCAGACATACTCAAAGAGTAATAGTGATGCGGTAATCATTATCACTCCATAGCTTATCAACAGTTGTAATTCCGATGATACATCCGAAAAACCACCGCCGGTATCAGAAAATGCCACCGTGGTGGCTTTTATTGCTCCCATTAACAAAGGCAGTAGAATCGGAAACGATAATACTGAGAATAACGCTCCTTTGGCACCGGATTTTGAGATTATTGCGGCAATCAGTGTTGTCGCTCCAGCCAACCCGATAGCCCCTAAAGCAAGGACCGTCGCTAACAAAAGGATATTACGTACCTCAACGTCAGTCATTAGTATAAAAAGCGGCGAAATGATGAGTTCGAGGAAAAACAGCAAAAACAGATTGAACGTTAATTTTCCGATATAAACTGCAGTTGGTGAGGCCGTAAGCCGGAGCACAGTTGAGGTTTTGGCCTCTTCTTCGCGAATGAAAACCTGCGCCAGACCAGACATTGCCGAAAAGAATATGATAATCCAAAACAGCGCCGCATGTACCTCCGCCGGTAAATTCTTTTGGCCGACCGAAAAGGAAACAACCGTCAGGGTTGTAATCCCAAACAGCATAATCGCATTTAAGGCATAACGAGTGCGAAATTCGCATTGCATATCCTTTTTTAAAACTGCAAATGCTTTAGTCATCAAGCTGATAGAGTTTTTCGGCAAGGCCGTACTCCTTCTGCTCATTGGTCGCGATTATCAAAATGCCGTTTTCCTTCTGCCTTTCTATAATATCTCCAACTATTTGCTTTCCGTCCTCATCGAGATTGGATGTCGGTTCGTCCAAAAATAGATAGTGAGGTTCGTTTAAGAGTGCTACTGCGCATTTCAATCGCTGTTTCATGCCCGAAGAGTAGGCTCCATATTTATCACGACCTCGACCGTTCAACCCCATTTTTGACAGTAATTTATCAGACTCTTCCAGATGCCATGCTAAACCCCGCATAGTAGCAAAAAACTTCAGGTTTTCTTCAGCGGTCAAGGCATCATAGAGGGTCATTTCCGGTCCGACATACGATAAGCTTGACTGTAATTCATCCCGGGATAGTTTCCCATTTGGACCGGAATAAGCCACGGTACCTTTTGAGGCTCGTATCAAACCCGCTATAACTTTGAGTAAAGTAGTTTTCCCGGAGCCGTTTTTTCCGACAACCGCTAACGAATCTCCGGTTTGCAGTGAAAATGAAACCTTCCTGAGGACCCGACGGGAGGCAAAATTCTTGATAATATTGTTAACTTCGAGTTTGTACATCCATACCCTTTAAAAAGTTAGTAAACAATAACCACTCACCCCGGACTAATCAAGCAAAATCTATAAGACATCAAAGACTTTGTTTGTACATTATATGTAAAACAACTACAGGCTTGACAAATGAGCAATTTCTGCGGTTTTTCTATAAGTACGGTTGATGATAGAAAGAGCTCGGCGTTTCATGGTAAGAACTCAGTTAACTTTTGTACTAATTATTGTAGTACTATTTAATACTTGTTTGTTCGGTGATACAATCACTGTTCCCGGCGATGCACCAACAATTCAAGCCGGTATTATATCCGCAGTTGACGGTGATACAGTACTGGTTTCTCCCGGCATTTATAGTGGTCCGGGAAATGAAAGTATTAATTTTTCAGGGAAGAAGATAACGCTCCGTTCAGCATCCGGAGCATTGGTTACCTTTATCTTGACATCTTCTGACACATCACGAACAATTACATTTAATTCAAACGAGGATTCATTATCGAGACTTGAGGGTTTTACTCTGTCGGGCGGATATGAAGGAGACTATCCCTGGCTTAGTCCTTTTCGAGGCGGTCTTCAAATCGACAGCGCCTCTCCGATAATAAAAGATTGTATTTTTCAAAACTGCTACGGCGAAGATGGCGGTGGGATACACATCAACGGCGGCTCACCTCTTTTAGAGAGCTGTGAAGTCATTAGTAACCGGGCGATTAAACGCGGTGGAGGCATTTTTTGTGCCGGTGATGATGTTCGCTTTATCGATTGCCGTATCGATTCCAATCTGGTTTACGGCCCGATTGATTTCTGGTTAGCATCGGGAGGCGGTATCCGAAACATCGGTCATGCCGATTTCAGTAATTGCTCAATCTCGTTTAATCGGGTAAGACATACATCGACCAATCCCCATGCCGAGGATTATTCACTGGCTCAAGCCGGAGGAATAAACAGTCTCGGCGGCAGTCTAACCATCGATAGCTGTATTATAGCGCATAATTCTTCAGGAACGGGCGGTGCGATAATCTGCGGATTAGCCCCGGTCGAGATTAGGAACTCATTTGTTTATAACAATATTGCCAATCTCTATAGTGGTGTATTAGAGTTACAGCCGGACAATATCTCAGGAAACCTCATGGTTGACAAATGCTCGTTCGTCTGCAATTACTCCGGCAAGATATCATCCGACGGTATCGCCTTTCTCTCAAATTCGGTTGAAATAGGGTATTCTCCAGCAGATATTGAACGCTTGCGTTTGCTTTCGGGCGATAAATCATATCAGCAAAACAGTTCAATAAAAAATTCTATTTTCGCTTTTAACAGTTCAGCGCCGATATACTCATCATACCTCGGGTTTTCCCCGGAAATTTCATATTGTAATTTCTGGAGTACTGTTTCAGGAGATCATTTCGGCGGCGAGTTGCAATCTGTTATCGGTTCTGACGGCAACATCTCACAGGATCCTTTATTTTGCTCGATATCCGATTCTGGAGCATCACTTGATTCGTCCTCGCCGTGTGTTGGCAGTGGAGAGAACGGAACCGATATCGGGGCTTTTGGAGCTGACTGTGATAGGTACCAAAGCCGCAGTCCAGAAAAACTTATCGTTTTATTAAACGGCGGAATCATTGCAAGTAATCAAGCGCTCTTGGAAATAAGTATGATTCAAGCTCTCCCCTGGGATACTTTAGTTTTAAAATCGGACAGTGCAATTGTTGAGATTGATCATTATCAAGTTGACAAACCGCTGTATATATTTGGTCCCCCCGAAAGGGAAAACAGTTTTATTCTGGCTAAGAGTGAATATTTGCCAAAGCGTTCTTTAGTTTACTTGCGAGATTTTTCGGTCTTGAGTAATCTAACACTCAGAAGTCACGAAAGCTCGTCCGAAATAATGGGATTTTACGCTATCAACAATGCTGATTTCCCGTGCATTATTAAAAACTGCAACCTTACATCATTCGGTCAAAATAGTTCAATCGCTAACTTTGATGCATCACCAGTTATAAGAAATTGTGAACTGTCAAACGGACTTTCAGTTTTTGGAAATCTTGATATTGTATCCTCATATAATTACTGGGGGTGCAATACCGCCGAATGTGTTGAAGCATATATTAAACCAGATAGTCTGTTGTTTAATGGTCGAGTAGTGTTCAAACCGTTTCTGCATGACATCCCCACCGGTATTGATTTCGAGAATGAAACGGTTTCTATTCCAGAGTTTCAAATGCATCAGAATTTTCCCAACCCATTCAACCCAAGTACTACAATTTCGTTTACTATTCCACGTCGGAGCCTTACCGAAATAACGGTATATAATATCCTGGGTGAAAAAGTAGTGACTCTGATGTCCCGATATTTATCGGCTGGTGGGCACAAGATTGTGTGGGATGGTAAAGATGCAAGTGGTACCGAAGTAGCTTCGGGCGTGTATTTGTATCAAATAAAATGGGAAAATCTCGTAGAGTCAAAAACGATGATATTGCTCCGGTAATGAAAAATGAGAATAAACCAACTCTTGCTGTTTTTCGAGAAGTAAAACGTAGAAATACTTTTAGAACAAGGCCGCGATAGCCGCCAATCGATCTTTCCTGATCTTCTTAACAATCTCATCAACCGGGCATTCTTTACAATTGAGATCAACATGAGTGGTAATGATTCCGGCCAGATTTCGATTAAACAATTCGGTGTGCTTCTTGCCAAAAACCTTTGCAGCCAAAAGATTCGCTCCCCGCAATAACTCACAATCCTCACAGTTGGGAATGCGCTGAATCTGAGCCAGATTTTCGGCAATATCAATAGCCGACGGCATTTTCAGGAATCTCCTCATAGCAACACCTCCGCCTCCTTACGGATTAATTCCTGTTTAAAGTTATGTGACCTAAGTTATTGAAGCAACAAAAAAATAAAGGTTTTGCGATATATTTAACGAGTGGATTATATTATCGATAATTGTCTATAGGAGGATATTGCCCAGCCGTCTCCAGCGAACCCGCTCATAGAAATGAACGAAAAAATGCAGTACCGAGGCTGGGATGGTTGTCAAATCATCAAGTTTTACCTGCGGCTCATTTACATCCGGTACCCATGACCAATGAATCATAACTGCTTGACCCTGGATTAAGTCGAGTGAAACCGTCCCCCAGAACCGGGAATCCGAGCTTTTATCCCGATTGTCCCCCATGCAAAAGATATGATTCGGCGGAACGACTTTTGGCGGGAAATTATCTCTGGGACTGTTTTTAGAGTACGGTAAGATGTGACGACTTGTAAACTTTGATTCAGGCGGATTTTCAAACACTTTGCCGTCAACATAAAGCACTTTATTTATTATTTCAACAGTTTGCCCGGCAGTCGCCACACATCGCTTGATATAGTTTGTTTGCCGATCAACGGGATATTTGAAGATAACAATATCGCCTTGCTGAGGATCGCGGACCGCCGGAAGGCGCCAATCCGTAAACGGCACCTGCGCCCCGTAAATAAATTTGTTGGCCAGCAGGAAATCACCGACTAACAGAGTATCTTCCATAGAGCTTGATGGAATTTTATAGGCTTCGACCACAGCGATTTTTATTATTAGCGCCAACACAAACGCAATCGCTAATGATTTCGTGTATTCCAAAAACCGGAATGGAGGATTCTCTGACAATGTATATACTAACCTTCTTTTACAATAAACTATGTGACCAATTTGCTTTACTGATACTCACCCCGGCAGTTTATTCAACTCCCATCAGGGTTCTTTCCCACCTTATACGGCCAGCAAAACGGGAAACGGACTCATAAACTGACATTGGAATTGTAGTTAAGTCTGCCAGATCAATCTGGGTAGCCGTTTTATCCTCGGCAAGCGACCATTGAATGAACATGACTTTGCCTTCAATTAACTCAAGCGGAACCGTTCCCCAAAACCGTGAATCGTAACTCCTGTCACGATTATCTCCCATAGCGAAGACATGGTCTTTGGGTACTTTGAACGGACCAAAATTATCACGAACGGATTCACGGACATTTAGTAATATCTTTTTCCCGTCTTCGTACTTTGAGAATTCAGGGTTCTCGAATTTCTTTCCGTCAACATATAGGACTTTATTTACAACTCGCACGACCTGCCCCTCGGTGGCAACACATCGTTTGACATAATCGACCGAGCGGTCGCCGGGAAATTCAAACGTTATAATGTCACCTTGTTGTGGCTTTCTAATCGCTGGGAAGCGATAATCGATAAGAGGGAGTTTAGAGCCATAAATAATCTTGTTGGAGACAACCAAGTCACCGATGAGAAGAGTATCTTCCATTGAAGAAGAGGGAATACCATAAGCTTCGATTAATGAAGTTTTTATTAAAAAGGCCGCGATTACCGCGAAGATAATTGCTTTGACATATGAGAAGGAGTCGTCCAGCATCTCCTTTTTTATCTGCTTATTTATATTTGTATCCGACTTCTTAGTCTTCTTGCCGCGCTTACTCATCAAGCCTCCTATGGCGGGAAATAACTATCCGGTGAAGATACGCGCAATATCGTTATAGGTCACCATGATAATTGTAATAAGCAGAACAACAAATCCAATCTGCTGAGTAATAATCCGGGCATTCATCGAAACCGGAGAACCTTTGATTTTCTCAATGAGCAGGAATAATAAATGCCCACCATCAAGGACCGGAATCGGAAGAATGTTTAAGACGGCTAAATTAACCGACAACATCGCCATAAAAGATAACAGGGTCGTGAAACCGAGTCTCGCGGTCTCCCCCGCCATCTGCATGATAAAGACCGGTCCGCCGATAAGTTTGGCCGAGACCTGAAAAGTTAAGAGCTTTTTGAGAAAATCAAAGACCATCGTGGTAAAAAAGACTGTTTTGTCGAATCCTCGGCTGGCGGCTTCAAAAATGCCCAGGTCCTTTATTGTCGCATGCTGCCCGACACCGATAATTCCCTTTTTAATTTTCTCGCCGCTTTCGGTCATCATTTCATTAACCATAGTCGTGACAGTCGCGGACATAATTTGTGAATCTCGCAGCCACTCAATTGCAATTGGTTTTTCGACCTCAACCTCAATCAGCCGGGCCATACTACTAAAACCGGTTACAGCTTGATCGTTAATGGAGGTAATAACATCACCCTTTTTCAAACCGGCTTCCAAGGCAGGACTATCGGGAGCTACAATGCCAATGACAGCTCGCTCAGTATCGATGACAGGTTCACCTTCGATATAATAGACACCCCAGAGAATTAAGAAAGCGATAATAAAATTCATTATCGGTCCGGCAGAGACAACCAATGCCCGCGCGCCGACCGATTTAGACATAAATTCATCCGGGGATCCGGTAACTTCTTCACCCGGAGTCTCTCCAGCCATCTTGACATAACCGCCGAGTGGAATCGCACCAAGACAGTATTCGGTGCCTCCAAATTTTTTCTTGAGAATTGTCGGTGGAAATCCCAGTGAAAACTTATCTACTCGAATCCCGGCCCGTTTCGCGATTAGAAAGTGCCCTAACTCATGGAAGAAAATCAAAATCGCAAGGACAAAAACTGCGGATACAACTGGTACTAATGATGATAAAACCGAATCTAACATAATTCATTCCTGATTAATTCTGCCGCCCTGTTTCTGGATAAATCGTCAACACTCAATATATCGTCAAGGTTTGGGCTGTCTATAACAGTATGTTCAACTAAAATTCTCTCTATAAGTTCCGTTATTTCCGTAAACCGGAGCTTTTTGTCTAAAAAGGCCGCCACCGCTATTTCATTGACGGCATTTAGTACCGCCGGGGCTGTTCCGCCTGCTTCGGCAACTTCACGAGCCAGTCTCAAGGCCGGGAACTTTTCCTCGTCCGGCTCAAAGAAATCAAGGTGTCCGGTCTTAACAATATCAATACGCCCATGATCAGCTTCATATCTATCCGGCCAAAACAGCGCATAGGCAATCGGCAGTTTCATATCCGGGTTTGACAGTTGAGCAATAACCGAACTATCAACAAACTCAACCATAGAATGGACTATCGATTGCGGATGAATAATAATCTTTATTTGTTCCGGCGCAACTGAAAACAGCCAAACTGCTTCAATTAATTCCAACCCCTTATTCATCATCGTCGCCGAATCAATAGTTATTTTCGGACCCATTTTCCAGGTCGGATGGGCCAGAGCTTCTTCAAGAGTAATATCCTTAAAAGTCGCGGTATCCCGCTCCCGGAATGGCCCGCCAGAGGCGGTCAACAGAATGTTTCTTACTTCAGCGTCTTTGCCGCTTTTCAGGCATTGCCAGATGGCGGAATGTTCGGAGTCAACCGGAAGGATTTTACCTCCCGACTTAAGTATGGCCGGCTCAAATAACGGTCCCCCCACAACGAGAGATTCTTTATTCGCCAAAGCCAGATTACTGCCCGCATTGATAGTCTCCAGTGAAGCCTTTAGCCCTGCCGCACCAACCAGAGCATTGAGAACAATATCGTTTTCTTTAAGCGAGGCAACCTGAGTTAACCCCTCCTGCCCGCAGGAAAGCTCAATCCCTTCGATATTCTCTTTTTGTAATAACTCGATTTCCTTTTCCGAATAAACAACCCCATATTGGGGTTGGTATTTTTTTAACTGGCGGGCAAACAGCTCCATATTTCTGCCGGCTGCCAGAGCGATAATTTCGAATTTATCCGGATAGGCGTCAATGACTTCGCAGGTAGAGCAGCCGATTGAGCCGGTAGAACCGAGTATTGTAAGTTTTGATTTATCCATTCCTGCTTTCATTTACGTAATAATTACTAAGGCTGTTGCACAGTAAATTCCTTGCCTGTGCTCTGATTAATTCCCTAAATCCACAGCCTTTTCTCTATCCGAAGGAGCCTCAACCGGCTCTTTGCCTTCCTGCCATATTTTTAGTACGTGTATATCTTCAAGCGGTTTTTCTTTTTTATCCGTTTTAGTTTTACCAATTTTCTTAACGACGTCCAGCCCCTCAATTGTCCGGCCAAAGATTGTATATTGACCGTCAAGATCGGGACGACGAGCCAGACAGATGAAAAACTGACAGGAGGCCGAATTGTATTCGTGACCGCGAGCCATCGACAATGTTCCCGGATTATGAGGCAGACCGGAAAACTCCTCAGGTATTACATATCCGGCATTGCCGGATCCATCGGCATTTGGGTCACCACTCTGGATAACAAATCCTTTTATCACCCGGTGCCAGGTTAATCCGGTATAAAAGCCGGAGTTTACCAAATCGAGAAAGTTGGCAACATGGTTTGGGGCAACATCCGGCCAGAGTTCCAGTTTTATCGTACCCAGTTCAGTTTCGATAAAGACAATCGGCTGACTGCTTTCGTCTTGGGCTTCACTTTTACCTTTATCTTCTTCCCCGGAACAACCGAGAAGCAGTAATCCGGCAGTTATTGCAATCAGAACATTCTTTAGCATATACTCTCATTCCTTTTTAAACAGAATAGTAGCTCAGGCCAAAATAGAAAGCGGTCATTTGTTTGTCAAACAAATAACCGCTTTAGAAATTTAAGTTAATCGGATATTTTATGGGTTTACCAGAATTGTTTTAACAATGTTAGCATTTCCTTCACCTGCATCAGAAGCATCGGCGCATCCCAAAAAGACATCGCCTGTAAACGAAAAAGTGCATAACGTTACATCCTGTCCCGCTGGTAAGGTTGCGAGTGGCTCTAACGGCAAAGTCATTGATGGAGTAATAACAATGTTTATTATACTATTAATAGTATTAGCTGATTTTTCCATTTTACGAGCGACTATATCAAAATGTAGATTTTGATACGTACCGGTATAAGGAAGTCTAATTGCAAAACCTCCGAGCTCTACATCGCTGCTATACGATATGGTTGCGTTATTGCCATTG
This sequence comes from Candidatus Zixiibacteriota bacterium, assembly GCA_023138975.1. Classification (GTDB taxonomy): domain Bacteria; phylum Zixibacteria; class MSB-5A5; order GN15; family JAAZOE01; genus JAGLON01. The sequence continues at coordinate 41,163 of JAGLON010000005.1, forward strand.
ATGCTTAATTCTATCGTAACCGAAGGAATCGTATCGCTGTTTGGGGGATAGTGTACTATCTCTGTGAGTTTAATATCACCATAACATTCAAAATCTCCCGCTTTCATCATCAGGCGGTAAATATCGGCAGGAACCTCCACACCGCTGGTATCGGTTCTATCCCAATAGATGGTATATCCCCCGGCTTGCTGTTGTTCCGAAACCAACTCCTTTATTACTGTCTGGGTAGTATCTATAATATAGATATCAACATCTGATGCAACGGGGATATCATAGCGAACAATCACCTGTTGATAACTGGAATTGGGAAACGCCGGATACAGAGCGAATGCATTAGGGATTGGTTTTTTCTCAGTAGATTGGAGTGTAGAGGTGTAGCACCAATCATCGGCATCCAATGTATCGGGATTATCTGAATCGGGACGTAATATAACGCCAAATATCCCTGTTCGGGTTATCCCCGATATCTCGATTATCGCCGGATCGGTAAGATCGGCCTGATCGGTCGGCCCCGTTGTTTTATCATCTGAGCACTGAATTAGAAATAGCAAGGAAGCTAACATCACTAATAATAAGACAAAAAGTTTTCGCAAAACATTTCCTCCGAGTAGTACACTTAAGCCACCTGTGATAATATAAAATACATCAGATTGTAATTTTGTCAAGTAATCTGTTGTTAGCACCTTATACTTGCTCGTTATACATTAGTTCGAGTTATTATTGCCAATCACGCTGTCAGCATTTATATTGTATCTACTTACCGGAGGATTCGTATGTATCGCAAGCAATCGTTTTTGACTTTTTTACTTTGCGCTTTCATTGTATTGGGAATGACCGGGCTCTCAGCTGCGGATAATACCACCAATACCAACGAGGAAACAATGAGCCAAGCACAGGAACTGCTAAAAAAAGCGGATGAACTGTTTAACTCAAGAGAATATACAAAATCACGATCCGTTTTTGAAGAGGCTTTGAAAGCAGCCGAAGAGGCAGGCAGCAGTTCAGATAAGACCGAAGCGCTGGCCATGATTGCACGAACCTATTTAATCCTTGACGATAAAGAGACCGGTTATCAATGGCTCAAAAAAGCCCATAGTGCCGCAGAGATTGACGAACCGGCCGGATGGGCTCGCTTTATTGGTGTCAGAGGACGTTTCTTGTGGCAGGATGATAAAAAAGAAGAAGCGACCGTCCTGTTTGAAAATATGTACGACTACTGCAATGAGCATGAGCTTTATAATCAGGCTGTTGACGCGGCCCACATGATTGCCATAACCGGAGATGTTAGAACTCAAATAGAATGGGCCTATAAGGGCATTAAAGCGGCTGAAGCAGGCAATTATACCCGGTGGCTGGGACCACTCTGGAATAATCTCGGCGCCACTTATGAAGATCTTAATCAGAATTATGAGGCGTTGGAATCGTATGTTCAAGCCCGCAAATATCATTATATGCATGGGACGGAATTGAATAAGGCGATTGCCGATTGGGCCGTTGGTCATATGTATATAAAAATCGGCGAGTTTTCCGGCGCATGGGAACGGCTTCTGCCACTACTGCCGAAATTCGAAGAATTAAAAAACGACGAGTTTGTTGGTTTGACCTGCAAAGAACTGGGTGAAGTCAGATACGCCGAAAAGAATTATAAAGACGCGATTGAGTATTATGAACGAGCCGAATTACTATTACGAGAAGCCAAAATGCCCGAATGGGATGCCGACGGTTTTCAGTATCTTCTGGATAAAAAAGCTCTGTCTCAGGAAAAATTGAAATAGCCCGGCGTTATGATTGAATTTCCTGTCAGTGGAATCGAAACCTGGTGGTGGCTCCCGGTACTGGTTTCGTTTGGTGTGTCATGCATTACATCAACAGCCGGCATTTCGGGCGCTTTCATTCTCCTCCCCTATCAGGTGAGCATCCTTGGATTTACCGCTCCCGGAGTTACGCCCACAAACCTAATGTTCAATATCTTTGCTATCCCCGGCGGAGTCTATCGTCTGTATAAAGAAAAACGGATGGTCTGGCCGCTGGTCTGGACAATGTCACTGGGGGCTCTGCCCGGCCTTTTGATCGGCGTCATTATCCGCGTTAAATATATTCCCGATGCCGGAGCGTTTAAGCTCTTTGTCGGATGTGTCATGCTGTATATTGCCGCCCGGCTGTTTCTCAATATTTTTAATAAACCGGACACGACATCCGATTCAATCGGCAAGCTCAATCAATTCGAAGTCATTCCCCGTTTGTTTTCAATCAATGAAATCAGCTATGCCTATAACGATATTGAGTATCGCATCCCGACAATTTCTTTATTTATAATGAGCTCTATCGTCGGCGTTATCGGGGGTATCTATGGCATCGGCGGCGGCGCTATCCTCGCTCCGATTCTGGTAACGATGTACAACCTGCCGATCCATACCATTTCGGGAGCCACTCTGTGCAGTACTTTTGTATCGTCTATCGTTGGCGTGCTATTCTATGTTTTCATCGGGCCATATTTCTCCGAAGAAGCTTCATCTGTTCGTCCCGACTGGCTCCTGGGATTCTTGCTGGGTGTTGGAGGATTCTTTGGTATTTATCTCGGCGCTCGAATTCAGAAATATCTCCCTGCGAAAACTATAAAAATCCTGTTGGGAATCATCATGCTCTATATCGCAGGGCGCTATATCATCGGATATTTTATATAGAGGGGTGACGTAAGGATTTGTACATAAGACTGCTTTGCTATCACAAATAATCCTCGCATCGAGATTTGTTTTAACCTTGCATAGACCCCTGCCTACGCAGGGGTGACACTATTTAATCCCCGAATTATTCATTTATCATTCAATTATTATATCGTCATTCCTGCGAAAGCAGGAATCCATGCCTAACCTCGCTTATCCTCTCAGTGAAGCAATTTTTTCCAAAAAACAGGTTGTTCTAAAATATATTTCCTTGTAACCGCTATCCAGATTTTAACTTACGAGGGATTGGCTTTGTTTCCTCATTTTTTAAAGTATTTTTTCATCAGTAAACTTGGAAGAGTGATTTGGATTAAATTTTGATGTTGGATACTATTATTTATTGCGAGCATAAGTATATCCCTAATTAATAGTTGTTACTTATCGGTGCTATTCTGGATTTGTAGTAGTTTAGTAGTGAAACTGTAGGTTGCATAATTGAATACCCGATCAGGGGCAAATGTGGACATTTGCCGCCCACTAAAATCCGCCTACAACAGGGACATTTGGCATATAAACCGATTGTGTCATACCCGTGAAAACGGGTATCCAGAAAGAGCTTGGTCAACCGCCGTTCTGGATTCCCGACTCGTCCGGCTAACGCGCGGACTCTCGGGAATGACAGATGAAAATATTCTCACCTGCAAGCCAATTCCCCCCACCATAAAAAAAGCCCCGATTTACTCAGGGCTTTTTCTGATGCGAGATAAGGAGTGGTGTTCAACGTCTAATTTATATTTATTTCGATTTCCTTCGGTTTGGCTTCCTCAGCACGAGCGATCTTTACCACCAACAATCCGTTAGTGTAATCGGCCGAGACTTTACCGGCATCGACATATTTGGGAAGTTTGAACGAACGGTTGAAACTGCCGTGTCTGATTTCTGAACGTAAATAGTTTTCGCCGTTATCTTCTTTTTCAACCTTACGCTCACCGGATACAGTCAGTACATTATCTTCGATCCAAACTTTGATATCACCTTTATCCATACCGGGCATTTCAAAAGTCATGGACAATTCATCCTTGCTTTCCTTGACGTCAACCGCGGGAACGCTGCAGGCATCATCCGGGCATGAAGATGGTGATGCAAAAAAGCTATTCATCAATGATTCAAAGTTGCCGTTCAGTCCGTTTCGTCCATGTCTGGGAACTAAATTTCTCATTTTGTTTCTCCTTTTTTTATTTACATTATCTGTTATTTGATAAAGCAGACAACATGCCAATAATTTCATCTCGGTATATAACAACAAGTTACAATATAGCGTCAATAATGGCGGAACTTATAATTGTCAAATTGGCAGAGTGATTGACAATACGGCGCTTGCCGTCTGTCAATGTGACTTCTGCGACTGCCAATAGAGGTCTATCTATGATTATAAATCCTATTTTGCCGATAAAAAAAGTATGGGATAACAGGCCCTGGTTTTATTGTGAAAAGGGGGAAAAACCGCTTGCTATGTAACTGTTAAATTATATATTGCTTCCGATTAAAAACAAGGTTTGCGGTTTTTTCCATAAGGCGTTCAAGCGTTTGAGGTGAATTGTGGCTTTACAAAGTGTATATGTTATCGGTGGGGGCGTAATGGGTTGCGGCATAGCCGAAACCATCGCGTCGCATGGGGTTGAGGTTTATCTAATTGATAAAACCACCCGCCTGGCCGAAAAAGGTATAAAACGAATTTCTGAAAATATTGATCGTGAAATCGAACGCTGGGGACTTACTAAGTCCGATAAAAAAGCGATCCTGTCACGAATCCATCCTACTTCCGATTTGGCTTTAGTCAGCGAAGCTGAGATGGTTATTGAGGCGATTCCCGATCGGCTCGACCCAAAGCAGGAGCTGTTCGACGAACTCGATCGTCTCTCTCCCCCGTCAACGATTTTGGTAACTAACACATCCACACTTTCTATTTCCGAAATAGCGTCGGTTACCCGCCGACCCGAAAAAATAATCGGTATGCATTTTTTGAATCCGGTTACTAAAGTACAAATTGTGGAAGTTGTTCGAGGATTAAAGACATCCGATGAGACCTATGAGTTTATCCGTGAATTCGCGGAACTAATAAATAAAAAACCGATTCTGGTTCATGAGTATCCCGGATATGTAACAACCCGTATTATCGTGCCGCTTTTGAATGAAGCGATGCATGTCTTGATGGAAGGTATTTCCACTCCCGAAGATATCGACAACGCGATGAAACTGGGATTCGGATTCAATGTGGGGCCGCTGGCATTGGCCGATATGATGGGGCTTGACGAGGTCATGGCCTGGATGGAAAACCTTATCGGCGAGCTTTCCGATCATAAATATAACCCCTGTCCCCTTTTACGGAAAATGGTTCGGGCAGGGCATCTCGGTGTTAAAACAGGCGAAGGTTTTTTCAAGTATGACGCTGAAGGTCATCGTCTTAAAAGCAATGGCGACACGGAAACTGAGGCGGTATCATGAAAATCTTAGTACTCAATTGCGGTTCATCTTCAGTTAAATATCAATTGATTGACATGGATAAAGAATTTGCCTTGGCCAAAGGTTCGGTTGAGAGAATCGGTATGTCAGCTTCGGTATTGACTCATATCCCGCACGATAAACCGACCCGTAAAATTTCTCGTGAGATTTTAGACCATATTCAGGCGATAGATCAGGTTATCGCAATGCTGTTATCTCCGGAACACGGCGTTATATCAGACAAGAAGGAAATCGACGCGGTCGGCCATCGGGTTGTTCATGGCGGCGAACAGTTTGCCGATCCGATCTTGATTACAGAAGATTTGATGGGTGAAATCAGAAACCTCATTGAGCTGGCTCCACTGCATAATCCGCATAACATTCGCGGTATCAACGCGGCTCAGTCGAATCTTGAGAATATTCCTCAGGTGGCAGTATTCGACACAGCTTTTCATTCGAAGATACCACCGCATGCCTACATCTACGGCTTGCCTTATCAGCTTTATAAAAAATACAGTATTCGCCGTTATGGATTCCATGGTCCTTCGCATCAGTTTGTGTCGGAGATGGCGGCGGAAAAACTTGGTAAACCGCTTGATAAACTCAAAATCATCACCTGTCATCTGGGTAACGGCGCTTCGATGTGCGCCATAAATGGCGGAGTTTCTACTGATACATCGATGGGATTCACGCCCCTGGAAGGTCTCTTGATGGGTACTCGTTCCGGCGATTGTGATCCGGCCATTATCCTGCATATCATGGCTCGCGAGGAATTATCTTTGCACGAAGCCAATACGCTGTTAAACAAACATTCCGGTCTGTACGGCATCTCCGGGCATTCATCCGATGTGCGTGAAATCCTTGAGGCTATCGACGAAGGACACACCAACGCCAAGCTGGCTCTCGATGTATATTGCTATCGTATTAAAAAATATATTGGATCATATATGGCCGCAATGGGCGGGTTAGACGTTGTTGTCTTTACCGGCGGTGTTGGAGAAAATGCTCCGGCAATCCGGGAACAATGCCTGGCGGACTTATCCTGCTTAGGAATTCAGGTTGATACAGGCAAGAATGAGAAACATTCCGGGGGAATCGGCAATATCTCCGCCAAAGACTCCAAGGTACAGATCATGGTGATTCCGACTAACGAAGAACTGGTAATCGCCAAAGAGACAATCCGGATTATTGAAGGTAACTGAAGTTATTATGGAATAAATGTGACGGGGCTGTAGAACGGTAATTCCTGTGTCTTTTTGAGACCTCAACCGTATTGGCTGTCGCCGCGCTGACACTTATAGATCAAGAGAGATAGGAGAAACCGTGTTCAAGATACTGGACAAAGTAGAACTATGCCCCAAGATTTTCCGTTTTCGCATAGAGGCCAGCAAGATAGTTTCCAAGGCTCTGCCCGGCCAATTCGTGATTCTCAGACAGAATGAACGCGGTGAACGGGTCCCTATGTCAATTGGGGGATTGGATAAAGAAAACGGCATTCTGACTGTTGTTATACAAGAAGTCGGCAAAACATCAGCCTCCATGAATCAGATGAAAACCGGTGACAGTTTTTTGGATGTTGTCGGACCGCTTGGATTGCCTACCCATTCAGAAAATTTCGGCCGCTGTGTCTGCATTGGCGGCGGAGTTGGTATTCCTCCGATTTACCCGATAGCTCAGGGATTGAAAGCCGCCGGTAATAAAGTAGAAACAATTATCGGCGCCCGCACCAAAGATCTGCTCATCTATCAGGAAGAGTTGACCGAGGCCTCGGACATCCTTCATATTGCTACTGACGACGGTTCTTTTGGTACGCACGGTTTCGTAACGACGATTCTGGAAAAACTTTGCGAGGACGGGACTCCGATTGATTTTATCATGTGCGTCGGGCCGGTTCCGATGATGCGGGCCGTAGCCGAAGCTACCCGCGCCAAGAAGATTAAAACCTGGTGCAGTCTTAATCCAATTATGGTTGACGGCACCGGAATGTGCGGTGCTTGTCGGGTCACCGTCGGCGGTAACACCAAATTTGCCTGTGTTGACGGTCCTGACTTTGACGCCCACGAGGTTGATTTTGGTGAAATGACCAGTCGGCTGAAAATGTATCATTCCCAGGAAAAAGTGGCCTATGACAGATTCCTTGAACACAAAGGCGATTGTAAATGCCAACAGGCATCATCGGATGAGTAAGGAGAAATTGCTGTGACTGAAAAGAAAAAATTGAGCAATAAAGAAAGAATGCAGCTTCCGCGCATCGATATGCCGTGTCAAAAGCCGGAAGTAAGGATGACAAACTTCGAAGAAGTTCCCGAAGGGTTGACTCCGGAAATGGCTCAGGAAGAAGCCCAGCGCTGTATTCAATGTAAAAAACCGAAATGTATCGCCGGGTGTCCGGTTGAAGTTAAAATTCCGGAATTCATACAATTAGTCGCTGACGGCAAGTTTTCCGAAGCAGCCCGGAAGATTAAAGAAACCAATGCTCTCCCCGCTATTTGCGGTCGCGTTTGCCCGCAGGATGAACAGTGTGAACAGGTTTGTATCGTTGGCAAGAAAAATAAACCGGTTGGCATCGGCAACCTGGAACGGTTTGTCGCCGACTGGGAGCGTGAGCATAATGAAATCGTAATACCAAAATTACCGGAACCGACCGGTAAAAAAGTCGCCATAGTGGGAGCCGGCCCTGCCGGGCTAACCGCCGGAGCTGATCTGGCCCTAATGGGACACAAGGTGACTATTTTTGAAGCCCTGCATAAGCCGGGTGGAGTTTTAATATACGGTATCCCGGAATTCCGTTTACCAAAAGCTATCGTTGCCAAAGAAGTAGATTACCTGCGGGATCTCGGAGTTGAAATCATCCCCAGTTTTGTCGTCGGCAAACTCGATACGATTGACGACCTTTTTGAACAGGGTTTCAATTCGGTCTTCATCGGCACCGGAGCCGGCCTGCCGAATTTCATGCGCATCGAAGGCGAAAATCTCAAGGGTGTCTATTCGGCCAACGAATATCTGACCCGGTCAAACCTCATGCGCGGATATGAATTCCCCGACTACGACACACCGATATTCTCGGGCAAGAACGTGGCTGTCTTGGGCGGAGGAAACACCGCTATGGATTCGGTTAGAACAGCCAAACGTCTCGGCGCTGATCATGCAATAATCGTATATCGCCGGAGTCGTACAGAAATGCCAGCCCGTACCGAAGAAATCCATCATGCCGAAGAAGAAGGAATCGAGTTCAAGCTGTTGACTAACCCGATCAAATACATCGGCGATGAAGACGGCTGGCTGACTCATATGGAATGCATCGAGATGGAACTTGGCGAACCGGATGCTTCCGGACGCCGTCGTCCGGTCCCGATAGAAGGTTCCAATTTCCTCATCCCGGTCGATACCGTTGTCGTAGCCATCGGAAATTCATCCAACCCGCTGATTCCACAAACGACACCGGGTCTGGATACTAATCGCTGGGGCAATATCACGGCCAATGATGCGACTATGATGACTTCCCGTGAAGGTGTCTTCGCCGGTGGTGATATAGTTACCGGAGGCGCCACCGTTATTTTGGCCGCTGGGGCCGGTAAGGTTGCCGCCCGGGCCATGCATCGCTATATGCTGGGCTTGCCAATGGTTGATCCAAAACCGGAAGAACCAGAAAAGGAATAATCGCAAATACCTTTATTCGCGTATTAATAAAGCTCCCGCCGCCACGGGAGCTTTTTTTTTATTGCCTGCTGCCGTTTGGCCGTCATTGACAACTGACAAAAAGCATGCTTATATTTCGAAATTATTTACCACTTTTAGCATATTGGCAAATTATTTCGCTCATATGTGACAGTTTCTGACATAATCTTATCTTATTTATAATTTTCTCTTTGACTATTTTTCACATTCATGTATATCTTTTGGCATAAGATAACTAATGGATAATATTGCCTTATGTATAACTTGCGTCCGTTAGGCTAAATTGCATCCGGTTATGTTTCTCTTTTACTTAACATGAGCCAATAAAGGAGTTGCTATGAATAACGCGGATCTGGTTCTAAATTTCTTAAACTCTCATCAGGATTACAAATACTGTGATGATTGCCTGACCACCAATTCCGGAGTACATCCGCATCAACAGATTAATCAAATCTGCCGGATACGCCTGAGCCAGGAGATTATCCGTGAGCAGGACCAATGCTCTATTTGCGGTCGTTTCAAGATAGTCAATCAGTCTATAGTGGGAGTCGTAGTTTAGGTAAGCTCAAGAGTAGTTTACCGGCAATACTATCGCCTTCCACCGGGCAAAACTTAATTTCAAAAATCATAAAAACTATCATGGGGTGGATTACGTTTACACTCTCCCCTCTTAATAATATTTTGCAAGACCACAGGCTTTTGTACTCTTTCTGTGGGTAGGTCATGACCTGCGATTACTCCATCAGTATCCCTCCTGCCCAAAAAGTAATGGGATAAGAATATCTAAATCGCTTTACTTCTAAGATTTTAAACCGTAAGCAGAGATCCATGCGGAAGTATTTTTTTATGTGCCTGATTGAGGCAAACCTCAAAGACTCCTTATCCATCTGTATTTTATCAAGTTGTACTTTATCGAGCTGACTTCATCAATCTGTACTTCATCAAGTTGTACTTCTTATCCCCCTCCTTTTCAAGGAGGGGGTTGGGGGGTGGTTATTAAAAACTCACAGATAGACTGCAAAACATTCTCCATTCCCTCATAAATCTCATTATTGCCATAACGCAAAAGTGAGATGCCGTTGTTCTTTAGAAATCGCGTTCTGGTTTTATCTTTCAGAATCGATTGGTTACTCAAATGTGTCGGTCCATCAATTTCAATAGCAAGTTTATGGCTGGGAAGATAGAAGTCTACTATATACTGTCCAATACTATACTGACGTCTGAACTTCAATCCATTGAGGCGTCGTCTTTTCAATTTGTTCCAGAGGAGTTGTTCTGCTCTGGTTGCGTTATTACGAAGAAGCTGTCTTCGGTATTTAAACTTCTGATTATTGAATAACTTTGCCATAGAATAAAGATAACTCAAAAAAGTCGATTGTCTATCACAACCACCCCCAGGCCCCCTCCTTGGAAAGGAGTGGGATGACGATTCGGATTCTTTTAAATTTAAGATTTCTTGGATTAGACTCATACTTGACTTAGTGGCCCATCTTGCGATGACAGTTCCCACATGGCTAAAGGACATGTGATACCGGGTGGAGTTTAGCTTAACAATCCCCTCTTGAGAGGGGTGCCCCAAGGCTATAGTCCCGCACAGCGGGAGCGGGGTGTGTTGACAGTATTCTACTTCAGCAACACCATCTTCTTCGTCTCGGAGAAGTCACCGGATATTATTTGATAAAAATATATCCCTGTAGCTGTTAATTTACCGTTTGTGTCTTTGCCATTCCATTGTATTGAATGCTCTCCGGCGATTAAGTGCTTATTCAATAGTTCCGCCACTAATTCACCAAGGAGATTGTAAATTCTAACTTCGGTGTAACTACTTCTTTGCAAAGTAAACTCAATTGTTGTGCCCGAATTAAACGGATTGGGAAAATTCTGTCCCAGGATAAGTGTATTCGGAATTGACAAAGGCTTGTCATCGTCAGTTGCCACCGGTTCATCCCAACCAGCTACTATAAATAACCGTCCCTTGTTATTGTCACCATCTTCACTGTAGGCACCAACCAACACATCTTCAATCCCATCACCATCAACATCGCCCACCCATGAATGGCTTTTCCCAAGACTAATGACTGAACCATATCGACCTAATGCCGCCAATTCCGCCTCAAAATCACTATCCCTGAAAACAGCATCAACAATGGTGTCCATCTCCGGACCACAATATAAGAATGCTATCTGGCTATACACATTATGATAGTAAGATAGCATAACATCATTCCAGCCATCATTATTTATATCTCCAATGTTCTCAACTCTATTTGTGTAAGAGTAATCCAGGGCATAATCAACAATAGTATCGAACGGTTGGCCACCAAGATAAACATAATTCCGTCCTCCCTGGCGCACCCATAGGTCATCAATACCATCACCGCTGATATCACCCATACAATCCAAATCTGAACCAAATAACTCATCATCAATCGCGCCCATTCCCGGTGCATAAAATATCAAATCGGGTGATTCAGACATACTCTCACCACCCCAGACAATACATACCCGACCCATATTGTCCTCATTTCCCCCATAGTACTCACCCCAGATCACATCTGGGACAGAGTCTCCATTTAAGTCACAATTATTACACATTTTTACACCTAAATTATAACCCAAGCGAGGAGGGGGAGGGGTTGGTCTTAGTAGGTGATTATCATATGTTTCATTCAACTGCCCACAAGTTGAATAGCCATATAGCGTATCGTCATCAGTACTGCTTCTTATCCAAGGATATACCCAAAACTCGGGAATTCCATCATTAGTGTTATCCGCAGAGCCAGTATATCTAAAGCTCCAACTATCTTGCCCGGGAGTTGAGTCTGCAAAAAGCACTAAGTAATCTTCTGTATCGAGGCTATTTAGTCCCAGGCATAGTTTTACGGTATCAGAATAATCGAAGACACCAATGAAATCGGTAGTGCCGTCACTGTTCACATCACCAACGTTCACTGGACCATGATACAGAGATGTATAATTATAAAAAGTTAGGGCTGGAGCACTATCAAATGGCGTCGGACCACCATAGTATAAATACAGATACCCTGGTCCACCAACCGTTACCAAAAAGTCAGCATAACCATCGTTGTTAATATCACCTACTCCCTCACAGGCCCGGCCAAGATGGTCGTAATAATTGGTTCCTTGTAATTCACCAATAAGGCGTAATTCAGCCGAATAAATACTCGATGATAAAAGAAAAGTCATAAATATGAAAATTATCGTACGCATGTAAATAATATAAATCAGGATAGTGATAATGCAAGGGAAAAGGATGACTCAATATACTCATATCGATAGAACAACTCGGTGTCATTCAGAGGAGCGAAGCCGCAAGGCTGAGTGACGTAGGAATCTCAGGATACAATTATGAAATGCAGTAATGTTTATATTTTAAAAAGCAAAGCTATGTTGGCGTAGATCAAGATAAATCTGCCAACGAACTGACTGCTCTTTGACAGATTGTCACACCTCGACGTCATCGGAGTTCGCAATGACGGGGATTAGTATGATTTGTATATATAAGACTATTGAAGGGAATGTCTATCACAACCACCCCCAGGCCCCCTCCTTGGAAAGGAGGGGGATGACGATTCAGATTCTTTTAAATTTTAGATTTCTTGGATTAGACTCATACTTGACTTAGTGGCCTATCGTGAGATGACGGTTCTTACATGGCTAAAGCCGTGTGATACCGAAAGGAGTTTATCTAAACAATCCCCTCTTGAGAGGGGTGGGCAGTAAGCTTTCGTCCCGCTCTGCTGGATGTCCACATTTGCCCCAATCTCCTGTAAAGGCCAGGTCAAAGGCTTTACGAGGTCTTCCGGCCCTTCGGTATTTCTAATCCCCCTCCTTTTTAAGGAGGGGGTTGGGGGGTGGTTAGTTTTATTGTATTGACGAAACGGATTAAACCCATTGATTGCTTAAAACCAGTTACATTTTCCCTACCAACTTGCCCCTAATCTTGAGGAATTCCTATTTAGTAGATAAGTATGTATTGTAGCGAAGGAGTCTCTATGTCATTAGCAAAAAAGCAAATTCAAAGCTACCTAAGTCATTGCGATACAACAACAGCAAAAAAATACATCAAAAATGAGCAAGTACAAGGTATTCGTCGCAGACAAGTAAAGCCAATTCGCTGTAATTCGTTAACAGGGTTTCGATTACAAGTATTTTTATTTTAGGACAGAAAAACCACCCCCTGGCCCCCTCCTTGGAAAGGAGGGGGATATTGATGTCTTAGCATATGTAAAGAAACTTGCTTGCCCACCACCCCCTGGCCCCCTCCTTGGAAAGGAGGGGGATAACGGAGTGTCGATAAGTAGTATAAAAAAAGGCAGGAGCTTTATAAAACCCCTGCCTTAAAAGTCGAACGAAGGTGTCAGTCTAAGATGTCACTCCAAGATGTCGTCAAAGTTGTCACTCCAAGATGTCAGCCCAAGTTGTCACTCCAAGATGTCAGCCCAAGTTGTCACTCCAAGATGTCAGCCCAAGTTGTCACTCCAAGTTGTCGTCTAAGTTGTCACTCCCAGATGCCAATCCAAGTTGTCAGTACGGCTTCGTTCAAAACTATTTGCCAATGCGGAACCCAACTCATGATTGCATAAATCAGATCATCTACGCATCAGCCTCTAACACCCTTCGGGTGTTATTTCATGTTGCTGATGATTGCTTCGGCATACTTGGACGTCGAAAGTTTCTTCGCGCCCTTCATCATCCGATGCAGATCATACGTAACCGTCTTCTTGATAATCGTCTTCTCGACCGCCTTAACGATCATCGTCGCCGCTTTATCCCAGCCGAGATACTCAAGCATCATTACGCCGGAAAGAATCAGCGAACCCGGGTTGACCATATTCTTGTCAGCATACTTCGGCGCGGTGCCGTGAGTCGCCTCAAAGAGACCGATAAAGTCAGCCATATTCGCGCCCGGAGCCATACCGAGACCGCCGACCTGGGCCGCGGCCGCGTCGGACATGTAGTCACCGTTGAGGTTCGGGGTGGCAATCACGTCGTACTCATCGGTACGGGTGAGAATCTGCTGGAACATCGAATCGGCAATACGATCCTTGATGACGATTTTGTTCTTAGGCTGTTTGCCTTTGTACTTATCCCAGAGTTGATCCTCGGTGATAGTCCTGATCGGGAACTCTTTTGCCGCCAGTTGATAACCCCAGTCACGGAAGGCGCCTTCGGTGTACTTCATGATGTTGCCTTTGTGCATGAGCGTCACCGATTTCAGTTTATGCTCGATAGCATACTGAATAGCCTTGCGAACGAGGTCCTTTGTGGCCTTGACGGATATCGGTTTGATACCAATGCCTGAATCCAACCGGATGTTTTTCTTCATGTTCTTGTTAATCCAGTTGATGACCTTCTTGGCATCTTTAGTACCTTTTTTCCATTCAATACCGGAATAGACATCCTCGGTATTTTCACGGAAGATGCAAACATCCATTTTTTCCGGAGCCTTGACCGGAGACGGTACGCCTTTGAAAAAGCGGACCGGACGGACGCAGGCATACAGGTTCAGAACCTGGCGCAGGGTTACGTTCAATGAACGGAAACCGCCGCCGATTGGAGTCGTCAGAGGACCCTTGAGCGCAACATAGTAGTACTTGATCGCGTCAAAAGTCTCTTGAGGAATCCACTCTTTGTAAAGCTTAAAAGCGTTTTCACCGGCATAGACATCCATCCAGGCGATTTTCTTTCTGCCTTTGTAAGCTTTTTTCACCGCAGCGTCGAGGACGATGCGAGTAGCTTTCATGATGTCACGGCCAATGCCGTCACCTTCGATAACCGGAATAATCGGTTTATTCGGAATCGAGAGTTTTTTGTTCTTGATGGTTATTCTTTGACCACCAGCAGGAATTACAATCTTTTTGAATTTTGGTGCCATGTTCTTCTCTCTCCCTGAATTAGTAACCAATTTCCTTCAGCACGCCGGTGTATTTCTTGGCCGATTTTGCCAAATCGTTAAGGTCTTTCTTCGACAGTTTTAGCTCAATGATCTTTTCTACACCCTTACCACCGAGAATAGCCGGAGTACCGATGTAAATATTCTTGAGGCCATACTGGCCGTCCATATAGCAAGAACACGGCAGGACACGTTTTTCATCGTTGAGAATTGAATAAACCATTTCCATTGTGGAAGCAGCCGGAGCGTAATAGGCAGAGCCCTTTTTGAGCAGCTTGACAATTTCACCACCGCCGAAACGGGTGCGTTCAACGATTTCTTTGATACGCTTGGCATCGATGAATTCGCTAATCGGAATACCGCTAACGGTTGTATAACGCGGCAGCGGAACCATCGTATCACCATGACCGCCTAAGACCATCGCGTGGACATCACGCATCGCAACGTTGAGTTCCATCGCTATGAAAGCCCGGAAACGAGTTGAATCAAGCACACCGGCCTGACCGAGAACACGGTTTTTCGGGAATCCGGTGACTTTCCACATGTGGTAGGTCATGATGTCGAGCGGATTGGAAACCACGATAACAAAAGCCTTGGGGGCATATTTCTTGATATTCTTGGCAGCTGTGGCAACGATATCCGCATTGATACTCAGCAGGTCTTCGCGGGACATGCCGGGTTTACGCGGCATTCCGGCCGTCATGATGACAATGTCTGCGCCTTTGATGTCTTTGTAATGATTGCTGCCGGTTATCATGCCGTTGTAACCGCGTACCGGTCCGGCCTGAGTCAAATCAAGAGCCTTACCCTGCGGGAATCCCTCAATAATATCAATCATAACCACATCAGCGATGTTGGCTTCGGCAGCGTACTGGGCTACCGATGCGCCGACGTTTCCGGCTCCGATAACTGCGATTTTCTTGTTCATTCTTGCCTCCGATTCTGCAAAGTTTCTAAAAATCCAATTTTGCAACTAAGAGTCCGGCATCCCGGACCAGCAATATACGTAAACTATCTTTTTTACTTCTTAATGCGTTCATTTCAGTTTCAATCGAATCTGCCGCCTGCCAAAACACATGCTCAAGGATATTTTCCTCAAGACTCGTCAACGCTTTAACGCCAATTCTCTTTGACAAATCAATTATCCGACTGAGTTTATGAATCCCCAATGGAGGGTTCTTTGTTTTTAGACATTCAAGAACCTTTCCTTCAGTACCAAGCTTTCCTGCCAATTGATAAAACTCATCGTTTCCGATACCCTCAGGGCATTCGGAAACAGCCAGAATTGTACCGCCATCGGCTACGGCTGAGGCACAGTTTTCTACCGCCTTCTGCAATTGATATAAATTGCGGTCAAGCGGCGAGCGCATCTCGGCAATAACCAGATCAAACGGCTTGTCCGTTTTATAGGCATACACCTTATTAGCCACGGCTACCGCTTGCTCAAAGGCTTTAGTTATCGAGCCGGCGAAACCATCTAATATTTTCTGGTTTCTGCCGTTAACAATTTGGATTGAAAAAAGGTTTTTAATACCTACTATTTTCAATAACTCATCCAAATCCTCAGCCACCGGATTGCCTTTGATCTTCAGAGGCTGAGCCGTCGGCTCAACTGCCATAGCATGATTGCGGCGATTCGTTTCTATATCCGCGCACCCCGGAACCAGCGACTTTCGGCCTCCGGTAAAACCCGCAAAATAATGCGGTTCCACCGAACCGATAGTGATCACCGCCGGATACTCAAACAGTTTTTTATTCAGGAAAAATGGATGACCGTTTGATTTACCGACTTCCGTCATTGATTCATAGTCCCGGGAATCATGCGAAAAAAGTTTCGAGGAATCGTCCCGTTTATATCCTGCGAATATTTTCTTAATATCCTCAGCATCGGGCGCCGGATGATTCCCGCGGGCAACCATAAAATCAGCCTTGAGCGCGGGATATAGTGATTTTAGTTGTGAAAGAACCTGCCCGGTCGGAGTCGGCCTGAAAGCGTCATTGACAACAATCAGCACTTTCCCAAGGGAAACGATTTTATCAAAGCCCGCAGCTTCGAGACGTTGTCCGAAGACTTGTTTATCCCATTCGGGGCCGCCGTCTTGCGGTTCCGCCTCGATAAACAGATCATCCGGCATCGGCTCAAAGTAGAGCTTATCATTTCCATACGCGACCTGGGGCATGAGAACTAACTAAAGAAAAACGGTATTTCAATGTCTGCCGATTCTGTTGAATCGGAGGCATGCACCGAATTACTTTGTTTACTCTCACCTATCTCGTCCCGAATCGTCCCACTGGCCGCTTCTTCCGGATTCGTAGCGCCAATAAGCGTCCGCAAATCAGAAATAGCGTTTTCTTTTTCTAAAACCATCGGTACGATTTTTCCGGATGTCATGTATGTTGTCAATTCATCAAAAAACGGGCGCTCTTTATGCACAGCATAAAACTCGCCAGCCTCTTCTTTGGTAAGCTTCACCATTCTCATTTCGACAATAGTAAATTTCGCTTTTTCCAGTCGATTGATGATATGACCAATCAGATTCCTATTGGTCGCATCCGGTTTAACAATTAAAAGCGTTCTTTCCATTTTGTCCTTTTATTTCCGTTTTGTTTTTTTCGCAAGATCGAAACCGAGATTGAGAGCCTTGAGGTTTTTCTCCTCAGTGCCCTTAGGAGCACGCTCCATGATAACGGCTTTCATATCTTCGTGAGAGATCAAACCGGTCAGTTCGACAATTACGCCGAGAGCGATAACATTAGCCACCATCGCAATGCCGATTTGTTCTCTGGCCATCCGGACAAACGGAAAACCATAGCTGTTCTTAGTCGGGACTTTGGTTACCAAGTTAGAATCTACTATTAAAAGACCACCCGGTTTAAGATCGATAAAGTACTTGTCGCAGGCTTCCTGTGTGAAAGCCATAAGCAAATCGAGCTTCATGGTCTTCGGGTAGTAAATCTCGTTAGTGGAGATTACCACATCCGCCCGGCTGGCCCCGCCTCGGGCTTCCGGACCATAACTCTGGGTTTGCACGACATTGTACTTCGGATTTTTGCCGCTGGCCTGAGCAAAAAGAATAGCCGCGAGAATGGCGCCTTGACCGCCTGAACCTGAAATACGGAGTTCAAAACGGCCGTCATTCGCGTCCTTTTTCTTCTTTTTGTTATTTTTAGAATTTGTCATAGTCGTCATGAGACATTCCTGTTATTTTTGCAACCGTTGAATCAATTTTTCATACTCTTCACAGAACTCAGGTTTCTCTACATCCCACAATAAACCGGTCAAGAACTTACCTTCCAGTTTTTCCGGGGGCAGATTCTTCGCCACCTTGGCGGACATAGCGTGTTCCTTCATCCATTTGAGCATGGCCACAGCATCGCCTTCTTTGTTTAGACGACCGTAATACGTGTGACAATTAGATATCGCTTCAACCAATGAGAAGCCTTTTTTCTGCAGCGCTCCAACAATCATCTTGTCCATTTGTTGAACATGATAAACAGTGCTGCGGGCGATATAAGAAGCTCCGGCTCCCTTGGCCAGGTCAACCGGAATAAAATTATGTTCCAGGTTGCCATAAGGAGCGGTTGTCGCATACGCCAGGTTCGGTGTTGCGGGACTGCATTGTCCGCCAGTCATGCCGTAAATCTGATTGTTAATCAGGATAACTGTCAGATCAATGTTTCGCCGGCAGGCGTGAATAAAATGATTGCCGCCGATAGCCAAACAGTCGCCGTCACCAGTGACAACGATGACTTTCAGATTCGGCTTAGCCACTTTTACGCCGGAAGCAAAAGCAATGGATCGCCCATGCGTGGTATGCAGGGTGTTGAAATCGCAGTAAACCGGAAGGCGGCTGCTGCAGCCAATACCGGAGACTAAAACGACTTCATTTTTCTTATATCCTAACTTGTCAATTGACCGAATAATAGACCCCATAACAGTTCCGATACCGCATCCGGGACACCAGACATTAGGGAAGTTCTTTTTAGTCCGCAGGTACTGATGGGTCACATCCGAAGTCTGCTTATCTTCGGGCTTAGTTGCTTCAACCATCACTTCACCTCCAGTATTTTCTTGAATATATCAACCGGGTTAAGTACTTCGCCGTCATAACGGTTGAGTTGCTCAACCTTACAGTGACGAGGCGCAATCCGTCTGACTTCATTCACCAGTTGGCCCATATTGAGTTCAACGACGAGTACTTTCTTGGCATGAGCCAGATGCTCTCTGATATGTTCGTCAGCAAACGGCCAGATAGTAATTGGACGAATAAGCCCGGCCCGGATACGTTTTTCGCGAGCCATGTGAACTGCCTGACGGGCAGCCCGCGCAGTGGTACCATAGGCCAAAACGCAGATGCTGGCATCTTCGGTCATCTCCGTATCAATCTGTACGATTTCATCGTAGAAACGGGAAATCTTGTAATACAGTTTATCCAATTTCCGCTTAATCTCACTAATCTTCGCTGTCGGGAAACCCTCAGAATCATGAGTCAAACCAGTCATATGGTAACGGTATCCGTCGCCAACTGCGGCCATTGGAGAAACCAAGTTGGGAGTCACCTCAAAGTGATGATACCATTCGGAAGGTACATCCGGTTTTTCCCTGCTGATTACTTCAAGCTCGCCTTCTTCAGGCACAGTTATTACTTCTCGCATATGCCCGAGTACTTCGTCACCTAAGAGAGTAACGGGAGTACGGAACCTTTCGGAGAAGTTAAAGGCCTTGACTGTCTGCTCAAAACACTCGCGCACTGAAGCGGGCGCTACAACAATGGCATTGTAATCACCGTGCGGACCCCAGCGGGCCTGCATGGTATCGGCCTGGCCGATTTTGGTAGGTAGTCCCGTTGATGGACCTCCGCGCTGTACGTTAACAATAACACATGGGACTTCAGTCATGTACGCATATCCAATATTTTCCTGCATAAGCGAATAACCGGGTCCGCTTGTTGCGGTCATAGATTTTAATCCCGCGGCAGAAGCTCCGATAATGGCTGCCATTGAGCCAATCTCGTCTTCCATCTGAATAAAACGTCCGCCGTATTTGGGAAGCATACGCGCCATACCTTCGGCAATTTCGGTCGAAGGTGTAATCGGATATCCGCCGAAAAAGCGGCACCCGGAGTAGATAGCGCCATGCGCACAGGCTTCATTACCCTGCATTAGAACCCGAGCGGATGTATTGCTACTTGGCATATTACCATCCTTACTTGTAGTTCGAGGTTATAACAAAATCGGGACAATGCAACCAGCAAATCGCGCACTGTGTACATTCTTCCGGCCTAGCCAGCATCGGTTTCCCGTCACGGTCAGGCTCAAACACGTCCTGCGGGCAAAAGGCAATGCAGATATTGCACGCCTTGCACCAGTGCAAATACAGGTTTAGTGGGGGTAAGCCTTTACCTTCCTGAAAAGAATACCTGATTTTCCTAGGCTTTTTCTCCTTTTCAGTTTTTGCCTTACCAGCCGTTTTTTCCTCAGCCATGATGTTCTCCTAGCAGATCACTGCAGAATTTATTTCTTTTTAGCTTTAGTTGACCGTTTAGTTTTTGTCTTTTTTACGGTCCCCTTTTTAGCCTTCATCTCTTTCAGTTTTTCGGTCATTAGGGCCGGAAGCTCCAGTGGTGAAGTTGCTACCGGAATGCCCGCCTTATTCAGCGCTTTTACCTTATCAGCCGCCGTACCGGAGCTGCCGGATATAATCGCGCCGGCGTGTCCCATACGTTTTCCGGGAGGAGCGGTGCGTCCCGCGATAAAGCCAACAACCGGTTTGGTCATTTTCTTCTTCACGAACATGGCCGCGTCTTCTTCATCGGAGCCGCCGATTTCACCAATCATAACCACGCCTTTAGTGGAACGATCGTTTTCAAAAGCGGTCAGAACGTCGATAAAGTTAGTGCCTATAATCTGGTCACCGCCGATACCGATACAGGTTGATTGTCCCATACCGCCAGAGGTTAAGGCAAAGATGACCTCGTAAGTCAAGGTGCCGCTGCGGGAAACAACACCGATATTTCCGCGTTTGCAAATGTTACCCGGTATAATACCGACTTTGGAAAGCTCCGGAGAAATCAGTCCGGGGCAATTCGGGCCGATCAGACGCACGCCACGATGCTTAATATAGTGATATATCTTCATCATGTCGTTGGCCGGAACGCCTTCTGTAATACAAATCACGGTTTTAATGCCCGCGTCAACCGCTTCATAAATTGAATCAGAGGCAAACGCCGGGGGTACATAAATCACCGAAGTGTTGGCTTTAGTTTTGGCCACTGCGTCGGCAACATTGTTAAACACCGGAATACCGGCTACTTTGGTACCGCCTTTGCCCGGAGTCACTCCGGCGACAACATTGGTACCGTATTTCTTCATCTCCTTGGCGTGGAAGGACCCGTCACGGCCGGTAATTCCCTGTACCAGGAGTTTTGTCTTTTTGTTTATGAAAATCGCCATAACTTCCTCCCTACTCCTCGTTCAGACCAGCCAGTTTAATTGCTTTCTTGACGACCTCATCAAGAGTCGGTGCTGTTGGCAGACTAATTTCTTTCATTATCTTTCGAGCTTTAGCTTCATTCGTACCGGTTAATCGAGTCACTATCGGGATTTCCGGATTCAGTTCTTTGACCGCCGCTACAATACCGCTCGCGACATCATCACAGCGAGTGATTCCGCCGAAAATATTTATAAGAACCGCTTTCACATTCGGATCGCCTAAAATAATCCGCATAGCATTGAGTACTTTTTCCGGATTCGACGAGCCGCCGATATCCAGGAAGTTGGCCGGGTCGCCGCCATAGTGCTTGACCAAATCCATTGTCGCCATCGCCAATCCAGCGCCGTTTACAATGCAACCGATATTGCCATCGAGTTTGATAAAGGTCAAACCAGCTTTTTTGGCTTCGATTTCGGACGGGTCTTCAGCGCTCAAGTCGCGCATCTGTTCAATCTCCGGCTGACGGAATAAACCATTGTCGTCAATATTAACCTTGCCATCAATCGCGATAACCTGATTAATCGGGGTCGTGATGAGCGGATTGATTTCTACCAGAGAAGCATCAACATTCCAGAAGACATCATATAGTTTGAGGATGATATCGGTGACCTGACGAACCAGTTTGATATCGCGGAAAACCTTATAGGCCAAATTGCGCGCTTCAAAAGGACGCAGTCCAACACGAGGATTGACCGCCAGCTTATGAATCTTTTCCGGGGTTTTGTCCGCGACTTCTTCAATATCAATGCCGCCGGCCGCGGAAATCATTATCACCGGGCATTTGGTTACTCGGTCGAGAATAATACCGAGATAAGTTTCCGACGTGATTTCTACTGCTTCGGTAATCAAGACTTTATTGACCGGAAGCCCTTTGATATCCATGCCCAGAATCCTCTGCGCCCAGATTTTCGCGGCTTCCAGATTTTCGGCGTACTTTACGCCTCCGGCTTTACCTCGGCCGCCGACATGAACCTGCGCCTTGACCATTACCGGCCGATTGATCTCATCGGCGATTGCAACCGCTTCCTGTACCGTGGTGGCAACTTTACCCGGAGGCACCGGCATACCAACTGCCTGAAAAAGCTCCTTTGCCTGATACTCATGAATCTTCATTAATCAGCTCCATTAAGTTAATGTATCTGCAATTATTTTAACTTTTATCTAAATATTCCCTGGCATGGCGCTCCAATAGTTCCGGCGTATTGTCGTCGGGATTATCAAGCACCTGTTCCATTAAATAATCTACTATTTCCCCAATAAGCGGTGACTCATTGAGATTGAACATATCTATCAAATCTTTTCCGTTTATTTTCAAATCCGAGCGTCCAAACGGAGCTTTGCTCTCTATTTCCTCAGCGATTCTAACTTCCATTTCATCGATATCATCGGTTGTTCCCCCCATCCCCTGGGCAATAACATCGGCTCTGCGCAAGTTTAACAAATCTGGAATTAATCGCTGCCCAATACGCCGGATAAATCGGCGCAGACCTTTTGGACCGACCTCGCTGGTGAACATATGCCGTTCTACCAGTAAAGAAACATCGTGGATAATTTCATTGGAATAGCGCAGTCGTTTGAGGACTTTGCGGGCAACTTTGGCCCCTGATGATTCATGGCCGTAAAAGCTTGCACCGGTTTCGGTCAGTCGTTTATGTATCGGTTTGGTAATATCATGAAATAGACCGGCGAGCCTGACATGCAGAAGCGGCGGGCAGGCATCAACTATTCTTAGTGTATGTTCAAAGACATCATGCGCATGATATCCTCCGGGTTGTTCACATCCGACAGCGGCTTCCAGTTCAGGAATAATATACTTCAACATGCCGCTTTCCTGTATCAGCCTCAAGCCGATTGAAGGTCTCTTTGAGCGGACGAGCATTTTATTGAGCTCTTCGGCTATTCTTTCAGGAGATATTGATTCAATAAGTTGAACGTTGTCCTTGAGAGCCCGATAGGTTTCCGGTTCGATATCAAACTCAAACCGGGCGGCAAATTGAATTGCCCGTAGCATTCGCAGGGGATCTTCCGGGAATGATCTATCGGAGACCATACGAATGACTTTATTTTCCAAATCAATCTGTCCCCCATAGGGGTCAATTAAATCACCCGTATCAAGATCACGGGCTATAGCATTTATAGAAAAATCCCGTCGGAGAAGGTCTTCTTCGACGGGAATTTCAGGATTAAAATCTACATCAAAATCGGTATGAGCCGGTCCGGTGGATTTTTCCGCGCGAGGCAGAGAGATATCGCAAGTACCGGGTATTTCGGTACTGTCCTCTCCCGCGTACGGGGTGAATTTGATTACCCCGAACGAGCGCCCGACTAAATCGACCCGGCCATACTGCTTGAGTATAACTTGTAAGCGGTCGAAAGTTATACCGGTCACCAGATAATCACGGTCTTTGAATTCAATTTCCCGGCGCAACAGCGAATCTCGAACGAATCCGCCCACTTCAAATACGCGCCCTTCCCGTAAAATCTCCCGCACTATTGCGTCCTTCAACAGACTTTTTTCCTAATCGGGATATATTCGTGTTCCGGCTTTACCTTGCAGAGCTTCCGCCGCCATCTCCAATGAGGTGACGATGACTTTCTCTCCGCCGTTTTCAATAAAATCTATAGCTGCTTCCACCTTCGGTCCCATAGAGCCCGGAGGAAAATGTCCTTGTTCGAGAAATTTTTTCATCTCGCTCACGGTAGTATCTTCCAACAGTTTCTCATTGGGCTGCCCAAAGTTTAGGGCAACTTGTTCAACCGAAGTTAGAATAAGCATTAACTCAGCGCCAATCTGGCGGCCCAGCATGGCTGACGCCCTGTCCTTATCGATGACCGCGTCAACACCTTCGTAACCAAGTTCCGGATGGATATAAACCGGAATACCTCCACCTCCGGCGGCGAGAACTATCACATCGTTATCCAATAACAGCTTGATAACGTCTTTCTCGACGCAGGATTTCGGAACCGGCGAAGCGACAACTCGCCGCCAACCCCGATCAGCATCCTGTTTAACTTTCCAGCCGCTTTCCTTGGCCAGACGCAAAGCTTCTTCTTCGCTGTAAAACTGCCCGACGTATTTAGTCGGATTAGCAATCGAGGGGTCATCCTTATCCACCACAATCTGACTGATTATGGTACAGACCTGACGATTGACTCCATCCTTATCAAGACGGTTTTGCAGCGATTGTTCTATCATATAACCCATACCGCCTTCGGTATCGGCGACGCAAATGCCGAGCGGCAGAATTGGGGCTTTGCCGCGGGCGAGTTCCACCCGCAGCAAAGCATTACCTACCTGAGGCCCGTTACCATGTGAGATACATAAACCATATCCCCGGCGAGCCAACTCGACGATTGATGTCAAACACGAACGGGTATTCGAAAATTGATTGGCAATGGTGTCCTCGATTTCTTTCCGAGTAATAGCATTGCCGCCCAACGCAATAATAGCCCGTTTCTCTTTATTTCCAGATGTATTCATACGACGTACTCTTACTTCTTAAACGCCTTTTTGAATTTCTTGGAAATTACATCATGCAGGGTCGGATGACCGATTTCCTGCAAACTATATTTAACCCGAACCGACGGTTTCGTTATTTTGACAATACGGCGAAGGTCGATCGGAGTCCCGATAATGACCATGTCGCATTTAGTCTTATTAATCGTCTTTTCGAGATCCTTGATCTGCTGACCGGAATATCCCATCGCCGGCAAAAGAACACCGATCTCAGGGTATTTCTCGAACGTACCTTTGATAGTACCAACCGTGTACGGACGAGGATCGACTAATTCGGCTGCGCCGAATTTTTCAGCCGCAACAACTCCGGCACCATAGTTCATTTCGCCGTGGGTCAGGGTCGGGCCGTCTTCTACGACTAATACTTTTTTGCCGAGAATCGACAGCGCATCATCAACTTCAAGCGGTGAGGCCGCGTCAATAATAACAGCTTTCGGATTTACCATACGAACGTTGGCGCGAACTTCCTCGACACCATCCGGAGGAGCAGAGTCGATCTTGTTGATAACAACTACGTCAGCCAGATGGACGTTGGTCAAGCCTGGATAATAAGCCAGTTCGTGGCCCGGACGATGCGGATCGACGACGGTGATGGACAAGTCTGATTTGTAGAAAGACATGTCGTTGTTGCCACCGTCCCAAACAATAACGTCGGCTTCTTTTTCCGCTTCACGTACAATCATTTCATAATCAACACCGGCATAAACGATCACGCCGCGATCAATATGAGGTTCGTACTCTTCGCGCTCTTCGATGGTGCATTTATGTTTGTCGAGATCTTTATAAGTGGCAAAACGCTGACAGGCCTGCTTGGCTAAATCGCCGTAAGGCATAGGGTGACGAATTGCTACTACTTTCTTACCGAGTCCCTGAAGGACTTCACATACCTTGCGGGTAGTCTGAGACTTACCGCAGCCGGTACGGACGGCGCAAACTGATATAACCGGTTTCTTGCTTTCGATCATCGTCGGGGCTCCGCCAACCATCGAGAAAGCTGCACCGGCAGCGATTACCGCTGAGGCTTTAGTCATGACGCCTTCAAACGGAATGTCTGAATAAGAAAAAACGACTTCTTCAATTTTATGCTTCTTGATGAGCTTGATTAAATCAGATTCATCAAAAATCGGAATCCCTTTAGGGTACAGTTTCCCGGCCAGAACTTTCGGGTACTTACGACCGTCAATATCAGGAATCTGAGTCGCGGTAAAAGCGACAACATTATAATCGCTATTATCGCGATAGAGACAATTGAAGTTGTGGAAGTCACGTCCGGCGGCTCCCATGATGATTATTTTGCGTGCCATTTTATTTCTCCAGTTTTTTTACAAGTTAAGAATTACACATTCAAATCCATTTTCCGAGGTCGGTTCATATCGCGGAAGCATCCCATAACGTGCGGATTAAGAATCTTCTCCAATCCGCCCGATTGTACCGTTCAAATGCCTTTTTCTCTATAGTCATAGTTAGTCGTCTATCTCAACTTACTGGTTATCTATCTGCGGCCGTTGAATAGTGTTGGAGAAATCGACATAGACCGATTTCCATTCTGAGAATACATCCAACGCCTGGGTGCACGCTTCGCGGTGGCCGTTGCCGGTATGCTTAGTGCCGCCAAACGGCATATGTGTCTCGGCGCCGATAGTCGGAGCGTTGACATAAAAGATACCGGTATAAACATCTCTCATCGCCGCAAAGGCACGATTGACATTAGAGGTATAAATTGCCGCCGACAAACCATAAGCACAATCATTGGCCAGTGCAATGGCATGATCATAACTGCGGGCCGGGATAAGGTCGGTAACCGAACCAAAAATTTCTTCCTGAAAAATTCTCATCTTGCGGGTTACGTCGCCGAAGATAGTCGGCTGTGTAAACCAGCCCTTATTATACTTACCGCCTTTGAGACGACCGCCGCCGCACAGCAGCTTGGCACCGTCTTCTTCTTTACCAATGCGCATATATTCGAGAACCGTGTTCATCTGCTCTTCGTTAATCGCCGGACCCATCTGAATCTTTTCATTCAGTCCGTTTCCAACTTTCAACGCCTTGGCGCGAGCTACAAATTTACGGGCAAATTTAGCGTAAATCTTTTTGTGCAGAATAATCCGTGATGAAGCGGTACAGCGCTGACCTGTTGTGCCGAAAGCACCCCAGAGCGAGCCATCAACAGCCAAATCAATATTGGCGTCATCCATTACGATGATGCAGTTCTTACCGCCCATCTCAAGATGACAATGTTTGAAGTCTGGAGCACAGGCAGCAGAAACCTTGCGGCCGATCTCAGTGGAGCCGGTAAAGGAAACGCAGCCAACCCGCTTGTCATGCATCAGCGGGGAACCAACCGAACCACCCGAACCGGTAACCATATTCACTACGCCCGCCGGCATACCTTCATCTTCCATCGCTTTAATCAAGTTATATACCGAAAGCGGAGTATCGGTTGCCGGTTTGATAACTACCGTATTACCCATCATCAGGGCCGGAGTCATTTTCCAGGACGGAATCGCCATCGGGAAGTTCCACGGTGTAATCATACCGCAAACACCGAGAGGCTGACGAACGGACATACAGAATTTATTATTCATCTCTGAAGGAGTTGTCTGTCCGAATGAACGGCGACCTTCGCCCGCCATGTAGAAAGTCATGTCAATTGCTTCCTGCACATCGCCACGAGTTTCGGCCAGGACCTTACCCATTTCGCGAGTCATATCGCGGGAATGCTGTTCTTTATCTTTCCATAGACGCTGCGCGACCCGATAAAGAATTTCTCCACGCTTCGGAGCGGGAACTAAACGCCATTTCTTGAACGCTTCAGCGGCGGCGCTGATAGCATCATCAACGTCACGGGCGTCTGATTTTTGAAACTTGCCGATTACATCCGTTTTATCGGCGGGGTTGATATTCTCGAAAGTCTCACCGGTGTGTGATTTTACCCATTTACCGTTAATAAAATTGTTATATACTTTCGGTCGTGCCATCCCATCCTCCTAAATTTATAAATAACGCTACTTTATTTTCAGTTAATACCGGCCAAGTAGGTGAAATAATTCACGAACTCAACTATAAGTTCAACCAAGCTGACAATATATTCGTTTAAAATCCAAAGTCAATTTATTTGGGCAAAAACAACAAAGTTTTTCACTATACAGGGCAACAACTTACAAGGTTTCTTCCCGCCCCACAGTTTCCCCTTATATTTTACTTACTATAATGTAGAAAAACAGGTGTTTTGGAGCAGGTTTCAGGCCTGACTTGAGAGCAGTTTTGTGTCCAAGTCACCGCCAAAAGTCACAACAAAGCAAACATGAATTTATACTCTGATGAGGTCTATATCTGAGATGAATACAAATAAGTATCCACTCAAAAGAATCAGAGCATATGTATCCTCTTGATAGAAAGAGTTTATATACATCATAAAGTGATCTACCTGTCGCATGATCAAGAAAACTTCAAAAACATATTGCACAAAACTAAATATGTTTTATCTTTATAGAGTCAGGGATATTCGCATCATTACTTGTTTTAAATAACTTAATCATTATTCACGTACGGGGGAACCGCCATGAGAGCCAAGATCCTCACTATTTGTTTTCTCGCCCTAATCGTTTTACAAGTACCCTCACTTGCGGCCGAACAAGCCGTCACCTTTGAATACCAAAGCACAATCTTACAAAACTATATGCGCGACATCCGCTTTGATGGTGATATTGGTTATTGCTCCTACTCAAACGGATTAAAAGTTTATGATTTTTCCGATCCAACCAATCCGGTTTTGATTTCCGAATTTGATCATGGCCAATACAAGGGTATGGCTATGGAATTTGATTTTTATGGAAATTATCTTTACTTGCCTATATCCAATGTCGGGATTCTGATTATTGATAATTCCGACCCGTATAATCTCACCGAAGCCGGTTTTTATCCAATTGCCGATTTTTTAATGGAAGTTAAGCAGCACAATGGATATCTCTATCTGGCTAAGAGATTAAATGATGCTGTGGTTTTTGATTTGGTCGATCCAGTCAATCCGGTGGAGATTTCCTCTCTCTCAACAGGATCACGCACAACTATAGGATTAGATATCGCTGGAGATATCCTGGGATTGGTCCATTACTACTACGGAATCAGATTTTATGATATATCGGATCCAACCAACCCTGAATATCTTAGTGTTTATGACCCTTATGGTAATGAAAGCGATTTAAAAATCGTTGGAAATATCGCATATGTGACAGGTAGAGGTTATGGATTATCAATTGTTGATATCTCGAATCCATCTTATCCCACCCAAATTGGCCAATACGATCCGGTTGATGATGAAGAATATATCGAGGGTGCGAGATAAACGGAAACTATGCCTACCTTGAGTGCGGAGATTATAGCACCAATAGAGGATATCGTATTGTTGATATAACAGATCAGGCAAACCCCGTATCTTTAGTTACAGGGCTCGTAAACGAATCTACAAGAAACATCTACTTCAAGAACAATTCGATCTATGCAATCACTGTCGAGAGAGGGCTGAAAATTATTGATATTTCAGATATTTACGCCCAGACACAGATCGGAGAAGTAAAAACGCCTTACGAGTTTCAAGCAATTGCCGTTGAAAATAATCGAGCTTATGTTGTTACCGAACAGAGCCAGGGTACTCGCAAGGCCGATTTTTATATCCTTGATGTCAGCGATCCTTTAAACCCAACCGTACTGGCAGAATATCTCGATTTTCATTCTCATAATGCCGCAGATATTGATGCTATCGGAACAACAGTTTATATTTCATGGTGGAGTAGACTTCAAATAATCGACGCATCAGATCCCACCGCAATAACTGTTTTGTATGATGACGATCCAGGAGCTGCCATAATTGAGTTTGATATTGTTGGGAACCTCATGTATTGCGCCAACCCGGGTTCGGGGTTAAATATTCTGGACATATCTGACCCTACCCTGCCTCAAGTCATTGGATTCGCGCCATTAGACAATACGATGTGGGATGTTGAAGTAAACGGAGATTACGCCTATTTATCACAATCCCATGGTGTCAACGCGTTTAATATATCTGATCCCTATAATCCTGTTGAAGTCGGGTATTACGAATATGATAACCTCCACGTTAGAGGCATGCACATAAACGGTGACCTTCTCTACCTTGTCAGTCAGACCGCGGAACTTATGGTATTGGATGTCAGCGATTCGACCAATCCGACTTTCTTGGGACAATCGGGGAACTACGCTGACAACAGCACTCTCTTTGAAGTCAATGATCATATTATTACTGCCAACAGTAGCGGACTATTTACCTATGATGTTTTTTCTCCGGCAACACCTTTATATCTAAGTAATGAACCTGCCAGTGCAGCAATGGATGCGATAAAAGTTGGAGATTATTTCTACCTTGCCGGTAGGAACTACATTTCTATCTTTTCAGTTGATGTAGCCAGCACAGTTTATGGAGATGTTGATCAATCAGGAGAAGTCAATGTTGGCGATGTCGTATATATCGTCAATTTCATTTTCCGGGGCGGAGTGGCTCCGATTCCATTACGCTCAGCTGATGCTAATTGTGATGGGTTCGCCAATATTGGCGACGCGGTAAATCTGATAAGTTATATTTTCAGAGGCGGTCCGGCACCCGGATGCGGGGAATAGATTGTAAATTTACATGTAACTAGCTTTACTTCAGAAAGGCTTCGAGATCAAACTCTCGGAGCTTTTTTTTTCTATGTGTATGTTTTGGAAAGCTTCGACAAGTAGGGCACGAGCCCAGCGCTCGTGCCAATTTCTGTGGGCGGCAGACGCCCTTGTATAGTATCATAAGATACTTTAC
>JAGLON010000050.1 GCA_023138975.1 Candidatus Zixiibacteriota bacterium
CCACTGCAACCACGCTTGTGCGTGTTCGCGTAGCATAAGGGGGGGATTAAGAAATGATCTTTCAAAAGAAAATTATCGGCAATAGCCGTTCTGCGATTGCTCAATGGAATGAGGTGTTGCGCGCGCGTAACGCTGCAAACATGCATGAGGCGCAATTCGCCGCACAGAATCGTGCAGCAGGCCTGAGCGTCAACGAGGGGCTTATTCCTCAAGACGTTTATCAGGAATTTGACCGCGTAACCGTTGAGCGCATGCGTTCTGACGATGGCGATACATTCCTAAACGACCTTCTGCCACTGTCACGCTCTGTAAATATTGGCAAGCTTGTTCACAAGTTCCGTCAAGCTTCAGATTCTGGAGTTGTTCAAACTTCAATGACCGGGCAAATCGGCGTGAAGATGGATCAGGTTGAGTATACCTATGATGGCTCAATCATCCCTGTTCACGATACTGGTTTTTCTCGCAATTGGCGTGAGTGGAATGCGCAATCTTCAGAAGGCTTTGACGCTCTGATTGATGATCAGCGTGAGTCAGTTGCAAGCATCCGTGCCCATCTGGCTGACAACTTCCTTGATGGTCACCTTGACTCCGATGGCAATGCCATTGTAGTTGACGGTATCTCATGGACTGGAATGCGCAATGATTCGCGTGTTGCTCAAATCCAGCTTGGCGCAGCCGGTGTGAATTTCGATTTCACAGACACCACAAAGACAGGTGCTGAGGTTCGTGCGGCATTCATTCAGGTGCGTGATGTGCTTTGGATTGACAACAACTGTGGTCAGGATGCGACTTACTATGTGAGCCGTGAAGTGATGTCCAACTTTGAGCGCCGTTTCTCTACTAGTTTTGATTCAAAAACTATTCAAGAGGAGCTGGAAAGCATGCAGGGCGTGGCGGCTATTAAGTCAACCTCTAAGCTCTCAGGCAATCAGTTGATGGCGTTCCCACTTGACGCCAACAAGATTCGTCCTGTTGTTGGCATGGGTATCAACACTGTTGCAATGCCTCGTCCAGTTTACAATTCAAACTATGAGTTTGTGGTTTGGGGTGCAGCTGGCTTTGAAGTGCGGACAGACTTTGCGGGTAATACCTGCGCGTCTTACGCCTCTGTCTTTTAAGGAGTAGATTATGGCAGCGTCAAAAAAAGCCACACATGTTGTGGCACATAAAAAGCTGTATCTTGCTGTTGACGGTAAGCTGCAGCACGTTCCAGCAGGCACAGAGATGGTGCTTGATGCAAAAGCGGCTGAGCAGATGGGCAAAAAAGTCATGAAGCTTGGTGAGCAGAAAGCGGTTGATTTGACTAAGGGCGAACCTAAGTCAGAAGAACCCGGTAAGTAAAGAAGTGCAAAAGGGGCTGATTGACTACTGTTGATCAGCCCCTTTTTTATTATGCCAAATAATATCCAACATATACCGATCCCCAGGAACACATGGGTTGATCTGTACGATTTATCAGGTATTGCAGTAGGCGAACAACTCATTGTTGAGAATGTAGGCGTATGCGATATCTATTTGGCTGTGCAAGCAGCACAGCCAGACAAAGACCACGATGCCTATAACATCCTGAAGAGGGATGATGATATCAGGCTGACGAACCAAGCCGGAGACTTAGGCGCATGGGCATTTTGCAACACATCGGCCGGGCTCATAGAGGTATCAATCCGTGATGGCTTCCAGCCGTTGCTGGCGACCACCGCGCATGATGGGCTTGGGAATCCAATAGGCTCTCTCAAGGGGGCGATAAATGTCCACGATGCGGACGTTCACGATGTTCCTATCAATGAGTTACTCCATCGGCATACTGGAATAGACACCACAATAGCCGTGGCGGCGAGTGCTGGGGACACCAGTATTACAGTTGTTGACGGATCTTTATTCGCGGATGGCAGCTCTTTTCAGATTGAGGAGGGGGCGGTAATAGAGGCTACTTTCCCTGTCATAAATTCTGGCGGCGGAACGAACACTTTTGTTCTCGATAGACCGTTAGACAATGATTTCGATATTGGCGCAATAGTCGAAGCTGTAGATACGAATATGGCCGTGGACGGTACTTTGCTGGCTCCCGTTTCTTTTCGTCTTATCCCTGACGCAGAGCAGGAATGGCATGCCATAACAGTTACTCTTAGTATGACGCATAGCGGCGGAAGCGATCCATCTCTGTTCGGAGATTTAACGGAGCTCCTTAATGGGCTGGTATTTAGGGCGTTCAACGGGGCGACAGGGCAGCACCGCACTTTTGACGTGTGGAAAAATAACGCTCAAATCGGCCTGACTTTTGGAAAAGTCGAATACGAGCCAAAAGTAGGCGGCGGTGATTTCGGCACTTTTGCCACAGCAAGTATTAAGTTAAGATCTGGAGCGGTCCCAAAGCTCAGCGGAAAGAATGGCGATTATATAGAGGGGCTTGTCCAAGACCCGCTGGCGGCGCTGATCACTGTCAACATCAAAGTGCAAGGACATATCGAGGGAATATAGGATGTCACTACCAACAATAGTTGCGGCTGGAGCGGCGGGTAATTTGCTGCTAATAACAGATCACAAAGATCCGGCAAATGTTTACCGAGTGCCGAAAAATAGCGTTTGCAATATAGCCGATTCCAGCAATGCTCACTCCCATAGGCTTGATATAAATCACGCGAATGGCGAAATAACCTTGATATTTTCTGATGCTGATAAACTTGCTGCGGCATTAGCGGCAATTGATGAGCTATACTGACCATAATTAGGGAGCATATAAATGGCGCAAAGAACATCAATCGCAGAAGTAAGAGCAGTTCTTCCATCGAGCACAACACTATCTGATCCTCAGATCCAGGCGGCTATCGATGCGGCAACATGCCTAGTTGATCAGGTTGCTGCTGGATGTGGGTCAGATTTATCTGGCGCATGCCTACTACAGGTAGAGACATATCTGTCGGCTCACTTCGCAGCAGCTACTGAGAATACTCTGTCTCTCTCATCAGAGAAGAATCCAGCATGTGGGAGCTCTGCAACGTATGGTTTTGAGTTTTCAACTGGAGTGCTCGGAAGCCCTTATGGGCAGATGGCCAACACTTTATCTGGAGGGTGTCTTGCGGAATTTGATAAAACCCCGGTAAACCTTTTTAGTATTGGGTCAATTGAGTGATATAATGAATAAATGTGGCATTGGGCGACTCTAATCGCCCAGTGCCGTCAACGTAACTAATAAGGTAATTACAATGAACGGAAATATGGTAACACAAAATACAACTCTTAGAATGAAGGCTACAAAAAGAGCGATCAGCCTTAGAAGGCCTGTATATGGCGTAGGAATCAACGATGCATGGTATATGGTTGTTTATGAGCAGAACGGGGTGAAGATAAAATGTCCATATTATGCCGCATGGAGATATATGCTCCAGAGGTGCTATCAGGAAAAGTATCTGGATAGTCGGCCAACATACAGAGGATGCTCCGTATGTGATGAGTGGCTAATATTTAGCAATTTTAAGCTATGGATGGAAAAACAGGATTTTTTAGGAAAAGAGTTAGATAAAGATATACTGATACCAGGAAATAAAATATATTCACCAGATGCATGTGCTTTCGTTAATAGGCACGTGAATGCCCTGCTAAACGATCACAGTTCTGCCAGAGGCAAATATCCGACAGGCGTGCATCTTGAAAAAGCAAGAGGGAAATTCAGGGCAAAATGTAGCGTTGAAGGAAGGCAGGTGCATATAGGCTATTTTGACTCACCTAAAATCGCGTCAGGCGCATACAGCAAATTCAAAGCAAAAGAAGTTCGCAGGGTTGCAAAATCGCAGGAAAAGCACATAAAAAATGGTCTTTTAAGGCATGCAGCTATCATTGAGAAGAGTGTGATGAAATGAACTTGTTTGAGCGAAATCTGCTGAAGTATGGCCAAGATATCACGATCGAGGATCGGGATATGGATGTGCTCAATGGGCTTCCTTCCGAGGTATTCACCAATCCTGTTGTCACAAAGGGGATCATCAAGACGGTTTCCGGAGTCACGGCATTTGACAACACCAACACCGAGACAGTTATCACCCATCGAATCTGTATCGCTCACGATGCCTCGGTTACCGCTGAGAAGTGGATCAAGCTCGGGACAAAGAGGATCCGCATTGTCTCAGTTGAGAATGTGTGTGAACTGGATGAGCAAATGGTATTATTGTGCACAGAGCGCGGCTTAGATTCAAAGGTTGTTAATGAGGCGTAACCATGGCATCAATTGAGCTTATTAATCCATCAGGCGGCCGGACATTCTTTGAGTCTGCCGGAAATATCGCTGCGCGCACTCGCTTTGGTGTTGAGAAAGCTCTATGGCAGTCTGGAAAGGATATCGAAGCCGAGTTCAGGCGCCAAGTGTTGGCAAAGACCAAGACCGGCACAATCTACATTCGCCGCGATCGCCTTGGGCGCCGTCGCCGGCATGTGGCATCTTCTGCCGGCGAGACTGCAGCCAACCGGACAGGACTATACAGAAAGAGCTCTGGATTCATTGTGCGCGGCTCTAAAGAGCTGGTGTTTGGTAACAGCGCAGACTATGCGGGATTCCTTGAGCTCGGCACCAGCCGCATGAAGGCGCGCCCAGGCCTCGGGAATTCTATCGATGCGAGCCAGCGTGATATCCTTCGCAATCTCACAACTGAAATTCCGGGGGCATTATGAAGGCGGCAGATGTGGTCGACAGGTTGGCTCAGAACATCCCTCTGCACACCGATGGATTCAGTGAGTCGCTATCGATCACCTCTATCTTGCCGACCGGCACCACGGCGCTTGCAACTACCTCAGCGCCTCACGGATTGGTTGAGGGGCAGGACATCGCCATCACCGGCGCCGATGCCCCGGTAGATATCGATACAGGAACTTTCCTGCGCACAGCGGCCCAAGCAGTATTCGAGACGCTCCAGGATCACGACCTGACTCTATCCGAGCGCGATATTGCCAAAGGCGGCAAGACCATCACGATCTCCGGCGCCACAGAGGCGGAATTCAATGGCACATTCAAGCTGATCAATGTTGCCAATAGGCGCAAGCTGACGATCGCTGTTGATGATTCAGGGTCGACCACTATTTCAGGATCCCCGATTGTTGAGGATGCCAATGGCGGGATCTTCAATGGGTTCCATCAGGCGGTGAATATCACGACCACCACGTTTGAGTACACCCTTCCTATTGCATACACGCTCAACGCTGCCGGAACACCGGTGGTCCAGATAAAGATCAGAATCCTTTCTGTTCTGGATATCGAGCAATATCTGAGGGACGTTTACACCAAGCAGACCATTGATGCCGATCAGTTGGTGGTTCAATTGGGCGATGTATCAGAGAGCAAGAATCGGAATGAGCCAAGTGACGCGACCAGCTCATCCAGCGGGAATGTGGCATTTACGCCATCACTCATTCAGCCTTTTGCTGTTTACATTGTGATGAACGTCACTCAAGAGCTGTCCGCTGCTGTAGCTCGGGACAAAGTTGAGTTTGAATATATCCCCGCGATCTTCAGGTCGATCCTTCGGGCCCCATTCGATACCGGCTTCACCTATAGTCAATATAAGGCGACATTCACCGGCCATGGTGTGTTTGCCTATAGTGATGTAAACGGAAAGAACAAAGCTGTCTATGCTCATGAGGTCGCATTTGAGCAGCTCGCCAAACTTTATGAGAGCGATACCGTTGGAACAGAAAATACAGTGGCCATGCGAGATATTGATTTTACAATGAATTCTAACCTGGGAACTGGCATAATGTTGGCGACCGTTGATCTAGATGAGGAGCCTCTACCATGAAGCTGAAACTAAAAGTCCCGCTAATGGGGCACAAGGCCGGTGATACCATTGTTGTTGAAGACAACAATGGTATCCCAAAAGATAAGTATTGGCGCAACCGCCTGGCTGATTCGGCTATTGATGGATGTGTTGAAATAGTTGATAATCAGAAGAAGTCAACAAAGGAGTCTAAGTAATGCCATTAGCCAAGCCAGATGTAACGGCCTCACTTCTTCCGGCAGGAGTTACTGCCGGTCTGACTGAGGAGCGTCTATTAATCGTGGGGCAGATGACAGCCGGCACAGCAACCAGCGGTGATCTACAGGAGAATATTCTCGACGATAAAAGTTGGGACACGCTTTTCGGCGATGACTCTGCTATTGCCGCAGCCATCCGACAGGCGCGACGCTACAATGGCGTTACCCAGATTGATGCAATTGGTCTTGATGACAATGGTGCGGGTGTTGCAGCAACCGGTGTATTCACTATTGGCGGCGGCCCAGCTAGTGAGGCTGGTGAGCTTGTGTTTTATGTGGGATCTGAAAAATTCCGTGAATACAAGATTCCAGTTGCCGATCTCGACAATGTAACAGCTATCGGTGACGCGCTTGTTGCTGCAATCACGGCCGATGACGAATCAATGGTGACCGCAGCCAATGTTGCCGGTGTCGTAACTGTCACGGCGATCAACAAGGGAACATTCGGAAATACTATCGGGCTTAAAACAACCGGTGCAGTGGCCACTGTGACAACCGCTGTCACCGCAATGAGTGCCGGAGCAACAGATCCTGTACTGACTGGAGTGTTCGATGTTGTTGGCAATAAGCGCTATCAGGGTATCGCGTGGCAGTTCCAGACTGATCTGGATGAGCTTACCGACTTCCTCGATCCTCGATTCAATGTCGACAACAACATCCTTGATGGCGTTGGCTTCGTGTCGATTACCGATACCCTGGCAAATCATCTGACCGATCTTGCTTCAGAGAACAGCCAGTCTTTGTCATACAATGCAGACAAGCTAATTGATACGACCACTTACCGTGGGCCCAACATCCTTGAGGTTCCGTTTATCAAGGCGGCTGGGTTCGCAGCGATTCGCGCTCTACGTCGCACCGAAGGCACCAGCCTTGGTCGATTCGTAATTGCTCGCAGCGCGCGCGACGCCTTTGGTGGTATCCGTCTCAACTCCAAGCCTTATTTCAACACGCCATTCCCAGACCTGGAGAATCCAGATACCGGTAACTCATGGACTGATGTTGAAATCGATCAGCTGAAGGATGCTGGCGGTTGGGTTATCGATCAGAATCGACCCGGGACTGCTGTAATTGCAGGTGAGGTGGTAACCACCTACAAGACCGATTCAGCAGGCAACCCTGATCCGACGTTTGGATTCCTCAACTATGTTGATACTTCCAGCGTTGGCCGAGAGTACATTGTCAACAACACCCGCGCACGTTACCCACAATACCGGGCAACAGGCGGGGCGCTGATTGAAGATGTCGACAGCGCAAACGAGGCAAGTATCGCGGCATTTATTGCCGAGATGAATGCCGACCTCGCAAGCTTGGCGGTTGTTCAATCAGGAGTCGGGACTGTTGGTGGTGAGGAGGTCGATTTTGATAAGGCCTTCCAGGAGGCTCTGACGGTCACACTTAATCCGGTGACAGGTAAATTCTTTGTCTCCATGACTTTATTTATCGTAGTCCAGTTGCGCGGCATAACCTACGGAATGAAGGTGGCCTTCGAGGTTTGATCGTGATGAGCTTCATTGAGATTCCATTAACTAACACGAAAGGGCTGCTTCATAGAAAGCTCTTCGGGGTTGGCGTGAATGATTCAACTTATAGGGTTAAGAACAAGGTGGATGGAAAAACCATTCATTGCCCGTATTATTCACATTGGAAGGCAATGATGGAAAGATGTTACTACGAAAAGTATCAGGGGAAGCATCCTGCGTACAAAGGATGCTCAGTAGTAACAGAATGGCACATATTCTCAAATTTCCGCAAATGGATGGAAGATCAGGACTGGCATGGAAAACATCTTGATAAGGATATTATGGAGATTGGGAATAGGGTTTATTCCCCAGACAAGTGCGTTTTCGTCACAAGAAAATTGAATAATTTGGTGCAGGGAAGAATGGCGAACAAGACAGGCCTTCCGGTAGGGGTGAGGCCTGTTACGCGCAACAGCAAGTATAGCGCTAAAAATGTTTTTAATGGCAAGATAACGCATCTTGGTGTATTCAATACGCCAGAAGGCGCTCATCAAGCATATTTAAAAGCTAGAGTAATAGATCTATATCAGACATCAAACGAGCAAACAGATTTAAGGATTCGCGATGGCGTCCTTAATAGAGCATTAAAATTGAATAGGAGCATACGCTAATGGCCGACCAGATCGTTCTTGTTGATGCCTCAGTTGAGGTTGACGACGAAGCATATCCAGTTATCGGAAACACTATTGTCTTCACTGAAGGCAATGGTGAAACATCGGTAACCGCTGCATCCCAAGGGGGCCGGCCTATTCTGGTCGCCTCTCAGGATATAACTACCAAAGTCTCTACGGTGAAGTTCGAGGTTCCATCATCTGTTGAGATGATGAATAAGAGCCGGGAGATCGGAGCCAAAGGGATCGGGCGTGTAATCCGTATTTCCGGCACCGATGCCGGCGGCAACCGCCTCGGCCGCACTTTCCGAAGCGCTGCGCTGGTAACCGATCCAGAGAAGTCGATTCAGAATGAAGGTACTATCCCAATGGAGTTCAAAGCATCTCCTGCAGTACCTAGTTAAACTGCCCCGGCCAGTAAAGCCGGGATAATTTCAGCAATGTCAAAGGTGAAAATATGAAAGATTCAATTCAAGTCGAGCTTGATGAGCCGATTATGTACTCTGCAAAAGATGGTGAAGTTGAGGGATCGTTTGTGACCTTGAAGCCGCCAACAGGAAAGCAGTCGCATATCTGCTGTGAGCTCGAGGCACTGATTCAGTCGTCTATCACGCAAAGCGCCGCCAATCTTCCGAAAGAGCTGATTGAGCAGGCGAAAGATAGCAAACAGGATGACGACGAGAAGATCGACGGCCCAACCATGATGACAATCATCAACGGTGGTGGCGCTGACATGAAAAAGTTTACTCTACTATTCATCGATTTATTCAAACAGGTTGGAGAGATTGGTGGTGAAAAGACGCTGACTGCACCGATCATTGAGCGCCTTGACCATCGAGATCTCAGGAAGATGATGGGGGAATATGCAGTAAATTTCGTTTACCTGTAGAGATAATTGGAAATCCTGATTTTCAGTTCAGGCTATCATTTCTCGCTTATTGCTACAGGGGCGGAATAAGTATTGAATATCTTGAGGCGCAAACTGTGTCCAGGATACAAGAATTAGAGAAGCATGCAGATAAAATGGCTAAGGAGCTGAGTAGTGGCTAACAAATCATTCGTTGTTCAGTACCTTATCAAGATGAGGGATAAGTATTCCTCATCTGCGAACAAGGCTGCC
This sequence comes from Candidatus Zixiibacteriota bacterium, assembly GCA_023138975.1. Lineage (GTDB taxonomy): Bacteria > Zixibacteria > MSB-5A5 > GN15 > JAAZOE01 > JAGLON01. Next base: position 9,271 of record JAGLON010000050.1, read on the forward strand.
AAAGCGACCGCGGGGCTTTCGTCAAAACTGACCGGAGCCACAAGGAAGATGAGGCGGTTCGGCGACGAATCTAAAAAAACGTCTAGAAAAACTACAGCCGCATTTGCAAACATGAAATCTAGCATGCTTGGCTTTGCTGGTGGCGTTTCAGTGGTGCTCGGCATAAGAAAGTTCATCACCGAGGGGGCAAAGTTCCAAGATGCCATTGCAGACCTTGCCGCAATAACCGGGTCTGAAGGTGAGGCTCTAAAAACGCTCTCAAATGAGACTTTGCGATTAGCGAAAAACAGCAAGATCGCACAGAGTGAGGTGGCCGCAGCATTTAAGATTGTCGCGTCAGCAAAGTCAGAGCTCTTGAAAGACCCGCGAGGCTTGAGTCGAGTAACCGAGCAAGTTCTGTTGTTGAAAAATGCAACCGGGCTTGAGCTTGCGGAAGCGGCAACAGTAGTCACCGAGGCCATGAACCAATTTGGCGCAAGCGCAGATCAGGCTGCGAGGTTTGTGAATGTTCTCGCAGCAGGTTCGAAGGTTGGTGCGTCGGAAGTTGCGCAAACTGGAGCCGCCATTGTAAAGGCAGGCGTTGCCGCGAAACTTGCTGGATTGAGTTTTGAAGAAACAAACGCGGCCCTCCAGGTGCTTGCAAAAAATGGATTGAAGGCAGATATTGCCGGCACCGGGTTACAAACTGTTCTGCTCAAACTTGAATCTCAAAACAACCGCAAGATTAAGCCGTCGATTGTCGGTCTGGTTAATGCCTTCAAGAACCTAAATGACGCCAATCTGTCAGCCAAAGAGCAGTCAAAGCTGTTCGGGTTGGAGGGAATCAAGGTCGGAAACATCCTTGCATCAAATGCGCCGCTGATAAAGCAATGGACTAGAGAGATAACCGGCTCAAATGAGGCGCAGAAGCAGGCTGACAAGAGGTTGGCCACGTTTAACGCAAAGCTGCGCGGGATAGGTATCACAATCAATGAATCGCTGATAAAGGCGTTTATACGTCTTGAGCCTACACTTTCAAAAGCAGCCGATGACTTTACCGCATTCGTAGGGGGAATTGATGATTCAAGCATAAGAGCCTTTGCAGATACCGCTGAGATTCTTGTTGGCGCGCTCAAGCATGTTGCATTTTTTGCCGGTGAGGCGCTCGGAATCCTCAAGGGTATCGGTGAAATCATAGGGCAGGTGACAGCTGCTATTGTGAGTCTTGATTTCTCCCGGTTTGATTTGGAGAATGTATTCAGAATAGGAGGCGGTGAAACTGGAGGCGCTGCGGCACTTGCGCAACAAAGCGTTGGCGTTGACGTCGGAGTTAATGTTGGCCTGGCTCCAGGACTTGAGCAAACAACTGCGCCGGCAGTCACGCAGAGTGGCGCAAGGCGCTCCGATGTAGGCATGGCCTTGGCGGGTGGATAATGAGTGAAATAATCGCAACAAAGGAAGCCAGTTACAAAGGCGTAGCATTCCTCTGGAGATCGGCCCCGACTTCTGGTGGCCGGCGTGTAATCCCTTTCCTATATCCTCGCTCTGATAAGCAGGCTATTGAAGATCAGGGGTTGGCCCCCCGAAAGTTCTCGATCACTGGCATCATCTCGCATGATAACTATTTTGTTGTCCGGGATAACTTGCTTAGAGCTCTTGAGAATAAGGATGCCGGCGTGTTGGTCCATCCGACCTATGGTGAGATCAATGGCGTAAAAGCTGGTCGATACACTATCACTGAAAAGATCTCAGAGCTTGGCCGGGCTGAGATCACAATGGAATTCTTCATTGAGGATAGCAGTGGGATCCCCAGGGTTGCCGCCAACAGGACCAGCCAGGTTCGGGCGGCAAGTGATGCGCTGAATGGCTCCCTGTCAGCCGACCTGTCTGAAGGCTACACCGTGACAAGCAGCTTCACCGGTAACTTTGCATCCGCCGAGGAAGGCGCGGTCGATGTCGCGGCATCAATGACAGATGCGATAAAGAAGATAGAGCCACTTACCGACAAGTTAAACACATTTAGAGGTCAGGTAACGGCATACACCAACAACATCACAGCTTTGATTCAAGAGCCATCGAATCTTGCAGATAGCGTCGGACTATTGTTTAGCTCAATGAATGACTTATATGCAGCACCTGGGCAGACGCTAGATGTGATCGCCGGCCTGTTCGGGTTCGGCGCCGATGATCCGGTATTTGCACAGAACACAGCAGGAAGAATCGAGAGGAAGCGCAACCAGGACTTGTTGAGAGCAAACATCAAGGCGCAATCTTTGAGCTATGCTTATCTAAATGCGGTTCAGGTTGAGTACGATAGTGAAACAGCGCTCAACGCAGTCAATGATGACCTCGAGGCGCAATATCTCGATGCTCGACAAAATGAACTTCTATCCAACGAAACGCTACTGAATCTTGATGCTTTGAGGGTTGAGGCAAATGCGGCCTTATCTGAAATCCTTCTTAACACCAGAAAGGTGATCACCATTGAGACCAGGCAGATCCCATTGAGCGTGTTGGTCTATCAATATTATGGATCAACTGATCTGGTGCCGACGATCGCCGTATTGAATAACATTCAACAGAATGCCTTTGTTTCCGGCCAAGTGCAGATCCTTACAGAATGATTGAGCTCGAGGTCAATGGGGCTCCATATGCAGATTTTATCAGCGCATCGGTAACGCTTGCGCTCGATACGCTTGCTAATGATTTCACGTTTGTGGCCACGGCAGTCAAAGGTTTTCCGCCTTTCAAGGACGGCGATCGGGTTACTGTCACAGTTGATGAAGAACAAGTCCTTGAGGGATTCATTGACGGAGTAGAGGGCGAGGAGTCTGATGGCTCACATCTGATCAGCTATTCAGGCCGAGATAAAACCCAGGACCTGATCGACTCTGATATCGATGTGATCCCAGATATTCGAGCAGATGGCGATCTGACGCTAAAGCGCCTCATCGAAATAGTGATTGAGCATATTGGCGCAGACATCCAGGTTGTCGATACGCTTGAGCCAGATCCATTCAATGCAGCCGAGGACATAGCGGCACCGAAAGTTGGAGAGAATGCGCTCGAATTCATTATGTTCTATGCCACAAAGCGCCAGGCGATCCTGACCTCTGATGGAGATGGAAATATAGTAATCACCCAATCATCACCGATAAACTCAGAGCAGATCCTGCAGAGTGTCGATGGATGGGATAACAATATTATTACGCAATCCTGGGTGGTTGCATCCCGCAATAAATTCAATCGATATATTGCAAAGGGCCAGTTAGACCCCGTTGCCTTAAACCTGACTCCTTCGCCTGACATTGCCGAGGTTCAGTCGCAGGGCAACGAGGTCACCGATGAAGATGTGAGGGCCGGTCGACAGCGGGTCATCACAGAGAAGAAGGGGTACAGCTCTGAGCAGCTCGCCAATCGCGCAAAGTGGTCAAAGCAATTGGCGAAGGCCAAGGCAACCCGCTTCAGCTGCGTTGTTAAGGGTCACTCAAAAGGTGATGGCGGAATCTGGATCCCCAATGAGCTCGCCTATGTGATTTCTCAGGCGGCCGATATCCAGAGAGCCATGCTGATCAACTCTCTGACATTCACCGAATCAGAGGGGCAGCGAACCGCCACGGCGCTGAATCTTGTAGAGAGGGATGTCTATACCATCAATGAGAAGATATTGAGCCAGAAGCCAACAGGAGAGCAGAACGATGCCTTCACTAATTAGTCGGCTATGGGGCGTTATAACAGGAGGTGACGCCGGAAAGACATTCCCTCAGCAGCAGGGTAAGGCGCTTGACCGCGTTGGCGATATGTTTGTTGCATTCCCTTATGGACTGTATTCAAACCTACCTAATGGGCAGATGTTCAAGGTCATTGATGAGGATGGCCGGGTTATATTGGGCTTGACAGTTGAGCGGCCTGATGGCGTTGCTCAGGGAGAGGTTGTTGTCTTTCACCCAGGAACCGACACAAAAATTCATTTAACAAATAGCAATGAGCTAAATATCGAAACATCAAAGGTAAACATAATCGCCTCTGATAGTGTTAATATTGATGCGCCGGTCACCAATATTGGCGTCGGCGGAAAGAAGATTGCACTTGATGGTGATCCGATTGTTGCTGGACTGATTGTTGCAAGCGGAACAAATAAGAGTATTTAGCATGGCGACTGACGTTTCACTTACAGATGAAAAAGGATATTACGATTTTTCCTGGACGGAATCAGGCGACATATCGACTGAGCAATCACTTGATACCGCAATCCTTATGTCAATTTTTAATGAGGTCCGGGCGAGCTCCGCTGAAGTTCCTGAATCAAATGCGCGCAGGGGGTGGCTCGGAAATCAATCAACTCCTGGATTTGAGCAAGGTTCAAAGCAATGGCTGTTCGGCCAAGAGCGGTTGACCGGCTCTGTACTCGCTGAACTTGGGCCGGTTGTGCGTAATGGGTTACAATGGCTCATCGATGACGGAATAGCCGTGAGCGTTGAAGTCGGCAATGCCAGAATCATCAATGGCGCAGTAACAATTGAGGTTCTTCTCGGAAGATCCGGATCGGTTGTTGAAAAGAAGGTATATGAGCTTTGGGAGAATACTTTTAAATGAGCGTAGGCACTCCAGATAGTGAAGAGACGGTTGTAAGCAATATCAGCGTTGATGTTGCAAGAGCCGCTCCTGATTCAAATCCATATCTCCTTGTTCATTGGCTCAATTCCCTGATCAATGGCATTGCCAGAAGGATCTTTGATTTCTATGGCGATCTGAATGCGGCTGAATTGCGCCTGATGCCGGATACCGCAGATGAAGATACAGCGCCGAGATGGGGCGCAATCTACGGCAAGTCAAAGCTTCCAGCCAGCCAATCAAACGGAAATGCCGTTGCAACTGGAATTGCTGGATCAATAATCCCTGCCGGAACCTCATTGACATCTGATGGAACCGAATTCACTTCATCGTCAAGCGCGACCATAGCCGACAACTCCATTCAAATTTTAAGCATCACCAGAAGCGGAACGACCGCAACCGTGACAACGGTGAGTGATCACGGTCTCGCTTCAGCTGTTCCAATAACAATCTCAGGAGCAGATCAGGCTGAATACAATCTGACGGATGCTGAAATCACGGTGACCGGGCTTGATACGTTCACATATCAGATCGCTGGATCGCCGACAACTCCGGCAACCGGGACAATTCTCGCAGATTTCACAACCGCATCAGTCCCCGTTGTGAGCGCTGAATTTGGCGCTGACACAAATCTTGATGCCGATTCACCGATGAAGCTACAAAGCCCAATTGTCGGGGTGAACGATACTCTGAACGCTGATTTTGGTGCGATAGGTGGCGGCACAGACGAGGAGACGACCGTAGCATTCAAAGCGCGCTATCTTGACCGCATCCAAAACCCTGTTGCGCATTTCAATGAATCTGACATCATCGACAAGGCCAAGGAGGTTCCTGGCGTTACGCGGGTATTTGTAGAAGGCGCCGGCACTGAAGTTGGATCCATTTCAGTTTCTGCAATCACAAGAAGCGGAAATGTGGCAAAAGTGGTGACTGCAACAGATCACGGCTTTGATGATGGCCAGTCTACATCGATCACTGGTGCCGGCGAGTCTGAATATAATGTGACTAACGCAAGAATCATTGTTGAGGATTCTGTGACATTTTATTTCGTCGTACTTGGATCTCCCGCAACTCCCGCAACTGGAGTGATAACTGCAGCAGCGACTATATCGCTTGGGCAGGTGAGAACATTCTTCATGAGGGACAATGATGATAATCCGATCCCTACTGCATCAGAAGTTGCCGATGTAAAAGCAGCGATTGATGAGATCCTGCCTGCAAACACATCGACCAATGATAATATTGTAAGCGCTCCAATTGGCGTTGACGTTGATTTCACGTTCACTGAGCTTACCCCGAACACATCAACCATGAAAACGGCCGTAACCAATAACCTTGAACAATTCTTTGAGGAGCGCACAACGGTTGGGCTTGATGTTGATGAGGATTTGTACCGAGCTGCAATCGCCAATACCGTCGACACCGAAACAGGTGCGACAGTTGAGAGCTTTGCAATTTCCGCTCCTATTGGCGATATATCAATTGACTCAGGGCAGATCGCCGTTCTTGGCACTGCGACCTATCCATGATTAAAAAATTCTCTTTAGAAGATCACACAAGCGCCTTGGCAGATTATCTGCCAAATGGCAGGTTGTTTGAGGCAAAAGGGATAAGCGACTCAAACTTTAGGCAATTGCTGCGCGGTTTATCTGGCGAGCTGTTCAACGCCCAAGGATATCTGAAAACTCTGGATGAGGAATACATACCAGATCTAACCAATCTTTTTCTTGACGAATGGGAGCAGGCGCTAGGTATCCCGGACGAATGCTTTTCTGGAACTGGATCCAACGATGATCGCAGGAGGGGTATTCTTGTGAAGCTTGCTGCGCTTGGAGTTCAGACTGCACAGGAATTTGAAGATCTTGGAGAATTGTTTGGGGTTGATGTAAATGTATCTCCAGGCATTGAGGCTGCCAGCTTCGCGTTATCATTCCCTATTATATTTTCCAATTCTCCGGCAGATTCACGCCATATAATCGTTGTTGATTTCCCCATACCCGTTGGAGGCTTTTTCATATACAATTTCCCTATATCGTTTGGGGAGAGTTCGCAGTTTATCCTGAAATGCTTATTCAGCAAATTGCGCCCGGCTAACTGTAAGATAATTTTTAGGAATATCTGATATGCAAGATCTTAATGACAAAATTAACAATGGCGGTGCAACTGCTGACGGACAGTTATCCGCAGATGAATGGAACCAACTTCCTTCTGAGATTCAGAATATAATTGAGGCGCTTGGGATAACCCTTAGTGGCGCGGATTTAAACCAGCTCGGAAAAGGCATTGCTGGGTATGTCGCAAACGGCGCGTTTTACACTGATGGAGGCGCTGCAAATGCTTATGTATTGGCAGCGGTTGGAGGTAAGCAGCTTCCGCCTGCCTACGCCGATGGAATGCTTGCCTCATTCTTTCCCGATAACTCAAACACTGGAGCTTCAACTGTAAATATCGGCGCTCTTGGAGTAAAAAACATTGTCAACACATCGGGTGGCGGCAAAATAGCGTCAGGAATTAGAGTTGATCTGCGCTACAGATTGGGAACTGATGATTTTGAAATCCTTAATTCTCCTGTCGCATCGCGAGAAAATCTTTTAATCGGAAATTTTAGTATCAATCAACGAGGAGTTTCCGGGACTGTTATTTTAGGTGCTGGTGTATATGGCCACGACAGATTCAAGGCGGGATCTGGCGGGTGTACATATACCTTTGCAACTTCAAATAATGTGACAACAATCACCATCTCTGCCGGCACATTGATTCAAGAGGTCGAGGGCCTTAACATTGAGTCAGCGGATTACGTGTTAAGCTGGCAAGGGACGGCTCAAGCCCAAATTGATTCAGGCGGATTTGGTGATTCTGGATTAGTTGCGGATACTCTTGTTGGTGGCACAAGCGCCATTATTGAATGGGGAACTGGAACTATATCGTTACCACAGCTTGAAAAAGGTGTCATTCCAACTGACTTTGTGCCGAGATTAATAGGCGACGAGCTTGCATTGTGTGAAAGATATTTCCAGGCATTGACTACACGAGTTGAATCAGCAACCCAACAGGGAACAATAATCATATTTCATACAGAAATGAGAGCAACACCCACTGTATCAGGAGGCGGTGCCGGATTTACGAGCACTGGTATTAATGCTGATGGTTGGACAGGACACCAGACTACAGCAGCAAGTGTTGCTCTATCTTTCGCAGCGGAGCTATAACAATGATTGAATCAATTAAAAAACAAGGTGATGGCTGGTTAGTGAACGGTAATCTGTCTGTTCCTAATGATGAGCGCAATAGAGACTGCCAGGAAGTGTTACGCTACATCGCAGATGGCGGCACTGTAGATGATGAATTCACACAGGTTGAATTAGACCAGCAATCAGCAGATGGAAGGCTAAAGGCATTAGGTAATACTGATGCCGATATGGCTCGTATCATCGAAGATATTTACGATTATCTGGAAACCAGCGATCCAGCATTTGCAGCAGCAATGCCACAATCTGTGAAAGATAAGGTAGAAAATCGCAAGTCTTTAAGAGCTGCGCTGTAATGCTTGAATACGCTCTCTACACTCTCGCACTATTACCCTGGACATGGGCACTCTACATAGCCGTCATGGGGTTGCAGCGTGAGTGGGGCAATATGTCGCTGATAGCAAAGATATTTGCTGCACCGATCATTGTGATTGGCGTTTTATCCGATCTGCTTTTCAACTGGACATGGGGAACCATTCTATTCTTGGAGCTTCCAAGGTGGGGCGAATGGATGATGACAGCCAGATTGAAAAGACATCTTGAAGATCATAGGCTTGATTGGCGCGACCGCAATGCAAACTGGTTCTGCCATACTTTTTTGAATAAATTTGATCGTACCGGGAATCATTGCGGATGAGCACGTTCACAGAAGAAGAGGTGAATCAGATGCTTGCCAATCAGGAGATTAAACTCCGAATTACAGGCGTCGAAAATGCTATATCAACTCTAACTAAAAATATGGTCGAGCACATGACCACGGAAGAACGAGAGATGGATCAGATTATGGAAGCAATTGAAGCCGTAGGGAAAGAGCGTCGAGATTGTGAGATAAAATTAAATAAAACAGCAGATGAACGACACGAACAATACCATAAGATCTTTGTAAAACGTCGCGATCTATATGTTGTTGCAGCCGCCATAATTATATCAATAACTTCAGCTTTTGCTTTCTTTACGTGGCAATCTACCCGGAGTTCTAATGAATCAACCGCAAGCGTGGTTGCCGAAGTTGTTAAACAGCTTGCTCCACTTATTGAAAAAGCGAACAGATAATGATTTATTCGCATTACAGCGAAGCACCTTGGGATAAAGAAAGGTGGCCTAACTTCTCGCCAAAGGAGTTAGCTTGCCCACACTGCGGAGAGTATTATCACAACACCGCATTCCTTGATGCGATTCAATACGTGAGAACCAAGGCTGGAAAGCCAATCCGCCTAAATAGTGCGCACCGTTGCTGGTTATATAATGCGAGCAAGCATATCGGAGGCGCACCTATGAGCGAGCACAAGAAGATCGCCGGTGATATCAGCCTTGATGGGCATGACCGCTTCAAGCTGAAAGAATTATGCAAAGAGGCTGGGTTTACGGGCTTCGGGCATTACGCTACTTTTTTACACACAGACATGGGCCGCCCCAGATGGTGGACATCAAAAGCCGGGAGGCAATTATGGAATCTTTCTTAGAATTACTTGGCGCTGGCGCGAGCGTTGCGAGCGGCGGGATATTCGGGCTTATCGGCTCTGGCATTGGAGTGTGGGCTAAGATGAAGCAAGCCAAGGCTGATCGCCAATGGAAAGAAAAGGAATGGGCGCACGAATCTCATCTCCTCGATAAACAAATGCAGGTCGGGCAGGCAGAGACCGAGAATGAGATCGCTATCACCTCATCAAAGGGATCGTGGATGGGGCTCAGTGAAAGCATCCAGGCGGATGCTGCAACCAAGGCAAGTAGCGCATGGGCCTCTGATGTTAAAGCCCTCTTCCGCCCATTCCTTACCACCGCATTAGTCGGCTGCACAATGTATATAATTCATTCGTTGCTGAATGGTGATCTCAAAGGTGTTATATCTGCAAGCGAGACAACCGAGATTCTGCGATACGCGATTTATTCAGTAGTTTTCGCAACCTCAGCAGCGATTACCTGGTGGTTCGGTGACAGAGCTCTAACTCCTCCACATATGAAGCACAGATAGTCATGCCAAGCCATGCAGTAAGTGATTATCTAAAATGGCTCCCTCTGGCTCTGGTTGCCGTGGCATCGATATCTGCCAATGCGGTCCAGGCATATCAGGTCAGTGAGCTCAATGACAAGGTTGATACCCTTGAGTCGGTCCAGGTTCAACAGGCCGTGACCGAGAACAACATCACTCATATTCAATCAGATGTTGAGAGCCTTGATGATAGCGTGAAAGATCTTGATGATAAGCTGGATTTGATACTGCAAAAGTTAAACAGTGGCAACTAAAAACGCACGATCACATCCATCATAAGTGACGATCCTGAATTTGTGAGCCCCTCTCTCAAGTCTATCAACGATCTCCTGATCCCAATCGCTTAGCTTCCCATCATATAATTGGAATTCGATCATTGGATCTCCAATTTCACGAATCGCCACGTTGTGAGCGTCTGGCAAAGATCCTTCTATTTGTTCTATTTCGCGCATTGTTCAATTATGCGTTAAAGAATAATGCTGTCTATTGTCAAAACTTACATGTGGATTTCGTAACGACTTGAGGCTCTGCCAGATTGTGATTGATTCCTGACCCTAGACCGCTGGCCTCGCCTCATGTCATCGTCGCTGGTGAACACGATAAATGCGAAGATCAGCGCCTTTAATGTGATTTCACCTGCTTGAATCGCTTTTACAATGATGTGAGCCCGATTCTTTGCGCCGAGCTTGGCTTTTATGTGCTCAACATGAGCATTGACCGTTCTAGCAGTGCATTGCAGGCTACGCGCCACCTCCTTTGTGCTCTCACCTCTTGCAAGACGCTCGGCAACCTCGATTTCTCTAGGGGTTAGATTAGCCATAAAAAGCGCCATCACAAGGAGGGCGAAATTCCAGATGGAGATCAGGAACCATAATATTAAGCGCTTTCAGCAAATGACGCAATGTGGGCTTCAAGAATAAGACCGAGGTGGTGCACAACACTTTTCACCTCTCTGCCTTTGGTATGATAGCCCCCGTTAGGATCTATCTGCTCCTTCATGTCATGGATAACGGCCTCAATGGTATCTCCAAGCTCAATGCGCCTGGACATTGATGACATGGTTTGAATAATCCACTGAAACGACTCCATCTCCTTGCTGTTGAAAAAGAATGCTTCTGGCTTATCTTCTCCGACAATTGTGAAATATAACGCCTCTTCATAAATTGGAGGTCTCACTTTGTATGTTCTGCTTGGCAGGATATTATCTGTCATGGCCATGGTCCTCCCGAACCTGTCGGCGCGCCAGACTTTGCCAGAGCCATTGCCGCGCGATGAAGTCTCGCATTAAACCAGCGCCGGATCACATAGCTGCGAACCAGACTGATCAGCGTGAACCACGCGCCTATCCAAAGATTAGTAGATAGCGATATATGAATATTGAACATCGGGAATATCAGGATCTGCGATGCCAAGGCGACGCCATAGCCAATAAGAATATTCATTAATGATTCAATTAGTGATCCGAGCTTTGTCTGATTCATTAATGATATCTCCACTTATAAGGGATTTCAGGCATCTTCTTTTCATATAAAACCTTTAATCCATCCTTATCAGCAATAAGCTTCACATCATACCCAAGCTGATCTGCCGCCATTGTCCGTTCATATAAATCATTAAGCGTCCATGATGCGCGCTTTTCAAGGCTCTTGATTGGATATACCCACATCACTTTTGTGTGGCGACGCTTGATTTTAGATAGATGCTCCTTTATCGCATAGAGCAATCTTGTATATGGATTCAATCTTTTCATAACATCCTCGCTTGCTGTTGATGCTCAATCATGATGCCAAGCTGCGGCACCACATAGCCGGCAACCGGCATATTGAATTCTGGCTTCACTGTGGCCGGCTTGCCAACCTTCTCAGCCATCCTCCTGAATTGCGCTCTAGCCTTTTTGGATAGCAGGCCGTAGGTTCTCAGCCATAGCGACACTGTTGTGACATGCACTTGGAAATGACCGGCAAGACCATCATTACTCATGCCACCGGATATTAACTCATCAAGCTTCTCCAGCGTTGGAGTTTCAACCGCTCTCCGTCCTGGAGGAGAGTAAAGGCCATACTCTTTAAACCAATTCTTCACCGTCGTTCTGCTTACATCAAATCCTCTACCAATGTCCGCAAAACTTTTTCCAACCTCATGCAGCTTCTCAAGTGTGCGCTTCGGTGGTATCTTTATTTTTGTTGCCATTATTATTCTCCTAAATCACATAAATACCAGGATCTCTCTTACAAAGCCCAATCTCATCCCAAACGAACCAAGCATATTCTATTGAGTCCGTACCTTTGCCGGTGAATGACGGCCTTTGTGATAACACAAATAGATGTGTTGGCATCTTATCCTGCCACCATGGCATGCGCTTCTGTGAGCCAAAGAAGTTGAGCCTGAGGAGGTGAGCGTTAAATCGAGCCTCACTCAATCCAAGAGTGATAAACTGCTGAGCCAGCGAGAATGGCGGATTGTCTATAACGCAATCAACCGGCCCGGTAAGACCCTGCTTCAGATAATCTTTACCCTCACGGATCTCAGCCCATTCCCACTGTCGTGGCTCAACACCTCTCTTATGCATCTCTGAGATGATCGAGCCTATACCTGCCCCAGGCTCTCCCCATCGATAATTTGGCAGCGCCAATGGCCACAGCTCATCAAGCAGCGAGTTAATCGCTGGTGCTGGCGTATTGTAGACCTCGTGCAGGGGGATTATTGCGCCGCGCCCCTTGGCGCTCATGATGTAAATCCATTGGCCTCACAAAGAGCCTCATTTACATCCGAGATGATCCCGTCACCGCCATCGGCGCTCATGATCTCGCCTGTTGGCGTCTCCAGCTCCACATCATACCCTTCGTGCTCAATTTTAATGCTGATGACATATCCTTTAGGCAAATGTTGCGCAGCCTTTTGGATTACCTCATCCATGCTCGCAGGTCGATTTATTAGCTCTTGTTCTCCTGTCTCGGCGCTTGCTGATGTTTCTTCTGCTTGCGTCGGCTCTGCTGCGGCCGTTTGTTCAGCTAATGGCTCGGCCTTTACCGGTTCAACCTGCTCAGCGGCCGGAGATTCAGCTTGGCGGCGATTATCGGCAACCTCCTGGAGTCGGGCCGCTTCTTTCTTTCGCTTCTCTTCAGCAATTTTGTCCAGCTCTTCCTGGCGAATACGATCGCGCTCATTCTCAAGACGCTCTTCCTCGGCCTTTTTGCGGTCAGAGATGCGCATGGCGATCAGGTTCTTGAGATCGTCATTCTCTTTAATAACCAACTGTTGGGCATCTGAGAATAGAAATTCATATCCTTTTGCATCGGCACGAAGCGACTCAAGATTGAGGCGAACTTTATCTGCTATCCTGTTGGCTTCAATCTTGGCGTCGGCAAGGGCGCCGGCAACAGCTTCTTTTATCTTGTCGATCGAGCTCCTGCCTTTCATTGCGCCAGCGATGTCTGCTTGAATCAATGGCAACATAACCTTTCCACCAAGAGATTCGTTGATGCTGTTCAGGTGATCGCGAAAATCATTATTAGCACCGGTAAGAATCTCATTCTTGCGATTATCTTTCTCTGATTTCAGTAACTTCTCAGCAACCAGCCGGTTGTCTCTGGCAATTTTGTAAAGCATGTCCTTGGTGCGCTTCATTGAATCAACCTCTTCAACCTGAGATAGCATGCTTGTCTCAGCATCGTTCAGCGCCTTCTCAGCCTTCTTTAGCGACTTAATCTGAGCATCTAGGTCGGCAAAGTCCTGATCGGTCTGTGGTGAGCGAACAAGTCGGTTATCGATGAAGTCCCTCAGCGCATCTTCAAATGCCGAGAAATTATCGATTATTGAAATCTCGCCTGATACCTGGACCCGTACTGCAGGAAGATCTTTCACTACCTCAGCAGCTACCTGCACTGCCATTTCTCCCGGCTCGTAGACATCTAGATCGATCTCAAACTGCTTCCAAGCTGCAATGATATCTTTGGCTAGCTCTTCGTCATATTCGAACCAGACCTTAATCATCCCCTCTTCGACGCCTTTACTTGCAACAAAGATGCATTTGCGGGCCCCTGACACCATCATCTGCTGTTGCATCTGAACCTTATATTGCACATCAAGATCATCAATTGTCACAACCTTGGCAAGTTTCTTATTAAGGGTTTTATGTTCGAAACAAACTTCCATGCCAAAATCGATGCCGTCAAACGATGCCGATAGAGGAAGATCTTCAATAATATTGGTGCCTGTAATAGGGCTGAGCATTTCATCGATATATTTCTCAATGAATGGCCTGGCCATTGACTCATACTCATGACCTTTATCAAAAACCCGCTGAGTGGCGGCGTCAACCTCTTTTGTGATGCCTGTTTTCTTTTCGCGCAATAGTTCATCACGGGTTCTGTAGCTGGATAGATTCATCACTACAGGAGCATCTGACGCATTCAGGTGTTTAGCGCGGTGTGCATGCCATTCAGCAGATCCTTGTTTGAAATTAACGGTTTCCATCTTACTCTCCATCTTGGTTAAATTTTAAAACCTGTTCATCGGTGAGGTATTTACCTTTACTTTCGATGAATGACTTTAGGTTTTCTAATGTTTGCTGCCCTGATGCAATCAACGCAGACCACTTCTGAAAGCTTCCGTTGAAATCATCATCACTTAGCGGTTGAATTACCGCTTCTTCTGTAACTTGCTCAGATTCACCAGAAAGGTCAAGTCCTTCGTGCTCATTCACAATATGAACAGCCTCAGCCATTCTGCGAGATGTTTTTGGCCAGCTCTTATATGCCCGTTTGATGATTGTTTTTTTCATCATCTCTTCTTCCCATGTCTTCCACGGGCCATTTTTCGCCTTGCTGGTATTTCTGACCTTATCTAGCTCAGCGCGATCCATAACCTCAACCATGTAGGTGCCATCGTGCAGCTTGGCCACACAGTAGGCGCCGATCACCTCTCCGCGACCTTTAGCGAATGGATTGTATTTATGATCAGGTAATTCGCCAAACCCGTTGTACTGGAAGTTATCGCTCTCGCGCACCAATTCCGCCTTGGCCCACAATATAGAGCCGGTATCGGTGGCGATCTTCACCATCCCCTTGTAGGAGATGTCGAGGCAGCACTTGCCATCGCGCGGCACCAAGTAGGCAAATGATAAAGCCGGATTAAGAGATAAGCCGATACTGGCCACGTTGATCACCGCGTTCTGGATAGACTGTTTATCACTCTTTTGAAGATATTCACTACCTTGAAGAGTCTGCAGGGCAAACATCGCCTCCTTCTGATAGGTGACCAGATTACCCTCAGCCGCAGCTATCTCTGTGAAAGCTTTCTCGGCACCTTGAACCATCTGCTCACATTGCATCAATTGATTGCTCATGAGACATCACCATTCAGCCCGTTAATGACGGCAATAACTCGCTCCGTAAGATCGTGTGGCGACCCAAGAACGACTACGCATGCACCGTGGCCGCTTGATGAAATCACTGCTTTCCCTATATCAGATGAATCTCCATCGCCATCAACACCGGAAAACTCCAAGCTTTCAATCCAATATTTTTGTTTCATCGCACTATCTCCATCTTAGTTAATTTTGAATTTGCAGCGGTGAACAGTCTTGGAATTGCATTGATACCTCGATCTGCCACAAGCGCTCTGTTTGCTCTGAACTGCATGCGCTGGCGATAGTTCTTATTATCATCGCGCCGCTCTCTTCTATAGGCAGCGTCCAAGCCTAAAGCGCGCTGCCTTTTGATGTGTTCTTGTAAGCTGTTTCCCATCTTGTTGCTCCATCTGTTAATAAATTTCAATCATCTTTGTGATTGCTTGAGGTAACTATAGCTCAACAAAAATATTCGTGCAAGTAAAATTATCACTTGACGTTAATATTTATTTCGTCTATATTTTATCGAAACTAACAAGAGAGATTGATATGACATCACGAAAAATAATTAAGCGCTCAATGAGAAGGGCGCTTGCAAAAACCGGTTTAAAGCAAAAGTGGATCGCCGAGCAGCTAAATACAACAGAGGTTCAGCTGTCCAGATGGGTGAATTCAGATCACTTAAGCACTGAGATAATTGAGCGAATCGCAAAGAAATTCAGCATGACTGTTGTTGAATTTATAAAACTTGGCGAATAATCATGGCCAGGATAAGAACGGTGAAGCCTGATTTTTGGAAAGATGAAGAGCTATCTTCAATAACTCCAGAGGCCGCACTTCTTGCTATCGGCTTATTAAATCACTCAGATGATGAGGGTTACTTTAAGGCAAACCCGAAACTTATAGAGGCAGAGATATTCCCGCTCCGTGAGCTATCAGTGAGTATTCACGAATTAATCAAAGAGCTGTCAGCCATCGATTATATACGGCTATTTAAGGCTGAAGATGGCAAACAGTACGGCCTGGTTACAAATTTCACTGCTCATCAGAAAATAAACAGGCCAACACCTTCTAAAATCAATGAGTTAGAGCTTGTTGCTGATAACTCACTGAGTAATCACGGAGAGCTCACCACCGGAAAGGAAAGGAAAGGAAAGGAAGAGGAAGGGAAAGGAAAGGAGCAACAAGTTGCCGAGTGTGTTCGCAGAGTGTTTGATTATTGGCTATCAGTAATGAAAAAAGGCTCAAACACAAAACTAACTGATTCTAGGAAAAAATGCATTAAGGCAAGATTGAAAGAAGGATATGAGTTTGATTTTATAAAGCAGGCGATAGATGGCTGCGCAAGTTCACCTCACCATATGGGGAAGAATAGTGATGGCACCGTTTATGATGACCTGACATTGATTTGTAGAACCGGTGATAAGTTAGAATATTTTGCCAAAAATATAAGAGCCGGAAAAAAACAAGATGATCAGGCGCTCGAAGATTGGCTGAACGGAGCCGAGCAAGGTAATGACATTATTGAGGGGGAAGTGGTAAATGATTGATTCGGAAAAGCAAGAATTCCTGCAAGCAATGAGATCCACTGGCGACTTGTACGGCAAAGAGATCCCGAATGAGAGGGTGGCGATCTATTGGGAGGCTTTGAAATACCGAGAGCTGGCAGACGTTAAGGCGGCGATAAACCGCCATATTCAAGATCCAAACCGAGGCCGGTTCTTTCCGCTCCCTGCTGATGTGGCTGCCCAACTACCAAAGGCCGGAGATGCGTGGCTTACCGGCGACGAGGCTTGGGCCCTATGCCCAAAGGATGAGCAATCATCTGCGGCGACGTGTGACGAAATAATGAATGCGCTGCAAGTAGCCAATGAATTGATATGGTCAGGCGACCTAATAGCAGCCAGGCGAGCATTTATCGACAATTACAACAGACAGGTCGATGAAGCGAAGCTTGAAGGCAGAGCGCCAAAATGGTGGGCCTCTCTTGGATTCGATGAGCATTCGCGCCATAAGGCTGAAACAAAAGTGATTGAATTGAATAATCTTGCCCTGCCGATGGATAAGCGAAAAGAACTACCTGCACCGCAAAATCAAAGCTATGTGAGCCTAGATCACATCGCAAGTAAGGCGGCAAAGAAGTCAAGCGATCCAGAAAAGGCGCTGAAGTGTTTGGCAGAAATGAAAAAGAAACTTAAATAACCGATGGAGAATAGAGATGGACACTGATAGCTTTGTATATAAACAGATTTACAATGGATGCCTGGATGCAAAGGTGAAGGATGGTATTGCGGCAAATTATGCGTCAAGAGGGCTTCAACGATACAACAAGGGGCAGTATGACGGAAAGGTGACAAGGCTGATCGCTGATTCCGTGAAAGAAGCGAAAAAATTAAGTAAATGAGCGGCTGCAACAAAACACCATACGACTCAAAGGCCGCAGCAGCCCAGGATGCCAAATGCATCAGGGTTCAGAACGGAAAGCACAGCAATCGGATGAAAGAGAACAAGAAATCATTCGGGAAGCTGTACCCATACCAGTGCCGATATTGTAGAAATTGGCATTTGACCTCGCAGAAACAAAAATAGGATGGAGAGTGAAATGATAAAAACGCCAGCAAGCAGAAGTTCAGACCCTCATACCTCCCACGAGGCAGAGGAGTTTATTAATAAAACCGGCATCAGGGAGAGCCAGCAGATGGAGGTTTTAGCTTGGCTCAAGCTTCTACCAGGACATACAAGCAGGGAGCTTGCTATGATTTCAGGTATTGATAGATATATTGTAGCGCGCAGACTGCCGGAACTTGCACCAATGCATGCTGAGAAGGGTGAGGCGCGCAAGTGTAATGATTCAGGCCGCCAGGCGATCACTTGGTATCCGGTCGGTGACTAAATCGGCCGGACAGATTCAGGCCGATATCACAAAAGCAGAATCTGATGGTGAGATAAAGAACATCATCAATGCTTCACCGGCTGAATTAAGGCAACAATTAATCAATCATGCTGTGACTGTTCGTGGCATGAGGCAAAAAGCAGAAATGGAGAAAAAACGAAATGGCAAATGAATATGATGTAATTGAATGGGCTGATGATCTTGGGATCTTTGATACAGCAACACCAAAGGATCAATTCTTGAAGGTGACAGAGGAGCTCGGGGAGGTTGCCGAGTGCATAGCCAAGGGAAAGCCTCTGGAAGATCTTGAATTGGAGCTTGGAGATCTTCAGGTAACAATCATCCTTCTAGCCCACCTATGTGGAACAACCGCCAGCAAGAGTTTGGATATGGCATACAATAAGATCCGCAATAGAACAGGGCGAGTCGTGAATGGCGTATTCATAAAGGATGGCGATTGATATGGCTGACGAAGCGGACAAGGGTAATGAGATTATGGCCGAGGATTTGGAGCGGAGAATAGCTGCAGCGCGCGGAGACATTCCGCCAGGTATAGAAGGTGATTGCGAGCTATGTGGCGAATGGTTTGGCCGGCTTATTGGTGGCGCATGTGCTCCATGTCGAGATAAATACGGGCTTGGCTGATGGATATCAGGTTATCCAAAACAGTTGAAGGGTTCCTAATTCCTGTAGATGACGAATCTCAGGAATTCGTCCTAAATCTGAAGGCCGGCCAAGTTATCCATGCCGATTTCAAAAAGGAGCGCAATTACAAATTCCACCGCAAATGGTGGGCCCTGGTGAAATATGCGTTCGATCACTGGGATGTTGTTGAGTTTCAGACGCCAAAATGGGAGGGCCTCACGCCTGAAAAGTCGCTGGATAGATTCAGAAAGGATTTGACCATACTGGCTGGTTACTATGAAGCAACCCATAGGCTCAATGGCGAGGTGAGGATCGAAGCTAAATCGATCTCATTCGGCAAAATGAACGCAGAGGAGTTTGAGGAGCTATACAGCAACACAATCGATGTGGTGTTGAAGCATGTATTAAAGAATTACGATAAGGATGAGCTTGAGCGCGTTGTTGAGCAGGTTCTTGGATTTGCCGGCTAATGGCGGCATGCGTGATGTGCGGAAAGAATCAGGCAACGTGGTTTGCTGTATGTTCTGATAAGAGGTGTAGAGATCCTTTTGGATGGTTTGCATTTAGTGGAAAAACTGCGGGTTATGTAAGGGGATACCCTGAGCATAAGTCGCTTAACGCAATATTTATTTTGAGGTGTTATTTGAGATGGCAGATCAGCAAACAACGGAAACGCTAAGGTCGATATTATTCGAAACAATCGAAAAGGTGCAAAACAGATCGATTGATTACCAGGAGGCGAAAGCCATTGGAGACTTGGCTGATAGAATTATAAAGACGGCAGATCTTGAGCTAAAGCATGCCGCAACTGTGTCGAAGCTTGATAAAGAAGGTCAGGGTATAACGCCTGGTAAATTGCTTCTCACTCAGAAGGTTGATGATTAATGCATTACGAAGAAAAAATAATTGATGAGGTTCTGTGTTATCGAGAAGATCCGAAAGCGCTCTTCACAAAATGCACAGATATTTCATTAACAAATGGAATTATGCAGGCAAGGGCAAACTTCAATGCATTGAGCGCGGAGATCAAAAGGCTCAGAGGGAAAAGCATGATGACTGATAATGCGATGCAGGAAAGATTGATTAATGAGACTTGGAGATAATAAATGTTAGACGGAAAAGAATTGAAACTATGGGCTAAGAGCTGGATAGACGCAAACGTCCATGATGGCGAGGATAGAGCTGGCTGCCATGCAGATAGCGCATGCTTTAGTCCGGATGACCTGCAAGAGTTAATCGATGACCTTGTGGGCGATATTGTTGTGAAGGTCGAAGCCAAAAACCTAGATCTCTGCCGGCAAATAGTCGAGCTAGAAAAGCGGCTTAAACAATTTAACATCGTGGAGCAGTGATGTGAGCCAGCGAGACAAAAAAGAAGCCGATGTAGTTCTTGGCGTATTCCTGGGATTTGTGGCCGGACTATTGACGGCTATTGTTGCGCTTTGGATTAAGGGTTGTGCCTAGCAAGCCAGTCAAGAAAAAGAAGTGCCGTATTTGTAAGGCGGAATTCACCCCCTTTCAATCTACGGCTGTAGTTTGCTCGGTAAAATGTGCAATCTCCCTGGCAGAGAGTAAGCGGACAAAGGAATTCAGGCGAGAAACTAAGCTGCTAAAGGAGAAGATCAAGACCAAGGCGGCATGGGCGAAGGAAGCTCAAGCGGCATTTAACCGATTTATCCGCCTGAGAGATTATGCCGAGCCATGCATTAGCTGTGGAAGGTATCACCAAGGCCAATACCACGCCGGACACTACAAGAGCGTAGGAGCGACGCCAGAGCTCAGATTCGATGAGGCCAACTGCCATAAGCAATGCGCCCCATGTAATAACCACCTATCAGGGAACATAGCAAATTACAGGCCAAGATTAGTGGATAAGGTTGGACAGGCAGAAGTTGATAGAATCGAGGGATTCCAAAAACTAAATAGATACACCATTGATGATCTCAAAGAAATCAAGGCTACCTACAACAAGAAAGCCAGAGAATTGGAGAAGCAAAATGAGTAAGAAAGCAATAATACTGATAAATGATCGGCTGACATTCCTTGGGAGACAGCTGCTACGAATTAATCAAGAGGCAAAGTGCCTGGAAGACCAAAAGGAGAGGTCTAGCCATCTATGTTGGTGCTGCGAGAATACCGGAGACACCACCGACCTGGTCGAATGTGAGATCAAGAATAAGAACTATCCGCATATCTGCGAAAAGATGGAGAATAATCCTTGACGCATGTGTGTATGGTGTGTATATTAGAGCCATAGACAAACGGAACAGGAATTAAGAAGATGGCTAAATACAAAAACTCAACACTAAGAACCGTATCACTTGAAGGCGGAACAGATAGCGATATGGCTATCGAGAAGTGGAATTCAATGAATTGGATGGAGAGATTTGAAATTAGCCAGAAAGTTCACGATTTTAAATCAACAGTTATCAAGCAGAGAGCTTGCATCAATTACGTTGCTGAGTTCATTCTGTGAAGCAGGAGAGGGTTGAGAGCTTAATGGTTTTCGTTAATAGGAAGCTGTCAGAAAAAGGCGTGGCGGATGGAGATCATGAGGCGGCAATAGCGGCGCTTGACGGCTGCGTCCTCTCTGGGCAGCTAATTACAGCATACAAGATCAAAAGCGGGATTAAGTAATGGCAAAAGCAAGTCAAAAAAGAGATATCCAAAAGCGCACCAATATTATGATTGATGATGAGCGCAAAAAGTACGCCAAGAAAATAAGCGGCGAAGGCAATCTAAGCGCAGGAATCAGGATGGCGCTTGACTCTCACAAGAAGGCGAAATCATGAGCGACTACGAAGGCATGCCAATGATAACCACCGAGGCCCTGGAAGAAGTGAAATACAGGATCAAGTCTGCAATCGATGGTATAGCCGGTCAAATGTGTACCTCCACCAAATTCGAGAGCGGCGAGAAACATGGGCTGCAACAGGCGCTGGATATTATTGAGGAAGGTGAGTCATGAAGGTATCAGAACTAACAGCAGGCCCAATCCTAAATAATCTCACGGCTATAGCGCAGGAGTGGGTTGAGCACGATTATTCTCAAAGATGGACTCCTTGTAGTATCTGGGTAAATGAGAAAGGTATTTACCCATATCCACAGGGATACCAACCATCAGACAACAGCCCTGCACAAGCGTTTGAGTTGATAGAGAAGTTTAAGATTTATATTGACTGGCTGATTGGTGGAGATGTGCGCGCTCAATCTTTATTGAAGCTGGGCACGAATTCAGCTAAAGGCTCAACTCCAGCCGAAGCTATCTGCAAAGCCGTAATTTGTGCTACACTTGGTGATGAATTAGATGAAGGAGATCCAAGATGGGCGCATTTATTGACATCACAGGAAAAAGATTCGGCAGGCTAGTGGCGATAAAGCGTGCCGGCTCTATCAACAAAAAAGCAAGGTGGGAATGTCGGTGCGGCTGTGGGAACACAATCTATGTGGATAGCACAAGACTCAAGAACGGTAATACGAAGTCGTGCGGCTGTATCGCAACCGAGACACTGCTTGACAGGCTGACTACTCACGGCATGAGCGGAACCAAAGAATATAATACGTGGCTGAATTTGAGAAGGCGCTGCACAGAAGAAGATAATGTGCAGTACAAGAACTATGGCGGCAGAGGTATAAAGGTTTGCGGCAGATGGATGAATTCGTTTGAGAATTTCTATTCAGATATGGGCGACAAGCCGGAAGGATTAACGATAGAAAGAATTGATAACGACGGGAATTACGAGCCAGATAATTGTAAGTGGGCGACAAGGACAGAGCAGGCAAATAACTCTAGGCCGCCAACATATAGCCCAAAACCATGCCAAGAGTGCGGAGAGATTCATGTAAGAAGAAAGTTTTGCTCAAATAGATGTTGCTGGACATTCCATAATAGAAAGGCGTCAAATCGCCTGCACAGCCCACACACCACATCAAAATAATATAGGAGAGAGTGATGAGTAGAGAGATCCAATTAAACACGAATTAAAAACCGATCAGTTGACGTTTTTACACAGTTTCGCCGGCACAAAGCCTTGGGAAATTAGATTGAACGACAAAGATTTTAGAGTGGGGGATATTCTACTTTTAAGGGAAACAGTATATTCAGGCCAAGAAATGAAAGACGGCAAGCCTCTTGAATACACTGGAAGAGAGTTAATGCGAAGGATTGACTACATCCTTGATGGATACGGCTTAAATGAAAATTTGGTTGTTATGACGGTATCTAAATTCTAAATAAGACAAGAATAGAGGGTAAGACGATGAATTCTAGCGATTTGAAATGCAGAAAATGCGGAGATACGCTTTTTGAGGCTTCAAGCCACGGAGCATATTTAAAGAGGGTTAGCCCGAAAGGAGAGGCGTTTGAGGGTGAGTGCTCTCCGTCATGCGATATGAATCACGGCAACCAAGATGATGCGCTAATTAATGCGCTTGAAGATGATTGAGGGGTAAGACGATGATAGACCACGATAAGAACAAGCGGATAATTGAGGCTGCTACTGATGGGCCTTGGAGTCAGCATATTACTTATGTACAGGACAGCACCGGAGAGCTTAGTGTTGCAGATACATTTGATGGACTAAATGATGCCAGCTACATCGCCCACTTCAACCCCAAATATCTACGAGAGTACGAGGCGAGGATGGTTGAGCTTGAGAAGGTGTTGCACGAAATTGTCTATATGTATGACGGTATGCCTGATGGGGCTGAGTTAGAGCCGTTAATGACTCGGGCAGAGGATCTACTGGCGCAGGAGGTATTAAGCAATGGGAAATAAGCAGGTAACCCAAGAGAGGCTGATGGAGCTTTTCGATTATCACGAAGAAACTGGCGGATTTATCAGAAAGACCGTGCAGAGCTATAACTGCAAGATAGGAGATCGCGTAGGCAATAAGATAAACAAAGGCTATGTAATGGTAGCTGTTGATAACAAGCGCTATCCAGAGCATAGGCTTGTTTGGCTGTATTTTAACGGGAAGCTGCCGTATGGGCAAATAGACCACATCAACCACATCCGAGATGACAATAGGATTGAGAATTTAAGGGATGTTCCATATATCGAAAACCATAAAAACAAGTCGATGAACAAAAATAATAAATCAGGCGTTGCTGGAGTATCATGGAATAAAGGGTATGGCATATGGCAAGTGCGTATAGGATATAAGAATAAATGTCTTTTCTTGGGTAGCTATAAAGATTTTAATGCTGCTGTGTTGACGCGAAAAGTCGCTGAGTTTGCCTATGGATTCCACCCAAACCATGGTCGCTCACTAAAGGATAAGCCATGAGCATTGTAAGAGAAAATCTGATGACTCAGAGCGGCTACACACCATATTGCGGCGGCCCGAAATGCGTTATCACTCCAAGAACAAGGTTCAACGGCAGCCAATTCCAATGCCCATATTGCGGGTGGGAGTCGAGCTTTCCAATGGAGTTCATCAAAGAATATAAGCGGAAATGGGGTAAATAAGATGGTTGAATGGATTTTACCGATATTTGCTGTTGCCATGCTTTGCTGGCTCTATTGGAATTGGTCGCAGGATATCAAAGAGCAGGAGGCGGCAGGCAGAGAAGAGGATATTGAACGCTGGAGAAGAGCGAATGAACTGAATGGAGCGCTAAACATCCACAGAGCGGACGGATGGCGTGAATATGATCCTGACTATTACGGGGTGATGGGTATGTATGGGGCGAAGAACAGGGAATAGGCTATACTCAATAACATGGCTATTAAGAAAAAATCAGTGAAAAAGAAGGTGGCAACCAGGAAGAGGGTTGTTAAGAAACGGGCTGCGGCAAAGAAGCCGATTCATCCGCTTATGTTAAATGGGCAAAGCTGGGATATACCAAAGGTTTGTGAATTTGTATTCGATCGGCTCGCTACATCAGATGATGGGCTAGGGGAAATACTTTCAGACGGATTTGAAGGAAAAAACCTGCCAAGTTACTCTACAATTATGAAATGGGTGGCGGATGATGAGAAGCTATCGGAGATGTACGCGCGCGCACGCGAAGGTCAGATGGATTGGTTGCAGCACAATATGAAAAACACCGCTATGGATTTAGCGCTTCAGCCGATCATGATTGATAATATGCCGCTTGTTGTTAATGGCGAGATAGTAAAAACAGTTTCGCAGCCAGGCGTTCAATTAGCTCGGTTGATTACAGATAATATGAAGTGGACTATGGCTAAGCTAAGCCCAAGAAAATATGGCGACAAGGTTGCTATTGGCGGCGCAGATGATTTGCCGGCAATAAAGACTGAGCCCACATTAACCAAAGAGCAGGCGATAGCCCTACTGAAAAACAATGGCCTGGCCTCCTGACTTCAGCGCAGAAGATGCCAGAAGGGCGCAAGTCAAGGCGATAATAAGATCGACTCCAGATCCGGTTGAAACTGCTGAAGCCATTTATACAGATGACTGCGTTGCGTTCATCAATGATTGCTGTGTAACCTACGATCCAAGGAATCCATCAAAGAAGCTCCCCGCAAAGATGCCATTCATCCCATTCAAGAGGCAGGTTGAGCTAGTTGGGTTTGTTGGTGGATTGATGAGGGATCAATCTGATGGCATTGTTGAGAAGTCGCGCGACATGGGTGCGACATGGATATGCTGCGCCATATCGGTTTGGATGTGGAGGTATGAGCCGGGCTCGTCAATTGGGTGGGGCTCAAGAAAAGAGCAGCTCGTCGACAAGCTCGGTGACCCAGATTCAATATTTGAGAAGATCAGGATAATAATTCGCAACCTCCCAGAATATGTGGTTCCGAAAGGATTCTCTGAAAAAGAGCACCTTCACTACATGAAGTGCGTCAATCCAGATAATGATTCGACCATTACTGGCGAGGCCGGGAACAACATTGGCCGAGGCGGTAGAAAATCAATATATTTCAAAGATGAGTCTGCGCACTATGAGCGGCCAGAGCTTATTGAGGCATCCCTTGGCGACAACACCAATGTCCAAGTTGACATCTCATCTGTTTATGGTGAAGGTACGGTTTTTCATAGAAAGCGGCTGTCAGGCATTGTCAGGCCGTTCATCATGGATTGGAGAGATCATCCGGCAAAAGATCAGGCTTGGTATGATGCCAGAAAGGCAAAGGCAGACTCTCAAGGGCTTGGTCACATATTCTCCCAGGAGGTTGATCGTGACTATGCAGCCTCGGTTGAGGGAATATTCATCCCATCTGAGTGGGTGAAAGCTTCGCTTGATGCTCATATAGTTCTTGGCTTTGAGCCAGCAGGCAAGAAAAGAGCCGGGCAGGACGTGGCTGACGAGGGCGGTGATAAGAATGCGCTGATCGGCATGCATGGCCAGGTCATAACTCATATTGACCAATGGGCTGAAGGCGATACCGGCGTCACGGCGAAAAAAGCGTGGAATTACTGCAAACAGGAAGGCGTTGATGAGCTCACTTATGATTCGATAGGCGTTGGAGCAGGGTTTAAGGCGAAAACCAATGAGCTATCCGATATGCCAGAGAATGCTGGGTTGAATTTTGGCATTGCGGGATTTCAGGCTGGCGGAAAGGTTGTTAACCCAGATGGTGAATTCTCGGAAGATAAGCAAAATAGAGACATGTTCGCCGATAATATCGGTCAGGCAATGTGGGTTCTTAGGCAAAAATTCCACAATACATATCTTGTAATTGTTAAGGGAAAAGATATTCCGGTGGCTGAGCTAATCAGCATCGATTCAACTTTGGATTTAGCGAATGACCTAGTGTCTGAAATATCCAGGCCGAAAATTGAATATGACGCAGCTGGCAAGATTAGAAGGGAGTCCAAGAAAAATATGAAAAAACGTGGCATAATATCGCCAAATCTACTTGATGGGCTTATGATGTGCGGCGCTCCTAGATCGGAGTCGGACATGGGAGCCTTACTATCTATGGCACTTGGAGCGAATGGCTGATGAAGATTTGCATTAAATGCAATGAATCAAAAGATGAGGGCGAATTCCATAAGGATAAAGCCAAATCAGACGGCCTTGTGTCGAAATGCAGGCAGTGCGTCAAAGAATATCAACTAGAGTACAGGCTGAAGAATGCCGGAAGCATAAGCGCAAAAAAGAAAAAAGAATATCAGGCAAACAGAGGTGCCGTGATAAATCGATCAATACTATGGGCGAAAAACAATCCAGAAAGAGTGAGATCGATAAAGGCCAGATGTCAAAGCAAAAACAAATCAAAATACGCTGACAACTACAGAAAGAGATATTCAGATCCTGAGTTCGCAGAGAATAAACGACTGATATCGCGCCAATGGTACGGAAACAACAAAAGGCGCGCATGGGATAATGTAAATAGGCGATCAAGAGAAAGGCGCAGAACAGATCCTGACTTCCAGGCGGCATCATCTTTAAGAAATATGCTCGGCGGCGTCATGAGAAGGATTGGCGCCACCAAATCAGAATCATCAAGCAAAATACTTGGCTATTCAGCATCTGATTTGCGCAAACACATTGAATCGAAATTTAAACCGGGCATGGGATGGAGAAATCGTTCAGACTGGCATATTGATCATAAAAAACCAATAGCTATATTTTTGAAGGAAGGAATAACTGATCCTGCTATAATTAATGCTCTTGATAATTTGCAGCCGCTCTGGGCTATCGATAATCTCCGCAAAGGCAGCAAGTGGAATAACCAATACTAGGTGAAATATGTGGCCCTTTAGTAAAAAGCAAACAGAAACAGCTCCTGTAGAAGCCAAAACAAAGGAGCTTATGGCCTCGGATGCGTCATCGAATTGGCGACAAAGAGTCGCTGCAGGGATGTCAGGTACAAATTATACTGGCGACACGCTGCATCAGATAGCGCTTGATTTTGGATACCCTGATCAACTTAGCTTTCAAAACTTTTGGAATATGTATAGACGTTTTGGGATAGCGAAAAACGTGGTTGAATTGAAAGTTGATACAGGATGGATGTCTCCGCCAAAAGTGGAAGGATCTGAGCAATTCAATAAAGACTTGGAGAAAGTGATTGAGTCACAAAATCTATGGCTGCGCACGAAAGGTCTAGATACTAGGCAGCGTGTCGGGCGATACGCTGGAATGTTTATGCGCGTCCGTGATGGAAAGAAGCCAGATCAGCCGATTGCCGGAAAATTAAGCGGAACAGCATCCCTAGTCCAAATGATTCCGCTTTACGAGTCGCAGCTTGAGGTTGTTTCGACAGAGCAAGATCCAATGGCCGATGATTTCGGGCTGCCAACAATGTATCAGTTTAGAGGGGCGGCCGAAGGAAATCGAAATAAAGATGATTTGAGCTCATTTAACATCCATCCAGATCGAATTGTTATTGCTGCTGAAGATGCCGATAACGGTGGGATCTATGGGATCTCTGCGCTTGAGGCTCCATATAATTCGTTGATGGATTTACGCAAGATTATTGGCGCAGGCGGTGAAGGCTTCTACAAAAACGCTTCCAAGGATGTTGTATTCAATTTGAAGGAAGGTGCCAGCGCGAAAGGAAATGAGGCTCTGCTCGACAAGTTCAACGAGCAGTATGATGATTTCGTTCATAATCGAGCCAGAAGGGCAATGTGGACTCCAGGAATGGAGGCAAAAACATTAGATTCCAGCCTAGCAAACCCAAAAGAATACTTATTCAACGCGCTTTATGATGTGGCCGCAGCTGAAAAAACGCCGGCAACAATCATCATCGGCCAGCAAACAGGCCGCTTGGCGTCAGGAGAAGATTCAAGGAGCTTTTTATCAACAGTTGGATCGAGACAAGAAAATTTCCAGACAGAGCTTGTCATGAACCATATTAACTGGATGATCAAGTTTGGAATACTTCCTTTCTCTGAATATACGGTAGAGTGGGATGATCTGCTAGCATCATCCGACAAGGAGAAGCTTGATAACGCCAAGGAGATGTCCACTATCAACAAGGAGCAATTCGGTGCAGGCAAGGGCACCGTATTTGAGTCAGAAGAAATCAGGGAAGCGGCCGGGTTCGAGACTGAGCCTGATGATGATCTCGGTGAAGAGCTGGATGAGGAAATTGAAGATGAAATTCCTGAAGAAGATTAAAATCCTCTGGCTAAGGTTTGTCGAATATTCAAACACGCCTGCGCGAGTATCGCCTGCCATGATGTCACACGAGCCAAAAAAGCCAGATTTGAGCAAATTGGAAGGCGGCCCATTGTAGGGTGAAAACGCGCGCCGACCCAACCGGGCAACATAGTAATCGCAAACGCGGAGAGCGCGCACTAAGGGTTCGCCTCAATAGCGCGCAGAGTCGGATATTGGCTCTATTCAGGGCAATCCCTAAGACGCGCCGCACCAAGACTGACATCCAGAATGCTGCCGCCAGGACGGTCTATGACTACGATGCAACTTCTCAAGATCTGCGGGATATATCCAGATCAATCACATTTATTCTCAACGATGAGCTTCTTGAGTCACAGAATGAGATGCCGTTTGACTGGTATTGGAAGGACCGCATAGAGGATCCGTATCGAGAAGGGACGCTTGAAGAGGTCGTGATATTCAATCAGCTGATCGCCGGTGCTGTGGTTGCGGGTGTGCTGGTTGGCGGATTCCCACCAAGAAAGATCGAGCCACAGGAGATTCTTTTATCTCCGCAGTATGCCGATAACCTCAACAAGGAGTGGATCAACAGTTTCAATTCAATCAAATCATTGAGCGAGACAACATCATCGCAGGTATTCACCCAGGTCAATCTCGGCATTCAAGCTGGTGATCCGCCAACGGTCATCAGTAAGTCGATACAGAAGCGGTTCGATGTGTCGAAATCAAGCGCCGATCGTATTGCGCGCACAGAAGTAAATAAAAGTTACAACGACAGCAAAATGGCGCTTGGTAATATCGCATCGGAGCGCACCGGGCTGAGGGCTGGAGTGCTGCACATCTCCGCCTTGACCCCGACAACCAGAAAGACCCACGCCGATCGGCATGGTAACGCATACACCAACGATCAGCAGCTTCAGTGGTGGAACAAAGGGGCTAATCGAATTAACTGCTTATGCAGCACACGATCAGTCTTGATTGATAGGCAGGGCAAGCTTGTAGATATCGATCTCCAGAATGAAGTCAAGGCTGAGCGGAAGTTTTTTGAGTAACTTGACAATGTTTCGATAATATAAGATGCTCTAAATTCCTAAGAAGGTTATTAATTAATATCAACAAAGGAGAAATCGAGTGAAGAAAAAACTCATTGCATTAGTGCTGATGTTTGCATTTGCATTTCCGTTTACTGCTCAGGCTGAATCGGCCATTCCAGCAGTTCCGGCGTATGCTAGTGTCTCAGCAACAAGCCCTGGGCCTGGAACTGACTCAATGGCCGAAGCCATCAGCAAAGGTAAAATTACTAATAATTCCGTTATTGCAAATATGGATCGACCGTATGCAGGTGGTGCTGCGGTAGCCAAAGAAACGACCTCAAGCCAAGAGGCTTGGGAAGATCGTATTGTTTCAATCGGCGCAGGATCTGGTGGAGTTTCAGGAGGTGACTCCATTGGCGGTAGTCCAGCCTGAATAACATAACAAAATTATTTAAGCGATAAAAAGCCCTGCACTTGATGCGGGGCTTTTTTGTGGTCACGAAAAAATTACACATATTCGATTTTTGGTGTATTATTAACCGCATGAATGATAGAAGGTTCTAGATAATGGCTAAACGGATAATGATTCAGTGCGCCACGAAGGTTAATCGTGACGCTATTCGCAGGGAGTCAATCGACGGCGTTGAGCATATCGTGATCAGCTCTTTCACCCTTCCTGACGATATCGTTATGAATGGAGGCCTCTATCCGGCCAATGAGATTGCATCGAGCTTTCATACATTGGAGCGAACACTGGCCCCGGTCGAGCATCCGCAGGACGCAGATGGTAATTTCATCTCAGCTTCTGATCCAGAAGCTATTCACAACTTCCATGCTGGCGCCTTCAATACCAATGTCTCTCAGGAGAATGGTCGAATCAAGATTGAGAAGTTTGTCAATGTCCAGGAGGCATTAAAAACTGAAAGAGGAAAGAGGCTGCTTGATCGGATTGATGAGATTGAGACAAATTCAGAGCCTCGCCCGATTCATACCTCTGTAGGCGTTTTCCTTGAGCCTGAATTCCTGGGCGAAGTAAAAACGAATGACGCCGGTCTGAAATATGACTGGATTGCCCGCAATATGGTGTTTGATCACGATGCCATCCTGCTTGACTCAGTAGGCGCAGCGCAACCGAGCCAGGGTGTTGGCATGGGCGTCAATGCCGATGGCAAGGAATGCGAGGTCCAGCGATTTGAGATTAATCAGGATGTTGAGGCCGACCCCATACCTGATGAAGATGAAATGTCCCACGAAGAAATCAGGGATGCCCTTTTTGATGCGATCAACAATCCGCCTATCAATGGTGATTGGATTGTTCGCGTATTCGACTCAGAGTTTATCTTTGAGTCTGATAACCAGTTGTTCTCTGCCCCCTATATGCTGGAAGGCAAAGTAGCAAAGATTGTCGGAATCCCGCTCCCTGTTGAGCGTGACGAGACATTTACCCCAAAAACCAATAGCAAAGGTGACGCTATGAAAGATATGATTATTAATGCGCTGAAGGCGGCCAACATCGAGACTGATGGTCTTGATGATGATGAGCTGTTTGAAGCATACAATAATCTTCAGGCTAACTCTGACAGTGACGATGACACTGGCGAAGGTGACGTTGCGGCAGTTGTTGCCAATGCTGTTGCCGGCGCTATCGCTCCTCTCACTGAGAAGATTGAAGGCCTTGAAGGTAAACTCAACGCACAAGATGACGCGGAACTCGATCGTCTTGCTGGTATTGTTGCTAATAGCGGCAAATATCCAGCAATCGATGAAGAAGCTGCCAAAAAGCTCGGCGTCGATACGCTGAAAGAGATGGCCGCTAATTGCGGTGAGTCTTTCGGCATCTCTCTCAACCATCAAGCGGGAGGCAAAGATGAAAAGTTCTCTGCTCCTTCTGATATGCCTGAATAGGAGGGCTGAAAGATGTCTGTTAAAGGAAAAAGAGTTATTTATGTCGGCCCTGCTGATGGTTCAGATCACAAACCTTTAAACATTGAAGGTGTTGCGGTTTCTGCCATGTTGCCAGGTACTTTTCTGAAACAAACTACATCCGGTCTTGCCGTGAATGATATTGCAGCCATTATCTTTGGTGAGCAATTTATCATTGCCGACAAAGATCAGCAGCGCTCAAAGAGTGTTGATGATGCTTGGGTAATTAACGAGAATATGGTTGCAATTGCGCCTCGTTCTGGTGAGTTTGTTAATGCGCTGGTCGCAACAGCTCAAACACTTGAGCGCGGTTCACCATTGGCACGAAATGGCGCTGGTTTGCTAAAACTTGCCGTCACTCCTGCAACTGTTGGCGCAACCAGTGAAGAGATCGTTATCACAACCACTGCAACCACGCTTG
>JAGLON010000051.1 GCA_023138975.1 Candidatus Zixiibacteriota bacterium
ACATGCTCTATAATTGTCTCAAGCTGTCTGATAGTCTGGATGTTATTATTTCTAATCTGTATGTGTATGCCTACCTCAAACTTGATGAAGATAACAGTCAGAGTCAATATCAACAATTGACCGGTAAAATAGCGGCTTTAAATTCCCGTATGGGGCAAAAGCAATCGTTTATCTCTCCGGAAATCCTTGCTATCGGGAAAGACAAAGTAATGTCATTCCTTGAAGACAGTGAGGGATTGCAGGAGTATCGATTTTCTCTGATGGACATGTATCGGATGAATGAGCATATCCTGTCACCGGAAGAGGAGAAAATAATTGCTCTGGCGAGTTCTATGACCCGTGCTCCGCTCGATATTTTCCAGATGATTGATAATGCTGATCATAAGCTCGGCACGGTGCTTGATGCTGACGGAAACCCTCTGGAATTGACCTATGGCCGTTATCTGAAGATACTCAAAGGAAAAGATCGTGAAGCCCGGCGCATCGCCAATGACAGCGTCCAGACCGGATGGAAAAAGTACATTAATACTCTGTCAGCCACTCTCGGGGCGCATGTCAACGCCAGCTGGTTTGTAACACAAGCGCGCGGTTACAACAGCACACTCGAACGCAGCCTCGACGGCAACAATATACCGACCTCTGTATATCACAATTTAGTTAGCGCGGTTAATGCCAATCTCGCGCCTCTACATAAAATGACATCTTTGAGGAAAGCAGTTCTTGGCTATGACACTCTTTACACCTATGATCTTTCCGTTGCGTTAACTCCCGCCAGCGAAAAACGATATACTTATGATGAAGCGGTGGAGATGATCCTCGAAGGCCTCAAACCTCTCGGTAAAAAATATGTCAACGACTTAAAGGAAGGCTTTGAAAATGGCTGGGTTGACGTATATGAAAACGAAGGCAAAGCGACCGGCGCGTATAGCTGGGGCACTTACACTTCGCATCCGTATGTTCTCATGAATTACTCCGGAGATATCGGAGATGTCTTCACCTTGGCTCATGAAATGGGACACGCGCTGCATCGGTACTATACTAATCAGAATGAGCCGTACACTTATAGCAACCATACGACTTTTACCGCTGAAGTTGCCTCAACCTGCAATGAAGCTATCCTGATGAAGTATATGTTGGCTAATGCCAAGAGCAAAGATGAGAAGATTGCTCTTTTGAACTACTACATCAAACAGATTCAGGGGACCTTCTTTACTCAGGTCATGTTCTCGGAGTTTGAGGCTAAAATCAATGAGCACATTGAGACGGGCAATGCTGTTTCTGTAGATTATTTTCGTGAAACTTACCGGGAAATCTTCCAGAAGTATAATGGTCCTGATTTAGTCATCGGTCCGGACAACGATATGAGCGGGATGAAGATTTATCATTTCTACCGGACTTTCTACGTCTATCAATACGCTACCTGTTATGCCGCTGCTCAGATGATTTCTCAGGAAATCCTTGATGGCGACAAACAGGCGCTCGAGGACTTTATGGAATTTCTGCAAACCGGTTCTTCTGATTACCCGGTCGATATCCTCAAGAAAGCCGGCGTTGATATGAACAGCCCCGAACCGGTTAATTATACTCTGAAGGTTTTCGGCGAATTAGTTGATGAAATGGAAAAACTACTGGTAAAGTAAATATCAGATTGTATTTTGAAATAAGGGACGTTAACTGCGTCCCTTTTTTTTTATGGCACCAATGTGAAACTATCTATATACTGCATGTGTGCCCTGAATAAGTGATTCATCTTTCAAGCGGAGTGTCTGTCGATGTCATCTGATCCCCTCTTTGCTAATCCTGAAAACAATGCCGAAGTTCCGGAAATAGCACCCGCTCCAATACAATCTTCTCAACGGATTGTGTCATTGGATGTATTACGCGGTACAGCCCTGCTGGGCATATTAGTTATTAATATTGGAGTTTACGCTTTACCCGGAGATTCACAATTCAGTCCCTTATTAGTGGGAGGAACCGGCAGTTTAAACTTATCTATTTGGGGTATCGGCACTCTGCTATTTTTTCAAAAAATGATGGCGTTGTTCAGTATGTTATTCGGTGCCGGAATAGTCCTTCAGTTAAGCAAAAACTCTGACAATGAATCTTTGGTTTCAAAAATATTCTTTCGACGACAAAGATGGCTAATCATCATTGGTTTGCTTCACGCATATCTTTTTTGGTGGGGAGATATTCTGTTTTTCTATGGGGTCTGCGGAATCATTGTTTATCTTTTCCGAAACCTAAAGGCCAGATCAATTATTATAACCGGTTTATTAATTATGTGTGTAACTGTTCCCCTGTTCTGGGGGATTAGCGCTCTGATGGAGTATTCCCGGGATATGATGACAACCGGGGAAGAGGGAAGTCTCAGTAATGTTTGGAAAGAAGCCAGTGCTTCTTTTAACCCGACTCCGGAAGATTTGCAGAAGGAAATTGATGATCACACTGGCTCTTACAATGATCTGTTTTTTGCCCGAGCCGAGAGAGCGATCATGGCTCAAACAGGAATGCTTTTATTCTACGCGATGTGGAGAGTCTGCGGTTTGATGCTGATAGGTATGGGGTTAATGAAACTGCGCTTTTTTACGGCAGAATTGCCTGTGCGAACTTATGCGATTACGTTGGCCATCGGATATGGAATAGGATTCTTATTGTCTGTTTTTGGGTTGTATTCTATTATCACCAGCGGTTACGACCCGATTGTCGGTTTACGAGTTATGGGAGTGGACGATTATATCGGAAGTTTATTTGTCTCGATTGGACATGCCTCGCTCATTATGATTATTATAAAATCAGAAGTACTGATGTTTCTGACTGACCGTCTGGCTGCTATAGGGCGTGTGGCTCTTTCTAACTATCTGTTTCATACTCTTGTCTTTACGACCGTTTTCTATGGCTATGGGTTAGGTCTTTTTGGCCGGTTTGAGCGTTTTGAGCTCGCCTTAATGGTTCTTGC
The DNA here is from genome assembly GCA_023138975.1 of Candidatus Zixiibacteriota bacterium. GTDB lineage: Bacteria > Zixibacteria > MSB-5A5 > GN15 > JAAZOE01 > JAGLON01. The sequence continues at coordinate 2,957 of JAGLON010000051.1, forward strand.
GATGTGGCTCTTCCAGCTTATTGTTTCGCCGATTTGGCTCAGGTTTTATCGCTTTGGGCCATTTGAATGGCTTTGGAGGATTGTAACCTATCGTAAGGTACCGAAGTTTAAAAGGTCTGTGGAATAATTAATTTTTTGTTTTTTTATAATTATTGCGATGCGTCGAAACATATAAGTCTCTTACTTCGTATAATTCATATGCTATTATTATGTCCAGTAAGAAAATATCTGCTATGTACCGCCAATAACAGTCCACATTATTAATATATTCGGAGAGGATGAGATGTCTAAAATCACACGAAGAAAGTTTTTGGAAACCAGCGCTAAAGGAGTTGCGCTGGCAAGTATTCCAATCGTATTTCAATATAACCCGATGGCGGCCTTTGCCGCGCCGGTAGGAGAAGGAATGGCGATTGACGAGTATTATAAACATTTCGGAGTAGATGATAGTATGATCCGTGATGTAATGCAGGCCGCATTATCCCGCGGTGGAGATTATTGTGATGTATTCTTCCAGCACAATATAAGCAGCTATATTGGCCTCGAAGATAAAGTTGTTAACCGGGCTTATACTTCTGTTGATTTTGGCGTTGGTATCCGTGTCTTAAAGGGCGACCAAACCGGCTATTCATTTACTGAGGAAATCACGCCCAAGGCCATGAAGCTTGCGGCCAAAACCGCAGCGAATATCGCCAGCGACAGTGCCTCCAAGCCTCCGCACTCATTCAACCTCAAGGCTCCGGCCGATTTCTATTCAATAGAAACTCCTTGGGAAAACGTTAAAATCGATACTAAGATTCCTTACCTTCAGACGTTAAGTGATAAAGTGTTTTCACATGATAGTAATGTCGTGAAATCACGGGTTTCGTTTAGCGATGATACTTCATATATGCTTTTAGCTACTTCAGATGGGGTTGTGTCGTATGATTATCAACCGATGACACAGCTCTATGTGTCGTGCGTCGTGGAAAAAGACGGTCAGCGTGAAAGCGGCAGCTACAATCTTTGTGCCCGCAGAAGTATTGAGTATTATACTCCGGAAAATCTGGACATGATGGCGAAAGAAGCTTACAAACGCACCATGATATTATTTAAATCGGTCAAGCCTGAAGCCGGAGAGATGCCGGTTGTTCTGGCTGCCGGCAGTTCCGGTATTTTGCTGCACGAAGCGATTGGTCATGGAATGGAAGCTGATTTTAACCGCAAGGAAAAGTCGATATTTTGGGATAAGATTGGCAAACCGGTTGCTGAGAAATTTGTTAATATTATTGATAATGGTACTAATAAGAGTATGCGCGGTTCGATTAATATTGACGACGAAGGCAACGAGTCACAAAAGACTTATTTAGTCAGAGACGGTATTATGGAAAGTTATATGCATGACCGGATTAGCGCTCAGCATTACAAACTCAAACCAACAGGAAACGGAAGACGCCAATCGTTCCGCTTTCCACCTCTGCCTCGTATGAGAAATACTTACATGGCCTCCGGCCCGCACACCAAAGAAGAGATTATCGCCAGTGTGAAGAAGGGGCTCTATGCTGAGACCTTTACCAACGGGCAGGTGTATATCGGTGCCGGTGATTTTTCTTTCTATGTTAAGACCGGGTATATTATCGAAAATGGTAAAATTACCAAGCCGGTCAAGGATATCAATATCATTGGTAACGGTCCGGATGTTCTGTCTAAAGTGACTATGGTCGGTAATGACCTTACGTTTGCCAAAGGCGGATGGACCTGCGGTAAAGGCGGTCAGAGTGTTCCGGTGTCGATGGGACAGCCAACTGTGCTGGTTTCATCAATTACAGTGGGAGGAGTGAATTCATAAGTGTCTGTAATATATCGTATGAATTCTTTAACAAAGACTAACGAGGCAAATTATGAATAATAAAGAGAAACTCGATCTGGCTCACTGGGTGGTGGCAGAGTCGAAAAAGACCGGGGCCAATGATGTTTCGGTAAACATATCTAACAGTCGCGACATAAGCGTCAGCTTTTTAGATAGCAAGTTGGATCAGCTCAATGAGTCAACTCAGAATTCACTGAGTCTGAATATCTATGCCAATAATCGATTTTCCGGGCATACGACCAATGATCTGCGTCGCGAATCACTAAAGTCATTTATTCAAAAAGCAGTTTCCATGACCGGGTATTTGAGTGAGGACCCGCATCGGAGACTTCCCGATCCCAAATACTATGCCGGTCGAAAAGATATAGATTTGAAGCTGGTCGATAGTCATTATGATAGTATTAAGGCAGAGCAGCGGGTTGAGCTTGCTAAGGAGCTTGAGGCTATTGGCCGGACCGGTGATTCCAAAGTAGTGTCCTGCTCCGGCGAATACGGCGATACCTATTCCGAGTCTGTTAAAGTCCATAGCAATGGCTTTGAAGGAGAGCGGCAAGTAACTGTTTTTTATGTTTATACAGAAGTTACCATTGACGATGGCAATGGCGGCAGACCTCAGGACTATGACTATATCGTATCCAATCATTTTAATAAACTGCCCAGCCCGAAGCAGATTAGCGAGAACGCCATTAAGCGCGTATTACGCAAAATCGGACAGAAGAAGATCGCATCGGGTAAGTTCGACATGATTATAGAAAACCGTCGTGCCAGCCGGCTAATCGCAGCCCTGGCTGGTCCGTGGGGCGGCCGGGCTTTACAGCAGAGGACTTCCTTCCTTGAGGGGAAAGTCGGGGAAAAGATCGCCTCGGAGAAGTTAACGCTGGTAGATAACCCATTTATCCCCGAAGGTCGCGGTTCACGACTTTATGATGGCGAAGGGATGGCGACTAAAAAACGCTTAATTATTGATAAGGGTGTTTTGAAGCAGTATTTTATCAATAATTACTATGCAAGCAAGCTCGAAGTCGAGCCAACCGGAGGCAGTACAACTAATATTATTGCTAATCAGGGCGATAGATCACTCGATGAAATGGTAAAATCGATGAAAAAGGGTATTTTAGTTACCGATTTCCTCGGTGGTAATTCCAATGGTACTACCGGTGATTTTTCGTATGGTATCGTCGGTCAGTTGATCGAGGACGGCAAGGTTGTGCATCCGGTCAATGAAATGAATATCTCTGGAAATCTCGGTGAAATACTTAATCAATTGGTTGAATTGGGTAACGACCCCTACATTAATTCATCATGGCGTTTACCCAGTTTGAAATTTGAGGGTGTTGATTTCAGCGGTGTTTAATAAGCAAATGGATATTTCTTGATAAAAGGAGGCGCAAATGCCTCCTTTTTTTATTGATACAAGCATCTCTGACACGTATTATCAGGTCACAAGAACAATAAAGGGATGTTTATATATGCGCATTTTGAATAAGACAAATTTGTTGTTAGTCTCTCTGCTAATTCTTGCGTTTGGTTTAAGCGGCTGCGGGGGGGGACCATCTACCGACTCAAGTTTAATTCCGATAGATACACTTTTTGGGATCGGAGATAAAATCAGCCCGCTTATGTCACCTGATTGTGAGCATATTGCTTATTTGGCCTTGGCTGATGGCGTAATGAATGTACATTTGACAGAAACCGGAGCTGATAACAATCAACCGTTAACCGACGATTCTTTGTACGGAATCAGAAAATTTGTCTGGGCGGCCGACTCTCGGCATATTTTATATTTGCAGGATAAATTAGGCAACGGTAACCTGCGTCTCTATGATGTTGATATCTCTAACGGAGAGCATCGCGACCTTACGCCATTTGATCATATTCGAGTACAGATAATAACAATAAATAAAAAATTCCCGAACAAAGTGTTGTTCGCTATGAATAAGGACAATCCCAGGGCTTACAATGTCTATGAGTTGGATCTCATTTCAGGGAATTTTGATCTGGTGGCGGAGAATCCGGGTACCATCATTGGCTGGCTCGCAAATTCACAAATGAAGGTTTACGGTTGTGTCAAATTAAATAAATCAGGCAGATATGAATTTATGGTTGTCGATCCTGCTGCTGGCGGGTGGAAGAAAATAATTGAATGGAATCAAGAGGATATGCAGGACAGTAGCCCTATTGGTTTCTCAAAAGACAGCAAGACCGCCTACATTCTCGATTCCCGTGACGCCAATACCGGACGCCTGTTAGAAGTAAATATCGAATCCGGGGATACTAAAGTAATAGCGGAAGATCCTGTCTTCAACGTGAACGGTGTTATCATTCATCCTGAAACGTTTGAGATTCAGGCCGTAACCTTTGCCCGGCAAAGAGAAGAAACAATTGTTCTCGATGAATCGATTCGTGATGATATTGAAACGATAAAGAAGCTTCACCAAGGCGATTATTTTATCAGCAGCCGCTCAGCCGATGACAAAAAATGGCTGATTGGATTTAAAAACGACGTGGGATCGGTGCCGTTTTATATCTATGACCGTGATACAAGGAAAGCTGAATTTCAATTTTATCATTACCCTGAGTTAAATGACCACAAACTGGCGCCTATGGAACCGGTCACTTTTACATCACGGGATAGCATGCTATTATATGGCTATATGACCTATCCGACAGGGGGGAACCGCAAGAATCTGCCAGTGATAATATACGTGCATGATGGACCTTGGAGCCGTGACAGTTGGAGATTTCATCCCGAAGTTCAATGGCTGGCCAATCGTGGTTTTGCCTGCTTCCAGATTAATTATCGAGGTTCAACCGGATATGGCAAAAAATACCGGCAGGCAGGAATCCGGCAATGGGGCAAAGCTATGCAGGATGATTTGGCCGATGGCGCAAAATGGATTATTGAGCAGGGAATAGCAAACCCTGATCAAATCGCCATTATGGGTACTGGATACGGGGGGTATGCGGCGTTGATGGCCTCTGCCAAGCAATCGGATCTGTTTGCCTGTGCTATAGATATTAGCGGTTACACCAATTTGGTGAGTCTGATGAATGTTATTCCTCCGCAAAATTTGCAATTAAAACAACTGTATTTTAACCGGGTTGGCAATGTCAATTATGAGCAGGATATGCTCAACTCGATTTCACCGTTAACATATGCCGACAGCATGAATATTCCCATGCTGATAGTGCAGGGCAAGCTTGACCGGCAGGTTCGCCATGATGAAGTTGATAAAATTGTAGAATCATTGAAAGCTCGGAATATTGACCATGAATACCTCGTCTTTGATAATGAAGGGCACGGGATATCACAAGCTGGAAATCGCATGCTCTATTATCAAACTGCCGAGAGTTTTTTGAATAAGCACCTCAGAAAACAATAATTGGTATCCAATACAGGATAAATTGATGACGGAAAAATCATTCATTCTTCTTGAAAAGGCGCGGTACGCGCTTTCGGTTCTTTGGTATTACCTGAAAGGACTATATGACCGCGTCAGCGAACATCATGCCTTTTTGCTTGCCAGCGGACTTTCTTTCTCAATCTTTATCTGTATCGTACCTCTGGTGCTTATCATTTTTTCGGTGCTTGGAAATCTGTTTGAGTCGCCGTCTATTGTGCATGAATTGGATGCGTTTATTGATCGTATTATTCCATATCCTGAGTATGCCGCAGATGTGAAAGCGTTTGTTGAGGTTCGTATTGAGGAGTTTACCGTATATAAAAGCGTCGCCGGTATTGTCGGCGGTATAGGTGTCTTTTTTGCCGCTTCAGGACTCTTCAGCAGTATGAGAACTATCTTGAATATGGTTTTCCGCGTTCCCAAGGGAGAACTGATTTTTATTGGCAAGCTTCGTGATTTCGGTCTGGTTCTATTGGTGTTGGTTTTCTTTCTGGTCTCTATTTTACTGTTGCCAGCCATCGGTATTGTCAAAGACCTGACGACAAAGATAGAGTTTCTAAACGAGTATCAATTATCCCATCTCGAAGGATTATTCTTTCTGTTGCTTTCATTTATTATCATCTGGCTGGTGTTCTTTGTCGTGTACTTCATGCTTCCCAAATCCAGACAGAATAAAAAAGTGCTATTAGTCAGTTCGCTATCTGCCGCCATACTATGGCACATTGCCGAGCGTATATTCGGGTATTATATTGCGAACTTCCTGGCGATAAGGCAGGTTTATGGTACCTACGCCTTTTTAATCGTCGTCGCGTTCTGGATTTATTATTCCTCATTATTGTTTATAATCGGTGCGGAAATTGGCCAACTGTTTCGCGAGCGGCAGTCAGAATTGTCTTTTGAAACGGCAGAGAAATAGCCGCTTTGTGGCCTGGTGTTTTGCTGTTTCTGAATATCTCAAATTTGTATAACAGCCGGTAAATCAGCTACCGAGTTAATTATCATATCAGGAGTAATCTCGCTTTCCGCTACTAATGATTCTCTGTATTTTCCAGTCTTAACAAGAATCCCCCTCAGACCAGCATTCTGAGCGCCTCCGATATCAGAATTAATATCATCACCGACCATAATCACTCCCTCAGGCGAAACGCCCATATCCTCAACTGCCAGGTGAAAAAACTCGCGATTAGGTTTACCTATTACAGTGGCAGTTTTTCCAGAGGCGTATTCCAATCCAGCAATAAAAACTCCAATATCAAGATATAATCCATCCGGTTCCTGCCAGAATCGGCCTTTGTGAATTGCGATGATTTCCGTCCCGGAGATTATCATGCGGAACATTTTATTGAGGATGTCATAGTTCCAGCCATCATTAATATCTCCGATAACGATATAGTCAGGATTTGTCTCCGACGTTTGAAACTCGGCGAAATCATGAATTAAATCGTCGTTAACACAGAAAAAGCATTTAGGATTGTTTAGTTTTCTTAAATAGCGGATGGCTACCTGGGGTGCACTGATTATCTCACTCTTTTCAATCGGTAATTGCAATCGGTTCAACTTCTCGAACAATGTTGATGATGATTTAGTCGTCGTGTTGGTTGAGAAACGGCAGGGGACACCGGCTTTTTTGAGCCTGTTAATGGTTTCAGCAGCCCCGTTAACGGCCTTATCACCGATATATAGAACACCATCGATATCGAAAAGTATTCCTTTAATTTCTGATAATTTTTGTTCCATAACACGAATACGCAGTTTTGGTTAATCTTGTTTCGTCAAATTAAACATAAGAATGTATAAAAAAACTAAGGCAAATGTTGCCTGTATTTGTTATTATTGAGCCTGTCCGGGACGATATGAAAAGAAACCGGAACGACTATTTGAACTGGGAGATATAGATGTCGAAGAATTTTGCCATTGTTGGGGCCGGAGGCTATGTTGCTCCCCGGCACATGAAAGCGATTAAAGATACCGGCAATAAGCTTGTCGCGGCCATCGATCCGAGTGACTCGGTTGGAATCCTTGACAGTCATTTTAATAACGTCAGCTTCTTTGTCGAGTTTGAGCGCTTTGACCGTCATCTCGAAAAACTGCGCCGGTTGGGTTCTGACAAACGCGTTCATTATGTCAGCATTTGTTCGCCGAATTATCTTCATGATGCGCATGTTAGGCTTGCACTGAGGGTAAACGCCGACGCTATCTGTGAGAAACCAATGGTGTTGAACCCCTGGAATATAGATGCTTTATCGGAGTTGGAGCAGGAAAGCGGACGAAAAGTATATACCGTTTTGCAGCTTCGCGTTCATCCCAAACTTATCGCACTTCGAGAAAAACTGATGAAACAGCCTCCCGACAAAATTCACGAAGTCGAGCTGACCTATTTGACTTCACGGGGACGCTGGTATCTCGTCTCCTGGAAAGGCCAGGTTGAACGCTCCGGCGGTATCGCGACTAACATCGGTATCCATTTTTTCGATCTGCTAATCTGGCTCTTCGGCAATGTCAAACATAGCGAAGTTCATTTGGCGGAACAGACTAAAAGCGGTGGATATATCGAGCTGGAACGTGCTCGGGTGAAATGGTTGCTTTCGATTGACAGAAGCGATTTGCCGGACGTTGCGGTAAAAGAGGGAAAACCGACCTACCGTTCGATTACTATCGACGGCAAAGAAATTGAGTTCTCCGGTGGATTCACTGACCTGCATACTATCGTTTACAATGATATTCTGAGTGGCGGCGGATTTGGCCTGGAAGATGCCCGGCCCTCGATTACGCTGGCGCATTCGATTCGTAACGCCAAGATTATCGGGATAAATGAAAATTCACATCCGTTTATGTTGAAAAATAAATAGGTTTATAAGTGAGACGATTTTTCTCTATCGTAGTTTTGGTTATGTGCCTCGGACTGGGAACAGTATTATTCTCTCAGCCCGATTCAGAAAATCTTCGGGTTCGAGTCTGGTTGGGCGAGGTCTCTGTTGGGCCGCATGATTCTGTCGCGGTAATTCCGGTTTACATGTCAAATCCATACGATACTATCGCCGGTATTGAGCTAAATGTTATTATCGATGACAATCGGAATCTTTTTTTTGCTCTTGATGACATCAAAGAGGATGGGCTCGAACATTCAGTAGACACTGCCGGTACAATGATAAGCGGATGGGAATGGATTGGCGTGAATTCTTTAAAGGGCGAGTACCATCAAATGAAAGTAGCCGGAATGGCTGATTGGCCCGGAGGAAAATCTACACTTCCGCTAATGCCCCAGGATAGCGGGCTTTTATTAAAATTGGTTTTGCGAGTTGAAAGTATTCTTGCTTTTGACCCGACCCAGACAATCACAGTGAAGCTTGGTGGTGAAAACACCGGATTATCCGACTACAAAGGCAATACGATCGGGGTTGTGACGACAATGGAAAAAGTCTGCGTCAAAACCGTTGGCGATTCCTGTGTTTCTTGGAAGGACAAACGGATTGGCCGCTTAGATGAGAATATTGTCCGTTTTGAGAGCGGTTTCATTACTATAAACGACTCTGTGCCAAAAACGTCCGAGTAAGATACACATATCTAAATTCAGTTTCAACTATGTATGAAAACTCTTGACTTACGAGCTATAACATTTATTATATAAGGCTTGTTGTGCTGGGGTAGCTCAGTTTGGTTAGAGCGCCTGATTGTGGATCAGGAGGCCGGCGGTTCGAGCCCGCCCCTCAGTATATATTTTATAGCTTCAACAACAAGTTGATTTTCCATGAGTAAAAAAAAGAATAAACCGAAAAAGATCAGACCGGAAGTCCTGAAAGGGTTTAAAGATTATTCTCCGCGCGAGGAAATCGCCCGGCAGAAAATTGTGAGCGTTTTCAAGGAAGTTTTCGAGTCATTCGGATTTTCACCATTACAAACTCCGGCTCTGGAGAAAATTGAAGTTCTCAAAGGAGCCGATTACGGCGAGGATAACTTAGCGACAATCTTTAATTTCACCGGTCCTGAGAAGGTCGAAATGGCTCTACGGTTTGAGCTTACCGCATCACTAGCTCGATTTGTCGCTGGAAACCATGAATTGCCTTTACCTTTTCGCCGGTATCAGTTTGCTCCGGTCTGGCGAGTTGACAAGCCGGGATTCGGACGTTATCGGGAATTTACCCAGTTTGATATAGATTCGGTTGGAACAGCCTCAATGCTGGCCGATGCCGAAATTATGGCGGCTATTTGTAAGTCGTTTGAAAAGCTCAATCTGCCCAATTATAAAATTAGGTTTTCAAATCGGAAAATCCTCAATGGTTTGGCAAAAATGATTGGGATCCCAGTTGAAAAGGCTCCAGACGTTTTTCGTGTGATCGACAAATTAGAAAAGCAGGGTTTGGATGCGGTTATTAAGGAACTAGGAGCGGGTAGAATTGATAAGTCAGGAGACAAAATACCTGGCCTCAATATGGATAATGAGCATATAATATTAATGAGAGAATATATATCTGTTTATGATTTAATTGTAACGGCAAAGCATGAGTTAAAGAAAGAACATGATATTAATGTAGAAATAAGTGACGATGATATAGCGAATTTTTTTGTGAATTATAATCCAACGGCGATCCGCTATTTCATAAAAAGGGAAGGACGAGAAGAAGGTATTGGTTTAGGTGAAGAACAAAGTACCGCCATTAGGAATTTTCTGACCATAAAAAAAGAAGATCAATTAAGTGTACTTCGTTATGCCTGGAGCTTTATGGTAGAACGAATTAATAAATTCCAATCTGGTGAATTGGGTAATTTCGGTGATAACAAAAGTAGTGAAGAAATTAAGTGTGTTTTTGATGAAGGAATAAAGGAATATAGTACTGGGTTGTTTGAACTAAACGAAATAAGGAAATATCTTGAATACTTGAACGTTCCTGAAGAAAAGACAATTATTGATATCACTGTTGTTCGCGGGCTCGGCTATTATACCGGACCGGTCTTCGAAACCTATCTTGATGATGTGCCAGAAATCGGTTCTGTCTTTTCCGGAGGTAGATACGATAGTTTGGTGGCCCGGTTCAGCGGAAAGAAAATGCCTGCCGTTGGCGCCTCAGCCGGAGTAGATCGGTTGCTGGCTGCGCTATTATCAAAAAAGCTGATATCAGCCGATAATACAGTCTCCGAAGTATTAGTGACGGCTATGGATTCTGAGTTTTCGGGAGAGTATATAAAAATCCTCAATGAAATCCGTGATGCGGGAATTAAGGCAGAGATATTCCTCGGTGAAACCCGCAATTTCACTAAGCAGGTTAAATACGCTGACCGGATTGGTGTTCCGATTGCGGTTATTCTCGGCTCGGAGGAATTTGAAAACGGACAGATAACCATCAAGAATCTGATAGCTGGAAGAGAACAGGCCAAAGAAGTTTCCGACCGTGAGGAATGGTTGAAGGCCGAGAATATTCAAGTAACAATTGATCGCAAAGAGATGATAGACTATTTAAAGAAGTTACTGAGCAAAATAAAATCATGATTCAAGGAATTTTCATCACGTGAATTACTATCGGGGACGGAGATAATGACAGATTTTTCAAAGATAGCGCCTTATTATGATTTGATGACCGGCTTCAAAAAACGTCTGATTAATGATTTTGGTAACTTTAAGAATCTGGTCAATAAATTCTCTATTAAAAAAGCGCTTGATGCCGGATGCGGTTCTGGAGTTCACAGTATAATACTATCCAAGATAGGTGTTGACGTAACCGGTTTAGACGCTTCTGCCGAAATGCTTGAATTAACCCGTAAGAATATGCTGAGAGAGGGAGTCGAAATCCCCCTTGAACAGGAATATTTCGAGACAATGCCGAACAAGTGGACCGATTCATTTGATGCGGTCTTTTGCATGGCTAATTCATTGGTCGGAGTTGAAACAGGGGAAAGGCTTTCCCTGGCAATGAAATCTTTCCAACGGGTCTTAAAGCCCGGCGGCAAAGCAATAATACAATTAGTCAATTTTATGAAGTACCGTCAAAATGATGAACGCATTATCAAAATCTCCAACGAGGAAAATATAACTTTCGTCCGTTTCTTTGATTTTGAGGAAAAAGTAGTGCGCTTAAATGTTATTATTATTGAACATGATATGGGCAATGTGAAACATCAATTTATATCCGAGAAAATTCTTCCGGTTAGTTCTGAAGTTATTAAATTAGCCTCAGATGCGGGTGGCTTTTCAAACGTTGAATTCTTTTCCAATCTGACTCTGGCCGATACTTTTTTACCCGACTCGCCAAATCTGATAGTCGTTCTGACCAAATAATCTGGTTAAAGACAGGTTAAGAGCTATATCTCCTTAACCGATATCTATTTATAGAAATACCGAAGGGCGGTATAAGAGCACGGTATTTTTAGATGTCGAAAAGGAGTGACCGGTATGATAGGTCTCATGGGCGCAATGGAAGAAGAAATATCCCTGTTTAAGGAATATGCCACCATTACTAAAACAAAATCGTTTGCGGGAATGAAGTTTTACCAGGGTCAAATTGATGATAACGATGTTGTTTTGGTGAAATGCGGTATCGGAAAAGTCCATGCGGCTGTCTCAACCCAAATACTAATAGATAAATTCGACGTTGATGAAATTATTCTGGCCGGTTTGGCCGGAGCGGTTGTGCCTTATTTACAGCAGGGCGATATTGTAATGGCCAATTTCCTTGTCCAGCATGATGTCGATCTAACGGCGTTTGGCCGCCGCCGGGGAGAAGTACCTTCAGTTGGCCGCATGCTCGAATCTGATCCCGGAATGCTCAAGCGGATGAATGATGCCTATGACGAAGTCTTTGGAGGTCGTTCCAATCGGCCTCAGATGGTTGTCGGAACGATTGTCTCCGGAGATAGTTTTATATCTGATAAAGGCACAATCTCAGGGCTTCAGAGGGAATTCGGAGCGGTGGCTGCGGAAATGGAAGGAGCGGCCGTAGCTCAGGTCTGCCAAATGAATTCACGACCGTTTGTTGTCATTCGTACTATTTCAGATAATGCTTCTGATGATGCCAAAGATCAATTTGTCTCCAATCTGGATATGGCGCCGATAAACACTTTTGCCATGATCCGCAGGTATATTGCGGCCGAGGTAGCGGTTCCGGTATAAAAATCATATAATCTCTATATGAGCTAATCAAATACTCGCTTAATACTAACTATATGAAAGTGTCGCAATAAGATAGTCCTATTTGAGTGAATCCGGCCATAGTTGGTAAACTGCCTAATTTTTAGGCATTTATTATTGATGTTATAAATTTGGAACCAGAAAGAGGGATTAAACGTTGACAGGATAAGAGATAGATGTATATTTTAGTTGTCTGCAGATAAATATAGTTTGATTCAATTGTCAGGAGAAGTCATGAGAAAGTACCACGCTTCGGTAATCCTCACATGTTTACTTATACTTTCCTTTTATTCAGCAGTTATGGCTGTCCCGCCGAGCGAAGAGGTCATACAACGGCTCAAGGATGAAGGTCGTTATGAGGCCTATTTGGAACAAATGGCAGATGCCCGCTCCCGGGGAGTTGACACTCCGAATTTAGGCAAAGATGGGAAAGCTATGGCTTCCTCTTTTGCTGATGTAACCGATTTTAAAGCTCTGGTGATTCTAATAGATTTTCCAGATAAACTTTATTCTGCTGGTCTAGCTGCCGCAACCACTTCGGATTTTCAGACCTTGTTGTTTTCCGATGGAGTGGTTTCCACCGGATCAATGCGGGATTTCTATATAGAAAACTCATTTGGTGAATTTGTACTGAGTGGAGATGTCGTCGGATGGTACACTGCTGCCAATAGCAGCTCTTATTACACAAATGAATGTGATGGTTCACATGGAATGGGAGCTTATCCCCACAATGCTCGAGCACTTGTTGAAGAAGCTGTGGCGATGGCAGATGCTGATGTGAATTTTGCTGATTATGATAATGATAACGACGGCTATGTTGATGGCATTTTTGTGATTCACGCCGGAACTGGCTATGAAGAGTCCGGCTCTGATTGTGAAATCCATTCTCATCAATGGAGTATTTCTCCCATTGAGAAAGATGGCGTTGTTGTTTCGACCTATTCTATTGAACCGGAAGAAAGCCCTGCGTCTGGCGGAGTGATTCCGATAGGGGTGTTTTGTCATGAATTCGGGCATGTCTTAGGTCTCCCGGATTTTTATGATACCGATTACTCGTCCAGAGGTTGCGGTCGCTGGGTTGTGATGGCTGGAGGTAGCTATAATAATCAGTCACGGACGCCGGCACCGTTTGGCGCATACAGTAAGTACTTTTTAGGCTGGCTCGATCCGATAAATGTCACGGAAAACATGACCGATGTGCAGATACCTCCTGCTGCCTCGAGTAATGTTGCATACCGCCTCTGGCAAGGCGGGCAATATACTAGCCAGTATTTTCTTGTAGAAAACAAACAAAAGTATGGCTTTGACAGCAATCTTCCCGGTGAGGGGTTGTTGATATGGCATATTGATGAATCTGTTGGTGGAAATACCAGCGATTGGCATCCAAAGCTCTTTCTGGAGCCATCCGACGGACGATTTGATTTACAGAATAACTCCAATAGCGGTGATACTGGTGATCCGTACCCAGGCTCACATGGAGTATGGGAGTTTAACGATGAGACAACTCCAAACTCCAGATCCTACTCTAATGCTACGACTGAAGTCGCCGTATGGAATATTTCACCGTCCGACTCAGTGATGACCGCTAATTTTGATGTCCATTGGTCCCGGCCGAATATTTCTCTGGATAGTTACGAATTTACTGACACGGCCTATGGAGATAGTGATGGAATCTTTGAGGAGGGCGAGACGATTCAGCTGGTTTTACAATTGAGCAATAAATGGAAAGACGCCACGGCGGCTAATGTTATTGTTACTACCGACGACCCTCTTATAAGTTTAACACAATCCAGCGCTTCCTTTGGAGATATCCCGGATGGTGCCTCGGCCACTAATTTTACGGCTCCGATAGAGTTTGAGATTATGGAAAATCATGTTTCCAGAATAGATTCTTTCTTCCTGGAGATCTCTGCTGACGGCGGAAATTATCAGGCTCAAGTGGCATTAGAGCAAAATATCGGTACTATTAATATCATCATCATTGATGATGATGCTAGTGATTCTCTGGAGACTTATTACACCGAATCATTTGTTGCCAAGCGTAAACCATATGAGCGATGGGATAAGGTAATATCTGGCAGCCCCAGTGCGCTTGACCTGAGACAATACGGTTCGGTAATCTGGTTCACCGGAGATTATCGTGATAATCCCTTGTCAAGTAATGATATCGCGGCCATGAAAACCTATCTGGATTTTGGCGGTTGTCTGTTTTTGACCGGTCAGGGTGTGGCTAAGCAGTTGGCAACTGATGATTTGAACTTTCTTCAAACCTATTTGAAGACAGATTATGATTACACGCAATATGTGCCTTTAGTGCTGGCCGATGCTGGGGCTCAGGTTTTAGGCGGTCTTGATACAATGGTTATTCAAAGTTACGGTGGAGCTACAAACCAGTCGCAAACTGATCATTTACTGCCGGTAAACGATGGCGTTGTTGAGGCGCTTTATTTTGGAGGCACAGATCCTGCCGCTATTTCATATTCCGGCAGCTACAAAACAGTCTTTTTTGGATTCGGTTTTGAGGCCTTGGGTTTGAATGAAGACAGGTTTGCAAGACGTGATACTGTTTTGGCGCGTATCCTTGATTTCTTTGGCTATGGAGGAGCCGTATTTATGGTTGCTGATGCCAATGGAGATGGAGCGGTAAATGTTGGAGACGCGGCCTATATAGTTAATTATATCTTCCGTGGCGGCCCGCCGCCGATTCCGATTGAAGCCGGCGAAGCTAATGGCGATTGTAATGTAAATATCGGTGACGCGGTCTATTTGATTAACTATATTTTCAAATCGGGTCCGCCTCCAGTTAATGGATGCGAATAATTATCTGGAACCCCGCCTTTGGCGGGGTTTTTTTTGCTATTCATTGCCCTATACACGATTACCTCATTTTTAATCTTGAAAACAATATGATGATATGTTATAATCGCCTACGGAGAATAGTGCTAATTGTAGGAGCAGAGTAACTATGAAAATTGCTATCGGTTCTGACCACGCAGGATACGAATTAAAGGAAAAAGTAAAGAGCATTCTTGAATCCTGGGGGCATGAAGTTGCTGATTTTGGCACTCACTCGACTGAATCGGTTGATTATTCCGATTATGCAATTAAGGTTGCCGAATCGGTTGCTAATAATACAGTGGAGAGGGGCGTTGCAATTTGTTGGACGGGTAATGGAGTTACAGTCACGGCCAATAAGATTGCCGGGATTCGCGCGACTATCGCTCTAAATGCTGATATGGCTTATCTCGCACGAGCTCATAATAATTCGAATGTTTTAACTTTGGCTTCCAAATATGTAAAAGATAATGAAGTGGAAGATATCATTAAACTTTGGCTTGAAACCGAATTTGAAGGTGGGCGGCATCTGCGGAGATTGGCAAAAATACCAAATTCTGGAATGAAAGAATAAAACGGAGAAGAGAATCGTGTCATATATACAAAAGTTTGACCCGGAATTATATGAAGCGCTTACTTCTGAAGCAAAACGGCAGGCTTATAAAATCGAATTGATAGCCTCTGAGAATTTTGTATCAGAAGCGGTCCTTGAGGCTGCCGGTGGTATCATGACAAATAAATACGCCGAGGGATACCCTGGAAAGAGGTATTACGGCGGATGCGAATATGTGGATATGGCCGAGAATCTGGCTCGCGAACGGGCTAAAGAGCTGTTTGGAGCCGAGCATGCCAATGTTCAACCTCATTCCGGTTCGCAGGCCAATATGGCGGTGTATTTTTCGGTACTAGAACCCGGTGACACAATCATGGGGTTGGATCTGGCTCATGGTGGTCATCTGACTCATGGGCACCCTATAAACTTCACCGGACGTTTATATAATATTGTCCCGTATCAGGTTTCACAGGACACCGAAGTCATTGACTACGACAAGCTTCTCGAACAAGTAAAAGAAGTCAAACCGAAACTTATCGTTGCCGGTGCCTCGGCCTATCCGAGAATCCTTGATTTCGCCAAATTCCGTGAAGCGGCCGATTCGGTTGGAGCATATCTTATGGTCGATATCGCGCATATCGCCGGGCTAATTGTAGCTGGCCTCCATCCATCACCGGTATCATACGCTGATTTTGTGACAACTACGACTCATAAGACTCTGCGAGGCCCCCGCGGCGGTATGGTGCTGTGCAAGCAGAAATATGCTGATGATATTGACCGGACGGTTATGCCCGGTATTCAGGGCGGACCACTCATGCATGTTATCGCCGCCAAAGCGGTTGCCTTTAAAGAAGCATTAGGTGACGATTTTAAAATTTACCAAAAACAGATTGTTGCCAATGCTGCTCAACTGGCCAAATCACTTATCAATAATGGAATTAATCTGGTCTCCGGAGGCACTGATACGCATTTAATGCTGATGAATTTTATAGGCAAGAAGCGAGGAGACGGCAAGAAAATTACTGGTAAAATGGTGGAGAGAGCACTGGACAAAGCTGGTATAACCACCAATAAAAATACGGTTCCATTTGATCCGGCTAAGCCCTTTGTTACCTCCGGTGTTCGACTTGGTACTCCGGCCGTGACAACGCGCGGGATGAAAGAGGCTGATATGGAGGTTATCGCCGGGTTAATCGCAAGAGTTATTGAGAATTTAGGGAATAAAGAAGCCTATGCCGAAATCGGTAAAGATGTTCGGGTGCTATGTGAGAAATTCCCGCTTTATGTTGAGCGGCAGGGCTAATTTCTATGGAATTGTTGCGTATATAAGGATAAACAGGACTAAAAGGGAGATCATCAGTGTTACACAATTTTCCATTTTCCCGGTTGGGGTGAGGGAATCTTTGTCAAAAGATGTTGCGAAAATTCTTGACATTATAGATAAATCAGGCCTTTCTTATCAATTCACAGCGATGTCGACTATCGTTGAGGGAAATTGGGATGAGGTAATGGCTCTCATTAAAAAATGTCGGGATGCCATGCGTAAATCACATAGCCGAATTTATACGTCGATTGTTATTGATGATAGAAAACGGGCAAGAAAAAGATTGTCCGGAAAAGTAGAAGCTGTTGAGAATATTCTAAATAGAAAGTTGCAGAAATGAGCGAACATCGCATGAGTTATATCACGGCGCCGGCAGAGGTCGCCGAGCAGATAGCGACTTCTTTGGTCAAGGAGGATTTGGCTATAAGCGTCAATATCATTGATCAGGTTACGTCTATCTATAAGTGGGAAAATCAGATCGATAAAACGCATGAATCACTTTTAATCGTCAAGACCACCGCCGAAAAAACAAATGAATTGATCGAACGGGTCAGGGAAATTCATCCCTATGAAGTACCCGAAATCATTTCTGTGGATATTACCGGTGGTAATCCGGATTATCTGGATTGGCTGTCTGGCAAAGAAATGTCGATCGACGATTTGGAACTCGATGACGATGATCTGGAAGTCGAGAACGAAGAGAGTGACGATTAATAACTGTTTTTCTTTTGCGTTTTCGTGAAATCGTAATAAAGTATTCTTTAAGACATGAATGAGACGAGGAGGTCATTTTTATGATGACCTCTTTTTCATTTTATTTTGGTTCAAAAAAGCGGCCTAAGATTGAAATTCAAGTTGCGTGAAGCATTTCATTCCCGTAAAATAGATTCTGTGTCAATGATGTGAACTAAGGTTTGAAATAGTATGAAGTGCCCGTTTTGCAGTCACGAAGAGAATAAAGTTGTAGATTCCCGGCCCGTACAGGATGGACGAGCTGTACGCCGCCGCCGCGAATGCCTTAAGTGCAGCGAGCGTTTTACAACTTATGAATATATTGAAGCTGTTACCTTAACGGTAATAAAATCGGACGATACCCGCGAAGCTTTTGACCGTAATAAAATTATTCATGGAATAAAACTAGCCTGCAACAAAAGGCCGGTCACCGGTAAGCAAATTGAGGCAATGGTTGATGGAATCGAGGCTTCTGTTCAGGAGCTTTCTAAAAACGAAGTTTCAGCCACGTATATCGGTGAAATGATTATGGAAAAACTCAAAGCGACTGACGAAGTCGCATACATTCGGTTTGCTTCTGTATATCGTAAATTCGCCGATACTACCGAGTTTCTGGAAGAACTGAAAAATATGCTTAAAAAGTGATTTGTTGCCGTAAAATACGACCAAATAATAAATCAAATTGACATTTTTTCCGTATAATCATATCTATAACCTGTTATGACTGACCAACCGACTGAAAAAGAGATGACCTTTCTTGATCATCTGGAGGAACTCCGGCATAGACTCATACGGTCAATGATTGTTGTGATAGTCTTTGCTGCCGGAGCTTATTATTTTTCAGATCATCTGATCAATATTGTCTCTGCGCCTCTTACTGATGTTGGTGTGTTTTTCAAGGCTCCTGCTGAGGCGTTTCTCACTCATATCAAAGTATCTCTATTTGCCGGAGCCATTGCGGCGGTCCCGATTTTACTGTATCAAATCTGGATGTTTATTGGTCCAGGGCTAATGAAAAAAGAAGTAAAAATAGTTATTCCGATAGTGATATCATCGACAATCTTTTTCATGATCGGAGGAGGCTTCTGCTTCTTCTATGTGATCCCTCTGGCGGTAAAGTTCTTACTAGGTTTTGCGACTGATAATATGCAGCCCATGATTATGATCGGCGATTATATCAGTTTTGCAGGGAGTATGGTTCTTGCCTTCGGGATAGTTTTTGAATTACCGGTAGCAGCTTTCATTCTCGGTCGTATGGGAGTTATTGACCATAAAATGCTCGGCAAAGGGCGCCGTTATTCGATTGTCGCTATTCTCTTTCTCGGAGCTTTTATAACTCCGCCAGATTTAATCAGCCAAATACTCTTGGCTGGCCCACTATATTTGTTGTATGAAGTATCAATAATCGTTGTCTGGTTTACTGCCAGGAAAAGAGAAAAAGAATCCGAGTCAGAGTAATTGCCTTGCGGTATTCCAATTGAGTTTTATATGAGCCGATTTTTTCAGATATTTCTATGCTGTATATTCTTTTTACTCACGCTCCCGCAGGCAGACGATACCCGCATAGCAATTAAACAACTTAAGGGAATTGTTAAGGAATACGGAGCAACTCCGCTCTCATACATTGATATGGCGCGGTACTATTCCAACATCTCTAAATTCGATTCAATGAATATCTATCTTGATTCAACCGTTATGAGTTGCCGGGATACTTCCTTTTTCAAAGCAGACCTAAAAAACAATCCTAAAAGTTACTTTACCGGTACGGCCGATAGTATGCGGACCTTCTATTGGGATTTACTCATGCTGGCTAAGAAACCCTCAAATATCGAACTGTATCTCAATTTGGCTATATACCGCTATAGCCACCAACCCAATGCCATTCGAATACGTAATAATCTGTCTCGTGCTTTTCAGGTTTATGAAAAGTTCCGAGGATTTCCTCAAGTCTTTTTTACTATTGGACAAACATATCGAGATTTAGCGGTGCTTGACTCCATGAATTTGTTCTTTGACTCAACTCTTCTATATTGCGCCAATAAGCATCTCTATTTTACCGTTCGCAAATGTTGTGATGACAATAATTATAAGAGCGCAATCAATGATATGCGGTCAAATATAATCGGCGATTCACTCAGCATATCAGGTCATATTAGGCGTGTCTATTTATATGATACTTTCGATGACAATATTAACGGTTGGCCGGAAGGCCGCTTTGGCGGTTCAGCGTTTGGAATCGGAGGCGGCAAGTTTGTCATCAGTATGATATCTCCCGAGAATCTCGCCACAGCCAAGCTAAGCATAAAAACAGGGGATGACTTTACGGCTGAAACGAGTCTGAAAAAATCAGATGGCGACGATACACTTCCGTACGGACTAATATGGGGCGGGAAAAGAAACTCATATTACACCTTTTTGTTGAACGGCGACGGCATGTTTTCCGTTGCCAGATATCATAATAACAAATGGACTCATCTTATAAATTGGCAGGAATCGGCGGTAATTGGCATGGGAAACGCATCGAATGAGCTGCTACTGCAAAAAAGCGGGAAGAGGCTAAGTTTCTATATTAATGGGGAGTTAGTAGGGGAAATAGAGTATCCCGTCAACATCGGGAATGAGTTCGGTTTCATTAGCTCCGGCAACATTACTTTTTCTTCAAAATATCTGGCCGTCTATGAGTCCTATTAGTTGTCTCTTGACTTGATCTTCATAAAACATTAGATTCGAAAAGGTTACTGACGTACATATATCCGAGGGAAGACGGATTATATATAGAAGGTTAGCGGGTGTAATTCAGTGGTAGAATGTCAGCTTCCCAAGCTGGACGTCGTGGGTTCGAACCCCATCACCCGCTTTTTTTTAATGGTATGAAAATAGTCTCAATTGAAAAAAACTCGCCGCTTTATAAGAAGGTTTCGCCGGGGGCAGAGCTTATCCGTGTCAATGGACAGGCCGCGTCGGATATCCTTGATTTTCATTTTTGCAATACAGAAGAAATATTGAGTCTGGAAATCTTGGAAAATGGTTTGATACAGAACTTTACGATTGACGGTTTTAGTGATCCGGGGCTTGAATTTGAGCAAATGAAAATTAAGGTTTGTCGTAATAAATGCCTCTTTTGCTTTGTGCATCAGCAGCCTAAAGGCATGCGCCGATCTCTTTATCTTAAAGACGACGACTACCGGTTTTCATTTACACACGGTAATTTCATTACTCTGTCGGAGATGACTGATGCCGATTTTGACAGAATTATTGCTCAGCGTTTATCTCCGATGTATGTCTCCGTTCATGCCACTGATGATAAACTAAGACGCTGTATTTTTCAGAACGAAAAGCTCGAACCGGTTCTTGCTCGCCTGCAACAACTTACGGACAGCGGAATAGCGATTCACTCCCAGACTGTCGTTTGCCCCGGATTAAATGATGGCCAGCATTTGGAAAAAACAATTGAAGACTTATCTGCTCTCATGCCGGGTGTTCAATCGTTGGCGGTTGTTCCGGTCGGTCTGACAAAATTCCGCGATCGATTACCCCAATTGCGATCCTTTACGACGGAAGAATCTCGGGAAGTATTAGACCTCGTCAAAAAATACCAAAAAAAGTTTTTAAAACAGCATGGCACCCGGTTCGTCTTTCCAGCCGATGAGTTTTTCATAAATGCCAGAGTAAAACTCCCGAATCTGAGTTATTATGAAGAAATGTTTCAGTTTGAAAATGGAATAGGAATGGCTCGTCAGTTTATTGTCGATTTCAATCGCAGAAAACGGTATCTTCCCAAAAAGACGGGTAAATCGATAACCGTTGCCATTGTTACCGGGAAATCTGCCGAATCATTTATGAAGGCCGATATCATGCCGGTATTTGACAATATATCTGGCTTAAATGTCAGCCTGAAAGTTGTCGAAAATAAGTTTTGGGGCGAAAACGTTACAGTGACAGGATTATTGACAGGAAATGATATTGCTGAATCAGTGGCAGAGATCAATCCTGACTGCATATTATTGCCCCCTAATTGTTTAAATGGTGATGATCTGTTTATAGATAATATGTCTTTAACTGAATTTGAACGACGTGTAAACTGCCCGGTATTAACCGGTACATACGATTTAGCCGGGCTTATCAGCCGGGCTGTTAATTTTTTAGAGGTGAACTGATGACGCTTCCTGTAGTTGCCATTGTCGGCCGTCCCAATGTTGGTAAGTCATCGTTATTCAATCGCTTCATTAGACAGCGGTTGGCTGTCGTTGATTCGATTTCAGGAGTAACTCGCGACAGGAATTTTTCCGTCTGCGATTGGTCGGGCCGGAATTTTTATATGATGGATACCGGAGGTATTGTCCTCGGTACCAACGACGCTATGGAACGGTTAATCTTGGAACAGGCACAATTGGCTATGGAAGAAGCCGATGTGATTTTGTTCTTGGTTGACTGTAAGACCGGGATAACCGAATCGGATACACAGATTACCCGTCAACTCATTCGTACCAATAAACCTGTGATTTTGGCAGTCAACAAAACTGATAACGATGCCATGGAAATTGACGCTACCGAATTTTATGGCTTGGGTTTTGAAAAATACATCGGAGTTTCGGCGGCTAATGGTCGGGGAGTCGGAGATTTGCTTGACGAGATAATTGCCTGTCTCCCGAAAGAAGAAGATGAGAATGCTGATGATGATACCATAAAAGTCGCCGTGGTCGGTCGGCCTAACGTCGGGAAGTCTTCTTTTGTAAACAATTTGCTTGGGGAAGATCGGCATATTGTTTCCGAAGTCCCTGGAACTACTCGTGATTCAATCGACTCAATCATTACCGTCGGGGATAAGACCTACACTTTTATCGATACAGCCGGACTTCGCAAAAGAACCAAAGTTAAGGAAAGCATTGAGTACTATACGACTCTTAGATCGTTTCGAGCTATTCACCGCTGTGATGTTGCACTGATACTGCTTGATGCGTCCGAGGGATTGAATTTTCAGGAATTGAAGATTATTGACGAAGTGGCCGAGGCCGGCCGTGGTATGATTTTAGCTGTCAATAAATGGGATATTTTTGAAAAAGATCATAAATCAGCTATGATTTATACCCGGCAGCTCCAGGAAGCAATGCCGACTTATAGCTATATCCCGTCGACATTTATTTCCGCTTTGACAGGGCAGCGTGTTAAGAAGACGTTAAATCTGATTGATGCGGTCTATGACGAATTTAACAAACGACTGGATACTGCCGAGTTAAATAAATTTCTTGAAGAAGTCGTAGCCAAACAACCACCGGCGGCGGCAAAAGGAAGATGGATAAAACTCTATTATATCACCCAGCCGGAAGTTGCTCCTCCGACATTTGTAATATTCTCTAATTACCCAAAATTGATACAAGAATCATATCATCGTTATTTGTCAAATCGTTTGCGGGAGCAATTTGGATATATTGGCGTGCCATTCCGCCTAAAATTTAAACCTCGTGGCAAGCAAAAGTAATCTATTTCTCCTCGTGCGACGCCAATTCTAATCGATAGGTCACCAGTTCCTCTATAATAACAGATAAATCTAATTCTCTTTTCGCCGATACTTTATTAAAAGGATGACTAAAAGGCGGATAATAATAAATTGCAATTAGATAAACTATATGATCTTGAAGAGAAGATCTTCGAGCTGGAAACTCGTTTAGAGGGAAAAAGCCAGGAAGTCAGGAGTCTGGCCAATATCGCTACGGTAATAACCTCTATTCTGGATATTGAAACGGTTCTGTCAGTAGCTATGGAAAATAGTATTCGACAGGTTGGCGGCGAGGTCGGCGCACTGCTTATCAGCGAAAACGGCGTTTTGACTGTGAAAGTCGCTTGGGGTGTCGATGTCTCATTTGTTGAAAAGCTGAAATACAAGGATAATCTCGATATTGCACGATTCTGCCTTAAGAATAAACAATCAATTATTGAAAACGACTGTTCTCATATTTTCCCGGTTGATATACCGGTTCACAGTTTTATTGCGGCACCGATACCGGCCAAGTCAGCTGAAGCGGTAATTATAATTTTCAATAAAGAGAATGGCAAAGGATTCTCGGTTGCCGACAGAGAATCACTTAATATGATTTG
Source organism: Candidatus Zixiibacteriota bacterium (assembly GCA_023138975.1). Taxonomy (GTDB): domain Bacteria; phylum Zixibacteria; class MSB-5A5; order GN15; family JAAZOE01; genus JAGLON01. The sequence goes on from JAGLON010000051.1 coordinate 26,870, forward strand.
TCGTTTTACGTCGATATCTCTCGATAACACCGACCTGCTAAATACCCAGCTCGAAAAACAGAAAATGGATCAAGAACTGAGTGTTGCTCGTGAAGTCCAGGCTACTTTATTGCCCAGTAGCATGGAATTCGAGGGATTGCAGCTTGCTTCGACCTATATTCCAGCTCGCCAGGTAAGCGGTGACTATTATGATTTCATCCCAATTGACAAAAATAGAATACTCTTTCTGCTTGGAGATGTAACCAACAAGGGGGTTCCCGCGGCACTCGTAATGACCTCGGTACATGCGATAATTCATGCTTACGTGAATTCAAAATTGCCTATTCGAGTGACTGACATTATTTGTCAGCTTAATGATATTCTCTGCAATGATGTTATTAAGGGCCGCGAAATGTTCATTACTCTGTTTATGGCATTTATGGATCTTAAAGAAGGTACTATGGAGTATTGTAACGGGGGCCACCCGCCGCCGTTTTATTATCGAGCATCCAAAAAACTAACTCAAAGGTTAAAGCCGGGGGGGACGCTAGTCGGTCAGTTTGCCGGACTGCCGTATCGCTCTACAAAGATAAAAATCTTTCCCGGAGACCGGATTTTTACTTATTCAGACGGCTTAATTGAAGCGGAAAACCGTGCTGGTGAATTATATGGGCTGGATCGATTAGAGGAATTTTTTAAAGCAGGTATCATGTTGGATGCCAAGCGGTTTGATAATGTAGTTAAAGAGGAGATTGAGCGCTTTAGTGTTGGCTCAAGGGAAGAATCTATCGACGATTTTACAACCTTGGTGGTGGATGTATTAAAAGAAGAAAAGAAGAAATCGTTCGAATTTGTTTACCGTTCCAGTCTTGATAATCTACAACAGCTTTATTTAGATTTGGCATCTGTTATTGACGAGTACAACATCGGTGAAAAATTAGCCAAATCACTGAATGTTACAATCTCAGAAGCAGTAACTAACTCAATTATTCACGCCCATAAATATGATGAGAGCAAAAAAGTTATCCTAAAGATGAGCCTAAATAAAAAACAGCTTGTTGCCGATATCCTAGATGAAGGTAAGTGCTGTAGTGTTAGCACTATAAAAGACCACGACTTAAATGTGGGTTTTCTTGCAGAAGGGGGTCGAGGTTTGGGACTAATTAAGAAGCTATCGGAAGAAGTAATAATAAGCTTGCGTCCCACCGGCGGTTTGCGGGTGAGAATTATAAATATTTTAAAGGATAAATAGATCAAAAGAATAAATATCTTATGGAGGATAGCATGGAAATCCAAGTAAATGAAGAAGGAAAGACAAAAATTCTGAGCTTAGAAGGAAAACTTGATCTGGCTAATGCGGCTAAGTTAAAAGAGTCGGTTATTGCGCTTCTCAATGAGGGAAAAACCCAGATTCATCTTAACATGAAACAAGTTGATTTTATCAACAGTTCCGGTCTGGGAGCCTTGGTCTCACTGATGAAAGAAGTTCGTGTCCATAAAGGGCGTTTAACTTTATCAGATCTGGCTCCTTATGTTAATGAAATATTCGAGATAACTCAGTTGTCGCATGTCTTCGAAATCTACAAAACTAATGACGAAGCGCTGGCCAGTTACAATACTGTAATGACCGACTAAGCGGCATAAGGGGGATTTAGACACATGCCAGGAATTGAAGTTTCACTTGATGCATTGCTAAACCAATTATCAAGCCCTGATTTTTTTGAACGTGAAGATGCCGTTAAACAGCTGAATGAAATCGACGCTGATGAAGCTACGGCGGGTCTTGTCATGGCTCTGGAAGATGAGGATCGAGGCATTCGTGAATTAGCCGCGGATATCCTTGTGAAGCAAGGTGGCGAAACCTGCTCCCGGCTTTTGGCGAATTTTATGGGTCATCATGAGATATCCGTAAGAAATTTGGCGGCGGAAATATTAGTAAGAATTGGCAGTGAAGCGATACCGGCTCTCATTGAAGCGCTTGAGGAAAATGATCATGATATCAGGAAATTCGCGCTCGATGTTCTCGGACTTATCAAGGATAGCTCCGTTGCGGATAGTGTCCATAAAATGCTTGACGATCCAAACGAAAATGTGGCTTGTTCGGCAGCAGAAACTCTGGGATATATAGGAACTCCTAAATCAGTCGAGCCATTACTCACGGCCTTTAAAATGCATGAGTTTCTACGACTGCAGGCGGCAGAAGCGCTGGGCCGTATTGGTAGTCCTGAAGCATATAAAGGTCTGCGAGAGTATTTAAATACAGATGATCCAGTTGTCCTATACTCAGTTATTGAAGCCATGGGAAAGATTGGTATTGCAGATGCAGTCGAAGAGTTGCTGCCCTTTCTAGAAGATGAAAGGGAAATGATAGCAGACGCTGCCACGACCGCGGTAATTCGGTTGACCAAGTCTTCCGACAGAGCCGGTTATGCCAAGTTTTCTAAAAAAAGGCTGAAGAAGTTTTTAATCGATAGCCTCAAATCGGATGATACTTCGATTGTTCAATTCGCGCTGCAGGAATTAAGGACGTGGAACGAGCCAGGAATCGTCAACGAACTAATAAACTTAATTTTAAAATCTGACGGCGAAATTATCGACCAGATTGAGAGTATCCTTCAATCGGTTGGCCAGCCAGCAATCGAAGGATTAAGTATTGCCCTTGATGATGCTGAGGATGAAGGCAAAATAAAGCTGATAAACGTAATTTGCAAATGCGGTACTATCCAAATGGCCGACCAATTGGCACAATATGCAGATTCAGAAAACCCGGTTATCAGAGAAAGCGTTGCGTCGTCACTTGGCCGTTGCGGTACCATTGAATCAAGTGCAGTACTTAGGAAACTCATTAAGGACCCGATCGGACACGTCCGCTCTGCGGCCGTGAAATCCATCGGTTGGTTAGGAGCCGGCGAAGAAAACGTCGATATCCTAATTGAATGTCTTGATGACGATTTTCCTGACGTACGAGAAGCAGCCATGGGGGCCATGATATTAGTCGGTAATCAGAAAGTTATTGAAACGTTTACGCGTGATATTAATCATGACAATCCGGAAAGACCCCGACTGGCTACGATCGCACTTGGAATGATTGGCGAAGAAGCGACCAGAGAGCCGTTGATTTTAGCCCTTTCGCACAGCGATCCTGCCGTACGCAGATCATCCATTGAAGCATTAGTAAGATTGGGCGGAATAGATGACGCCAATCCCATCAGAGCCGGTTTAAGTGATGAAAACAACCTTGTCAGAAAAGCAGCGGTAACTGCTCTGGTAGCTTTAGAAGGTTTAGCGGCGATCGATGATATAAAACATCTGTTAAGCGATGATGATATCTGGGTACGTTATCATACAATTGATTCAATTGGTTCACTAAAAAATCCGAAATATTCAACGCTGATTCTACCGTTTCTTGAGGATGAACAGGATATTCTCAAGATTGCGGCTATTAAGGCTATAGCCTCATTGGGAGATCAATCATGCATCGCCCACCTTAGGAAGGTCGTAGCCGATGGAAATAAGGATCTGGAAGTAGCTGTTGAGGAAGCAACTAGGGCACTAATGGAGGCCGACAATAATGAATAGTTTTCGAATATTGGCCGTTGACGATGAACTCCTGATTCGTGATTTGCTGTATGATTTTTTCAGTAGCCAAGGATGGGAAATCGTTGTTGCCAATAGTGGTAGGAGTGCAATAGAATTGTTAAAATCCAGAGAGTTCGATCTGGTATTGACCGATTTGAAAATGCCAGAGACAGATGGGATAGCCTTAATAGGAAGAATGAGAGATTTATATCCCTCGTTGCCGGTTATAATCATGACCGGTTATCCTTCTTTGGATTCAGCTGTAGAAGCTCTTCGATATAAAGTCGATGACTATATTACAAAACCTTTTAATGTCAACCAACTGTTTAAAGTTGCCAAAAGGGTAGTGGAAAACAGCCGTTTGGCGGCAAGTTAAGCTGGGGTTATTAGAACGATGACGCGAGGCGGGGCTATTTTAGTATTTGATGAGGACTCGGCAATTCTCAGTCTGCTCGAAGAGTATTTCGAGAATTTGGATTATGAGACTCAAGTCGCTCATTCTGCTGAAGGGGCATTGGAAATACTTCGTACACAATCAATCTCGGTTGCAGTGATAGGAATTCGGACCAATCAGACTCAGGATATGGATGTAATTAAAAGATTAGTAAAAATAGACCCAGATCTGAAAATTATTTTGATTTCCGGATATCCAACAATTGATTCGACAATCTGTGCCATGCGCTATGGAGTCTTTGATTTTATCATCAAACCGTTTCGACTCGAACAGCTGGAGCAAATTGTCAAATCAGCATACAGGCAGCCTTGTTTCAATATGCGAATTAAGCAATTGGAAAAGATTGTGGCAGAACTAGAAAGCGCTGTTAGTACTTAGACGGGACAGTCATATAAAGTTGGAACTGCGCGGAGATAACGCGCAGGACCGAAGTTGTCAATCAAGTGTAGTATTTGACCAACTACGATACACAGTAAGGTTATTTTAGTATAAAATGGGGCAATTTGTATGATAACAACTGATAGACAACCGGAACTGACGGCAGAAGAGTTTCACTTGTTCCGGGATTTCATACATGAGAAAGCAGGAATGTTTTTTGCCGATAATAAAATGTACTTGATAAAAAACCGGTTGACTAAACGAATCGGGGAATTAGGGATAAATAGCTTCAAGGATTATTTCTATCGGGTGAAGTACGATGTCACCATGAAAGAGTTTAATAACTTGATGAACCTGGTGACTACCAATGAAACCAGCTTTTTCCGAAATCCTCCCCAGCTTAAGTCATTCGCAGAAGAGGCACTTCCATTAATTATCAAGGAAAAGGTAGAGAATAAAAAGCCAAAAACAATAAAAATCTGGTCTGCCGGCTGCTCAACCGGAGAAGAGCCATATACGCTAGCTATGATAATACTTGAGCATTTTTACGGTAATTTGGCCGGATGGAATATTGAGATTGTAGCCACAGATATTTCTGAGGAAGTTTTAGGAGCCGCCCGCAAAGGATATCATCACGAGCTTTCGCTTCGAACGACTCCGGGACATATTGTGCCGAAGTATTTTGATAGAGAGGGTAATAAATACAAGATTAAACCAATTATAAAAAACATGGTTCGCTTTGGGTATCTCAACTTGAATGATACCCGGAAATTGTCAATGTATTCCAACATGGATTTTATCTTTTGTCGGAACGTCATGATTTATTTCTCCGAAGATGTAAAAAGGCAATTGGTGCGGGGATTCTATAACTCACTCAGACCGGGAGGCTATTTTTATATCGGTCACAGTGAATCCCTTCATGGGATTTCCAAAGCGTTTAAGCTGGTGTATTTTAAAAATGCGCTGGTTTACCATAAAGAAGAAGTCGGATCTTCCTCGGATACCAAGACCAGTAGCCTGAGTAAATACAAAACTACTGTCGGAGCCAGTTCAGGTGCGGGAAAAGCAATGGAGCTATTGAAGAAGATTAAGCCGATGACGACAACGTAAATAAGTATGGTTTTAGAATAGAGGTTAACAAAATGGAACATACGGTTTTAGTGGTTGACGATTCACCGACCATTGTGAAATTCGTATCTTTCTCCTTGAAAAACAGCGGATTTAGTGTCCTGACTGCGAGTGATGGCATGGATGCGATTGAAAAACTATCGAGCCATACAGAAGATATTGACTTGATTATCACGGACTTAAACATGCCCAATGTCGATGGATATGAACTTATATCCACATTGCGCCGCAATTCAAAGTACAAGGATATTCCGATTATTATTTTATCATCGGAAGAGGAAGAATGCGACAAACAAAGGGGGATTGAAGTTGGAGCTTCGTCATATTTGGTGAAGCCTTTTAAATCCACCATATTGTTAAGAGAAATATCAAAATATTTGGGATAAATAACAAATAACTTACAAGGAGTCCATTTTGGCTGATTTGAAGATCTTGGCAGTGGATGATTCGCCGACTATGCGTCGGATAATAATCAACTCTTTAAAAAAAGCAGGCTATAGCGATGTCCAAGAGGCTACGGACGGTAAAGATGCTCTGGCCAAAATGAAAGTCAATTCATTTGATTTTGTCATTACCGACTGGAATATGCCGGAGATGGATGGTATGACATTTGTTACTAATTTGCGCTCCTCCGCAGATCATAAGAGCATACCAATTCTGATGGTAACTACCCGTTCAGTGCAGGATGATATTGTCGAAGCGGTTAAAGCGGGGGTTAATAGCTATATTGTCAAACCGTTTACGCCGGATACACTAAAAGAGAAAATTGAACAGGTTTTAGCCAGTGTCTAAAGGAGAATGATATGTCAGGGAATGAAACAAAAGATGTCTATTCGGGTCAGTTCTCCTCCAAGTTACGCGTAGAATTAGAGCAGTTGACTGGTTCGATTAACGATATTATGAAAAATATGAGGAAGATGCAAAATCCTATCCTCGAGTCTAGTGAACAACTGCCAGTAGCTAATGAGCAATTGGATAAGATAACTGCTCAAACTGAACAGGCGACTCACAAAATGCTCGATATGGTTGAGCAGATTATTGAGCATCAAGAACAGATGACAATATTGTCGGATGAGTTTGGCAAATTTCTTAAAAGATCTCGCTCTAAAGATCGGGATGTTTTTATCGAAAAGGTTAAGCGTATCAATGAGATGTCATCAATTTCTCAGAATAACGCTTTTGTCATTATGGATGCCTTGCAGTTCCAGGATATTACATCGCAGCAGATTCAGCATGCGTCATCTTTGCTGGAAGATATTGGAGTCCGGCTCCAGCACCTGTTGGCGGCGTTTGATGGTAAAGAGCTTTCAGACGATATCGTATTAGCGAAGAAAAAGGATAGAGCCTATGATCCCAATGCCGATTTATATGACGGCAAGGATCAAAATGAAGTTGACAATATTGTCAATCAAGTGGTTAAGAGCTAAAAATTTAGTACTAGGTACGGGGAGAGTGTATGACATCTACCGATTCAGCAATCATTGAATTTGATGAGATGCAGGAAATAATTGATGATTTTATGTTAGAGGCCGACGAATTGGTCAATTCGCTTGATACTAATCTGGTCAAACTTGAAGACCATCCGGAGGACTTGGACTTATTAAATGAAATATTTCGTGCTGCTCATACAATCAAAGGGACATCGGGATTTCTAGGGCTGGATGATATTACTTCCCTAACCCATAAAATGGAAGACGTTCTCAATCGGCTTCGCAAAGAGACTCTGAAAGTAACACCCCATATTATGGATGTGCTGCTGGAGTCTGTTGATAGTTTGAAAGTGCTTCTTGAAGATGTCTCTGAACAGAGGAAAGTAGAGCGTGATTATAGCAAACTAAAAGCGCGTCTGGCTGCACTAACAGGAGATATGGAAAGCGGTAGTGTTGATCCGGCTGTGGGTTCCACTGAAGAGCCTCCTGCCGAAGGGTCTGGTGAACCTGAGCTTCCTTCGATTGAGGAAATCAAAGCACAGCTTGAAAAAGAAGCCCAAGAAGCTGATGCTATTGATCAAGCACAATCGGATGCTCAAGAGACGACCCAAGAAGCAGAAAACAATACTGCCCAATCTACAAAACTCCAAAAAAGTAAAGAGACCATCAGGGTTGATGTAAGCCGACTTGATAACCTTATGAACCTTATGGGTGAATTGGTTCTCGGAAGAAATAGTCTGCTCCAGTCAACGAATAAATTCACAAAACAACATGAAGATATGGCCGGATTGGATGATCTGAACCGTTCAGGAACTCAAATCAACTTTATTACTACAGAAATTCAGCTGGCGATCATGAAAATGCGGATGCTTCCAGTTGGTAAAGTATTTTCTAAATTTCCAAGAATGGTGCGGGATCTCTCACGGGAAAGCGGTAAGGACATAGCTCTTGAGCTATTTGGCGAGGATACTGAGCTGGATAAATCGGTAATTGAGGCTATCGGCGACCCCTTGGTGCATTTAATAAGGAATTCATGCGATCATGGTATTGAGCCAAAAACTGATCGTAAATTAGCCGGTAAACCAGAAGGCGGTACGGTTCGACTGGGAGCGAGTCAGGAAGGTTCTAATATCGTAATCGCGATTGAAGATGACGGTAAAGGATTAGATGTCGAAGCTATTAAGGCAAAGGCAGTTTCTCGTGGATTGGCAACGCAGGATGAAATCAACCGGATGAGTCATAAAGAAGTATTCCGGTTCATTTTCCAAGCGGGTTTTTCGACCGCCAAAGTAGTTACCGATGTTTCGGGACGCGGTGTTGGTATGGATGTCGTAAAAACCAATATTGAAAAGCTAAAGGGAATAATTGAAATTGAGTCAGAAATTGGTAAAGGCACGACAATTCATATTAAATTACCGCTGACATTGGCGATTCTGCAGGGCTTGTTGATTGTTAGTGAAGGTGAAACCTATGTCGTTCCGCTGGCATCTGTTCTGGAAACACTCCGGATATCGACCAATGAAATTGATTCGGTTAACGGACGAGATGTTATAACGCTGCGTGATGGAGTTCTCCCGATAGTCAACCTCAATAGTATCCTTAAAGGACGCTATGAAAGCGGATTCAGCTGTGAAAAACCATATGTTGTCGTAGTTGGTCTGGGAGAAAAGCGGTTGGGATTAATCGTGGATGGTTTATTGGGGCAGGAAGAAGTCGTCATAAAATCAATGGGGCATATGCTCGGAGAGACTAAAGGACTTGCCGGTGCAACTATTTTAGGGGACGGGCGTGTTCGTCTTATCGTTGATTTAATTGGATTGTTCAAACTGGCTGTTTGCTAATAATTAATAGTGGAAATAGTATGATAAATAAAAAGAAAATCCGGGTCTTGGTAGTTGATGATTCCGCCTTTATGCGCAAGGCGATAAGTATCATGATAGGTGATGATCCAGAGATTGAGGTTATCGGAACGGCGAATAACGGACAAGATGGACTTAATAAAGTTCATGAACTGTCTCCTGATCTCGTTACAATGGATATTGAAATGCCTCAGATGGATGGGTTGACCGCTCTCCGGAGAATTATGAAAGAGAAACCGACTCCGGTTATGATGGTCTCTTCATTGACTTCTGATGGGGCTGAAGCCACCCTTGAAGCTTTAGAGTTGGGTGCGGTTGATTTTATTCCCAAACAGTTATCATATGTTTCACTTGATATCGTGAAAATTAAAGAAGAACTGATTGCCAAGATTAAGCACATTAATGAGCGCAAACATATTCTGATGAGGCGTGCCCGTTATAGTGGTATCTTCTCCTCAAAACCTGATTCTGGAGCACCTACAAAAAAGAAAAAAACTTCGCCCGCCAAATCACTGGTAGCGATGCCGACAGGGTCCCGCAAATTAACGAAAACTATGCGTATTGTCGCGATTGGAACGTCTACCGGAGGACCGCCAGCGCTTCAGGCTGTTATTCCGAGACTCCCCAAAGAATTTCCGGTACCGGTCTTGGTCGTGCAGCATATGCCCCCGACGTTTACCAAATCATTAGCTAATCGTCTTAATGGATTGTCGGCTCTTGAAGTCAAAGAAGCTGAGCACGGGGATCGGATTGAACGGGGGCATGTTTATATCGCTCCCGGCGATAAACACATGACTGTCCAAAAACAAGGTTCAACACATATTATCAAGTTGTCCGATGAGCCATCTGAAACTCTCTATAAGCCCTCAGTCGATATTATGATGAATTCAGTCGAGGACAACTATAAGGGCTCGACCCTCGGTGTAATTATGACCGGCATGGGAAACGACGGGGTTAACGCACTGCAGCGTATAAAAGACTCCGGCGGTTCAATTATTGCCCAAAACGAAGATACTTGCGTTGTCTATGGAATGCCTCGTGCCGCCGTAGATGCTGGTATTGCGGATAAAGTTTCACCGGTTGAATACATCGCCAGGGATATCGTTTCATACTTCTGAAAATCCTCGGAATGTTTTAGTTTTTAGTTGCTTTTATCAGCACCTTGCGGTTAGATATAACGACCATGGAAGGTGTGGAGAGCATGGAAAAAACAAACAGTACCGGTGTCGAGCTTCATGAATTTAAAGAGTCTTTTGAGACTTTTAATAAGGTTATAAATAATCTTCAGCGTCAGTATTTAACCCTTGAAAAAGAGTATCGCGATCAGGGCAGCGAGTTAGAAAATATAAACTCACAGCTTCGCCATACGATTGCCGAAAACAGGTCCACGACCTTATTCCTAAATTCTATCCTGAGTTCTCTCACTTCCGGTGTTGTTGCCGTAGATAAATCTGGCGTCATTTCGCATTTCAATCCGGCTGCCGAGAGAATTATCGGGATATCGGCAGTATTGGCTTTGGGAAAAAAATACGACGAAGTAATTCAAACCTCGCAGGGAGGACGGTTTTCAGCGCTTGATACCGTTATGACTGCCGTGGAGTTTGACTCGGAAGAAAAAACGGTTTTGAATTTAGACGGAAGCGAAATACCTATTTCAGTATCAACATCACTTCTGGATGACGGTAACGATGAAACTTACGGTGCGGTGGAAGTTTTCCACGATATTACCAAGATAAAAAAACTTGAAACCGAAATATCGCGAGTTCAGACTCTGGCGGCTTTGGGCGAAATGGCAGCGACTGTTGCTCACGAGGTGAGAAACCCGTTGGGTGGTATCGGTGGTTTCGCGGCTTTATTAAAGCGCGAATTAGGCGGTGATGAGGAAAAGCTCCGACTGGTGAACAAAATTATAACCGGTGTTGATATCCTTAATCAGACCGTTGTGTCGCTTCTCGATTACACACGAAGAGATGAACTCAGTCTGCGAGAAATAACGCTCCATCGTTTGATAGAGGACAGTGTCGATTACGATAAAGCTTCAAACAATAATGTGTCTAATGTTGAATTGTCTATTGATCTCGAAAATAGAAACCTGAATCTGTATTGTGATCCGCATCTGATGCGGCAGGTTCTCCTTAATTTGCTCCGAAATGGCCGTGAGGCTATGCCGCACGGTGGTAAAATTACTATCAAGGGTGGTCTGAAAAAGCCGCACAACGGGGAAACGCCTTCCGATGCGCCGATATGGATCGAAATATCAGACAGCGGCGAAGGGGTTTCCGAGGATATCCGCGATAAAATATTCCGGCCGTTTTTCTCGACCAAGACCAATAAAAAAGGGTCCGGGCTGGGACTGGCATCAGTCTGGAAAACTGTTCAGGCACACGGCGGTTCGATTAAAGTCTTGTCGCATGATGAGCCGGGGGCGATATTTCGTATAGAATTGCCGGTTACCCGCTAAGAAATTTGTGAATTACTGAGGTATAGCTATGAAATTAAATATTCTGGTTGTCGATGATGACAAACTGGTCAATGAGTTCATCGGTGAAACACTCCGGCGAGTTCGCCATAATGTGACCACCGCCCATTCGGGAGAAGAAGCCAAGGGGTTTCTTACCGAAAATAATTACGATATTGTCCTCAGTGATATCAAGATGCACAAAGTCTCGGGCATGGATCTGCTCAAATTTATCAAAGAGAAAACGCCCGATACCGTCGTTATTCTAATGACCGCTTACGGAACAGTACAAAATGCTGTTGAGGCAATGAAAATAGGAGCCTTCGACTATTTGATAAAGCCGTTTTCGCCCGACGAAGTCGAGATGGTTATCAGCAAGGCGCATCAGTTTATGTCGATGCAGTCCGAAAACCGGATGCTCCGGCAAGAGGTCAATGACAAATACAAAACAATCGTAGGCGTTTCCAAAAAGATGAGCGAAATCTTCGAATTGATTCAAAACGTTGCACCCTCCCGCTCGACAGTGATGATTGGGGGAGAGTCCGGGACCGGAAAAGAATTGATTGCCCGCGCTCTGCATCAACACTCCGACCGCGCCGACCGCCAGTTCATCAAACTCAATTGTGCCGCTTTGCCCGATGGCCTGATGGAATCAGAACTTTTCGGACACGAAAAAGGCTCCTTTACCGGGGCTGATCGGCAGACGAGAGGCCGGTTTGAATTGGCCGATGGCGGGACGCTGTTGCTCGATGAAATCTCGGAAATTCCGATAAAGCTCCAGGGGAAACTTCTGCGCGTTTTGCAGGAGCGTGAATTTGAACGGGTCGGATCGGGCGAGACTATGCCGGTTGATGTCCGCATCATCGCCACAACAAACCGCAATTTGAAAAAAGAGATATCCGAAGGAAACTTCCGCGAGGATTTATACTACCGCCTGAATGTGATTCCCATCGAGATTCCTGCGCTCCGTGACCGGATGGATGATATTCCGTTGTTAGTTGATCATTTTATCGAAAAATACTGCTCCGAAACCGGTAAAGAGAAAATGCAGCTTGATGATTCCGCTATGCGGTTATTCATGAAATATCACTGGCCCGGCAATGTCCGCGAACTGGAGAATTTCATGGAGCGAGCGGTTGTGATTTCCCAGGAAACGACCTTGACCGCGAAAGATTTCCCGAATTCACTCGTGTTAGGCAAAATCGATGATAAGGGCGGTAATTTCGAAGTCGGTATGACGGTTCATGATGCGGAAAAACTGTTGATCCTCAAGACTCTCAAGGACCAGGACGGCAACCGTACCCGGGCGGCGGATATCTTGGGCATCAATCCGAGGACGCTGCGCAATAAACTTAACGAATACGGCATCGCCGAACCAGCTTCCGAGTCTTAAGGGGGGGGCGTTGTCCCTCTTTGGCTGTCGCATAGATAACCTTACTATTATAATCATGAGCTATATTTTAACATTACACGGCTTTGCCCTTCCGCGAAGTGATTTGGGCTTACTAGTCTTTGACGAGTACTTTGTGGTATTCACACAAAAATGGCTTTGCTTTTCATATTAACATACTATTTTAAAGTCAAATTTCCCGATAATGTACTGTAATGGATAATCAGGCATAGCGTTACAGCGGATTGGGTTCGTTTGCTCACTTTTAGGGGTATAGGGGATGCTTATTCGTTTTTTTACTTTTTTCATCGGTTATTCCTTTTTAGATGGTGTCTATTATAATTGATATCCTCTGGATTAGTAGTATATTGGTAGTGAAATTGTAACGTGTAGACGGCAGATGCCCACAAATTTCGCCTTCAAAGGCGGTCCGGCACCTTGCTCTGACTGTCCCTAGGAGTGTGTTGTGTGGGCGTCCCGCAAGGCAGGACTATAGCCTGCCGCCCACAGAAACATGATCACTATGGTTATTAATCCATTATTGTAGGAGCATATTGTGAGCAGAATACATGATTATGCGTATAAAGGTTTAACACGTGAATTACAAGATGAATTATCTAAAGGGATAGACTTAAATGAAGTTGAAAAAGATGGGGGATGTGCCTTACATTATGCTTGCCAGGAAGGTCATTATGATATTGTGAATCTTCTTTTAAATAATAGTGCAGATATTAATATCGTGACTGAAGACTGTGATGCACCACTTTTTATGGCAACAATAGGCGGACACCTTGATATTGTTAAATTATTGATTAAAAAGGGTTGTGAAATAGGAACAGAAGAGCGAAAAGAGATGCTTTTAATAAATGGTGTTTTCTCAGGTGATTATAAGACTGTTGAGTATCTATTCACTAACGTTATTAAAAATGTAGCAGAAGAACAATATGCATTATTATATGCCGCTCAAGAAAATCAAATTGAAATTGCCAAGTATTTAATTAATGTTGGTTACAATGTGAATGCCACAGATCATAATAATGGATACACGCCTCTATTTAGTTCCTGCCCTGAAGGTTTTTTTGAAATGACTAAGTTATTACTAGAAAATGGAGCAAATCCAAACCATAGAGATATGTTTGGAAGTACATGCCTTCACTTGGCATGTTCTTTCGGTAAGTTTGATATAGTAGAAATACTATTACAATTTAGTGCTGATAGCACAATAAAAGATGAGGATGGAAAACTGCCAATTGACGATGCACGTGAACATAAGGAGAGTGAAATCGTGAAACTATTATCAAAATGATAGATTAGATATATCAGATAATTGACTGTTTCTTTTATTAGACTTGCCGGGTGCCCCATAGCTTGCTATGGGTTTCGTTAGATAAATCTTATAATACAAATTCATCTATCTTAACAGCATAAATTCATTTCTACTAAAATACAATTTCACTACCAAATATGTGCGCGGCAGACGTCCCCTGTGTT
>JAGLON010000052.1 GCA_023138975.1 Candidatus Zixiibacteriota bacterium
CCCGTGACTACGGTCTTGCGAGTCTCTCTGATACCAACCCGTTCAATCTCATCGCCAGTCTTAATGACACCGCGCTCGACACGACCGGTACCAACAGTACCGCGGCCAGTAATCGAAAAGACATCCTCGACCGGCAACAAGAACGGCTTGTCCTTATCACGCTCCGGAGTCGGTATGTAACTATCGACGGCTTCCATCAATTCGAAAATTGACGCGAACGAAGGATCATCTTTAATGTCAGGATTGGACGCCTGAGTCATAGCTTCCAAAGCGCTGCCGCGAATGACCGGAATGTCGTCACCCGGAAAATCATACTTCGACAACAAATCGCGAACTTCAAGTTCTACCAGATCCAATAATTCCGGATCATCAACCATATCTACTTTGTTCATGTAAACGATGATGAAAGGAACACCAACCTGACGAGCCAAAAGAATGTGCTCGCGAGTCTGAGGCATAGGACCGTCGGAGGCTGAGACCACCAATATCGCGCCGTCCATCTGAGCCGCGCCGGTGATCATGTTCTTGACATAGTCCGCGTGACCGGGACAATCCACATGAGCATAATGACGATTCTCGGTCTCATACTCGACGTGAGCGGTCGCGATCGTGATACCGCGTTCTCTCTCTTCGGGAGCGTTATCGATTGAATCAAAGGAACGGATCTCCGCATTACCCTTACGACTCAAGATCATCGTTATCGCCGCCGTCAACGTCGTCTTACCATGATCTACATGACCTATAGTACCAACGTTTACATGCGGTTTATTCCGATTAAATTTCTCCTTGGCCATTTACTTACTACCTCGTTCTTTTATAGCTTTAACTTCTAATTCCTAATCTCATTTTTTCCGATACAGCTTCCGGTACCGGTTGATAGGAGGAGAACTGCATTGTAAAAATCGCTCTCCCTTGCGACAAATTGCGCAGTTTGGTCGCATATCCGAACATTTCAGAAAGCGGCACCTCAGTATTAATTACTTGTGCTTTCTTTCTCGGGACAATTCCGCCAATTTGCGCTCGCCGCGCATTTAAATCATTCATTATATTACCGGCATAATCCTCAGGTACAATAATCTCTACCGCCATGACCGGCTCCAACATAATTGGATCCGCTTTTTCAGCGGCCGCCTGGAAAGCCATAGAACCGGCAACTTTATATCCCAGTTCGGTCGAGTCAACATCCCTATAAGAACCATTAATTACAGTTGCTTTAATCCCTATCATCGGATTGCCGGAAATCACACCGCAACGAAGAGACTCAGTGATACTTTTTTCAATTGCCGGTATATATTCACGAGGAATAACTTCTTTGCTAACTTCGTTTTCAAATACAAACCCGGTATCTTCCTCAAGCGGTTGGATTTTCAGGACAACATGCCCAAACTGACCCTTACCACCTGACTGCCGTTCAAATTTTCCCTCGCCCACTTGCTCTTTGGTAATTGTCTCTTTATAAGACACCCAGGGCGCGCCGATATTAGCCTTAACTTTAAATTCACGCAGAAGACGATCAGTCAGGATATCAATATGAAGCTCACCCATTCCAGATATTATAGTCTGTCCCGTTTCCTCGTTCGTCTCAACAATAAAAGTCGGATCTTCCTCGGCCAGCTTGTTAATCGATTCCATTAGTTTGTCTTGGTCGGCCATTGTTTTAGGCTCGATAGATACACTGATAACCGGTTCCGGAAATTCCATCAACTCCAGTATCATCGGGTTTTTAACATCACAGAGAGTATGCCCTGTCGCGGTTTTGCGAAAACCGATGGCAGCGACGATATCGCCTGCGGATGCTTCCTGGATGTCTTCCCGTTTATTGGCGTGCATTCTCAAGATCCGAGCTACTCTTTCCTTCATGCCGACATTGGCATTATAAACATAGGAACCGACTTTCATGGTTCCCGAATAAATCCTAAAAAACGTAAGCCGACCCACGTGCGGATCGGTCATAATCTTATAAGCAAGCGCACAAACCGGTTCGTTGATATCGGGTTTACGTTCAGTCGCTTTAGATGAGCCGGGAATATGCCCTTTTACAGCTGGTTTGTCAAGAGGAGAAGGAAGAAATTTTACAATTGCATCAAGTAATTTTTGAACACCAATATTGCGGAAAGATGACCCGCATAAAACCGGTACAATTTCAACGTCAAGACAGGCTCGACGGAGGGCATCAACTATCTCTTTTGGCTCAATCGGCTTCTCGGCCAGGAATTTCTCCATTAACGCGTCGTCGGAATTGCAGATTGCCTCAAGCATAAATTCCCGTGCTTGCTGAGCTTCTTCCTTAAGATCGTCAGGGATCTCAAGGTCTTCAAACTTGGCTCCCAGTGACTCAATCGTACTGACCCGATAGGTCATATCTATCAAATCAACGACACCAGTGAACAAATCACCATCACCGGCCGGAATCTGAATCGGTACTGCGTTAGAGTTGAGCTTTTCACGCATCTGTTCAACAGCGTTATTAAAGTCGGCGCCGATTCGATCCATTTTATTAATATATGCAATTCGTGGAATATCGTACTTATCGGCCTGGTACCAGACTGTTTCAGATTGCGGCTCAACGCCTCCAACGGCACAAAATATAGCAACGACACCGTCTAAAATCCGCAATGAACGTTCAACTTCTACTGTAAAATCTACATGCCCGGGGGTATCAATAATATTAATTGTTTTGTTCTGCCAATACGTGGTTGTTGCAGCTGAAGTAATAGTGATTCCGCGCTCTTTTTCCTGCTCCATCCAATCCATAGTTGCAGCGCCGTCATCAACCTCACCGATTTTATGCGTCTTACCAGAATAGAATAGTATACGTTCGGTAGTTGTTGTTTTACCGGCGTCTATATGGGCCATGATGCCTATATTTCGGATATTATGTAGAGATGTTTTACTCGACATTATTAACCCTACTACTCAATACGTGCGCCAAAAAGAAGGTGGCCGATCCAGCGCTCGCAGACATCTCAGCAGAGTCAGTCGGCAAGCCATTTTGGATTGTTGATAACCTTATAATTCTCACTAGCTAAAATAACCGGAAGTTAACGAAACTGCCGGGAGAACCTAGAGGGTTACCACCTAAAGTGAGCGAAAGCTTTGTTAGCTTCCGCCATCTTATGCGTATCTTCTTTCTTTTTAATTGACGCTCCTTCGTTATTGGCCGCAGCCAAGAACTCAAAAGCAAGTCGTTCAGCCATTGTTTTTTCCGAGCGGCCCCGCGAATACAGAATCGCCCAGCGAATTGCCAGTACCGTCCGACGATTCGGTCGGACTTCAATCGGAACCTGATAGGTCGCGCCACCAACACGGCGGGATTTGACCTCAAGAACCGGCTTGATATTACTGATTGCTTTGTGGAAGACATCCAATCCCGGAGTACCAGATTTCTTTTCGCACATATCAAGAGCTGAGTATATGATACGTTCGGCTGTTGACTTCTTACCGCGCTGCATCAAACTTCCGATGAACTGACTAACGATTAAATCACCGTACTTTGTATCTTTAACTCGTTCTCTTTTTACTGCGGCTTTTCTCCGTGGCATAGCAACCCTTCTCTATATCTTAATATCGTATTTAGTTTGCGGTCTTTTTCGGACGTTTTGTTCCATACTTACTGCGACCGCAGTTTCTATCAGCAACACCGGAAGTATCCATAGCACCGCGAATAACATGGTACCGGACACCCGGTAAATCTTTAACACGGCCACCTCTGATCAAAACAATTGAATGCTCTTGCAAATTGTGACCTTCACCCGGAATATATGCGGTGACTTCCATTTGATTCGTCAGGCGGACACGAGCAACTTTACGAAGTGCAGAATTCGGCTTCTTGGGTGTCGAAGTATAAACGCGGGTACAAACCCCTCGTCTTTGCGGGCAAGACTTCAGTGCAGGAGTATTCGTCTTCTCGATAATCCGTTTGCGTCCTTTGCGTATCAGTTGGTTAATTGTCGGCACAATTGCTCCTTAAATTGTTATTTTTCATACCAGAGTTTCATTCAAAAAAGCCACGCATTATACTAATATATATCGGCATGTCAAGGGTTTTTTTGAAAAATATCGCTAATAGATTCTTCATTTTCAAAATCACCTGGAACTTCTTCCAGCGGCTCATCTTCGACCTTGATTTGAACGCTCCGGTAACGATCAATTCCAGTCCCGGCAGGAATTAGCTGGCCGATAATTACGTTCTCTTTCAAGCCTTGAAGATTGTCGATTTTTCCACATATTGCGGCTTCGGTAAGAACCCGGGTTGTCTCTTGGAAAGAGGCAGCCGAGATAAAACTCTCAGTCGAAAGAGATGCTTTGGTAATACCCAATAGAAGCGGCTCAAACGTTGCCGGCTCACCGCCCTCGGCAATCACGCGATCATTTTCAAGCATGAACTTCTGCCTGTCAACCTGTTCGCCTTCAAGGAAGATAGTATCGCCAACATCATCGACGTGTACTTTCTGCAACATCTGGCGGACAATTGTCTCAATGTGTTTATCATTAATTTTCACGCCCTGCAAACGATAAACTTCTTGTATTTCATTAACAAGGTATTCCTGCACATCACCGACTCCTTTAATCCGCAGAATATCATGAGGATCAATAGAACCTTCACAGAGCCGTTCACCGGCAATAACCCTGTCGCCATCATGAACATGTAAATGCTTACCATGAGGAATCAAGTATTCTTCAGTTTCGCTAACATCACCTTCAACGAGTATTTGCTGTTGACCACGAACGATTTTACCGAATTTAACGGTACCATCAATTTCAGAAACAACGGCCGGATCGTGCGGGCGACGAGCCTCAAACAGCTCGGCTACTCGAGGAAGCCCCCCGGTAATATCACGAGTTTTGGAAATCTGACGAGCGATTTTTACAAGAATAGCACCGGGATTGATTTTATCCCCATCGGCAACTCGCAGGTTCGCTCCAGTCGGAAGTCGATAGCTTCCCTTGGTTTCACCCTTCTTATCGAGAATAAGTATCGTCGGGAAAAGAGTCTTTTCTTTGGTGTCGATAATAATCGGCTGAATCTGCCCAGTTGTTTCATCTATTTCCTCTTTGAGAGAAATATCCGGGATAATATCCTTGTATTTGACTATGCCGCCTTCTTCAGTCAGAATAACATTTGAATAAGGATCCCAGGAGAACAGGACGTCGTCTTTGGTAATTTCGGCACCATCTTTGACACTCAATTCAGCGCCGTAAGGCACAACGTATCTCCCAAGTGCGCGATCGTTTTTATCTAAAATTTGGATTTCACCGCTACGGTTCTTGACAACTTTTACGCCATCATTACGGCTGATAGTCTGAACCCTGTTAAATTTCGCAAAACCGTTATACTTGGATGTTGCCTGTGACTGCCCTGCTATCTGTTCGGCGGTACCACCGATATGGAAAGTACGTAATGTTAACTGAGTCCCAGGTTCACCAATTGACTGCGCGGCAATGACACCAACTGCTTCGCCAATATCAACCAATTTTTTAGTGGAAAGATTGCGACCATAACATTTTGCGCACACTCCCCGCTTCGTCTCACATGTCAGCACAGAACGGATATTAACTGACTCCACACCGGCATCTTCAATTGTCTGAGCTTCTTTATCATCTATCTCACTTCCTGCTTCGACGATGACATCCTCAGTAACCGGGTCAAAGACATCTTCAAGTATCACGCGTCCAAGAATACGGTCGCCTAATGATTCGATGACTTCTTCACCTTCTTTCAAGGCTGTTACGTCAAGTCCGAGAATCGTACCGCAATCAGGTTCATTGATGATAACATCCTGAGCTACGTCAACCAACCGACGGGTAAGATAACCAGCATC
Source organism: Candidatus Zixiibacteriota bacterium (assembly GCA_023138975.1). GTDB lineage: Bacteria > Zixibacteria > MSB-5A5 > GN15 > JAAZOE01 > JAGLON01. The sequence goes on from JAGLON010000052.1 coordinate 5,823, forward strand.
GGCAGTCTTTAGCGCAGTATCAGCCAAACCTTTTCGTGAACCGTGAGTGGATATGAAATATTCCATTACCGAAAGCCCTTCGCGGAAATTCGCGGTAATCGGGTTTTCAATAATCTCACCAACACCACCAGTGATTTTTTTCTGCGGCTTCGCCATCAATCCGCGCATACCAGCCAACTGACGAATCTGTTCTTTTGAGCCTCTCGCCCCGGAATCAGCCATCATATAAACTGGATTAAAACCGTCCAGATCAGCTGCCAGGTTTTCAAACATAACCTCAGCTACCGAAGTAGTCGTTCTTGTCCAGGTATCAATAATCTGATTGTAACGCTCGCCGTTAGTGATGATGCCCTTCATGTAACGTTTTTGAATTTTATTAACATCCTTTTCGGCGCTCTTTATCAGATCATGCTTTTTCTGAGGAATAATCAAATCATCAATAGAAACAGTAGTCCCCGACTGCGTCGCCCAGCGGAAACCTAAATCCTTGAGATTATCAAGGAAGAGAACTGTTTTTGTCTGTCCCGCCTTCTGATAGCATTTAGAAACCAGCTCTTCTATTTTACCCTTATTAGCAATATCGTTGAAATAGCCGACTTCATTCGGAATGATCTGATTAAAAATCAACCGTCCAATTGATGTTTCCAAGAGTTGTCCGTCGTAGCGGACTTTTATCTTAGCGTGAGTATCGATGAACTTCTCATAATGGGCGGCCAAGGCCTCCGTTTCATTATAAAAAACCTTACCCTCACCCTTTACATTGGGGCGCATCTTTGTCAGATAGTAACAGCCCAAAACAATATCCTGAGATGGTATAGCAATCGGACGTCCCGACGAAGGCACTAATATATTATTAGTTGAGAGCATCAGAATACGCGCTTCAAGTTGTGCCTCAAATGATAACGGCACGTGGACCGCCATTTGGTCACCATCAAAGTCAGCGTTGAAAGCGGCGCATACCAGAGGATGCAGTTTTATGGCTTTTCCTTCTACCAATCTCGGATAAAATGCCTGAATACCGAGTCTATGCAGAGTAGGCGCACGGTTTAACATAACCGGGTGATCTTCAATAATCTCTTCGAGAATATCCCATACTTCCGGTCTTTCGTGCTCAACCAAACGTTTAGCCGATTTCACAGATTGAACATAGCCCTTTTCTTCCAGCTTCATAATGATGAACGGCTTGAACAACTCCAGGGCCATGTTTTTGGGCAGACCGCATTCATAAAGTTTTAATTTCGGGCCGACGACAATAACCGAACGGCCTGAATAATCGACACGTTTGCCAAGTAGATTCTGGCGGAAACGCCCCTGCTTACCTTTGAGCAAATCTGAAAGTGATTTAAGCGGTCGTTTGGAATCGCCGCGAACAGAATGTGTTCTTCGGCCATTATCAAAGAGCGCGTCCACAGCTTCCTGAAGCATTCGCTTTTCGTTTCTCAGAATGACTTCCGGAGCCTGTATATCAATAAGTTTTTTCAATCGATTGTTTCGATTGATGACCCGGCGATACAGATCATTCAAATCCGAAGTTGCAAATCGGCCGCCTTCAAGCGGTACCAATGGACGCAAATCCGGAGGGATAACCGGAATAACACTCATCACCATCCATTCGGCACGATTGCCGGACGGTCGAAGTCCCTCAATTACACGGAGGCGCTTTAGAGCATCTTTCTTACGCTGCACAGAGGTTTCAACTTTAACTTGAGCGCGAAGCGCTATCGATAACTCTTCGAGTTCAAGCTGAGCCAATAGCTTGGCTACAGCCGGAGCGCCCATTTCAGCAACAAACTCCTTACCGGCCTCTTCCATCTCCAGTTGCTCATCTTCGGAAATAATATCTCCGACATTATATGGCGTATTACCGGGATCAATCATGATATATGATTCATAATAGAGAATCTTTTCAAGCTCTCTAACTGACAAGTCTAACAGATTGCCTATTCTTGATGGCAGAGATTTAAAATACCAGATATGAGATACCGCTACGGCCAGCTCTATATGTCCCATCCGCTCACGCCGAACCTTAGCTTGAGTAACCTCTACACCGCATCGATCACAGACAATACCGCGAAATCTGATTCGTTTATACTTTCCACAGTTGCATTCCCAGTCTTTCACCGGCCCAAAAATACGCTCACAAAATAGGCCATCGCGCTCAGGCTTAAAGGAGCGATAGTTTATCGTCTCCGGTTTAGTTACCTCACCATACGACCAGGATAGAATTTTCTCCGGTGAAGCCAGACGAATTTGAATGGCCGTAAATTTGGGAGCTTTCTTCTGCATTTTTCCCGCTATATTCAGCACGAAAATACTCCTTTTCCTTGGACCGCAGGGGTCAGTTATTTTCCATCAGGGTAACATCCAAGCCAAGCGCCTGAAGTTCCTTAATCAACACGTTGAATGATTCCGGTATACCCGGTTCCGGAGGGTTTTCGCCTTTGACAATCGATTCATAAATTTTCGATCGCCCGGCCACATCATCCGATTTTACGGTCAGCATTTCCTGAAGCGTGTAAGCGGCTCCATAAGCCTCCAAAGCCCATACTTCCATCTCTCCAAACCGTTGACCACCGAATTGAGCTTTACCACCCAGAGGCTGCTGTGTAACGAGCGAGTATGGTCCAATACTCCTGGCGTGAATCTTATCGTCAACCAAATGGGACAGTTTAAGCATGTATATTTGCCCCACTGTGACCCGGTTGTCGAACTGTTCTCCGGTGCGTCCATCATAAAGAGTCGTTTTGCCATCTTCTGCAATACCGGCTTTCTTAAGCTCTTCTTTAATTTCAGCTAAGCTGGCGCCATCAAAAACCGGGGTAGCATAATGCGTATTAAGTCGCGCACCAGCGGCACCCAAATGTGTTTCTAAGAGCTGTCCGACATTCATTCGAGATGGCACACCCAGAGGATTGAGAATAATGTCAACCGGCGTACCGTCTTCCATATATGGCATATCTTCTACCGGAACGATTCTTGAAACAACGCCCTTGTTACCGTGGCGTCCGGCCATTTTATCACCAACGGAGATTTTTCGTTTAATCGCGACCTGTACTTTAACCAGTTGCTTGACCCCCGGAGGAAGTTCTGTTCCGCGTTCCACTTTATCAATCTCAACTTCCATCTCAGCACGCTTATCTGATAACAGCTTGGAAGCTTCACCAATAATCTTCTCCACCCGGCGATTGACAGTTTTTTCATCAGTAAAGCCATCGGGAGCGACAACCATATCAAAATCAAACTCAAGTAGATTTTCATTCTTGAACTTATGACCAGCCCGGATTAGAACTGAGTTGTCGATAATCGAGCGAACCGTGCCAGCCGTTTTACCATTCAAAATCTCTCCGAGACGTTTATTGCGATAAGCAGCAATATCTAAAAACAGCTTATTATAATCCCTTTTAATGTTGGCAACGTGACTCTTTTCATACTTCTTGGCTTCTTCTGTTCGCTCTTTTCGGGAAAACACTTTAGTGTCGATGATAATACCACGCATTCCCGGAGGAGCCTTCATTGAAGCATCGCGAACGTCCCCTGCTTTTTCTCCAAAGATAGCCCGCAGGAGCCGCTCCTCGGGAGAAAGCTCAGTTTCACCCTTTGGAGTAACCTTACCTACTAAAATATCACCCGACTCAACTTCTGCTCCGATCCTAATAATGCCATTTTCATCAAGGTTCAGTAAAGCCTCTTCAGATACGTTGGGAATTTCCCGAGTAATTTCTTCCGCACCGCGTTTAGTATCACGCACTTGAAGCTCAAACTCTTCAATGTGAATCGAAGTGAAGATATCATCCTTAATTAACTGCTCAGATAATATAATCGCGTCCTCAAAATTATACCCCAGCCAGGGCATGAACGCAACGAGTACATTTCTTCCAAGCGCCAACTCTCCTCTATCAGTTGAGGGACCGTCGGCAATCAAATCACCTTCTTCGACTTCATCCCCAATTTCAATAATCGGGCGATGATTTATGCAGGTATCCTGATTCGATCGAGTGAATTTCGTCAACTCATAGATATCGTCTTCAAAAAAGCCCAGTTCATCAGGCCGAGTTTTCATATTCGGGCGAATTATTACCTTTTGCGCATCGACAAAAACTACTTTGCCAGATCGTTTGGCAATAACCGTAACGCCAGCATCAGTGGCAACGATTTTTTCCATGCCGGTACCGACATAGGGAGCATCAGTCTTTAGTAATGGAACTGCCTGACGCTGCATATTAGAGCCCATAAGGGCTCGGTTAGCATCATCATGCTCTAAAAACGGAATCAGAGATGCGGCAACTGAAACCAACTGTTTCGGTGACACATCCATATACTCAACATCCTTGGCCGCAACCACAGGGTAATCATCCCGATGACGGGCGGAAATCATGTCATTAACAAATTTCCCGGTTTTTGTCAGCTCTTCATTTGACTGCGCAATAATATGACGATCTTCCTCATCCGCTGCCAGATATTTAATAGTACCTGTAAATTTACCATTTTTGAATTCGCGATACGGCGTCTCAATAAACCCATAGCGATTAATTCGAGCGTATGTAGCCAGAGACACAATGAGGCCAATGTTCGGTCCTTCAGGTGTTTCAACCGGGCAAAGACGACCGTAATGAGTATGATGTACATCTCGAACTTCAAAACCGGCCCGTTCGCGGGTAAGACCACCCGGTCCGAGAGCAGATAAACGCCGCTTATGTGTCAATTCCATCAGCGGATTAGTTTGATCCATAAACTGCGATAGTTGTGACGAACCGAAAAAGGTCTCAACAACCGATGAAACCGTACGCGCGTTAACTAACGCCTGAGGCGTCAGAGGATCAGCATCCTTTAGGCTCATCCGCTCGCGAATATTCCGCGCTACTCGGGACAAACCAACCGAATACAAATTGGATAACAATTCACCGACCGTACGAGCCCGGCGATTGCCGAGATGATCGATATCGTCGATAAATCCGTGACCGTTACGAAGATTGACCAGATACTTTGTGATACTTAAAAAGTCTTTAATATCAAGAGTTGTGTGATCCAGAGGTATATCAAGTTTCAGCCGTTGGTTAATCATATAACGACCGACTTCACCCAAATCATACCGTTTGTCGTTGAAGAACAACTTGTCTAAGAGAGCTTGCGCCATTTCAATAGTCGGAGGTTCACCCGGGCGCATAAGAGTATATATTTTGGCTAGTGCCTCTTCTCTATTGGTGGTAACATCTTTGGCCAGCGTGTTGATTATGACATATGCTTCATGGTGTTCATCAATTTCAATAATTTTCAGCTTCTTTTGCTTAATCTCAATCAAGCGAGTCAGGTGAGACTCAGTAACAGTTTCACCGGCATTAAAAATAATTTCGCCGGTCTCTGTATCCACTACTGATTCGCCGGCATAGTTGCCAACGACTGTTTCAGCTTTTTTTCCTGTTAATACAACTTCGGAAATATCATAGAACAACTCCAGGATTTCCTCATTACTGGAAAAACCGATAGCACGTAATAAAGTAGTGGCGTGGAGTTTTCGGCGTGAATCGATATGAACAAACATTATGTTGTTGATATCAGTAGTGAATTCTACCCAGCTCCCTCGATAAGGAATAATTCGCGCTGAAAATAATATTTTGCCATTAGGATGAATGCTGGAATCAAAAAACACTCCGGGTGAACGGTGCAGCTGAGAAACAATAACCCGCTCGGAACCATTGATCACAAATGTTCCCCGAGTTGTAATTTGAGGCAGTTCCCCTAAATACACCTCTTGCTCTATAATATCCTTAACCTGCTTTTCGGATCCCTCACCCTCGCGACTGACTAACCGTAGTGTAGCCTTTAAAGGTGCGGCATAGCTCATATTCCGTTCCTGGCATTCTTTGATGGAATACCGTCTTGTGCCTAACCGAAAACCTATAAACTCAAGGGTATGATTCTCACGAATATCGGAAATAGGAAAGATTTCATGGAAAATTTGCTGCAATCCCTGACGAGCTCGTTTATCCGGCTCTATATCAGCTTGCAAAAAGTCGTTATAGGATTTTAATTGAACATCAAGCAAATTTGGTAAGTCCGTACCTGACGGAATTTTACCAAAGTTCTTACGCTGGATGGGTAGTTTCCTGGCCAATGGAGTACCTCCCCATTAAAAAAATACAAAAAACCATCAACCTAAGGCGCACTTTTATGAAGTACTGCCGAGGCAGATGGATTGAAAATTCCATTTTTGATATACCTGAAAGCCAAAATCAATTAATCTTCTCTAAAAGTTAGAGCTTATAGGAACCTCAGGTACCTTTACCACACACAACTTTGTTTTATACCGTTCTCCCCCTGTGGAGACTGGTAAGTGACAGAAAGGTTTTCCCGCCCGAAATGGGCGGGAATAATCTTACTTAATTTCAACCTGAGCGCCGACTTCCTGCAATTTATCCCGGATAGATTCCGCTTCTTCCTTAGAAACGCCTTCCTTAACATTACCCGGAGCATCATCGACAACAGCTTTAGCTTCTTTAAGACCAAGGCCGGTAATCTCGCGAACAGCCTTAATAACCTGGATCTTCTTGTCGCCATATGATTGTAATTCGACGGCAAATTCAGTTTGTTCCTCTTCGGCAGCTCCCCCGCCGCCAGCTGGCATCATACCCACCGCAACTGGTGCGGCAGCAGTAACGCCAAATTTATCCTGGAGTTCTTTTGAAAGATCGGAAAGTTCAAGCACAGTAAGTTTTTCAATCTTTTCAATGATCTCCGTAATTGTACTATTATCAGACACGGTTTTAACCCTTTCGGTTTAACAGTTACTTAGCTATTTAGTTCCCAGACTCACTCCGATTTTATTCTCGGTGTGGAGAAGACACCGAGCAAAAACCGGCCATGGCCGATAGATAGCTTTTTAGTTCTCTTCTTCTTTCTTTTTAGCCAGCGCATCAATGGTACCAACTAATTCGCGTATAATGGCGTCTAGTGTACCCACAAATTCACTAATCGGTCCCTCAACTGCGGACACCAATTGCGAAAGAAGCACATCGCGGGTTGGCAGCTTAGCGAGTTGCGCAGCTGCAGAACCATCAAACAATTGACTATCTATATAAAAAGCTAGGATCTCTGGCTTTTTAAGTTCTTTGTACTCTTTATATGTATCATAAAGAATCTTTGCCGGTACGTTCGGGTCGGTATTAGAAACCGCTACCGCGATTGGACCATTGAAGAATTCGACGAGATCATCATAACCGGCATCTTTGGCCGCAATGCGCATCAGAGTATTTTTAGCAACGATATATTTAATACCGCTGTCGCGCAGTTCCTTACGAAGCTTGGTTATCTGCGCCACATCTAAACCGGAATAATCCGTGACAAAAATATTGTCCGCTCCGGACAAAGTCTTCTTCAGGCTGGCAACCAAATCTATTTTAGCTTGTGTAGGCATTTCTTCTTCCCTTCTACTTCTTCAGCTCCAGCAGAATAGCATTGTAATCAAGTTTAATTCCGATACCCATGGTCGAGCTTATCGATGCACTTTTAATATAAGCTCCTTTAGCCGCCTGGGGTTTTGCGCGAACAATCGCGCCAAAAAAGGCCATGGCATTTTCGACCAGTTTTTGTTCGTCAAACGAAATCTTGCCAACGGATCCGGAAATCCCGCTTTGACGATCAACACGGAATTCTATTTTACCCGCCTTTAATTCACCAACAGCTTTACTGACGTCCATCGTAACTGTACCTGATTTCGGGTTCGGCATTAATCCTCGAGGGCCAAGAACCTTACCAAGACGTCCCACCTTACCCATCATATCCGGTGTTGCAACGACGACATCAAAGTCAACCCAGCCATCCTGAATTTTCTTGACCTCTTCATCGCCACCGATAAAATCGGCGCCAGCTTCTTCGGCCTCTTTGACCTTTTCACCTTGCGCGAAAACCAGTACTTTTACCGATTTTCCTGTTCCGTTCGGTAACGAAACCGTTCCACGAACAATCTGGTCCGCATGTCGAGGATCGACACCGAGCTTCATGTTTATATCAACGGATTCATCGAACTTGGCAAATGCACCTCCTTTGACAAACTTCATCGCTTCTTCGATAGAATACAATTTCTGCTTATCAACGGCCTCACCCGCCTTGCGGTAATTCTTTGATTTATTCACTTTATATCATTCTCCCTATACATTATATAGAATAGGTACCAGCGAACATTAAGTTACATCTGTACATCAACACCCATTGACCGGCACGTACCGGCAATTATCTGCACCGCAGAATCCATATCGGACGCGTTCAGATCAACCATTTTCAACTTCGCGATTTCTTCCAACTGAGCTCGGGTAATTATGCCAACCTTGTCTCGGTTCGGCTCTCCGGACCCCTTGTCCAAGCCAAGTGCCTTTTTAATCAAAACCGCCGCAGGCGGGGTCTTGGTAATAAAAAGAAAAGACTTGTCTTTAAAGACGGTAATTTCTACCGGAATAATTAGACCGACGTCTTTTTTTGTCCGGGCGTTAAACGCCTTACAGAATTCCATAATATTGACACCGTGCTGACCCAGGGCAGGTCCCACTGGCGGGGCCGGATTTGCGTTACCGGCCGGAATTTGCAGTTTAATAAACGAATCAATCTTCTTCGCCACTTTAAGGACTCCTTAATACTAACCCTTTTGTTTCACCAGCTCGACTTGGAGAAAATCAAGTTCTACCGGTGTCGGTCGGCCAAATATTGAAACCATAACTTTAACTTTTTTACGCTCTATATTCACTTCTGATACAAATCCGGCGAAATCAGCAAATGGACCATCAATTACTTTGACTTGGTCGCCTGCGATAAACGGAATATCAGTTATTTCGGCTTCACGTTTCTGATCCACCTGTCCCATAATCCGGTCAACCTCGGCTTGCTTTAGCGGCTGAGGTTTTCCTTTTGCACCCACAAAATTGGTTATTCCGGGAGTCGAAACGACAATATTCTGCGTTACCTTGTTCAACTCAAGTTCTACCAGAATATAACTGGGCAAAAACTTCTTGGTCGAAGTCGAACGCTTACCGTCCCGCATTTCCGTCACCTGTTCGGTGGGAATAAGAACATCGCCAAACTGCTCACCGAGTCCATTCGACTCGACGGCAGATTCCAAATACCGTTTGGCCTTTTGCTCATGACCTGAATATGTATGTACTGCATACCAACGTAGCGTCATAATACCGCTCACTTAATCAGAATTAGAATATTGCCCGGACTGCTGTATCCAAACCAAAATCAACGATTCCTATAAAAATCGATACGATTATAGAGACAACTACCGTTACGATAGTTGAACCGATGATTTCCTGCTTGTTCGGCCAGGTAACCTTCTTCATTTCAACTTTGGTTTCTTTCAGAAACTTAATTATTTTCTGCACAGCAAACCTTCTATTTTTATACAGGCCAGGAGGGAATCGAACCCCCAACCGCCGGTTTTGGAGACCGGAACTCTGCCTAGTTGAGCTACTGACCTATAATCTGTCTCAACCGATTGGACTGGTCCTAATTTATACCATCAGCCTCGATTTATTATTCTTTTACTTCAGCGATAACGCCGGCGCCAACTGTACGGCCACCTTCGCGAATCGCGAAACGAAGTTCTTTTTCCATTGCGATCGGAGTGATCAACTCGGCTTCAATTGTGACATTGTCGCCGGGCATAACCATCTCGATGCCTTCGGGAAGCTTTACATCTCCCGTCACATCGGTCGTACGGAAATAAAACTGAGGACGATAACCATCAAAAAACGGAGTGTGACGACCACCCTCTTCTTTTGTCAATACATAAATCTCACCGGTGAACTTAGTCGCGGGCTTGATTGAACCAGGCTTGGCCAAAACCATACCGCGCTCCAAATCATCCTTGTTGATGCCGCGAAGAAGCAAACCGACATTGTCGCCAGCTTCGGCATAATCCAAGATCTTACGAAACATCTCGACACCCGTGACTACGGTCTTGCGAGTCT
>JAGLON010000053.1 GCA_023138975.1 Candidatus Zixiibacteriota bacterium
ACTTCGCGAGTCCTGCCGGGGGTATTAAAAATCGGTAGCAAGTTTACCCCACTTCGTAGGGGACTTCGCGAGTCCTGCCGGGGGTATTAAATTTTATAGGAACCTACTTCCACTTAGTAACATATAATAGACAAGAAATAAAACTGCTCTTAGGACGTCAAATTATGAAAAAGACAATAATTATACTCACATGTCTTCTCGTTCAAATGTTTATTCTCACAGTTTCCAATGTTTCTAGCCAGTACATTGATTCGAGTAAAGTATCCTCTGATTCAATTCCTGTTTTTGATTTTAATTACTACGACAAGTATAAGACCACTAGCCTGTCTGACACCGCCGCAATTGACCTTGCTCTGAAATACTTGGACGAGAGAAAAAACGAATGGAAGTCAGATGATATTGTTCTGCGCCATTGGATGGTATCCAGCGGAGGCTGCAAGGCAGGTAGGTTTAAAGATGTGCGTTTTCGGCAATATTATAAAGGAGTTCTTGTATTTGGCGGTACTGTTTATGTGGATGTCTTTGAGTCCGGTGAGCTTCGCGATATACTCTATGCCTTAAAAGATAATATAGACCTAGATGTAATACCTGAAATCTCTGCAGAAAAGGCTCTTGATAGTATATTTGCAGGCGAACCAAATATTAAGAAAGAGACTATCAAGAGTTATATCTGTGATCTAGTAGTTATTAAATCAATACAGGATGGATCCACAGGGCTTTGCTGGCATTTTTATATTTCTTCGACTACAGAAAACCTCTTCTGGTCCTGCTTTGTTAACGCCAAGACCGGTAGGGTTGGAAGCATTGTAGAAATGTGGGATATATAGAAAGCATTCGTCATATAATTTAAAACACTAGTAAATTTCTATTTGAAATTATCCATCGGTTATTATATCTTTCATTCAAATTAAGGCGTTTTATCTAAAATCATTTGTAGGTCAGGTCCTGCGATAGAAAAATATCATATTCATCTTTCACTTGAGTTCATTCCGAAAGTTATATATATTTGAATGTGAAGTTTATGACCCATGACTAATAGCTGGGCCATCTATGCGACAGCCGAAAACACAATGGATTTGTGTCCTGCCGGGGGTATTTAGATTGCAGTATTCTATATTATTATTTATTTTCAGGAACCAGCTAATGAAGGATGTAGCAGCGTATTGATAGAATATACGATTATTAATAGTTCAATAGCTTTCTATAAAGGAGTTCTTATGTGCACAAAACACGGGGACAGGTCTTGGGGATGGAAGTCATTATTAGTTCTTATTACATTATTATTTTGTGTGACGATTAACATTCAGGCCGGTGATATTTCATCTCAATTGAAAATACCCGACACTGGCATTAGCCAAATGATTTCTCTGCAGGATGGCTCAACTCTCGTCGGCCGGATAAAAGAAATTAAGGATAACGAGATTATCTTTGAGGCGAAGCATGGAGATTTGACCATTCCGATTGATCAAATTATCGAAATCAAAGAGATTTCCGACGATGACATCAAAGGCGGGAAATACTGGTTTCCAAATCCCAATCAGACCCGGTTATATTTCGGACCAACGGGCCGTATGTTAAAAAAAGGGGAGGGGTATTTTTCTGATGTCTATCTTTTCTTCCCCAGTGTCACTTATGGTGTCTCAGATAATTTTTCTATTTCCGGAGGCATCTCTATTTTCCCAACTGATGATTTTGGTGAACAGTTGATCTACGTGACTCCTAAAATTGGATTTAAAGCTAATGAAAACTTGTCAATTGCCGGTAGTGCGATTATCGTCAGAGTACCTGATTGGTTTGGGGATGATGATGACATCAACAATGATGGGGAAGATGATATTGCAGACATCGTAGGTATCCTGTTTGCGACCGCTACCTATGGAAACGAAGATAATAGCCTGACCTTCGGACTGGGGTTCGGGTATGCGGATGATGAAGTGTCCAGCAATCCGGCGATACAAGTAGGTGGCGAGTACCGTATGAGCAGACGAATGTCTTTTGTGACTGAAAACTGGGTATTCCCGGAAATGGATGATCCTATGATTTCCTATGGCTTCCGTTTCTTTGGAGAAACAATGGCTGTCGATCTGGCTTTGTTCAATGTCTTGAACGATGATGCCTTTTTCCCCGGTTTGCCATACATAGACTTTGTGTATAATTTCTGATTAACTGTATGATCCGATATTTATTACGATAGTAATTTGGGGAGGAAAGGAAATGCTTTGGCAATAAAGACGATTTGTCCGACTTGCGGTGAATATGTCTATTCAAAATACTGCCGACTCCTGGATGTAATACAATGCAAGAAGTGCAAAACACATTTTGAGATCCCGTTGGATGCAGATGAAATCAATGATGAAGATATCCCAGAAGATTATATAAAAAGGACTACTCCCAAACCGCTTTTTGTGCCATCAGAGTCAGGAATTCAGCCCAAATTCAATTTGTACAAACATGATAAAACGATACATGTACTTTTGGGGGTTATTCTCTTTGCCGGAGGTGTTTTAGGGCTTTTATCTATTGTGAATGCACTACTGGCATATCAACTATCGCCCGGATTTCTCTTTATTCTATGTCTCTTTTTTGTCCTTTATACTGGAAGTGTTGCCTCTGGAATTGGCATGATAAGGAGAAAGCAGTTGGCTCGTTTTTGGGCTGCATTTGTGTTTTTCATGCAGATTCCGATATTCGGCTCTAACGCATTTTCCTATAACTTCATATCCGGGCCAGCAATTATCGGTTTCATCTCAGCGAAACCATCAATGAGCATTCAGTTCTACTTTGGCGGTCAATTTTCTCTTAGTATAATGAACGAGCTTCAGCCGTTTATGATAGGCATAAATTTCTTTGCTCTGGCTGTCTTTCTATATCTGGTCTGTCGCAAGAGATTCTTGCCAGAATCATCTGGAGCACAGCACGAAACTCAACTTGAGACAAAGGGAGATGAACCAAATATCACTTTATAAGATATCACTATTTGCCTAAACTATTTTAGTTGTTTCTGGTGCAATAGTATCACAGATTATTCATCACCTTAGGAGCTGCTTGATGAAACAACTAATATTATTGCTCACAATACTAATCGTCTTAACAGTTTCTTGTAGTGAGCAAACTGTCGTCGTCTCATATCCCCAACTAAACTACGAAATCAGAACCATAGAGAGATACTCGGGAGTCAGGGCCGATTCTACTAAAGGTGTTGCGTTTGTTAAAGTCGCATACCCTGAAATTGTCTCTTGTGACAGCACAAACACGGCTGACTTAATCAATCAATTTACGTACTGTTTTGTTATAGAACAGTTTGGGGATCATCTCTGCGAAAACAGAATTGAAGTACACGCTGATAAGTTTATTGCAGAGTATGTAGATTTCATGGCCTATATGCCGGATTATTGTTTAGGTTGGGGGAAGAGTATTACAACTACCGTTGTGACCGACACCCTCGGAATTTTCAGCCTGGGACTCTCTTATTTTTCCTATGCCGGAGGCGCTCATCCTAATTCTTATAAGTATTTTGCGAATTTCAACACCTTCAACGGGGACTATATCCGGCTTGAAGATGTCTTAATAGAAGGTTATCAAGATAATCTGAATAAAATCGCTGAGAAGATATTCCGAAATCAGAAAAAACTGGCTCACGATGCCGATTTGGATACGGCCGGGTATTGGTTCGATGATAATACATTTTCCGTAAATGACAATTTTCTTATCACCCCCAAGGGACTGCTGTTTTTCTATAATGATTACGAAATCGCATGTTATGCGAATGGCAGTACGCAATTGCTTATTCCATACAGGGAAATGAATATCTTAATAAAAGCCGATGGATGCTTAGCCGTTTTTCAACCTGCAAACTGATTCATTGCCGATACCAAATTCCACCGATAAAAGCGCTGTCCATAATCAAATCTTCATTATCGAGTAAACCCACACCGGGAGCATAATATTCAGAATAAGACGAATCATTGGATGGCTCATAGAAAAGCTCGGCGGTGCCGGGGAAAGTGCCGGCCGGTACGGTTTTGGTCACATATCCGGTAAAGCTGAGATCACCTTCAATATCGCCAAGACTTGAACCATTGGCGAAAACCGTAGAAGTATAATGATGAGGGTTGCCCGGCAGGTTAAACGGAATAATTAGAGGCGGGTTAAAAACGTACATGTCGGCGCCGGTTAAGATATGTATATCAAACGATGTGTCGCTTATTGACCAGGCTTCAGCCATTGCACTGTTATGCAATATTCTCTTGCACTCGTGGCCAAGTACTGTCGTATCTCCCGAAATTGTTCTGATGATTGTCTCACTGCTGTCATTTGTGTAATACCAAGTGTCACCTTCGGCAATAGGGAAGAAGCTTGCACCGAAAGTTATTTGCACGGCCAGCGAGACGTCGATTGTATCATCACCGCCATTTGAAGTAATAAATATATTCCCCGAATAATCTCCAGCGCTTAATCCGGTTCGGCTTACCGCGACCGCAATTGTCTGTGGACTTGTAGTTGTTGAGCCGCTGGCTAAGTTTACAGCCAGCCATGTTTGATTATCGGTTATATTCCAATTGAGGGTTTTTCCGCCAGTATTAGAAATTAGTATAGTATGGGTGGTGTCGGATACGCTGAAGCTAAGTTGGCTGACTGAGACAGATAAGATAGGATCGCCAGAAGGATCGGTCGGTTTATCATCACCACCGCAGGAAAATAATAAGAATGAGGAAATAACTCCGAAGGTCATTAATAGAAAACAGTGGCGTGTAAACATTAAGGAAAACTCCTGCTTTGGATTAAGGTAACTGATTCAAATATACCCGTAAAAACCTATCCGTCAAGCTTGCTTATCTCTTATACTTACAATCGGTCTTTTTTTAGCAGATTATCTCAGATAATTGTAAAATATTTTATTTCACAATATCTTTGCTCACACGTCCCTTTATTAGGGATAATAATAGGTTAGAATAAATTGGAAATGGGGAGTTTATTACGATAAAACCGATTGACAGGAATTTGTGAAAATAGTATATTTTCGGTCTGTCTAAGGATAATGGGTGAGAAAAATTAGCTTGCGATAAATGGGAGGAAATTCCTGATATGAAGACGTTGGTTAGCCTTATTGTTTTGTTAACGCTATGTTTCGCTGCTTTTACATCAGGGCAGACTGCGGTAACTGTTTATCCTGCACTTACTGAGGTAAGCTATTCGTATTTCGGTAGTGGAGCCCGTGCAATGGCTATGGGTAGTGCATTTGTCGGTGTTGCTAATGATGTTAACGGTGGTACCTGGAACCCGGCCGGAATCTGGGTGCTGGAAGACCCGATGGTATCCGGGTCTTATAATATGTTTCGACCCAATGGGGAGTTTACTCACAGTATGACTCCGTTGAAGACGAAAAACAGTATTAGTATGAATTCAATCGGGCATTTTTCTTTTATTACACCTATTCGAATTAAGAGCCATCCGTGGGTTTTTAACTTCAACTATCTCAGAAATAACGAACAGAGTGTCCGGGCCGATTATGCTTCCGATAATTTTAATTCTACACAAGATGATCGCGTTTATCTTAAGACATATAATTTTGGTATGTCTACCAGACTATATAAGAAATTATCGTTTGGCTTCTTAATTAATGTCTATGATGGCGGTAGAGTTTTTAAGACGACTAATACTTCGAGCGCGAGCGTAATTATTGACCCTGTGAATAATATATCCGTCGATTATGTATTTGATGCTATTAAATTGGACTCCGTCAAAGCATCGGGGGTTAATTTTACACTCGGGACCATGTACAAAATGGATAAAGTGAGCATCGGCGCCGTTTTACGTACTCCGTTCGAAATGAAGAATAATACCGATGTGGGAAGATACCGGGTGACTACCCGAAACGGCCAGCCGCTTATTGATGACTCCGATACGGTGTATGTGGTAGATTCATTGACCAAGCAGGAAATCCCACTGTCTCTGGCTTTTGGTATTGGAGTTCAGCCAAATGACAAGCTGACGATTGCGCTTGATGCCAACTACCAAAAATACGGCTCTGTCAAATGGTCTTATCTGGAGTCAACCATGATTACCGCGGGTGGTGATAGGGAAGATACTTATCAGCAGGTGCCAATTGACTGGAATAATACTTTTGGTATTGGCGGCGGTATTGAATATAAGATTAATACGCCGATAGGCCTCATGCCGCTTCGGGCCGGGTTGCGGTATAATCAGCTTCCTCAGCCGAAGGACTATACTATTACTAACGGCTTTGAAGTTAATGAACAGGATGAATTGACCGGATGGTACCGTACTACCTATAGTAGCGAAGGCCGCCAGAGTGAAACACAGATAACTTTTGGTACCGGAGTCCATTGGAGTCAACTGGAAATAGATTTTGCCTATCGGATAACTTCGGGTGCTGATTTGACAATTATCTCCGAAACCTTTTTTGAAAAGGAAGGGGAGACACCGATAAGTGGCCCTGGCAGTACTCAAGTAGTAGAAACAAAAACGAATGAGTTTAATATTTCGATTATCGGGCATTTCTAATTAATTGATAAAAAATGGTAAAAAAGGCGGAAGTATAAACTTTTTCCGCCTTTTTTGTTCTGTAAATTAGAAAGATTCTACCGATACTTTGTGTAAGGCGTAGGAGAAAGACTGAAATGAGACAGAATATCAAGATTACGAAAAAAGATCTGAAACAGGATAAGTTTACTTCCGCTATGTTTCTTGGAAAAGATTATTTCCTCGAAAACTGGATTATATTCGCCGGAGGATTGGCTGCTATCTTTCTCGTTGTTTTCGGAATTGTATATATGCAGAGCCAATCACAAGAATCAGATTATCGCGCTGGAGAAATCTATAATCGGGCCATGGGACAATTTCTTAATAATGAATATGGTCAGGCGATCGTTGACTTCCAGATGATTTTGAGTGAATACTCTTCATCCGAGTATGCCGAACAAGCCGCCTTTAATCTGGCTAATACTCATTTTGCCAAAAAAGATTATCCCATTGCTCAACAGGCGTTTGAAGACTACCTGAATAAATTTGGCGATGACCCGTTTTTTACTACTTCAGCAATATCGGGTGTTGCAGCCTGCATCGCCTCGTCGGCATCGACGATGGATGCAGTAGAGAGATATAATCAGGTCGGCGATAAATATCGAAAAGCAGCCGAAGAATTCCCGGAGTTTAAACCATCTGCAAAGTATTATGTAAATGCCATGAAATACTATGCAATGGCGGGCAACATAGAGGCGGCCGCTGAAGTTTATTCCATTCTTTCGGAGCAGCACGAGAATACTCAGTATTTCCGTGATGCATCACTAATAGCCGGGGAATACAGCATCCCACAATAGCGGGTGCCGGGGGGTCTTGCTATGCTTAAAGTTGCTTTTCTCTGGCATATGCATCAGCCGTATTACCGTGATCCGGATTCAGGGGATATGATTCTGCCCTGGGTTCGTTTGCATTGCCTCAAAGATTATTACGATTTGCCGGTTAGGGTAGGCAAGTATGATAATCTGAAAATGACTTTCAATCTGGTCCCATCTCTGATAGAGCAAATCGACTTATACTGTAATAAAGAAACGACCGATAGGCATCTGGAACTTACTTCCCGGCCAACGAAAAGTCTGACTCGGGAAGAGCGGACGGAAGTTTTCAAAATCTTTTTCTGGGCCAATCCCGATACCATGATACAGCCGTTTCCCCGGTACCGCAGGCTGTATAAAAAGCTGAAAGATTGCTCAATGAACGCCGAAATGGCCGCACGTACGTCATCGGTGCAGGAAGTAAGAGACTTATTGGTGTGGGGGACATTGGCTTGGGTTGATCCAATCCTGAGGAGCCAACAGCCCTTTAAAGCTCTTTTTCAAAAAGGCGAAAAATTTACAGAAAATGATAAAGCGGATTTGATCGAGGCGCAATATAAGATAATGGGCGAAATCATTCCGATTTACCGCTCTCTGATGGATGAAGGCAAGATTGAAGTCTCGTTTACACCTTATTTTCACCCTATCTTACCATTAATATGTGATACCGATTCCGCTCAAGAAGCCTTGCCGGGAATAACTCTGCCTAAAAACCGATTCTGTCATCCCGAAGACGCCAATCGGCAAGTTGCCATGGCCGCCAAACTATATCAGGAGAAATTCGGGCGTAAGTTAGAAGGTATGTGGCCATCAGAAGGCTCGGTCTCAGAACAAATGGCTGAAATTTTGGTTAAAAACGGTCTTAAGTGGATGGCTTCGGATGAGCAGGTGCTGTATGGTTCAGCGGTGAAATCGGGCATGACTTCCGGTAATATCTCACCTCACACCATATTTAAGCATGATACCGATTCCGGTAGTATCAATATGTTCTTCAGGGATCATGCTCTTTCTGATAAAATAGGCTTTGTCTATTCCGGCTGGGATGCGTCCAAAGCAGTCAACGATTTTATCAGTCAGCTCCATCGATTGCATGACCTTTTGGGACCAGATAATAATGATACTGTTATACCGGTAATTCTCGACGGTGAAAACTGCTGGGAATATTTCCCGGATGACGGTGACGAGTTTCTAAGCCTGTTTTTCGAGAGGCTTTCGAGCGATGATATAATCCAAACTGTTACAATGAGTGAAGCCTGTGAGAAAATAAAAGCTTCTCCATTAAAACGCATTTTGGCCGGTTCGTGGATAAATCATAGTTTTAGAATCTGGATCGGTCATCCTGAAGACAATGCTGCCTGGGATCTGCTCTGGAAAGCCAGACAGGAATTAACACAATTCAAAGCGTCTCATCCCGATTATGATAAAGATAAAATTGCCAATGCAGAAAAGTCTCTTTTAGTTGCCGAGGGTTCTGACTGGAATTGGTGGTATGGGGATGAACATAAAAGTTCTCAAAACGAGATATTCGACCAGATTTACCGGGCCCATTTGAAGTCTATTTACACTAATCTGGGGCTAAAAATACCACAGGAACTACAGCTACCGATTTCGTCCAGTATTCCAGACAGCTTTATTACCGCGCCTGAGGGAATTGTGACACCAGAGATTGATGGAAAACTAACCTACTATTATGAATGGCTCGGAGCCGGAACGTTTAATTGCGCCAAAGCAGGCGGCGCTATGCACCGAATAGAGCGGTTTATATCAAATCTGCTATATGTCTCTGATGATGACTATATTTATTTTCGAGTAGATTTTGAGAAGAAAGGTTTTTTGGTTGACAATCGGGGAAAAGGATTGAAAATTGAGATTCATAATCCGGGGCAAGGGAATATAGTTTTTTCTGCTGATGGACTTTTGAGCAGGCCTGACTGGATTAAAGATGAAAATGATATCCGTTTCGCACTTGGAGATATCGTCGAAATAGGAATTAAGAAAACCGCTTTCTTTCCCGACGGAAAGGGCGAATTGTTTTTCCGAATCGGTTTGGTGGAAGATGATATGGATATCGAACTTTGGCCTCAGGGAGATCCTATTATGTTTAAGGTCTCAGGTCCGGGTGAAGAAATAATATGGGATTTGTAAACCGGAGGATAGATGTCAAATTCGTTTTTTGATCATGAAAAGCATGATGATGAGTTTTCGGGCGAAAGTGGTATTCCCGATTTAGACAATGAAAAACTGGATTCCGGTCCGGCAGAAGATCGTCGAATGGCCGCAATTATGGCTTATATACCGTTTCTGTGCTTTATCCCTCTGATTAAAATGAGAGATGACCCTTACGCCTATTTTCATGCGCGCCAGGGGTTAGTCTTGTTCTTTATTGAAATAGTCGCTTTAATTTTTTCTTTTCCGCATATCAGTCAGCTGTTTTGGGTGGCGATATTGATAGCCTGTATCGGCTCCGCCCTAGCCGGGGTTTGGTTTGCCGTTCAGGGAAAAACATACCGATTGCCTATCATCAGTAATCTGGCGGATAAAATAAAAATATAGTTTTCAGAGGAATTATGAACCGGAGCCTGAGATCAATCCTCCCTATATTTATTTGTGCGGTTATTTTGTTGTCCTGCGCAACGACCGGACCGGGCGGAAAAAAATCATTTATATTTATATCAAACGCTCAGGAAGTTTCTATCGGGCGAGAGTTGGATCAACAAGTTCGCTCAACCGAAAAAATTCTCGATGATTTACAATGGCAGGCCTATATTACCGAACTGGGTGACAGAATAGTTGCTGTTTCAGATAGAAAAGATATTCAATACCATTTCACAGTAGTAGAATCTGATCAGATAAATGCTTTTGCCGCACCTGGCGGTTATGTCTTTGTTTACACTGGTCTAATTAAAAAAATGGATAATGAATCCGAATTGGTCTCGGTTATGGCTCATGAAATAAGCCATATCGTTGCCCGTCATGGCGTCAAACGTCTTCAATCCGTCCTTGGCCTTTCTCTAGTACTTAAATTGGCCTTAGGAGATAAATCAGATCAGACACAGCAGGTGGCAGGAGCTGCCCTTGGGATTATGATGTCCGGATATTCTCGATCCAATGAACATGAGGCTGATGAATTCGGCCTTATTTATATGACTCAGGCTGGTTGGCATCCCGATGGTATGATTGGGATGTTTGAGAAACTCCATGCCATGGAGGGTGACCACCAAGCTAGTATGTTTGAGATGTTGGCCTCAAGCCACCCTCAGACCTCTGATCGTATTGAATCTACTCATCAACGTGTAATAAATCTTAGAATTAAAACAGCTGGGCTGAGTAAAGACAGCAATCGGTTTCAACAATTACTAGGCCGCCTTCGTTAGTATCTCGCATTTCTTTTCAACATTTATACTAGAGAGCAGAGTTCTCAGGTTGAGCAATGGTTAGTACTATGTTCAAGTATTGCACCTGTGGTTGTAACCTTAAGTGTCGTCTTTAGTTATGTTAATACTTCTCGGTTTTTTGGTTATTCTGTTCAAAATACTATCAATAGATGCCTATTGGAGCACGTGTTCCCCTCTTCATTTTAGCTGTTAATTTGATTTTATTTCACATCATGCTTACATGTAAGTCGCTGTGACTCTTATGTATACCATGGGGTAAATGCTGTTCAGCAAACCGGGAGCCAAAAAAATATATGGGCAGACTGCAACGGCATGCAAATTGCAATACTTAGTGTCAAAGAGAGGATCTACTGTGAAGACAATCAAATTGATAGTTGGTATTTGGGCGCTGGCCGCGATTATTGCTGGAATTTTCGGTAATATTTCCATAGCTTAACTCGACAGATTTAACCTTGCCGGCTCCGACATTATAATAAAAGGCTTATGATTATTGAACAACAGGAGAACTTGAATTTTAGCGGATAATCATCCGGTCCGATTTCGTCAGCCTCAGGCTGGTTATCGGAAATAGCAATGAAATACTTGCTTGCGATGATCGGCGCCACTAATCCGAAAGAATTCAATGTCCTCAATCGCTTTAACGAAAAGAAATTGAGGATAAAACTGTCTGACTGTGTGCAAAGAAGTCGCGGATTTATATAATCCGCGACTTCTTTTTTTATGCAATATCCTGCACTTTATCTACTTGAGACTGCATACAGTTGCAGGTTATGTGACGGCGAGTTCATCGATTTATTAATAATATTCTTCTTAAATATAGGAGTAATAAAATAATGGGTTATACGAGTCCATGAATGGCGTAGTAAAGCATTGTGATATTGCAGTTTATGGGCAGCAATCAAGTGAAATACTTACACTTGATGTACTTTTGGAACTCTCATGAGTTTTGGCAGTTTATTTGCTTAACTAAGACTTTGATGTTAAGAAAACGGTCTTTGCTAGAGTTTCCGTTCAAATCCATAAGGGGTAATGGCAATGTTCTCTAACTCAATAAGTGCTCGTACATTGAAAGCTATCAACGGGAATAGTCGCCCGTTAAACGGGGGGCAAGCGGATTGTAACTCAGCTGTACAATCCGATTCAACGGGAGTGGCTAAATATAATCCTACATATATATTTTCTGAGTACATCTGGGGTCCTATGATTCTGTCCTTGACCATATTGAGCAATTTAGCCAGTTCGATTAAAATTAGCTCTTCGCTAAAGATTTTTAGTCGCGATTGTGTGAAACGCTCAATTGACATTCTTGGCGCAATAGTTGGTTTACTATTGACGGCTCCGATCTTTCTCATTCTTCCGATTCTTATTAAGCTTGATTCACCGGGCCAGGTCTTTTACAAACAAGTTCGTGTTGGCCATAACCGCCGTCGCAATCAACGACGAGAAACAGGTGTTTCCAACCTTGGTCGCAATAGTCGCGACCGTCGCCGTTCAAACGTACATGGCCGTCCGTTTGAAGTCATTAAATTCCGTACTATGGTTGCAGATGCTGAGAAGAAATGCGGTGCTGTTTGGGCGACTCAAAATGATCCTCGTATAACTCCGCTTGGTAATATCATGCGCAAAACCCGCATGGATGAGATTCCCCAGTTTATCAATATCCTCATGGGTAATATGTCACTGGTGGGTCCTCGTCCAGAACGACCAGTATTTGTAGAAGAGCTTTCTGAAAAAGTTGATAATTACAAAAAACGTCTTGACGTTAAACCAGGCTTGACCGGATTGGCTCAGGTCGAAAATGGCTATGATTCATCGATTGCCTCGGTTGTCCGCAAAGTGCAGTACGATATCCAGTACATTCAGAAATGGAGTGTATGGCAGGATGTAAAAATTATGATGAAGACAGTTCTTGTTGTTGTAACGGGCAAGGGAGCTTTTTAATAACTTCTGAAGATTTAGGTATTAGCATTAAAACCGCACTGTTTTCAGTGCGGTTTTTTTGTGAATTAGGGATTGTTTTTATTGCCCTTGCATAAAGTAAAATTTATATTTATCCGAAAATAAGCAAAAAGGATCTTTGCATATGAAATTGGCCTTAAAATGGATTCTGGCTATGGTTGTCTTTTGTCTAATTTGGCAATCAACGCTGGCAATTGCCCAATCTCACGGGAACGTTGTAATTAATTCAACTCCACAGGGTGCGTTTATTTCGTTGAAGGGGCAGTTTCATCTATCAGGTGTCACGCCAGTCAAATTTAGTCGGTCGCTTTCTGGACGATATGAAGTGATTGCTATGCGTGAGGGATATGAAACTTATAAATCGGTAGAATATTTCTCCGAGACTCAGAATGCTCAATTGGATATTGTCCTCAAAAAGAAGACAAGGTCCAA
Source organism: Candidatus Zixiibacteriota bacterium (assembly GCA_023138975.1). Taxonomy (GTDB): domain Bacteria; phylum Zixibacteria; class MSB-5A5; order GN15; family JAAZOE01; genus JAGLON01. Next base: position 13,142 of record JAGLON010000053.1, read on the forward strand.
AGCGTTTTTTCGTTCATTGATAGTACCTGGATGGGGGCAGCGTTATTACGGCAATAGCAAGAAATCAACTTTAATTACACTTGGTGCGATTGCCTCTACTGCCGGTTATCTGGTAGCCAAGGATAATTACGATTCCAAAGTTGATAAATATACTGCTGCCAAAACTTCTTTTGCTGAAGCTCTTCGCTGGGAAGATGTTGTTCGAACCGAGGCTGAGGTACGCCGGACACAGAAAGACGCCAATGATGCTGAGGATAAGGTCAATATAATGATTGCTGCTACCGTTGGAGTTTATGTCTTTAATCTGCTGGATACTATCTTGCTCTTCCCGGAATATAGTTCTTACTCCGAGTACAAGGCCATCACCGCCTCGCCTTTTATTACTGAAGATCAGGTTGGATTAACTTTATCGTTGAGGTTTTAACTATGGGTACGGTATCTAAATATATAGCAATCTTGGCGATTATAGTTTTTTTAATCGGCTGCAGTAAAGAAATTGATCCGCCATCCGGCATAGCGCAGTTACCGGAACAGCCCGAGACACCGCGAGGGCTGACAACGGAGATTGGTGACGCGTCGATAACTATCAATTGGACTGTGAGTAACCCGTCAGCAATTAGCAAATATATGATTTATTACACAGATGATATTGAGGCGGAACCTCAATTATTAGATTCCTCTACAACAACTTCATATATTGCTGCTGGCCTGACAAATGGCCGACTGTATTTCTTCAATATAAATGCAGTTTCGACCAGCGGGATTCAAGGTGTCTTGTCTTCGGCTATCTCAGCCGTGCCGGGTGTCTTTTCTATCTCAATAAATAATGGCGCAATTTTCACCAACAGCCGCAATATTATAGTGGGATTGACAGCACCGAACGGCACTAATCTTGTGCAGCTCTCTGAGTCGACGTTATTCACTGATGCTCATTGGGAGGCTTACTCCGGAAGTAAAAATATTACACTTTCTGATAATGACGGAACCAAGCATATTTATGCCCGTTTTCAATTGACTGCTGGGGGTATTTCTCAGGACGTATTCGAGGATATTATCATCCTTGATCGGGTGGCGACAATTGATTCGGTTGTAGAAAACTCTAATGGAGTTGTTTTGGCAGCGGGAGATAGCATTCGTTTTTCAGTATATTCGTCTGAAACAGGGGGAGAGGCGTCTATTACAATCGAAGGTCTTGGTGCAATTGAATTAGAGGAAGGTTTTGTTGCATCTGGTGCGGTATATGAAATCGTCTATTTCATTCCTATCGGGACCGAATTGGTTGATGCCGAGATTAGCGGTAGTTTTGCCGATGCGGCTGGAAATAACGCCCCTCAGAAAAAAGCTGTTACTCGAATCAACGCAACTGATCCTCCGGCAGCGGTAGATTTGACTGGGTATTCGCAATCATCTCTTGAAATTTTATTGGAGTGGACTGGCTCCAATATTAATGATTTTGCCAATTATAGGATATTTCGCGGCTCTTCATCCGGCGTGGATGAAACCTCCCATCTGGTTACGACGATTAACAATCAGTCAACGGTGCAGTACGTTGATACGTTGCTGGCCGACACAACCGCATATTATTATCGTGTATATGTTTATGACAATAACGGTAACTTCACGCCCTCAAACGAAGTCATGCTGATGACAATGAAGAATCTGGCGCCTGATTCGATAACAATCGCGGTTACGCTTACCGGGGATGCACTTTCTTCAAATGTAACCTGGCAGCAGGCGACTGATGATGACTTCCTGGCTTATCATGTCATGCGCAGTGAAAACGATATATCAGCCTATAATAGCGATGATGTTGTCGGTATAATAAACAGCAACAATACGACCTCTCTGGTGGATTATGTTCCCTCTGCGAGTAATTATTTTTACCAGGTTTACGTTGTCGACAAACAGGGGTTAATGACCGGCTCAAATGTAATATCGCTTGTTATACAATAGATTAGCTCCGGGAAGATAATAAATGACTCAGTCCATCCGATTCGGCGAGTTCTGGTATCTCTACTTTCAGGTTATTCGCCAGATGTTGAAAATTACTCTTTGGTTTCCAGTCCTGATTCAAGGAGCAATAGCTCTTGGGTTGGCAGTGATTCATAATCAGATATTTTCGCCTTTTTGGGGACCGGCTCTGAATTCATGGGTCGGGCTATTATATCCCGAAGCGGTTGACGCGTTTTTTCGATACCCTGAACATTATATGATCTTTCCGATGATTTTCAGCGGGAGCGCCCGGGTGTTGAATTTTCTCTCCGAGGCGTTTTTGTTTGGTATCTTCTGTGACATGCTCATCAGTCTGTACAAGGGCGAGAAACCGGCCTTTATGCTTTCAGCCCGAAGAGCTTTATCGAAGTATCTGAAACTAACTGCAACCTGGGCTGTTTTACTTGTCATCCTGTTCATTGTATCAAAGTATTTTTATGTTTTTCTCGAAGATGTTATTGGCTATTCGCTGCATACCGCTCCACGAAGGCAGTTTCTCGCCATGCTGCTGCTGCATGGAGTTAATGTCTTCATTTATACTTTTTTCATCTTTGTGATTCCCAGTATTATGCTCGGTGGCGAAAGCTGGGCTCACGAAGTTTCGCGTGGTATTAAAACCAGCATAAAACACCCTATTGCCGCGTTTTGCATGATTACTATCCCTTATTCAATTGCCGCGATTCCATCTTTGCCGCTTTTTAATACACGTAAAATAATAGAGGTCTTTAACCCCGAATTAGTTTATCAAATTCTACTCGTCGCCATCGGAATAAATATCATCGCGAATTTCGTACTAATCGGGACATCGGTCAAATTTTTTATGGATAAGTCTGAATAGGGAATGAATTCGTCACTAAATTCAGCTTTATTATTATCAGGCATACTATTATTAGCCATTGCTCTTATAACCCTGTTTAAGAGACGACGGCAATCATATGCATCACCTCTTATTCTGTTTTCATTAGTCAATTTAATGGGAATTGGCGCTATCTTTATAGAAATCAGTTCATATGAAAAACTGTGGGCGATTGGATATGTATTGCTTTTTGCATTTCTATCCTTTTTGCCGTTTAGCTGGTATCATCTGTGCAGTCGGTGGAGTCTTGATAGTGGGGAATACCCGCATAAGCGGAGGATTGTGTCATACCTTTTCCTTGCTGTCTCCGGCCTGTTTTTTTGCGTGATGATACTACTAAAGGGTGTGGATATATCACTAATCAACAATCGGTGGTTCATTAGTCTTGACGGATGGCGGTTTTATTACGGAGTGTATTTTATTATCGCTCTTTCAGCGGGAGTTTATTCTATCGAAAATAGTTTTCGGTCAGCACTCGGGTTGGCTCGAGAGAGAATAAAAAAATCGTTTATGATGATTGTCGCTGCGGCAGTTTGCTATTTGTCTTTGACGACGGTAGGGTTTCTATATGGGCAATTCAGCGACTGGGTTTTAACGGTCTCATTTGTTTGCATTACCCTCGTGTGTCTGTTGCTGATTAGGCACTATATTAGCTTTGATCCTGAGGCTCATGGGATAATTATTACCCGCAAAGGGGTATATTCTTCAATCGCGATTGTTCTTATCGGAGTGTACTTTCTGATAATCGGAGCAATAGGAGAATTTCTCGTTTCCTTTGAGTTAGATGAAGGGTTGTTTTTCTCAATTGTCGTCTTTTCATTAATCATAATTACGATAGTGATTCTGCTTATTTCTCAAATACATCGCTCACGAACACAAAAAATAACTGAGAATCAGACCCCTTATAAAGAAGATGCCGTTTATGGAATAGAGTGGCGGGAGTTTGCCGAGGAAATAACCGTTCTGCTGGATATAGAAAAGATATACTCTCGAACCGCAAGATTGTTACATCGTCTGCTAAAAATAGAAGACTGCTTTTTCCTTATTAAAGAGCCAGAGCCTTCAACAAATAATGCTCTATACTGTGCCGGGAAAATTAACCGTGGAATTCCGGGCGCAAAACTGAACTATCTAAATGAATGGCTTCATCGGTTCGGCCGTCCGGTGGAGACTGCTTCATTAACCGATAACGGTGAGGAACTGGCCAATCAGTACCTCTCGCTGGCTGATAAAATTCCGTTTGATGCGTTTCTCCTGGTACCGATAATTGCTCGGCAGGAGTTCTTAGGTTTCCTTGGAGTAGGTACACATAGTTCTGGCCGAGAGCTTGAATCGGAGGAGGTTGCTTTTATTGAAGCCGCTGCCCGACCGTTAGCTTTAACCATTCTTAGTGCCCGTATGACAGGAGAACTGCTGATCTCTCGTGAAATAGAATCTTATCACCGCTTTTCTTCGTTTGTCCTGCATGATCTGAAAAATTCGGTCGGTATGCTTTCCATGCTTTTACAAAACGCTGAACGCAATATGGAAGATCCCGAATTTCAAAAGGAAGCTCTACTAACAATTAGCAAGGCTGTTGACCGCCAGAAAAAAATAATTTACCGATTGACTGAAGAACGCTCAAGCGATATTCTTGATAAACAACAGGTCGATATCGGGAAGCTTATAGAGGATACATTAAAGCGTATCAGACTCGATACGATTCCATCCGTTGCGGTGAGTTTGAACCTTATAGAAGGCATAAAAGCAATAGTTGATGAAGAAAAGATAGGCTCAGTCTTTGATAATTTGATTATGAATGCGATTGAGGCGATGCCCGGAGGCGGCGAAATCTCAATTTCTACTTCTTTTTCAGGTGACCATGGGGAATTCATTGAGGTGAGAATAAAGGATTCCGGGTCAGGAATGGATGAAGAATATATCGCCACTCGATTGTTCAAACCGTTTAGCAGTACTAAAAAACATGGTTTAGGGATCGGTATGTATCAGTCCCGCGAGATTATACTGCTGCACAACGGACGGATCGAAGTAACTAGCATTTTGGGGCAAGGAACAGAATTCACTATTATCCTGCCCGGAGAAAAGTGACGTGGAAAACACTATAGAAAAACATACAATCCTCATCGTTGATGATGATGATGGTGTTCGCACTCAATTAAAATGGGCTTTGAAACCGGACTATAATGTCATTGAAGCGGCGGCACCCGATGAGGCTCTTATTAAGGCCAAAGAGCATCATCCTTTGGTAGTATTACAAGATATTGCTTTGAGTTCGCGCGAGGGCGCTTCTGAAGGCCTTTTCTTAGTAAACAAGTATTTAAATGTTTTCCCCTATTGCAAGATAATTATGGTTACTGGTCATGGAACTAAAGACAATGCTCTGGAGGCGATAGCATTAGGTGCGTATGATTTTTTTAGCAAACCGGTAGATATAGATCAGTTAAAAATAATGATTAAACGGGGCATAAAGGTTGCTCAACTTGAACAAGAAAATAACAAATTGATTGCAGAGCTAGCAAAGGTTAAAAGTTTCGAGAGTATCATTGGCGACTCTATTAGTATGAAGGAGATTTATAAAACTATACATACCGTGTCAGCAACCGACTATACGGTTTTAATCACTGGCGAATCGGGAACTGGTAAAGAATTGGTATCAAAAGCAATACATTCTGCCAGTCCGAGAGTCCATTGTCCCTTTATTACGATCAACTGCGGAGCCATACCGGAAAACCTTTTGGAGTCTGAACTGTTCGGTCATGAAAAGGGCGCTTTTACAGATGCTCACATACAAAAAATCGGGAAGTTTGAATTAGCCAACAAAGGAACAATATTTTTAGATGAAATAGGCGAGTTATCTCTAAACCTTCAGGTCAAGCTTCTTAGAGTCCTGGAAGACCATACGATTGACCGTATCGGCGGTAAAGAGCCGATTGCCCTTGATGTTAGAGTCTTGGCGGCCACAAATCGTGACTTACTTGAAGAAGTAGGACAAGGCAGATTCAGGGAGGATTTGTACTATCGGCTATCCGTCATTAACATTGAAATGCCGCTTTTACATGAGCGGGGAGACGATGTCCTTTTACTTGCTAATACTTTTCTCAATCGATATGGAGCCGAAAACGGCCGCCCAAATTTATCATTCACAGAAGCGGCATCACGTTCAATAGCATCCTACAAATGGCCCGGTAATGTGCGTGAGCTTGAAAATAAAATTAAGCGCGCCGTTATTATGGCACAGGAAAAGAAAATAAAACCTAAGGATTTATTACTTCCTGACTCAGGCGATAGTGGTGAAGATCGGTTAAGTCTGCAGTCGGTTAGAGAGGTTGCTGAGAAAACATATTTGATAGAATCGTTAATCCGCAACAACTGGAATATTTCCAGGGTAAGCCGTGAAATCGGAACCAGCCGTACTACTCTCTATGATTTGATAGAGAAATACAATCTAAGAAAATAGAGGGCTTAGACGTTGGGTCGATAACTCTATTCTGCGCACTTTCAAGGGTTGGTTTACTGGTCTTATATAATTGTTCATCTCCCATACTAAATTATAAACTTGACATTACTTCCTCAAACGATATTTCTTGTAGTATCTCCTAAATTGAGCACACGAAAATAAAGATAGCGCTTGATCGATTTGCGAGATGGTTTTTTTCTAATACTTTGGTCGGAGACCGATTTACAATGTGGGAAAAACTGGAAGTTATCGTTATTGGCATAATCGTCCTTTCATTTGGTCTGGGAATATTTCATTTGATACCGGGTTGGGGAAAAAATGCAGGAATGGTTACAATGGGAGTCGGTATTATTGTAATTATTAGTCTATTTTTTCGAGATCCCCGAAAGTTTTTCTGCGCTGATTGCGGGCAGTATTTAGGGCATCGGGCAAAAGTCTGTGATAGATGCGGGTGTAATAGATTTACTCTGACAGATCCAAAGCCGGGAATGACAATTAAAAATAAATAAGCCCGACTAACTTTGGCGCAATATCTTACACGTTCGCACAGCAAGGCCGGTTTTGGTCTATAATTAATTTTTATGTTAATTTTTATCGAATTTTCATCAAGTTTGTATCAGGCTGAACGATAGCCTGTTACGAAAAGCAATACGGCCATTTTAGAGAATTTACAGGTCTAATTGTTCAAAATTTCAGTTTTTGAACATTTCCGCTAATATAAACTCCGGTAAGTACCGATTATAGTATTATACCATAGTGTTTTACGGGATATTATGTGGGAATATAGCTGATGAAAAAAGTACTTCTTGTTGATGACGACGTAGAACTGTCGCAGTCATTAATAAATTTGTTCGATCCTGAAAAGTACAGTTTCCATCATATGGACGATGGGCAGGATACAGCCAATTATGTCAAACAGAACCATGAGGATCTTGATTTGGTTATGCTTGACGTTAATTTGCCGTCCTGTTCTGGACTGGATGTCCTAAAGAATATAAAAGATATCGACAAAGAAATGCCGGTAATTGTTATTTCCGGGTTTGTATCTACAGAAAACGCGATGGAGGCTATGCGTGAGGGTGCTTATGAGTACCTGACCAAGCCTTTTGAGCTTAGTAAACTCCTTGATATAGTAAACAAAGCCTGTGGGTATGTTCACGATACTTCTAAGCAAAGTCCTGTTCGTCAGTCAATTATTGAGCAGGATTATCTTACTGATGAGATAATCGGTCAGTCACCGGAAATAGTAGAAATTGCTAAACTAATTGGTCAGGTGGCAAAATCTGATGTGTCAGTATTAGTCTTTGGAGAATCAGGAACCGGTAAAGAGCTTGTGGCCCGGGCGATACATAGAAACAGCCTCCGCCGTAACAATATGATCCTGTCGGTCAATTGTGCTGCGTTAACCGATTCTCTGCTTGAGTCCGAATTATTTGGTCATGAAAAAGGTGCCTTTACAGGTGCGTATTTCAAGCGAATAGGCAAGTTTGAACAATGCGACAAAGGGACCATTTTCCTTGATGAAGTCGCCGATATGTCGATGCTGACGCAGGGGAAAGTTCTTCGTGTGCTTCAGGAAAAACAATTTGACCGTGTCGGTGGTAACGAACAGATAAACATTGATGTTAGGGTTATTGCCGCGACCAATAAGTCACTGGTCCAATCAATGAAGGACGGTTCATTCCGAGTTGACCTATTCTACCGGCTTAAAGTTGTATCAATATACATGCCTCCTCTGCGCGATAGGCGCGAGGATATACCTCTGTTGGTTGATCATTTCATTCAGCGCTATAACAAGTCGCTGGGTAAAAACATCCGCGGAATTTCAAAAAAGGCCAAAGCCAGTCTAAGTAAACACCTGTGGCCGGGCAATGTCCGTGAATTGGAAAACAATATTCATACCGCTATGGTAATGGTCAAATCTGATATTCTTGATGTAGAGGATTTCCCGATTTGCAATGAAGAATCCAGCACGGTAGAAATTGATATTGAAGGTCTCCAGGAAAACTATACTGAAATGTTTGGCCGATTAATTGAACCGATCTTTTTGAAGCTTGTCAGCAGCAGCGAGGGGCGTATTTATCATCTCATGCAGTCCTCAATGGAAAAAGCGCTGTTGTCGGCTTGTCTGAAACATTTCAATTCCAATCAAGTTAAGGCCTCGGAAATGCTTGGTATTTCCCGCAATACGCTTCGCGACAGGATAAGCAAGTATGGAATTTACTAAAGTTCGGATGATACTTCCCGTCATCTAACACCTTTACAGTTGCGGCCCGGTTTTTGACTGCGTATATTTTTTGATGCAGTTTCAAACCGGCGAACATAATTATCTCAGGCGATCTCAAGCCGAGTCAACGGCTGCTGAATTGGGATGTTTGTTTTCCGGTACGGCGCCAGTTCCTGCCATGCCGAAGGGCGAACAGTCCGGCTCAATCCCCCCATTAATCGATAATCTCGAAGACGCTCCGGCATTAAAAATTATTTTCCCCCAAAAGAAATATGAGATACTGGCTATTGATGGAGGCTCCTCGGTTCTGGCCAAAGGGGGGAATATAGAAGTCATTGCCTGGCGAGCCGGCTGTGTTAGTTTTGACGATATAAATCGGGTCGATGAGAAATGCCCTCCACCGGAAATTTTAGCTTATAATCGGCTTACTGTTCAAGACATATTATCAGACTATCTGGCCGATACCGATGTGACGATTGTTTCACAAGAACAGCCGATTAGGCTGGTTGATGAACTAAGATGGCTGGAAGAATGGAAATTACTCTCCCGGCTAATCGAAAACAGCCGTCCGCAAAGCCTGATTCTTATTGATGGTTCGCTGCATCTTAATCCCCTGTACAATGCCGACTCTCAACACGGCCTGTTTAAGAACGCCGCGGAAAAGAAAGTGTATCTTGCCGCGGTCACAAAGACATCCTCGCTGTCCATCGATAGAACAACTCCGATTGATATTGGGATTAAGAATAATACCGAATTGAATAACTCTATTTGGTACAAGAAAATCAATCAGAAATTAAAGGCGGATTCTCTTTGGCTGGGAGATATTTATCTGGCCCGGCTTCATTCCGGAGCGGATAAGCAATATCGAGTTGACCTGAATCGTTTTGATGAAGACAATACAGATGAGATTATGGGTATGATAGCTTCGGTGTCTGACGATGTCGAATTCGCAGGATATCCGTACCCCTTGGCGGCGGCTCACAGGCTGGCTCGAATAGATTCTATCTTCAAGCAGGATATGCTAAATTCTCTAAAGATCGCGCTGGATAACTCTGATTTCTCGCTGGAACTGTGGCAATATCTTACTCGCGATATTCATGATAAACTAAATGCCGATATAATGGAGTTGACCCACAATGACCAGTAATCGATTTATCGGACGTTTGATAGGCAAGTCGGTTTCCGAGTTATCATTTCGTTCTTTTTACGCTGGACATATCTCAATCGGTAGTATCGTCATGGTCGATGATGACGATACCAACCGGAAGTATCTTCTGCGGGTTATTGATGTTAGCTATGGCCATGAAAGCTCCGAAGCCAACTGGGCGGAAAAAGTAGCCGGGCGAATGATGGAGGAGGATCAAAAAGACCGCCTCTATCGAATTCATGATCCGGAGCGCCGTCTGTATAAAATAGTCAAATGTTCACCACTGGGATATATTCAAAACAACAAATTCAATCGTCCCCGCTCAATCCCGACCCATTTCTCCCCGGTACTGTTACCCGACATGGAGACCATGGAGTTTCTGCGCGAATACAGCGGTGATTTAATAGTCGGATACCTCCGTTGCGGAGAGGATACCATGGATATTTCTCTGGGGATGGATGGAAGCACGCTCTCTCAGCATGTGGGCATCTTCGCGACCACCGGAATGGGTAAATCTAATCTAATGAAAGTCCTCGCTTCCGCCATTATGGAAAGCAAGGAATACGGCTTGCTAATATTTGACCCTCACGGGGAGTACTTTGACGGCGGTAGAGAGGCGGATCGAAAAGGTCTGAAAGATCATCCTCTGGCCGATTCACGGTTTTTTACCAGAACTCTACGGAATCTAAAAGGTGCCCAAGTTGATAAACTCTCTATTCCATTCAGCGAAATTGAGATAGAAGATATCACTCAGATCTTCGGGTTTTCTCAAGCCCAATACGAGGCGCTTCAGGCAATACGAATTAAATATGGGAAGGAGTGGTTGTACAAGCTCTGTACAAAAGACTTAGAATCACTTCTTGAGGAATTACAGAGCAGCCAACTTAGTTTCCATGAATCAACCATGGCGGTTCTAATTCGCCGGGCCAAACGCCTGCTGGAATTCAGAACCGTTAATAAGGATAAAAGCTACTCCACCGTTGGCGATATTCTCGGAAAAATCCAGAATGGCTACACCGTATTGGTTGACACCGCCAATTTATCGCAGGATGAAGAGACTCTCGTTACTTCAGTCATTACTCGGGCGGTGTTAAAAAGTTATAAACGCAAATACCAAACCGAAGGTGATTTCGAAAAACTATCGCCCTGTCTTATTATGCTTGAGGAGGCCCAGCGAGTCCTGATGGCTTCTACCGGAGATACCAATATATTCCATCGTATCGTTCGCGAAGGCCGTAAGTTTAAAGTTGGACTGGGAGTTATAACCCAACAGCCGAAATTGCTATCTGAAGAACTATTGTCCCAATTAAACTCGATGTTTATTTTGGGACTGGCCGATGAACGCGATAGAAACATTGTTCGTTCGTCGTCGAAACAGGATATATCTTCATTGAGTACCGAGATTCAAACACTGGCCGCCGGTGAAGCTCTGCTAACCTCGCCTACGGTCCCGTTCGCTTTGCCTATTAAGGTCTTCCTATACGAAGACTACCTAAAAGCGATTAAGACTAATTATAAACAAACGGTAGAAAAACCGGCTGAGGACTTCTTCTAATTATGCGATTTTGTCATTTTGCGGATAATCATCTCGGAGCGGGAAATGGACCTCGTGAGGACGATATCCTCCATAGTTTTGCGGTTGCCATCGACCGCATTATAGAGCTAAAGCCTGATTTTGTTATTAATGCCGGTGATTTATTTCATGTCGTGCGGCCTTCTAATCGAGTCATAGCGTTTGCCTCAGAGCAATTAATCCGGTTGGGGCGAGAGGCGAAAATCCCGACCGTAATCATTTCGGGCAACCATGATGCCCCCAAACAGAAACAGATGGGAGCGGTTCTGTCAATATTCAAGGACTACGAAAATATCCACATTATATATAAATCAAAATACGAGCGCTTTCGTCTGGGAGATGTGTCCATTTCAGCCTTACCCCATTGTCTGACGACTGATATACTGCATGACGAATTAAAGAAAGTTGCGCCCGATCCAGAGGCAAAATTCAATATCCTGATACTCCACGGAGTTGTGGCCGGAATCAAAGAATTCCAAATGGCCGATTTATCCGAACAGGAAATTTCAGCTTCTTATTTTCGCCTTGGTTTCGATTATGTGGCTCTGGGGCATTATCACAATTATACCGAGGTTGAGACAAACACTTATTACTCCGGCTCTACCGAACGAATTTCTCAATCAGAGGCCGGGCATCCCAAGGGTTTTATTGAAGTCGATTTGGCCAATCCGGATTTAAAAAAAGGTATTACCTTCCACGAGATCCCCTCACGCATTATGCTTGATCTCCCGGCTGTTAAAGCTAAGGGGCGCACCGTAGAAGACATTATGGCGGAGGTCGAACAGAAGATCAAAGAAAAAAAACCGGAAGACAAGATTATCAGGTTAAAGGTTACCGATATTCCTGAAGAGACCTATCGGTCGCTTCCTTTTGACAAAATCTCGAAAATGAAAAATGAGGCGTTTTCACTCGATATTAAATTTGAGAAAGAAGAAAAACCAGAAGAAAATCTCTATGCTGATTTGAATCTGGGGAGGCTCGATATCGCGTTCGAGAAATTTCTAAACATGAAAATCATTGAAGACCTTGATAAAGATAAAATAAGAAAAATGGCGATAGAACTTTTGCGCCAAAGCGAGGACGAGGAAGTATAAAGTTTTAGTTGCTTACTATGAATCGATCAATATAAATTAATCAGGTTGACACCTTTCGATTACGCACCTGCGATATGCGTGCGTATAATATACACCGTTCAAGTATAAACTTCACAACAAGGGGATGGACTATGGAAACGTTTGTTACGTCCGATCAGCGCCGCATGTACGGCGACCTTTCCTGGGCTTGGCCGATTATCAGCCCGCCGGAAGATTATATTGAAGAAACCGAAGAATATATTCGCCTAATTAAAGACCAGTCTCGTATTCCCGTTTCAAAGATTCTAAATCTCGGTTGTGGAGGCGGTCAGCATGATAATATCCTGGTAAAAGATTTCGAAATCACAGGAGTTGACCTAAGTAATGAAATGCTTGGTCTGGCGCGGCAGCTTAACCCTAATGTTGCCTATGTTAATGGCGATATGCGAGCCGTCAGGCTGGGCCAGGGGTTTGATGCCGTGACGGTGTTTGATTCAATTGCCTATATGAGAACGCTTGAGAGCCTCAAGGCGGCCTTTTTAACCGCTTATACCCATCTTAGGCCGGGAGGAGTTTTTGTAACCTGTATTGCAGAAACTGTTGAAAATTTCGAGCAGAACAAAACGACTCACACGACCCATAAAAAGGGCGATATCGAAATCACACTTATTGAAAATCACTACGATCCGGTTCCCAATGATTTCTGGTATGAGGCGAATTTTATTTATATGATAAGACGGGCGGGTGATTTAACTATCGAAACTGACTGCCACTTATTGGGGCTGTTTGAGTTTAAGACCTGGATGGAATTGATGCAGGAGGTGGGGCTGGAAGTATTCAAACGCGAGTCACTTATCCATACTGTGGAAGGTCGCCCGCTCCAGTTACTAATTGGAGTCAAGCCGGTCACTCATACGTAGTCGGTTTGCTGCAAAACTATCAGTTTTCGATCCGTCGGCGATGGTCCCATTTTACGGGATTGAGATCCGACGGTGCTGACTATAGTAAATGTCAATTCTGCTACAATTGCATATCCGAATCGTCATCGCTGGAGAGGATACGTTTGAAGCAGAACGTTCCGACCGCAAAAATAGAACCCCACAGTAAACCCATCATTAACCATCCGCCCCAAGTCATGACTGCACCTCTTTTCCGGTTTGATGTTTCCGTTTACTCCAGGCGATTTTGACCAGTACACAAAGGAAAATAAATAAGCAGACAATTCCGATTCTGGTGCCCAACACATAGGGAACGTTTTCTGCCGGAACGCCTTTCATCGTGATCGTATCCCACCAGTCCTGTGCGATCCAGAAGCCTAAAATCCCAATCAGGAATACTGGTGTGACATATTTGATGACATACTTAAATACAATCGGTACCCGCATGTTTGAGCCGACATGCATTTCGGCCCAGAATTTATCGATTCCGAAGACCCAGGCGACAATAATGATTTCGATAGTAGCCCCTAAGACAATAAAGAAGTTACCGCCCCAGAAATCAAGGTCATCCATGACACCATTGGCCAGCCACCATACCGCCGGTTGACACAGTATAAATGTCATAGCGGCGAAAAGCATAACCGCCTTTTCACGAGAGAGATTGAATTCGTCCTGGAAAAACCCGACTAAGGGTTGTGCTAGTGATATCGATGATGTAATGCCGGCTAAAAATAACATCAGGAACCAGAGAAAGGAAAACATCGCCCCCCAGGGAATGCCGTTAAAAATCTCCGGCATAGTGATAAAGCCCAGGTTGAAAGATCCTGAATTAGCTATATTAACAATATTCTCCGGTCCAAAGAAAATAAATGCCGCCGGGACAATCAGAGAACCGCCCAGAATAACTTCTGCGAATTCGTTGGTACTGGCCGCGGACAGCCCCGCCAGCGGCACATCGTCTGTTTCCCTCAGGTAACTGGAGTATGTCATAATTACACCGATGCCGACTGAGAGAGTAAAGAACACCTGTCCCGCCGCCGCCAGCCATATTCTGGCTGATGACAATTGAGACAAATCGGGATTCCATAAAAAGCCCAGACCGTTGAATTCGCCCCAGTCCATCGTGATGATTCGAATAGTAAGAAGTACTCCAAAAATTAACAGAGCAGGAAGAGCTATTTTGCAAAGCTTTTCGATACCGCCTTTGATGCCAAAATAAGTTACACTAATATTAAGGGCAAAAGTAATGCAGAAGAATGTAAATGCTGCTGTCATCCCGGAGAACCACTGATTACTTTCAAGGCCTTGAAGTCCCGAAAGGAATGACGGTAATTGACCGTTGGCGCTGGCTTCGGACAAGGCGCCGGTAGCTGAATAAAAACAGTAGGCAAGGGTCCATGATTCGATATAGACATAATACATGTAAATGATGAGCGGTCCCAGAATGCCGAGGACACCGATGTATTTTACGGCCGGGTTGCTTTTCCATAGCGATTGCAATATTCCCGGAGCCGACGAATGGCCATGACCTCCGCCATATCTTCCGGCTGTCCATTCGACCCACATCATTGGAATACCGATTAATAGTAAGGCGACGATGTACGGAATCATAAAGGAGCCGCCGCCGTTTTGAGCGGCTTGAACAGGAAAACGCAAAAAGTTCCCCAGTCCAACGGCTGAACCGGCTACGGCAAGTACGACACCGAGTTTTGTACCCCAACGCTCCCTTACTCGCGACATAAAACACCCTCGTTTGTCAAATCATTATAATCGAAACTGCATTCGGTATGCGTTCTTCAGCGAAATAAAAACAGTATGTTCTGATTATTATTCGCATCACTTCTGATATTTATCGTATAAGGCTGTACAAGTGTTAAAAAAAAGGGCTCTAATGTCCTTATGTCAAGGGCAAATTAAGGTGTTCTGCGGTTGTTTTTGTTGACTGTTAAAGGAGTAGCGGTTTTAATAAACGCAATTGTTGTGAACATATAATCTAAAAGGAGTAATAGGTGAAACAGATACGGATAATAATAGTCTTGCTGGCGGTTGTATTGTTTTCTTCCAGTGTCTCCGCTCAGCTTCTCGGACAAATGGCTCCAGCTTCAAACCTTGACGCGGGAGCAAGTAATATCGGAAGTTATCTAATCCTTGCCGAGCATGCCACCGGAGTGGTTGGGTCTTATCGCTACGGCTTTTCTTCAGACATCGAAGGCCGCGCTCGCCTCGGGTTCATTGACCCCGATGGAGGAGATATGAGTGTTCTTGTCGGTGCAGATCTTAAGTATCTCTTGTGGAACGCCAGGCCTGCGGCACAGCAAAGCAAAGATGGATATCCGTTTACATTCTCACTCGGAACCGGCTTTGAGTATTCCAAACTGGGCTATGCAAAATACCTCGGCATATATGGAGCCGCCATCGGTTCCTTCCCGATCCGATTGCAGAATGGTCATTCGATTGAGCCTTACGGTCGTCTAAGTCTGCGGATGCAGCGGGTTTCTGTCGATTCCTACAACTTCGGCGGTCAGTCATTCGGAGGCGGTTCTGATACGAAGTTAAAAATCGGAGCCAATATTGGCGCTGAGTTTCATGTCATTGACCTGACCAGTTTTACGGCCGAGATACAAATTGATGATGACTTCGCCTTTATGTTTGGGATTGAGTTATTCAGCTTCTAATCTGCGGATAAGAATACATGACCGTTTGGGATGCAATAATACTTGGGATCGTGCAGGGGCTTACCGAGTTTCTGCCGATTTCATCATCGGGACACCTTGTTTTATGTCAGCATATTCTCGGAGTTAAAACTCCGGGAGTAAGCTTGGAAATATGGCTGCACTTAGGCACTTTTGTCGCAGTAATTGGCTATTTCTATAAAAAGATTATAGTGCTGACCAAATCCCTGCTACCGGGGAATGTAGAAAGTGAAACAACCTATAATAGAAAAACAATTCTGGCGATAATTATTGGAACGATTCCAGCGGTTGTAGTAGGCTTGGGATTGAAATCGTATATCGAATCAGTCTTTTCATCGCCAGTATTTGCATCGTCGATGCTTTTAGTTACTGCCGCTATTTTGTTTGCCAGCGCTTTCGCCAAGAATAAAAAACTCCCGTTAACACTTCCAAAAGGATTAGTAATAGGCTTATCTCAGGCTGTTGCCATCCTGCCGGGAATTTCCCGCTCCGGAAGCACCATAACCTGCGCCATGCTTCTGGGTATGAAACCGTCTGAGGCGGCAGAATTCTCTTTCTTACTGGCGATACCGGCGGTAGGCGGAGCGTTTTTACTGGATCTGATTTCTCACGGCCGGACGTTTTTTACCGGAGATGAGATAATGTTATATTTGATCGGTACCGCAGCCTCGTTTATTTTCGGGCTGTTATCGATTCACTACCTATTAAAAATCATTAAAAAGGGTTCTTTCTATTTGTTCGGCTTTTATTGTCTTGCAGCCGGAATAATATCACTTGTATATATAGTCTGATGAAAACAATAATTGTAATCCGGTTGGGGCGTCTGGGAGATGTTCTCCTGACCTCGCCGGTACTAAAGAATCTTCGATTTCTCTATCCTGAGTCACAAATATTGTTTATTACCCGAAGTGCGTATAGGTCGCTTGCCGAAAATCTATTCGGAGTAAATTCTGTTCTTACTTTTCCCGATGAGGGCAGTTATCTTGATTTAGTCAAGTTATCTTCTGAATTGGATGAGTATCAGCCGGATTTAGTAGTCGATTTACATAAAAATTTCCGTTCGTTTCACCTCGCAAATCTCTGCAAAGCTCGCTATAAAGTCGTTTATAGTAAACGCCGGAAGGAACGGCAGGCTGCGGTTAATGATAAAAAATTCAGAGATTATGTACCGCATACGACTGATTTATACAATTTTGTTATAGATAAACTAAAAGGCAAGAGTTATGCCCGACGACCGGACATTATACTTCCGGAACACTTATTAATCGGCAAAGACTCAAGTCGCAAAGGAATTGCGTTTTGTCCCGGTGCGGGATCAATTGTTAAAGCCTGGCCGATTGAAAGCTATGCCAGCCTGGCGGAGCGTATAATCTATGATTTTCGGTATGAGGTTCATGTCAATTTGAGTCGAAAAGAAGAACTGCTCGAACAGAAATTCGAGCATTTACCCAAAGATATGCTGTCTTTTCATTCCGGGCGACCAATAATGGAAATTGCCGGAATACTGTCGAAAATGAGATTAAGCGTGACGAATGACTCCGGACTGTTGCACCTTTCTTCGGCGGTAGCAACGCCGACCGTAGCACTGTTTGGCCCGACCCATCAGCAATTGGGTTTTTTCCCGCTGGGAATTCATGATATTGTTTTAGCAACCGATGAGAAATGCCGTCCCTGTTCGCTCCATGGCGATAAAGAATGCAGTCGGGAGGAACAGTACTGCTTCACCCGTTTGACCGTAGATTTTGTTTATGAAAAAATTGCTGAACGTTTGGAACAGCTTGAGCTAAAACCGGCTATCTTCTTAGATCGGGATGGAACGCTAATCGAAGATAAGCATTATCTGGCTGATCCAGATAAGATTGAGTTTATTCCCGGCGCGCTGGAAACGATCAAGAAGCTAAAAGAACTCGGTTATCTTATCGTAATCATCTCGAATCAATCCGGAGTCGCTCGCGGATTTTTCTCATCCGATGATGTCGAGCGAGTCCATAGTCGCCTATGGGATTTGATGATTGCCGCTGACTGCGAACCGGATGATGTCCTGTTTTGCCCATACCATCCCGACGGCGATATTGCCGAATTCACACGCGATCATGGTTGGCGGAAACCTCATGCCGGAATGATAGAAGATGCCGCGGCGCGAATGGGCATCGATGTAAAACGCTCGTTTATGATTGGCGATAAACTCAGTGATGTGCAGTGCGGTCAGGTTGCCGGAGCAATGCCGATTTTGGTAAAAACCGGTAAGGGCGCAAAAACAGTCGAAGAATACCCGGCTGAACCGTATCCGAAGCCGTATTATATTTGTGATACTTTGGCCGATGCGGGTGAATTTATATCTCAAAAATGTTATGAAAAGTGAAGCCAGATATTATAAAAAGCTTGAAAACCAAACTGTCAGATGTCAGCTTTGTCCGGCCAATTGTAAATTAAAGCCGGGTAAACTGGGATTCTGCGACAGTCGTTTTAACAAAGATGGAATTCTTTTTACTGATAATTTCGGTGAAACAGTAACTGTTTCCTTAGACCCGATTGAAAAGAAACCGCTCTATCATTTTCTTCCCGATACAAATATTGTCTCCATCGGAGCCAACGCCTGCAATATGACCTGCAAACACTGCCAAAACTGGCAGATATCACAAACTAAAGTTCCAACGACCTATATTGCTCCGGCGGCATTACCGGATGTCGGGCGTCAAAACAGGTCCATCGGTGTTGCCTATACTTACACGGAACCGATAATCTGGTTTGAGTACATCATGGAATCCGCGCCTTTGGTAAAACAGGCTGGGCTGGCCAATGTCATGGTTACAAATGGATATATAAATCCGGAGCCTCTCGAAGAGCTTCTGCCGCTAATCGACGCCTTTAATGTCGATTTAAAAAGTATCAGACCTGAGTTTTATTCAAAAATCTGTGGCGGGAAACTCGAACCGGTCAAGAACACGATTAAAAGAATTGCCTCGTCTGATTCACATTTGGAATTAACTTATCTGGTTATAACCGGTCTAAACGATTCTGACGATGATTTTGCTCAACTCGGTGAGTTTATAGCATCGGTCGATAAAAAAATTCCGCTCCACATCTCGGCCTATCATCCCAGTTATAAACTTGATCTTCCAGCTACAGATACGATCACATTAAAGAATGCCTATGAAATATTATCCTCCCACCTTTCGTATGTCTTTGTAGGGAATCGAGAGATAAAAGGATGTTCTGACAGCCGATGTCAATCATGTGGAAAAACGCTTATAATACGAAGCGGTTATCAGATTGCTGTTGACGCGGTTGATAGTAGAGGAAACTGCAGGGAATGCGGTCAAAGTAGCGAAATTATTATATCAATACAATAACACTGAAGTCTGCAGGAAAAAGCCGATTTAGCCGATAATAATAATTATCAGCAAATTGTGCTGTTAATACGTCTTGTATTGACGGGAAAAAGGAACCACCGGAGATTTAACTTCGTTTGAGCGTATGATGACATTCTATCGGAAAACTATAATCTATACCTTGTTTACTATTGCCTTAATGGCCTCTATGGTTCAGGCACAGTTTTATTTCGGCAAGAATAAGGTACAGTATACGAATTTTGATTGGCAGGTAATAACTACTGAGCATTTTACCATATATTTTTATTCTGCAGAAGAAGAGCTCGCTGAAATAGCGGCCAAATCAGCCGAAGAATCGTACCAATTTCTAGCCTCCAAATTCAAACATGAAATTTACTCCAAAATCCCGCTGATTATATATTCCACGCCTAATCATTTTGTCCAGACGAATGTAACCTTCTCCTTTTTACCGGAAAATGTAGCTGGGTTTACTGAGTTTCTCAAGGGCCGGGTCGTGGTACCGTTCAACGGTTCCTATTATGATTTTGCCCGCGTAATTCAACATGAACTGGTACACGTCTTTACGATTTCAAAAATCCATCGTCATGGGCGGGAGTCAGGGCGATATGCGGCTGTTTATCCGCCTCTTTGGTTTACTGAGGGAATCGCCGAATTCTGGTCACGCGAATGGGGCAGCGAAGCTGATTTGATTGTTCGGGACATGGTTATTAATGGAACTCTGCCGTCTATTGAACAGCTCTGGACAGTTCACGGTACTTTTTTCATGTATAAGCTGGGACAATCCATATGCGAGTTTATCGCCATGGAATACGGTGAAGATAAATTAACACGGTTATTTGAAAACTGGCATGTAGCTCGGAAATTCAATGATATTGTAAAATACACTCTCGGTGATGACCTTAATCAAGTCTCAGAAAAATGGGAATATTATCTCAAGAAAAAATACTATCCTCAAATAGCCAATCTCGATATGCCTGACAAACAGGCGACTCGTTTAACAGAAAAAGTTTTTGCCGTGAGACCGGTACCGGTATCGGTGGTTAATAATAAAGGACTGGAAGAACCATGGGTAATTTACAAAGCCAATAAAACCGGATATTCCGCTATCTATATGCAGCCGGCCAATAGAGTGAACGGTAAACCGGTTACTTTGCTCAAGGGTGAACGCTCAGCCAAATATGAATCGCTGCATCTGCTGTCGAGCGGTGTCGATCAGTATGGCAACAAGCTGCTTTCGTTTTCATCCAAATCTCAGGAACGGGACGTTCTCTATATCTATGACTTATTGAAACGCAAAGTAATTAAACGATATGATTTTGAAAAGCTCGTAGCGGTGTCATCTCCAAGATTTTCGCCGGATGGTGAGTTTATAGTATTTACCGGCAATCATGCCTCAGGATATTCCGACCTCTTCTTGTTGAGGCTCTCTGACGGAGAGTTGACACAGCTCACCTATGATATTTATAATGACCGTGATCCGGCTTTTGGAGCTGACGGCCGTTCAATTCTGTTTTCTTCCGACCGGGGCGGTATAGGGTACGACGGCTATACTTCAATTTATCGGTATCAATTGGACTCAAGGTATACTGAGCGATTGACGTATGGCCGCTATAATGATCGCTCTCCTTCCGAAGATCCTACCGGCTCACGCATTCTGTTTTCTTCGGACCGGGGAGTCGAGCGCGCGATCAATTTGTTTATGATTGAAGAAGAGGGACAGATGTGTCAGGTGACTGAATATATCACTGGTGCGTTTGATCCCAGATTTTCCGAAGACGGCAATGATGTATATTTTTATGCCTACCAGAATCGCGGCTTTCATTTATTCCGGATCTCGGTCCAAGTATTACGGTCGGTTCCGATTGAAGAAAAAGATTACTCTGATATAAGGTGGATTCCGGGGAAAATCGATTCAGAATCAAAGTCAAGCGCGGTTAAATACAAGACCGACTACTCGCTTGATATTGCCCAATCAACCATTGCATATGATGGCGTTTACGGAACTATCGGAGGTATCCAGATCGCAATGAGTGATATTTTGGGCAATAACACTTTTATCTTTTTGCTGTCCAATACCGCCCGGGATAAAGATGAGTTCCTGACCAGCTTTAACGTTGGAGTGACATATTTACGGAGAACCAATCGCATCAATTGGGGCGTTGGAGCATTTCATTTATATGACGAGTATCACAATGACTTTGACGGGTTTTATTTCGAACGGATAATCGGTGGAGTCGGACTATTAAGCTACCCGTTTTCGAAGTTTGACCGAGTCGAAACCTCGCTTTTTGTGCGCCATAGCGACAAGGAAACGTACAGCGGTTTGAAGCGGAGGAGAGCTATTCCCGCTACACATTTGATAAGTTTTATAAGCGACAACACCCTCTGGGAACCAACTGGACCGCTCGATGGCCGCCGATTGAATATAACCCTGGGGTATAGCGTTGATCTCAAAGAACAGAGAAACTTCAACCGTTTAGCCTTATTTGATTTTAGATTTTATCAACGGCTTAAGACATATTCCAGCTTAGCCAGCCGATTTTTTGCCTACACATCATCAGGGTTGGAACCACAGCGATTGTACTTTGGAGGAAGCTGGTCGTTCAGAGGATATAGTCGCCGTCAGTTTTATAATCGTAATATCCTATTTAATTCGATAGAGGTCAGATTTCCTCTAATCAATGATCTTATTATTGCGTTTCCACCAGCTGCCATGCGGTTTCGCGGCATACGCGGGGCACTGTTCCACGATATGGGTACGACCTGGGATAATCGCTGGACCGGTTGGAAAGGGTCGTTTGGAGCTTCGATTCGATTGGCATTGGGCTATTTGGTTGTTTTAAGGCTCGACTTTTCCAGAACACATAATTTCCGCTGGATATCAAATAGAACCCGAACTGATTTCTTCTTTGGGTGGAACTTCTGATGATTTATCGGTCTATCTTACTTTGGTTGGCGATAATACTGATTACCGGGTGCGCAATACCGAAGAAAATGTCTCGTTCCAGAGGCTATTTCAAGCCGGTAAACCCATCCGGAGGGGCGGCTGTAAGTCACCCTTACAACTCAAGCAATACCTTTAACGGTCGCCTTAACCTGTTGTACGAAAGAAAAGTAAGAGGGGCAACAGGAAGCCCTATTTATATTGGTGAGTCCAGTCTGGGATACCTGACAACCAAACGGCGTTTTATATTTCTCGATCAGGAAAACGGTAATTTGGTCTGCCGGGTTAAAAAAGGTAAAGGGTATATCCTAAATCCCATTGTGACCGATTCTTTAATTGTCTTAACCCGAAAATTGACTCTCGGGCAGATTCGGGTAAGAAACTTCTTCACCAACAAAACAATACAGACCAGGACGGTAAAACATATTCGTTCGGGGCCGATATTAAGTAATAACAACCTGATTCTCGGCACCGTAAACGGAATTATGGCGTTATCGTTTCCGGAGCTAAAATTCAAGTGGGAGCACAAGCTTGGCCAACTGGTTAATATTAATCCGGTAAGCGATGGTGACATAATTTATTTCACTTCCGGCTCAGGAACAGTTGGAGCGTTGAAAGCAGATAATGGAGACATGATTTGGGAGAAAAAACTTCCCGCAAGCGTTATTTCAGAAATCAGTCTCGGACGTTATTTGTATCTCGGGCTGTCCAACAATAGCCTGGTGGCTTTGAGTAAAACCGACGGAATAGAGGTTTGGAGTAAACAATTGGAATTTCCAATTCAAGGCAAAGGTTTTGAATCCGGCGAACGATTATATATCGGTGCCGATGATGGAAATGTCTATTGTTTATCCATCTACTCAGGAACAACAGTGTGGGAGTTTGCAACCGATGGCATCGTAACAGCTCAGCCTGTTGTTTACAATAATACTGTTTTGGTTGGTTCCCATGACCGCTTTTTCTATAGCATTAATTCTGAGAGCGGCGATATGCTGGATAAACAGCTATTGGAGGGTCCGGTAAGTTACGCGGCGGCAATTCATAATAATCGTATCTTTGTCGCCTGTAGAAAAAACCGCTTGTATTGTTTTGAGGGAAATTAATGAATCGTTCTATCAATCTCAGTGAAAAGAGTTTAATGACAGATGTCAGAGAATTGTCTCGTGAAATTGTACATGAGCTATTTCTGATATGCCGAAAAGCCGGTATTTATTCCAGTGATCATCCAATGGTCGTTAAAGGAATGAATAAACCGTTTTTGGGGATGCAAAGAGTTTTTGCCTATAAAAAGTATTTCAGTATCTATTTTACGGGCGGACGATTGTACGCCAATAATATATTAATTACTGATGTCGGGGCTTCTAACTATCTCAAAGAGAAAATGCACGACTTTGAAATTCAGTCATTTTTATTTGAGGAACACCTGACAGTTGAAGATCTTGCCGCCTTTGTCGGTCGCTTGGTCAGCAGGTTTTCACCGGGACATCATGATTCCGATATTACATCTTTTCTTGAACAAAGAAAAATCTCAACCATTCTTATAAATGATGAATTGGCGGAAACACTTTTTGATTCGGGACTACGGTATCAAGAAGGAAAAGGCAAATCATACTCTGTTCGGCAGCTAATTTCCGATTATTTTACGGGTGAAATTGCCTTGGCAATCAAAATACTAACCAGTAATTATGAAAATACCGGAGAGCAGGCTGACAATACTGGCATTGACTACCATTGTGAGATAGTACGTCATCTCTTGCCAGAGAAATTTGCCCAGTTGCCGCCGTCTGAGTTAAAAGCTATGGCTGATCATATTCTAAATTCACATGAAAAGTTTGATCAAAGCGCTATCAACCAACTCAGCCAGCTGGTACATTCTTTTGACTATCATCCGAAGCGAGAAGTTCTTATTGGGCTTATTCAGAACGAACTGGTTGCACGGAATATTGATAATGATGCCATGAATAAATCATTAAGCTCACCAGCCATATTGAAAATGGAAAATTCATATGATATAGATAGGATTGTCAATAAATTCTTCTCGGAAGAATCAGAAGACTCCCTTTTCGACTCTTTCCATGACAGCTTTATGAGGTTGGTGCGTACCCGCCAAATGGGTAAAGCATCTTCGGTCTCTGAGACGGTAATATCGCATCTGTCTTCGGACAACGCACTTTACAGACAATATGCGATGATTCTACTAAAAGATATAACAAATTCTGGTATCTCAGTAGGCGAATTGAATTATCTTGTTGTCTTATTAGAGCAGTTGAGAATTATGTTTACACAAGGTAGGGAAACATTGGAGTTTTCCGAAATAGCGGTATTCATACTTCGACTCGCAATAGTGAACCGCAGATATGATGCCGTTGCGGAATTCCTTACCGTAATCTCATCCGGCCGAAGGTTCGAAAATGGGGTCACAACCTATGACTCTATTACTGTCAAGCGTATTTTCGATGATCTGAATGACCGGGAGTTGATATCATTTTTAATTCGTGAAATCTATCAGTCTGATACCGGGAGGATAAAAGCTACCCGTGATATTCTCATCGCCATTCAATCGGAGGAAGTCGCGGTTCAGTTGGCTCAGATTGTTATCCATCCCAATCGATATGTCCGGCAGTATTGCCTGAAGGTTCTATCCGCTCTCGGAAAACCGGCAGTAACAATATTCTCTGAAATTCTTCGTGATGAAAGCAATTTCTATCGGCCCATCGAGCGTAGAGAACTTCCTGACGAACAGTGGTATTTGGTCCGAAATGCCATTTTTATCCTCGGCAATCTAAAAGATTCTGAAGCCTGTCATGCGTTGAGATTGAGGTTATCCGATTCCGACGTCAGGGTAAGAATGGAGATTGTCAAGGCTCTCGAGAAAATCGCAGGTGAAAACGCGGTCGATTTACTAATGGTTTTGGCCGAAGATCCCGACGAATCTATACGTGAAGCGGCAATAATAACTCTTGGCCTTTTCCGTCAACCGGGGCTTTATCCGTTCTTTATTGACCTGCTAAAGCGCCAGAAAACAGAAATATTGCGAGTAATTAACGCCATAGCAATGACTGGAACCAATGAAGCTCATGAATACCTGACAAGCCTTTTGGAAAATATGAGCGAGTTGAAGGAGCTTACTTCTGGAAAGGCATCGGTAGCCGACATTAAGAAAATGATTATATCAACATTAGAAAAATTCGGTAATGAAAAATCACGACAAATAGCTGAGGATTGTAAGACAAATTTGAATAGTAATCTCAGTAAGACAGCCAAGCTGTTGATTGGCAAGTTTAATTCAAATAGTTAACTGACAATTCGGCAGTGAGACTGCCAATAAGAGTCTTTGTGGCGCACCGCTAATGTCAATTTGGCGGTGCGCTTTTTGTTTAATTCCCTAAATACTACCTAACTCCTTGAAACATAATTAGTAACAATAATTGGCACGCAATATGTTTAGTAATACATAGAATAAGAAAATAATTTGAATTTCAAGGAGAAGACAATGAGATTTGTAGTAAATAATCAGGGATCAGATTTTGGGAATTGCGGATTTGAATGGAATAATCCTTCACATGGCCGTGAATTTCGTCGAGAAAACCCAAATTTCCCGGTAAATATGGAATTAATCGAGGGCAAGGATGCCTTCACTATAATCGCGGAACTTCCCGGTATGTCCAAAGAAGACATTAAAATCAATATAGAAAACGAAGTTCTAACCATCACCGGTGAACGGAAACAGGATAAGAATGACAACGAAAACATCCTCTGGTCAGAGCGGTTCTTCGGTCGTTTTAGAAGGGATTATCGAGTTGGTAATCGAGTGGATAATGGAAATATCCGCGCGCGCTTTAATAACGGTCTCCTCACTATAACATTGCCGCTCAAAGAAGAAGTTAAACCGAAAAGTATTGAAGTAGCGGTTAATTAAGGACAAAAGGGTTCCTTGAACTGTATTAAGATACGGGCCTTATCGCATTTTGGCCCGTATCTCGGAAATTAAAGAGGTAAGTCAAATGAGTAAAAAAATTATTGGAATAGATTTGGGTACAACCAACTCCTGTCTGGCGGTAATCGAAGGACAGGAACCCAAAGTGATAAACAATCCCGAAGGCGGTCGAACGACTCCTTCAGTGGTGGCGGTAAACAAAAAAGGCGAGCGCCTGGTCGGCGCTGTCGCCAAACGTCAGGCGGTTACCAATCCTGAAAACACTGTTTTTTCAATCAAGCGCCTTATGGGACGAAAGTTTGATGAAATCACCGAGGAGCTAAAGAATTTCCCTTATAAAGTATCCGGCAACGACAGTAATGAGCTGCAGGTTATGATGAACGGAAAGGCGTATGCCCCTCCTCAAATCTCAGCCATGGTGCTTTCATATCTCAAGAAAGCGGCCGAGGATTATCTTGGTCACGAAGTCACGGAAGCAGTTATAACCGTTCCGGCTTATTATAATGATCGCCAGCGTCAAGCTACCAAAGATGCAGGTAAGATTGCCGGTCTCGAAGTAAAACGCATCATCAACGAGCCGACAGCAGCGGCCTTGGCCTATGGACTTGATAAACGGAAAACAGGTAAAATCGCTGTCTATGATTTGGGCGGCGGAACTTTTGACATTTCAATCTTGGAGCTTTCTGATGGAGTTTTTGAAGTACTTTCTACTAACGGGGATACTCATCTCGGCGGTGATGATTTCGATAAGCGTATCATCGACTGGCTGGTGGAAGAGTTTAAAAAGAGCGACGGTATCGACCTGTCAAAAGACCCGATGGCGCTCCAGAGACTAAAAGAGGCTGCGGAAAAAGCAAAAATTGAACTTTCCTCGACGATTGAGTCAAATATAAACCTGCCGTTTGTAACGGCTGATTCTAATGGTCCCAAGCATCTCAATTTGACCCTTTCCCGGGCTAAGTACGAGCAGTTAACCGATGATTTGGTTGAGAGGACTATCGAACCAGTCCGCAAGGCTATTAAAGATGCCGGTGTTAATTTCAACGATATCGAAGATGTTGTTATGGTCGGCGGTATGACTCGTATGCCGAAAGTTATCGAACGAGTTTCTAAAATGTTTGGGCGCGAACCCAATCGCAGCGTCAATCCTGATGAAGTCGTGGCTCTCGGTGCTGCCCTGCAGGGCGGTGTCCTTACCGGTGATGTCAACGATCTGCTCCTTTTGGATGTTATTCCGTTGTCACTCGGGATTGAAACTCTCGGCGGTGTCAGCACGACTATTATCGACCGCAATACGACGATTCCGACCAAGAAATCTCAGGTCTTTTCTACTGCCGCTGAAAATCAGCCAACAGTTGAGATTCATGTTCTTCAGGGTGAACGCAAGATGGCGCTGGACAATAAGACTATCGGCAAATTCCATCTTGACGGAATTCCTCCGGCGCCTCGCGGCATGCCTCAAATCGAAGTCACCTTCGATATTAACGCTGACGGAATCCTCGAAGTGTCAGCAGTGGATAAAGGCACCAACAAGAAGCAGTCGGTTCGCATCGAAGCTTCGTCCGGTCTGACCGAACAAGATATAGAAAAAATGGTGAACGATGCCAAAACCAATGCCGAAGCCGATGAAGAGAAGGCAAAGAAGGTCCAGATTCGAAACGAAGCTGATCAATCGGTCTTTATGGCGGAAAAAAATCTCAAGGATATGGCTGACAAGATTGATGCTGATAATAAAGCTAAAATCGACGCGGCTGTTGACCGGGTGAAAGAAACCCTGAAGGGTGAAAATACCGATGAGATGAAATCTGCTGCCGATGATCTCAACACAGCCTGGCATGCAGTGGCGCAGAATCTATATCAACAGCAGGCGCAATCTGAAGGACAGCCCGGTGCGGATCCTAATATGGGAGCTCCCGGAGCCGGTCCGCAGGAATCTGCAGAAGACGGCCAGGCGGTTGATGCTGACTTTGAGGTAGTTGACGACGACAAATAACCAACAGGAAAAACAATGGAAAAGATAACGATTTTCAAGAAAGTGAAGGACTTTTACCAGAAGCACTTTGAATCGTTCAATGATATGGAGAATCAGAAAGAAAGAGACAATGAGGATGTCTCGACCGAAAAGAAACGACGCAAAGAATTGGAACGAAAGAAATTCTTTATTGAGCGGACTTGAACTACGGCATATACATCGCAAAGGGAGCCCTTCAAAACGGCTCCTTTTGTGTAGAGATTTTTCCCATTGAGCGCCCGGCAGGCTATTGTCCTGCCCTGAGGGACATTTCCGCCTGCTGGCAGGAAGGGGCAGACGGGGGCTGTATAGTAT
>JAGLON010000054.1 GCA_023138975.1 Candidatus Zixiibacteriota bacterium
ATGCTTCATCAATAAACGCTTTCGGTTGTCTTTTAAGCCAGCCTCCATAAGTAGTACGTGCCGATACCTTTTCCACGCCTCCAGCGCCAATAGACGGTCTGTCGCCTTTAATCTTTGCACCCATATCATATTCGGGCTTAACTTTTGGAATAGTGGTGCTGCGGCATCCCCAATGGGCCGGAGGCATTGGGCCAGAGCCATATTGATATATTTTCCCATCTCTTGAGCCACATATCATAGTAGTACGACTATCTAACGTGGCGACCCATTGATATCCGTCAAGAATATCTCTATTCGC
This sequence comes from Candidatus Zixiibacteriota bacterium, assembly GCA_023138975.1. GTDB lineage: Bacteria > Zixibacteria > MSB-5A5 > GN15 > JAAZOE01 > JAGLON01. The sequence continues at coordinate 299 of JAGLON010000054.1, forward strand.
ATAATAAACTTGCCCCCTTGCAACGGATGACACATTATTGGTAATTGTTCTAACTAACGAATCTAATTGTCGCTTATGCAAAGTATTAATCGTTTCCCCGACTTTCTGAGAAATAACCGGAGTAGTATCACCAAACACGACACCATCAGAAATAATCTGAGCTATTTGTTTTGATTTCTTAACACCAAATTGCTGTAACGCCGCCTCGATTGTCACGCCAGCTTTCATTTCTGCCACCATGCCAGAAGTCATAGTGGCCGCTATAAGCATGGATGAAGAAGGTCTAACAAAATCGACTGTTGCGGCTTTGTTAAACAACCCAACAGAAAATCTAGATTCTGCTATAACCAATTCTTGCGCCGCTGCTATTTGTTGTAGCTCTATATTCTTGAAACCGGCTGCTGTGATGGCGTTAATTTCCATCAACAAGGCATCTAATCGGCTTTTTTGAAATATTGTTGGCTCATTGGCTAAACGGGCATTAATATCGCGCCTGATGCGATATAAGAGAGATGCAGCTTCTTTTGATTGACCTCCAGCGTACCGCTGCAAAAATACAGCGTGTCGTGTTGCAGTATCAGTGAGATATTGAGTGGTAGACATTTATGTTATTGGGCTTGCTTCTTCGGCCTCTCCGTCAATTTCATCATCTGTTCTATCTGGATCAATTAATTCACTCGCTCTCAATGTTGTTCTCAAATCTTTCTTAGCAATAACCCCTCTATCGAGTAGAGCAATATTTGCCATGATTGCCTGTGGATCAATTGATTTAGGATAGAATTCACGATTGATTGTAATTTCAGCTTCTCCAGTGCCGCCTTGGAATTCTTGCGCCCATGCGTAAGCTTGTAAAAAGGCTGATTCTACATTCTGGATAATTGAACCTAGTTTGGAGTTTTGGCCGATGAAACGGATTCTCACTGTTTCCTCTGCCTCATTACTGCCTGAATCTTTGATGATTTGCGCTCCGATATTAGTTATCTGCGCTTCTTTCATTTCCATGCCTTTGCTAGGCATTTGATTTGGATCGGCTTGCATTAAGTCTGCCGCACCCCCGACAGGCAACATAATTGCACCACGCGAACCTAATCCGATTTTGCCATCAAGAACATCTTTGACCCATGAAGCAGTCAATCCAGACAATACTAGTGTAGGCTGTCCCACCATAAAAGAACTTTCCTCATAATCAGCACTATTTCGATAATGAGATATATTTACTTCGGCAATATCATATAGTGGGGCTTTATCTACTTTTGCATCGTTATTAATTGAGCCAATAAAAGTGAAGGGGATTTCTGACCATGTCGAACCATCATTCTTGCGCGGGACAATATCGCCGGTATATCCGTCTTCACCATCTTCTTGATCGCCTGTTTTCCAGACTTCAAGACTCCCTTTATCATCATAAACATTTTGGACATAAGTTAACTTTCCGTCTATTTCTTTTAGCAATAAAACACGGTGATAGGTAACGATTTTATATTCAAATCCATCTTCTGTGATTTCTCTTGGCTCAACCAAAACAACCATAGACAGCTTTTTAATACCGCCTATCGTTTGAGAGCGCCAATTAATTACGGACTCTGCTGGCCATGAGATAATATTTGCCCTCAACTCTAAAGCGCGCACTTGAGCCTCTGTAAGTCCTTCTGGAGCGTCTGGATATTCTGTCAACAAACCATAGCGGCCCGCCATCAAAACCTCACCAGTGGCATCCTTAATCATTTGATCGGTTGTTAATCCGTCGCCGTTGGCGTTCTCAACAAGATATTCAATATCTGTGGGAGCTTCAATATTTGTCTTCTTTCTAAAAACTAAACCGATTAACCCTTCTTTTGTATGGCCTGTGAAGTTCACAAAGTTAGCGCGCTCTAAATAAGCATAATATCTTGCTCTATTTTCGTCGCTTGTGTCGCTTGAGTTTGGTGCGGGGAGATAAGCTGTTCCAGCCATTCCGCTCAATGTATTACTACCGCCTTTACTGCGTTTTTTTATGGCCTGCGAGCCTTCGTCGCAATCTCGAACGATTGTCCATTTTGGTAGATTGTTTGAATATTCTTGATGCTGGCTATCGACTGGCATATTGTGTCCCCACTGAGGTTAAAATTGAGGCCACCAGCCACATATTAATATTATAATACTATTATCTTGGAAATGTAACTTTAACGTGAGAAGCAGGTTTTATCACCGGCAATTCAAAAGCAATCGGGTATGTTCCAGCATCGGGCAAGTGATCGATATTAGACTTCTTATCAGGTTCTCCGTTTGCATCATAGGCTAATTGCTCCATACATCTAGCGAATTCGGGGCATTTTTCATCATTGATGAATAATCGGCCTTTTGAAAAAGCGTTATTCGTCGCTAATACCCTATCTTTCACAAAAGGGTTTGAATTATTCACATAAACAAGAAACCCTGCATCTTCAAGTAGCCCTATATCTGATGTGCTTGCATTGACTGATTTTCTACTTTTGCCGCTTGCATCAGGATAAATGCGAACATTGTGTTCTTTATACCGCTCTTTTATGACTTCAATTATTGCTGGAGTATCGT
>JAGLON010000055.1 GCA_023138975.1 Candidatus Zixiibacteriota bacterium
GTAACCATTCACAGTTTTGCGGGGATTAATTTTGGGTATGGAGCATCAGCATAAGTGGCATTCATAGCATCAACAAAAAAATCGTAGACGCTATGCTTATGCCTGGAACATGTAGCAACTACAGTCCAAGCTCGCTCGCACCAACGCATACCGGCCCAGCTACGTGTGCCTTGTGTTATACGTCGGTCAATAACTACAAAGCGTATCGCCTGCTCGCTGAGATTGTTCGTCGGGCTGATGCCTTTTCGCTCCAAAAACAAAAAGTAACATTTATCGATGCCGTTGACAAATCGTTTTTTGATGTTTAGAGCCTCGTTATGATCTGGCGGTCGGCGAACTTTTTGCAAGAAAGCTTTCTTCAACTTTTCTATCGACTTCTTGTAACGTTCAAAATGGCGGCTGTGGCGTGTTTTCCATAATCTGAAAATTTTTCGCAAAATCGCCAACAACGCTTTAGCCCAACGTTTAAGAAATTTATAGCCAAGCGTCAGCAAAAACTTAATATCGCGAATAAGATGAGCCCAGCAATATTGAACCAGGGCTTTGCTCAATCTGATAAATTTCTTATTGGCAGAGAAATAATCACATGTTATGACTCCGCTATAATCCTTGCCGAGAATGTTGAGAAGTACTTTCGATGCTCTTGAGTTGCTGATATGAAAAAATACTGCGCCAGGCGTTTGTTGACACCACGTCCACGCTGATTTATATGCTGGGTTTTTATGGCCGGTTTCATCGGTACCAACAACAGGGGCGTTACGAATAAACTGTCCAGCTTCTGCATAAGCAGGCTGTAATGCAAGTGAAAGCTTTTTGGTGCATATCTTCGCCAGATAACTCTGAGCGACATTGAGGTTCATTATGTCAGTAAAAAATGATTGCAATGTTGAGTAGCTCATATGGCCGCGAGCCTTTAGATAGCCTGTTAATGCTATCGTCCGAGTTGAAAACAATCCTGTCTTGCGAATGTCCTTTGGCAATTTTGCTTTTATAATTTCGCCGTTTGGCCCAAGATATAACTGCACGCGATGCTCAATAACAGTATATAATTTCTCCGGCAAGTCAATCTGCTGAAGTGCTGACTCTGTTTTGTCGAGCTGAATTAAACCGCGACGCTGTACTTCTTTCGCTGTGAGTTTATGAATAATTGTATTATCGATTTCGTCGGCTTCAAATAAAGGTCGGCTGTGTTTTGGATGTCCCTTTTGACCACCGATTTTGCGTTTTGTTTTATTCTTATTTGTTGGCTGAGGATTGATGATGTCGCTTGATGGCGGCTTGGATGAATTGGAGGAGTTTTTTTCAAGACGAGCAATCTTTTCTTCAAGCATCTGAACTTTTTGCTGCAATTGAATATTGTGCTTAGTGAGCAACTGATTCTGTTCCAATAACCGAGCTATGATAACGTCCTTGTTTGTCATAAAAGACGTTATAACATAAGCCGATTTCTGGCGCTATTTTTATTTTTTATTTTTTTGGGCCTTAAAAAACCGTGAATGGTTACCTTTTTGTTTTGGCAACTGTGAGAGGGATTTTTTCATAGAGAGCATTATAGAAGATTAAAAGTCAAAATGCAAAGGAGAAAAACTAAGAAGGGTGTGAAGGGTGAGAAAGGTATGAAAAGTGAAAACCACCAGGGCATGCCTGGTGGCTAATCGGTGTTGTGGGGTACTGTGTATATTTTTTTATCTGGCGTATTCGATGCAGCGGACTTCCCGCAGTAATGTAACTTTTATCTCGCCGGGATAGGTCATTTCTTCTTCAATTTTCTTGGCAATATCTCGCGCGGTCTTCAACGCGACATCATCATTGACATTATCAGCGTTTACAATCACTCGTATTTCACGGCCGGCCTGGATAGCAAATGAACTCTCGACGCCGTTGAAGCTGGTAGCAATCTCTTCGAGTTTCTCGAGGCGTTTGATATACCTTTCGAGCGTTTCGCGTCTGGCTCCGGGCCGTGATGCGCTGACCGCGTCGGCGGCGGCTACCAACGGCGTGTAAGGGTTATTCGCTACGATGTCGCCGTGATGAGCCTCGACCGCATTCAAAACCACAGATGATTCGCCAAAACGCTTCAGGAAATTAGCACCGATAGCCGGGTGTCCGCCTTCAATTTCGTGGTCCATCGATTTGCCGATATCGTGGAGCAATCCTGCCCGGCGTGCGATGGCTCCATCCAGGCCGAGTTCGTCGGACATAACCTGCGCCAAAAATGCCACCTCAATAGAATGACGCAGCACATTCTGGCCATAGCTGGTTCTGAAGTGAAGGACACCAATTTGAGTGAGAATTTTATTGTTAAGTCCGCGGACATCGGCTTCGACGGCGGCTGTCTTTCCGATTTGCAGCATTTTCTGAAGAACGTCTTTACCTGTCTGTTCGACAAGTTCCTCAATTCTGCTCGGATGAATTCTGCCATCCTGTATGAGCTTGTCCATCGCCACGCGTGCGACCTCTCTGCGAACAGGATTGAAGCAGCTTATAACGATAACGCCCGGCGTATCATCAACGATAACGTCAACGCCGGTAGCTTTTTCAAACGC
>JAGLON010000056.1 GCA_023138975.1 Candidatus Zixiibacteriota bacterium
ACAGCGTAACCCATCACGAGAAATCTTAACTCGTCAATGGTACACTCGTCAATCATATCTATCTCGCTAAGGATTAATCCGTTTAAGGATTCTCCTTCAAAGCCAGCCTTATAGGCGACCTCGTAGAGATACTCACAATATTCGTCACTATCTTTCGACAGACCCTTAATCCTTTTTAACATGCCACCTGCGATCCGTAAACCATATTAACGTAGTTTAAAGCGTCTTCCATGGTGAGCGCAAACAGAGCGTCACCTATTTGTTTTTTGTTGGAGTCGTAAAAGGTAATCCTCACCCTTCCATCGTCCATAAGACACACCAATGCGCCTCCAGTAATTTTCGACATAGTCCTTCACCTGTCCTTTATACGTCACCGGATCTGTCATGTCAACCTCTACTTGATCAAATCCCGGAGGATACCAATAGAAACACGCGTTATTTAATACAGGTTCGCAGCGTAACACATAGGGATGACACGTATCATTCCACCCGTGAATCGCAACGAAACTAAGGCAAGTCAGAATTATCGGGCCCATTGAGCATCTCTCCTAACAGAAATCCAATTATCATTCCGAGTAAAAAGAATATACCAACCACGTGCATTACTTGCATGTCCACTCAGCCGTGTAATATCCAAACCTTATCTCGGGCCACCGACGCTTTTTGCGTCCGTTGCATATGAACGGGACCGGAGGTCTCCGCATGTGATCAGCCGGGTCATAACCCAACACCGCTTGAGCCTCGTCTAGTATTGAGCCCGTAATAAGGCTCTTTGACACCATTCTAAATCTATTCTTACCAACAAGGCACGCCATAAAGAATCGTCCTGGAGATTTATAGATCTTCTTTTTCATAAGATCACCCACGCCCATAGTAAAAGATGTACTACAATGATAACTAAACCGATTATCCAAACCACGCCTAGTCTAAAAGTTGTATGGATAACAAACCATTGAGTTGCAATTGAAGCGATAATCAAACCGCCTACGACCGGGAAGAATAGACACAAGATAATAATAAACAGATCACCAAGCATTAGAAACACTATAAGTCCCCGTTCTTCCATGCCTTTTTACACCACGATGAATGCCGTCCTTGGCCTGTGGCGTCCCGTCCACATTCACAACCTGTGTTTGTAGCAACTGGCGGGCATAGGGGTTGGGGGGATTGGGATTTAAATTCGTTGTAAAGCCAATTATGGCCATTGGGTGTTTGCGCTGCCACCTGGTTCATTCTGGCTTTTTGTTTGTTGACTAAATCATCTGACTGATTATCAATTTGCTTGCCACCAAGATGATCCCAATAGAAACAATGATATTCTCTTGGAGTTACTTCGCCGACACCACAGACCAATTTTCTCTTAGACGGATACGCGTCATTTCTTGGTTCGGTAGTACCCAACAATCTTGTGCCATATTTACAGGCAACAATCCGAATAGTCGTTGGATTTATCCTGACGGTCTCAGCGATAAAATCTTCGCCTATTGTCAAATATAAATCACCAATCCGGTGTTGGACTTGACAAACTTGTCCGGTTGTAGTTGGTTGTGGACACGGATTCGGCTGGGGCGGCGAGTGATTTGGTACATTGTTTGACCAATGCCAACTTTGGTATTCCGGTGGAATTGGGGCAGTGATATTGGCTACAAATTTCCGAGAACCCGGATACGACTGATTATTGTATTCGTAACCAAGATTGTGTTTGTCTCCTTTATGTTTGACAGCAATAATTCGCAATCTAATGGTTTTATTATTTATTCCAATAACTTTGGCCAATGACTCTCGGGTTAGTGTTTCATATATGTCACCGAGCTTCACAATTTCCCCCTTCGATGATTACGAGATTAGCCAACCCATTCTTGATCTTATTGGTCCTGACCACCTTGCCCTCTAGCGCGCCTAAGAGCGCTAAGAACTCGATCAACTCGGCCTTAGTTATAGTCCCTGATTTGGCTCTTCTCATTAACATGTTATATACACTTTCCTGTTTCATACTTACTATTCGGTTTGGACTTAGCAGAACTTTAGGATTTATTTTATTTCCTCGTCATTAAGATGTATCAAAAAGTCACCGGCTAGATTATTGATCACTAAGGGTATCCCTAGGACTTGTCCTGAGAGGTACGAGAATGACGCTGAGCCGTATTTAAACCGCCCTATGTCGTTTAGCTCCTTATTGATCTTATCGTATGTCTTATGAGACACACAGACTCCCGCTGGCCTTTTGTTCTGGTTTGAGACGATCTTCATAAATCTATTAAGTGTCATCTTTTTCCCCTTTGGCTGAGCACACTAAAACCTCGTCTTGATTGTATCTACCTTCAACTACATTTACCTCCATTGCAGCGAAAAACTGTCCGTCAAGGGTATTAACTGGCCGACCCGTCAGGTCCTCGCAGATTGTCACACTTGATAGCTCTGACATTAGGTTTTTGTCGGCTCGCACGCCCAATATCAATTGTGTTGGGGGAGTCCCGTGCTTGTCGTAGAAATTCTGTCTTAGTTTTAGGATTCGTTCCGTAATAAGCTTTGCCATTGTAACTCCGATATTGTTTACACATTCCATACACACAGGCTATCCACATTCCAGCGCAACTGAGACCTAAGGCCCAGAATAATAGTTCGTCAAACGTCATAGAAACTCCAATCTCTTTCCTTTAGTTGGGATTGCTTTGGCTTTAGTTGGATTAATTTCGGCAATTTCAATAATAGATTCATAGCAAGTCATATCGTCTTTATCGCAAGCATTTAGGCTCAGAAATAACTCGACTTCATCACGCGTTGGTGTTTTATCGTGATTGACTATATAAAAATAGTCATCTCCAGATTCTGATTTGGTTCGAATAATGAATAATTTCATTTTTAACACTCCTCGTTGATCAACCGACTGATATCGGTGATGACTTTGCGCTCAACCTTCAAGTGAGCGCGTTTACGTCGATTCCCAGATGTATTCGTGCCAACCAGTGAGATCTGTCTGTCAATCCTTTTACGTCTGTGGGCAAGGAAACACATGACCTTATACTTGGTCGGCTTAAATATCATCAGGAAGAATAGTTTGATCTTGAGTTTCATCGTCCACCTCCATTTCGTATTCGCCACTGACAGGGACCGCGATTAACTCCGGTTTGGTTGACAGACATGCGCGGCTATGTGCGTCGTCTGGATTCGAGTAATAATAACCAGAGCCGTCACCAAAGACATTAACAAACCCTTTAATCTTTTTCTTGACTTTGCGCTTAGGGCGCGAGATAAACCTTAAGGACGAATCAATATGCCAATCGTAGGCCCTTCCATCAGCAGTAAAACTATCGTGATGATCGTTTTCGAAACTAACTTCTACTGGATAAATCTCATTACCACCGATTTTAACCTTTCCCTTTAGACCAAATGCCTCGACAATATCTCCGGTTTTAAACTTTATTCTCATCTCTTCCTCCTAAATTCCTCGACAATCACGTATCGTTCCATCAACTCTTGATCAGACAAGTTAGCCTTGCCGTGGTTACGTTGGAACCAATCCAACGTTATCCCGATCATCACGAATAAGGCTATAAGCCAGTGTGAGTTATTGAGTAGATCTGTCATGCCGGGTCTGTCTTTTTATCGTCACATATGGATTTGGTTTTGGTCTCACGATCAAGCTTGTTCTGGAATTGAAGGGCTATTAGTTCCGGAGCCTCAATCCAAAAGAGATCAACCCAGTCGCCATTGAGTAGGAAATAGTCCTTTCCAATCAGTTTATCAATCCTCGTATAAGCCACAATATGTGTTGCTGTCACTTCTTCAATCACTAACGGAGATGACATATAAGTACGATCACCGCTTAAACTAGGTCTGATCCGAATTGCAATCTTTCCGATTAGTTCGCTTGCTTTCATTGTTTTCCTCCTGTTTAATTCAGATTACTTGATTTGGCCTGGACAGGCAACTATTTCTCGTCAAGTGAGTCACATTGGGACAAGCTCCGAAGTCAATTTGCGAGGAAGCATTACTTTATATTGCTCGTGCATGTATTGTCCTTTGTGCCCTGGGGGAGTTAGATAATCATCGCATCCATGATAAATCCATTCTTGTTTTACTTTCTCACAAACATAACATCGAGCCCAATACCCATAACCACCCTCGTCAATGTCAAATGGATCAATACTAATAAACTTTTCGGCATATAGTGGAAAAGTATGGACCCCAAACCAACATCTAGTCTTATTCAGGAAATAAGCGCACTTATCTAGAAATGTTAACACCATATCGATCTCCTTCGATCTCTGCATTTTATTTCATTTTTTACTTGACACACTTTCCAGAGCTGTGTATAATCAATTATCCCTTAAGGCCAGTGGGTGGCAATAAGCCATCCCACATTGCAAGCCTCAAATGGGGTGCTACGGCTTAAGGAAATACCCCAATATTAAGATCCCTACCATAATGCCTCCTATGAGGAACCCAAAGAATAGACCCATAGCGGCCTCTATTAATGGACTACAGTCTTGCATGTTGTTTTTCCCAATCCATCCCACATGTAGAGCATACGCATATTATAAGCTGGTCCTTTAGGGGCACACATTCTGGCCCCATTGAGGTTGTTTGAATAGATGTGGATGTAGCCCCACATACTGAACAAACTTCATCCGGATCTGTCTCTATATCGATTTTATCTTTTATTTTGTCATCCATTATCACCTCCTAGGCGGGCTTAAAATAAACCCCCTTGCGGGGGTATCAAACAATACCATTACAGTATCAGCGTATCATCTTAATCTCCTTGTAGATATATAGCTCTACCTTAGATTCCATATCATCTCATACAGATCAAGTATGCGCAAGCGCTGATTAACCCTTTATGCGTTGTGCTATAGGCACACACGCTATATGGTCTCGAACCCATTACATATACGAGAGATACCACAGTGATTCTCATAGTGAGGCAACGTAAGAGAATGTACGAGGAGATCAAGTCTTAGGTAATCATCCTTACCTCTCCTCGTCTGTATCGCCATACTACGGTGACCGTGTACCGTATGATGTCTTTACAGGGGGATGTGGCTGTACCTTTGTCTCAAAATGGAAAAATAGGCATTTATTTGCCCTAGCCAGGGCCGATCTGACACGGGTGGGCTGCCTTATCAGTTGTTACGCTCGATGAAAATACCCGGAATAAGGCATAAGGATCTCTTATGGGTCCTATAAGAGTTAATTGTCGGGATTGGAAGGACGATCCCTCGGTAGAGGGACCTATCCTTAAATTGTGAATTAGATCAACTACTTTGCACCTTTAAGGGTGCAAAAGTTAAGCTGTGATTGAGATTCCTTAAACCATATTACGTCTCATTCTGAGACATGTCAAGTCATTTATATTTATCTCAGGCATAAGGGAATCTTATGTGAGAATTGGCTCGGGGGCTATCCAGCGCAACAGAAGGCTATCTAAGCGCCTTAAGGGCGCAAGGGTAAGTGATTGATCACAGGTGGGCCTAAATTGAGTGTGGGGCATCCTCGTGCGTCTCAAATCAATTGATTTAATTTGGAACACTTGATATAATGATTCCGAGGTGACCATGGGAGAGAATGAAGATATTGACATAATGGACTTACTGGTTGAGATTGGTCAGATTTCCACAGAAATGGAATCCGCTAATTGTGACGTAGATTGTCTCCGTCGGCGAATAGATGAGTTAATGGATAAGATTGATACTGCCCTAGACGCCTACGTAACTCCCTTTTATTGATATGCTCCAGATTGAGGCGGTGTCAAGGATTAATTTGATTAAACGAGTGAAACGAGTTAGTCTTTGGATAGGAGGAAATTATGAAAGATCTAAACCTAGAGGAGATTGTTAATAAATATAAGGAGAATATGACCGAGATTGTGGTATCTGATGGTAATAGTGGAGAACGTCACTTGTACTATGGACCAATCGGTCATTATGCCCAAAGACCGAAATTCTGTGTTTATCATTGGTTGCCTGTCCCGAAGGGTGAGGATTACGTGGGATGTTATGGGAATCCGAATCATCGACTAATATACCTGGATTCGTTTTTTGAAGGACAAGCTCGATTCATATTCCGAGTTCCTTCTATCGACTTAATATATTATCCCGACTTTATGTATGTGTATGACTATTGTCACCTGGATATGCTTATCGATTCAATTCTCCCCAAGGAAATTGAGCGAGTCGCGATTGAAATGTACTCAGCAAAGATTGTATATCGTCAATTAAATGGAACTTTTGACTCAGTCTGGACCTTAGCGCATACCCCGGAGAAAGCAATTTTACTAGCTAAAGACGATGTAGTTGGCTTCGAGATAATAGAAACTTATGTTGGTAGGGTCTTTCGGCCAATGGAGAAGGTCGAATCTGCCAGGGAGGCATCATGAGTCGCGATTTTGAAAGAGAAAAATGGGTTAGGGATATCGCTAAGAAATGCATTCAAAACCATAAAAGGTGTAGTCGATATGACGGATCTATTGCTTTTTATGATAGATGCGAAGATCAGATCGTCCTAGCCGTTGATAATTTATGTTATTTAGAATATAAGGACGTTGATATGGAGACTTATCGGCGTATCGACACTTGTCGGATATTTACGGAGCGATATACAGAACTAGGCCCAATGGACGATGGTATGGTAACTTATTATTTTGATTTAAAACAATTCGATACCAATCTACCCAACTTCAATTTGTTATTTTGTTGCTGTGAGAGCATGAGAAAAGCCCAAAATTGGAGGCCTGATATTGAGCCCGGACTACACCCATACGAAGGTGGTTTGTTAAAGATTGTTATGAATGAAATAGCCCGACGGATTGGATATGGATCTATTAAAATGGAGGAAAGCTAAATGAAAACACTTAAAGAGATATGGGAAGAGAACGGTAAGGTTCCGATTAGAATAGTACATCCAAATTTTTCATTGAATTGCCGTGTAGTTTTGTGTCAAGTTTTGGGTAATGTCGCGGCCATAGTTAGCTTTTCTTTGAGCGAACAGTCAGGAGGCTTTTCGGTCCATGATGATGACGAACTCTGTGAACTCTACCAGGAGCCAAAGAAGACAGCCAAGATGTGGCCCGCCTTGTGCCAATCTAATGGCGTATTCTATATATCGGATGCCCTTTATAAGAACGAGGATGACGCGGCGAATGCCCTTTCATATAACTTATTAATACGACTAGCCACCGAATACCCGCCCATTCTCGTGGAGGTGGACGAATGACACTAGGACAATATATAGCGAAATGCCGCAAGGACAAGAATCTAACTCAGGAAGCTTTAGCCACGAAAATTGGGACGAACCAAGCCACGGTGGCCAATTGGGAGATGGACCGGAGAATCCCGTCTACGGCCATGGTTGAATACATACACCAAGCCCTGGCACTAAGCACTATCTATCGTCTTAGTTTTTACTACGGCCAGGCCTATAGCTTTAGAGTTATAGAGAGATTAAGGAGGGCATCGTGAGCAAAGTTCGAGTTTCATTCACTATCGAACAACTGGGCTTATTACGTTCAATAATGGACGAGTTTGTATATAATGCCGAACAGTTTGATAGTGTATCGGGCGTGTATGCTGGAGAATATAAATTTGCCAAAAAACTAGAAGCTCGTCTTATTAAGATAATAACGAAACAATCAACCAAGGATGAGTTATGACTCTACCCAAAGGCAAGGACCAACCCGAGCTACCGCTATGGCTTAACATCCGAATTGATGGACGAGTAGAGTTCTATGGCTCAAGAAAGGCAGCAAAGCTAGCCACCGTAGGAATTGAACATATGTTTAAGAAAATTGGATATAAACCTAGGAGGAAGAAATGAGCGAATTCCGTCCCAAAGTTTATTTTTTACACGGATCATGGGTTGAGTATCATGCGTTATCTAAGCCCGGCAAGATTTGGAAAACTGGATATGTTAGGTGTTCGGCCTATGATTTAATGAGATCCAGAGTGAACAAAGCCGAGGATAAGATTGCTACCTACATGAAGCATATTAAGCATCTTCTCGATCATGCCGAGGATGGGTGTTATTGTCGCCTTGGGGCTGAGTCCCTTTGTGAATATTGTTTAATTAGAGCCGAGATTGATAGATACGATAAGAAACCTAGGAGGAAATAATGGATAAAGACACATTACTGGAAATGCTCCAGACATACGACGATTCGATAACAGACGAGCTAACCCGAGTCTTAAGTCTCGTAGATCAACTAGGGCTCGTTGCCGAGTACGACAAGGTAAGCGCTGTCTTGACAGACGCGCAAGTCGCGGAGCTGGCAGACCTACTGGACAAGGCTCCGAAGGCCAAATACATACCTAAGCTAAGTCACCACCAATTGGTTTTGGTTCGGGCAGAGAAATTGATCGGACAGGTTAGAAAGGCCTTGGAGGAATCATGAGCGACACTGACGATTTGATAACTTCCGAAGTTGACCAGTGCATAAAGACGATAAATGATAAATTGTATGGGAAAAGATACTGCGCTCATTGTAAGAAACTGGTTCCGGTTTTAATTTATAAAATAGTGAATACCGATTTTGTCCAAATGGACGGAAACGTGGTAACTGCTGGGTTTACCGGGAATCGAAGCTGTAGTATCTGTTTGAGATTGATTAAGGAGGAATGATGAGAACAAAAGAAGAAATTAAAGCTGAGATCAAACGGAGATACAAACGTAGTCGGGCTCTTTTAACCACCACCAACAGTATGAC
>JAGLON010000057.1 GCA_023138975.1 Candidatus Zixiibacteriota bacterium
ATTTCGATTGGAATTATCTTGATGAAATAAAATATGATGATAACATAGAAGATCCGGAACCCAGGGGGACATCCTCAACACATATAAAATATTATTATTGTAATATAACCCACTATTAGCAAATGTAATACTCAACCTTGTCAGCCGGTCGGTAAAAACCCAACTTGATTCATCCGTGAACTCAAGTTGATTATTCCTCATACTCAAGTTGATTAATCCGAATACCTAAGCTGAAACGGACAATATCACCTGCTGTTTTACTTTAAATCAGCCTTTGATTAATTTTAAAAGCCGCTCTGCTTTAAAATATCGCCGGTAAATTGAAAACCGATAATCCCAAATAACTTCATTCCTCCATAATTCGCTTGCTGACAATCACTTATAACGGCAATCTAAAATGTTCGATTCGCCGGCTTTCAGAGCAACTACCAATCAAGTCTTTTCCCCTGGAAACAAACCGCAAAGAAATGGGGAACCGGGCACTGCCGGTCGGAACTTATATATTTAATATATAACTCACTGCCATAATACCAATATTGAACCCGCAGTAATATATATAATTATTAATAGCCTATCCAGGGTATCATATCAAGTCGAAAATCAATATAAAAAACCTGGGAAGTTATAAAGTGTATAGGCCGCAATCTCATGGACAGAACAGAAGCCACAAGGCTTCTTATTTAATAGGTTTCGCTGCGCGAAGCTATTTTATTAGGTTTTTTAAGGCATGCGAGAGCTCTGAATAGATTTTGAAAAGCATAAAGTGGATGAGCAGCGCAGGCCGCTCATCCCTAACGACTTATTCGTCGCACTCGCCGGCTATTCCTTGACAAGTTGCTCCTCAGTAGAGCTTGTCTCCGCTTCACCAGATAAATATAGTATACACAGAAATTACGATTTGTCAAGCAACCTCTGATTGAGATTCCTGGCAAGCCTCACGGACTTCACGAGGGGTTCGATGGCCGTGGCGTTCGATGAGCCATTGGGTATTATAAGTCTCCATCCAACGCGAAACAACCTCGCGGGCATGTTCGACGTCCCGAAAATCTTCCAGCCACAGGCACTCCATTTTGATAGTTTTAAAAAATCGCTCGATAACGCCGTTGGTTTGCGGTTCATGGACCAGAGCCGGAGAGTTCTTCAAGCCTAAAAAGTCCAATTCCTTCTTGAAATCATGGGCAATATATTGCGGTCCCCAGTCGTGTCGAATCGCAATCCCCCGACCAACATCTTTACCAACAGCGCCTCGTATCTTACGTAAACCTTGTTGAATGGGCTCCAGGGCGGCAAAACGATCTCCCTGGCCTACTTCCACAACATAACAACCCACAATCTCATCACTATAATGGTCTATCGCGGCAAAGCACGTCAATGGGAAATAATTTGCCGGTCGTTTCAGATTTTTCTTTACTGAGGCGATCTACGATTTCCGGCTTTCCGCGATCGCCCCGGCTTTTTTTAATATTTCGTTCTCCAAAGCCGGCTTGGAGATCAATTTATCCCTTTGCTCCAGTTCAGCGTTGAGCGGATCCTTGGAATGCGATTTGAGGTTCTCACGTCCGCCCTGAAGGAATTTGCTGCGCCATTGATGTAATTCATGCATGCCGAAACCGGTCTCGCGGCTCACCAATTCCATATCTTCGCCTTTGATAAGTCGAAGAACGGCGTGCTCTTTAATAGTAACACTTCTACGTTTCTTCTTTTTTGACATAATATCATTTCCTTGAACAATGGGGCTTATTATACTGTCGTCTTATTTACTGTCCAAGAAAATT
>JAGLON010000058.1 GCA_023138975.1 Candidatus Zixiibacteriota bacterium
CGCGCTGGATTTAGGATCCAGTCCTTCGCCGGGTGGGGGTTCGAGTCCCCCCTTTCGCATTCTTTTTATACTTCTGGAGGATAGGGTGAAGATAGAAGTTGTTGAAAAAGATGGATTAAAGCGAGAGTTGAATATTGAGATCCCTGCGGACGTGGTGGATACGGCCTATGAAAAAATATATAACCAACTCAGTAAAAATGCGAAAATTCCAGGTTTTCGTCCCGGCAAAATTCCGATGAATGTCGTGCGGAAGAAATTCAAACCGGAAGCGACTGCGGAAATTGTTGATGAACTGGTGAATAAGCATTACCACGAAGCCATTAAGGAAAAAAAGCTCGAACCGGTCGGGACTCCGGTGCTTTCCAAAGTCGATATCGATGAAGGCAAAGCGATGACGTTTACGCTCGGTATTGAGGTGATGCCTGTTATTGAAGATATCAAGTATGACGGTTTGAAAATTGAGAAGCAGGATCATACGATTGAAGATAAAGATGTTGACGAAGTCGTTGAGATGATGCGCAAGCAGCAGGCATCATTGAGTTCGGTTGATCGTGAGGCCAAGGAAGCTGACATGCTTATCTGTGATCTCGAACCGATTGGCGGGGCTGTCGATGCGCTCAATAGCGATGTTCCGCTGGTCAATCAGGAAATAGATTTGGACGGTCCCAATACGGTCAAGGAATTTAAAGATGCCCTTATCGGTGCCAAACGAGACGAAGTAAAAGAAGTTGTCTTATCTTATCCTGAGGATTTTACAGATAGGAAATTCGCCGGGAAATCGATTACATTCAAGACGACTGTTAAAGAGGTCAAAGAGCGGGTTTTGCCTGAGTTGAATGATGGCTTTGCCAAATTAACTGGAATGGCTGAAACATACCTTGAATTCAAGATAAAGCTGCGCGAGCAAATGGCAAAAGAGAAAGAGGCCGAAGGCGCCCGTAAGACAAAAAAAGAAATAGTCGACCAGATGATTGAGAAAAACAGCTTTGATGTCCCGGATGCGATGGTCGAAACCTATCTTAAAAACGTAGTCGAAGATAATAAGCAGCAAAATGAAAAGGCGGACGAAAAGGAAATTCGTGAAAAATACCGCCCGATGGGAATCGAAACTGTCCGTTGGTATCTAATCTATCACCGCCTGGCAACTCAGGAAAAGATTGAAGTTTCCTCTCAGGATACCGAAAAATGGATAAAGAGATTTGCTGACAATTATCGTATGGAAATGGATAAGGCCAAAGAAATTTTGGCCCAGACCGGAAAAGCCAGTGAAATTAAAGATGGACTCCTTGAGGAAAAGGTGCTTGATTTCCTGACTCAAAAAACCGGTAAATAGAACATGACCGTGCGTAAAAACTAAGGAAGGTTAAACATGACTTTGATTCCCATGGTAGTGGAAACGACCGGACGCGGCGAACGTGCATATGACATTTTTTCCCGGTTGCTTAAAGACCGTATCATTTTTATCGGAACTCCTATCGATGACAATATTGCCAATTTAGTTATAGCTCAGCTTTTATTTCTGGATGCCGAAGATCCGGCCAAAGATATATTCTTATATATAAACTCACCGGGCGGTTCGGTAACGGCAGGCATGGCTATCTATGATACGATGCAGTTTATCAAACCGGATATCGTAACCACCTGTATGGGCATGGCCGCTTCAATGGGCGCGTTTTTATTGACTGCCGGTACGGCCGGTAAACGGGCTGCACTGCCGAATTCCCGTATTATGATTCACCAACCGATGGCTGGTACTCAGGGACAGATCTCTGATATTGAGATTATGACCAAGGAATTTATGGGAACAAAAAAGCGATTAAACGATTTATTGGTATTACATACAGGTCAGTCTCTGAGTAAGATTGAAGAGGATACCGATAGAAACTATTTCATGTCGGCCAAAGAAGCCAATGACTATGGCATTATTGACAAAGTCTATGAATTTGACATCAAGCCGGCCGAGAATAAGGGATAAACAGTAATGGCCGATGATTCTCAGACACCTACTTCGACAGAGCGCTGTTCCTTTTGCGGGAAGAAAGCCGATCAGGTAAAAAGGCTTTATTCTGGTTACAACTCATATATTTGCAATGACTGTGTAACACTCTGCAATGACCTTATGCATGCGGAACCTCAGGTCAAGGAACAGGCCGATGATGTTCCGACAGCGACTCCGTCTGAAATCAAGGACTTCCTTGATTTGTACGTTATCGATCAGGAAGAAGCCAAACGAACCGTATCGGTTGCTGTTTATAATCATTATAAACGGATTAAAGCGAAAAATACATCAGATGATGTTGAACTGGAAAAGTCGAATATCCTTTTACTGGGCCCGACCGGTACCGGCAAGACCCTCATCGCTCGAACACTGGCGAAATATCTTAAAGTTCCATTTACAATTGCTGATGCTACGGTTTTGACCGAAGCCGGCTACGTCGGTGAGGATGTTGAGAATATTCTGGTTCGCCTTTTTCATGCTGCGAATTACGATGCCGGAAAAACTGAAAAGGGAATTATTTATATAGACGAAATCGACAAAATTTCCCGCACCGATGGGAATCCGTCGATTACTCGTGATGTTTCCGGTGAGGGAGTTCAGCAAGCGTTATTAAAAATCCTTGAAGGCACGGTGGCAAATATTCCGCCCAAGGGCGGCCGCAAGCACCCCGAACAGGCGTTTGTCACCATCGACACCTCAAATATTCTGTTTATTTGCGGCGGGGCATTTGAGGGTCTCGAAAAGATAATTGCCCGCCGGGTGGGAAGGAAAACCGTTGGTTTCGAGTCCACGCGGGTTGATGTCGTAAGTGATAAATCGCTATTGTTATCTCAGGTTGAGCCGCCGGATCTCTTGGCCTATGGTCTGATCCCGGAACTCATTGGCCGTTTGCCGGTCGAAACCGCTCTCAAGCCGCTTTCTGAAAAAGCGCTACTGACGATTCTGACTGAGCCCAAAAACGCCTTGGTCAAACAGTATCAAAAACTATTTGATCTTGATGGGATTAAGTTGACCTTTGAGCCTTCGGCGTTAAATGCTACTGTTGCCAAAGCGGTTAAGCGCAAAACCGGAGCCCGGTCACTTCGCTCTATATTCGAATCTTCTATGCTCAACATAATGTTTGAGGCGCCGAATATGCCTGATTTATCCGAAGTAATCATTACCGATAAGGTCATCAATAAAAAAGGCAAACCGAAGTATAAATATAAGAAGAGCAAGAAATCAGCTTAGTTGTTATATAGGTTATATAAAATCTCTGGAGCTGGTTGCTCCGAAAAAAGCCTCGCAGATGCGGGGCTTTTTTTATTTACCTTATTCGACCTCTTGACATCGCTTGAGAAACAGCCCAAATTACAGCATGAAATTCAGCGAGGATAAAAATAAGCTCTATATCCATTTCCTGAAAAGTCCTGTTTTGTTTTCTTATTTAATCGGTGATCTTGATGATTTCTATTTCCCGCTTTGCAAATGGCCGGTACTTGAAAACGAAGATGGTAACATTGATGACGCGATTCTGATTTTCAACAATCCCCGCTTTGTCTGTGTTCAGGCTTTGGGATTGACCTCTGATTTTCCAAAATTACTTCAGGATACAATACAACATCTTCCGGACAGTTTCTATTGCCACTACCTGACAGAATATAAAGATATCTTTCTTGAGCAATATGAGGAAAAACCGTTAAGCTCGCATTGGAAGATGAAGCTGGAATCATACAAAAAAAGCCACAGCGAAACTGATGATGTAAAACGGTTGTCGATGTCTGACTATGATGCCGTCTTTGATCTTTATGAAACTGCCTATCCTGACCGTTATTTTGATGAGCGTTTGTTAGCCACCGGGAAATTTTTCGGAATATTCGATGGTGATAAGATTATCGCCATTGCCGGAGTTCATGTCTATTCAAAGCAATATAAGATTGCAGTCCTTGGCAGTATTACGACTCATCCGGATTATCGCGGTAAGGGATTGGCGACAAAAGTATCATCTCGTATAATAGAGGACTTGAAAAATTATGTGGAGCTTATTACATTAAACGTCCAGGATGATAACTTACCCGCCATTAGATGCTATGAAAAGCTTGGATTTGTAAAGCATTGCGAATACGAAGAGGCGCATTTTACACGCCGTGGTATAAAAAGCGATTAATTGAGGAGAAAGAAAATGGCGGAAGGTACCTTTGCAACCGCGATCAATTGTATGGATGGCCGTGTTCAGTTGCCGGTTATCGAATGGATGAAGGGAAGATTTCATGTTGACTATATTGACATGATTACAGAACCGGGACCAGATAAAATTCTTGCTGAAAACATTACTCCCTTAGTCGAATCCATTAAAAACCGGGTTGCGATTTCGGTTGAAAAACATGGCTCAAAAGTTGTTGTGATAGTCGGCCACGCCGATTGCGCCGGGAATCCGGTGCCAAAAGAAAAGCATATTGAGCACGTAAAATTGGCGATGGCTCTGGTAAAAAGTTGGAATCTTCCGATTTCAATTTGCGGTATTTGGATGGAAACCGATTGGAAGCCTGAAATAGTTGATGTGATAGATTAGCGCTTAAGAAGTGAGCGGAGTATATAACCTATTCTCCAACGGGATTCTTTTCCGCTAAAGGGTAAATCACAATTGACGCAGGCCAGGTTTTTCTCCGGCTTACCATCAAGCAGGTTCTGACGAAATTTGCGATATTCGGGTCCGTTCCAGATGTCCATGACCGGTTTTTCAAGCAAATTGCCCAATACCGAACGGCCAGTCGTATCCCTACAGCAAGGCACACAGTCACCCGAGTGAGTTATTGCCATCTGTGCCCAGGGATAAGGGCAAACACGATAGTTAGTATCACTCCCATTGCTTTTTAGATGCCCGCAGAAATTGTGAAATTGCCGTGATGCAAACCGTATCTGTTTGGGCAGGTTTTCTCCGAATAGACCTCGCATCCTTATAAGCGACTCCTCAGCATCAGCTCCCGAAAACGAAGTAATATCGTGAATATCAAGATGAACATTTGAATTGCTGCGAGCCACTTCCATGAGATATACGAGATTTTTTCTGACCAACTCAAAGTGTCCCTTTTTTCCCCGTATTGTTTCATAAATCTTTTCATCAGATGAAAAATCGATTGATGCTCGAAATGGTCCGGCGGTACTTAACCTATCCGCCTTTTCTTGATTGATAAGAGTTCCATTGGAAGCAAAGACACAGAAATAACCACGCTTGGCGGCCATTTCGATAAACGATATGAAATTCTTATTGATGAACGGTTCGCCGTCTAAGGTTAGATTGAGATTTTTATTTGATGCTCCACAGATACTGATCTTATCAAGAAATGTCTTAAAATTCTCGATAGTCAATTGCCCCACAGGTCGGGAATCAAAATGATTCGGGTCGCTCTGCGGACAGAAATCACAGCTCAAATTACAGATATTAGTCGGTTCAATAGTGAATTGATAGGGTGGATACGAAACCGAGGCCGATTTTTTTATTTTGTAAGCCCAACCGAGCTTTATTAGTTGTCTCAGTTTCCGCATAATATGTTAAGCCGTCTTGCAAATGACAATGCGGTCGATATTGGCCAAATCTTTCAATAGCATGCATTTTGAATAGCTTGAATTATTATCCACCAAGTCGAAAATAATCTCTGCCTGATCATAACCGATTTCGAAAATTAGTGTGCCGGGGCGGTTGAGAAAATCAGGCGCCTGCTTGAGAAGACGTTCAATTATTTCCATGCCTTTATTTCCACCGAGAAGCGACAGGGTTGGGTCGGCCTTGACTTCCGGGGGGAGAGTGTCATAAGTATCGTCAGCAATATACGGCGGATTGGAGGCAATTATATCGAATCGTGAATTAGGGTCGATATTGTCAAATAAATCGGATTGTATCCACTTAATGTTTTCTTCGACGCCGAACTGCCGGGCATTACTTTGTGCTACTTTTAATGCCTCGGTCGAGATATCAGACGCAGTTACATCCAACTCCGGATTTTCAAGCTTGGAGGAAGCCGATACCACTCCCGATCCGGTACCGATATCAAGCAGTCTCACCGGAGAAGATTTACTTAATCGTGCAGTTCTGAGAACTGATTCCAAAAGCAATTCAGTCTCGGGGCAGGGCACCATGACGTTTTCATCGACCAGGAACTTGCGCCCGTAAAACCAGGCTGATCCCAAAATATATTGCAGGGGATATCGGGTGAGGCGCTTCTCAATAATTTCATAATAGCTTTTTACGATATTGTCGTCTAATAAAGACGGGCCATTGAGATACAATTCAAGCCGCTCGACATCTAATAAATCGCACAAGATTATTTCTGCTTCGGCTTTGCCCGCGTCGATGCCAACTGCTTTCAGTTTTTCGTCCGCTTCGGAGACTAACAAATTAATATTATACTTGGTCATTAAAACTTCTCAGGCAGTACGGCTCCGCCTCCAGCCCACATATCTGTTAACTCGGGTCGAAAAGCACAGCCGGATTTGGCATGACCGTGAAACCGATAGATTGGCTTCACAGTATATTCGGAAAGAGGGGTGAAGTTCATTGCTATGGCGCTCTCCAACCCGGAAAACGGAACAGCCGCTCCGGCGGCAACTATTACCGAAAGTTTTAGAAAATCACGTCGCTTTAGCATGAGCCCTCCCATTCTTCTTTAGTTTCCTGAACCAAATTGAAGTTATTGATCTTCATCGCCGGAACCTGCATCAAAGATGCGTACTGAGGATAAACGATTCTCTCTTTAGACAGCATTTCGGCATTCGAGAATGCTTCCAATATCGATTGATTGGTTCGCATATTTTTGATGGCTGAACCGACTTGGCCATTTTCGATTAAAAAAGTACCGTCAAAGGTCGTTCCGGTTATCATCGTCCGCATTGGATTGAGATAATTGATATACCAGAAATGAGTTATCAGGACGCCTTTCTCGGTCGATGCAATCATCTCCTCAATCGTTTTATCGCCCGGCTGCATTACCATATGTTTTGGATAGGGACCGAATCCATTATTTGGCTGCACCGAATGCCCGGTCGGTTGGGTCTGCATTAAATTGGCATAGTAGCTGTCAAACGCGCCTTCACCGGCGGTGCCGTTTTTAATTGGAGTTATCCGTTTTTTTGGAACGCCCTCATAGTCAAATAGCAGGGTTCCAAAAATAGGATTGTCGGCTTCGTCAGAGATTGAGATTTTTTCTCCGGTGATAAGCTCGCCGGTTTTGCCGGATAAGAATGAGCGCCTCTGCGCCATTGTCCGGCCGCCGAAACCGAGGAAACTCAGGAAAAGCAGCAGCTGACCAACTGCAGCCGGTTCCAGGATAACCGTGTACTGGCCATCAGGAAGAACGATCGGATTTATATTTCGAGATGCGATATCAACCGCTTTTGCAATTGCAGTTGAATAATCGATTTTAGACGGGTCGGGAGAAAACGCGATACCATAGCCTGACTGTTCGCCTTCTCCGGAGATAGTTAAGGATAGCTCGCTCTTTCCAAATCTACCAAACTGTTCGACTCCGAGTGAATTGGCAACCGCTACGGTATTGATATCGTGACGAAACGCGCCGGACGCTGTCAGGTTCTTTACTTTTGCTTCTTTGGCGGCCTGCAACACTACTTCGGCCATATCGGCTGGAGTAAAATCAAGATTAGCTTCTACGGTAACGGTTTTATCGAGCTTGGGAGCCATCTCTTTATCGGGGAAGGAAACAAAACGTTCATCCGGCTTTTGCAGTTTACTAATCGTAACTGCCGATTCGACAGCTTTCTTAATGCCGTCATTCGATAGATCATTGGTAGTGGCGATACCGACCTTTTTTTCATTTACCGCTGTAATAACCAGCGTTGTTTCTTCCTGAGAAATATTCTGGTTTATGGTAGATTCGGCAAAGCGCGTCAGGTCGGTTTTTTCGCTCATCAAAACCGCTTCGGTTTGATCGGCGGCGGAATGCTTGAGAGCCCGGTATAATACTTCCATTGCGTGAGACTGATTAATCATGACTGCACCCCCACTTCAATATTTAAGAATCGGGTTGTTGACGCTCCTTCTCCTGTTCTCGCGTTCTGCCCCGGCTGTCCTTTGCCGCAGTTAGGCGTTCCCTGAATGACAAATTGTGATTTGTCTCCAATGGCGTCGCAGTTATTCCAGAATTGTGTAGTGCATCCCGAGAAGGTCGGATTTTTGACCGCATCGGCAAGTTTACCATTTTTGATTTCCCAGCCGATTTCACATCCGAATTGGAAATTTTTGCGTAAGTCGTCGATTGACCATGATGTCGGCCCGTCCATATAGATGCCGTCTTCAACTTCGCCAATAATATCTGCAAATGATTTATCGCCCGGTTCCAGGATTGTGTTAGACATTCGCACGATAGGGATATTCTTCCAACCTTCTGCGCGAAGATTCCCGGTTGAGACGTGATTAACTCGCCCGGCTGTATCCCGCGAGGATAGATAGTCTGTTAGAATACCGTTTTTTATCAGCGGAATCTTCTTACTTTTAACTCCCTCATCATCCCATCCAAAAGAACCTAAGGCTCCATCAGCTGAGGCATCGACTGAGACGTTGACTATGTCCGCGCCATATTGCAGGTGGTTAAGATTATCCGGTGTGGCGAATGAGATACCCGAGAAATTCCGTTCCATGCCAAAAACCCGGTCAAGTTCCAAAGCATGACCGATAGACTCATGGATGACCAGCGAAGTAATATTACCGGCCAACACCAGAGTTGCATTTTTTTGAGGACATGCGGTGGCGGTCGTTAATTGTTTTATCTCGTCGGCCAATTGGGGAATATGTTTTTTGAAATCGAGCTCATCCAACAGTTCATAACCCTTCAATTCATATTGGCCTGCCGCCTTAGGGTAACTTCGCTCATAATTTTCCCGGCGTGATTTTGAAATTCCCATTGAGATGCCGGAACCGGATTGAATGAGAACCTGGTGCTGTTCACTACCCTCGGATGAATAGAAAAACTTTTCGAGTTTACGAAATGACACAAAGCAGCTTCGCGAATTGATATCAGCATGGCTAGCCATGGCCTCGTCGATACCAGTCAGGAAAGCGATTTTTTCTGTAAGCGGTACGGTAAAGGGATCTTTCTTGTACCGTGATATAAACTCACCGGATTCGACTGGAGAAGGAGTTAATTCTATTGGACGTTGTGAGACTTTTGCCGAGGCTTTTGCAATGGCCGCCGCCCGGACCGTTAGTTTATCTATCGTTATAGCAGGATCATCAGTTGAGGCAAAACCCCAAGCGCCGTTGATTAGCAAACGTACTGCCCACCCGGCTGAAAGAGAGCTCTCAATCGGATCCGGATCTCCATCGGAATATGACAACTTTTCATCGGTAATAATCTCGTATCGAATATCGCAATAGCTGGCCTTGTGCATCGATGCCGCGACTAAACCGTCCATAGCTATTTTTTGAATGTCCATTTATCACCCCTTATGCGGAAAATCCTTTTAGGTAATACGTAATGTACACATTTTTACTGAGTGAGTCAAAAATAGTTGACAATGAATTTTGTTATTGCTCTAATTACCGGTCGAGCCAGACAATCTCGGACTAGGTCAAACTACAAGGGGCATAACGTGTGTCTAATCAGTCCATTCCGGCGGCGGCAAGCTGATTTTCCTGCTCACGCTGACCAATTGCGTCTATTAGTTCCTTGATATCTCCTTCGAGAATCACCTGGAGTTTATACAGAGTCAGATTGATGCGATGATCTGTAACACGGCCCTGTGGGAAATTATATGTTCTTATTTTCGCGGAACGGTCGCCGGAGCCAATCATTGATTTTCTTTCAGCCGCAATTTTACTCTGCTGCTCGTGAATGGCCTGATCCAGAAGCCGGGCGCGAAGGACTTTCATAGCTTTGGTTTTGTTTTTTAACTGCGATTTCTCATCCTGGCAGGTAACGACCAATCCGGTCGGTAAATGCGTGAGGCGTACGGCTGAGTCAGTAGTATTTACAGACTGCCCGCCGGGGCCGGAAGAGCGGTACACGTCAACCTTGAGTTCGTTCTCCTTGATCTCAAGTTCGACCTCCTCGGCTTCGGGAAGAACCGCTACCGATGCCGCCGAAGTGTGAATCCGCCCCGAACTTTCGGTAGATGGAACCCGCTGAACTCGATGAACGCCAGACTCAAATTTCAGTCGGGAATATGCGCCTTCACCTGCAATACTAAAAATAATTTCCTTCAAGCCGCCAATGCCGGTTGGGTTGGTTGACAGTGTTTCGACTTTCCAGCCCTGATTCTCGGCAAAATGTTTATACATACGATACAGGTCGGCCGCGAATAAGGCCGCCTCATCACCGCCGGTTCCGGCTCGAATTTCCACAACAACGTCTTTGGCATCGTTGGGATCCCGGGGGAGAAGCAGTACTTTTAGTTTGCTTTCAAGCTTCTCCTGACGCGGTTCGTTTTCGCTGAGTTCCATCTGAGCCATCTCGACTAAGTCGGCATCCTCGTTGGCGGAAATTATTTCCCGTGCCTCAATGGTATCAGTCAAAACCTTGCGGTATTCATCTCCGACTTTTTTTACTTCTTCAAGCTGGCGGTGTTCACGCCCGAGTACTTTTAATTTATCTTGATTCTTAAGTACTTCCGGTTTAGATAATTCAGTTGAGAGATTGTCGTAGCGCTCATCTATTTTATCAAGCAAATCTATCATTATTCCCTCTGTTGGTAAAACGCAAATATAGGCTTCTACCTGAAATTGGGCAAGCCTAATAAATATGTTGTGAATATGTCAGTTTTGAAGATGGCTAAGTTGCCGGTATGCGTTTAACGGATAACTCTGATTTTTCGGTAATATTCATAACCGTCTCTAATGCGACAATAGCGACCTCAATTTGGTCATGACTGGGCTCTTTGGTGGTTATACTCTGAAGCCACAATCCCGGAGCTATGAGAAATTGAGTGATTTTTGAATCCCTCGTTCGGCCGGAGAGCTTCAGCAACTCATACGAGATACCGGCTACAAGTGGCAACAGGGAAAAGTGAATTCCGAAGCGAACAAACAAGCCCGGAGCAACACCGTTGACGACGGTGTAGATTGAATCTGAAATGGAATAAATGAGAATAGCGAAAAGAGCGACAATGAGGATAAAACTGGTTCCGCAGCGAGGATGCCGCCGGGGATATCCCGCGACCGCATCGGGTGTCATTTTGGATCCGGATTCAAAAGCAAATATAGATTTGTGTTCGGCTCCGTGATAGGCAAATACTCGCCTGAAGTCACTGATAAATGAAATTCCCCACACATAGGCAAGAAAGAGCAAGACACGGATACAACCGGCGACCAGATTAAATGACAGAGCGTCTTTTTCAATTCCGATTAAGGTCGAGAGTGCTAGCGGGAGGAAAAAGAAAATGGTTATTCCGAGACCCAACGCAAATACGACCGTCCCGGCCAAAAGTAGCGCATTGGATTTCTTCTTTTCTTTTTCTTTATAAACGGTGCCGTTTTTGGCGGCTTCTTCTTTTTCAATTTCGGCCACGGCTACGTCAGCGGAAAAGTTCAATGATTTTATTCCGATAACAAGCATCTCAATAAAAGAGACCGCTCCACGAAGGACCGGAATACCCAGAAATTTGAATCGCTTGGTAAGTGAGATAAACGTGTCGGTTTTTACTTTTATTTCACCGGATGGAACTCTGACAGCAGTTGCAATACGATCGTCCGACCGCATCATCACTCCCTCTATCACTGCTTGTCCACCTACTGCGAGGTCAGGCATGCTGTCTCCCAAAGGTCTGTGTTAATGAACGTTGCCTAAATTCGTACTTATTACATTTCTATAGTTGTACGAAAGTAATCCGGAAAATGGATAGAAACTATTTATCTTTATTATCCAATTTGTATTTTCTCCGAAAACGTTCTACACGACCAGCGGTATCAACCAGTTTCTGTTTTCCAGTAAAAAACGGATGACAACTGGAACAGATCTCAATTTTGATATCTTTAAGAGTTGACCGGGTCTCTATAACACTACCGCAGGCGCAGGTAATCGTTGTAGGCTTATACTTGGGGTGAATTTTTGCTTTCATCTATCTACCTTTGTTTTTCTAACTTCAATGCCAATAACATGTTTCCTGAAAACAGTCGATTAATATAACTATTTTCGACGAAAAGACAAGCCCTTTCACGGTTCATTTTGACTATAGCCTTGTAATCGACACATTGTTCCCAAATTCTTAGTTGACTTTAAGCTTCTAATCCGCAATAAGTTAGATGTGGAATGCCGATTGTGATAGAGAAATCTTCTGTTTTTAGCTATAATTAATATGGAGAAATTTAATGCTGACTAATAAATCACGATATTTTAAGCGAATTAGAAACTGGAGTCTTAAACAAGTGGATACTGCCGAGGAGTTCCCTTGGCAGCATATTGTGTTTAAAGTAAAGGGTAAATTATTCGCCATTTGCAATACTGAAAAACCGCTTAGAATTACCCTGAAACCGCAAAAAGATAATGTTGACGCCTATTTATATCATCCCGATATAGCAATTGCCAGTCATGTCGGACGATTTGGCTGGATTACTATTACCATTCAAAATAAAGATACGGCCGATTTAGGTTTTGCCCTGGTCAAAGAAAGTTATGGCGTGATATCCTCTAAACATCGCAAGAAAAAGAAATAACAAAACAATAATTCTTCTAAGTAACGCTCATTAGTCGCAATCAAAAAACCGCTTGTATGATTTTTATGGCAGGATATATTAAGAGTAATCGCATTCGAGAAGCAATGGGAAATTCTCGCCTCAAGATGCGATGATTTCTCTCATTCACCGCAATTCAGATTAGCATTGTTCACTTTACCTTTTGCAGGATAATTCTATAGGAGGGAAAAATGGCACAAAGATTCATTATCTCACTGTTCATTTGTCTGATACTATTCTCATTCGCCGGTGATTTATACGCCCGCGCGGTCGCTCGCTGGATAGGACCTTTTGCTGCGGCATCCGCTCATACCCGTGTATTTGGCGTTCCGTTTTGTGATTCTACGGTCGTGTATCCGTTTCACACGCCTAACTTGCCAATTCAGGCTTTCTGCCAGAGCGTTCGGGATCCGTGGTGGCATGGTGGAGCCTTTGCGTACGCGATTTGTGATACTTTAATGGACGGTCGCAAATATGCCTCAGCCTGGGCTTATGCCTGGGGACAGCATGCCTGGGCCGGAAAATCTATCGAAGATACGACCCGCTGTTCGACGGCCGTCTATTCTACGATTATCGGGGGGATTCTTGATATCGACTTTTATGGGGCGGTTTCGTCAACTGACTCAAAACAAATGGCTATATTAACCTTGAGTGTGACATCACGAGGGGATACTCTGTTTAATGGAAGAGCTGAGTTCAACGGGGATTCGCTTGAGGTCAATGCTGATGGCGGATTTATTAATGATGATTTTGTTCAGAACGGCAGCATCTATGAAATAGACCGGTCGTTTACCGGGATTGATGTTTCTATCTATCATCCCGATTCGGTACAAATTGAGGCAACGGCCGATACCAGATCTTATATGCCGGTTTCCTCTACAACACCATACGGGTTGATAATCCTGATTGCCTTGATAACGATATCGGCAGGGTATCTACTATTTCGAAGGAGAAAGTATATTTGCTATAAGTAACTGTGTGTTCACACTGACAAATCAATTCAATACGAGAGGGAGATGTAATAATCTCTCTCTCAATAATATAAATAACAATGATGCTTGACAAAACCTATAGATAATTATATAATATAATTAATAATGAAAACGATAATTACTTCTCAATTCTTGAGGATTTTCATAATTTCTTAAATTTAATCAATGGAGGGATGTGCAATGCGAGGAATAATTGGATTCTTGAGTGCATTACTGGCTGTATTTTGCTTAAATACGGCATTAGTTGCTGACTCAGACAAGGATATATCTGATGGTGAGCTGTTAGGAAACTCAAAGGGGGCACATTCTGAAATGTTTGATCAATCTTCACACGAAGAATGTATGAAAGGATGCATGACTGTCAAAGAATGGCAGGCGAAAGTCAAAACTGTCCAACCGGTCAAATGCGAGCTAAAGTTTGGACAGAGGTCATATAATGCTTACAAGACTGATCGATTGTATTGCATTATCGTAAACGATTCTTTGTACGATGATATTGATTCAATGCTTACGCAGTATGTCGATGATGTGGCCGGTGAGGATTTTATTGATACTATTGAGGTTTACACCTGGTCGGGGGGAACTCCTGACAGCCTACGCGCTTTTCTGCAGGATAAGTATGAAAACGATGGTTTGGTGGGTACACTTTTTATTGGAGATCTACCTATAGCAACATTTTTTCAAGACAATATTATGGAACCATATTTTCTCACTGATGAACTGTACTTTGAGATGGATGCTGTGTGGGCGGACACTAATAATGATGGAATATATGATTCATTGTTTTGCGATTCTCTTGAAGGTTATAAGCAGGATATTTGGTTCGGCCGACTAACTGCTTCTCCTCTTGTTTATACTGGAGAAACAGAAGACGCATTGGTGAATAAGTACTTCAGTAAGAATCACGACTATAGACTTGGTGAATTGAATATAGAACATCGTTCTCTATTTTATGGTTATTGTGATCTGTCGACAGAGGGTATTGCTGAATATCGTACGATTCTTAGGCCTGCTTATAAAAAGCAAACATGGATTTGTGATTCCTCTGTTGTTTGTGGAAATCACTATCAAAGTATATTATCGCAAGGATATGAATTTGTAGAAGTGCATTCACATGGTTCATATACTGGGCATTCCTTTTATGGAGAAGGTACTCAATTTATTATAGCTGACTTAGTTGATAGTACTGATATGAAGGCTCATTTAATATATAGTGGCAGCTGTTCATCGGGGAGATATACAGAAGAAGATTATCTCGCTGGTTGGTATATATTCGCCCATGATTATGGTTTGAATTGTATTGCCAAAACAAATACTACTGCTGGTGGTACCAGTCGTGCATTTCATGAATCTATTGGTAACGGTACGTCCATCGGAGTTACTATTTTAAATATTGCACGATCTGGAACTGTATTACAGAAGCCAGAAAAACCATCTATTCATATCCTTTTTGGTGATCCAACTCTTCGCTATGTGTTTTGTGATGTTGCGGATGGTGATACTGATAGCGATCAGGTCGCTGACGATTGCGACAATTGCCCCGATTCCGCCAATACAAATCAGACTGACACAGATAATGATTATTGGGGTAACGCCTGTGACACCTGTACCGATACTGACGATGATGGATACGGTAATCCGGGATATGCAAACAATACTTGTCCGGACGATAATTGCCCTGATGTAGCCAATGCCGATCAGACGGATGCTGATGGTGATGGAATTGGTGATGCCTGCGATACCTGTACCGATACTGACGGCGATGGATACGGGAATCCCGGCTATGCCGCCAACACATGTGCCTTAGATAATTGTCCGGATGTCTATAATGACGGACAGGAAGATTCTGATTCCGATAGTGTTGGCAATGTGTGTGACAATTGTCCTACAGTAAGTAATTCCAATCAGTATAACCATGACGGTGACAGTCTGGCAACCGCTTGTGATAACTGTCCTTATACGTATAACCAGAACCAGACCGATACCGATAGCGATGACGTTGGTGATAGTTGTGATTGCTATTTGGCAACCGATTCAACCTGGTATAAAATCTATAACTTCAGCTCAAACGATGCTCTCTTTTCGTTGGAAGAATCATATTCCGGTGACTTATTTGCCGCGGGACAAATCGGTGACTCGAATACTGCTATGTTTGCAATTGATTTTAATTCCTGCGGTCAAATCATCTGGTATGACACTCTATCAGGGTTTAACGCATATAATAAAGCAAACTTTTGTCATCAAACTCGAGATAGCAGTAAGATAATTGTTGGATCTCACATTGGCCCTAATTACGTTCAACAATTTGCGACGATTAAAACTGACTCAAATAATGATATATCTTGGGAGGCTATTATTTCGGCTCAATGGGGTCGTGAAGGTTTTTCAGCATGTAGTGACTTAAATAACGGTTCTGTAACAGTTGGCCATTGGAAAGAAACAGAATTGAAT
The DNA here is from genome assembly GCA_023138975.1 of Candidatus Zixiibacteriota bacterium. Lineage (GTDB taxonomy): Bacteria > Zixibacteria > MSB-5A5 > GN15 > JAAZOE01 > JAGLON01. The sequence goes on from JAGLON010000058.1 coordinate 16,100, forward strand.
GGACAGGGTTTAGTGGTTACCCGAGTTGCAGATTCAACGGGGTCAAAGAGTGCTTATTCATTCGGATCGCAGGGTGATATTTTATATGACATCATTCTAACCGCCGATAGCCACTATATTGCGGTTGGGTCAAAACTCGTAAACGGTCAATACACAGCCTGGATTCTCAAACTTGATACGGAGATTGAATTGGTATGGGAGGCTACCCCCGGTATTGACACTGCTTACAATGTTGCAATCTATGGCGTTACCGAATCTCCATTTGGGGGTTATGTAATAACCGGAACTCGAACAGATGCGTCAGATAACAACGATATCATTACCATGTTCATTGATGCCGATAGTACTCTATCGAATACTGTTACATTTGGCAGTTCAGGAGCTGATGATGTATGCAAAGCTATTCAAACAACATCAGATAGTTGTTTTGTTATAGCAGGTTTTACAAACTATGAAACACCGTCCTCTACTGATGATTACAACTCGTGGGTTATAAAACTTGACTCATTGGGTGAAAGCTTGACTCAATGGAAGGATAGCCTGTCTGGGAATGAAAAAATATATGATATCGCTGTAATTACCAATGAGCTATTTGTTGTCGCCGGTGAATCTGACAGTAATTTCTACCTGAACAAGTTTATATTCCCAGAAGATTCTTCATCTTGTTGTGATGTTGCGGGTGATGCCAATAATGACGGTTCTGTTTCTTTAGGTGATGTCATTTATATTAATAACTATGTTTATTACGGTGGCTCTGCACCGCCATGTATGCAGGAAGGCGACGCTAACGCAGATGGAAGTGTTAATACTGGTGATTCTACTTTCTTGATAAATTACATCATGAGGGGAGGGCCTGCACCTACTTGCGGTCCATAGATTTGCATAATAAAAGGGGGTCTGTTTCAGGACTCCCTTTTTATTTATCGAGGAGTTTCCAGAGGGAGCCTCTGGTTGAGGCGAGTTTGTTTTCTGCTGCTTCTTTTGTAAGTTTCAACCTGTGCATCACAATTGCGGTCTTAACCGAACCTTCTGATGAGACCAATAGGCTATCTGCCGCTTCGTAGTCAATTTCCAATAACTCTATCAGAATTTTTCGGGAACGGGCCGCAAGTTTAATCGAAGTCGCCTTCAGGTCCACCATTAGATTCCCGTAGCATTTACCGAGTAGTACCATCGCTGTCGTGGAAATCATATTCAAGGCCATCTTTTGGGCGGTACCGGATTTCATTCTCGTCGAACCGGTAATGACCTCGGTCCCGACTACTAACTCAATCAAAACATTCGGTTTAATATCCAGATTTTCGGCTTTATTACAGACAATCAATCCGCTTTTGGCTCCGATGGCGATGGCGTGCCGAACACCGGCCAACGTATAGGGTGTTTTTACCGAAGCGGCCAAACCGATTAACATATCATTGTTCGAGAAATTAAATTTATCAAGATCCGTTATCGCCTCGTCAGCCTTATCCTCAATCCCTTCCTTTGACAATATCAGGGTTGGATGTCCGCCGGCAATAATTCCTGTTACGGTTGCAGGATCGGCGCCGAAAGTTGGCGGAATCTCGGAGGCGTCAAGCACTCCCAGTCGGCCCGAAGTACCGGCTCCGATATAAAAAAGCCGACCGTCGTTGCCGATTGTCTCAGCGGCCATTTCCGCCGTCAGCGCAATGTTCTCTATTTGTTTTTCTACTGCCGCGGCGACGGTTTTATCTTCGGTATTGATAATACGGCAAATTTCGACCGCCGGAAGGCGGTCGATTGATTGACTTTTTATATTGGCTTGCTCGGTTGTCAGACGATTGAGATGATTTAAGACTTGTTTTGCATTATCGTTCATGGAGCCGATACATCGATTGAATCAGAAGCTGAAATGACGATCCCCGCAACCCGCCCGGATATGTTTGAGCCATTTACATTACTCGCTGGAATATTAATCTTTGGCAAATCAAAAGGCAGTAGAGAATTTGCGACCGGGGCGCCATTGTAGGCGGCCACATAGATTTTGTGAATACCAATGATTCTGGTGGTTGGATTAATCAGGAATGTTTCCACGGGAATAACGCCGTTCAGGATGCTATAGTAAGATGTGTATCCGGTATCCACGACTGCTCCCGCAGGGGGAGTGGAGGCCAGAATAAACCCATCGGCATTGGTACCTCCGGTCCAGCTTACCGCTTCGGCCGATCCGGTGTAAAACCGGAATCCGGCATCGGTAATAGTCACTGTATTGGCAAGCCTGATTGTAAGATTGGCATTGAGGGAAGATGAATCCCGAACGTTGAGAGTATATACCGTGTCCACAATTATCTGACTGCTGTCAAATATCTTGTAGTAGCCGATGGCGTTGGTATCCAGTACAATGGCTCCCAGTTGGATATCAGCGCAATGACACGTGTCACCGTTTTTAGTCAGGACGACGTCTATCCTCGCCGAATCGGTAAATGTGTTCTTAACCAACGAAGCGTTTATAACATAGACATCATTATTATCGCTGCCGCCGGTCAGATCCCCGCCGCAACCAAACGATAATACCGCGATTACAATAATCGCTATGCAAAGCAGAATTTTCTTTTCCATAATCAATGTATCGGACTGCAAAGGCTCACAGTTTACTATTTTATAGTAGCTACATAACGCCTTGAAAACAAACATTTTAATACTGATATAAATTTTTTATTACCAATTTCCGGGATTGAGGCTTATAATGTCTGATTATGACTAGAAAGACAATAGATGCAATTCAGACTTCCTCGGTAATAGTGTTAGTAATTGCCGCGGTTTTGGCCTTTTGGGTATATCCCTTAAATCAGGCCGGGAAAATAGTAGAGCGGCCCGAAGAAACAGCCGAGTTAATCGAACCGTCACAAAATGGATTCGTATCGGAACCGTTTAAGATATTGACCGAAGATAATCTGAGTATTGCCGGTTTTTATCTCGATGCCGTTACCGATAGTGCCTCATCACCGGCGGGTACGTTTATACTGCTCCACGGTCTTTTTGTCGGCATGGAATCACAGCTCGAGAAAGCCTCGGATATTACCAGTCTTGGCTATAATGTAATCATCTTTGATCAGCGAGGGTTTGGTCAGAGCGATGGAGATTATCGCAGCGGGGGAACATTTGAGGGTAATGATCTCCAGTCGTTATTGTCGCGTTTTGAACTCGAGGATAAACTCATTCAACCGGTAGTTGTTTGGGGCGAGGCGCACGGTGGTACCGCGGGAATCAGAACGGCGGCAGAAGATGCTCGAATTGACTATGTTATTGCCGAAGAACCGGTAGTCGATGGTCGCGACTGGCAGAAACGGGTTGTTAGTTATAATGACATGTCAACTCCGGATATTATGCTCTCAATGGTGTGGTGGTGGATGAAACAGACTTCCAACTACGAAATAGAGCTTGATGAAACAGAAATAGACGATCAGGTTGGAATGCTCTCTGAAAGTAAGCCGGATCAATTCTTCATCATTGCTTCGGGAACGGGAGATACGCCGGATAATTCATATTTGGCGGAACTAAATAATCTCGGAGGCAATTGGGTATTATTTCCATCGGGAGAAAAAGACTTATACATGGAAAACAGAGATTCTATCCTGGCTTTCATAAAAAATAAAATCATGGGTAATACTGAATAAGCAGGCTATTCTATAAATAGCATAGCAACGCCTATGATTGCGATAATAGAACCGACAACCGATCTGGTTGTCGGTTTTTCTTTGTGTATTAGCATCGTCAGCGGGATTACTATGATAGGAAAGGTTGACATAATTGTTGCTGCGATTCCGGCTTGGGTGAGTTTGACCGCCACCATCGACATCCAGACTCCGATTGTCGGACCCATAAATGAGGCCCCTAATAAAGGATAAAGCGCCTTTTTGGAAGTCAGTTCCATTAAAGTACTTTTTATCTCACCGCGAAATGACGCAAACAGCCAAATGACAATCGCTGATGCTCCCATCCGGATAAATGTTGCCGACAGAGGATTGAATGTTTCACCCATCGCTTCCTTGGCCAAAATTAACCCGAACGACTGTCCGGCAGCACCGAGGACACCCATTATAATCCCGACTGTTTTGGAACCTTCACGGTTGTCCAGCCGCTCATCTTTCTTGTCAGATGTGACCCAAGTAACTCCGGCGAGAGTTACAATCAGTCCGAAAATTGCCAGCAGACCCAATCGTTCGTCCAGAAATAAATAAGCTGTAACAGCGGTTATCGGTGGCGCCAGTGATCCCAAGAGCGCGCCTTGGCGCGGACCTAAAATAACCAGGCAGCGGAAATAACAGGAATCTCCAATAACTAATCCGACTATACCGGATAATACGAGTAAGATTATTGTTCGAGTGTCCCCACCAGTCGGGAACAGAGAGCCGTTGAGAAGATACAGCAATCCGCCGACCATAAGCGCCGCAATCGGAATACGGAGCTTGTTGACGTTATAAGAACCGATTCGCCGCCCGGCTGCGGTAAACATAAGGGTACCGCTGGCCCAGCAGAAGGCGGTCGCCATTGCAGCGAATTCTCCGAGAAGTCCTAACATGTTAAACCCGGATTTCTCAAGAGGAGGCTTGATCCAATGCTGTGATTAATTTGTTGATGTCGTTTTTATTATTGAAGGCGTGAACGGCGACTCGAATTGCCCCTTCCCGCACTGACGTAATTATATTTTTCCTCTTTAAAGAGCCAAAAACCGAATCAATATTGAGTTTGTCTGAGGTAAAACTGATGATTCCACTGCGGAACTTCTTCTCGATACTGCTGGTAACACGAAAATCATCACTGCAGTTTATATAATCAATTAACAAGTCAATCAATTCATGAGTGTGACTCTGGATATTTTTAACACCCAGTTGGTTGATAAATTGTAATGACCAATCCAGCGACAATAATAACGGAACCGGATAAGTTCCCAGCTCATATTGTCGGGCTGATTTTGGGTAATCTCGTGTAAAGTCACGTAGATTTGACCAGTCGCAATTCCAATCGATACTCATCCAGCTGCGCCAGGGTGGTTTTATTCGTTCCTGTATTTCCTCGGAGACATAAAATATCCCGGTTCCTTGAGAGGACAGCAACCATTTATGGGCACCGGAAGAGGCAATATCCACACCCCATTTCTTAAGATGAAGCGGTTCAATTCCGGCCCCTTGAATGGCATCTACAACAAAAAATATATTATGCCGCTTACAAATTTCACCGAGGGTGCTTAGATCATTTTTATAACCGTTGAAGAACTGGACAAATGATATGGCGAGTATGCGGGTTCTTTGAGTTATGGCTTTAGTGAAGCGACCCAAATTGAAAAATCCGTCAACGCTTTTTATGAATTTGACTTTCACTCCGCGGCGTTTAAGTTCAAGCCAGGGATAGACATTTGCGGGAAACTCGATGTCTGACAATAAAATCTCATCACCGGATTTCAATGGCAATCCGAATGCCGCCAGATTGAGACCGAAGGTTGTATTAAAACCGAACCCTACTTCAGAGGTCTTACAGCCAAGTATTTTTGCGCCGTTTGAACTAATTGATTTCAAGGCCTCAAACTGCTCGTCCTGACTCCCGATAACCGCGTCACGGGCAATCTGATACTGTTTTTCCTGAATTTTATATGCGGGGCTGGGTAGAGGCCCATTAGAAGCGGAATTGAAATATGTAAACTTAGACGTATGAGGAAAGAGCCTTCGGATTGAAGTTGTGCTTAGCATGTCGCTCCTTTAATTACAGAATATACAAATAGCCAATTATTCCATAGACCATGATTAATTTCAATAGATAGCCAGCTAACTGAAATAAAATAAAAGAGACTGGAAGTTTAACGCGCATAAGTATAGTAACGGTAAACGGCATAATCCCAAAGATGAAAAGGAGTAATGCCATCGCAATACCAGCCCGTACACCATAGAAAGGAACCATGACATAGAACCAGCTATAAACTGCTGTTGGAACCACTACCAGAAACGCAAATTGCATAACGAACTTGGAGACAAAATATCCCACCCCGGCTTCTTCAATTAAACCTGGAGGGAGCTTTTTCAACAGGTCGAGCTTCTTTTCCAAGAAGTACCAGATTAACTCAAAGGCCAACAACGCGCCGCCAGTCCATAAGAGGGATGCCAATAATAATTGAAAGCTTATCATTTCAGCCAGCCTTTCTGACGGTACCATTCTATTGTTAGCCTAGCTCCGGTTCGAAAATCTACTTGTGCCTCAAAACCCAGTTCATTTTTTACCCGGCTTACATCCATCTCCCAATCATCTGTGAGTTCACGGACTTTCTCTCGGGAAAAATGCGGTGTGTGACCGATGAGTTTAAAAAATAGCTCGGAAAATAACGCGATTAAATTCAAAAGCGGTCGGGGGATAGTAATACCAATGCCTTTTTTTCCTAATAGTTCGCCGATGATATTAAGCATCTCCCGAGTAGTATAGGAGCGGTTTTCGGCAATCATATATGCCCGGTTCCTGCTTTCCGGTATCTCCATCGACGCCTTTATAGCCTCAGCCAAATCATCAACATAGATCAATTGAACTTTATTATTGCCCCCGGCCATGTAAGGCTTGAATCCCTTATTGACTATATCAAACAAGGTAAATATTTCAGTATCACCGGGACCGTATACTCCGGGAGGCCGAAGAACGGTTATCGGAATCAATTCCCTGTATGGATCAAGCGCTTCTTCACCAGCCAGTTTGCTTTTGCCATAGGTCGTCAACGGGTTCGGAGAGTCGGATTCTTTGCGAGGGATTCCTTTCGACGGGCCAAACGCGGCCAAAGATGAAATCAGCACGAACTTCTTGAGCTTTAGATTATGGTTCTTTATTGCGTTGAGCAGGTTAATCGTTCCCTGCTGGTTTACAGCAAAATAATCGGAGTTTTTTTTGGCCTTGACCAATCCGGCCAAATGAATGATATAGTCGGTTCCATAGACAGCTTTTTTAAGTGAATCCGGGTCGGTAATATCCGCAATTATTTTTGTGTAGGGGACATTCTCAAGCAGTTTCAAGTCCGATGACAACCGGCAGATAATTCGAATATTGTATCCCTTTGAAGCGAGCAGCCGGCATACACGGCTGCCAATAAAGCCATTGGCGCCTGTTATAGTAACTGTTTGAGCATCAGTTGTCTGCATTGAATCAATCTACGGGAATGAAGAGATTATTTCAAGCTAAAGTTAAGCTCAAAACCTATTCGGGATGGGTTGGCTGAGTTTGACCATTACTACAGCCGAAACAGATTCTGCGCCGGCTTGGCTTGAATGACTCCCGTTTGAAGAATGACAATATGTTCTGATTGGCAATTCTTTCAATCTTATAGTAATAATATGCCGAAATTCTGGGTTTTATGCAAATAATAGAATAATATCGCCATTGTGGATAGAATAGGACAGTAAAAATGCAGTTTTGTTGGAACATTGGGCCATATTACGGCGTTTAATGGAATAACTAAACAAGACAAGATTTATAGAGATTTACTTGACCTTTAATAATTAGTCAGTATATTCACTATGATTCTTATTAAACTTCAGCGATCTTAGGAGGATTAAGTGAAAAAGCAGTTATTTAAGATTGTTACCTTTGTATTAGCCGTTAGCATGATTTTAGGCGGTACTGCCTTTGCCAATTGCGCCGGCGATGCACCTTGTGGTTCCAAAGCGAAGACCACTCAGGCAACTAAAGCTTCTGCCACAGTCGAAAGTAACCAAATTGTATTAGCCGTTTCCAAAATGACTTGCGGCGGTTGTGCCACGCACGTCACCAAGACATTGACTGCGATTGACGGCGTAAAAAATGTTGACATTGACCTCAAAGAGGGTACTGCCACCGTTACTTGCGATGAGAAGAAAAAAGCCGATCCGTCTCAATTGGTGGCGGCCGTAGTTAAAGCCGGTTATCCGACCAAGTTGGCAAATGCAACTGCCGATGTCAAAGCCGATGGCAAGTCCTGCAGTAAGACTAAGGCCTGTGATCCGGCAGCCTGTGGTCTCAAGGGCACTGCTGCAAAAGCTTGCGGTGGTAAAAAGTAATAATCTGAAAAATTAGAGCGATATAAATATTGGCGGGGAAATTGCATTAATTTCTCCGCCTTTTTTGATGGCGGGGTGTACAATTAGTAACTATATTGGCCTACCATGAAAAGATGTGTACAGATTAAAGCTTTAGTATTGTTGCTGGTTTTGGCAACCACCTCACCGATATCGGCCACCAAATACGCCGGTGAGCCTTTTTCTCTCGGTGCCGGAGCCAATGCCCTGGGCATGGGCGGTGCGGTTGTAGCTGGTCCTTTTAACGTGACCTCAGGCTACTATAATCCCGCCGGGCTGGCTTTTACTACTGGAAGACAGTTTTATACCATGCACTCCGAGACTTTTGGTTCGCTCCTTAATCATGATTACATTGGCTTCAGTTCTAATAATGGCAAAACCACTGGACTGAATAGTTATGGAGTATATCTTTACTATGTTGGCGGCGGTGGAATCAAGCTGACCGGCTTTGACACCGATACTCAATATCCATATATCATACGCGAGGAAAATCATTTTGACATCATGATCGGAGGATCGCTCTCCGGAAGAATCGTGGAGTCTATTTCATACGGCATAACGGCCAAAATTATCTATCGTGATATTGCGACAGAAACAGCCTACGGTCTCGGGCTTGATGCCGGTATCGTATATAAAATGGATACATTAATGACTGCCGCATTGACTGTTACCGATCTAACCTCAACTTTTCTGGCATACTCAAATGATGTCTCCGAAACTATAATTCCAGCGCTCAAGCCGGGTATTTCTTTTCGTTTTGCCCGCAGGGATGTAACGGCAATATTGTCCGGTCAGTCGATTATTCGATTCGAAGGACGGAAACAGAACGCCGAGCTCTGGCAAGGAGAAGTTTCAGCTGATTTTCAGGCAGGACTGGAGATCGGATATAAGCGCGTTGCCTTTGGCCGGCTAGGCTATGATCAGGATAGGATTACCGCCGGACTGGGTGCAATTATCGATAAGTATATTATTGATTTAGCTTACCTTCATCACGATGATCTCGATAATACTTTTAGATTATCAGCGGGAATAAATTTTTAGCGATAAAAGCTGTTAAATTAACATCTTCTAACTAACGGTATAATCTTTGCGTCAATCGCTATCTCCCATATTAAACTGACAGTTGTCTTCTAACTAAAAGCTTGCCATTTACGTTAGTTATCATATGGTTGTTCAAAGAAACAACTTTCTCCTCATATCCGACATCATTTTAGTTTTTGATTAAATATCACCATCCAAACTTACGATTACTACCAGGTAGAATAAGAGTCAATCCTTAACCATCTTAGGATAAGAGATTATTAAAGTATTTAAATTACCCATCACGTAAAGTTTTACAATTTCAATTTCAAAGAGGAGAATCCATGATTAACCGTAACCTTATATATATAATGGGTGTTTTTCTTATTTTCTCAATATTGGGCTTGGTAGGCTGTTCGGATAATAAATTCTCAACGACAGTCTCGTCAGTAACTCCTAACGCTTCACCCAAGACCTATATTCCGGTGACAAGTGGTTGGCGGGTCAGTTACGCTCAACTTGAACCCGAGCGGGTCAGCTACTATGTCGAGATAACCGACCCGGTAGTAATAGATGGTCATCAGGGGGTTACAGTTCGCAGAACAAATAATGAAACCGGCCAAAATACTTATAGCTATATATATGCAACCGCTACCGCGATATATGAATCTAGTTCACTGTCTAGTCCCGGTCAGAAAATCCTGGAATCACCGTTTACGGCTGGCCATAGCTGGGATCGCTATGAAAGCAGCGTTGCGTTTGACGATGAACCTGCCGGAGATACTACCGATTCCGGCGGAGACATTATCGATGGGGCAAATAAAACTGTTCCCGGAGAGGAATACGGCCGGATGTTTATTGTTGGATTTGAGTCAGTTCCCGCTTTGGACGGGCATCTCTATGCCAACTGTCTCAAGGTCGCCTGGCAATCAGAGGAGTATTCTTATAACTACTATTGGTATGCAGCCGGTATAGGTCTGGTGAAATTCGAATCTGTACCGAATTCATTATCTGCCTGGGAAAATACTTCGGTGACTGTAATGACCGACTTCGGTCAAATCGAGTATTAGTTCTCATTGCGTTAAAAGATGATGGCCGGGTGAAATTTCATCCGGCCGCCACTATATCTCTCTAACAATCCCACAACTACTTTTCCCTTGCTCATATCACAACGGTTTTGTACTTTTTGATATTATAAAAAAAACCATTCGATGTAATACTATAACGCCACTTTAATATTGCACCTAACTCCGATGGGAGGACTTGTGGAGTCTATCAATGAGATATTAGATACCTTGGCTTCTTACTTATGGGGATTCCCGGAATCATTTCCGTTGATGCTTATCATCTTGATCGGCACCGGGGTTTTTATCACGTTTCGGCTGGGTTGGATTCAACTGCGTCAGGTTAAGCACGCAATTGACATCACTCGCGGCAAATATGACGATCCTGAACACGAAGGAGACATCTCCCATTTTCAGGCACTCTCGACCGCGCTGTCAGCGACAATAGGTATCGGTAATATTGCCGGTGTCGCGACAGCGATTCATTATGGCGGACCGGGAGCGTTATTCTGGATGTGGCTGACCGGAATACTGGGCACTTCACTCAAATACGCCGAATGCACTCTCGCCATGAAGTATCGGAAAATAAATCCCGACGGTTCAGCTTCGGGCGGTCCCATGTATTATATCGAAAAGGCATTAGGCTGGAAATGGCTGGCAATAGTTTTTGCGGGTGCGGCAGCCTTATGCGCTCTCGCCACCGGCAACGCCGTTCAAGCCAACACTGTCGCCGATCAGCTTCGTTCTGATTTCGGGGTCGATGTTCATATTACCGGTATCGTAATCGCGGTATTAGTTGGAGCGGTTATCTTGGGCGGTATAAAAAGAATTGGCCGGGTTACGTCCATATTGGCGCCCTTGATGACGGTTCTATATGTCCTTGGAGCGCTGACAATTATTATTTTGAATATCGACAAAGTCCCCGGAGCGTTTGCGACAATCGTGAAGTCCGCGTTCACGCCCGCCGGGGCTACGGCCGGTTTTGCCGGGGCAACATTTATGCACTGCCTTGTCTGGGGAATTAAGCGAGGGTTGTTTTCCAACGAAGCCGGGCAAGGGTCGGCTCCGATTGCGCATGCCGCCGCGAAAACCGACGAACCGGTTCGTGAAGGTACCGTCGCGATGATGGGACCATACATCGATACCATTACAATTTGCACTCTGACCGGTCTGGTAATCGTTATAACCGGAGCCTGGAACGCCGTTGATGCGGCCGGTAACGGGCTCTTTCTCAATGGCTCGCCGATGACCTCGTACGCCTTTGCCAAGGGACTGACTTTTATGAATGGCAATGGCGGATATTTAGTTACGGCAGCTGTGCTGTTGTTTGCTACCTCAACAATAATATCCTGGTCTTATTATGGAGATCGTTCGATTCAGTACCTTTTCGGCGACAAGGTTGTCTTTCCCTATCGAATCCTATTCTGTATTATGATCTTCTGGGGAGCGACAAGTAGACTGGAAGTCGCCTGGGCGCTTGGTGATATTGGTCTCGGATTAATGGCGCTGCCGAACCTGATAGCTTTGGTTGCTCTATCTGGTGTGGTCGTCAAACTCACCAATGAATATTACTCCCGCGAGCATAAACCGCTTCATTAGTAAATTCTCAGCATAAAAAAACCGGATGATCGACAATCCATGTCGGTCATCCGGTTTATTAAAATCCAGATGTCAAAAGCGAGTGAGAGCTTTTTTAGCTGAGATGATTGCTGATCAGCTTTGTCATCTCAAACATATTGACTTTTTTCTTGCGGCCAAAGATAGGTTTAAGCTTATCATCAGCGATAATCTCGCGCCTGTTGTCCGGATTTTGCAGATCGTGCTTCTTAATATAAACCCAGATTTTTTTGGTAACTTCGGTGCGAGGAAGTGGTTTCTTGCCGACAATCTCGGCTAACTCTGGTGATGGAGTCATTGGTTTCATGAAGGCCGCATTTGGTTTGCGCTTGGCAGCTTTTTTCTTCGGAGCAGCTTTCTTTACCGTTGTTTTCTTCGCCGCAGCCTTCTTCGGGGCAGCTTTCTTAGTTACCTTTTTGGCCGCAGTTTTTTTTGCGGCAGGTTTCTTCTTAGCGGTGGCCATGTGTGAACTCCTTATGAAATTATTACTATACTGCGTTTATTTAAATATCCTTGCTAAAATGCTATATAAATCAAGGCACTCTTTACTACTATAACATCAAAGGTGCGCTTTTTTTTATTGTATAAGCAACAAAAATATTACAGCTAATTAAAAATATTAATAGAGCCAAGCCCGGTAAATAAAGCCGTTCCAGCACATAAAAAAGGCCGGATGAATTATATTCATCCGGCCTTATATACTTAAGATTTGATTCTAATCTATTTATTCACCCGCTGCCAGGAAGGGGTATTTATAATCAGTCGGAGAAACTAAGGTTTCCTTTATCGTTCGAGGAGAAGTCCATCGAATCATATTGAGCACCGAACCGGCTTTGTCATTGGTACCTGACGCGCGCGCACCACCAAACGGCTGCTGTCCAACTACAGCTCCGGTCGGTTTATCATTGATATAAAAGTTACCGGCGGCTTGACGAAGAATCTTTCCGGCTTTAGCAACAGCGACACGATCACGGCTGAAGATAGCTCCTGTTAACGCGTATGGAGATGTCTCATCGCAAACGTGAAGCATTTTCTCAAAATCATCATCCGGATAAACGAAAATAGTCAGAACCGGACCAAAGATTTCCTCTTCCATCAATTTGAAATGAGGATCAGTTGCGACGACAATAGTCGGTTCGATGAAGTAGCCCTTGGAGTCGTCGTAGTTACCGCCGACAATGATTTCGCAATCCTTGGATGCTATGGCGTAGTCAATGAAGCTGGTAATATCCGAGAATGCGCTTTTGTCGATAACGGGGTTGATGAAATTCGTGAAATCTTCGGGGGAACCCATTTTTAATTCGCCGACAGTTTTAATCAATAATTCTTTGACGTCGTCCCACAGAGATTCTGGAATATATGCCCGTGAAGCCGCTGAGCATTTCTGGCCTTGATATTCAAAAGATCCGCGAACGAGAGCTGTGGAAACTTCAATAGGTGAGGAAGATTTGTGCACAAACACAAAATCCTTACCACCGGTTTCACCAACGATTCTCGGGTAGCTTCTGTAATTGGCGATATTCTCGCCGACCGTTTTCCACATGCTCTGGAAAACAGCGGTTGAACCGGTAAAATGAATACCGGCCAAATGCTCGCTCTTCATGATGATATTGCCGACATCGGCGCCGCGGGCAGTAATAAGATTGATGACGCCGTCGGGAAGACCGGCTTCTTTCAGAATTTTCATAATCAGATGAGCGGTATAGACGCAGGAGGAGGCTGGTTTCCATAGTGCGACGTTACCCATTATAGCGGGAGCCGAAGGCAGGTTTCCGGCGATGGATACAAAGTTAAAGGGCGTTACCGCGAAGACAAAACCCTCCAGTGGACGGTAATCGACATAGTTCCATGTCTGTGGAGAGGAATTTGGCTGAATGCTGTATATTTGCTGCATATAGTAGGCATTGAAGCGGAAGAAGTCAGCCAGTTCACAAACGGCATCAATCTCAGCTTGAAAAATGTTTTTGCCATGTGACAGCATAGTCGCGGCGTTCATGATGGCCCGGTATGGTCCGGCCAGTAAATCGGCAGCCTTTAAAAATACTGCGGCCCGCTGCTCCCATGGAAGATTTTCCCATGTTTCTTTGGCTGCCATAGCGGCATCTATCGCCATGGCGATTTCTTTTGCGCCGCCGCGGTAGTAATGACCAAGCTCATAGCTGTGGTCGTGCGGGCAGGTCATTTTAACCGTTTCATTGGTTTTGATCTCTTTGCCGCCAATAATCATTGGGGCTTCAAGCTTGCGGGCTTTAAGGTCAGCCAGCGCCTTAATCAGATCCGCACGTTCCGAAGTCCCCGGAGCGTAAGATTTTACCGGCTCGTTTTCCGGTATTGGAATATTGTAAAAACCCATTATTTCCTCCAAAAACAGTCTATGTGTAAAATATACATTTTCTAATTGAGGGGAGTATATATAGAATTAGTCTCAAGGTCAAGCATCAGATTTCAGACTCAGTCAGAAGATAAGTCTATTGTTCGTAAAAAGACAATAAAGAAGGCGGAATTTTCATTCCGCCTGTAGTTACTATCTATTATAACCCTTGATTATTCCTTTTCGGGATCAACAATCTCGACTAGCTCAAGCTCAAAAATTAGAGCCTTACCGGCCAGATCATGGTTGGCGTCTAATGTTATGGTTGAGTCGGTCAAAGCTGTGATAGTTACATGCATCGGTCGTCCGCCGCCAGGCTGGCCGAGAGTCAGTTTCTCACCAACGACCGGAGTAATGTTTTCGGGCACTTGGTCCCGAGGTAGGGTTTGAATAAGTTCCGGACGAGGCATTTTATAAGCTTCTTCCGTAGGAATCGTTACCGATTTCACTTCGCCAACCTTCATTCCCCGGACACCGTCTTGAAAACCGCCGATAATTCCCGGTTTCCCCAATTCAAACTTAAGGGGATCTTTGCCGCGGGATGAATCAAATTCGGTACCATCTTCCAGGCTACCGACATAATGAACCTTGACCGTATCGCCGTCTTTGGCAACCGGCGTAACGTCACAGCCAATAAGCATAAAAGCAGCTGTAATTACTAAGAGTGTTATTATACGATGCAACATTTGAATCGTGCCTCCCTGATTCTATATATTGATATTCTATTGTAAAATCGATGCTCTGCACCGATCCTGCTTTCTTATAAAACTCTATTATTTAGTAAACCGAACGCATACAATCAACCAGAAATTCGGATGACAGAACAATCCGCTCATCGGCCGATTTTATCAGTTCTGATGAAGCCTGAGGTTTCTGACCGTGGGCCAGATGTACAACAACGCCATACTCTTTTGTGGCCCTAACTGCCGGAACATAATCACCGTCTGGAGCCAGCAGGATTAAATGAGACATAGCTCCTTTGGCGGCCATACCTATCATCTGAGCCGCTAGCAACACATCAACGCCTTTCTGCTGGTAGGTGTAGGTTCCATCATCATTAAGAATTCTCTGAGTGCGGCCCAAGTAAACATCAAAACGAGGAAGATGTTCAAGACGGGTAAAGAACCCTTGTTTCTTTTTGAACATTTCCAGTTCCTGTTCATTGGGGTTCTTGCCGATCCACGGCAAGGCATGATAATAATAAGTCCGCAGCAGGTATAAATCCGCTTCCGAAGTGGTAATAACGGTATTGACCAGTTTTGTGGCAAGTTTGGAATAATCAATAGCGGGAGAGCCATGTTCCTCGGATAACATTCTCTCCAGATATGCCCCGTCAATCTGCACCATTATTTTCATAGTATGATACTCCTTATGCTATATGCTATTCATATCCGGCTGGAGCGAGTTTAGCCGGCTGTAATATTTAATACGTTTACGTTAGCTGAATTTTAAAATCTGATTTTTCTAACAGGTACTTTTGTCGATTTCGAACCTCTTCTTCGATCATCTTAAAGTCGGGACCGACTTGCTCAATCATATACGATGAAGTGCACGAAGCAAAGGTTCCGCAGCTTTTCAGAGATTCGCCTTTAAGGTAAGCATGAGTGAACCCGGCCATATAGGTATCACCGGCTCCGGTAGAATCCAGAAGATTAACAGGATGAGGAGGGATCTCAATAAAATCATTTCCGTCATAAATGAGTGAGCCTAATTCGGCCAGGGTAACAATGACAATTTTCGGTCCCCAGCTTTTTATAATACGAGCGGCTTCATACGGGTCTTTACGGCAGTTTACTCCGGTTAGGACTTCACCCTCAAGCTCATTTGGTTTAACAATATCAAAAAGCCCGAGAACCTCTTCGATTCCTTCCGGTTTTTTATGATAAATACGGTTATCGTCTCCAGCTCCCCGCAATAGTCCCTGGGGGTCGCAAAACAGTAAACCGTTAAATTGACTGCGGATATCACGGATAAGTTGGAATGAAATTTCTTTCAAAATGGGACCGATAAGAACTGCTTCGGAATCCTCCAGGAGTTCATCATCAACCTTCTCAATAGCTGCCGCACGACCTAACAGGTCCAGATGACGGTTGCCGAAATCGTCATAATATATTAGTGAAAATCCACCCGTTTCTTCAGAGGGGAGCAAAACCGGCTTGATATTGTATTTTTTTAATTCTTTATCGAACTGTTGGGCATAATCATTGCCAACCGAGCCGCAAAGTGTGACTTCACGTCCGAAACGCGATAAAGCCAGAGCCGCATTGGTCGAGCAACCGGATAAAATCCGGCCTTCGGTCTTTATTTTCTTCGTTTCAATATAATCGTAAACGGGGTTACCCAGAGCGAGTATCATTAGTTAGTCTTGTCTGCCTTTAAGCTGTTTATTAGCGTAAATTAATCGCTGAATTGAAGTAATTACCGAAGTTACACCAATAATTGCAAGCGCAGTGGTTAATATATAAAATCCCGGGAAATAATGTTCCAGTAGGGTGCCCGCGATAATTAGAATAAATTTTTCCAGTCGGCCCATCATTCCAACCGCGCAGGAAGGGAGATTACCGATAGATTCAGCCGCCGCTCGAGTATATGAGGCGATGAGCATTCCAAATAATGCGAAAATTGCCCATCCCGGATGAACTAAATCGGAAATTCCGATACCGAGCAGAATAAAAAATTCGCCATAACGATCTGAAACGTGATCTAAAACTCCGCCGAAGATAGTTCCCATATTACCGGCACGAGCCGTTGCGCCGTCAAGCATATCAGTTAAGGATGTGGCCAGAACCATTATGATGCCAAGCCAGATCTCATTCTTCCAGAAAAAATATCCGGATCCGATTGCGCATACCAAAGAAACACCTGTCAGGAAATTAGGCGTTAGCCCTAACTTTCGGCAATACACGCCTAAGTACGTGGATGTTTCTTCATAGAATTGTCTGCGGCTGTGATGCAATTATTGTCCTATCAATTACCAATTATTTTAGGCGACGCAATATACTGTTAAGTCAATATTGGGTCAAGTCGTTTTTAAACCGTCTTTTTATTACCCCGCCCAAAAAAGCGGGGTAAAGATACCAATTTCTTCGCATTCAAGCTATTTGGCTAGTTTTTTCGCCAATTGACAAAACGGTTCTATATCAACCAAAACCCTATCAACGGCGTTATTCCAGAACTCACCGGTTGTCAAATCAATCCCAAGATGAGTCTGAGCTACATCCTCGGTAGTCATGGAACCGGTATCGGCTAAAAGGGCTTTGTATTTGTCAGCAAACCCGGCGCCTTCTTTTTTGGCGCGATCATAAATTCCACCGGCGAATAAAAATCCAAACGTGTAGGGGAAATTATAGAAAGGCATTTCAGTTTCAAAGAAATGCAGTTTTGAGGCCCAGAAAAGTTTATGATAACCATCATTAGCCAGAGTCTCACCGAAGGCTTGTTTTTGTGCTTCAATCATTAACTCATTTAAACGATCTTTGGAAACACTGCCGCTCTTCCGCTCTTCATAGAATGACATGTCAAATAAGTAGCGGGCGTATAGATTGCAGAACATTCCAAATCCCTGTTGTATTTTTTGATCGAGCAAAACCAGTTTTTCAGGCTCATCGGTTGTTTCAGCCAAAGCCGCGTCGGTAACTAACAACTCATTAAAAGTTGAAGCCGTTTCAGCCAGATTCATTGGGTATTCCCGGGACAGAAAATCATGATTCCGAAGAACATGACTATGATAGGCGTGGCCGAGTTCATGGGCCAGAGTCATCAGTTCGTCATAATTTCCGGAAAAGGTCATGAAAATACGTGATTCTTTTATGACGTCCAGCCCGGTACAGAAACCTCCAGCCGCCTTACCGCTTCTGTCTTCGGCTTCAATCCAGCGCTTATCAATGGCCATACGGGCAAATGAACCTAACTCGGGTGAAAACCCACCAAGGTGTTTTACGACCAGATCGCACGCGTCACTATAATCAATCTTCTTTGACGATGTGCCTACCGGAGCAAATTGATCGTACCATCTGAAATTATTAATTCCCAGAAGTTTTTTCTTGGCATCGATATATTTTTTCATCTCTTTTCCGCCGCGGGCGACCGCTTTCCACATGGCATCCAGGGTTTCCTTTTTTAGCCGTCCCATTAAAAGCGGTTCAAAGGCCGGAGAATCCCAGCCCCGGTTTTTGTATAGGCTAAGTCGGTACCCAGCCTGAGAATTGAGAATCATGGAGGCTATTCCATCCACGTGTCCCCAGGTTTCTTCCAGCTTATTAAATGCAGCCTTACGAACGGCCCGATTAGGCGAGGAAAATTTATTAGCCAATTGTCCCATTGACAATACTTCAGTTTTTCCGTCTTCGGCAAATTCCGCCTGAAGATCTCCGGCCATTTTGCTATAGAGGCGATTCCAGGCATGATAGCCGTTGACCGACAACTCCAAAACCAGCCGCTCTTTATCCGGGTCCATTTTTAGCCGGGCTTTGTCGCGGGTTTCATTCCAGTAGAATTTCGCTCCCTGGACTTTTTTATTATCCATGAGCTTTTTCCAGGCATCATCGGAAAACTTGACCGAGTATTTCTCTATTCCGGTAACAATTTTTCTCCAATCGGCGATGATGTTTGAAATTTCATCCTCGATTATCAACGCTTTGTCATCGGATACATCCTGTGCGCCCAAACATCCGGCAAAACTGTCAGCATGCGAAATACGCTCAACAATATCCTGCGTTGAAACTAGAAAACCAGCCCAGATATCCATCGTCGAATCGTCAAGAGATTCAGGGAGGGAGTCAAATGTCTTTTCAAGATTCGCCAAATCGGTAACAATTGCTTTGCGAAACTCTGCAAACTGAGATGACGATGACCCGCCGGGGAAAATTGAATCCAAGTCCCATGTCATTTTATTTGTATCTGCACTCATCGCTGGCCTCCTGATAAGTAATGAAAAACGCTATAACGAAGATAGTAAGAGTTAATACGGATTGAGTCAAGTGATATAGATAGTTTTATGATGTCGCTATTTTTTCATGTATGGAAATGAATTGCGCTCCCAGAAAATCCCATCGGAATACCCTTGAATGGCATCGTTCACATCTGCCATCTCAAGTCTCTTTTGGGCTAATAGACAGAATTCTTCATCGATTTCCATACCGATATATCTTCGGCCGAGCTTCTTTGCTGTAATCGCAGTTGTTCCGCTTCCTAAAAACGGATCAAAAACAAGATCATCGGGATTACTGGATGCCAATATCAGCCTCGCCATCAATTTTTCGCTTTTTTGTGTCGGATGATCTGTGTTTTCAGGCATTGACCAAAATGGAATGGTGATGTCCGACCAGATATTCGAAGGCGCCGTATCTCGAAAGTTGCCTGCGTCTGTTGTTTTCCAGTCTTTCGGCCGGCCTTTTTCGTCCCGGTATGGAGCCCGGACTTTACGGCGTAAACGAATTTCGTCAAGATTGAAGGTGTATTTATCAGAAACAGTGCAGAACCAGATATCTTCGCACGCGTTTTTCCAGTTGGCTTTGGCACCTCGTCCTTTCTCTCGCTCCCAGGTTATGCGGTTCCTTACCACGAAGTATTCATCAGCCGCTTGGTAGATAGAGGCCGACGACCGCCAATCGCCGCAGATATAGATGGTTGCGCTATCTTTTAAAAGTGGCGCAAACATTTCAAAATAGCCTCTTAGCAACTCAGTATATTTGTCAATGCTGGTTTTAGAAAACGAGCGGCCGTTAAAACTCTTATTCATGTTATAAGGGGGGTCAAGAACCATTAGATCAACGCTGTTTCGGGGTAAGTACTTCGCGGCCTCATCACATGGGCCGTGTATTATTCCCGATTCACACGGTTTATTTTTCAAGTCTGCCAACGATATCAGTCGTTTTTTTAACCGCCTTTTATCTGCTCTGGTAAGTTGAATCGTCCGATTGCGGGGGGCGCGTTTTTTTAGTGTTAGTCTGCCGTTGCTCATGAGAATAATGAACAACGAGGTTTCCCTTAGCGCAATTTGTTTTATTTAGTTTTAAGAATTGAATAATTATGTGAGTTCAGCAATTAGATGAGGCAAAACCTCTCCTGATAGACCCTGTAGAAATATATCCGCGATATTGGTCAAACTGGTCGATTCGATATTTATTTCAACAACAAAGGCTCCAGCTTGACGAGCGATAAGCGGTAAAGATGCGGCCGGTTGAACCATAGCCGATGTTCCCACTGAGAAAAAGACTTCGGCCTCCTCGGCGGATTTTATAGCATTTTGAATGGCACGCTCCGGAAGCATTTCTCCGAACCATACAACATCGGGGCGAATCATGCCACCGCAATGACAATGAGGAAGTTTGTCTTTAAGGTTTATGTCCCCCTCAAACAATTCGTTGCATGAAAAACACTTATTTCTGGTGGCGTTACCATGTAATTCTATTATGTTGGATGATCCTGCTCGTTGGTGAAGATTATCAACGTTTTGAGTGATAAGCACGAAATTGTCAAACAACCGCTCCATCTTGCAAATAGCTTCATGTCCAGGATTGGGTTCAACTTTATTCATCAACTCCCGGCGATACTGATACCAGTCCCAAACCAGCTCGGGATTCGCCATAAATCCATCCACCGAAGCTAATTCTTGGGGACTCATTTTATTCCAGATACCATCTTTACCTCGGAAAGTAGGTACTCCGGATTCAGCCGAGACACCAGCGCCGGTAGAGACAACGACTTTTGCCGCCGATCTTAAATGTTCAATAAGTTGCTCAGGAATATCAGTCATATAAATAATATACAATTTTTACAAAAGAAGTTCAAGCATTCACAGTTAGATATTTTCGATGTAAATAAAAGGAAAATCAACAAATGATAATTTGCTTCAAAGGTATAAATGCATTATCTATCTACTTCAGTAAGGTTTTGATTACATGGGTTTAACTGGGGAAGTAAGTGTTATGAAAGTTAAAGAAATTCTGGAATCCAGAAAAGCACCAATTACGATACACGCGGAGAAGCATTTACAGGATGCTATGAGGCTTTTAATTGATCACAAAATCGGATCACTGATTGTGGTGGATGATGAAGATAAGCCGAGCGGGATTATTACGGAGCACGACATCTTTCATCTGGCCTATCGTTTTCGGGGCGATATGATGGATATGGTCGTTGGCGATAATATGACGAAAAACCTGGTCCTTGCGTCACCGGACGATAGTCTTAATAAAATTGCCGATATTATGATGGAGAAGCACATCCGTCATATTCCCATCACCGATGATTCTAAAAAACTACTGGGAATTATTTCTATTCGGGATTTAGTTGGATATTTACGAGGTTAAAAAACCAATACTTAAATAGAAAGCCGCCGAAATATAAGAACCGGCGACTTTCCTGCTTATATTTTCAAGTCACTGGGTCGGCGATTTCTTCAGTATTGGTTTCAACAATTTTGTCATCGGCTGAAGCTTCATCGGCAGGTATACTATCGGCTGAGGCATCCTTTTTGGTAATAAATTCCCGGACTTTATCAAGCAGTTCTTCAATATTCAGTTTGGTAACGTGAGCATCCGCTTTTAAAAACTCAGCGCGATTTTTCATGCCGACATCTCCAATAGATGAATAGACGATAACCGGAGTATCGGTGGGGCATTTTGCCGATCCATCACGAATGGCGCAGGTCAATGCCAAACCATCCATACGCGGCATTTCGACATCGCTGATAATTATATCATAGTCAGGATCAAGCTTAAGAGTATTGAGAGCCTCTATTCCGTCATGAACGGCTGTAACCTCAAACCCCATCTCACTTAGTTCAGACGAAAGCATTGTCTGTACCGATGTCGAATCCTCAGCTATGAGAGCCCGGCGCCCTTCGCCGTATTTTTCGAGTTCTCGAATTTTTCTTGTCTGGTTGATTTGAAGCTCGGGACAAAGATCTAAAATAATAGTCTCATAATCCAGGAGCAGAATGATATGATCCTCAGAGGGTTTCACCATCCCCAGAATAAAGCGGTGATCGAGATTGCCCATCACGCTTTTAGCGTCAATAACATCTTCCCACTTGAAATGGTGAATCCAATCAACTTTACTAACCAGAAATCCGTTAGATTGCTCAAAAAACTCAGTAATGACAATTTTGTTATTTTTAGTACTATCCAACTCCGGCAATCCGAGGAAGGCCGCCAGATCAATTATCGGAATGATTTTCCCTCTATCCTCAAATATCCCCTTTATCGCAGGGTGAGAGTGCGGTGTCTTTGTTTTTAACGGTACCTTGGATATAATTTTATTGACTTTCAGAATATTTATTCCAAAGCAGGCGTCACCCAGTCGGTATTCCAGGATACGAACTTCATTAGAACCGCTTTTTAGATAAGAATCAGCTTCAAGTTTCATTCTTACACCCTCCAGCCGGAATTGAAAAAGTGATGATAGCTCCCTTTTCCCGACCATTTTTAGCAGTGATTTTACCGCCCATTTGTTCTACCGCCATGCGGCAGAAGAATAGTCCGATACCCACTCCGCGATGTAGTCCGCGGTCTCGGTAGTTTAATTGCTTAAAAACGGTAAATAATTCTTCCGGATTAATATCTTTGAGTCCGGTTCCCGAATCTGAAACCGAAATTTTGCCCATATTGTCTACCACCTCTGCACTGACAACAATTTCTCCGTTAGGGGGAGTGTGACGAATGGCGTTAAAAATCAAATTATCCATAATTCGTCCGAACAGGAGCTTATCGGCTGTAGCTATGATTTCATTTCGAGGCAGACGCGTGATTATTTTAATTTTCTGTTCGGAGGCAGCCGGGTGTGCCATTCGGCAGCTATCGGTTAATAGCTGATTCAAAGAACAATCACTGAGATTAACGCTAAACTGTGAGGTTCCGGATTGAGCCGTTTTCAGTAAATCCTGAATAATTGCCTCAGCCCGCTCAATTGCGATTCTACTCGAGTGTAACAGATCTTTGTGAGATTTGTTTGAATCGTTAAATCGGCCGCTTTCGATCAAGTTATAAATCGCCTTGATCGATACCAGTGGACTCACCAAATCATGCGCAAAAATTGACGTGAAGCGGATAACTTCCCGCTCCAGTTCAATCGTGGAGTCAGTCTTGTTTGCTGCAATTTCTGCCATTAAAATTCTTTCTGTTATCTATATTACCTGCCCCGGCCATGTTATCTCACTACTTTATTATCGGTAAAGGGACGAAAATCTAAAATTACATTTGGCAGACAATTTATCGGTTTTAAAAGATTCCTTGCGGAATACTCTGATATATAAAACCATTTGACCGATAACCGGTATAAGCCTATATTCGACCAATAGAATTAAACCGGAAAGGGCAGGGATATGCGTGCGTTAATTACCGGAATCACCGGGCAGGACGGTTCTTATCTGACAGAGTTTTTACTCTCCAAAGGCTATGAGGTTTTCGGCGTTGTGCGCCGGGCATCCACTGAGTCTTTTGAGCGTATAGATCATATAAAGGATAAGATTACGCTTTTGCAGGCTGACCTATTGGATCAACTTTCCCTTATCAGTGTCGTCGAAGAATCCAAACCGGATGAGATATACAACCTTGCGGCGCAATCCTTCGTTCCAACTTCGTGGACTCAACCGGTTTTAACCGGCGAATTTAACGCGCTCGGTGTTACTAAGGTGCTCGAAGCGATTCGGCTGGTAAATAGGAAAATCAAATTCTATCAGGCCTCATCTTCGGAAATGTTTGGTAAAGTTCGCGAGACGCCGCAAACCGAGGCAACTCCACTTTATCCACGGTCGCCTTATGGCGTAGCAAAAGTTTACGGCCACTGGATAACTATTAACTACCGTGAAAGTTACGACATCTTTGCCACCAGCGGAATACTATTCAATCATGAATCTCCCCGGCGCGGACTCGAATTCGTCACCCGCAAAATTACTAATGGGGTTGCCAGAATAAAACTGGGTCTGGACGACAATCTCGCCCTTGGTAATCTTGACGCCAAACGCGATTGGGGATACGCCGGTGATTATGTCAAAGCTATGTGGCTGATGTTGCAGCAGGATAAGCCGGATGATTTTGTTATCTCTACCGGCGAAACTCATTCTGTTAAAGAATTTGTTGAAGAAGCTTTCAGCATCGCCGACCTGGATTGGAAGAAATACGTTACCAAAGATCCCCGTTTTATGCGTCCTGCTGAAGTCGATTTTCTGGTCGGAGATTCGAGCAAGGCCAAGAAAATATTAGGCTGGGAGCCAGAGTATGATTTTAAAGGGCTTGTGAAACTCATGGTTGAAGCTGATATCAAACTTCTCGGGGAGAAGCGATAATTAAAGCCTATATTACCGGAATATGCGGTTTCGCCGGTTCATGGCTGGCCGAAGAATTAACTGCTCACGGCTATAATGTCGCCGGAGCGGCTCTTCCACATGAGTCTGATATTCATGTGCGTCAGATCCGCCCAGCGATAAAGATTGATCGATTTGATATTACTAATTTAAATGCCTGTAAAAAAATTATAGGAAAGAGGAAACCGGATTATTTATTTCATCTGGCTGCCTTCGCATCTGTTGGTCAGTCATTTGCCGAAGGCGAAAAAGTCTTTGAAGTCAATGTTAACGGAACCGGAAATATACTGAAAGCAGTATGCGGAAAAAAATGGCTGCGGAAAATCATTTGCGTTAGTTCATCCGATATTTACGGCCCGATAAAAAAGGCTGATTTACCACTTAAACCGACTCAATTGTTTAATCCTGTTTCGCCCTATGCTCAGAGTAAAGCGGCGGCAGAGTACTTGATTAAAGTTTATGGTGAGAACTATGGTATTCCGATTACAGTTGTTCGGCCGTTTAACCATACGGGGCCTCGCCAATGCGCTAATTTTGTTATTCCCGCGTTTTGTAACAAAATTATTAAAGCGGAAATATCTGGCGGGAAAACGCCGGTATCCGTTGGTAATCTTGATGCCCGGAGGGATATATCCGATGTTCGTGATATTGTCCGGGGTTATCGGATGATTGCTGAAAGAGGAACGGTTGGAGAAACTTACCATCTATGTTCGGGCAAGGCATTTAGAATAGGAGATTTGCTAAAAAAACTGATCTCTTTCTCCGATATTAATATTAAGGTACAAAAAGATATCAAACTTCTCCGTAAAACAGATATTCCCGTTTTAAGAGGAAGTTATTTCAAGACGAGAAAAGAAACAGGCTGGAAACCAGAGATTACTATTGATAAAACGCTACGGGACAGTCTTGATTACCGGCGAAAAGCAAGCCAATAGCAGGGAGTGATTTGTGAAAAAGAAACTGTTGCAGAAAATCAAGGATAGAAGCGCCAAGATTGGTATTATCGGGTTGGGATATGTCGGTCTTCCCTTAGCCGTTGAGTTTGCTGAAAATGGATTCAAAGTTTTGGGATACGATGTCTGGGACAAGAAAGTCAAATTGATTAATAGTGGTAAGTCTGATATTGATGATATTCCGGACACACAAGTCGCGCCGCTGGTCAAGACCGGATATCTAAAGGCTACCACGGATGATAAAATACTTAGTCAGGCTGATTGTGTTTTTATCTGCGTGCCGACTCCTTTGTCGAAAACCAAAGACCCCGATATCAGCTATATTTTATCGGCCTGCGATTCGGTCGTCAAATATATGCATAAGGACATGCTGGTCGTTCTGGAATCCACAACCTATCCGGGAACAACCGATGAGGTTATAATGCCTCGTCTCGAAGCGAGTGGTTTGAAAGCCGGCAAGGATTTCTATCTGGCTTTTTCTCCTGAGCGAGTTGACCCGGGTAATGCCAAATACTCGACTAAGAATACTCCTCGGGTCGTTGGTGGTATCACCAATAAGTGCACTCAAATGGCCAAAATTTGCTATGAACAAGTGATCCCGAATATTTATCCGGTATCCTCGACTCGAGCCGCCGAAATGGTTAAACTTCTGGAAAACACATTCCGTTCGGTCAATATCGGCCTGGTTAATGAAGTTGCTCTCATGTGTCGCCGTCTCGATATGGACGTTTGGGAAATTATAGATGCGGCTGCAACCAAGCCTTTTGGTTTCATGCCCTTTTATCCGGGTCCGGGACTCGGCGGACACTGCATCCCGATTGATCCCCATTACCTGTCGTGGAAACTAAAAACACTTAATTATTACGCGCGGTTCATTGAACTGGCCGGAGACATCAATTCACACATGCCCGAATGGGTCATAGAGCGGATTACCTTGTTATTAAACGACCGCGGTAAATCAGTCAAAAACGCCAAACTCTATATTCTGGGAGTGGCGTACAAGAAAAACATTCAGGATATTCGAGAATCGCCGGCTCTTGACGTGTTAAAGTTACTGGACCGGCTTGGCGCCAAACTTAGTTATACTGATCCCTACGTCCCGATAATAAAATGGGATAATCATGAAATGAAATCGACTAAATTGACTGCTGGTAAGTTGAAAAAATCGGACATGGTCATTATTCTTACCGACCATATGGATTTCAATTACGAATGGATAGTTGAAAACGCCAATCTTATTTTCGATACCCGTAACGCAACCGCTCGGGTCATTGAAAACAGGGACAAGATTATAAAGCTCTAAAGAGCTTCTACCGCAAAAACCCGGGCATTGTCCGGGTTTTTTTTATGCGTATATTTACCTCTCTTGATAATAACGCGATTATAGAGTATTATATCAAGCTGATGAAAAAAAATGCTTCGCATATAATTGAAACTGGTGATGAATTATTAAACCATCTTGATAGTTGCGATCTTTGCCCGCAGGAATGCGGCGTTGACCGAACGGCAGGTATGACCGGGGAGTGTCAAGCCGGAGATATGGTTCGGGTTGCCAGCTGTAATCTTCATTTTGGTGAGGAACCTCCGATAAGCGGTATCCGTGGCTCAGGTACGATTTTCTTTTCAGGGTGCAGTTTATCATGTCTCTATTGCCAGAATTTTCCGATAAGCCAGCAGTCAGTTGGCTCTAATATGACTATTGAAGAGCTTTCCCGAAAAATGTTAGCTCTCGAAAAACGGGGTGCCCACAATATAAATTTGGTCACACCGGATCACTTTTTTGGGCATGCAATCAAAGCTATTGGGTTGGCGGTCAGGGACGGGATGGAAATCCCAATTGTTTGCAACAGCTCAGGTTTTCAAAAAAAAGAGATAATTGAACGGCTGGAGGGCATTGTCGATATCTATCTGGTGGATATGCGCTATTCAGATGATGAAATTGCCCGCAACTGTTCCGGGGCAAAGCGGTATAAGGAAGTAAACCGAGCTGCGATCCGGGAAATGTATCGACAAGTAGGGAATCTTAGACTTAACTCGGACGGAATTGGATTAGGAGGTATTTTGGTCAGGCATCTGGTTTTACCGGGTTTTTGCTCCGGCTCAGGAGAGATATTTAAATTCCTTGCTGAGGAGATTTCAAAAGATGTTTATGTCAGCTTGATGAGCCAATACTTTCCTGCTTATAAAGCAAAGAACAGCAAGGGATTTGACCGGAAAATCACTTCCGGCGAGTTTGACAAGACCATTGAGATGTTCTATAATGTTGGACTGAGCAATGGCTATATACAGGAAATGAGGTAGTTTGTGCCGAAAAAGACCCTTCCGATTTTTATCATAATCCTCATGGTGGTGTCATTCAGTTCCTGTACCTCTATCTATTTCAATACGTTCCATAATATCCGAAAAAACTTTAACACCGCCGAAAAATCACGAAAGAAAGATGGTCGGGATAAGGCCAGAGGCGCTGAAACCAAGCAGTACTCAGACGCTATTACCAAGTCAGCCCGGATTCTTGAACGGCATCCTACTTCAAGCTGGATTGATGACGCATTGTATATTATAGGTGCTTCGTATTATTATCTTGGTGATTATAGCAAGTCCGCTCGAAAGTTCAAGGAGTTACTGGCCAACTATCCCGAATCGGAATTTGTATCGAGGTCACGGTTATTGTTGGCTAAATCAAAACTACAGCTGCGCAAAGAAACCGAGGCAATAGTTCTATTTGAGGAGATTTTTGATAAAGCATCGGAGAAATCAGAAAAGGCCGAGGCTGCCCGCTCTCTGGGTGAGTATTATTTTGAGAGCCAGAATTACGAGCTTGCTAATCGGTACTTTCTTTCGCTCATTGATTCTCTTGGTGAGTCTCATGAGAAGCTCCGGGCTTATACTTATATCGCTGACGGCTACTTTGAGAAGTTCAATTACAAGGGTGCCAAAGAAAACTATCAAAATGCTCTCGGAGAAAGCCCGGATACTCTGCAAACCTACTCCATTGAGTTTCGCATGGTTGAATGCGAATATTTCTTGTTTAATATCGAAGGGGGGTTGGAGCGGCTGGAGAAACTGGCTGACAATGAGCTCTATTATGATTCCCTCGCGCCCATTCGGCTAAAAATGGCGGAAGGATATGATTGGGAAGGTGATGTTGAATCAGCCATTAGTACCTATGAGCAGCTGACGGTTGAAAACGAAAGATCAGAAGCTGCGGCCATAGCGTATTATGAGCTGGCTCTGATATATCAGTATGACTTTGAGGACTTGACTAAAGCTCTGGCTTACTACGTGAAAGCTCGTGATGAAAGGCGGCGATCATCTATTTATGCGGATGCGGTCAAACACGCGTCGCGATTGACTCTGCTGGAACAGTATTCACATTCGGGTGAAACAGAGCTTGAGGCCGACTCAACGGGAAAGTTAGATTTAGAACAGATGAACGAAGTCAGTGAGAACCAATTTTTACTGGGTGAATTGTTTTATTTTGATCTGGATAAACCCGATTCAGCCCTACATGCCTTTCAAGTGATTATTGACAAATTCCAACAAACTGGGTTTGCTCCCAAAGCTCTAATGTCCATGGCCTATATCCACAAGAATGAATATGCAGATACAAGCGCTAGTGATAGTCTAATGAGACAAGTGTTGAAAGATTACGCTCATTATGATGAGGCCGAACAAGTTCTAAATACTCTCGGCCTATCGGGAACAGTTGCTGATACCGGATATGCTGCGCTGGTCTTTAAGAAAGCCGAAGATTTTTTAGAGAGATATCAGAATCTTGAAAGGGAGTGGTACTTTCCGTTTGAGCTTAGAATTGAAGCGCCGATTGATACCACTACTATTACGATAGACTCTACGGCAAGTGACTCTACGGATGGCACTATAATAGCGGATACTTCAGGAAATACGACGCTTCCTCCGGACCTTGTCGAGGTTCAATCGGTCTTCGTTCCAGATGTATTACCAATCGGGGCGGCGCAACCAATTGGAGACATGAGTTTAAGCGATATCATGAACCAAAACTCAGGATTAGATCCTGAGGGGATAATGAAGTCCGATGATACATCACAGGCTTCGGTTGATGCTCACCAAACCAGAATCGATCGGAGTGATGAGGATGCAATAGATACGCCGTCGTTTGAAGATACTACTTCCGGCTCAATCCGGTTGTCCGATTTAATCAGCGGTAAAAATGTGCCTGATCTGGATAGCCTCACAAGCGATACTGTCGGCAAAGGAATTGTCATTGATTCTCTTCCACCCGGATTGTCTGAGGAGATGCTCGACGCATTTGCGCTGCCGCCCGAAGATTCACTGGCTCACATTGATTCGCTCATGGGAGAAACTGCTGATACTCTTGCTTCGATTGATTCTCTTGGCACCCTGATTGAAATAGCTATTGATTCCGGTGATACGGCTGAACTGGCGATCGATCCCGATATTCCGCTGGATACTGTACCCCGAAATGAAGAATATTACGCGGCACTGGAGTTGATTGATTCCGCGCGTTACTATTATCAATATGTAATAGACAGCTTCCCCTTTTCCGACTACAGCATTCAGGCCCGTTACCTAGTGCTCTGGACCTATGATAAGTATTTTGCTCCCGGTGATTCACTACTCATTGATCTGTACACAAGCTTCGTCGATTCATTTCCGGAGAGCCCATATACGGATTATATTTCCGATGAATACAAAATTCGTCCCAGAAGAATTCAGCCGAAAAAAAGCGACCAGCCGGAGTCAGGTGAAACAAGTGATGAAGAGGAGTACGAGGAAGGCGAAGACGAGTTGACAGGTGAAGAAGGTTATGATAGCGAGGATTCTCAAGAGACCAAGAAGAATAGATTTATTACTGATGAAGACGGTAATGATTTAAAAAAGGCGAACGAGTACTTTGTCGTTGAGAATCAACGATTTGAATATCCACTCGAAGCAGTTGCTTATAGGATTGAACCTTTACTTTATTTTCAAATCAGAATAGATTTTAAGGGTGAAGTTATAGAGGTTCTGTTAATGAATGAAACAGAATCTCCGGAATTAAACCAGAGAATTATAGAAACGATCAAAAACACTATATTCGATGCGGGACGAATTCCGGCCATTCTTTATGAGCAATGGTTTTATTACACAAAGCAAATCACCATTCCCCCAAAGTATAAACAATGAGAAAAACCATACCGCAACAATGTGAAGTTACCTATAACCGCCGTTTGGATAAGGCTGGTTTATACTATCGGCTGAGCGTTCAAGGGTTTAAATCCCCTCGAAAAATATATCCGGGACAATTTATCCATGTGAAAGTTTCCAAAAGTCTGGATCCTTTTTTCCGGAGAGCTTTTTCTATAGCGGACTATTCCAGTGACGGTACTCTTGATATAATCTATAAAATCGTCGGAAAGGGCACCTCGATTTTAAGAACATTGAAAAAAGGTGATAGCCTTGATATTATCGGTCCGCTCGGAAATAATTTTTCCCGACCGGCTAAAAGTAAAACAATAATCCTTGCGGCCGGCGGTGTTGGATTGCCTCCTCTTTTATATTTCAGCCGATATTTAATCGAGAAAAAACATCCGGCTGAGAAGATACTGTTTTTCTATGGCGGTCGCTCAAAAGATGATTTGATAGAAAAAACAGCGATTAAAAAGATGAAAACCAAGTTTTATCCGAGCACCGATGACGGCTCATTTGGCTTCCACGGGTTGATTACCGCTGCCATTCAGGAACAGTTAGCGAATTTAGATTTGAAAAACACGATTATCTACGGATGCGGACCGGAACCAATGCTTAACGCCCTGCAAAATCTGGCCATGAAATATAGTATAAATGGCGAGATATCACTTGAAGCGCCTATGCCGTGCGGAGTGGGAGTCTGTTTGGGATGTGTAAAGCCTAAGATGTCAGACCCTTCTAAATATGTCCGGGTTTGCTATGATGGACCGATATTTAAGATTGGTGAGGTGCAGCTTTGAAACCGAATCTACAGTTCGAAATCGGCGGAGTGAGCTTTAAAAATCCAGTGATGACAGCCTCGGGTACATTTGGGTACGGAGAGGAATTTGAGAAAATCATTGACCTGGATACTCTCGGCGGAATAGTGACCAAATCAATTACGCTGAAAGAGAGGCCCGGTCATCCTTCACCTCGTACCTATGAGACATCGGCAGGAATGCTCAATGCCATCGGTTTGGCCAATGTGGGCATTGAACGTTTTATCGATGAGAAAATTCCGTTCTTGAAAAAGCTGAAGACCGTCATTATTGTCAACGTTGCCGGGTCCACTATGGCAGAGTATGTAGAAGTTTGCCGTCTCTTGGAAAAAGCCGGCGGGTTCGCTATGATTGAGCTGAATGTGTCCTGCCCCAATGTTGATAAAGGCGGAATGGAATTTGGTACTGACCCGGAATCAATGATCAAATTAATTACGGCTGTTCGCGAAGTTACTACCAAACCGATAATAGTGAAACTATCTCCCAATGTGACCTCAATCGTATCCATGGCTCAAGCCGCCAAAGACGGCGGGGCTGTGGCTGTTTCAATGATAAATACGCTGGTTGGTATGGCGGTCGATATTGAGACTTGGAAACCGGGATTGACCAATATCACCGGGGGACTATCCGGACCGGCGATAAAACCGGTTGCCATCGCGATGGTTCATAAGGTTTTTCGAGCCGTTGACATTCCAATTATCGGTATCGGTGGTATTTCCAATTGGAGAGATGCTGTGGAATACCATCTTGTCGGGGCGAGGGGACTTCAGGTGGGAACCGCGAATTTCATTGATCCTGATGCAAGTATGAAAATTATAAAAGGTATCTCCGGGTATATGAAAAACCAGAAAATATCTTCATTGTATGACCTCATCGGAAAGGTCCGGTTGTAATATGAGTGCGTTAAAAAAACTTACTGATAATATTTCAAAGAAAAAATCAATGCTTTGTGTTGGACTGGATATTGACCCGAAGAAGCTGCCGCAGGGTTGTGAGGATAGTATCAAAGGACTGTGCCGTTTTGTCCTTGATATTGTTGAAGCCACATCGGATATTGTCGCCGCCTATAAACCAAATATGGCATTTTACGAAGCTCTCGGTCCTGAAGGCCTATCTTTGCTAAAGCTAATCACCAGCCGGATACCTGATGATACGACCCTGATTCTTGACGGTAAACGTGGTGATATTGGGAATACCGGAGATTTTTATGCCAAAACGTGTTACGAGATTTATAATGCTGACTGGGTCACCGTTAATCCGTATATGGGGTACGATTCCATTAAACCTTTTTTAAAATATAAAGATAATGGTGTCTTCGTCCTCTGCCTGACCTCCAATGCCGGCGCCCGTGATTTTCAGCGCCTGGAAATTGACGGCGATCCGCTCTATAAACATGTTGCTGAAAAAACCAATTCGTGGAATAAAGATAATAATTGCGGTTTAGTGGTAGGAGCCACTTACCCCGAGCAATTGGCGGAAATTCGAGGTGTCGCAGATGGAATGCCATTGTTAATTCCAGGTGTTGGCGCTCAGGGAGGCGATTTGGAGAAGTCGGTCATGGGCGGAACCGCGAGCTTTTCAAGACCGGCTATTATCAATGTCTCACGCTCGGTACTATACGCCTCGGATAAAGAAGATTATGCCGCCGCTTCCCGCCGCATCGTTGAAAATTTAAACCGTGAAATAAATGAATTTCGTTAATAGTTTTGTGTAGGTATTAAAATAGCAATTTACTAAAAAGGCCGGGCCATCAAAGATGAAGTTGTTTCAATCCAATCTTGATTTGTCTCTGTCGTGCTTATAGATGCAATGTACTTATAGGCTTCGCTTTTTGTCCGGAAAATATTCGGGTTCCTCTCAAGATGTTCTTCATAAGCGCGCTTCAGAGTAATTCTGGTAATCTGATAACCGTATCGGGCAATCCCATCTTTGTGCAGGTATTTTTTTGTCAAAATATCAACTAATTCAGCGTAGGTGCCGGCCAAATCAGGCTCTATAATAAAATTTGAAATATCTACAACAATATGAAGCTCGCCATATTGTTTGATAGTGTCCAAATATTCAGTGACGTGACTAAAATATTGGCGTAATTCCGAGTCATTAGAGATATGGAAGTCATTCTGGTAAGATATATGTATAATCTTAGTATGACGATCAAAAGTAAAATCGGCCGATGCTTGGTCACACATTTGTCATAACCTCAAGATTTAAAACAAATAGTAATAATGTTATTATCGGAGATTCTTTAGATAACTTAATGAATATAGAGTACTTATGAGGTTTTAGAAGGATAATGTTCAAGTGACTATTTTGGAAGATTCATTCTCGGTTTTACTTTGCTCGCGCATTAATCCTTAGATATAGGCAAACGCTTCTTGGCGGGTACTGAATAAATTAGGATTGGTGTGAAGAAATTCTCGATATCCACGCAGTAATGCGACCCGGCTTAATTCAAATCCATATCTCGCAATCCCATCAGGGTAGAAGTATTTTTCCGCTATTCCGCGCGATTCTTCGACACAAAATTCAGCCAAAATAGGATCGACTCTGATTTTTGCCAAATCTGTGATAAAATACAACGGCTTTTTACTATACTTGTCCAATTCGGAACAAATCCATTTGTAAAAAAGGGTTGCATCATTTTGAGTTTCTATAAAAACTTTTTCACTGGCAGTTAAATGAGCTATTTGGGATGTGTATCAAATTCTAAAATCAAGTTTTAAAGCTATGACATCTTTGATTCAATCTTAAAGTAAATAAAAATAATGAGTATAAGAGCTCATTCATTCCTGTCTTACTTATGACTTCATTTCCAAGGAATTTCTCTCAATTATAGTATAGATATAATCAAATGCTTCCTTCTTAGAATGGAACAAGGGCGGCGATTCATCAGACATATGGTCGCTTATTCTCATTGCTGTAATACGGGTAATACTATGTCCGTAACGGGCATACCCGCCTCGATAAATAGATTTCGACAGCATAGCATAGAGTTCTTCGGCGTATTCGTCGATGTTTTCCAACTGAATAATGATTTTATTGTAATCGGCGATTATGTATCCCTTTTTCTCACCCAGCTTCTCGAGTACCAGATCTTTGAAGGCATATAGGATATCAAAACACTCTTCTTTGCTTTTGCCGACAAGCTTATTTTTTGTCGTAATATGAATAATATGAGTATCTTCAAAATACTCTACGACAAGATCATCAATATTTATACCCATTTGGATCCCTCAATATTTTGTCTCTGTTTCTATGTTATCGGACAAATATTGAGTTTTCTGAATAGTGTTAATATGTGTAAGGAAACCGCCATTCCGAATGAAATGGCGGTCATTGTAAAAAAACATCTGATTCTAAGACGTAACTTCTTCAGTCGCTTTCTTTTCGGCGGGTGCTTCGATTAAACCCAGTTTAACTCGAATGTCGGTTTCAATTTTTTCCATGAGATCCGGGTTTTCTTTCAGGAATTGCTTAACCCGCTCGCGGCCTTGCCCCAGTCTATCCGAACCATAGGAGAACCATGAACCGGATTTATTGACGATCTCTTCATTAACACCGATATCGAGAAGCTCACCGATACGGGATATACCTAAACCGAAAGTTATATCGAACTCTGCTTCGCGGAATGGCGCAGCGACCTTATTCTTAACTACGCGTACTCTAGTCCGGTTGCCGACAACTTGATCGCCATCCTTGATTGTGGCAATTTTACGAATATCAAGTCGAACCGATGAGTAGAATTTCAAAGCCCGTCCACCGGTAGTTGTTTCTGGGTTGCCGAACATAACACCGATTTTCATCCGAATCTGATTAATAAAAATAAGTACACAGTTGGATTTGGATATTACCCCGGTCAGTTTGCGCAGAGCCTGTGACATTAACCGAGCCTGCAGACCCATATGGGAATCTCCCATCTCACCTTCAATCTCAGCGCGAGGTACCAGAGCCGCTACTGAATCGACAACGATTATATCTATCGCGCCGGAACGGACTAAAGTTTCTACTATTTCCAGAGCCTGTTCGCCGGTATCCGGCTGAGAGATAAGGAGATTATCAAGATCAACTCCGAGCGCTCGGGAATAATTTGGGTCAACGGCATGTTCAGCGTCAATAAAGGCGGCTGTCCCGCCCGCTTTCTGAGCTTCGGCTATAGCATGTAAAGCCAGGGTTGTCTTACCGGATGATTCCGGACCGTATATCTCAACGACGCGTCCCCGGGGATAACCGCAGATGCCCAGGGCGATATCAAGCCCAAGTGAACCGGTGGGGATAATCTCAAATCCGGTGGCCACCTCATCGGAACCAAGCTTCATTATCGAGCCTTTACCGAATTGTTTCTCAATATGACTTACGGCAGCTTCAAGTGCCTTTTTCTTGTCTGGTTGTTGAATTGGCATATTCTCACCCTATATGTTTAGAATAGTTTAAAATTTTCAACGTTTTCATAAATCGGACCGCGGGAAGTTAATGTCGATTTTACTAATGCTATCCGATTCAATATAACCGGTTCAAGTGTAAAATTCAAGTTATCCAAATAAGACATTAAACCAGACATATCTCCCGGCTTTTTTACTCGCCCCAGAGTAATATGCGGAGAAAACTTCTTTTTGTCTTTTTCAATCCCGATCCCGGACAACTCGTGGTTAATACTTTGGGCTAATTGTGATATTTGGTCCCCATCCGAAATACCGGTCCAGATAACCCTGGGATTTCTTAGGCTGGGAAAACCGCCGCACCCTTCGACAGTAACCTCAAATGCTTTTGCATTTGCCAAAGCTATTTGTATTCCGCCGATTATTGCCGGCACTTGTTTCTCTTGAGTGTCGCCTAAGAATTTTAGAGTCAAATGAAGATTTTTTGCCTCAATCCATTTTATGCCATTAGCATATCCTTGTGCCCCCGAAATAAGCCTGCCTATAGCATCTTTTATTTTGTCAGGGAAATGTAATGCGATAAACAGTCTAAGCATAAAATCGGTTGAGCCTCCGGATTCTTATTAGTATTCAATATAATACGAAAATAAAAATAGATGCGGTATCACATTCTAATGGCTCAGGCGAGTCCTAATAATTCTTTACGAATAAAATTCAATGCCGCCGACACAGAACGCTCACGATTGATCTCACGATCAGTACCCAGTCTTAGTTTGCGGTGAGTTGAGCTTCTGGTGGTGGCTAAACCAAGAAATATGGTGCCTACTGGTTTCTCATCGGTACCGCCGGTGGGGCCGGCTATCCCGGTTACGGAAATTCCGACATCGGCTCCTGTCACCTTAATCACGCCCGCTGCCATCGCTTTCGCCGTTTCAGCTGAAACGGCTCCGAACCTATTGATTGTCTCCACAGGAACGCCCAGGCTGTTTGTTTTTACTTCATTGGAGTAAGCGATAATACCGCCGGCAAAATACCCGGAAGAACCCGAAGCTCTCGTGATTCGACTTCCCAGCATACCTCCGGTACAGGATTCGGCGACAGCCAACGTTAACCCATTTTTCAATAGCAGTTCACCGACCACTTCTTCCAATTCTCGGTCGTCTTCGGTAAATATATATTTAGAAGCTGTACGGCGAATACCATTGACTAAAAGCTCAACTCCGGATTCCACTTCGGCTGTGATAGTACCGACACCTTTTATACATAGATCTACGCCTCGATACGAAGGAAGGTAAGCCAGTGACACACCTTCGGCAAATTTAAGAGCAGGACGGATTTTTTCCGATAACGCAGCTTCGGATATTCCTATTGTTCGGATTTTATGTCGCTGGATTACTTTATTACCGAGCTTTGACTGCAAACGGGGAATAAGCTCATCATCTGTCATGGCTCGCATTTCATGAGGAACTCCGGGCATGGAACAGAAAACTTTTCCCCGTTCCTCAATTATTATTCCTAAGGCCGACCCGGTCTTATTTGGTAAAAACTTGGCTCCTTGAGGTAAAAGCGCCTGGTTTTGATTAACTGCAGGCATTTTTAGACCTCGCTCGCTGAACCGAAGCTGAAGTCTTTCTAATATATCTTCATGAAAGATAAGGTTACGTTTGAATACTTTGCAAATTGCGTTCTTGGTTATATCATCGTCGGTCGGTCCCAAGCCTCCGGTAGTGATGACGATATCGGCTCGACGCAGAGCCAGTGAAATGGCCTCTATCATAAATTCCATGTTATCGCCGGTTGAGGTCATATACCGGACATCTATACCGGCTCCATCGAGACGATTACCCAAAAAAGCCGAGTTAGTGTCGATGCGGGAGCCGTATAATAACTCATCGCCGATAGTAATGATTTCTGCAATCATACCTAAGCCCACTAATTATTAAAATCCAAGCCAATGCAGTTTCTGCAGTACTATTATACACAGCCAGCAAGTCAGATTAGCATACACACCGGCAAATACATCATCGAAGGTTATACCCCAGCCGCCGGGCAATTTTTCACAGCGTCCGGCAGGATATGGCTTTACAACGTCATAAAAACGGAAAAATACAAATGCGGCGATATAGACATCAAGACGATAGGGGAGAAATAACAACGTGATAAACATTCCGGCCCATTCGTCGATGACTATTTTTTTGGCGTCATGTCCCAGGAACTTTTCGGCTTTATTGGCTGACCAGACCGATATGATTGTGGTTATAATAGCCGCCGCGACTAAATAGTAATCATTCTTGCCTAACCAGAACCAGGCGATTACCCAGGCTGGAATAGTACCGAAACTCCCCGGTAAAATAGGAAAATACCCGGTATAGAGCCCGGTCGCGATAGCATTAACAAGCTGTTTCATTTATTTTAGAACCGCCTTAATAATCGATGCGTTCTTAATCAAGTAATCAATGCCGGTTAAGACTGTAACAACCGTTGTAACCAGCATCATCCAGTCAAAAATCTGAATTACTAATGTGGACTCAAAAAATGTTCCGGTATAACCGGTCGCTTCCATAATTGTCTTAGCATTTATATAGAGCAAAATTGCCGCTATGGTAGTCATCTGCAAAACTGTTTTAAGTTTGGCTGACATGGTCGGCGAAATCACTTCACCGCGATAGGCGGCTAACGAACGCAGGCCGGTAATCGAAAATTCCCTGATTATAATGAGCATAATCATCCAGGCTTTAACATAGCCCAGAGCCAAAAAGGAAACAAAGGCGGTCGAGGTCAGGATTTTATCCGCCAGCGGATCCATAAATTTTCCAAAACTGGTGACAATACCGTATTTACGGGCCAGATGACCGTCCCACAAATCAGTTAATGCGGCAAATATAAATATAATAAGAGATAATACCCGGCAATAGACGTTTTCCATAAGGAAAAACACCATAAAAATGGGCGAAAGGATAATCCTTGATAACGTTAATTTATTAGGTGTATTCATTTATACTCCGCATTACGGCCAAAAATGTACGGCAATTACATGAAACTGTCAAGTGATGAATTTTTTTGACTGTAAAATGCGAGACCAAAAAATAACCTCTAACTTATTTGCAACAGTAATGAAAACATTTCGTTAATTAGCACTATTGGTACACAAAAAAATATCCCAGACTGGAGCGCACCAGCCTGGGATGACGATGTTAGGAAGAATCCACTACTGCAACACTTTCCGTTGCAATAGAAATATAGAAAATGATATAATTTTGTCAAGAAAAAAATAGTCCTATAGGTTGGGTTTTATTTCTTTTTCCAATTGTTAGCGTATTGCCTGATAACGCGTTAATAGTCAGTCTCGCCGGATAAAACCATAAAAACGGCTATAAAAGGGAACTGATTTGCCTTGACAAGCCTAAAAGGTATAAGTTAATTTAAAGCTTCTTAATAAAAAGAGGTGCTTTGCAGCCAGAGTCAAAAAAACAGGGACAAAAAGCCATCGACCTTTTTCAAAAGTGTCGTGAATGGACCGCCGCTAAGGAAGTTATGGCAGCCGGCTACTATCCGTATTTCAGACCGATTTCATCCTCTGTTGGTGATATCGTTGTGGTTAACGGCCAGGAAATGATAATGATTGGGTCGAATAATTATCTCGGATTAGTTGGCGACCTAAGGGTCAAGGAAGCGGCTGCTGAGGCCAGCTTGAAATACGGCTCGGGTTGTACCGGTTCAAGATTTCTCAATGGAACCCTGGATTTACATATCGAGTTGGAAGAAAAACTGGCCAAGTTCATGAAACGGGAATCGGCATTGGTCTTTTCAACTGGGTTTCAAACGAATTTGGGCACTATCTCCTGTCTGGTAGGCAAGGACGATATCATCCTGTGTGACCGCAGTAATCATGCCTCGATTATGGATGGTTGTCGTTTATCCTATGGCAAGATCATGAAGTTTGCTCATAATGATATGGATGATCTTAGACGGGTTTTGGAAATTGCCCGCACTAACGGCCTCAGAGGCGGGATATTTATTATCACCGACGGCGTATTTTCGATGGAAGGCGATATCGCTAATTTACCGGCTATGTGTGAGATTGCCGAGGAATACGGCGCTCAGATTCTGGTTGATGACGCTCATTCTATCGGTGTTTTGGGCGAGGGTGGTCGGGGAACTGCCGAACACTATAATCTCATCGACAAAGTTGGTCTGACGATGGGAACTTTTTCCAAATCATTCGCATCGCTGGGCGGTTTTATTGTCGGCGACGAAGATACGATTCATTACGTCAAGCATTTTGCCCGGGAATTGATATTCTCAGCATCGATTCCTCCGGGAGCAGCGGCGGCGGCGATCAAGGCGCTCGAAATTATTCAATCCGAGCCGGAACGGCGCGAACAGCTCTGGAAAAATACTAATAGAATGCATAAGGGTTTGCGTGATCTCGGGTATGACATCGGTGAAACACAAACTCCGGTTGTTCCGGTAATGATTGGCGACGATTTGACTTGCTTCAAGCTCTGGAAAGATTTATCAGATGAGGGAATCTTTGCCAATGCGGTTGTACCTCCCGCAGTTGCGCCGAAAATGTCATTGATTCGAACCAGTTATACGGCCACGCATACTGATGAACAATTAGACAAGGTCCTGGATACATTTGCCCGCCTTGGGAAGAAGTATGGTGTATTGTAAATTTTGGATACTATTACAAGCAAAAATAATATAGATATTCTTGAAGTCGAGAATAGCTCTGACCTCAACACGTTTATCAAAATCCCGTTTATAATTTACAGGGACGAGCTGAACTGGGTTGCGCCGTTGATTTCTGAGCGGCAGGAGTTTTTCAATAAAAAGAAAAATCCGTTTTACCGGGCCGCCAAAACTCGTCTGTTTTTGGCTCGCAGAGAAGGTAAATTTGTCGGCCGCATTGCGACTTGTGTAAATTTTAATCATAATGAGTTTCACGAGGAAAAAACCGGGTTCTTCAGCTTTTTTGACTGTATTGAGGATTACGAAGTAGCAGAACTGCTCTTCAAGATTGCCTTGATTACACTCAAGAAAGAAGGCATGGATAAAATACTCGGCCCGGTTAACTTCTCCACCAATCATGAAGTTGGTATGCTCATTGAAGGCTATGATTCTCCGCCGGTGATTATGATGCCGTACAACAAGCCGTACTATAATGATTTTACCGAAAAGTTTGGTTTTCGCAAAGCCAAGGATTTAGTTGCCTTCAAAATTGCGGTAGGTTCTAATTTTGATCCCCGGATGCGGAAACTCGCTGACCGACTACGGGAGCGAGCCGGTATCACCGTGCGTACGCTCAATATGAAAGACTACGATGGTGAAATCGATCGCATTGTCGAAGTCTATAATAAGGCGTGGGCGAAAAACTGGGGCTTTGTCCCGATGTCGCTGGATGAGTTTCGTCATGCTGCAATAGATATGAAACAGATTGTCGATCCGGATATTGTCTTTATCGCAGAAGTTCAGGGTAAACCGGTCGGCTTCAGCCTCTCTCTGCCGAATATCAATCAAGCTCTGATAAAAATAAAAGGACGCTTGTTTCCGACCGGATTAATGAAACTCCTGTGGCACACAAAAGTAAAAAATAAAGTCGATTCTATCCGGATTGTCACGCTTGGTCTTATTCCCGAATACCAAAAGCGCGGGATTGACAATATTTTCTATATCGAAACCTATGATGTCGGCACCAAAAAAGGTTATAAATGGGGCGAAATGAGCTGGATCCTTGAAGACAATTTCGCCATGGTTCGCCAAGCTGAGTTGATGGGTGGAACTCTTTACAAAAAATACCGCGTCTATGGAATGCAGGTCTAACTATGCTGAAACGTTTTCTTATTATTGTCACGCTGGGGCTGTTACTGTTGAGTCTGATCTCATGCAGTAAATCATATTTCACTATCGCCGAGGAAGTCCACGAGAATACCGCCATCAAATACAAAACGGTTAATTCATTCTATGAAATGGGTAAGTCGATTGAGCTCACACGTGGAAAATTCCAGCTAATTC
Source organism: Candidatus Zixiibacteriota bacterium (assembly GCA_023138975.1). Taxonomy (GTDB): domain Bacteria; phylum Zixibacteria; class MSB-5A5; order GN15; family JAAZOE01; genus JAGLON01. The sequence goes on from JAGLON010000058.1 coordinate 57,854, forward strand.
CCGGTGACAGTATTGTGCTATTTATTGAAGGTCGTTCAACCAAATCGACTGTAAGCGGTGAAACATTTGCTGAGCTGCCGACAGCAAAAAGCGCCCGGTTCTTTGTCACTCTTCCGATTTCTATTGCTGAGGGCAAATATAACACAACTCATAAGGCTATCTGTGAAATTATCGGAAGTCTCAATTATCAAACCGGTGAAGGCCTGTTTACTTGCCAGTCCGGTGAGGTAGTGATTGATTCCTTAAAAGGTGAGAAGCTGTTTGGTTCAATCACCGGCAAGTACCGCAACACTAAAAATCAATCCCTGACGGTCAACGGTAACATCGAGGCAAATATAAGGTAGGTCAGGAGCTACCCACTGCGTGGGCACTATAGCCTGCGCTCCTGACATTGCCAACCGTAGGTTGGCATCATTCTTTCCAAAATGGGCTCACTCGCCTGTGGCGAGCACCTTGCACTTGTCAGTGACGAGTCCTTCGCATTTTCCTACAAAAAACTCAGATAGTTAATTCTTAGCCGCTAAAGCCAATGATAAAATCCCCTCTATGAGAGGGGTGGCCGACAGGCCGGGGTGTGTTGAAGGAATCTGTCCTAAAATAAAATCTCTTGTAATCTTATCTATTCTTTTGACTTGCGAGGGATTGGCTTTACTTGTCTTCGACGAGTACCATGGCGTTTTCCAAATGGGTTCGTTTTTCATATTAACGTATGTTTTTATCAGGTGTTTTTCGAGTAAATCGACAGAATTGCATATGCCACAAATAATTATGAAGAATTTGGCTCCCTGCTTGTTACAGGAAAAATTGACAATGTGGGTGACAGATTTTGTTTTGCTACAGTGGTTATATTCATATGAATTTCCTTCTTTAATGCTGTTTATTATATTGATCTATCCTGAATTAGTAGTAAATTGGTAGTGAAAGTGTTTATTGGGGCAGACGAGGACGTCCTGCTGAACAGGACTATAGCCTGTCGCCCACATACTCGGGGAGAGATGCTGTGGTACAAAGATTGTCTTTTTTAATTATCATTTGTATATACTGCTTAGTTACTATTATCAATGCTCAATCGCAAACCAATACTCATGACATACCAGCGGAAATTCAAAATTATATGACTGCAGAAAATACTCTTGATCTCGAAAAACTCAGACTTTCGGGACATGAAGGTTCAATAGATTTAAAAAGTGTTGAGAATCTCCAACTGCAATTCAATTCAGATCACCCTGACGATATCTACTGGGAAAATAGTATATCTTCATCAATCACGGGAGTAAATGGGGAAGTCTATGCAATAGCAACTTATAATGACCAATTAGTGATAGGCGGAAACTTCACCGCAGCTGGCAGTACGATTGCCAATCATGTAGCTTCTTGGGACGGCCAAAAATGGAATAGAATAGGCGAGGGGTTTTCAGGTATTGTCTATACCCTGACAGTGTACAATGATGAGCTTATTGCTGGTGGAGTGTTTATTGGTCCACAGGGGTGGGTTACTCACTCTGTTGCCAAATGGGACGGTGAAAACTGGATAGCTTTAGATTCAATTTATGGTGAGACTACCGAATTAATAGTATTCAATGACAAACTTATCGCCGGACGCGAATATCCAGGGTACAGCGGATATGATGAAAAAAGCTTAGCAATATGGGATGGGAGTGTATGGACATCACCAAGCGGGATAACGGCTTATGATGTCCAAAGCCTAACGGTTTTCGAAGATAATCTTATTCTATCAGGTGGATTTACACTAACCGGAGAAGTGCCCGCAAAGGGCATTGTGTCATGGGACGGTGATGAATGGTCGGCTATTGGAGAAGGATTAGATGGACTCGTCCGCACTGTATGTGTTCATAAAGGTCAGCTTGCCGCTGCATACCGTAGTGCTCAAGCTTTCCATATTATGCTGTGGGATGGTATAGAATGGACTGAAATTGCATCCGGGACAAACCTTGATGTAAGGGCTTTATATTCGTTTAATGATGAGCTTTTTGCCGGTGGGTACTTTAATACAATTCAGGGCGAAGAGTGTAACTTTATTACATCATGGGATGGAGAGAATTGGAACAATCTCGAAACTGGAATATATGGATATGTCTTCGCCTTGTCAGAATATAATGGTAGTTTAGCTGTCGGGGGAGTGTATTCATCTGCTGGTTCAGCACCCGCGTTTTGCATATCCTTGTGGGACGGTGCATCATGGTCCTCTCTTGGAAACGGGACTAATAATTTTGTAAATGCATTGACAGTTTATAATGGGAATCTAATAGCAGGTGGCTGGTTTAAATCGATAGGTGGGGTTCAGGCAAACTATATTGCAGGCTGGAATGGTGAACATTGGTTTCCTTTAGGCGCGGGCGTAAATTATGGTGTGCGAAGTCTCTGTACGTATGAAGGGGAATTAGTAGTAGGGGGTAACTTTACGATGGCTGGTGATAAAGTTGCCAATAAAATAGCATCTTGGAATGGAACAGAATGGAAAGCACTTGGAAGGGGAATGGAATTACCCGATAATAGATACGCCGGTGTTTTTAGCTTATCTAAGTATAATAAATTACTTATTGCAGGAGGTGGATTCCATTCTGCCGGGGATACTGATGCCAAGAATATCGCCGCATGGGATGGAAGTGATTGGTATAAATTGGGTGATGGATCAGCAAGTTTTAGCGTCAGGACCCTGACTGAATTTGATGGTAAATTAATAGCAGGGGGGATATTCAGTGTAGCAGATTCTGCTAAAACTAATGGATTAGTTGCGTGGGACGGTTATAATTGGACACCCATGAAAACAGGTCTTTGGATGACCCATAACAATCAAATGCTGGTTTATTCATTCACTCTTTATAATGATAAGTTGATTGCCGGTGGCCATTTTAAGGTTGGTGAAGGTCAAGGTTCTGTCAATGTAGCGGAGTGGAATGGAACAGAATGGAAACCGTTGGGCAAAGGTGTCGCTGATTATTTGTTTGGTGTGAGATCACTGACCGTATATGACAATCACCTAATAGCAGCTGGAGATATATTTAAGGCCGGAGGTATTGATGCGAATAGAATAGCGTCTTGGAACGGTAGTACTTGGACGAATCTCGGTTCAGGGATTGGATCTCCTCTCTCTACTCAGGAAAATTATTGGCCTGAAGTTAAGGCGTTAACGGTTTATAATGGTGATTTGGTAGCGGGTGGATGGTTTGGAATTGCGGGAGGTGAAGTGTCGGCGTTCCTGGCTCGATGGACGAAAGACATGAGCTGTGGTGATGTCAATAACGATAATAGGACCAATATTGGTGATCTCGTCTACCTCGTAGAGTATGTTCTAAAGGGCGGACCTGCTCCAGTAATTCTCGAATCGGCTGATGTGAATTGTGATGATAAGTACAATATCGGTGACATCATTTATTTAGTGAATTATATATTCAAGGAAGGTGCATCACCCTGTTCTGATTGCCCATAAAGCAGGTCCTAAACCCGCACCAGGTCCACCTCCCCAAGTAACCGATTCACAGCAAGTAGGGAAGGTTCACCCACTGCGTTGGCACTATAGCGTGCGGTTTTAGCATGTTCTTATCATGCTTCGCATGAATGTCAGGTTCCTAAGGGAACCTGACCTACGGGGAACTGAACCTTCAGCAGGCAATGTCTGAGAAAGGGGGGCAATTCTTCCTGTCTATAAACGGTATCGGAATGAGTTTGTTTTTGCGATGGAGTAATAAGAAGATATAGGCGACTACCGCTCCAATAAGGCATCCCAGAATCATCCCGCCAAGCACATCCAGAGGATAATGAACACCTACGAATATCCGGGAGATTCCTACTATAAACGCAAAAGAAAACAGATACCAGCGGTACTTACGAAACAGCAAACCAAAAAACATCGCCTGACCGAAGACATTGGCAGCATGAGATGAAGGAAAAGATTTCCCCGCTCCGCAGTTGACTAAAAGATTTATATTCTCAAGTGTTTTACAGGGGCGCAGACGACCGATGAGCGGTTTCAAAAATGCGCTGGAAGCTTGATCGCAGAGGGCAACGACAATTATCGAAAACAAAACCGTATAGATGAATCTCTTTTTACCAAATGCTAACAGTAAGATCATCGCCGTGCCGTAGATGATGCGTAGAACCATATCATTTGTGACAATCGGCATTATAAAATCAGTCACCGGATTGGCGATGGTACTGTTTAAGAAATAAAACAGCGCCGTGTCAAAACTGATTAACTGCTCAAGCATAAAACTTTCCGTGACTGTTCATGAACGATACCGCTTTTCGGTACGATGGTATCCCCATCCGCGCACCCGGTTTTTTACATTTCAAAGCGGCCGCGGCGGCGGCGAATTTCATCCGGCGGGCGATATCCCAGCCTTTAAAAATTCCAAATAGGTGCGAACCGTGATAAACATCTCCGGCTCCGGTGACATCCACCACCGGTACTTTATACGCTTTCTGGAAATTCGTGACTCCTTCGGCATCAATACCAAACGAGCCTTTGATACCGGAGGTAACGATTACTTCGGGAATGCCGAGTCGTTTAAACTCGCGAACTGCTTTCTTGAGAGATTTGGTTTTCCAATGATGGTATGCGAACTGATCGGCACAAATTAAAAAATCAATGTGAGGAAACAGGTCATCAACCCGGTTACGCACCGATCCCACATCGAGCATAATTTTGGCGCCGACCGACTGACCCCATTTAGCCAGCTTAATACAGGCATCGACATGGCGGCCATCGAGATGAATCAGTTTTGGTATCGGAAGTAAATTGGTTTTAATATCTCCGGGACGAATAAATAGTTTTTTATCCATATCCAAAACAATAGTGCGGTCACCGGTTTTGATTTCTATCCAGGCAAAGGCCAGCGCCGTACGGCAGTTTTTTCGGATGATACAATGGGGGTGTTCGACTCCGAAACTGTCGAGTTCCTCAAGGGCGAATTTTCCCCAGCGGTCATCTCCCAAGGGAGCAATAAGCGAGGCGCATCTGCCGAATTTGGCAAAAGTACAGCAAGCAGTCGGTACCGGACCGCCTCCAGCCACCAGAGCGCTGCCGGGAACGCCGTCTATTTTAAGTCCGGCCGAGGGGTGTTTATCCATAGAAACGAAAAAATCAACCGGTGCGATACCGAACCCAAGTAAATCAACTTTCTTTTTCAATGATGATTTTACCTCCGGTCAATTCGGTCATCTGTTCGATAAACTTGTTTGTTTTCGATTTTCTTATTTCCAGAACAACGGAAACATCATCAGCGAATTCCTGGTTGATGATTTCAAACTTATCAGTGTTTATAATTCGCATCAGACGGTCATACAATGAAAACGGAAGAGAAAAACTCAACCGGTCGCATATCAATCGTTCCACCAGAGAAGCCTGTTCAAGCATATCCATTGTCGCCTGCGAATAGGCCCGGGTCAGACCGCCCGTGCCTAATTTGGTACCTCCAAAATATCTTACGACCACCGCCAGAATATTCTTGATATTACGTCCGGTTATCACCCGGTAAATAGGTATTCCAGCCGTTCCGTTTGGTTCGCCGTCATCGGAGTATTTGAACTGCTCGTTTTCAATTCCGGCGGTATAGGCATAACAATGATGATTGGCCGTATAATGTTTTTTTCTGATATCCGCCAAAATCGTTTTTGCTTCGGCTACATCAGAAATAGGAAACCCCATGCCGATAAAGCGTGAGGCTTTTATCTTAATCTCATTTTCGGCTTCAGAGGCCAGCGTAATGAAACTATCAGTAATATTTTCAGACATACTTGAATTTATACCAACGCTTTAAGAATCATTTCATATTCATTGATATTGGTCAGTGGAATCGCTCCGAACTCTAACAGTTTTTCGTAATGCGGATTGTGTTCTCCGATTATCACGAAAAGCAGTTTTCCTAATTGATGACAGCACAAGGCCGCGTCGAGAGTACCCACTGACTCATCCGAAACTTCACCAATAATGACAGCCTGGGATAATCCTGCAATTAATCGATTACGGCTCAAAAGGCGTCCGGGAGAGACTGGCGTGCCCGGTATATATTCGCTGATGATGCTGCCTGTTTCTGTGATTTCTTTAGCGATACCATCGTTTTCTGAGGGATGAACGATATCAATCCCGCAGGGGAGAATCCCGTAAGTTTTGCCGTCCGCCTTGAGAGCGCCGACATGACCGGCCGTGTCGATACCGCGGGCTAATCCGCTGACAATTGATATGCCTGCTTTGGCGAGTTTTTCCGCCAGTCCTACCGCGTCGCCGATACCTTCGGCGGAAACGTTTTGCGATCCAATTATGGCGACCCGTTTCTCATCCTGAGTCGGCAGTTTTCCCTTATAATAAATCAGGGGAGGTGGATTGTTTAATTCCTGTAAGATATCCGGGAAATCGTTATCCATAAAATCTGAAACCTTGGCGTCATAGGCATCAAGGTTATCAATTATCTGCTGAGCTTTATCGAGAAGCTCACCCGCTTTTCCGATTCCTTCGGAGCGTTTTTCTCCGATGCCGTCAATCTCAAGCAGTTCATGTTCTTCGGCGAGAAGAATATTATCAATTGTTTTAAAATGAGTCATCAGGCCGGCGAAAGTCCTGGGACCGACTTGTCCGGTCAGGCGCAGAGCCAGGATTTGAGCCGCCCGGTTGTATTTGCTTAAATCTATCATACTTGCGAATCTACAAAAGATTTATCATTAGAGCAACAGACAATACGCTAACCGCGATTTTTGTGATTTAGCTTCTTGCTCATTTATTACTTTTTTGTATATTTTCGATATGAAAATTTATCGATTTATATTTATAGTTATTTCGTTATTTATCATTTCTGCCTGCGGAAGTGAGATGACGCCGGAAAAGAGAATGTTTGAACTCCGTGAATTCACTGAGAAGGGTGAATTTGATAAAGCTCTTGGGCACTTTGAGGTCTTAAAAAAGATCAGACCGACCGACCCGATTGTATTGTTCAATGGCGCGAAAGCTTACTTTGGCCTGGAAATGTATGACAGCTCACTTGTCTACGCCAAAAAATATTGCGCCTTATACTCAGATGATAGCGATGGATATCGGCTCCTCTATAAAGTCGGGGGAGTGCTTGAGGACTATAGTCAGCAGCTTTGGGCGCTTAGTCAACTTGGTTACAAAGAGAAAAATCGAGCCAGGTATCTTCCCGATATAGCTGAATTAAACTTAAAAAATGAAAATCCGGGATTGGCTGTGGCCGTATGCCGCGATATTCTGGAGTATGATCCTGAGAACTCACGGGTACTTTTTACTCTGGCGACCGGATTAATGTCAATTGGAAAATCAGATAGCGCTATCTTGGTTCTTGAGCACCTTGATCGTAACCAACCGAATCAGGTCGAAGTCCTGGCTAATCTGGCTACATATTATGCTGTCATTAATAAAGTGACGTTGGCTGAGGATAAATTTGGTCAGTTGACAGTTCTATTCCCTGATTTTTTACCGGGTTGGTTTGGGTTGGGGAATGTTCTTGCACTAAAAGGGGATACGGCCGGAGCTCTTGAGGCATATGAAAATGTGTTCGTTTATGATTCAGCCTTTCTTGGGGTTGATACCTTGATGAGAAATCTCGGCGGGCTATAATCCAAAAAAAATCAATAAAGAAGCCGGTCGGTTTTACAACCGGCCGGCTTTCTCGCTCTCTTAACTAGGGGGTAACCTGAGAGTCGAGGAGGTTTATAAAGTTTCGTCAGTGCTGAAATTTGGACAACCGACGCACCAGCGACCGGCGAAGTATCCGCTCTTGCAGTTATTGCCTCGTTTGAAGTGTCCCTTCAGCATACCAATCGGTTCGAGCTCTGAGTTGTATATTCTTCCCTTGAAATGTCCGGCAGCATTGTGACCAACTCCACGAATGGCCCAGACACCTTTGATAAGACCTTCAAATTGACCGTTAATATCAATGTATTTTCCTGCAAAGACCTGATTTCCCTCTTCATCGGTGCCCCATTCACCTTTCAGAGTTCCCATCAAGTTGCCATGGGCGCCAATCCATTTACCATAGAAAATACCATTACCTTCATCGTCTCGACCCCAGCGTCCGGCCAGTGAACCGCGGGTACTTACAGTCGGATCGTAGCTAATCGACTGGAATGAAATAGCGTTTCCAAAACCGATGCTGATAAGTGTATCGAGATCTTCGAGTTCATCAATGTTAAAGGTCATGGATAGGTTTTCGGATTCGTAAGTGAGAGTTACGACTTCGTCAGTAACAGAAGGCGGGATATACAGGTTCAACCGGAGGCCATCGAAATGCCATGAGGTTTTTGACACATAGTTGAGTACTTCGGGATGAATTATGCCGAGGCTGTCATAGCGTGGAAGCAGGTAATCCTGGCCCGGCTCAAAACGAATAGTGCGCTTTACGATAACCGCGCCTCGGCTTAATGTAAGCGTTCCTGACCAATCGGTCAGATCGGTTACGCCGCTGTCACGTTCAAGATTGCCCCAAACGACTCGCATAGTATAGATTTCCGGTACATCAGCATTCTCAACGGCAGTGACAATCGGGGATAAAGCGGCCGGATCGGCGACTTCGACCTCTTCGGCTTCGGTCGTAAGTTCAGCAATATCGGCATCGTCGAAATTCGGAGATTCATCGGTCGGCTTAAAAGATCCGAAGTCTTCAAGAGTAGTGCCGGTTTCGACCGGATCGACAGATGAGGAACATCCGCTGATTACAAATCCAAGCACAGCCAGCAATCCAAAGATAACCATTGTCTTTTTCATTTTCAATTTCTCCATCAATAGGGATTGTTTTAATCAATACATACCAATACCGTCTCAAACTCTATGCCGGATGGCTATATATTTAGAAGGTAATACCCGGTAGGCACTTACGCCAACAGGGTGAATTCTCGCTGGCTGTTTTTGTACCCAGCGGTACAGGAAATGATAGGCGGTGAACCATGTGGAACAGAAAGATGTTTAACAAAACACAGAACCTTATATGAGAGGCCGCCTATTATTGCAATAATCCATACCCTAAACCGTCTGATTGTGTATATTATTTGGCAATGAAACTGTTAAAAACGAAATCGAGACATTTTATGAAAATAAATCATTTCCTGCTAGCTTTGTTTTTACTTGTAGCTACTATCTTAATTGCCACCGGATGCAGTGAAACGAAAAAAATATATATCCTTGATGATTGTGAAGATGTCGGGAAGGTCGCCGACCTGTACGCCAGCGTGTCTAAAATCGATTTGTTTCTTTATCAAAACGCCATTGATACCGAGACAGTTGATACTGTTCCCTACTGCGGATATATTCTGCGGCACGGCGATAAGGTCATTCAGGTTGATACAATTTTCACGGCCAGACAGCTCCGGGATGCTTGCCTGGTATTTTTTGAAATTGATACTACTAAGAATGAAGATAAAGAGTGATCAGAAATTTATAAATACCTTTAGCCTAGTCTCAATCTTAGTATAGTCTTAGACACTTTGAGACTCACAGTACTGATTTCATATGTCACACAACGCTTGACAGATTCAAGGCGGTTTGCTATTTTGTTATAAACACAGGGGTAGCGATCCAACTTTACTTCTTTGACATAGCTCCTTTCTGGCTGGATGAGCCCTTACAAATTGTTCCAGCAGTTATTTAAAACAACTTTATAATTATCTGTTAATTCGAAGTGGGATATGTTTATTCCTTGAAGATATTTGGGCTTAGGAGGAAACTATGAAATGTCGGGGAATGATTTCTTTATTTATTTGCACTTTCCTGATTTTCTTTTCAGCACATCTCTATGCACAGGATCAATGGCCGATGTTCCGGGGCGACCTTGAGAATTCCGGAGCCAACTTAAATAGCGATATGCCTGATGTTGGCGATATCCTTTGGGATTTTGAAACAGGGGGCGACATAAGGTCATCTCCGGCCGTAACACCTAGTGGCAGGGTTTACTTTGGTGCCGATGATGGCTTGGTTTATTGTGTCGATGGTCAGGATGGCAGCCCCATATGGTCGATCAATTTGAGTTCTTATATGCGTGAATGCTCACCCGCGGTACAGAACAATCTGATCTTTATTGGAGCTCAGAACCAATATCTGTATTGTATTGATGAAAATGGAAATGGGCCGGATGACCCAACGATTAAATGGTCCTTTAACACTTCAGACCAGGTGCTCAGTTCACCAACTATATATAACGACCGTGTGTACCTTGGCACTATGGGGAGCCAGATGCTCTGCCTGACCACTGAAGGAAACGGCACCAATGGTGAATTGGTCTGGTTCTTCAATGCTGAAGGAGATATCCAGGGCAAACCGGCCGTGTTTTCCGACCGATTGTATTTTGGTAGTCAGGGCGGACAAATGTATTGTTTGCCGACCGTTGACCCAAACAGCGATGGTGAAATTACATCCAATGAAGTTATCTGGGAGTACGATGTCGGCGCCAACAATGTGATTGCTTCTCCGGCTGTTTATGATTCAAGGGTCTTTGTGGGTGATGATGGCGGGACATTTTATTGTTTTGACGCGATGGGTAACGGCGACGGAACGACTGATACTCTCTGGACATATAGCACATCACCAGCGGGTATTTATTCATCGGCCGCAGCTTTTGACAATTTGATTTACTTTGGTTGTGATAACCATATTTTCTATTGCCTGTTTAAAATCGACGGAGATACCCTCTGGACATACGATGCCGGTGAACGAATATTGAGCTCACCTGCGGTGGCGGACTATAAAGTTTATTTCGCGTCCGGAGCCAACTGGAAACTTCACTGCTTAGATCATTCTGATGGGGATGTCCACTGGATTGATTCAACGCACCAATTTCATAGCGCATCTCCGGCTATTTATGATAAAAAAGTATATATAGGTGGCTATGATAACAAGATGTACAGTTTAGGTGATCCAGCCGCTTGCTGCAATACGGCAGGTGACTCGAATCATGATGGGGAAACCAATGTTGGTGATGCTGTGTTCAATATTTTATTTGCCTTTCAGGGAGGGAACACACCAGTATGTTTGAATGAAGCTGATGCCAACAATGACTGTGCTGTTAATATTGGAGATGCCGTGTTTATAATTAATTATTCCTTTAGGGGAGGTCCTCCGCCAGTATGCGGTTGTGTCTATTAGGTAAATCTATTTGATAGCGAGTTAACATCCGCCCCGTTTTCTCGGGGCGGATTATTTTTCTGTTAAAGGAAAGCAAATATGCAATTTGTAGTTATCGCCTACGATGGAACTGATGAACAAGCTCTCGAACGTCGTATGGCAGTGCGCGAAGAGCATATTAAAAAGGGTAAGGAGTTGTTTGAAGCCGGTAAATGGCTTTATGCCGCCGGGATTTTGGACGATGATGGGCAGATGGTCGGTTCAATGATTATTTGTGATTATGAATCCAAAGAACAGATGCACAGTGAATGGCTTGAGAGTGAACCGTATATCACCGGAGATGTGTGGAAGACGTTATTGATCGACCGCACCGCTGTCGCCCCGTTTTGTGGGAAGTAAGTATTCCCATGGTACTGCCGTAGGGTTCGAGTGGACAAGAATTGGCTTTGTTTCGAAGGTTTTTAATTTTTTAAATCGCCTATTATCCGCCTAATCGTAACCGCACCATGCAATTGCGCCGGGATACCGGGCGTATACCTGAACACAAAATCACCAATATTCCGCAATTTTACTACAGATTCTATATCATTCTCGACCTCAGCCGTTTGTACTCCCTCCATAAAAAGTTGATTTTATCTGAATTAGCAGTATATTTGTAGGAAAAGTGGGAGTAGGTGACAAATTTACGATTATGAGAATAACTAAAAGTCAAGGGTTTAAGGCACTATGCGGGAACCCACCCTTTGCTGGTGCAAAGGGATGGGCCACCGATCATTGAGGTATTGATCGATTTAATAACTTCGATAGATGTTTGGCCGCGCCCTTATTAAGTCTCTCAATATATCGTATCTTGCCCCGAATAGATTTAATTGCGGCGTGATAATTATTGAGGTTTGATTTTACAGAATTTTCTAAAGCTTCAATTTCTGCGCGTATTGAAGCAATCTTAATACTAGGAGCATCAAACCCGTTATTTACACGAATTCCGGCAATTACTTGTTCCTGATTATCAAATTGTGTGTTTGTCTTGGTTATATTTGGAGAAAAGCCTTCTTGCTCAATAATTTTAAGGACAAGTTTTTCTTTTTTTGCGATATAAGTTGGGCCAGACAATACAACATCGTCGACATATGTTCCTGATGATGCTTTTATAGAATCTGCGAGCCCCTTAAGTCTTTTGGCCAGATTCATCGTAACAATATTACCAATGACCGTACTTGTCGGGGAGCCCTGCGGAAGGCAGCCATCCAGCATTGTCAATTTTGTAATAACCCTTGCCACATCAGGCGCACAACCAAGCCTGATAAATTCTCGATAGACTTGCGTGGGGCGCACATTTGGAAAGAAATCCTTGATATCCGATTTCAGGATCGCTTTTTTTCCTTTATGCGGTTTGGCATAGGAATATGTTGTTCTTCCTTTTAAGCCGCCATGCATATTGTCGGGGAATTTAAGCCGTTGAAGGAAACTGTTTAGTCGATCAATTATTCTGCGAAACGATCCATACGGCGTTGCAATCGATCTTTGCTTGCCATTTCTGACCATAACATGTCGTCGATAATATCCATTTGGATGTTTTTCAATGCCAGAGCAAATCGAAAGTAGATTATCTTTTGAAACTCCAAGGAGCAAGCATAAATGGCTTACATCTTTAATATTGAGAATAGTTAATCTGCGAAGCGCTTTCATGATTCATTTCCTATTTAGCTTCAAGCGTGCCGAAAGAACATTTCCCAAGAGATTTTGTAGCTCTAGAAAAATCTCTTTGTCCTCATCAATAGGATCGATTACAAGAAGTGATAATGGAAGATCAAAGCGTCGAGAAATATTTCTTAATAATTGAAGTCCTGGCTGAACTTTATTATTTTCAATCTGCGAAAGATAGGTTCTGGCAACACCGAGTTCCTCCGCCAATGCGGTCTGGGAAATACCATCGGCCGCTCTTAAGAGCTTTAAAATTGATCCCGTTTTCATATTTTATTTGCATTCTGAGCTTACAGTTAAAGAAGGAATGGAATTTTTTAATTGTTTTAATTAGTAAGTAGATTGATAAAATGACGTGATTCCATCGATTTGAACGATTATCGCTCGCTTCGCTAATCATACGTCGCAATCGTCTTGCTGATTTTAGCGCAATTTTAAATTCCACCGGCATAGGGCCAGTATTTGTTTTGTCCGCAAGTCGCTCAAGCGTTTCTAACTCTTGAACCAGTTTCGATGCGAGAATCAAAACATCCACTCGACCCTTTGCCGCTGATAATCCATGATTACTCATGAGAATGCTCCTTATTCTTGATTGTTAACCGGACAGCAACAAATACAAATCGTATGTATCGCCACTGTCTCCCTTAAAACTGACGAGCGATTTATCGCTCGTATCATCCAGCATACTTGGTTAAAAGCATATCTCTATCGGACCCAAGAATGCGAAAACCTTCAAGCAAAACCTATAAAAGGCGGGCCGGAAGACTTACAACACCAACCATGCAAGACAAAATTACCCTACTGAATACAATCAAGTATCCAGAAAGTCGGTCGCCAGGGGCAACCCTTCAAAGACATCGATTTATCGATGGTCAAGAATGAAGAGGGCAGATTACCAGCGGATTTTATTGTCAAAGAGCATTATTACTGATGATTATGTATGAATATTGTTGACGTATGTCAAGTTAAATCATACAGTTGTGAAAAATAAATTATCAACAATATTATAACTCATTATCGGTGAGGTGGTTACATGGTTTGTGTTATAGAGTTATAACCCCGGTGCCGTAACCATCGGGGGCGAATTAATCGGTCATTTTACCGATTGTATTGTAACGCCAACAACTATCTCGTGTCATTCCTGAAAGTCCGGGATTGGATGGAATAAGAAACGGGGCAGATGTGAATCATCTACCCCGGTTAGGTTTATCAATATCTCTCCCAAGGCTGAGCCATGGGATACCGATTTATTGTAGGTCAGGATCCCTGCGATCCTGACATTTGCGCGAAGTGCAAAAAGGTGTCAAGACCACAGGGGTCTTGACCTACGAAAAAGTTGATTCTTACCCATTCACCTTTTTATCAAGAAAACCGGTTAGTTCGGAAATCTTAAGGCGGGACTGCTCCATCGTGTCGCGGTCACGCACTGTGACCGTCTCGTCTTCCATCGTATCACCATCAACAGTAATACAGTACGGCGTGCCGATTTCATCCTGACGACGATAACGCCGACCGACAGCACCGCCCTCATCATAGAAAACCTTGAACCGTTTCTGTAATTCATCGTGAATCTTATGAGCCATCTCCGGCATACCCTGTTTCTTGACTAGCGGAAATATAGCCGCCTTAAACGGCGCGATTTTCGGTGACAAGTTTAGCGTAACTCTGGTGTCGCCCTTGACTTCTTCTTCGGAATAAGCATCGACAAGGCAAGTCAACAGAGTCCGGTCGCATCCGGCTGAGGTTTCGATGATATACGGAAGGTATTTTTCCTTGGTCTGTTCATCCCAGTAGCGCAGGTCTTTGCCGGTCGCTTCTTTGTGCCGGGACAGGTCAAAGTCGGTCCGGTTGTGGACCCCTTCGAGCTCTTTCCAGCCAAAAGAAAACTCATACTCGATATCGGTAGCCGCTTTGGCATAGTGAGCCAGGTCGTTCGGACCGTGTGGAGCCCAGCGAAGTTTGCTTTCGGTGATGCCGAGATCGAGGTAGAACTGCCAGCGTTTTTCTTTCCAGTACTCAAACCATTTTTCATCTTCGGACGGCTGGACGAAAAACTGCATTTCCATCTGTTCGAACTCACGGGTACGGAAGATAAAATTACCGGGTGTGATTTCATTCCTAAACGCCTTACCAATCTGGGCGATTCCGAACGGAATTTTTTGGCGCGAAGGACCCTGTACATTCAGGAAGTTGACATAGATTCCCTGAGCGGTTTCGGGACGGAGATAGACGATATTGGATTCGGATTCGAGCGGTCCCATGAAAGTCTTGAACATCAGGTTAAACTGGCGCGGTTCGGTCAGTTCACCGCCGCAGTTGGGACAGGATTCGGTGGTGATATCATCGGCCCGGAAACGGGATTTACATTTTTTACAGTCAACTAACGGATCGGAAAATTCTCCAACGTGGCCGGAGGTTATCCAGACTTTGGGGTGCATAAGAATCGCCGCGTCGAGACCTTCGATGTCGGCTCGCTTGTGAACCATCTCTTTCCACCAGAAGTCTTTGATGTTCCGCTTGAGTTCGGCTCCGAGAGGACCGTAGTCCCAGCAGGCGTTAATGCCGCCGTAGATTTCGGAAGAGGGGAATACATATCCGCGTCGTTTGCAGAGCGATACCAGTTTATCCATGAACTCGTCTTTGAATTTCTTTTTCTTACCCACTTGTCGTCATCCTCCGTAAGTTTTGACCGCTTTGGAAAGCTTATCTAAAAAGTCAAAAGATTTCAGTTTTTTCATTGTGCCCGCGTGGAACTTTAACAACGTCGTCAAGATATCGACCATCAGATTCAAATCACTTAGACTAATCGGTATTTTTGACGCCTCCACCAGCGAGGCTTCCATCAGCCTCACCAAGCGAGCGTGGAAATCGGGTTTGAGACCGATTAAGCTATTCTCGCCGGGCATCTTTTTACGGCAACTGCCGCAGACCATTCCACCCCGTTCTATACTAAGCAGAAGAGTTTCATCTTCCGCTACTACCGTTCGGATATCTTTACCGCAACCGGCACAGCCGACTAAATTAGGGCGAAAACCCAATAATGAGACAAGGCGCAATATATATCCGGCAAAGAGGCCCGGCAACCGCTTTTTCTCGATTGAGTCGGTCATTCGCAAGAAAGAGAGGGTAATCTGATAGCAAACTGCCTGAGGTTCTCCGGCTTCAAGGAGATTGTTGAGTGTTTCCAGAGCGGCTGAGGCAAATGTTAATCGTCCCAGTTGTCCGTCTTTTTCAAACATGAAGACTTCGACCGGATCAACGTCCGACAAATAACCGGAAGCTTTCTCGCCCCGGATATAGCAGGAGAACTCAAGCCGGGAAAACTTAAGCGCCCGGCCACGCTTGCCGTTGATCTTTTTTGATCCTTTGACGGTGAGTGAAATTTTCCCGCAGTCGGGAGTAAAAACATTGAGAGTCTGAGATGATTCTGACCAGTCAGCGCTGGATAGAATTATTCCCTCGGTTTTATGCAGTGCCATATCAGTGGGATTTGAATTTCATGTGATAAATAGTTTCGCCGGAGCGCGAGTACCCAAAACGGGTTCGGGCCAGATATTCAATAAAATGCGGATCTGATTCCAGACGGCGTAACCGGTACTTGAAGTCGGCTGCCTCGGTTACGGTTTGCAGATAATTATCTTCGAGAATATCGCGTTGATCAATGAGCCGGTGAATACGGAACAAACCGTAGTCACCGGCACAAAATAGATATATCAAATACAACGCGCCAAAGCCGATAAGAATACTCTTGGTCTTTCTTTTTACGCCATGCTCAAATTCAGCCAAACGGCCAATAAGCTGACGGGTGACCTTTTTTGTTAGTTTCTCTTCAGCCATAGCAACGCAAAAGTCCTACTTAATATTGTAAAACACGTCCATACCTCGATATTCGGCCATGTCTCCCAACAATTCCTCGATCCGAAGAAGCTGATTGTATTTGGCAATCCGATCACTGCGGCACAGCGAACCGGTCTTAATCTGTCCGGCGCTGGTAGCCACAACAACATCAGCAATGGTCGAGTCTTCGGTTTCGCCGGAACGATGCGATACGACGGCAGTAAAGCCGGCGGTCTTGGCCATCTCAATTGTATCGAGTGTTTCGGTCAAGGTACCGATTTGGTTTAATTTTATCAAGATTGAATTGGCCGAGCCGTCTTTGATGCCTTTGGCGAGACGTTTGGAATTGGTTACAAACAGATCGTCGCCGACAATTTGGATTTTCTTGCCGAGTTTATCCGTCATAAGTTTCCAGCCGTCCCAGTCATCTTCAGCCAGACCGTCTTCAATAGAGATGATCGGGTACTTATCACACAAATCAGCGTAATAATCGACCATTTCAGAAGAAGTCAATTCCCGGTTTTCAGATGACAGTATATATTTGGCTTTTTTCTCATCATAGAATTCAGTCGAGGCCGGGTCGAGGGCAAACATAATATCTTCACCCAATTTGTAGCCTGATTTATCAACTGCTTCGGATATGATTTTTAACGCTTCAGCGTTTGATTTTAGGTTTGGAGCGAATCCGCCTTCATCGCCAACGGCAGTGTTATAACCCTGTCCCTTAAGGACTTTTTTCAGACTGCCGAAGACTTCGACGCCCATACGGAGAGCATTGGAAAATGAATCGGCCCCTACCGGCATAATCATGAATTCCTGCAAGTCGACATTATTGTCGGCATGTTTGCCGCCATTTAGGATATTCATCATCGGTACCGGCAGTAATTTAGTATTTGTGCCGCCTATATATTCATATAAGAAGCGTCCCGACGATTCGGCGCAGGCTTTTGCAGTTGCCAATGAAACGCCGAGAATGGCGTTGGCGCCGAGCTTGGATTTGGCTTCGGTGCCGTCTAAAGCAATGAGAAAATTATCAAGACGAACCTGATCAAACGGGTCGAGTTCGGCCTCCAGAATCGCCGGAGCTATAAGGGTGTTGACGTTATCGACTGCCTTTAAGACTCCCTTGCCAAAATAAATTTCTTTGTCGCCGTCCCGAAGTTCTACCGCTTCATGGGCTCCAGTGGAGGCTCCCGAAGGTACAGCGGCTCTTCCCAATGTGCCGTCATCGAGCATTACATCTACTTCAACCGTCGGCATACCGCGAGAATCGAGGATTTGACGGCCGGCTATATAGAGAAAATCTGACATATTATCTCCCTTTTCAGACTGTTTTTATGCAGAGTCAAAATCTATACGAACTGTTCGGCCAAAAGCAAGTTTAATTTATATGACTCTAATTCAAAATTGACTTAAAAAGGTCAAACCGCTATTTTTTACCATGAATAACAGGCTAATAATTTCGGCGGTATTAGTCCTGACGTTGTGGATAGCTTCTAGCGGGTTATTTGCAAATAGTCTCGACGACAAAATCCGGGCATCTGAATCGGATCTCAAAGTATTTTGTTTGGCGACCTCAATTGAACAAATTCAATGGTCGGCCTTGCTGTATCTAAATCAAAACTTCGGTGCGGAGATTTTTATAGGTATCCTCCAAACCGCTCCCGAATTCGGATGTATTTCTTATTCGAGTAAAAACGGGCAATTTCATTATTTGCCTATCGGAAGACCATCGGGGATGAGTGATGAAACTCTGGCTGATTCCATGGTAACGTGCATGTTCAACGGCGGTTATCCGGACATTGCCTTGGTTAGCCCGTCAAGTCCTGCTGACTCATCACTTCTGACTTCTGTTTTACAGGCTATGCAAACCGCTTCCATGCGGGATGTCATCACCCTGACTAACTTGGAGCGAATATTCATTCAGGGAAAAAGCGGGACCGCCGCCGATGTAATTCTAAACGATGCTGAAATATACCAGCAACTCAAATCGATAGCGGATGAGATTGCCGTTGAGCTTCCTATTCTTGGTGAAATAGTATATCAGCCCCAGCGATTTCGCTGGTATTATCGATTAGATAAAAATGGTTCGAGCGGGAAAAGTGATTTTTTAAGCGGCATCGACCGCTTTCGTCTTCCTGAAATTATCAGCGATTTAGTAAACGATGGTCCAGAACAAAAGAATTTGCTGAATCGGTTAAACCGTTTCCGCTCATATATTCGAGCTTCATATAGTCCCCGATTGGGACCTTCTGAAAAACTGCGATTGTTATTGTCGGCTTATGCAGAAATAACCAGATTAGAACAAATGATTCAAGCCGGTACCGGAAACCTGGCTGGGACCAGAGTCTTGTATCGGGCGCAGATGGTCCGTTATAAAACATCGTTAGCGGTCAGCGAAGCAGTCGGTGTGGATTGGACCGGGCGTTTAATCCTGAGGGACACGCCTTTTGGCAAAAGCGGGAAGCTGCAGTTGGAACTTGATTTGTCAGGGCCACTGCCGGTTGAATTGTCATATTTTAAATTTCATCCCGCCGCTGGGCAAGCAGTAATAATTGATTCAATATCTACCGTGGTACAGCCTCATCAAAAGTTGTACCGTGAATATCCAATTGAGCTTGACAGCATCAAGTTTGATGATGCCCGGGCCGACTCTGCTTTGTTTTCAATTGAACTGGTAATCGAAGGTCTCTCAATGGACCTGTTTATCTCATATGCCGATTATGGGGATGAAGACGTCTCGATTACTTGGCTGCCTGGCTATGCGATATTATCCCCGTTTAGGGATGGCGATATCACGTCTCTGGCACAAACATTTGACTGGCAGATTAAAATCACTAAACCTTATAATAGTGAATTCAAAGCCCGACTGCTTATAGATAATCCCGATGTCGTTGTGGTTGGAAGTTATCGCAAGGATATTGTTATACCCGAAGGTGTTACAACTAAATACATTGATATACATCTGGCGGCCGGCCGGTCGATTGAATACAACAAAGAAAAGATTACCGCACGGCTGATGTCCGGCGGTAAACTGCTGGCCTCGACTTCAGCCAATGTGAGGATTGTTCGCTCAAGTGTACCCGATACCAGAGATATTGCCTTTATTCCGGATAAAACGGGTAAGTTGGAAGATTTCCTTCGGATGGCTAAGGTTTCCTTTAAGCCTTTTACAGCGCATAGTCTGACTCGAGCTACTCTGGATGCCTATGATTTACTGATTATCGGCGAAGACGCCTCGGATTATTACGGTATTCTCCGGAGCGTCAATAGCCGATTAAGAAAGTTTGTTAGAAACGGCGGTGATATATTAATTCTGGGGCAGTCCTTCGGATGGCCGCCGGATATTTTTGAGTTTCCGATATATACATCTCAAAACAGCCGATTGTTTTCACCAGTAGTAAAGGCAGCAAAACATAGAATTTTGACCTCACCTTTTACAATACAAACCGGTCAATTGTTCAGCGAAATGAAAGGACATTATTCAGGCTGGTCGGCAATTATGGAAGATGGTTCGGAAATAATATCCGCCGGGGAACACGGCAGTTATTTACGGGTTTCAACAGTAGGAGACGGTCGAATCATCTATTGCGGATTACCGCTTTTGGATATGGCCGGGAAACTAAATGTAGAGGCGATTCACTTATTAGCGAATCTGTTGAATTTTGGGCATGGCAACAAGTAAGGGTGGACTGTTTGTCCACCTCATTCCAATAATAAAGAAGCATTCAGGTTATATCTGGGTCGGTGCCGTTGCAACTTTATTTGCTAACAGTCTGGCTTTGATTGTACCCTATCTCATTAAACTGTCCATTGAGGTCATTGAGAAGGGTGAACCTGTTTCAATAATCTTTACCTATTGTCTCTATATGATAGGGTTAACGATCGTGGCCGGGTTATTCCGGTTCACGATGCGGCGTACAATTATCTGGGCTTCCCGAAAAGCTGAATATGATATTCGCGGACTGATGTTTACGAAATGGCTGGAGCTGGATTCGTCCTACTATGATCTCACCAAAACCGGCAAGCTGATGGCTCATGCGACCAATGATATTGAGGCGGTTCGGATGATGACCGGTCCCGGTATCATGCATATTCTAAATACAATTATTTCAACTGTTGTCGCTATCGGATTCATGAGTTCACTATCGGTTCAACTTACGATTGCAACGGTTCTGCCTTTGCTTATGCTGGCTCTTTCTTATAATGTGCTGGGACAGTTAGTTCACAAAAAGTTTACTAAGATTCAGGAACATTTTGCCTATATGACTTCTCAGGTACAGGAAAATATTGCCGGAATAAGAGTCATAAAGGCTTATGGCAGGGAAGAATCGGAAATCAACCGCTTCGAAAAGATCTCGCAAGAGTATGCCGATATGAATCTGGACATGATGAAAATCTATGGCTTTTTCAGGCCTCTGCTGTTTGCAATCTCCGGGGGAGTCAGTTTGCTGGTCTTATATGTCGGCGGTAAACAGGTTGCTGCCGGAACAATTAGCCTCGGTACTCTGGTAGCGTTTTTCGGATATTTGGGATGGCTGGTGTGGCCGATGATGGCTCTGGGCTGGGTCATTTCTTTGTATCAAAGAGGCACGGCCTCTTTAAAACGAATCAACACAATCTTAAATACTGAAACAAAGATTGTCAATTCCGGTGAAAAAGCGGCACCTCAACGGGATATTACAGGTTCTATCGAGTTTAGAAATTTGAATTTTACTTATCCCGCATCCAAAGACGAACAACCGCCTGAAATATTAAAAAGTATTAGCCTTACTATTGAAGCTGGCTCGCGTGTCGGAATCACCGGCCCGACCGGTTCCGGCAAGACAACCCTGGTGTCACTGATACCACGGCTTTATCCGGCCAAACCGGGAGAATTATTCATAGAAGGTATCGACAGTACCCTATGGCCGCTTGAAAAATTACGGGCAGCAATAGGATATGTGTCTCAAGAGACTTTTTTATTCTCAGATACGCTCGAGGCAAATATCAACTTCTCTTCTGATGAAGTTTCTCCGGAGAAAATTATAGAAAGCGCTCGTTTAGCGGCACTGCATGAGGATGTTGAGGGGTTCCCCGAAAAGTACGATACGATTTTGGGTGAACGCGGTATTACTTTATCGGGTGGTCAAAAACAGCGAGCAGCATTAGCCCGTGCGATTCTCAAGTCGCCCTCTATTATTATCCTCGATGACGCCACCAGTTCAGTGGATACTGAGACAGAACAGGATATTTTTAAAAATCTTAACGAGGTTCTTCCGGGACGGACATCAATTATTATTTCTCATCGGATTTCGAGCCTCAAGGACTGCGACAAGATAATCTATCTGGACAATGGCGTTATTGCCGAAGAGGGTTCGCATGAAGCTCTTATCGCCCAAGGCGGAATGTATGCGTTACTTTATAAACGTCAGATGATGGAAGACAAGCTGGAGAACATGTAATTGGCCAAGGCTGACTCATATCACGAAGAGGAAGTGCTGGGTAAGGCGTATGACTCCAAGCTTATGCGCCGGCTGCTGACCTATTTGAAGCCTTATAAGGCACGTGTCTTTTGGTCAACGGTCTTGCTTTTCATTGTAACCGCGCTTCAGCTGACCGGGCCGGTCTTGATGCAGATTGCCATTGATGATTATATCTCGGTCGGTGATAATGACGGTCTGACTCGCATCGCACTATTATACTTAGGCGTCTTGATAGCAGCCTTTATCCTCGGATATATTCAGTTCTATAGCATGCAAGTTATCGGTCAGTCGGTCATGTGCGATATCCGCATGCAGACGTTTAAGCACCTGCAGAAAATGCATCTTGGATTTTTTGACAAAAATCCGGTGGGGCGTTTGGTTACCCGCGTTACGAATGATGTCAATGTTTTAAATGAATTGTTCTCGTCCGGTGTTGTGGCCGTTATTGGCGATTTGCTGACCTTGGTTGGAATCATTATCGCGATGTTGTATTACAGCTGGGAGTTGACGTTGATATCATTCGCGGTTTTACCGTTTATGGTAGTCGCGACGATTGTTTTTAGAAATATTGTCAGAAAAATATACCGTGAAGTGCGGGCGAAAATCGCGCGGATTAACGCCTTTTTGCAAGAGCACCTTACCGGAATGTCAGTGGTACAGCTTTTTAATCAGGAAAAGCGGGCCTTTTTCAAGTTCGATAACATTAACCGGTCGCTCCGCAGCCAGCATTTTAAATCGATTTATTGCTATGCCACTTTCTTTCCGCTTGTGGAATTGATTGAAGTCACGGCTGTTGTTCTTTTAATCTATTTCGGTGGAGTGAGAATCAGCACCGACCTGTTAACCTTTGGTGAATTGATAGCCTTTATTCATCTCGTAGAACGGTTCTTCCGGCCTCTGCGTGATTTGGCGGAGAAGTACAATATCTTGCAGTCATCGATGGCCTCATCCGAGCGCATCTTCAAAATGATTGACGAGGAGCCCGCCATATCGCCTCCAATCAGCCCAAAAACAATCGCTGATTTCAAGGGTAAAATTGAATTTGACAACGTGACTTTTGCTTATAACGAACCGGATACGATTTTAAGTGATGTAAATTTCACTGTTAATCCGGGAGAAAAAGTCGCCATCGTCGGTTCGACTGGCGCAGGCAAGACATCACTTATTTCACTTCTGCTGAGATTTTATGACAGCCAGAAGGGAAGTATAAAAATCGACGGTGTGCCGCTTAAGGAGATGGACCCGAATTATGTTCGCTCGCATATGGCGCTGGTTTTACAGGATGTGTTTATCTTCTCCGGGAATTTCAGCCGCAATATCGATTTGCATGATAATAAGATTACCGAACAAAAAATAGCCGAGGCGGCTCGGCAAGTTGGTATCGCCGATTATATTGAACGTCAACCGGATAAGTATGAAACCGAGGTTCAGGAGCGAGGGGCGACTCTCTCGACCGGACAGAAGCAACTGCTCTCCTTTGCCCGGGCATTGGCTTACGATCCTAAGATTTTAATCTTGGATGAGGCGACCAGTTCAGTTGATACTGAAACCGAAAATATAATCCAGAAAGCGCTGGAGCGTTTGATGCGGGGACGGACATCAATTATTATCGCTCACCGTTTGTCAACGATTGAAAAGGCTGACCGGATTCTGGTGATGCACAAAGGACAGCTTCGAGAAAGCGGTACTCACCGGGAATTATTGGAACAAAAGGGTATCTATCATACGTTATATCAGACACAGTTTGCTTTTGCCAACGGGACAAAATAAAATGAAGATTTATCGCAAAGAATGGAAATTTGCCAAGGATACCGCCGTAGCCACCGGGGATATACTTCTTAGAGGTCTCAAGAAAAAGAGAAAAGTCCATTTCAAGGGGCAGGTTGATCTCGTTACCCAAATAGATATTAAAGCCGAGAAGTTTATCACTTCACAAATTAAAAAGACATTCCCGAAGCATTCGGTTTTGGCCGAGGAAAGCGGCGTAACAGACAATCGATCAAAGTTCCAATGGATTATAGATCCCATCGATGGTACCACCAATTATGCTCACGGTTATCCTATGTTTTGTGTCTCAATCGCGCTGGCTGTTGACAATAAGATGGTCTTAGGTGCTATTTACGACCCGATTCGTGATGAACTGTTTTACGCGCATCGGGAGCAGGGAGCGTTTTTGAATCGCACACGGATACACGTAACAGATGAGAAGCATTTGATACATTCTCTGTTGGCCACCGGATTTCCGTATGACATTGCTAAGTCGAGAATAGACAATCTGCAAAACTTTGGCCGTATGTATAAAGATTCACGCGGGATTCGTCGGGGCGGATCGGCGGCGCTGGATCTGTGCTACTTGGCCTGTGGACGATTTGACGGTTTCTGGGAGCTAAAACTCCACCCGTGGGATACGGCGGCCGGGTTGGTATTGGTAGAAGAAGCCGGCGGTAAGGTGACGCAAATAGACGGCAAAAAATACTCTATCTATAATAAAAATATCCTCGCCTCTAACAAACATATCCACAGCCAGATGAAAAAAGTGCTGTCGGCAAAGAAATAAAATTTCATCCTGAAATCAGCTTGATTGCCTGACATAGATGATTTATTTTCATCATCAATAGATATAAGGCAATATCTAACAAGCAGGACAAGGCGGGATGAGAAAAACAATCAGTATTTTATTAATATGCATCTGCGCTATGACGCAATTGATAGTGGCGGACGAGGCGCATGAGGAAAAAACATACCCATACATCAAACCGATATTCTCGGAGCGATTCCGGCTGGTTACTTGGGATAATGCAATCAGTTTAGATGACCGGGCAAATGCTGAACGCTTTTTTACCCGCCACCGGACCAGTCTTGGCGGGCAGTTGTGTCTAAACAAGAATTTCGACTTCACGATAAAATTGACCAATGAATTCCGCTACTATGTTGAACCGGACGAGAAAATAAATAGCGGCTTTCATGAAGTGTTTGTTGATCATCTTAACTTACGGTATCGATTTGGATCGAAGCTGCCGCTAATACTGACAATTGGCAGGCAGAACATTATTCTGGGTGAAGGTTTTGTTGTTATGGACGGCCATCCGCTGGACGGATCGCGTTCAATCTACTTCAATGCCATTCGGTTGGATGTTAAATTCAGTAAATCTACCAGTGGGACGTTTTTCTACAGTACTCAAACCGAAAGAGATGAAGCTCTCCCATTGATCCGTGACCGCAAACAATCGCTTGTTGAACAACCGGAACAGGGGGGCGGAGTCTATCTTAAAACTAAACTGCAGAAAACAGACATTCATCTCTATTACATTTATAAGAAATTAGAGCCTACTAAGTATCACAACTGGTTATACGGATTCAGTTCTGATATTAACACCATTGGGGCACGAACTAATTACTCGATATCAGAAAAGCTTTCCGTAACCGGGGAAGGAGCTTACCAGTTTGGTAGTTACCGGAACCATTCAGATAGAAAAGACCGGTCAGCTTTTGCAGGATACTTGTATTTTAATTACAGCTCCAGCAAAGATTCGCATCCGTTTACAATTTCACCCGGGATGTATTATTATTCCGGTGATAAACCTCAAACAGACAAAATTGAAGGGTGGGAACCGCTCTTTTCCCGTTGGCCCAAATGGTCAGAATCTTACATTTATACCCAAATAAATGAAAGCACTGTCGCCTACTGGTCAAACATTTACTCATTTTTCGTAAAGAGTAAAATTCAATTACTCCCCAAAGTTGACTTGTTGTTTGATTTTCACAGAATGTATGCTCCGCGATTTCCAATTGTAATAACAGGTTTAATAGGCAATGATATTACTCCTCCCGACAATACTATGCGGGGCAATCTGTATATTTTTAAGCTGAATTTCAGACTTAACAAGCATTGGTCGGGGCATTTGTTGTGGGAGGAGTTCGCTCCCGGACAATTCCATCACAAGATGAAATCTTTAGCTTCAGTTAGTGATGTTATTGCCGATGGTTATAGCTGGGTTAGAGCGGAGATTCTGTTTAAGCTATAATGCCTCAACCTGAGGCAAAAAGTTGGCTTATCACGTGAATTTCTGATTCGGCCCAAAACCGCAAACCGGGCATTTTATAACATTCCCTGGTTCTTTTTTTAACTTCGCAAAGCCGCAGTTAGGGCACATTTGCCCCTCTTTCAGGTAAATAACGCACCCTGATTTTTCTTTTGATGTTTTTATCTTCTTCTTCGTCATAATATTAAACAGTAACAAGTTATACGACATATGACGATTGGGCAAGGGACGAAAATAATTATTTTGTGGAAGATATCCTTCATTGTATTGTACCCCTCTATAGAAAAAGGACAGGTACGCCCGAAAGATATTAGTTGAAATAATATCGGCGTATCGATAGAATGAACTTGTATAAGGATAGGGAGGATACAATGAAAACAGTTTGCGCTACAATTATAGCGGTGCTTATGGCGATATTAGTCTTCACGGCACCAGTACTTTCAGATGATGTCTTTGTTACAGTTTACAACTCCAATCTGGGCGTAGTCTTAGAAAAACGTAGTCTGAATTTTACCGAGGGCACAGGAAGAATCGGTTTTACCGATGTACCGTCAAAGATAGATGCGACCTCGGTCACTTTTGAGCTGGCCGATACGACCAAGTCGGTTGATATTCTGGAACAGAACTATGCCTATGATTTAGTCAGCCCGGATAAGATTTACGGCAAATTCATTGATCATACCATAGATATTATCAGCGAAAAGGGTGAGCTGTTTTCCGGTAAGTTATTATCATATTCCGGCGGGTACCTCGTTATAAAGCAGGCCGATGGGAAAATCAGGTCGATATTGACCGGTTCGGTGAGAGATGTGACTTTTCCAGAGCTTCCCGACGGATTGATTACCCGTCCGACTCTGTTCTGGTTGTACAACTCAGATTTCACCGGTAGCACGATTGCCAATGTCGGCTATCAGACCAGTGGAATGAACTGGCACG
>JAGLON010000059.1 GCA_023138975.1 Candidatus Zixiibacteriota bacterium
TCGCATCACCTCCTTTTTTTTAAAATTTCATCTTCCAAGGCTTTGACTCGATCTGCAATTTTCCTCGTATTTTTTAATTCCACGTTATGATATTCGATCCTGTGAGGAGTTTTGCAAAATTCTTGCCACTTGAGATTTGTTCCAAAAGATTTCCTACAGCGTGAAAGACGGCATATTTTTTGATATCTAAACTCTGCCATAGAGAGACTCCTTTTTGATAGCTAAGGGAATGGATTGACTTGCTCATTTTCTATCCGTAAAATGCATATAACGGATTTTTTCGACCATGTCAAGCATTACTTAGAGACTTTATTAGCCGAATTTTCTCCCCATAGTATTAAGAAAAATACTCAGGCCGATCTCAACTGCTTTTTTCTCGGTTATCCATCCGCATCTGTCTCCCCATATCGTCTTTCCGGATTCTAATTGGATGAGAGGGATCCCCTCCTTAGTCTCCTCCGAATAGGCAACCTTGATGATCTTTCCCCAGCCGAGACACTTGTATTCAGTCTCGCTCCAGGCCTGGATAATATCTCCCTCTTTAATTGACATTCAAATTACCTTTCGCCAGGTAAAAGAATATCTGCGACGATGGCCTTTTCTCCGATCCCGGCTACACAGGCGAATATATTTCCAATATTTTTTCGCTGGATCCGGGATCATTTCCCAAATGAGACGAAACAGACATGAGACAATAATAATGAGTAAAGAGATCTCTAACATTTTTTCCTCCTTAGCTGATTTTGAGACTGACCTGGCCAGAAAAAACCATGGCTTTTTTACGAGCTTTTTTCCAGGCCTCATCCTTGGTCGTTGCTTCGATTTTGAATCGACCGATCCGAGTATTCATCTCTGACATGACCTCGAAATTAAAGGCGACCAAAGGTCCGATTTTCTTTTCAATAGATTTAGGCTTGCTAAACATATCGCGCATTGTCGGAATAACAGGAATGACGTCGCTCATCAAATTGTCCTCGAGTCTGCGCTGGAGCTCATCTTCAAGAGTCTTTATTTCTTGTTTCTTTGCCGGGGAGATTTTTGTTCCCGGCGGTAACTGCTCAATTTCATCCATTAACCAGGCATGTTTACTCGCTAATTCTCGACCATTGAATTTTTTGAGATCTTTCATTGGAGCTCCTTTCCATAAAGTATTTTTTCGCAGTCCTGGCAATAGAAAATCAACTGATCATAGAATTGACGAGCGACTCTGATGATCCCTTGTCGTCGATGGACGCATTGAGATTGAATCTGATGGACAATTTCCCTATCCCTGGCCTCTTTTGTTCTTTCAATTTCTTTGTTCATCGGATCTCCTTTTTTTGGATCTCCTTTTTTTTCTCAGCCATCAGATCATCAAAATATTCCCTGATTAATTCCTTGGCTCCATCATCGGCTTTAGCCCATAAAACATTGAGCGCGTGAAGATAAAAAACATCATTCTCATTTCCGCTTTTATAAAGAGCGAGAGTGATCAGCATATTAGAAAGATCTGGACCAGGAGAAGATTTTTGAGAGATTTTTTGATTCTTTGGATTGCTCATTTTTTGCTCCTTTTTTTTAGATTTTTTAAAAACTTATTTCTTCTTTCCAGAATTCTTCGATTTCTCCATCTGGAAATTGAATTCCGATCATGGGATCGTCTGGATAAGATTGACCACAACCGCAATCATAATCGAAATACATCACGACGCCAGATTTCCCAAGGAAACTTTTGTCTCCAGTTTCATCTGAAATTTGAGTCACTTTTGCAATTTGATTGATTTTTGGTAAGCTCATTTTTGCTCCTTTTTAATATAAATATAAGGGAAAAATGGCCAGAAATCAAGCCCTAAAACGATGAATTTTTATCCCCTCAAAAGGTTAATCAATATGTGGTATTAAAGGAGCGAATAAAGACTATATGTAGAGATCAGGATGGTTTTCTTTCTGGATCTTTTTCCTTATTTTCCGCGGCCTCGGCTGGATCTAAAACATCACAAGCCTGGCCGCTGGTCCAAGGAGAATTGAATTTCTTTCTGATCAGATCTTTTAAAAGTGTAATTTCCTCAGATTCTAAATCGATCGGCCCTTTTTTGTGACCGAGAATTTTATTGAGCAGCTTATAACAAGCCTTTTTCTTTTGTTCTGTGATCTGACGTAATTGACCCGTCCTTTGATCTTGGATCATAGCTGGATTGAAAAGCGTATCCTCGATAATTTTCCTCAAAGTAAAGTCGTCTTTGAGCTCGAATTGAGGGACCCCAAATTCACTGACAATTTGATTCTCATTTTCATCGACTAAAGCGACTTTTTCTTTGACGATTTCGCCTTTAAGATTTTTGAATTTGTAATCAAGATTGACTAAGCTCATTTTTTTCACCTCTGCGGTTATTATATAAAATCAGATCTCGTTGTCAAATTAATTATCTAATTGAGCCTCTAATTCTTCGATTCTCTGCCTGAGTTGTCCGATTGCTATATAAAGCAAATCTGACTTAGCACCGAGTTTATCGAAATATTTTATTTCTTCTTTTTCATCCTTCCCTTTGATTATCTGTTCATGTATCATAAATGGATATTTCGCATGAATCTTTTCCATATCCATCCGTTCATGATCATATTCATCCTTTTTACCACTGCCTGTCTTTAGTATGTCGTCTATGATTGCAAGGGCATCCTCATTCTTCATAATTTCGCAAGTGCCATCTGCTACGCAGCCAGTAACGGCTAAAGCACCAGCATGATTAAGCGTAAGCATAGTAGACCAAACTGGAGGGTCTGCGTCACTGCCTGAGTCAATAAGAAGAAGATTTCCCGCTGCATTTGCTCGTCTCGCTATAAGAACCTTTGCGGACAAAAAATTAGCATCATCTTGAACATAAACAGCGCCATTATAGTAAGAACCTGACAAGAGAGCCAGTTGATCACTCCAATTCTGCATATAAACACTCTGCGTAGAACCAGCGATAGTTAATTGAGGGTAAGCCTCGCCTATGACTACTTTGCCATCAGATTTAACATAAACCCTTGTACTCCCACCTGCTCTCAGCATCAAATGATCTGAGGCATCTGCCTGGTAATATCCAACACCCCCTCTTGTTGGATCGGCAACATCACCAAACCATATCCATTGTTCTCCTCCATTATTAGGAGACATAAACTGAATGGCAGAATGATCTACAGACTCAATGTTTAGATGAGAATAGGCATGAGGAGTGACCCCACTATTTCCTGAGTATATATGTAACAAATCATCAGGAGCAGCGGTTCCTATGCCTACGTTTTTTAAGAAATGTATCGCCTCACTACCATTAGTGGTAACAAAAGTTAAATAAAAATTCCCAGCTTCTTTGAATGAAAGTGCATCGGCAAGATTATCGGGAAATTTAATTTGATTTACAGTTGTCGCTCCAGTGAAAGTAATATCTTCTTGGAGATTGATGCTACTTCCATCGGCTATAGTGATTGTTCCGCATCCTATAGTTCCGAGAGTGGCATTTCCAGCTCCTAAAGTGCCTGTAGTCAGGATATTATCATCATCGAAATTAAAGAGGCCGTGTGAATGTTTCAATTTATCGACAGATGCATCCCAGGTTATCGTCTTGGTCACTCCTCCATCATCAACTGAGAGGACAATATCTCTATCCTGGACTGTATTCGCTATCGTCATGACGTCGCCTGATCCCATCATGACGAATGAATAATTAGCGTCTCCGCTATAAAGGAGGAGCCTCGCTCTTTCTCCGTCTTTAGCGTGAATTACGAATTGAGTATCAACGGCAGCCGTCTGTCCCTCGAGATGGATAGTATCTGTATTTCCGCCCTCGTCCAGATGGAAACATATTTCATGTGCTGTGTTAGTGGTTTTAAACTTAAGAGTCGGATCGGAGGCTCCGCTCGTTTCAATGCGAATTTCTGAGGACGTTGCCGTTAAAATATGAAGAATTGTATCAGGTCCGGTATGTCCGAGCGCGAGTCTGGCGTTTCCTCCATCCCAAAAAAGATTTGAATTATCCTCAGTCAGGAATCCAGACGCATCGGCAAAAGGGATCGAGCCTTGAGTCAAGCCGACTACGTTCCCAGCATCGACCTGAGCTTTTCCTCCGGAATAGCCTTCGAAGAAAGCATCGACCTCTGTTTTAGTGTAAGTAGTGGCGGCCGGCGCTGGATACGAGGTCATATAATTCCGGATATGGCTCCAGAGCTCATGGACCGTTCTCCAATCGCCGTCGAGATGCTTTTTAAAGGCCGTCTGACTGACGAATCCTTTTTCGATTGTCATTACATTTTCTCCAGATCCTCTTTTACTTTAAGAAATTCAAAAGGAGCGGAGACTGCCTCCCAAAGAGTCCAATTCCAGACAAGGAGTCCAATCTTGCTCCAGGATTCATCCTCCTGGACGTGGAGTTTAGTCCAATTATATCCGTCTATGCTATAGTCAAAATACATGAGAGAGCCAGCTCCAGATCCATTGACTCTGATTCTCAGCCATACCGGGAGAGTCGTTAAGGCTACATAGGCCAGCTCTGCGACATTCATGTTAAGAATCGTCAGGCCATTCCGAGCCGGAGCTTCGGTTCTATATGTTCGGCCAAAGTGAATCCCATGAGTTCCATCCACGGAATCAGTGATATAAAGGCCAGCTCGAGTCTTATTGCCTGGAGTGTAAGAATTGAGTTTCGTAGTAATAATCAAGTTTTTACTATTATCGAAATCAAAAGTGCAGACCGGTCCATCTGTAGTCGCTCCCCAAAAATCTCCATGGGCCGCAGCTGCGAGAGCGACTGTCAGCACTCCTCCACTTTCTGTTATCGTTCCGTTGCCGGCCGCATCGGTCCAATCTGGATGGCGCAATAAATCATCGAAATTATCAACAAAAATAAGTCCTCCATGTAGCAACGCCTTTACTTTTGTTTTCATTTTTTGGATCTGTTTATGGACTTTTAAAAGCCTGAATGAGATCTCATCTGCGGATCCAGTGATATTGAAAAATCTGTCTCGGCTTAATTTGATGATATCCCCTGGCTTTTTTCCATACAGCAATCCGGGAATCGTGAAATTTAATTCTGGCTTATTTACGAGCTCGAGGATTTTATAAGCGAGCTCCTCGGCACTATAAGGACTCTGAGAATAGACGAAGATTTCCTGTGGCTGATCGACTCCATATTTTCTATCGATATTTTCATCTGTGCCTGATTTCTCTTGCCATTCCTGAGTCTGGAGATTCTCGTTATATTTTACTTTAATTGTTTTATACAGGCTTTTATGGTCTTTGTTTTCAAAATATTTTGAGATTTGATGATCGCGGATATAGATTGAATCCGAAGGAGGGACCTCTTCAAAATATTTTAAGCCGATCTTATTAGCTGGATCTGTTCCTAAATAAGCCCTGGCTGTCTGCTCGAGCGTTCTGAAAATATCATCAAATGATTGATCTTTATCGACTGGCAGCGAAATCGGCTCCTCATTCCATCTTTTCGTCTCATAAATGGAATCGAGGTCCAGATCCGCGAGAGCCTTGCCAAGGTGATCGACCATGAGATCAATGAAAATCTCCGAGGCTGTTTCAATCAATTCGCTGGCGCTGTTCTCATAACCCCAAACAAAGACCTCAATGATATCTTCTTCAAGTATAGTGGCGGCAGTCTGATCAAAGGTAATTATGGATCTCTGGAGATCTACATAATAATCCGTGCCCTCCGTGAGCGCTGTTCCGTTTTGCTTTACCTCCTGGACATGGTTGCTGCGGCCATCATTGAATTTGAATTTTCTGTTAGCCCAATCGATAGGGATCGGGACCACTCCCTCCTTTTTTCCCCAAATCCGGATAATCGGTTCATTTTCAAAATCAAGCTCGAGATCCGGATAAGTAGTCAAAATATATTTACTGAGGACAAAATCTTTGCTCAGCTCTTGCTTGAGATCTCTGAGATAAGTCTTAAAAGCAAAATCATCGCAATAGACTTTATTGATTAATCCAGTGAAAAACGTCGTGAAATTCGCATAAGTGGACTCTGTCGCATCGGCGATTTTCATGATGATCTTTCTATTTCTCCAGATATATCTTTTATATTTTTTATCAAAATAATGCGTTCCCTCGATCTTCGGATTCTTAAAAGTTATGGTCCCGGATCCGATCGAAAAGCTGCCAGCAAAAAGAGGCTTTATTTCTTGGCTGATATCCGGAATATTTTTAATGCTGAAAAAAGGGAGATAATTCTTATTACTGAAAGTTATGGATCCCGTCTGATAATTAGTAAAATAAAGCCAGAATCCAGCCTCGATCAAATGGAGCCCTGGATTGTCACTCCCGGACGGATGAACATATAATTTTCGATTGAAATAATCGCACCAAAAGGATCCGGCATTTGCTTCGACTGTGGCGACTGACGTCTGCTCTGAGAGCGCTGTCCCGTCCTCCCATACCTCATCATAATCAAGGCCTCTTTCTGTGATAGTTATTTCATAAACATTTCCCGAGGTATTAATGAAATCATAAACCTCCATCTTGGGATTGATTTCAACGAGAATGCAAGGCTTTAAAGTCGGCTGCCGTAGCCATTTTTCAAAAGCAGAGAGATCATATTGAGCGTCGGTCGTATCATTGACAATATCCGAATAAGCGCCATTTCCTCCTGGTCCATAAGCTCTGACTCTGAAATGATATGTCTGGCTCGGGACTAAATGTTTATCAAGATATGAGAGGACTCCGGTCCGGACTTTTATAATCTCAAGCCAGGTTCCTCCAGCATCGACAGATCTTTCTATTTTATAGCCGGCAACTGTCCCTGTCGCAGCTGTCCAGGAAAGGCGCATTTGTTCATCTGTTATATCTGATAGAGCCGCTCCTCCTGGAGCTCCGGGGACTTGAGATGGTTGAACGCTGGCCTCGTTAGACCAGGCGGAAACATCTCCATTCCGCCTCGCCTTGACTCTATAAGTATATGTTTTTGTATTATCGAGTCCTGAATCCCGGTAAAAATCCATATTTGCGCCGATTGTCGCAATCTCGGCATAACCGCCGCCATCTTCTTTCCGCTCGATTCTGAAAGAATCCTCATCAGGAGAATTATCTTTCCATACGAGTTCAATCTCAGTGTTAGAATAAGCCGTTACGACAAGAAGAGTCGGCGCCTGTAAAAGACTAAAGGTTGTCGTATCATCAACGTCTGAATAATCTGAATATGAGCTACTCGGATATACGATCCTCCCTCTGGCTCTATATTCGTAATTAGTGCCTGGAGTCAAGCCTGTGTGCCGATAGTATTCTGTAGATCCATGATCAAATGTAATTACAGCAAAAGCAGCTGGAGGAATCCTGGCCTCTAAATAAACAGCATCATATTCCCCTCCATTGTCCCAATGAATATCGATCCTGGTTGATGAAATAGTGATTGCTCTTAAAGCAAGAGGAGCGCCGAATGGAGCGGCCATTTATTTGGCCTCTTCGATATCGAGACTCCAATTCCAATAATCATCATGCTGATTTTCTGGAGGACTCAAAGCTCTGTTTATCATCCAATGAGAATCATTATTCGGACTCGTCGGATCTATGACGACACAAAAGGCCTTTGTCAATCCGACCTCATCGAGAAAAGCCAGAATATTATCTTTATGAGTATCCGTGATTCCCTTGAATGGTAAGGCCAGCCTATCGAGGATCTCTTTTTCGCTGCTATACACGGCTTGAGCATCTGTCCTGTCCACGGATGAGGGATCCCGGCGGCCTCTTGAATAAGGGACCAGGAAATGTCGATTCGGTTCCCAATAGGATCCGACAAAAATCACTCCGAGCGAAATGTATCCAGCGGTATTCGTCGGATCCTCGACATAAATCCGGATATATCTTTTAGTCCTGGCAGCTGTTAGGAATTTAAAAATATTCGTCGCATTATGAGTGATCGTATCAGTCACAAGATTAGTCGTAAAGGCAGCATCGTCGGCGCCGTAAATCGTGATCGCCGTGGCGCTGGCTGATATGTTATGAGCCAGGAGAGCAACGAAATCATAAGCCAGGGCAGATCCGCAATCAACGTCGATATAAGCATTTGGCCAATGAATCCTGACGTAGTCACTCGTAAAAGTGGCGGCCGCTCCATCATCATCAGCTGAATCATCGAATCCGAGCGTAGTCCCGACATGAGTGTCAGTATTATCAGATCCCTTGGTCCCTGTTTTCCACATTAATTTAAAATTAGCATCGCCGGCAATCGTGAATTTACCTGTCGATTCTGAATAAGTGACTGTATAAGTAATAGCTCCGACAGCATCCAGTTGAGTCTTGATTTCTGTGGCCAGAGAATTTCCGTTATAATTACCCTCGGTCAAAGTGGCATTGAGTTCGCCGCCGCCCTCATCAAAATCTATATATTTATTATTTGCATCGATAACAAAAAGCCCGTTTCCAGAATCCGCTCCATGCCGAGTCCTGAAAGGCTGGGTCAGGATATCGAGCTGACTATCCTCGGCCGGGTATTGAGGATGCTCCGAGCTCTGAGCCTGGATGGTTGCATCTCTCCATCGGCTTTTATAAACTATTCTGATTGTCATAATAGCACCTTGACCGGAAATTCGATTTCGCCTTTTTCAGCTTTTTCTTGGACTATATCAATTATCTTCTCTCCGATTAATTCGTCTCCCAAATAAACCTGTAATTGAATTATTCCTCCGCCTGTCTCCCGGATAGTCGTCTCTCGAGTGATTTCCTTGACTATTCCCGGCAGCTTTTCAAGTGGTATGATCGCCTCTCCCCGGGGACCATGGCCAGCTTCGACCATTTGAGGAGAGGGAACAATTCCGCCCTCTTGTAAGCTCGCTATCGTGCTATATAATCCGCTGATAGTAAGTATCGCTCCGGCAGCCAGAGCCAGTTTTATCGGAAATAAAAGCGGCCTTGACATGATATATTTTACGGCCTCGGCAATCGCCCAGCGCTTCGCAGCCTGGAGAATTCCCTCCATGCCTTGTTCGTAAACATTCATTACGCTGACGATTCCCTGTTCAAATCCAGAGAGCTCTTTAAGTTGTTCTGTTTTCCATGCTTTTGTGTTTTTTTCTGAATGAGCCAAGATTCCTTTAAGAGACGTCTCAACCTTCGTCGCATCTGTAATAAGAGAGGCGGCGAATTCATTGGACGTGTCCTCCATTTCTTCATAAGGATCCTCAAGCTTTTTTAATGATTCCTCAATGGTCGGAAATGCATAACCACTTATCTTCGCGGCCCATGCTTCAAATGCGATTGTCGATTCGCTGAGATATTCTGGAAGTCTTTTAAAATGACCGCCGATTGCCTCAGTATCTTCTCCAATGCTTTCCTGGACTTCATTCCAGCGATTTCTAATCTCTTCATATTCCGGCAAAGTGGAGATCGCTTTCATGACTCGCTCAACGCTCCGGCCATGCTTATTATAGATTTCTCTCCATTCTTCGACTGTGACAATCTCATCCCCGATCATCTTTGTTCTCATGGCATGATATTCACCGGCAGCGCTCCCATATTCGGTCATCGCAGCTATTTCCTTATCTGAGAGTTCTATTGATTTTTTTATAAAATAATCAATGGCAGCGCCGGCCGCAAGGATGGCTGTAGTTACGATTCCAAAAGGTCCCGTCATGACTTTTACCGCTTTCCCTACATGGGGAGCGATTTTGATAATCTTTCCGAGCATAATTAAAAATGGTCCGATGGATGCTGCGACAGCTGCGACCTTAATCACCATGACCATCGAAGCATCCGAGAGGGATGAAAACCATTTGACGCCTTTCTCTGCCAGCTTGAGAAAGCTCTCAAAAGCCGGCATCATTTTCATCCCGAACGTGATCGCAGTTTCAGCGACTCTTGATTTTAGGATCCTTAATTTATTTGTCGGCGAATCGAGCGTCCTGGCTAAGTCGCCCTGGGCCAAAGCGGTCTGTTCCATAATGACGTTATACCTGGCGATAACTTTCTGATTCTCGGTCATTTGTTCGCCCTGTTTTATCATGCCGTTATCCATGGCCCATTGTTTAATCGTTACGTCTTTTATGATTATTCCCAGCCGTTTCAAAGGTTCTATTTCTCCAGTGATTCCAGCCTGGATTTTAAGAAAAGCATCTTCCGCCTCGAGATTGTAAAATGAGGCCATGTCATAAGTGAGCTCGGCCATTCCTTTCGACATATCATAGGCTGCTTTCTCGTTATGGCCCATTGATTTCAGCATGACGTTGAAAGTTCCGATCAGCTTTTGAGATTCGAAGCGATTGATTCCCAGGTTTTCAGAAAGATCAGCGCTCCATTTATCGGCAATATCAACCATATCTCCCATGGATACTTCAAAGAGATTCCTGCTTTCCTCAGCATCCATGGCCATCTTGATCGCAGCGCCGCCGGCTGCCAGGATAGGGAGAGTGACCATGAGGCTCATTTTCTTTCCGATCCTTTCTGCTTTCTCGCCTAAAGCCTTGAGCTTTCTTCCGGCTGCCTCAGCCTTATCCTCCATGACGTCGAGCGCTCGATTGACGCCTCTGAGATCATCCGGCGCCGTATGAACGTCGGATCGGATATCAATTTTCATGTCGGCCATTTTATTCGTTTCCTTTTCTTTCGCTGACCTTTACTCTGAGATTATTTATCGTATTATGGATTTTATTGATCTTGATAAGAAAAAGCTCGCCGTCGGCTCCTTTTAAATTTAGATCCTTGAATAGCGTCGGCATAAGATTAAACTCCTGGACGAATTTCGTTGCGTTCGCATGATACCAAAGCCAAATCTTTAAATCAGAGCCTCGGAGCGGCGGCGGATTCTGTGTCCAATGATCTCCTTTGCCTATCTCATCCTGATCCGCCGCAAAAAAACTGTCCTCATACCAAATAAGATAGGCCTCTAATTTTTTATGAAATTAGAGAAATCCTGAGCGAATCCAAGAATGCTCAGGCCGACCGTATCCGGGATAATCCGAGCTGGTTTTGGTTTATCCAGATCCTCATCAGCCATGATCTCCTTTGTTTCCTTTTCCTTTTCTTCTTCTTTTTCCTTGAGATTCATCGGGATCAGATATTTCAAATAGAGCTCTTTATTCTCTGCATCACAGGGCAATTTTTGTCCATTTTGAGTAAGATTCCAATCGAGGACGAGATCGAGGATTGTATTCAAGAATTGCTTTTTGTCGTCTCTGCCTATATCGGCCATATCCAGCTGATCGTCCGAAGAGAGCGGCTTGACCAGGAATTTTAAGGGACCGATAACTTTCTTAGATTTGACCTCGAGCTCAAGCCATTCTCCTTTAATCTGAAATTTAGAAACGTCCATAAAGTTCCTCCTTTATGAAAGATCGTCTTGATCTTTAAAATTTTTAGGCTGTCAGATAATCAGTTGTTCTTCCGTTATCTGTAACTAATACAGGTATCATATAAGACATGCCTGTCGGATCTGAGGCTGCTTTTTCCGCTTGGAGCGTGATCGATGCCGGGATAACCTCATCCCATGTATATTTGCAGTCGATAACTCTCATTCTCGGAAAATACATTTTGAATCTATAAGGGAGCGCAGCATTCGGGACGTTGCCAATAAAATCTATCAATATTTTCTTTTCGACCTCAGCGATGAAATCAGTCGTGAAATAGATATTATTGATTGAGCTCATTCTTGGAAAAGTCAGCGTGACAGTTACGATCGGAGCGCCATTTTCCATTGGCTCGATTATGGAATTCGATCCAGCTTTAAGAGGAGAGTCATGAGGACGTTCATAATGGACAGCCAGATCTGAAATTATGAGTGGAGTTTCATTTGCTACATCTCCATCAACTTGATCATTTATGTAGATATTACCTTGCGAGAATTTAATCCTATTCCCTCTTGTGGCATAAGTGATCGCGCTCATCTCGGTATCTTCATTTACTGTTGAATTATCAATCAGTGTATTTCCAATAAAAGATAAGGCTCCCTTGAGGAATCCGTCGGCGATGCTTAGATCAAATGTCACTGGCTTTGCTGATGGGACCTCAAATATCTTCGAGAGTTTTTCAAGCGCGAAAGTGACAAAATTCCCATAGATCTCATTATCCCACCAGAAAGTATGCTGATACATTAAATCTCCTTGAGAATTAGGATTTCCAGCCGTTCCAAAGAATTTAGCAAGCGCGACTCCCAACCCTCCAAGATCATATCTCATCGTAAATTCAGGCGCGAAAGTAACTGGATCAATAGGACCGAGATCTCCCTCGACCGGAAATGGAGTGTCAGCCTCTTTCGCCGGCAAATAAGGCTGAGTCCTTGACAATCCTCCATCGGATTCAAGCAGAGCTCCGAGTCCGGCTCCTGTCTCAAGAGCCGTTCCCCAGGCAGCTCCATTTCTAAAGCCGGCAGCCATCAATCGTCTTTGTGCTACACTTGGAGTCGTCATGATTTTTCCTCCTCTTTGGATTTAGCCGTTGAATATCTCGCAGCCTTAGTCTTTACCCAAGTTTCGACCACGGCCGGGTCGAAATCCGCGATTTCATAAGTCTGGTCTTTGATGAGCTTGCGGCCGTTCCGAGCATGGCAAGAATCAGCGAGCCAGACAAATCTTGTTTTTTCCATCTTTACCTCCAATCAACCGGCTTAATATTAGCTGGCTGATGCGTCTCTTAAATAATCAACTGAGAAAGCGAGCTTGACGATCAAATGATTCGGCAGCAATTTCTGATTGCTTGCCTCCTGGTCCATCATGAGCAACGGATCACTGGCCAGGCCAGAAATGCCGGCAGCATTGATCAGATCTGTCTCGATTGATTCCCTATCATCGAGGCCGGTTTTCGCGACGGCTCTCCGATCCCTTTTCGCCTTATAAGCAATCCAGATCTCGAGCGATTCAACGGGATTCGAAAGATTCCCGGAATGATAACGACCGGTCCGCAAGCTTGATTCGATCCTGAAAGCCTTATTTATTTTTGACTCAGGGACCGCATTAAAATCAAAAACTTCATCGATCTGAGTGAATCCAAGAGCAACCATTCGAGTTTCGACGGCTTCGACAATATCTTTTATCGATCCCATTATCTATCCAGATTAATTTGGCTGGCCAAGACTGTCCTTTCATCTCTGTCGATAATTCCATCCTCATCGGAATCGTATTTTATGACGAGTGCATCGAATTCATCTGTGAATTTCTGCTCATGCTCCTTGTAAAGCTCATGCCACTTATCGCCGGCTTCTTTGAAGAATCCGCGAAATATAATTTCAAAAGTTTTGTGGATGAGAGGGATCCGCAGCTGGGATCCGTCAATGAGCATATGCGGCCGGTTGCCTTTATTTTTCAATTCCCTTTTCAGGATATTGAAAGCCTCTTGGATTTGCTGATCATAATTACTCTCAGCGCTCCAGATCTCATCAGTGAGCTCCGGATAATAATCCTTGAGATCTTCATCGACAATACAGGGAGAGATCTTATTGAGGACCACGTCAAAGAATCGGACCATCTTATAATCGACTGAGCTGATAGTGTAAGTGATTTCGATTATTGCATTCTCCCAAAGAGTCCCTGTATTAGCAGCCGGCAGCGTGTAAGTCATGGTCCCCCCGACTGCAACGGCGACTGTCTGATCTTCGACCTGAGCCGCTCCGTTAGGATTCTTGACAGTGATAGTCGCAGCTGACGGCACTTGCTGAGTGCCGCCATCATAGACTTTAGCCTCGATCGGAAAAGTTTCGCTTTTGACGACTTGATCTTCCGTCAAAATCTCAGTGATCATTTCTTCTCTTTTTCAGGTTCCTCGGCTTTTTCCTCAAGTGGTTCCTTCGAAGGCGGCTCCTCTGGAGCTTTCTCTTTTTCTGCTTTTTTTTCAGCTTCGACCATCGCTTTTTCTTCGGCTTTTTTCTTCTTTAAATCTTCGGCTTTGTCGGCCTTTGCAGCTTTGGCCTCTTCTTTCTTTTTCTGCGCTGCCTGGATGGATTTCACTTTATCCGTTATATCTTTACAGCCATTTTTAATGCAACGATCCCGGTCAAATGTCGAGCTTGTGGATCCTCGGCCATTCGAGAATCCTACGCCACATAAAGTCCCCGAGAATTCTGAATTCGAATGTTTCAAAATGTAGATAATCATAGAGTTCCTCCTCTATAAAGTTATTGAATTTTCTTTTCTGCCGGGTTATTAATCAGCTACAGCAAGAAAGCATTCCCAGGTTACATCAGCCGTTGCCACTACGCCGACCACTCGGATAAATTCAAAATCAGTTTTGACATAGATCTCATATTGTCCAACAGCATCGATTATGGCTCCATCGGTCGGATCCAGGAATACGCCTCCAGGGATATCATAATAAGTCCCGTCTAAAGTTTCAGATCCCTCGAGATGCGGCGCCAAAGTTCCTCCGGATTCAACGACTGTCACATGACAAATAGCCTTGACGACGTCTGTCGGACCTAATTCGATCCCGGTTCCCGTTTCCGTATCTCCGGATGCTTGCAGCGCACTCGCTCTAAGGACGCACAGGGCGTCATAATTAGAATGAACGGCTGCGATGATTCCCAGCAAAGCGAGAATTGCGATTATTGCTCCTATCATTTTTGTCTCCTTATCCTTTTCGTTTTGATGAGCCTTAGCTCACGTTGGCAAGTATGCCTTTGAGCCTGGCTGCGCTTTTTGCGTGGAAAATCGCAATAGTGATCAGCCATTCAATCCTGGATCTGAAAGCCGGCTTTACCTCAAGTTCTCCGAGATCATAAGCCTCGAGAGGCTCAGTCTGGAGTCCGCAAAGATAGGTATCGACGCCGAATTTTACGGCATAGATCGACGCTGTTACACTGGAATTGCCTTGAGTTTCATCAAAGGCCAGGATTGTATTGTCACTATTATCCTCTTCGATAATGCGAATTGGAACGCCAGCAAATGCGGTTGTCTCTTCGCCGAATGCATCTTTGGTTATGGTCAAGATCGTGGAGCTCTCTGCGAGATTATTGATCTGTCGCCTGAATTTCTTGCCGCAATAAAGCGCATCCGGTCTTCCGGTAACTGCATCGAGGAGCTGATTCATCAAACTCATTGAAATATTTGCGCCATTGGTTCCGCCCTCCAGGACTTGATTCCCTGTGAGCCGGATATTCAATCCGTCGAATTCCCTTGGATCCGAGGCTTCGTCTCCATCAAAGAAATTCTTGGTAAAGAAGAGAGCTGCTGCCTTGACTTTCATCATGAGATCTGTCGCTCGTCTTGCTCCAAAATTCTTTTCCCATTTTTGTAAAGCTCTGTCTGTGTCTGCATCTCCGCCGAGTATCTTGAGAGCCTCTGTTTCTGGATTTATGACTCCAGTGTCCTCGTCATAGGCTTCATTGACGCCACGAAAAGCGATCCCAGGGAGACTCGTTTCTCTGTTATATTTAAGGGCATTCCCGACAATTTCCTTAAATGGCAGCTGCTCGAGGATCGGGGACGTTCTGGCAAATTTCTCAATGACTCCCTGCAAAAGTTCGCTGGTCGTCTGTTTCATGTATTCGATAAGTGTAAAGGCCACTTTAAACCTCCTTAAATCTTAGAAATTTTAAATTACTTTTTTTTCTCTTTTTCTTTCTCTTTTGCGCTCTTTTCAAAATGAGAGGATGCTTTCTCATGGGGGGACCTCTTGTCCTCTGCCGGATTATTGACTCTTGCTCTGAGCCCTGGTTTGAATTCGCTGCCTTCTCCTCCCGGAACAGGAACGAAAACCGGCTTTTTGTCAGGATCAAAGAGATAAGGCTTTCTCTCTATAAGATCCTTAATCGCCTCGTCAGCGCCGGTCACATTATGAGCCTCGTCAATCGAGCATTTCGATCGGTCTGCGAGTTTGATTCCATCAACATCGATTATTCCTTGTTTCATCGCTGCGACCTGTAAAGCCTGGTCAATAAAGAGCTCCTGAGTTTTCTTCTTGAGATCCGCTGCCTCTGCCTCGGATTTCTCTGCCAGCTCTTTAAATTTTCCTTCATCTTGAAGTTTCTTTTTATCTGCCTCCGCTTTCTCTAAATTTATCTTTTCAAGCGCGAGTCGATAATCTTTGGACTCTGCATTCGCCGTTCTTTTTGCATCCAAGAGCTTCTGGACTGCATCAGGACCACCATCAAGGATGGATTTAATCGTCGGATCGATGGTTCCTTTTTCCTTTTCCTCTTGCTCTTTCTCGAGCCGCTCTTTTTCCTCAAGAGCTTTTTTTTCTGTGGCTGCCTTTTCCTCGGCAGCTTTAATTTCTTCTGGCGTGGCCATCTTAGCCTCCTTTTGTGTGGATTAAGTATGCATAGTTAATACACCCATTGATTTCGTTTTTTTATTTATTTCGAAATTTCAATCTGTCAAGTTTTTATTTTCTTCGATGCTTGCTCGCTCTATATCCAGCATAAGCTTTATTGGCCTTTTTCTTTGTCCGATAAATACAAGGTCCAGATCCGATCCTAAACATTCTTTTTCCCCTTTTTTTACAGGATAATACTGGCATTGATTTCCTCCATTCTAAGCTGTTTTAGGCCCTCCCGAGGCCTGTAGGGTATGCCTGATTATTAAAGCTCGAAATAATGCATATAACGGATTATTTCAGCCCTTTTTTGCTGACCTTTACCATCTTAAAGCCTCGGGACCCCCCTTTTTTCATCAGATTACAATCTCCATGTCTCCTCACCTGGCCAGTGGATCTCATGGCATCAAAAGTTGTGACCTCGATCTCTTTTTTATTTTTAATCTTGAAGATCATTCCATGGACCAGGCCGCAATCGCAGCAAGCTAAAAAATGGAGATCTCCTGTCTCATAAATCTGAGGTTCTTCACGATATACCTGATCATATTTGGCCATTCATCTTCTTCCCAGGATCCTCATGATCTCATCGTCATAATGCTTATTGACGGATTCCTGGAGAGCCGTTTTTGTGATATTCATAAATTCTCGTTTTGGCTGTTTTCCAGTTCCGGTCGTGTGGATCTGAGCGATCATGTCCGATTTGGCTGAGGTCCCAGCCATGGCTCGAGACGTGATGAGGACCTGGCCATGATTCGGATTAAAGACTTTCGTTTCAATGGCTCCGAGCATGGTTCCTGTGAGCCGGAGATTGACAGATCCTGTTCCGACTCCTTTTTTCTTTGCGTATTTCGTCGAATAAGGAGCAAAGCTCATATTCTTATAATCCCGGCCAGCATCAGTTCTTTTGAGGATCCTCTCCTCAACATCTTTGCAGATATTCTCCATCGGCT
Source organism: Candidatus Zixiibacteriota bacterium (assembly GCA_023138975.1). Taxonomy (GTDB): domain Bacteria; phylum Zixibacteria; class MSB-5A5; order GN15; family JAAZOE01; genus JAGLON01. The sequence continues at coordinate 17,149 of JAGLON010000059.1, forward strand.
TATTGCTGTCGAGCAACTGATTGACTCGGCGTAGCTGCCAACGGACCTCATCGATTCCAGTAATTTCGAGTGTCATTTCTTTTTAGCCGGTTTTTCTTTTTCCCTTTCAATCTCTTTTTTCTCTATTTCTTCCTTAGTCGGATATTGATTTTTTCCTGTCCAGGTTCCTTTTCCGTCCAAAGTAAAGCTGCCGTCCTTATTCCATCCCATTTTAAAATCCTCCAGTTTTAATTCTCACATATTTTAAATTATGTTTTTTAGCGACTCTCAACATTATTTCATGAGTGTAATTTTGCCATAAGCCGGGATCACCACCATATTGATTTTTTAATTTTGTGTTCTTTAATTGCTGATTCCAAGAATTATATAAGGCTCTCTCTGATGGCCATTTTTTCCCAATAGGAGAGAGTTCATAAGTATATCTGTCACAAACAACGACAGCTTTTTTGATTCTCATCGCTGAATAAAATTCCAAATCTGCATCTGAAAAAGATACGCCTCCAAAAGAGGGATGATTATGGATATGAATCTGAGCTTCCCAGTTGCGATAAAGCTCCTGAGAGCTGTAATGAATTTTGTCAGCATCGCCGCTTTTGCTTATCAGCAACTTTCCATTTTTATCAAAAGCCATGGCATGTTCTTTTCCATCTGTTTTGTATTTGCCTATTATATTGCTCTTTGCCTCTCTCACATATCCAGGTTCTTTTAAAATAACTCTGCCAGGCGTAAAGCCTTTTTCTTTAAGGAGTTTTTCTAAATATGGAGTGACCTCATCGAGCGGCATATCATAAATTTCATCAGGCAGTTTTCCGATGGTCGCATTATATTGATCCATAAGATTCTTGAGCCTTTCTTCATTCGGGCCTATATCAACAATTTTCCGAATGTCAGAATCGGGATCTCCTCTCAATTTTATCTTCTTGCCTAATTCCGGCAATTCCTCGATTAATTCTGGAGGGACCAGGATGCAATGGCAGCTGTTAGCCTTGAGATTGCAATATCTTTTCTTTGAATCGGTCAATCCAAATGGAGATATTTTCCAATTCGATTTTGTCATAGGCGGCTGTCGCGCAGCATCGACGCAGATAGGGCATGGATTTGAGCTGAGAATAATGTTTTTGAGTTTAGCCGCTTTTAAGGACTTGAGTTTTTTTGCCATAAAGATTCCCGAATGATGGATTTATATGCCAGGCATTTATAGTCGATCCAGATTTCTTGAATCGAGCTGACTTTCTCTTAATCATTCCATCTCGCTCGAGCGCTCTTAATTCTTGCCTGGTCAATCCTCGGCCAGTAAAAATGATTCCGTTTTTCGCTGTCTTAAAGATCCTGGTTGCTTTCTCGATCAGCTCTGGAGTCACTTTGATTTTCATCTGTGGCCATCCTCAATAATTTTTATAGTCCGGCCATCCTGGAGATTTATTTCTCCTGGTCCTTTTCCATGGCCGCAGCAAGATCCTCTCATGTCGATTCCTCCTTTTTGGAGAGCTTCAACGATCGGAGCGATGCATTTATCGATTTTTATATTTTTCCATTTCTCTTTTCCGCTACAGGATAAATCGCTTGGAATTTTTAGGAAAACATCTTTAGTTTGAGGCGCATGATTTATATATCTGCACATCAAAGATCCTCCTGATAAGCGATCGAATGGATTTTATTTATGAATCCAGCGACGGATCTCTTGATTTCATTTTTCAATGCGTTCCTTTCTTTGCTCCAGGATGAGAGCGGATCCTCTCGGACTTTCCGGATCTCCTGGATGCTGGATCCGGCCAGCTTTTCCTCAGCCATGAAAATCTTCATCCGCTCGACATATTGGCTCAGATGAGTCGCCAGCTTAACTCTCAGGACTTTCAGATCGTTGATTCTTGGCTTTGGCATTTCAATCTATCAGATCATTCGCAATCTTAAATTTCTCGAATATATCTCGTCCCCATGTTAGGAAAACCTTGAAAGCATCGATCTCGATTCTGAATCCGCTGGATAATTGCAGCCAGAAAGCGTCCTTATGAGGACAAGGCTCGATTGACAATATTGCATTGAATTCCATTATTTTCTCCCTGTTCTATTACAGACAATTCGAACGGCTCTTTTAATTTTCCATCTCGGGATTGAGCCTTTCCCGGGAGATCTCTTAATCGTCCTCCAATTTTTCTTTTTTGGAGCCTTTGGATCTGGAGCTCGAATGATCGGATAAGGATCTGTGTGCATCTTTAATCTTTCTCCCTCACCCAATTATTGAGAGCCGTCATGAGGATTCGGAAAGTGATCCCTTGCTGCATAAAAAATTTCCTTTTCAGGCCGGTCGGCAGCTCGCGGATCCTGGACTCCGGAATCTCCAGCTTGCCAGCTCCAGGGACCTCGAGGATGAAGATCTGTTCCTTTTCCTCTCCTCTAAATTGACGAGTAATATTGAATCTTAATCTATCAAAGTCCATCCTCTTTCTCCCATTCTTCCGGTTTAATTAAATTCAAAAGCTCTTTCTTGACCGCGTTGGCCTCCTTTTCCATTTGCTCAAATTTCATCTGCGGCATGGCTGCGGCTGCGTGATCTGTGATAGATAAATAAACCTTGAATAAGCTCGAGATCCAATGACGCAGCCAGACGGCTTTCTCTCTCGGATCCTCCGGGATCTCGAAAATTGGAGCTGGACCATCTTTGCCATTATCCATGAATCCCTCAAAATTTAAGCATGATATCGTTTCCCAGGATCGTCAGGCAGATGAGGAGCCGGCCGCTCTGCCATTCAAACTTGAGGTTGGCCAAAGTAAAGCTTTTCTCAACGAGGATCTCTTTCCAAAATGGACTGAATATTACTTTCATTTTAATCTTCATTTTTTATCCTCCTCTCTATAATGCAAATCTCTAATTCCTGTATCGATCTCAAATCCCGAGCCTTGGAAAATTAAGCCTTGTTCTTTAGCCAAGATCTCTATTTTTTTATCAAATTCAGGATTAATCGTTCCCTCATCCCAGTAATGAATTTTTAGATCTTTCATGTTTTCTCCTCTAAATCGTTTTCAGGATCTCACCAGCGACTCTTAGGACCTCTTTTTCGCCGCCCTCTTTCTCGGCGATATTCAATAAGTCCTGAGCCTTTGCCATCGTTGCATAAGCCTCCTTGAGATAACAATCAGGCAATAATCGCCAGTTCTTTTCCATGGCAGCTTTCCGGAGAACGTCTCGACAAATCTCTCCTTTGGCTCCAGGAGTCAATTTATGAACATGGAAGATCTCCGGGATCCCGATGATCTCGATCGGCTGGATCTTGTCCTCATGAATCATCCCTCCACAAATATCGCAGATATGCCCTTTTTCGACTAAAGTCATATGCTTATGACCTCCTTGAATAAAGATTTCCCGAGCTTCGCAGCCTTTATGACTCCCGGGAACATATCGCCCTCGAGCTCTCCGACCAGCTTTGCAATATAAGCCTTGCTCTTAGATCCAAAGAGCTTTCTCTCGTCCAGGAGGAGGAGTCTCATGCCGACGATCTCGGCCGTCTCGTTCTCCAGGATCTCAAGTTCTCGGAGATGCTGTCTCAGGCTTTTCATTTCCCTCAATTTCGAGTCTAATAATAAGGGCGTCTCCCTTATCTAATTTTTGCTTAATAATTTCCTTGAAAGCACCATGGCATAATCCTCTCGAGACTTTCTTTTTATAATCCGTCCCATAGAAAACATCCAAGACCTCCTCGGGACCTGAGTTTCCCTCCCATATTCTCCCATTACGTTCTAATTTTAAGAGCATTTTCTCTCCATTTATTATCTGCAACCATGGCAGCCTGAGCATTGAATACAACAATTCTTGAGGTTGAATTTCTCCCAAATCTCCTCAGTGAATTTCATTCCATCGCCCTCTTCAAATAAAGGCTTTTCATAAACTGGCTTTTTCTTTTTTTCTCCTTCCATTTTTTCCTCCATGGATCGGAATTCCTTTATATGGACCAGGACTCTTTTTATGGCTCAGGATCGCTCCGATGGCCTTGTCTATCTTGACATATAAACCGGTCCTCGGATTCCTGAGCTGGACGAGATCTCTTTTATTCATCGCCTATTAATTCCCCGACAATCTCAAGCCGATCAGTCACCACTCCATTGACCTTTATGACTGTCTCATAAATCCTCGTTGCACTCCATTTTACCTGGAGAGCGACATAATATTTCAAAGGAGGGATTTTCGTATCTGCCGGCAATAAAGTTATTCTCAGATATCCCGTTTTTGGAATATTGACCTCGATTCCATTGTCTTTATTTTTCTGTATAATCCCGGAGCATTGCCGATGCTTGCAGACGTGGAAATGGATTGATTCAGCATTTTCAAGATCCGTGACCAGGACTCCTTTTTGATCATAGACAGGAATGTCTCTGACTGTCGTGTTTCCTCTTATTACTTGCCACATTGTTTATCCCTCCAGTTCGTATTTTTCAGTTATATTCGCTGAGATCGATATCGGCTCCTCGAGCTGGCATTGGATATCCAAATCATCCTCGAGCTTTATGGCCATCTCTGTTTCATCGTCTCTGAAATGAGCCGAGATCTCCGGATCGATAAGCTCGAGCCATGCTTCGATAATCATTCCGGCAGCTCCGCGATGAGCTTTTCTTTTACAGGATCAAGGTAAGCCTCGACATTGACGGCCGTAAATATTTTTCTTTTATGGACCGGTCCGATTCCTTTGCAGATCACCCGGGAGAAAGGGCCGATTCCTTTTGTGATGATGCTGAAATACGTCCTCACAAAATCCTCTCTCTTCGAATGACATTTCCTTTATTGTCATAATGGAGCTGGAATTTGGCCAGGACTGTCAGTCCAGATGGACTCATGAAATAGAGAAAATCCTCCTCGATTTTCCACTCGCCGACCTCCACTTTCTCGATCAGCTCGATCATGGTTTTCATTGAGGCAATTTTATCTGTCTCTGTCTTTATGGCCTGGACCATGTCGATCATTTTATCAGCTGTTATTTGTATCGAATCCAGTTCAACTTTCTCCGATCCATCACTGATCAGGAAAGCCTTAAATATTATTCTGTCACCATTGAGAATGAAAGATGCGATATTTGCCTGGACTGTAGTCTGGTCATTATAATCACTTGCTCCAGCTGCGGACCAAGCTGCGCCGTCCCAATATTGCCAAATTATTCCATCATCTTCCGACAGTTGATATCCAATGCTGCCTTGATTGCCAGGAGCCAGCAAATCGGAGAAAGTGAGCAGCTGAGTCAGTCCAAAGGATTGCCAGGAGCTCGAGGGCCTGATCATCGGCTTGTCAGTCGGATAAGCCTCTCCAGGGACCTCTTCAATCCCATCCCCTGAATTCCATCTTTCAGCGACCTCAGCCAAAGATAATTCTTTATCATAAATAACGACCTCATCGATCTGGCCATCGAAGAGATAGAGAGGACGATCCCTGGCTGCCAGCCGACAATCCTCCGTATTCCGTATGCTCGCCGTCAGCTCATCTCTGCTAACGACTAACGTCTTATCGTTGCCATCGACGTAAATAGTGATCCCGGCTGCCGAGCTCGAGCCATCATAAGTTATAACGAGATGATGCCAAAAGTTATCAGCGAAATTCTCATTGACCATGACCAGGATATAATTCCCGGGACCATAATTGCTCACTAAATAAAATTGGATAACTCCAGAGGCCATATAAACGGCCCAGCCCTTGAACGGCATGGCGGCCATCATCCGATTCAAGAGATCCTGGCTTCCGGCATTCCCGGTCTTAAACCAAAGCTCGAGACTGAATATATCCGTCCTCTCAAAATCAGCGATATCTCCGAATATGACATATTCATTGATTCTATCGAATTCAAGGCAATTATTGAGCTTGCCGGTTTTCCAATCTGTATTTTCCATGTTGACGAGAGCTCCATGATGGCCGTTGCCAGAGGAATCGGCTGCTATGGCTCCAGAGGATTCGTTCAAGTGCCAATTAGCATAGACATTGAGCCAGCTCGATTTCTTTAATTTGGCCAGGCCATCAGCAATCTCAATCTTTCCTGAGTCATAGACATAATTGGCCGGAATCGTGAATGGCCAGATCTTATTTGCCACGTCGCCTCCTGGTTCCTGGGATCCTGGATCTCCTTATTCGATAGAGTCCCCGGGTCCGGCGTTTAAGGCATGACAGACAGACTCTAAGACTCACTTATTCTTCTCCGATTTTCACGATATCCAGCTATATATATTTTTGATGATGAAAATGCTCTGCCGAGAAATTCAATCAACATACCTGTCATGGTTTTATCATCTCCCTTTTGAAAACTCTTCAAAAAGGTCTTTCTTTCATGTTCTGGAGCCAAGAGTTCTGGACGACAACAAGAAAAATCTGGACAACATTCATTTCGTTTATCATTATGAGTCGATTTTCCTTTAACCCATAATTTTAATTGTTTTTCCGAGTTCATTTATTCTCCCTCTCCCTCAGCCGGCCTTTTCTCCGGAGCTCCTGGCCCCAGGATAAAGTCCAGGGCCTCATCGAGATTCGGATACTTGAGCCTCATCTTCTCGAGTTTTGCAAGATTATCGGCGATCGTCTTTTCTGCCTCCTCTTCATCTTTTTCATCTGGATTGAAATGTTGATAATATTGGCCAGGACTGATAAGTCCGGATCTGAGTCGCTTTGTCTGGAGCTCGAGATCATCATCAGGATCCTCCGGGATCTCCAGCTCTCCATAGTCGATATTGAATTTAACAGTATCCGGAATCTGATTATTCGGGAAATGAGCATTGTTCACAGCTCGAGTAACTTTGAAAAGCTCCTCCTCGGCTACCTTGAAAATCGGCAGCTGTTCTTTTCTTATCTCCAGGAGTCCTCTATTCCGGATCTTGAGAGCTCGGCCTGACATTTCAGAAACGATCAGGCTATATTGATCAGCCGAGATCCCATAATTGTTTATGATTGAATTTATCTGGAATATGATCGCATTTTTAAGCTGTTCCATATCGAGTTCTCGATCCAAGACGCCGATCTCAGCATCTTCGCCAGTGCCGCGGAGGACAGTCAAAGGATCGAGGACTTGTTTCGCCGCCATTTTAGCATCATCGCCTATGAGATAGATCTGCTTGAAAGATCCCGTCTTAAAGTAATAATCGAATAGACTCATCTTGATTGCCGTGGCCACTGTGGCATTATAGAGATCCCGGCCGCTGTCCTGGTCCCAATAAGCATAGTCCGGGTCTTGTCTGTGGAAAGTGACAAAAGGCAATAAATATTGACCTGTATCTGGATCGATATAAGGATATCTGAGCAATCCCGACTCGTCATAGGAATCATAGATCCTCTCAACGATCTGAAAGCTCTCATCATAGATCAAATAATCTCCATCCTTGCTCCAATAATGATATCTGATCTCTGAGCTGCCTGGAGTGTTTACCCGGGTCGTCATATAGATAATAGCATCGGCCTGAGTCGGATCGGCCTCATTCTGGATCACTGTGCAGATATTCGGAGTGATAATATCATGGACAATCTTTCCATGGCGGACGCCGACTTTGAGCAAAGATTCATTCAAGAGATTCGTATATCGATTGATTTTCTTCATGGTAACATCAACGCCCAATGACTCGAGGAGCTCTTGATATCGATCGCTTTCCGGCTCTGTGGTCCTTATCGATTCAGTCTTATAGAGAGTCGAGATCTCATTCACGACTCTTTTCAAAATATTCTGAGACTGATTCACATGATAGAGCAGCCTATCTCTTGTGTCCTTATGAAATAGCTCTGCTATCTTGGCCATGATAATCGCCTCAAAATCGTCCATGTAAAGATCGAGCTTGTCCTGGGCCTCAGCCTGACGATCCTTGTCGGCTTGCCATTTCTGTCTTAGGAAATTTAATTCGACCATCTGTCCTCCTCCTATCGGCATCCCAGCCCTCTCATTACTCGGCCTCCCAGGTCGATTTCTTCAATGGAAATCTGTTCACAGCATAATATTCGAATGCTTTCATCAAATGCGTGAATTCGTTTTCTTCATAGTCGTCTTTTATGATATTGCCCTGGTCGTCGGTCGGATGCTTATAGCTCGAGATGCATTCCTGGAATCGGACGCAGCTCTCATCGACTCTGACATAAGGCATTATCCGCTGACCGGCCAGGATCGTATCAAGTTTTCTCTGGCCATGCTTGACATTCATATAAATTTTTTCCTCTGCAAGCCAGGATACCCAGCTTTTGAGATTAATCTCTGTCTGCTTTCCAGCTGGATCACCATAGTCTTTTGCATCTTTAGGAATCAATTTTCCTTTTTCTGTTCGCAGCTTGAAAGGCATTTCCCTGACTTTCTTGGCATAATAAGGCGGCATATGCCGTGCCTCCTCGAGTTCGGCTATAATCCGGATCTCAGGAAATATCTGCTTTGGGACAGGCCGCTCCTGGATCCAGAGAATCGCCACTGGAGCTCCGATTCCAAAGTCCCAGCCTCGATATAATGGGAGATCGGCTTTATATGGATAATTGCCGACTTGCGTTTTAGAATCAAACATATGATAAATCTGACCATGGACTGATTTCTCGTAAGAGATATCAAGCTCTCTGGCTGTCTGATCCTCAGTCATGTTGGCTTTCTGGAGATTATACCATTCGAGATCTCTCTCCGGATGACGTTTCCAATGAAAAGACCTCTTTCTGAAAGTCCCATTCTTTGAGAATCGAATCCTGGCAAAAACATTTCCTCGACCATAAGGAGTCGAGTTCATATAGAGTCCTTTTTTACAGGCCTGTTGTAAAGAGGAGAAAACACTCTCCGACTTAGGGATCAGCGCAGCCTCATCCATGAGTGCTCTATACCAGGTCCCTGACCGACCGGCATTCGGATTCGAGCTTTCTCCGATGATGAATGAGCCTGTCATTGGATTCTTTATCCGAAGGAAAGAGATATCCAGCGGCATTCTAAGAAAATCAGGGAGACGTTCCCAAATAAATCGGATTCTCCCCATAAGCGAATTCGCAGTTGAAAGGGATCCTCCATCATCGACCAGGAATTCTTTTCTTGACGTGATGAAATCGGCGACGTTATTTTTGAAAGTTATGTCATGGAGAAAGAGGATCATGAAAGCCCAGGAGATGAACATCTGCCTGGACTTTTCTATATGCTCATTATAAGGCTCCTTATTTTCCTCGAAGAATTCTTTGAGATATGGATATTCAGGACAGAGCCTCGTTTCATTCGTTTCGATATCGAGGGTTTTGCAATATCTCGTTGCGAAATAATATGGCGAGAGCTGACATTTCCAGCTTTCCTCGAGTGCCTGATCTCGGGAGAAAACAGCCTCAACTTGCATCGAGCTTTTTCTCCTCTCCAGCCAGGAATTTAGCAACGCTCTCCTCGGCTTTCTTTTTTATTTCATGGAGCTCCGCAGCTGTAACCTCTGCATATAACCCCAGGATTCTCCTCTCTTGGACATCTCTCCATTTCATCGGCTGCCTATTCTTCATCCAGATAAATCCGGCGGCCGTATCAGGAGGATAATATTTCTTGATTTGCTTGATGAGCGTCATTTGATGCTGCTCGCTGTCAGGCTGGCCATTGCCATTCCCTTTAACCTTGATCAGAATCCGCTCATAATGTTTCTCAGTGAATTTGAATCCACAGGCTCGCTTATAGAGTCCTTTCTCAACTTTGAAATCTGCCTCATCTTTAGCTCTTTTTAGAGCCGTCCGGAAATCAGGATATTTCCTGAGCCATCTCCTGAGCGTTGAAATCCCGACCTCCCAAAAGTCCGCCATTTGGTCGAGCGTAAATCCATGGAAAGCAAGCTTGATCCCTTCTTTAAAGATAAAGTCCTTAAATAATGTCTTTCTTCCTCGTCCCATGGTATTACATATTCCTAAAGCCTGAAAATGGCAAAAATCGCTCTTATTTTGGGACCCCTCAGCAAAAAAGCCCTGAGAGGCCCTCAGAGCGCCGTTCTTAGCGTTCCCTATGGCTGACTATTAGAGTGCTACCCCGAGAGAATCTTTCATTCCTTAGATTGCTCGAGTGCAGTTATCCGCTGATCATGAGCCTGGATATTCTTATCGAGGATCTGAATATTCTGCGTCGATTGAGTGATTTGAGCATGGCGCTGGACCAGGCCGATTTCAAGTTGATAGACCTGAAATTTCAAAAAGACAAAGATAAATAAAGCTAATATCAGACCATAGAGAATTAAGTCTCGCAGAGAAATCTCAATTTTTCCGTCTTTCATGCCTGAGCTCCTATGCTTAGTTATCAGGCTGCGCGATCAAGTGGGGATCGTTGGCCATAGATAGATATAGAGAGTATTTCCGCCTACATCAACCTTGATATAACCATCAACGGCTCCGGCTCCGGTTGTCGAATAGCTCGCATTAAAGCCAGCTGCATTTGTTCCATTTGTGTTCTCAAAATCGAATGCATTTGTGACCGTGCCGTTAAAGCTCATTCCGTTTGTCCAGCTGCCATTGAGCGAATCAAGGAAATATCCATATTCCCTGACCTGGTTATAATTTGTCGCGTTAAGATTAATTCCGTAACTTGTGCCGACGTCTGACTGAGAGTTACATTGGACAAATATTCCCATATTCGAGGTATTCGTCCCTCCCGATTGATCATAGAGAACGTGCATTCCGATAATCCTGGTTGACGTGGTTCCGCTCCGGCTCTCAGCCGAGAAATACCCGGCTACAACATCCGCGGTTCTTGCGCCGCTGTCTTTGTTTGAGGCAATCGATTCAAGTCCTCTCAAATTATGGTAGGAAGTAGTTTCTCCGACTGTGACCGGGAGATTCGTTGCGTTATTCCTGACGTAGATCTGCATTCCCATATCGGGAGATCCGCCTGGCGATGATATTACTGTGTCCCTTGATGCGAAAATATTAATTACACCTTTTCGGCATTCATCCGCGTTCGCCCATTCAGTCCAAAATTGCATCGTGCTGAAATTTTCGCCGGCCCGGGTTATTTCCACGTCGAATTCGAGTTCTCCATCATCATTACAGACCATTTCTATATAACGAGATGGAGTGTAACCGAGCCTTAATGCGTTATCTGTGCCGATGCTTCGGACAGGTCCATCAGTGGAAAAGACCCCGGTATTGGACCAATAACGATTTGCCTTGAGAAAGAAATGATATTGAGCCTCCAGAGCTCCAAAAGCCAGTAAAAGAAAGATAAGACCAAAAATAAGTTTTTTCTTCATTCGTTTAGCCTCCTGTTTGAAGAAAGTTTGTTTATTTCAAGGCCTCGATTTCCCTCGAGCGCTCTTATTTTTCCGAAGATGAGCCCGGGTCCAGACTTTTTTTCCTTTGACTGTTTTCATATGAGCCGGGATCCTGACATATTTTTTAATCGCCATTTGAGATATGAATCTCCTTGATTATATCCGTCTTGAGTTCATCGATTTTATCGAACATTTTTTCATGAGCATCAAGATTATTTTTATTACTTGTTTTGAGCTGTTCTCCGATCATTTCGATCGCTGTTTGATTCGATGCGATCTTTCCTTCATGCGCGAAACAGAGAGTTTTCTTGCTCACAGTATTCAAATTACTCGGAGGAGCTGGAAAATTTTGAATCGTTTTGTCTTTCGCTTGTTTTTGCCATTTGAGCATGAATTTAAAAATAAGTGCCAGGAGAATTATGACTATGCCGGCAGCTGGACCTATAATCTCCCATGGTATTTTGGGCGGCATTATTGTTTCTTTTTGAGTAGAATATCAGTTGCGGAAAGGCCAGTAATTATAAAAATGGCAAGTCCGAGCATGATCGATGAATAATTCCCAAAAAGATCAAGCCCAATTTTTAAGAGTGCTGCATCCAATTTAAATGAATTTACTACATAATAAAAAGCCACTGTGATCAGGATCCCCGTCCCGATTCCAATTCCGGCGCGTCGGCCGAATCGTTTCTTCTCGTTATTTTCAGCCATCATCAAGCCTCCTTTTACTTTGCGAAAGGATCACAAATTTTAAAATTTGTCCCTCTGTAATTCAAGGGCCTCATCTTAACAAATGCATTATGCTTAATGGCGTCAGAGATCGTTTTTGTCGCGGATCCTCCGCCGGATGCTCCGACCGTATGATAATTGTCGATCATCATTTCGACATGGATTGCCTTATTGCTTCGAGGATCCCTGGAAAACCAAAAAACAAGTTTCCCGGGCCCTGGCTTTAATGTTCGATTTTCATTAAACCATCGATAAAGATTGTCAGCTGTCATATCTATATTTGGCCTTGCGAGGCCGACTGATTTGAGGACCTCCAGGATCAGGCCTGAGCAATCGAATCCGCTGGGATCATCTCCTCCCCAAAGATAAAAATGACCGATCCATTTCTGGAGATATATCACAGCTCGACGGCGCGCATGACGTAATTGAGGAATGACTATATTTGGAGTGACCATCGCTTTTATAAGAAAATAGGCGAGGCTTTACTGATTGTCAAGAAGAATTTTTCCTAATTCGGTATTTTTTTATATTGCTGGCATTTAGAGCAACGACCGCTTTTGTTCCATGGAGACATGGCTTTCTCTTTGCCGCAATCGGGACAATCTCTCCATTTAGATTTATCAATTTGTCTCTCTTTTTTAGCTGGCTTTTTAGGCGGTTTTTTAACTGGCTTTTTTTCTTTTTCGAGATCTTTCTTAGCTGCCTCGATCGCCTCATCGGATCTCTTTATGGCAGCCTCATTTTTCTCTTCATCTGTTAAGCTTTTTCCAGCGCTTGGACCGGCAGAAACATTCGTCTCTCTGGACAAGTCTATTTCTTCCGGATCCGGGAGATCAGTCTCGATTTCTTGGCTGATGAGCGCTGATTTAATAAGATCCTCCGTCTCTATCAAGCCCAACCGATAAGTTTTCTCGACTTCGAGGATCTGGACGATTTCAATCTTCTCATAATTCTCATGAAGAAAATCGATCAATTCTTTTTCAGATCTGAATTTCTGAAAATCTCTTCCTATCTGACCTTTGACATAAGTAAATAAAACATAAAACATTGGACCTCCTTTTCAATCCGTTATTGTAAAAATTGCCTCTCCGATCTCTTCTTCAATTTCAAAGAGAGTGAAGAATTGCATTTTATCGAGTCGGATCATTATCTTTTTTTTTGATTTTGATTTTGGATGAGCAAAACAGACACAGAAAACAGAGACTCTTTTTTCAGTGAGCCAGGGATTAAATTTCTCGAGATTGACCTCGACTCTCATTTTTCCTCTTTCATTTTCTCTAATAACATATTCATCAGTCTTGGATGCATCATTTTCCTGAGTGCCTTGTCCTGTCCTTGCCTGATATTCTCCTTAGACCTTTTAAACATTTTTCCGATACTTTCTAACGTGCATTGATTCAATCTTGCGTTTAAAATTCTTCTTTCTTTTCTCGTCAGAAGATATGATGGAGGTGTGACTATTTCAATATACTTATTCATAATTTTCTTAAAACCATCATCATCCAATTTAATTGATAATTTTTCTTCGATTAAGGATTTCATCCGGATTAACCTCTCATTCTTGTATTTGCTGATTCCTATCATTTATCCTCCTCGATGATCGCGTATTTAGCGATATCCTCTCCCGGTTTGCTGGCCACGATATCGCATCGCTTGAATTTAAGGATGAAATCTCCAGTCTCCGGGACCTCTTTTTTCTTGATAACCAGGATATTAAAAAGCTGGAAAAGAGTATCAATGCTTTTTTGCCGTTGGTCCAGCTCGATTTCTCTCTTCTTTAGAGTCTCATTCCATTCTTGCTCCATATAGAGAATCGCCTTGAGTAGATCAAAGAGAAAACTTAACATCATCCCTCTCCTATGTCAGCAGAGCTTTGATTTGCTTACAGGCTTGCTGTATTTCAGGTATTAGTCTTATCTCATAAGAATTGTTATCAATAGAATACTGAATCGAGTTCTTTTCCATGATTGCTAATAAATTCTCTAATTCTTTCTTACTCAGTTCTTTCATTTTCCCTCTCCTAAAATCGCCTCCAAAATGACAATTTTCATATCGCAGATTTTGAGCACAAGATTTCTCATCGTATATCCATATGTTACTTTAGGAGGAGCGCTGCTCATCCTGGGAATTGACCAAAATTCCATATCTTCCATGATCATCTTTTGCTCATAATAGAGCTGTTTAATTTTTTTCTTTATCAAAGATCTGATGAATTTCAAAATCATCATAAAATCCTCAATAATTTTATTACGGCAGCCACTATGACTCCGCCGACGAATCCTTTCCAAAGTCCATTGAGCCAGGCTCTTTTCTTTTGTTTTTTCAATAACGAAAAATTCTCATCTTGTTTCTTTACAATTGTTTTATATCTCATGATTTGAGATCCCTGAGCCCAGGCTATTCGATAAACATTCCAAGTCGCAAGTTTCTGGAAAGTCCATCCATCCTGGCAATCAACTTGACTTTTTTCAATCAGGACAATCTCTTTTTTTACGAGCGAAAAGCTGGTCAGATCATTTAAGGCGATCCTGGCGCAATCCTCGGAGAAAAGAATTCCATTATCCTTGAGTTCTATTTGAGCGCAATTCAGGATCTCTCGCATTTTAGAAACGACTCCCGATGGCGGCAGCGCCTCAATTATCTCCGGGACTTTTTTCAGATCCTCTTTGAGTTTATTTATTTCAAGATCCCTGGCATTTATGAGATCCTCTTTTTTCTTGGCTCTCTCTTCCCATTTAATCGCTTTTTGAGTAGCCTCGGAAACGTCTCCCTCGAGGTCCTTATTTTCCTTTTTCAGATCTGAGATCTCCTTATCATTCGCATCCATTTTTTCCTGATCAGCTGAATCCTGGCAACTTTGATATACGATTACAATGCCGATGATAAAAATAATGGAGACGAGTATTTTAAACCAATTTCTTTCAAGCCATTTAATCATGATTTCCTCCTAAATAAAAATAATCTCTTGCCACAGAAAGGACAAAATTCAATCCGATTTTCTCGGAGCTGATTTTCCCAACTTGGAGCCTTGAAGAAATATCCGTTATCATCCCGATCCAGGCTTCCAGCATCCTCAGCATTCTCTCTCTTTTCGCATTGACAATATTCAATCCCGACAATTTTCGTAATATATAACAATTCATCTTTTAAAAGCCGGACGTCCTCCAGGAGTTTTTTTTCTGTTTCTTTATTCATGATTCTCCTCTTCATTTTCATACATCTCTGCGATTTTAAGAATTAAAGTTGCAGCGTGAAAAGCCTCTGTAATAACTTTTTCTTTTTGTCCTTTCCGATAATGATGCTCTGAAATTGCCTTTGCGAGCGAGCCAAATTCTTCCGCAGCATAGGTCAACCATTCAAAAGCAGTCCGCTCTTGAATCCCCCATTTTGTTATCTGTCTTTGATTTTCTTTATGTAGCTGGTCCCAAAGCCAGGTGAAATTCATAAAACATCTATCTGCGTATTGTTTCATTATTCCTCCTTGTTAAAACACCCTCAAATAATCCGTTATATGCATATTCTGAGCCTTTTTCAATCGAGCTTAGGTTCTATCCTTAGCAAGAGCCTCATCGCCACTATAAGCAGAATAAAGGCCTTTTTTGTGAGCATGAAAAAAGTCATGATTCTTAATTGTTCCCAGGGATAATAAGTCGCCATTACATTGTCGATTTCATAGATCTCCCGGAAATGTATCTCCTTGCAAGGCTCGATTATTTTATTTTTTCTCTTCATTTTTCATCTCCTTAATGGGATCATTCTCAGCAATCAAGAATCCATCATCGCTCCAGAATTGCTCGACTCTCCGATAAGGATCCCCTGGCTTTCCAGCTCCGCGGAGCAAGAGATTTGTTCGGATAAGCTGAATGACTTGGACGTCTTTTTGTCGATCGATTTCTTTTGCTTTCATTTTTTCTCCTTTTTTATTTTCTCTCCAAAATACCATTCCGGGACCCCTGGATCTGGTTGCCATCGGCCTCTGATTATTTTGCCGCCAGGCGAGAGAAAGAGGACTTTATTTTTCCCCATTCCCCGGATCGCAATCTCAAAAACAGATATCCACTTCTCCCTTTTTATCCAGAGCATGAGATCTTCGCCCAAAGCGAATTGATTCCAGTATTTTGCAAATTCGTCAAGTCTCCTTTGGATATGCTCATCGAGCGAGGACTGGATCCAGAGCCTCCTTTTTCCTTTCATGGCCACAAGATCGCATCCAAAAACATCGTTATCCTGTGGCAGCCAGACTAATTTCATTCGTCCCGGTCGATCAGGATCCGGGAGATTCATCGGTCGCGAGTTCATGGGAAAATTCCGGACAGTCCAGCTCCGATCCAGGAGCCAATCTCGGATCCAGCGCTGGAAATCATTTCCTTTCTCGCGAGTAGATTTTTTCTTTTTCATGGGATTTCCTTTAATCAAGTCTTTTTTTGCCTGAAAGTAAATCTGCTAATTCAGGCTTTGTAATAAATCCATTTTTAAAAAGCATGATATAGTCCTCATCTTCACTGGCTATCATCTCAATATTGTATTCAATCTGCTCTCCTGTAAGCTTGGGGATTTTTAAATCCCTGAAATGTAATTTCTTTCTACACTCCTCTAAATAATGTTTTCCAAGATCGGTTATTTCTCCCATTTAATCCTCCTCAATAATCATATTGAAACTGCTCTTCTTCCGGGCAGCGGCAGCATCGGAGCCAGCCGAATGTTGATCGGTCGGTCGTCTTGCTGGCTATGATAAAAAAGCTATGACCAATAAAAAAGCAGATTAATTTTGCGAACATGATATCTCCTTTGGTTTCTTTTTTACCGGTTTATCAATCCAGCTCATTTTCCATTTCTGGTCCTCTGGACCGATTCCTGTCGTATAGTGATCATCGCCCTCATGAGCATCTCTTTCGCATTGAAAAACAATATAAGGCCTCTTTTTATCTGGCAAATTGAGGACCATCGTAAATCTGGCCGCGCATTGTATTGACATTATGCGCCTCCTATTAAACTTATTTTCGCAGCTAATTCATTGAGCAATGATAAGAGGAATTCCCTTATTGTCGCTTGCCTCCGACAAAGATTATTGCATTTTTCTTCTGGCCAAATTTTATCATGTAATTCTGTCGTCTTTTTCTCAATGAATTCCGTTGTGATCTCTGGCCTCTCGATCAGTCTCGCCGGGATCGCCTTGATACATTGTTCAATAATCATTTGTTCATTTTCCAAGGAATAAGTCGGATCATCTTGTTTTGGTCCCCTGGGATATTCCTCGATCTCCTGATGCTCACAAGAGACGTTATCCAGGATGATCTCGATGATCTTTTCAATGTATTCTTTCATTATAAAACTCCTTGAGCCAACCTCTTTTCAGCCAGCTCGCAATATTCTTTCTTGATATCTATTCCAATAAATCTTCGCCTCAATTCCTTGGCCACATAAAGAGCGGTTCCAGTGCCACAGAAAGGATCGAGGACGATTCCTGATTCAAAGTCAGCTTTACAATTACAATCAGTCCAGCCTTTCATATATTTTCCTATCCCGGCATGAGTAATTCCCTCTTTATAATCCTTGATTTCCTCACTCGAGGCCTTTCTGTCAGTATGTTTAATTCTCTTTTTCTTTACATCTCGGACGCGGATATTAAAAGCCCCTGGACTCGTTCCCTCGATAATCCTTTCTCTCGCCTTTCCGCATTTTTTACAGATCTCTTCTGGACAACCGGCTTTAATCGGTTTTTCACAGAGCTTTTCAGGGAATACGGCAAAATGAGCCTCGGGAAATGCCTGAGTATTTATTTCAAATACATCGCCAGGATTTTTGCCGGCTTCAATTTGTTCTTCGCTCATAGAGCCTTTATCACCCCATCTTGTAGATTTCCATTGATTTGATAAATCATAACTTTTATTTTTTCTCAATTCTCTTCTATACCGTAATTCATCAGGGTCTTTTACTGGCTCTCTCACCTCGTCGAGATCAAAATAATATTTCTGATTTTTGCTTAATAAAAATAAATATTCCCATTTATTATTGAATCTGTCTTTAACCGATGAAGGCATGGAATTCGGCTTAAACCAAATAATTTTATTTCTCAGAATCCAGCCATTTTGGATTAAGGACCAGGTCAATCTTTCCGGAATCATCAAGAGGCATTTAGGCATTAATTTTCGCTGTGGTTTATTTTTATAAGTCAATAATTCTTTTCTATGCCTTTCTTTTGATAATCCTGTATCGCCTCCTCCTTGTTGACTACCTCCATAAGTATCTCCGATATTCAACCATAGCGTTCCCTCTTTTTTTAGAATCCGCTTGATCTCATTGAATGTTTCTGTCAGATGCTCGATATATAATTCAGGAGTCGGCTCGAGTCCGAGCTGGCCTTTCCAGGCTCCGCAATAAATACAATCTCCTTGTTTTAATTTTGGATCCGTGAAGATTTTTGGATTCTTATCAGTTCCAACATTGGCTGTTTTATTCGGATCCCTGAATCTCAAATTATCATGATAAACATTTTCGGTTGTCCAGGTATGCTTACAGTTCGGATCTCCTCCGAATATTTGCTCGAATCCATAATCTCTGAGTCCCCAGTAAGGAGGAGACGTGATCGCCATATCAATCGATTCATCAGGCATTTTCTTCATAACCGAGAGATTATCTCCGCAGATTATTTTATTTATGAAATCTTCTGGCCAATTCATTTTTCATTTCCCTTTTTTTTCAAATAATTTCCTTTGTTTTGATTCAACTTTTTTTAATTTATTTAATGATTTCCTTTCTCGCAGCAAAGCTCCGGATCCAGCCTGATAATTTAATGCTCTCAAAAGTGATTTATAATTTCCCCAGCCTCCTTCTTCCAGAGCCAGACACATAGCGGAAATAATAGGTAAACCCTCCGGCGTAACCATGCTTGTAATTCCAGGGACGTTTTCAAAAAGCATGGTTTTAGGCTGCATCTCGAGCACCAGCCGGATAAAATCAAAAACATAAGAATTTCTTGGATCCATAACATTTCTTTTTCCGGCAAGAGTGAATCCTTGGCATGGAGGACCACCCATAACACAATCCAATTCTCCTTTTTCTATTCCTATAGTATCAAGGATTTCATCGCCAGTTATTTTCTTTACATCACCAAAGAAAAAATGAGAAATACCAGGAGTCCCAGCTGGTTGTTTAGATATCCAGCCTGAGCCTGTCACTGGAAAAGAAGAGATCAATGTTTCGCCTTTTGATTTTTTATATTCACGATTCAAGGCTTTTTCAAATTGGATCTTATCGTCAGGTTCAATGAAATGGATCTCCATTGGATAATTTCCTAAATTTGTCAGATAAGTCAGCGTTGCATGAAAATTATTATCCAGTCCGGCTATGACCTCAAAGCCAGCTTGTATATAACCAAGAGACATTCCTCCAGCTCCAGAAAATAAATCTATTGCCATGGGTCGCGATGGCTTGCAATAACTTTCAGGGATGATTAATCCAGATGGCTTTTGTAGCCAGTTCACTTTTTCTCCTCCAGCGTTTTCATGTTCTCCCTATTTTCTTTGAGCTCTTTCATGAGCTTTGCAGATCTCAATAATGAATCTCTCTGTTCGGACTGAAAGAGCTTTTTATAAATCTCGAGGAATTGCTTTCTATCCCATGTTTCATTCTTTGGATCTGTATCAGCAAAATATTCCCAGCTGCCAAAGCAGAGGCGAATTGTTTCTTCGATGAGAGGATCTCTACGCTCACATTTTGCCTCTGGCCGACCGTATCTAATTACGAAATCACAAGCCTCCCGGAATGCCTCGAGCGCCTTAACGTCAATATCCTCCTCCTCATCGAATCCGGCCGCTTTCCTTATTTCGCTCGGCAAAGGAAAGATCGGATATCTCTTTTTATTCATGAGATCCTTGAATCCTAATTCTATGTTTTCAAACGGTATATCTGAGAGGATCTCAAAATATATTTCTGTCCTTTTGTCTGAGATCGGCTTATCCGGAGAAAAAGTCTCCTGGAGAAGTGACATAAAAACTCCAAATTCTTTAAGATTTTTTGGCTCCATCTTTTTTCTCCTTTGCATATTTTTTCTCAAGGTTTTTTATCCCTTGGATTATTCCTGAAAATCTTTGATATGACCTACGGTCAAGATAATTCCCCTCGATGATTTTCTGATAATTTGTCGGCTTGACAATCCAATCGAAAAAGACAAAAAAAGGATCTTTTGTTTTTCCCAGGAGAAAAGGCGAATTCCTAATCATGTCAATAAGGAGATCAAAATCAAAATTCTTCTCTGCACTCCTGGCTCTGAGATTCCCCTCTCTAACAGATCCAGAATTTATATCTATTACTGGAGCAAGATTGAATTCCTGAGCGAGTTTATTCCATTTTGAAATTACGTCGATTTTAAGTTGCGACAACGTATATCTTTCTTTATTGGTTTTTGTATTAGTGTCTTTTGTATTAGTGTCTTTTGTGTCTATCCTTTTGGATAACGCTGATTTTCTTTTTGGATAATGCCGATTATCCTTTTGGATAACATTTATTATCTTTTTGGATAATGCGATCTTTTTTGATAATAACTTCCATCTTGTATAATCCTTTTGAAATCTATATGTTGGAATTTCTGAGTTATCCTTTTGGATAACGCTGATAATATTCATGATTAATAGTTTATTTCTTGCCCTGATAATATTTGGAGATAAAAGTCCAGTTTTTTCTTTAAATTGAGAAAGCGAGATCTCATCTTCTTTTTTATTCCAACCATAGGTTTTCCGGAGAATTACGTCTAAGATTTGCCTTGCTTCACCAGGGATTCTTATTTGTGCTAAGGCTTCCATAATTTCATTTGCAATCGACATATAACCATCTTTTAATTGCGGAGAGGCCATTATTCGGCCTTTGAGCCTTTTCCAGAATTACATCTTTGACATAAGGTCCTCAAATTCTCTTTTATGGTTTTTCCTCCTTTTGAAATAGGCTTAATATGATCTATATTTAATTTATCATCCTCTCTCGTTGCTCCGCATAATTTACATTTAAAGCCATCTCTCTTGAGAATTTCATATCTCAGAGCATTGGACATTTTTCTTCTTTCCAATAATTCCCTTGAATTTTTATTTGATGCTGGAGCATAAGGAAAATATTCGATTTCTTCTGGATGATTTAATTCCTCAATGATTTCTTTTGTTAATGTCGGCGGATATGCAAAGCCAAGTTTCTCTATAATTCTCCTCCAAAATTCATCTGCCGATAATGATTTTATACAATTTTCACAAAATGAATAATCATCTCCACTCATTCCTGTAGCGATTCCCATTTGTGGAATATAAATATCTTCATTTTCACAAAAAAAACAATTTAAAGTTGGATATTTTGGCATTGGATTCCTTTTGGTTTTATATAGCCTTTATTGCTCATTTTAAGATGAGGACAGGCCCTCCTCGCGCCATGAATGATGCTTTGTGGGCATTCAAACTAAGGAGGGGATATGAAAAGGAGGAGGGCCTGATTAAGCCTTTTTGTTTTCCTTAGACTATCCATGGCTGTCCCATAATAAAAAAGTGTTTTCTCGTTGTCAAGAAGAAAAAAGGGTCCCGAGCCGGAAAAAGGAGGGGAATCAATATGAGCACCTCAAAAACCGGACACGGGACCCGGGAAATCACTTTTTCAACCTTTCTTCTTTCTTTCTTTTGATCTCCTCATCTCTCATCTTAGCCACTGATCGCGCAGCTCTTTCCAGGCTGTCTTTTCTCTTCTGGAGAACAATTATCTGGACCTTTTGTTTATCAATCGAATCTTGACGAGATCCGATCTGAGATACGATGATCGAGATCTCCGTCTGGATCGTATTGTAGATCTGATCTTTGTCGCCGAATAGATTCGCCTGTCCCTGATCTTTTTTCTTCTCCTCGGGTTTTTTTTCTTCTTTCATGAATCCTCCTTTATCGAATTTTCCAAGAGAGCAGAGCTTTCTCGGCCGGCCACTGGACGTCAATATAACTGCGGATTTGCTCTTTGAGCGCCTTTTTGGTTTTAGCATGAAATATCTGGACTCTCAGCATCGTCCCAGCTTTATAAAAAGTGACATGGAAAGTGATCTCTTCTGAGCCAAATTTGACGAGATCCTCGGTTTTTGTCGTCCTCATTTATCCCTCCCGAATTGAGATGCTATCGACGGAATAAGTCTCGATTCCTGTGATTTCGACTTTACCTTGTGAGCTCCTGACGGCCGCTCCGACTTTCGCCTCATCGAGTTTGAGCCATGGACGAGGGACTAACTTTAAATTCTTGACTCGATATTTCCAAATCTTCTTGATTGACGTTCCTTTAGTCTCCGGGAGCTTAACCTCGACTTTTGGCAGCTCGACCAGCTTTGTTTCCTCTTCTTCGCTTGCCTCTGCTTTCTTATATTCTTCATCAGCTCGATCATGATCACCAGCTCGCTCGAGTGCGGCCGCTTTTTCAAAGGCCTCTTCTTTTTTCTTTTTTTCCTCCTCAATTTTCCGCTGTTTTTCCTCTTCCAGAGCTCGAGCCTCTTCTTCTATTTTTCGCTTATAAGATGCGATTCGAGGACCGACAGTTTCCTCTCCCTGTTTAGGAGATGCATCGAGCTTTTGTTTTTGTCCCAGGACCTCTTTCCAAAGTCCATGAGCACGTTTTATGATCGGATCCATTGTCTCGGCAATTTTCTTTCTCATCTGTCGGCAAGCATGAATGAATTCATTCGCCTTGTGAAGAGATTCATCATCGACGACTTGAATCAATTTCGCTCTCTCCGGTAACGTGAGAGCCTCGGTTTCGAGGATTTTGATTTTATCTTGTTCCATGTTTTTCCTCCATTTTTTGATTTAATACAAATCTTAAAAGTCTCCTGAGTTTAGGGACCAGGCGATCCCGGGATCTCCTTTCGAGCGCAGCTTGCCAGCTCTTGAGCGCCTGGAGATAGAAAGGCTCTTTGACAAGTTCTCGACTATGAGTCGTGCCAGCCGTTCCGACGTCGGAGATCAAACCAAAAATCCTCGAGGCCTCGGCAGCATCGATCTCCTCTCGTCCCAAGGCCATGAGAATAGAAAGATTCATATTCGATTTAATCTCTTTGCCGCGCTCGTATTTCGAATAGCTCATTTATTTGATTTTTTCTTTGCGTTCTCGATTTCTGTTTTTACTAATATCGACAAGATTGAAATCCAGCTGTCAGCCTCATTCAAGCCCAGGTCCTCTTGTTTCTTATCCTTAAATTCCGTGTAATATCGATTGACGAGAAATTCTGGATCTGTCTGGAATTTATCAACGAGCATTGTCTCGAGCCGGGAGATCTCTGTCACTTGATAATTGGAAATATGCGCTTTCTCTGCTCTCGCATCAGCCTTTTCCTCGGCCTCTTTTGATTCCTCTGTTTCCTCTGTATATCTCTTTGATGCATCCGGCAATTCTTGTTCTCTGACGTGCTCGATTTCTTCGACAATATAAGGCAAGTCTCCCATTTCATCAGGAAAGGTCAGCCTATAACCTTGAGATACGGCGACTTTTTTAATCATTGTTTTTGGCATTTTCGCCCAAAATTGCGTAAGAGATCCATCCTTTCTCCTCTTGGCATATTCCTCGAAATCGACCTCATGATAGAGAGGCCTTTTCCAGTCTTTACGATAGACCTTAACCCAGCCAACGAGATCCCTTTTTTTCAAGCTACCTTTTACTCCGGATTCCATTCCGTCCCATTGTTTTGATCGTTCCGCTCGCTTGAGATAAACCTGATATCCGACAACGACGTCAGCTGGATAAGATCCATATTTGATTAAATAAATTTCTCGCTTGAAAGGACTCAGTTGAAACATTTGGCATTGATTCTTAAAGAGCTCGATTTCCTGATCTGTCGCATTTGGACAAATATATTTCTTGATTGTTTCAGCGGTAACTTTCAGGAGCGTTCCTGGCTGTTCTTTCATAAGGGAATTTTCTTTCTCTTTTTCCATTGATATTCTCCTTTAGACTTGACAAATTCAGGAGAGCGGATTATTTTGGATTTAAGTCGCCCTCCTTTCTGGCCGGTTTGTTTGCTCGTTTCCGGCCCTAATTCCAATTAGACCGAGAGGAGGGTTTCTCTCTCAAGTCCCCCTCCCCTCTCGGTTCGCATCACCTCCTTTTTTTTAAA
>JAGLON010000006.1 GCA_023138975.1 Candidatus Zixiibacteriota bacterium
ATCAATCTGATATTACAACATTCTGCAAAACTCTGATATTGGCAAGGTACATGTACTAAAAACCTAACTGAAGAGGGTTTTTTGGCAGTTTTTAGCCAAACAGGAACTTAAGGACGATAAACAATACCAGCTTGTTTTTGGATAACATTACAAAATGCATGTTATCCAGATCTTATTAAAAGTAATAGCCAAGAAAAAAAACTATATAATCACTGGTTGAGCCCCAATATCCAAATATATGGATTTTGCACTAAATCCGAAACAGACAAAGGAGTTTTAGATGAAAGAAGTATTATCGAATGACGCCCCCCAACCCGCTGGACACTATTCTCAAGCCATCGAACATGATGGTCTCGTGTATGTTTCCGGCCAGCTTCCTATAAAGCCGAAGAGTAAAGAAAAATATGTCGGAAGTATCGAAGAACAAACAGAGCAGGCATTGTTCAATCTTGAAGCAATATTAATAAAAGCCAATAGTAGCAAGAATCATGTTTTAAAAGTGACTGTATACATATCCGATATTGCGCTATGGGATCGAGTGAATTCCGTTTATGCTCGTTTTTTTGGCGATCATCGCCCTGCCAGGGCGATTGTTCCTACTCGGGAATTGCACTTTGGTTTCCAGATCGAAATCGAAGCCATTGCTGCGGTCATTAACAATTAACTTTGGAGAATTACTTTATGGATCTTTTAACATTGGAGACTCCAAGCCTGGTATTAGATATAAGTAAGATAAAAAGAAATATCACACATATCCACAAGCGAATGGAGAAACTTGGGATTAATCTGAGACCCCACGGGAAAACGGCAAAAAATATTGATGTCATCAAAATAGCTTTAGATGGTCAAGCGGGTGGCATTACAGTATCAACACTT
Source organism: Candidatus Zixiibacteriota bacterium (assembly GCA_023138975.1). Taxonomy (GTDB): domain Bacteria; phylum Zixibacteria; class MSB-5A5; order GN15; family JAAZOE01; genus JAGLON01. The sequence continues at coordinate 877 of JAGLON010000006.1, forward strand.
AAAGAAGCAGAATATTATTTTAGTCACGGTATTATTGATATTGTTTATGCTGTAGGCATAGCACCAGTAAAGCTTGATCGTATTGCTGGTTTGATAAAAAAAGGTGCCAACATTACCCTTATACTTGATTCAATTGAGCAGGTCAAATTTGTCGCCGCAAAGGGTCAACAATACGATTTAAACATACCGGTTTTGATTGAACTTGATTGCGATGGACACCGCTCAGGTGTGACACTTGATGATTCACTGCTGTTGGATATTGGTCATATGCTGAATAGGGAAAAAGGTGTGATGATGAGTGGTGTGCTTACTCACGCCGGTGAATCTTATCAATGCAAATCTGTTGAAGAGATTCGTGTTCTTGCTAAAATAGAACGTGATATGGCTGTGAAGTGTTCTGAAATATTGCGTCAAAATGGCCTGCCATGTCCAATTGTTAGCGTTGGTTCAACTCCAACCGCTAATTTTGCAGAAGACCTTACAGGGGTTACAGAGGTTAGAGCTGGGGTTTTTATGTTTTATGATCTGGTGATGGCAGGATTAGGTGTTTGTGATAAAAGTGACATTGCGATCTCAGTACTAACATCGATCATTGGTCATCAAAAACGTAAAGGATGGGTGATAACCGATGCGGGTTGGATGGCTCTTTCTCGTGATAGGGGAACTGCCTCACAAAAAGTAGATCAGGGGTCTGGTTTAGTATGTAATGTAGAAGGTGACCCACTAAATGACCTGATTGTATCAAGCACTAATCAAGAGCATGGAATTATATCAGATCGTTCGAAAAAAGAAATAGCCTGGGAATCTTTTGGAATTGGTAGTATGGTCCGCATCTTGCCAAATCATGCATGTGCAACAGGTGCCATGTATGATCGCTATTATATTACAGATGGTTCTACGGAAATTATTGATGTTTGGCATCGTATAAATGGCTGGTAAGAACAAGGCTGCTAAAGAAAGTCTGACAGCTATTGGCATATGTCAGGAATTACTCCAAAAGGCAGTTTGCTGAACCTCAGTGTATACAATATCCTAACTTGCCCGGTGACCAAATCCGGACCATAATAGTGTCACGTTATTGGGGGAGATAGCCTTAAAAAGACAAGGGTGGGGTAGAACGCCCCCGTCCGAAGAAAATGTCAAACCACTATCGCTTCTCCGCCTCATTCATCCTTACGGCCTTGAGTTTTGCCTCAGATAACGGCGGTACCTGCCACTTCTGGCGTTCTTCGTCAGTTATAACCGTCGTATCAATCGGTTCGATAGTCCATTTCTCGTCTATTAAACGAAGCTGTGTCCCATATATCTGTGACTGACCTATATTCAAAAGATATCTGTCCTTCGATGCGGCCGCCAACCACTTGGCGATTGCGTTTGTCGTGTCTAGCGCCACTGCCTTGAGGGCTAACTCATGCGCCAAGCTGTAGTCACTCGAATCTACCCCGTGCTGGAATATCATAGCCGCATGGAAATAATCGTCCGAGGCTTTTACGAGGCCGGAATCGAGCATCTCGTACACGAGTTCTCGGCGCTCAGCATCCCGCTGTATGATATTAGACCAGTCCCCCCCGGACTTGCGGTCTCCCTGATCCTCCCGATACGTCAGATACAACTCCCGATTGATACTCTGGAGATACGCCTCGTTGGCGGCTTCACATTTCAATACCAAGTCCGGCCATCGAGAATTTTCCCTCAGTGATTGTAAGTCCGAATCTTTTTTCAGCCAATCAGAATTGAAATATCCGCTTTCGATAGCTTGCTCGATGTAGTCGAGCGCGAGTTCGTTATTGCCGTTCAACGCACAGCAACAGGCCATATTATAAAATACATCTGAACTTGTCATGCCCAGATTAATCACTGCGGTGTAATAATCGATACATTTCTGATACTCTCCGGTATTATAGGCGCTGCTTGCCTTTGCTACGAGCTGTTGTTTATCATTTGCCCCGGCGGCAGCTACAATTATAAAAAGCGAGGATACACAAAGGAGAACCGTGGACATCAAATATAAACAGTGATGAGCAAAACCTAATAGGTATTTCCTCAAAAAGCTTAGATAAAACTGTTTGTTGCTCTTTCTCACTGGAATCTCCCATCGATTTCTAGTTTCAGTCGGATTCTATCTGTTTTACAATAAGGCTGGTTGAAAATATATACAAGAAATTTGGGGCTAGCATTTGTCCCTGTGCGCCAACTAATTGTTCTTGTCTTGAATGGTTTGGTCATTTACATGACAACTGAAAAGAAACGATGTCTCTGGTGGAGGGGGGGGATCGAAATGCACCGTTTTTGTTACCTTCAGTAACACATCAAATTACGCCGCAAGTCGTTGATTCCCATGAAATCCCAATTTTTATTTGGTTTTGTTTGTGTGTGTTTCGGGGTGTTTTACACTCAAGATGGCACAAATCTGGCTTAAAATTACTCGTATTTAGTTACACCCAGCACCAGCTTGCATCACTCATGACACAAGCATACCTTCTCTTAGCTTCAACACGATCCCCGCTCTGGCGGATGCCTGAGGGCTATGGGTCACCAAAATCACAGTCTTACTCCGGTTCTTATTCAAATCTTCCAGAACATCGAGTATCTCTTCAGCAAGTGCGGGATCAAGATTCCCGGTTGGCTCATCGGCCAAAATTACATCAGGCTCGTTCGCAAGTGCCCGAGCAATAGCCACTCTTTGTTGTTGCCCAATTGAGAGTTCTCGAGGGAAAAAATCCTTACGGTCAGATAATCCAAGTCTATCCAGCAGATTAACAGCTTGTTTCTTGAGATCTGCGCCGTTTCCGCCAAGAGGTAACATGGGTAACATGACATTCTCAACCGCCGTCAGATAAGGCACCAGATTGAAGGTTTGAAGCACAAATCCAATCGTACGATTACGAAATGAGGCTAATTGGGATGGAGAGAGACTATATAGATTTTGGCCATTAAAATTTACTGCTCCTTTACTTGGCTGAATAAGACCACCTAGGGATAGTAAGAGCGTTGTTTTACCAGAACCGGATGGACCGGTTACAGCTGCAAAACTGCCGGCTTCAATTTTTATTGATACATCATATAACGCATGAACCTGTTGTTGGGAGCGAGTATATGTTTTAGTAAGTTTCCTAATATCAATCACGTTAGATCTCCTGCATAATGATAGCTGGGTCAATCCTGGCGGCTCGATATATAGGATACCAACTTCCCGCCAAAGCAATCATGACCGCAACCAATATCGACCACCATAGGTAATTAAGTACAGGATCAATATTTAATCCGGCGAGGTAAGGTCCTAGTATGACGGCCGCACTAGTCCCAACTAAATAACCAAGGATTCCGCCTGCCAGTCCAAGCATCACTGCTTTGGCGAAAAACATCCAATAGATATGTCGCCTTCCCCAGCCAATAGTAATGAGAGTCCCTATTTCCTTGCGCCGTTCTTCAACATTGGCCCACATGTAATTACCTATCGAGAAAGAGCCAACCAATATGATAATAACTAACAAGACAAGCGCAACTTTAGCCATTAACCTGTTTGTCTCTAACTGAGTATTAACGATATGCCCTATAGTAGTTATTCGTGTGTCAGGAAGAATATTTCGCAGTTTTCCAAGCAAACCATCTGAAATTTCACTGCAACAACCCATAATCTCGATATTACTTACCTGACCTTCAATACCAAGTAGTTTTTGCACTACATGTAAGTGTGCAAAAATACGATTGTCGTCGATTGTACCGGTTTCTGGTAACATGTGGGTAACTTCAAAAGTTTGCCCTTCAATTGGAAAAATCGAGCCCGTCTTAACATTGAATCGTTCAGCAATTGAAGAACCAACCCATATTTCATCGTTCCGAAGAGAATCAACAATTTTACGCACCGCCTTGAGGTCGGCTTCCGTAAGAGAGGATTCTTTATTTTCAGAGGGAGCGCAGGCCAATTCCAACTCAGCTCCAATTAGTCCCGATGCTTGCCATATTGGCTTTGAGGCCAGCTCTTTCATCGGAAGTATTCCGGTTAAAATTACTGATGAACCATCAATTTTGATTCTTCGACTCAGTTTAGGCGACATATTATCCACGCCTGGAATCATGGAGGTGACGATGCGTTCAACATACTCTTCGGGAAATGTCGGAGCATCAACATCGGCTGTGTAATAGTCATCTATGGTGGCGCCCTGAGGAAGCACCATTATGTTGGCGCCAAGTAGATCCAGTTTTTTTGCAACTACCTGTCGGGAAACAGAAGTTACCGATTGAATGGCAACTATAACTGCTATTCCCAAGGTGATGGCCATTAGGCCGGATATCATGCGGCCTTTACGCTGAACGATTTCTCTCAGGATGATTGTTCTAAAGGAGAACACCATATACTAATTACCTTTTTTCTTGGGTGCCGGACCACAGGTTTTTCCGCTATTAGGGGGACAACAACCACTGGCAACAACTTTGGTTGCTGAGGCAATAAGTTTTTCCACCTCGACCATGCCCGTATAAGAGTCTGTAATCTGTCCTTTTGCATTGATAACAACAGTTGTTGGTTCGGCGGATGCAAAATTGATTTTGAGTTGATTCAGCAGATCTCGCTCGTCCAGATCATCCATATCAACATCTATAGCTATACATTTGCCTTGCATCTTGGTGCATGCGATAGCGCAATCTTTTGATACATCGGTTTTAGTGGACATTCCTGTTCGATAAGCAGTGACGTAAACTGCCAGTCCAGACTTGATAGCCTTTAGCATTTCTGCCCTTTTGGGACTAGGCACCATGGCCACAATTTGTGATACCGATAACTTCGAGGCCAAATTACCACCGGCCATTACTCCATTCGAAGCAAATACAAATATCAAAGGAACAGGTGCGGATGACAATTTATATTCTTGAACGAAACTTAAGTTGGCGGCATCGGTGCGATTCGATTCAATCATTACCGAGCCAGGTACTTTAGCAATTGCATCCTGGATTTTTTGTCTGGCCAGATCGGTTCCTGCTGCACCCGGTTCGGTAACAAGTACAAAGGCAACATTACCTTTGGAGGTTGCCGTTTGGATTTGTTCGGTTGTAAAGGCGAACACTATGGCTGGCAAAAAAATGGCAATTAATAGTACAGTCAGTTTTTTGTAGATGAGCATCATTACTCCTAGCATTGTATCACAAATTATCGTTATTCTCTTTCACAAAATTGATATTATCTAACCTACGCTCCAATACAATTCAAATTGATCCTTATGCGAAGTAGGTTAGACCCGGATAGTATATATGGGCTGTCCAATAAACTGATTCATAGAGAAGCCTTTGCTGTAACAGTTCCAGCGCCAACCATTCTTGCAGCCCTTAATTCTTTCTGCTTCTTACATGTTTCGACGGGATGTTGCTTTATTATGGCCTTGAGGGTTTTGGCGTCCCTCTTTATCACCGCTTCTGAGACAAGATGTTTCTTCGCCCAATCTATGGCTTCTGCAACAATCTGCGGTGCATCTCCAGCCAGCTGGTAATAAACCCATTTGCCATTTTTATCGCCCTCTATCAATCGCGCCTGTTTGAGTATCGACATATGCTTGGACACGGTGGATGGCGCCAGATTTAGCAATTCAATAATCTGGCAGACACACAATTCGCCATTCTTAAGAGCCATCAATATCCGGACTCTGTTTTCATCACTAAGGGCTTTTGTTATGGAAAGAAAATCGCGCATCTCATCTCCTACAATTCGTCAAGTATCGAATTATTATACAAAATTATCGGCAAATCGCAACATCTTTTTATAGTTTTTGATTGTGCTGTGATTTGCTCACCTAACAAGCTGGATGAAACGGGGAAATCATCAAATCACAACCATTAGTTTATTATGAAGTTAAACAAATTTCTTGGAGGTGTTTCTATCACATTAATAGTTGGCTTAACCAATTGTTGTACAGAATGTTGAAAATTTATTGGAGGTGGGGGGAATCGAAAACGGGGGTTCTCACAACTCATTGCACACCTTACAATTACAACGTATCGTGAAGAATGCCAACGATTTCCATCTTCTATTTGGTTTTATTTGGTTGTGTCTATTTCAGGTTGTTTTTCACTCAAGATGGCACAAATATGGCACAAGTAGGTTAAGTGAAGTCTACCGTTACGAATTGTGCACACGCTCATTATCAATTTCTTTTGCAAGTTCTTGTTCAATGAAAATCAGACTCTCCAAATTGCTTGCGGTCGTATCATCATTAACGTCTCTCTTAAGAAGATCACTGACATCGCCAACTATCGGCGAAGGGAATATAAGTATAAGATACTCTCTAAACAAAAACTTAGCGAACGTTGCTAACCAGTTGAATATAGGAACTTGTTTCATCTTTTTCCACCTCATATTTACTTAAGACAAACGTTAGGTTGTCTTTTTGACCTACCGTCCCTTGACTTCGACTCCAACCAATGAATAATCTCGCCTTCCTCAAAACGAACCAACCGCCCCAGCTTGAAATGTGGGATATACCCAATGTGCGTCCACTGGTATACAGTGGACAACTTCACACCGAGCAAGTCCGACAGTTCATGTGGGGTTAGGAGTTTATTCATTTCTTAATCTCAAGTTACTGCCAACGACTGTTGACGATTTCTTCCTCTTCGTGGGTTACGTCAATGATCGTAGATTCTCGCTGAACGATTCGTAGTCGCCGTTCTTCGATAAGCTTGTCAACGGTGACTGCTGGTAACGCATACTTTTCATTGGAGCGATTGACAACTTTTTGACAGTCTTTTTCTCGTACCCGAACCTCATCCACATAGGCGATAAATACCGGTATGGTCTTGTCATCTTTCAGCTTGATTTGGGCATGACGCTGTGGTTGGCACATAATCCAGGCGATATATTGTTCCTTAATCTCTTCAATCGAGTAATACTGACGACTCGACAGTTCCTGCTCTCGCATAAACTCATAAAACGGCACAATAGATTTGCTGCTGGATTCCGATTCGCCGTTGCTCGAAACCTCGCTGAAACTCGAAGAGGAACCGGATGACGACATAGAATAATCACTTGAAGCGTGACCGGATGACTCTGAGTTGGTTATTGAATGAATGTCCACCGGATACAAAATGCCATCGGCGGGAATAAGATGATTCGCACTTCCCGAACTGAATGAGTCCGAAGACCCAGAGCCGCCACCATAACTGTCGGAAGTTCCTTCGGTATTCACCTCACCTCTTGTTCGGGAAGATGATGTTCCACTACTTACTACCTCACGAACCGTCTCATGAGGGATCAAAAGCGAGTGGTGGATTTCATCTTTGATTTTTTCTCCATGTATCTGACCGGCAAACAGCTCACCGACCAATTCTTCGCTGTCCTGCCTGCTCGATTTGAATGCTACTTTTACATCACAATTTGTCATGACATTTTCATAATACCCGGGGATGCGTCTAATCTGGGTCAGTGTTTGGTAGCACAGCGTGAAGTAAATTCCGAATTTGCGAAGTGCCTGAAGCGAATACGGAAGGTCGTTGGAAGTCAACTCAGCAGCTTCATCTGCAATAACGAAAAATGGCTTTTTCGCCTGTCGCTTGGTTCGCTGGAAAGCGTAGTTCATGATCTGGTCAACTATCAGAATGCCCAGAATTTGCTGACACTCTCTGGAAACTTTCAAAGGTGCCAAGTTGACCAGAATTATCTTCCCCTTTTCGATAGCTTCCCCAATATCTACGGTTGATTCTGTTTGCCCGATGATGCGCCTGATAGGGTCTGAGAGAATCATCTTCGCGGCTCGATTCAACGGTGCTTCGATTAAGTTCTCTTTTTCCGACCGCTTGGTAATCGCATCGAAACCCTGCCATTCTCTTTTGACATAGTTATTCTGGACATTATCCAGAACTGATTCCCGATAGAGTGAGCTTGAGACTGACAAAAAATCAAGCATGTCTGCCAGTGTCAGGTTCGCCTCTATCAAAGATATGAGCAGGTTACGTTGCCAGCGTTCCAGTCTCGGTTTAGTTTCACCTTCTGCTTCTCCAAACACCTTGGCAATTGCCTTCATTACTTGCGAAGCATGTGCCGACACGTCCATGCCGTTGGGTTTTAAGAAATTCAAACCTACCGAATATTCACTATCGTTAGGATTGATTAAGACGACACGATTACGGTAGCCGGCAACCGTCACATACGCCAGTAAGTCGTCATAGAGAGTGCCGTGCGGGTCGAGTAGTATCATCCCGTGATTATTATCAAGATGATACCGCATCCGCAATTCGAGCATTTTGCTCTTGCCTCTGCCGGTTCCGCCAACAATAAGCCAGTGCAGAAACATATCGTCGAAATCAATTATCTGCTGTTTTCCGTTCAATGTATTTTGACCGATATCGAATCCTCGTTTCATCGTTATCTCCTTATCCCCTGCCGATATATCTGCTGGTCATAGAAGTCTATCAATTCGTCAACCATATCGGGGAATTTATCGTTTATCATTTTGATAAAAGATGCCCGGCTCATGGCTTTCTTGGCAATAGAATCCAAGATTGCCTGTTCTCGTGCCTCGGACAGCTTTTGCTTTTTCTTGATTTTCGATAGCTCTTTAAGATGGTCGTCCTGTTTTTCGACCGGCTTATATTTGGCTTTTATCTGCATAAGCCGTTCGATTACATCTACTTTGTACATGAGACTGTCACGCTCGCAGCGTGCTACAGCTTGATTTGTCTCCGCCTTATGCAATCTCAAGTTTCTTACAATATCCGCATACTTCTGATATATCTCAGCCTGCTTCTGGGCTATTACAAGCCCGTGCTCCAACTCTTCTTTTTGCCACTGGCGAATTGCCAGTTCCTCTCGACGGCACTTCTCATTCTCAATGAGACAATCAAGTTCCTTGATGATTCTTTTCTGTTGAGCCCAAGACAGATCAGGATTGTCATAGACATTACAGAGAACCCTTCCTCGAACTATCTCCAAAGAGGTAGTGCCGAGCACTTGCTCGGCACCATCTTCCTGTTTGACTGGCAGGGTCATGACTTTAATTCCTGATCGACAATTCTGTTGAAAATTTCGGAGTCGACTCCGCTTTCCAAAAGGGGTGGCTGATTCATTTCCTTCTGGAAGAGTTTATACCCTCCGTAGACTGCCAAACAGACAAGTGCTCCACCAAAGATCGAAGCTCCGATGTCAGGTGTTTCTTGTTCTTTGCGACGGGTTTCTTTTTGTGATTCCATGATTCATCCTTTCGGTTAAGGGTTGTTGTTCTAATCACAGAATCAATTTGCGTAATAGACACCGTTATGTCTATGCAAGGAACTGTAAGGATTGTAAGGGAAGATAATGTGCTGCAGGACAGCACGATAGGGGTTCGTGGGTCGTTAAGATTACATGTTTAATCTATATCCAATACCTCGAACTGGTTCGAACATCGATTGGGCATCAAATCTATTTCGCAATTGGACCATGTAGTAGTGTGAACGCCGGGGTGTTTCATCTTTGTCTTCATAATAGTAATCCGTACACTTCACGATATCTTCATGTTTTACTACTGAACCGTTCTTTTCATACATCAGTCTGAAAATCTTCATCTGGTTCGTTGTTAATTTTGATAAACGTTGCTCATTTTTGAAAATAAAACCACTATTCATGTCAACTTGGAATCGTCCCACAAGAATCATGAAAGTCTCTTCCTTTCGAATTCTAGCAAGGAGTTGATCGATTTTTGTTAGCTCGACAAGAACTATCGCTTCTTCCACATAAGTTGTATATAGCCCAGCACTATCCACTAACTTCACATTCGTCAGCAACCGTGATAGCTCCTCGAAATAAGCGCCATCGTAGACATGGAACAGTACCTCATTGATAATATCCAGCAATTCAAGATATAGCTCCATGCACTCGATATATCTCGGCTGCAACAGATCGTATGATCTCCACAGGCATTCAATTGCTTTGTCATACTTTTGCAATCCTCTGTATGCTGTACCCAGTCTATTAAGTACTTGGATATGCAATGACGGATTAAATCTTTGAACACCTACCTCAAAAAATGAGTTTAGTGTAGTAACTGCTTCTTTGTATGCACCTATAGCGATATTGAATTGAGCTTGCCATACGACCGTGAGTATATTCAATGAGTTGGGATATTGCTTACCATAACGATAAGTATCTTCGATCAGAGCTTTCGCAGAAAGCAAATCATTAGCGTCCATAAGAAGTAATGCCTTCATCTCAATTGCATTGATATAGTGGGAATGCAGATCATGGGACACAGATAGTATCTTGGCCTGTTCAAAGTAATCCAAAGCAGTATCAAAGTTATGCAACAGTCTGTGGATTGTCCCTGTCGCAATCAAGACGCTCGTATGAAACTCCCTATCATCCTCTGGTTGAAATAGATAGAGACTCTGTTTAAGATTAAGAAGAGACAATTGATAATTATGCCTTACCTTAGCTACCTTGCTCAATACGAATAGTAATTGTGCTTCTATGAACTTATGATTCCCTTCTCTTGCTTTTGGCAGGAGCGTATTAATGCAATGTTCCACTTCCTCAATCTCCATGAAGTTCAGAAACGTGACGAAGGTTTCATAACAGTCATTAAAAGAGCTAGGCCACTGTGGATCGTTCATTACGATATCTAACCCCTTAAATACCAAAGAAAAGCAATCTCCGTCAGCATCAGAAAAGATGGAACGGTTGTTGAAGTAGGGAAGCAATTCAGTTAGTACCTTGCTGTTCTTTGCTTTTATCCCTCTTCTATATGCTGACTTGAATATGGATTTATAGTGTGCTACATCCTTTGTGGATATGCACTCTTCAAGCCGTTTCTTGGTATTACTGATATTGAGTTGTGCCATTACTGCACTCCCATCTTTCTAAAACTCCAGCTTCACCATTCCGCATCGCTTGGAACTTCATGCGAGGTGAAAGTCTTCAAGCGACCAAAACGACATTAACACCTATAACGTGTTCTGCTCCTACATGACAGCTTGGTCAAATAGTGAGGAGAACGGAATGTATGAAGCTGGAACTCCATTTTACTCCACCAAACTCATGAGTTCGTTTTGCGGATTCGGTGTAATCCAACATTTGGAAAATATCCGTTCCGGCTCTGCAATGCTGAATGATTCCGGCGGAGTAAACCAGAACAGCGAATTCGTCACAAAGAACTTTCCCAACGCCGGAAGTTCCGCAAAAATGCTGGCAATTCGCCCTGATAAACTTTTGTCTTTTCTCACCACTCCGGGGGTTACGAAAAGAACCTGAAATCCGGTAATCATCTGACGCCCTTCGATAATGCTATCGGCACACACGTCGATGCCAACAATTTGACCGTTGGGCAGTTGACGGTACGCATATCGTTGGGGGAACTTTTTTGATTTGCGGTACAGCCGGTATCCGATGAGTTTCCGCCTGATATCTGGGCGTTGCTTTGAGGAGACAATTGTTTCGGTGCCCCGATCTACTTCCAAAAAAAAGTGCGTCTTACCTCCACCGATAACCTCAAGGCCGAAAAATGCGTCGCCGTGAACTGGAAACCGTTCGTCTTCGCCCTTTTCATTAACCCCGATTACAAAGTCCCGGATAGAATCCCCCTGCTCCCAGAAAAGCAGTTTGACCTTGTCTTCGTTCCGTTGGCAGGTCAATTCAAGAATCGCTCGAAACGTGGCTACTTCTAAAGCGTGCCTCAAAAACGGAGATTTGACCTTGTTGCTCTCGATAATCCGTCGAGTAATTCTGGGCGGAATATCGAGCTTTTCTTGGAGAATCTTTGGGCATGCCGGTCCCAGACCGTAAATGGCTCGTGGCGAGCCATGCCCTCTACCCATCGGCTGATCGGTAATGTAATGCCGTTCCAGATACCGAGCGTTAAATAGCTGTTTTAGCCGCTTGGACAACGCCTGACGGCCAAATCCGTAGCTGGTGGGACGTTGCCTGCCGTCAGAGCCAACGGAATAGGAAACCGCACGGGATTGGCTATCAGTCTGCAATAGATGCCAGAGCAACTCACTGTTTAAGAACCGATGGTCATAGACCAACCTGAGAATCGTATAATCCCGGTCTCTCAAAACCAAGTCAGGAAAAGCCCCTTTGTTTGGGACATATCGTGAGAGTCGTTTCTTTGGGGTGGGTTTGGTCATATCTTCTTTGTCCTAATCTTCCGGCTTGCCGGATTCTTTATCTTAGACGCCCCCTCGTCGGCGGCCGAACTCGTCCCAAAAACCAATTCCGCAGGATGCGGGTTTTTGGCTGACGATTCGTGTGCGCCCGACTTCGCTCGCTTCGGTTTGCCCCTCCGCTGATATTTAGAAGTGGGGCAAACCCGAGTAAGGAAACAATTCATTGTTTCCGGCGAAGCCGATGGCTCTCCCGGTTCCTGGTCTGCTTCGGATTTGTTACACCAGTACATCCGCCGTCGTTACACAAGAAGCAGACTAGGCAGAGAGCCAAGGGGAGGGAGCGAAGTCGGGCGGAGAGCGACATCACATTCCCTATACCTGACAACAACTTAAGTGTTGTCTAAAGTAGAAACGATAATATATCATTTCTACTTCTAAGAAGCAGTACTTTAGTGCTTCTGGCAAGGGAAAAGTGATGGAGTGAACAAGACCGACGAGGGGGCGTCTTTAATCTTAACGACCACGACGCAAGTGGTCGTATTCCAATCACCGATTGGAATTGTTTTCAAGGAACTTATGATGTTCGTCGCTTGCGACAGTAATAGCATAAGCTTCCCTGCTCTATCTTCTGCCGACAGATAGAGCATTTCCTTTGTTTCGGGAAATAGTTACGCGCTTTCCGAAACGGCCTTGAGCTGGTTCTTTGCATGTTACCTTGCTAATAACCAATTTCTCAAAGAGCGAGTAGAGCTGATATTCTTGCGAATGAATGTCATGCCAATAGCGACTGCGTCCAGTAAATTCAGGTTGTATCTAAGAACCCAGACTTTGTCTGACTGGAGATACACTTTCAGCTCATCGAATGAGATCACAATCGTCTGAGCGACTCGGATTTTGCTGGCATTTCCGTCATTGCAAATCTCCTTGCGGATTGTCCTGGGGTCGTACTCGTAGACCAGAACGCCAAACTTTTTGGCTATGTGCTTCATTTTCGAGATAGCCATTGTCAATCGGAAGTTCTGTTTGATCTGAGAAAATGAATTTCGTTCCAGAACGAAATAGTCCGGCTTCTTTTCTTTTATCAGGCGACTGATAATTTCCTCGATATGATCGAGAATGATGACTTCGGAACCCTGCCTGATTGTCTTGACTCCGTAATCGACAAGCTCCGTTCCTTCGAAAGCGGCGAACCCCATGTGCTTGGTGCCGGGATCAATCGCCAAGATTTTGATTTTATTTTTCCGCATATTTGTTCAGAAGAAAAAAGAATAAGGCAGACTTCGACTTTTTGATTTTGCTGACCGGCACTTTGGATACTTCATCAAAAGCTCTTCTGATGATCGACTCATCTTGCTTTTGAAACATGTGCCGATATAATTCGGTGCGGTGTTCCTCCTGTAATGATTTGGCAATCTTGTTTGCCAATTCATCCTTTATTTTTGACTGCTCGTTTGTGTTTGTCATTTTTGTTTCTTAATTGTTATGAGTATATATAAAGCTGTTATTGTTCTGCTCTCTCAGGATACATTTCCTGCCTGATCTGCTTGAATTGGTCAAGGAACAATAGTTCGACCGGACATTGCAGCGCGGCGGACAGTTTTAACGCATTCTTCAGTGTAGGAATCTTATCGCCGGTTTCCCAGCGATACAGATTGGATGGATGCTGTAATCCAACCAGCTTTAGTACGTCCCGCTGCCGAAGACACCGCTTTTCACGGTATCTTCGGATTTGATTTGACTTAATTGGTTTAGAATCATGGGACATGAATTTGCTATTTTTGTTTTTGTTTTCTTAACTCAACCTAAAACAGATACTGATAATCATCAATATCCACGGCGGGCAACACAATGTGCATAACTGAATATTAAATACAGGTGAAGGCCTTGGGGCTAGTATTCCCATATTGGTTTCGATTTAGTTTTTGAAACCGATAACTTTACAGGAAAACAAAAATAAATGCAACCCCCACTTATCGACAGTTTATCCCCGAAAAGATAAGAACATTATAAGAAACATAAAGACATTCTAAAGACTTTATGAAGTAATCATAAAGTCTCACACTCACGGATGTGCTTAGTCGGATTCTGTTACCTGTTCTCTTTCAATCTGAATACTGGAAGACCGACAATTGTCTCGTGCTCAACGCATATATCATCGAATCACTCACCTGTATAGCCCAATTGTCCTCGCCGAAATCTCCGGAACCTGGGATCGTAGCTTTAATCAGTTGCATGTCGAAATCACAGATCAGAAGACTGCGATTACTACCACCCAGAGCCAGAAAATCACTGCCTACGGCAATATCGTTCAGCGTAAAAGGATAGGTTGTCGAATCAACTTCGTATTGAGGGAAAGCATCAAACGTCCGAACTACGGTCGGACTTGTGGCGTTTGAAAGATTTACTTCCACAACCAGATTACCGAAATCCGAACTGCCCTGATAATTCTGATCCCAAATAAAGGCCTTCGGATATGCCAATTCCATCCTTCGATAGCCAACATCGTTCGGCAAATCAATATATCCCTTCAATAATCTGGTATGTCTGTCGATAGTTAACAACCTGTGATCGTTCGTGTTTCCAGCGCAATACAAGTAATCGCTGTAGATTCCCATGCAACCGAGAACGTCATAACTGAGATCGTTATTCAGGATCGTATCGACTATCTGAAAATTCGGTAAATGACTGATGCTGTATTCGCGCAGATGTTGTCTTAATTCGTATAGCGCGGTATCCAGAATGTAAATATTTTCAAAATTGAAATATCTACTATCATGTGGAAACTTGGCCGATTGCAGAACGGCATATATGGTCGGCGAAGAAGGGTTTGCGACATTGAATACTATTAACGAATCAGGAGTATTCCAGCTTGTCTGATAAGCCACGAATACATAATTTCCACGCTTAGCAATTGGGTTGTCGCCGTATGGCCAGCCACCGGAACTTGAAGGACCTGTGCTAATTGAACCTTTCAGAGAAGTATTTGCAGGATCGCTAATATCTATTATGCCCAGATAACATCCATAGCCTGCTGTATAAATATATGGATAATCCAGTAGTATAGCCAAAGCACGGGCATTATCAGGTAAGATAAATGTTGATACTGGTACCAAGGCGTTTGATGTGGGATCACCACCGTTGGGGTCATCCGGGTTGGTGCTCGAATCCTCGCCACAACTGAACAACAGAAGCGCAATTGACAAAACAATGATTACGTTAAGGAATTTCATCTTTCCTCCCTTGTTTGAATTTTCTTATTATCTTTTCATAGTTCTTCTGAATATCTTCAAAACTTTCTGTGCCATACAAATCCCAGGTTGTTTTTACCGACGTATGACCAAGAATCTTGGACAGCGATTCGATACTACCCTGTTGATCTTTCCAATGACGTGCGAACGAATGGCGGAATAAATGACAAGTAATATTGCCATGCTTCGGATTTGGATTGCTCACGCGAGCGTCTTTGCCGACTTTGGCTACAATACGGTTCAACTGCCGGCAACTGAGTTCTTGGCCGTTTCTGTTTAAGAAAATCGCTCCGGTCGTGCGCTGGCCGATTAAAGATTGAATGCCCTCAAGTACAAAATCTGGCAACGGCACCAATCTTTGTTTGTTGCCTTTACCGAAGCGTATTATCAGGAGCTTCTCTTTCCAGAGAATATCATTAACTTCCAATGTCGCAGTTTCAGCGCGTCGTATTCCCGTGAATGCCAGAATTTGAATTAAAACTCTGTCACGTAGACAATGACTCGCATTTATAATTTCTTCAATCTGTTTCAACGTCAATTGATACTCTGCATTTGATCCGGTTCTCTTTTTCAGAGCAGGCCTTCTTTTTCCAATTCTCCGAGTTATCAGAGATTTTACACTACCCAAAGAACGCCGGATAATTCCGGCGAGGGTTTTGGTACGTCCTACTTTTCCAGAACTGGGACATGTGGATGATGATCGAGAAGATGGAATACTGTTCTAAGTTAAGCTTTTATATGAGGATGGCTTCGATATCGATTCGCGACAAACCATAGATTTGTCAGAACTGATCTATTCTGATAGAATAAAGAAAGTGGTGTACTTGCTTGACATATATGAGGTTAGAGTGAGATAGAAACGTCTCACTACTGGAAAAGTAGGACATTTACTGTAAACTGTCAAGAGGATTCTGATAGAATACTTCCCTACATTTGTTGCCACCGCGGGCACTTTCGCTTTGAAGGTGTAATAGGTAAAATGTCTTTTATGCCTATTACACAAAAAGAAATACAAAAACTAAAAAGCATTTACTATCAGGAGTATGACATTGAGCTTTCCAACCGGCAAGCCTGGGACATTGCTCACCGGCTGATAAACCTCCTGAAACTAATTCTTAAGATAGACCTTGATGAGCAAGATAGCGATCTACGCAAGAAAATCCACAGAGTCTGAGGATAAACAGGTACAATCCATTGACTCACAGGTTCGCGAATTGAAAGCCTATGCTTCCAAGATGGGCTGGCGCGTGGATCATGTATTTGTTGAAAGTAAATCGGCCAAAGCTCCCGGACGGCCCATTTTCAACAAGCTTTTTGATCTTATTCAAAAAGGTGAGGTTAATGAACTAATTTCTTGGAAGCTCGACCGGCTTGCAAGAAACCCGGTTGATGGTGGCGCGATTATCTGGGCGATGGAAGAGAATAACCTCATCAATATTCATACACCGCAAAGAACCTTTTGCAACTCCGGCAATGACAAATTCTGGCTACAACTGGAATTTGGAATGGCAAAGAAGTACGTAGATGATCTTCGAGACAACGTGAAACGCGGTATTCGAGCCAAGCTTGAAAATGGCTGGTATCCTCATCGCCCCCCACTCGGTTATCTCAATGACAAAGAAAAAAAGACGATCATACCCGACCCAGACAGATTTCGAATAGTCCGCAAGATGTGGAATTTCATGTTGACCGGTGATTACACGCCGGAGCGTATTTTGGCAATAGCATCTGAGCGTTGGGGTTTGCGCACAAGACTTGTCAGGACAGGTGGAGGGAAACCACTGAACCGTTCGGCAGTGTATAAACTGTTCAACAACCCCTTTTACTATGGCATGATGACTCATCAAGAGAATCTTCATAACGGTAAGCACAAACCGATGATAACAAAGTCGGAATTTGACAAAGTTCGATCCATCCTTGAAAGTCGGAATAAGCAACGTGGTCATCGACACTTCTTCAAATATACCGGTCTTATTCGATGCGGAGAATGTGGCTCAATGATTACGGCTGAAAACAAGACAAACCGATTCGGAAGCAAGTATATCTATTATCGCTGTACCAAGAAGAAACGAGACATTAAATGCTCGCAGAAGTACATTGAAGAAAAGGAACTTGAGGCACAAATACTCACTTTTCTTGACTCAATAACCATAAGCAACAGCTTATTGGAATGGGCCTTGAGACACCTAACTCACCTTCAAGTCGATGAATCCAAGAATAAAGAAGCGATCACACGCTCAATTAGGAAACGGCTCGATATTTCAAAAGGGCAACGTGCGGAATTAGTGAATCTCAAGCTACGGAATCTCCTGACCGATGACGAATTTCTTGCCAAGAAAGCCGAAATCGAAGCAGAGTGCAACGACTTCAAAACTCAACTGAAAGATTCTGCTAGAAACAATGGACAAACAATTGAGCAGTGTATAAAGTTATTTGATTTTGCTGCCGGTGCTAAGGATGCCTTCATAACTGGCTCAGATTCTGAGAAGAAAAGAGTACTCCGGTATTTTGGGTCGAACCTCGTACTAACAGATAAAACACTTAATGTTCATGGGCAAAAACCGTTCCTTTCAATCATAGACACGCTCAACAATCACTTTCCTGAAAACACTCCGGTCGAACCCAAAAATAAGAACGAACTCCAGCGTAATACTGGAGCCCGAAAAGCGGAATGTCTCAACTGGTACTGCTTAGTAGACGAGGTTCGCACCTATTTCAAAGAATCCAACGATATAACGCATAGTATATAGCTATATTCTAGTCGATTTCTAACCTTCTGGCAAATTCCATCGCCAATAAGAACAGCAATTTCCGACAGCCGTAAATCCGGGTTGGAGTATTCCAAAAGGTCATAGGAACGGCTTCTATTGACAAATATCTCTGATCTGCTACAATAACCGGCTCGCTATCAACATAACATCGTTCATAAGCAACTAATTACCTATACGTTTAGGAGGAGTCATGGCAAATTCTGCTCATTTCGACTTGAAAGTACCAATTCCTCAACGCAGGCTTGAGGGTGGTGAAATTGACGGTGATTCATGTGTCCATTTTCCAACTGATATGCTGGCGTGGAAAAAGGCACTCCAAGAGCACCTTGAGGGCAATGAAGAGATGTTCCTGACCATAACCGATGGGTACGGTTCAGACTTCGCTCTTATCCTATCAGCCCTCCCCGATGAGAATCTGGTCAATGGTTTGGAGAAAGGCAAGCTCTTCGGATTCACTATGAACCGAGAGACGCTCGAAACGCTCGGACGGGCGATCCAATTCGCCCTTCAGGAGAATTCAATCTCCAATAAATCCGAGTAATGGCTACAATCGATCACATTCAAAAACCCGAAGCAATGCTTCGGGTTTATTATTACTGTTAAACTTCAATTCAATCCAGCCAGGATTCTACCGGAGACATTCTTGATGCGCTGGATTGAGTTGATCAGCATTTCTGTGTCGCCTTTGTAGAGTTGGATATAGTCACTGAATGCAGTGTTGGTGTCTAAGCCAATGGACTGACAAACTACATAGGCGACTGCTTCAGCTTCTGTCTCTTTCTGAGTCTTAGACAGCTTTTCACCCGAGTGATGTAAGAACTCATGAGCCAGTTCGTGGACTTTCACGCTGAAATCTTGAGCCAGTGACAAACCGGAACGGATAGTGATCTTGCCTCCTGACGAACAGCCATCGGCGTGCAAGCTGTTTGAATACTCAAGAATAATACCGTTAGCGGAAATATAATTACCTAGCATTTCCTGATAACGAGTGGGATCGCCTTGCACACGAGCGAATTCGGGCAGTTCGTCTCCGTCGGTTTGGCTGATGTCAAAAACGTAAACGCCTTTGAATCCATTAATCTCCGTGACATTGCGACTGTTATCATCATTTTCAACAGTCTCTTTTTTGTAAACCAATGGAGCGATGATAACGATGCCGTTTTCGCCTTTTTTTACGAACCGGCCATGTTTCTTCCAAGCGTGAAATCCGGCTACATGAGTTGCACTCGGTTTCTGAAGAGCAATGAGCATGACATTTCGTAAACTGTACTGATGAAATCTGCTCATCGTCTGAAGATACTTCTTCAGTTCATCACTCTGACCATTTTCAAGAGACTCGGTCAATGATGTAAGAGCGTTTTCAATAAGTTCGTTTGCTTTGTTGTTCTTCATAATGTTCTCCTTTGGTAAACGGGTTTTTGGTTCCTTCACCCACCGGCCAGAGGGACCCAAAAAACCGTGAGAAGGAAAACTCCTCACGGGAACAACAATGCAAATATGAATTTACGCTCGATTATTGAATGCGACCGATATGGTCAGAGTGACTAGGATTATTATTATGATTTTGGCGTGTTAATTACTTATGCTGATGATGGCTACTCTGAGAGGAGTCCCATCTCTTTAAGAAATCGGGAAGGCGATCTCTTCCAACCCCTATAATTTTTCGCCCATGACAATGTCAGTTTTTCTTTGGTTCGCGTGATCGCAACGAAACAGTTACGCCTCTCTTCCTCCATCTCAGATGACGTATCACCTTTTTTCAGACTTTGCCACGATGGCATTTCTTGTTCAGCTAATCCGATCACATACACATTATCAAATTCAAGCCCCTTTGAAGCGTGAATTGTAAGCAGTGCCACAGCATCTGGATCGCGAGGAGGTTCTTTAGACCGCAATGCAAGTCCTTGCACAACATCGGTAAGTTCCAAATTACCACCTTTCTCCAAACGTATTTCTTTAATGCAATTTGTCCAAGCAGTATGATCTTCTGTAACATCGCTTACAGCATCTTCGCTGACTGGTGCCGTGTTTAGCAAAACAGGAATTGCTTTCTTCACCACTTTTTCCCAATCCTGTCTGGAACGAATTATGTCATTTGCCAAGTTGCCTAATACGTGGGCTACCGAGGAATCAGTCTTTTGAACTTCTGTTGCCCAATGTTCAAGAAAACTATGCCCTGATGCTTCAGCCTCGCTTACCAATAGAAGTGGATCAAGCTGGATATCCGTAATGGTGTTGGCTGAATTGACGAAAACTGTGAATACTCGCTTATCCAACGGTCGCAAAACTTGATCCAAACACATTTGGAGCCAAACAAACTGTGGAGAAACAAAATTGTCTCTACGCTGTAAGATGACCGCTTTAACCCCTTTATTCTTTAGATATACCAGAGTAGGTTCGAGTAGAGCACGTGTTCTTCCTAGTATAGCCGACTTACCCCAATATCTCGGTCCTTCTGATAGAAGTTCACTCGCCAAAAATTCCTGCTCCTCAATGTCCGTTTCAAACGTCTTTAGAGACATGGCTCCAATAGGCAGTTTTCGTGCAGCAAGTGTTAGTTTCTTTTCTGGTATTCTCTGTGTGTTGTGCGCCACTAATCTATTTGCAATTTGGACAATTTCTGGTGGGCAACGATGATTTTCCACAAGTTGGATTAGGACTGGCTTATACTTTTCACGAAATTTCTCAATCTGACTATAACTTGCTCCTGCCCACTGAAAAATAATCTGATCTTCGTCGGCCACAGCAAAAATGTTTTTGAATTCACCTCCAGAGAGATAGTGCATTAGCCAATACTGAGCGGGTGATGTGTCTTGAAACTCATCGAGTAACCAATATGGGTATGTATCTCTGATCCTTTTGGCAACTGCTGGCTTCTCGGCCAAGAGACGACATGCGTCAAGTATCAAACCATTGAAGTCCATGAGATTTTCGGATCGCAACTTGGCTTCATATAGCTCATAGGCACGCACCATCCTGGAATTGTTATTCTGTGATGCAGCCTTTTCGGGAGAAATCACACGAGCCTTCATCCGATCAATGGTGTCGAGCCAGAGGATGTCTTCATCTGACATTTGCTCACCGTTCTTAACAGCCTCATGAATTGCATCAGTCAGCAGACCACGGCGATCCCCCGGTTGGTCACAAATTCCAAAATCAGGTTGAATACCGATGTGTGATCCATGCTGGCCCAATATCTGCGCGCAAAATGCGTGAAAAGTGCCTATGAATGTTCTTGCTTCGGCTGCCTCGGGGACTAGATATTGGACACGCTCCAACATTTCAGTCGCGGCTTTTGTAGTAAAGGTCAAAGCAAGCACTCTAAATTTCTTGTCAGGAGATTCCTCCAAAAGCTTGGAAATGCGAGTTGTAAGAACCCTTGTTTTGCCTGCACCTGGTCCCGCCAATACTAGCACCGAGCCTTCGACCCAGTTCGTAGCATCACGCTGAATAGGCGTTAGACTTTCGATCGCCTGCTCAAGACCATTAGTCATTGGTCCTAGCCTTAAGTGCTTGAATGGTTGCTACAAATGGTTGTGGCATTTTCTCAGCAAGTTCTGAATCTAAAGCTACCTTCTGCGCAAGAGTTCTCATATATAGCGTCTTGTTTTTCTTCAACTTTGTCTTGAGGTCTTCGACACTACAACTACTTGCTTCAGGAATGCCATATTCTTTCAATATCTTGCGCAATAGAGCTTCATGCCCATCACTCAAGAGTTGTTCTTCAAGATTATTTGGTGGAGTTAAAGTCTTAAAATGGTTATCAAAATCATCCGCGCAGTACCCTCGCTTTAATAGCTGTTTTCTGAAGTCTCCACTTCCGCTATCACCATCAACTATCATTTTCCATGGAATGCCGAATGCATCGGCTAATGCAGGATAAATTCCAGCACTGCCATTATTTTGGAAGTCTATGACTGAGATGCCATGCTGATCCAAGTCATAGTCAAATGCCTGCCCTAATGCGTGAACGAGCAAATACTCTGTGACTCCTTCCACAAGAATCCACTCACGAGCAAAGAATATCTCACCACGTAGACGCCTGCCAAGAAAGGAAAGCTCCTGTTCGTCAATTGCAGATATGAGTACTCGACAAGAGTGTCTAAACTCTTCAACCTTGGCTTTCATGGATGAAGCTTCACTACTCTTACTCCAACAATTTGCCAGAGCTTTTCCAGTTTTCTCATCAAACCAATCATTTGCCGCTACACAGCCAGTAAGTTCATCTCTTGTGAATTTGGCCAGTGCTTTCCCTTTCACAAGATTCGCAACTTCAGTAGTCCATGGTAGCTCTGACACCAGTTTCTTGTTAAGAAAGGCTATCGTAGACGAGTCTTGTTCGAACCGAACAATCCGTAAATTGTGAAGAGGGACATTTTGGACAAAGTAGGGCGAATGTGTAGTCACCAGTTTCTGTCCTGGCATCCGTGATATTCTATCCCAGAGTGTACGGGCAGCTTGTGGGTGAAGGTGAGCTTCTGGTTCTTCTATGGCAAAGATTGGCTCTGCACCTTCTGCACCTTCGGATAACTTTTGTGTTACTGCCGCCTGAGATAGAAAGATAACGGAAAGACTTTGTAGTCCCTGACCATGATGATCCAGTGCGAGCCACGGTTGGATGTTCTCATTTTTCAAAAGGACTCCTGCTCGCCCCAGTAAGTCCCATATATCAATAGGTGACATTCGAAGTTTCGCCGAACCGGGTGTATCACCAGCCGCGATTTCAGTTGCTCGTCCAATTGTGTCAGATATCTCCTTAAATCTTGAGTCTGCTTCAAGAAGTTTATCGTCTAAAGCATCTAGCGCAATCTTTACTTCTTCTTCTAATTCTACAGGGATATTTATCGACTTAAGAAGACCTCCCCAATGGCGAGAACGTACTCCAAATTCGTCGTTGGCATCTCTTAACGCACCGAGCCAAAAAAACAATAAGTAGTCAAACAAACGTGTAAGGTTCATTGACCGACCTCTGGGCGGTAACGGTTGCCCGCTTGAATCCAAGAAGACCCAGCTCGGTTCAAAGCTTTTCTTGGATTCGTTCCATATGTAGCTCACATTAAAGGCAATTCTATTTAGATCATTTGGCATTATTGCCATAATGTCATTTAGATCAGTGACCATTTCAGTTGGCCAGTTTCCAACACTTGGCTCGTCTAGGACAATGTCAATCTTGACAGGCTGGGCGGTTCTAGGGTCAGTCTCATCATCTGACCTATGTACATCAGCCTCTGTAAAGCCTGTTCCTCTTTGCCCCCAGCGTCGAGACAAAGAAATGCGAACTGCCTCAAGAATCGCAGATTTACCAGAATTGTTAGGACCTATAAATACAGTTGTATCTTCAAGAGATACATCCAAAGAATTAATTGACCGAAAATTCTCAATATGTAGTTTAGTTATCCTCATATACTATCTCCGTTCACAGAGACCATGCCGTCGTTTTCAACCCGTCATCATACACTTTCGCATTCATCCTACTGCAATTTATCAAACACTTCTTCAAACATCTTCTCTTTGATAAAGCTACCAAACTCGGCATTCTCGACTATCTTTTTATAGATATCAAAATTGGATTCAACCATGCCATGAAGCTGAGCCTCAAATATGTGACTAAATATGAGCTTCAGAGCCTCCTTGGTATTCGTCTTCGCACTCTGATTCAGAGTTTCGTTTCCGGCCAATCGGGTTTCAAGCTCTGCAAAGAAGACCTTATCTCCATCAGTGAAGTCAGTTCCAAATCGCTTGTTCACTTCCTCAATTATCAGAGACAGAAATTCCTTTTCGTTAGCTCCTCGACCAGTACCAAGTCCATCAATCGGTTTCAGTTCTCCGGTAGCCTCTACCAATTCAATACTACCGCTTGAAATTTGCTGGATGCGGTAAGTATCCATATTGACGTTTTCTGTAATTTCAATAGGAAGTCGTTCTTTGTCAGACGGAAACTTCCGGTTGAGCATTCTCAAATACGCATATAGTTTTTCAAGGTTTACGTCCTTGAAAGACACGATCTGTGATAGGAAGGCGTACAAGCGAATGTAGTTCTTAATCTGGTCGCGAAGCTCCAGTCGTTCTGGCTTCTCCAGTTCGACATACGCTTCGACAATAGGGTCCAATAGCGGATGCAGTTTCTCCTGCGTGGCTCCCTTTCTGAAGAATACGGAGCCAAACGAATTAACATCATCTTTGGTAAACAGCCCAACATCATAGATAGTCCGCTCAAGATCATATAGTTTGTTGGGGTCAGTGGCTTTTGTGAGCACAGTCCTGTCATAGTATGGTTGGAATGCCTTTTGGATTTCATCCTCATTGTTGGCAAAGTCCAGAACCATCGTTTCTTCTTTGTCATTACGGGTTCGATTGAGGCGACTCAGTGTCTGCACCGCCATCACGCCACCAAGTTTCTTATCGACATACATCGTATGCAAAAATGGTTGATCAAAACCCGTCTGGAACTTGTTGGCTACAATAAGGAACTTATACTCCGGTAGCTTGAATGTTTCGGCAGTCAGCTTGTCACTGCGGAGCTTGTTCATGCCAGCTTCTGTATATTCCTGACCAGAATCATTGACCGTTCCTGAAAAGGCTACCAGTGTTTTGATCGGATATTTGTTCTTTCTTATGTATGCATCGAGTGCCAGCTTGTACCGCACTGCATGTAAACGGGATCGAGTAACCAACATCGCCTTTGCGTATCCATCTATTTGCCGAACAACGTTAGACAGAAAATGCTCTACTATCAGGTTGGTTTTGGTATCAATGGCGTGTTCATGTAGTTCGACATACGACTTCAGAAGAGCGACTCCCTTCTTCTTCTCGTATTGAGGGTCATCCTCAATTTTCTTGGCAAGATTGAAGTAGGTTTGGAAAGTCGTGTAATTCTTCAATACATCAAGTATGAAGTTTTCATCAATTGCCTGTCGCATTGAATACAAGTGGAATGGCGCAAACGAGCCATCATCTCGCTTAGCTCCAAACAACTCCATTGTTTTTTCTTTCGGAGTTGCGGTAAATGCAAAGAAACTGATGTTCTTGGGTCTGCCTCGACTCTCAAGCTCCTTAAGAACAATTTCTTCATCAGTTAATTCCTCTTCCGTCTGATTCTCAAACTCCGCGTCTTCAAGCGATCCCAGTGTCTTTTTCAGACTCTTGGTGCTTTCGCCACTCTGCGAAGAGTGGGCTTCATCAATAATCACTGCAAATCTATTATCCGATTGCTGTGCTATTTCGTTTACTATGAATGGAAATTTCTGGAGAGTAGAAACTATTATCTTTTTCCCAGACTCCAATGCTTCCTTTAGTTGAGCAGAGCCTTGATCAATAGCCGCAACAACACCGGCTGTCTGCTCAAACTGCTGGATTTCATCTCTCAATTGTTTGTCAATTACTCTTCGGTCAGAGATAACTATAGCAGAATCGAATATCTTGTTATTGGAACCATCATGTAAACTCGACAACCGATGCGCCAACCATGAAATAGTTTTGGTTTTGCCTGAACCGGCACTATGCTGGATCAAGTAGCTTTGACCAACACCATTTTCTTTCGCATGGGTGACAATCTTTCTGACAGCGTCAAGCTGGTGATAGCGAGGGAAGATGAGGGTTTGCTTTTGCTTTTCTTCACCCTTCTCATTAGTGATCGTTTCAGTAGATACCAGCATGAATTCAGAAATTATCTGCAAGAGACTGTCTTTCTGCAAAACCTCTTCCCATAAGTATGCACTCTTGAAGCCGCTCTTGTTTACAGGATTACCCGCACCACCCTCTACACCTTTGTTGAATGGCAGAAAGAAAGTATCTTTATGTGCCAGCTTGGTTGTCATATAGACAAGGTCGTTGTCAACAGCGAAGTGAACCAAACATCGCTTGAACTTGAACAATGGTTCACGCGGATCGCGGTCGCGCCGGTACTGTATTACAGCATGTTGAACATCCTGATTGGTTAATCGGTTCTTGAGTTCCAATGTGATAATTGGAATGCCGTTCAAAAATAGAACGGTATCTAAAGACTTCTCATTCTTCGCACTGAATTTCACTTGTCTTGCTATCGAAAAGATATTGCTTTCGTATAGGCGAGCATGATCGGGATTCATGGTACTTTCAGGCGCGAAGTACACTAACTCGAATCGGGAGCCATAATCGCTGACTCCTTTGCGCAGAACATCAAGAACTCCACGCTTCTCAATCTCCTGTGTTAGACGATATACAAAGTTGGCCGTGACGTTATTGCCGTGCTGTTGTTTAAGCTTCTCCCATTCTTTCGGCTGGGTAGCACTGATGAATTCAACAAGAAGCTCTTCATCAAGGCAGGAACCAGCATTATAGTGCTTTGGCCTACGTTGCCGATACCCTGAATCAGCTAATACTTGTTCAATATGTGATTCGAATGATTTTTCTGAAATATCCATAGTTACTCAAATTCTACCATGTTTAGTTACAATTCGCATCGCCCCACTATTATTCAACGTCTGATAGGCATTGGCAGAGTTCCTGTATGTAATGGTTACGTTAGCCATTGCTCAGGAATTCCTCACATCAATCTTCCCTGTCACTGCACTTGTAATCAACGCTTGCTTGTACTCCCTAAGCTTCCATACCTGACTCTTCACCTTAGTAACGATGCTATCAATCTTGGTAGTTTCTCGGTCAAGGAATTCGGCTATTAGCGTCTGTTCAGGTTGAGCCGGGATTGTAAGTGAAACTGATTCCAGTTTCGTTTTACCCAACTCCATAAATGTTGCGCCTTGCCCCAATGACCGAAGTTCTGTCTTCAAGATATCAAGCAGATAGTAATAGTACCGTTTATCAACCTCTAATTTTCCGAAAACGAGACCGCGACACCCCTGATTCATACATAATTTGCTTCTCGCAACTCCCATATGCCCAATAGGAGCCCTTGTCGAAAGAATAATGCTCTCTGGAGGTACAAGGGTTGTTGCGCAACTATTATATCCTTCAGTTGTGATTTGTCTTGCTGTTTCTTCTATGTACGATCCGTTCAACTTGCCAAGATCATCTGGTGTAGCCCATGGGATGTCACCACTCCAATACTCCTCAACGCTACTCTTTGGAGTTGCACCATTTACAACTCGGAATATGTATTTCAGTCTTTTTAGCTGCCAATCTTTAGGAATGTCACCCAGATAATCAATACCGGAATGCTTGAGTTTGGCGTTTGGGTCGAGGCCTTTAGTGACAGCTTGAGTGATAAGGGCCTGACGCTTTTCTTTCAGTAGCTTGATTAGTTTCTGCTTCCTATCGATCACATCGTCAATCAACGCCGTCTTCCGATCAAGGTATGTGCTTATTTGGCCTTGTTCTTCTAAGCTCGGTATTCCAAGCTCAAAGTCCTTTATGAAGTTCTCTGGTACTCTTTTTTGACCAGCCGCCCCTTTCATATTGGCCTCGCCCAGTCTTCTGAAAGGCCAAGTATTTGTCATCAAATGGAGATACTTCGCTTCGATTCCTCTTGGCCTGAGAACGTGAAACTCAGTTGTTCCGAAACCCACACCGTTGTTTAGCCCTGCCATCAATGCCCCTTTACCATTCTCAAAACAGGGAGTAATCTTCGCGATTACAATATCGCCATCTACGAAGTAAGTGTATCCGTCTCTTACTTCCTCCAAGGCCTTGATTTGATCCAAATTAACCACACCATCTTCTGAAACTGACTCCATTGGTATGAAGCTAATTTCAAAGTCAGAAGGCATCGACTGAACTGCTGATTTGGAAGGGTTTGATTTGATTAAAAATCTCAGACGCTTAAGATGCCACTCTTTAGGTATATTTCCCAGCCAATCAATACCCGACGGTTTGTATGCTGGATACTTCTTGTACTTAGCTTCAATTTGTTGGGCTTTGTTGCTCATAAGTCCTTTAGCATCCCCGCTATTTCACCCTCAAGAATCTTGATTTCGCTATTTATATCTTCCAGTGGGCGCAGAGGTTTGTATTCATAGAAATAGCGAGTGAAACTGATCTCATAACCGATTTTGCCAATCTCACCATCCTTGTGGTCACGGTACTTCTTGTCCTGGCTGATCCATGCGTCCGGCACGTGGGGAATAACCTCACGTTTGAAATACTCATTAATGTCCTCGCCGAGAGGAACGCTCTCATAGTCACGCAGTTCGGTATCCGGCTCCGGATTGCCCTTCTTGTCTGTAATGATGTCTGCTGTTTCATCCCGCTCAGAGAGACCTTTCAGAATTGCTTTCTTGAGTGGTGAATCAAGTTTCAGTTTAGCCTTATCGAATGCAGTAATGACAACTTCCACAAATGCGTCACGGTTCTTATAGAGCTTGTCGCCAATACTGCCGATTGTTTTGATAATCTTTATCTGCAATGCAAGACCAAGCTTTTCATCTTCCGCCTTCTTAAGAGGATCACGTTTCTTGCTCTTGGCCAGATTCTTAAACGCCGTCTCTGCCTGAAGTCTTTCGATTCTTTCTTCATTGGCCTGAAAGTTGAGCTTTAGTGGACGCTCAACGGTAATCTTGCGGTAGCCAAAAAACTCGTTTGGATGATCCTGAACCAGCTTACTCCCGTCACCATTGAGAAACAGCTTTGTAAGTTCCTTAATCTGTTCTGGCGTTATGTAGTTTCGCTTATCACCAAGACTCTTGCGCATTTTGGCGTAACTATTAACCGCATTGATTAGCTTCACCTTCCCTTTGTGGTGAGGGCTCTTCTTGTTCGAGAGTATCCAAATATAGGTGTAGATACCTGTGTTATAGAATAGCTGATTTGGTAAGGCAATAATTGCCTCAAGCCAGTCTTCCTCAATAATCCATCGACGGATTTCGCTTTCACCACTGCCGGCATCGCCGGTAAACAGGGGTGAGCCATTCATAACGATAGCAATGCGACTGCCTCCATTGCGGGGCTTCATTTTGGCAAGCATTATCTGAAGAAACAGTAATTGTCCGTCGCTGATACGAGGCAGTCCGGCTCCGAAGTTACCTTTGAATGCGAGTTCAGCCTCTTTGCGAATTTCTTTTTGATCCTTTTTCCATTCCTTGCCATAGGGAGGATTGGATAGCATGTAATCGAATTTGACTCCGTGAAGCTCATCTCTTGAAAGAGTTGAGCCAAACTTGATATTCTCGGCGTTCTCTCCCTTGAGTAAGAGGTCTGACTTGGCGATAGCGAAAGTTTCCGGATTTACTTCCTGTCCAAATAGTTCAATTTGAGCTGTCTCGTTGACACTCTTGAGAATCCATTTTTTTGCTTCCGTAAGCATACCGCCACTTCCGCAAGCTGGGTCGTAAACGGTTTTGATAATGCGCTTCTTTTTCAGAATATCCAAATCAGGGGCAAAAAGTATGTTTACCATCATTTGGATAATCTCGCGCGGTGTGAAGTGTTCCCCTGGATTCTCATTTGAGGCTTCATTGAATCTACGGATTAACTCTTCGAAAAGATATCCCATAGCAAGATTGCTGACTATGTCGGGGTGAAGATCAACATTGCTAAATTTCTCGATAACCTGATAAGTCAGGTTGGCATCTTCGAGCGCGTCAATTTGGGTGTTAAACTTAAATTTCTCTATGATCTCCCGCATTGATGGGCTGTAAGCATTGATGTATAGGCGAAGATTCTTTCCGATATTCTTGGGATCATCAAGGAGTTTCTCGAAATCATATTTCGAAGTATTGTAGAAACCATAACCGCTTGCCTTTTTCAAGAGACCATCCATCTCCTGTAGTTTGCCCTTGTACTGCTTGTGTTTCTTGAGAACATCCGATTTTGTCTTCTTAAGAGCACAGTCCAGACGGCGCAGAACAGTCAGAGGTAATATGACATCTGGGTGTTTTGACCGCTTGAAGTCATCGCGAAGCAAATTGGCGATGCTCCAGATAAAGCCTACCGTGTGTTGGTGATTAGCTTGGTTCATATTTATTTCTTCATTAAGTCATCAAGCGAAACGCTGAGAGCGTCAGCTATTTTCTTGACAGTATTTATTCTTGGATTGGGTGTCGCTCCAGTCTCGATTTTCGTCAAAGTATGGAGCGTAATATCAGCGAGCTTGGAGAGCCTGTCTTGTGAAACACCCAGCTTCTTTCGGTATTTCTTAACATTCTTAGCTAATGTAGGTAGTATCTTTGTCATAGTAAACTTTTACTACTATCGTTATCCCGCTATTTGTTTAAGCTACTTATAATAAGTATATAATAGTTAAATGCCTTTGTCAAAGAAAATTGGCAAGCTTGCGGATTATGGAGTGTGTGTCCCCTTTTGACATACATCTCCAACCAATAGCATTCCACAGGACCGAACTATAGCTGTCAATTAAAGGGTAGTAGTCCGAAGACGCTGTCTATTGCTTCTTAGATTTCAAAGAGAGGTGGTTGACTGCGTTTGACAAATGACTCGGTGATAAATGTGAATAGATCATTGTCGTCTCGATATCAGAATGGCCCATGAGCTTCTGCACTGATGGAAGGTCGACTCCGGCCATGACAAGGTGGCTGGCGAAAGTGTGGCGGAGTGTGTGAACCTTGGTCATATCCTCAAGTCCAGCATCCTTTGCGATCTTAATCAGCTCGGTGCGAAGCATATTGTGTGATCTTCCGCCGTCAATTATCGCAAAGACATAATCCTTTTTGCCCGTTTTTTTTGCCTTCCGTTTGTGTTGCTCCAAGACAATCAAAAGTTCATCGCTAATAGGAATTTCGCGCTCTCCTGTTTTCGGTTGCCAATCTGGTTTTCGACGGATCAGGATTAGGCGATTTCGGAAATCGACATCAGCCCAAAGCAGGTGCTCAAGTTCGGCCTTTCGCATACCAGTGCTCATAAATGTGAAATATACTGGATAGAGTTCCTTGGGACATGCTTCGAGGAATCGTTCGCATTCCTCTTGGGTCAGGAATCTCAGCGGTTTTTTGTCATCAACTTTCAGAGGTTTGACGTGCTTCATCGGGTTATCTTTGAGATAATCCCATTTGATAGCCAGATTGAGCATTGTCTTTATGCCTTCCAGCTCGATATTTACAGTTCTGGCTCTGGCACCTTTTCTGGAATTGTCAGTACGGACATTCTTGCCGTTCGGGTTAACCCATTCGTCCCGACGGAAAGTCTTGTAGCCTTCGATTACTTCCGGAGAGAGCTGAGATATCATCAGAATGTCTTTTCGCTTCTCAGTCAGGAATCTGCGGAAGTGATCCGTTACCGCTTTGTATCTTTTGGTAGTTGATGCCCTGTGGTTGGTCCGGTTGTACTCGAGGAATTTCTGAATGAGAGATTCAATCTTGATATCTTGCTTGGAGAAGCCAAGTTCATCCTTGATGATCTTGATTTCAATATCTTTGAGAGCGGCTTCGGCCATTCTTTTGGATGTACCTACTCTTTTTCTATACCGGCGACCTTTGAATTTATAGTCGACGTACCAGATATCTTTTCGATTGTAGATTCTCGCCATATTCCCAAAAAAGTGTGGCACAAATGTGGCACAAGTCCTTTCTGGGAGGAATATAACAACTTCTAATCTGTTGTCAAGTAAGGCGATAAAGAAATAAGCGGAAATAAAATGGAGGTGGGGGGAATCGAACCCCCGTCCGAAGAAAATGTCAAACCGCCCTCTACGCGCGTGTTCGCTCTATTTAATCTCGCCAGTAACCCGGCCGAACGACGGGCTCAAAATTACCGGCCAGCCTGTTAGTTTAAGCCCTGTACCCAGACACAACAGAACCGATCCTCTATTTTCGTCGCCTTTGCCGAACGTCAGAGGAAAAACTTTCGGTAAGACGAGCTGCGGACGTTAGTCCTTAGGCAGCCATGGCATAATCATATTCGCCAATTATTATTGTTTGCCGGCTAGTTTACGAGATATCCGACAATCTCGGCGCGCAGACAATTCCCCACTAACCCCGTCGAAACCAGGTCACCCCCGTATGATTAGATACGGGCGAATGTGTGAAACGCCACATATTCACCTGTCAAAGAACAACTATTATAAAATACGAAATTTCATCCGATAGTCAAGCTATGTCCGCAATCTTATAACGCAAAAGCAGGAAACAATGTTGCACTTGTTTTCTCAATATGATATACAACCGGTGATTCATTTTTATTCATAAAAAAACGGCTCCAAAACGGAGCCGTTTTAAATAACAAAGTGCTTTATCGACCTACCATTTTGAACGGCGGTTGTTTTTGCGGGTCTTAGCCCAGCGAGTGGTCTTTTTGGCACGAGTCGGACGCTTGGTCGCGGTGGTTTTGCGACGAGTGGTCGGACGAGTCTTGGTACCAAAAGCTACCTTACCTTTCGGAGGATTTTTCCACTTGGAAGGATTAGCTTTCTTAATGCTTAAGTCGCTGGCTTTGTAACGGACCGAATAAACTGTCCGGCCGAGCTGACGCGCACACCATGAAGTGTCGTGAAAACGGTAGTACTTACGCAGGAATGAAACTTCTTCGCGTGACCATACGCGAGCAACTTTAGCCACACGCTTACGCGGGCGGGCTGCCGGGCGAGCCTTTCTGGTTTTACGCCGTATCGCCATGTGTAACTCCTTTCATGAGTCATTGAAAATTCGGGAGCCCGGTGCACACCGAACAACCGTTTATTGTTATTAAGCAATATGCTTAGATTATCGGAGGATTTGTAATTTCCTTAATACCAATCGCTTAAAAAGTTTTTAGTAAAATCTAATTATTGGTCAAATTTTGCACAGGGAAATAAATTTCCATGATTGACCTGACCGGAATAATGGCTATATTATTTGTATTAACGCTCGATTAACTAAAATTGGAGAGTTTTATCGCATGAAGACATTATTCACCCTTTGCATAACTATCTTCCTTATCGGATGCGCCCCCGATAACTCTGAAAATAATAACCAACTACCTCAACCCGGTTCAACTAATGCGATATCCACTTCAGACGCATCCGGAAATTCCTCTGAATCAATAACAGGCAAAATGGCCGACGCTGATATCATTCCACTCAATCTTGGAAATCTCTGGACATATCAAATGTTTCAAATCGATACGACCAATGGCAAGATGAACCCGACCCAAAAAATAACCTATGCTATACATAGAGATACCGTGATGGATAACGAAGTCTGGTACTTAATCGAAGGTATGGGGCCTAACGGAACCTGGGGAATAAATCGAGACGACGGATTCTGGATTATTGGCCCTACCGGACAGCCTATTCTTCTGGCAAAATTTCCCGGCCAAATCGGAGATGAGTATTCTAAAATTACCGGAGCTGCGATTATTATTAATCGGATCGAATCCACCGGTGAAAGCGTCACTGTTCCGTCCGGATCTTATTTTTGCTATAAGTATGCCCAGGAGTTCGGTGGAAAAAGCCGCACCAGCTATGCTTACTACTCTCCCGGAGTTGGCATGGTCCGCCTTGAAGTTATGAACGAATCTCTCTCCAAAGCCGTCATGATAGGTGAGCTTATTGATATATCTGTAAAATAGCCATTGACAAGGAGAGTCTATGAAGGGTCGAATT
Source organism: Candidatus Zixiibacteriota bacterium (assembly GCA_023138975.1). GTDB lineage: Bacteria > Zixibacteria > MSB-5A5 > GN15 > JAAZOE01 > JAGLON01. The sequence continues at coordinate 34,425 of JAGLON010000006.1, forward strand.
ATTACCGCGATTGCTGCGCTTATCGCACTTGGTCTCTTTTGGGGCTGTGAAGAGGAGCAGACCAGACCGCTCAGTTCCGCGCCCGAAGAACCGGTCTATTTCATAGACTCCGTTTCCCCCGCCGATAGTTCTACCGGAGTCCCGATCAACACCTCGGTAATGATAACTTTCCTGCGCCCAATGGATACCTCCTCCTATTCACGTGATCGCTTCTATATCAATTCCAACCGCTCACACGCAATGTACCGCACCGATTCCACCGTCCGGTTTCAACCGTTTAACGGATGGGATGAAAACACACTGCATCAGGTTGAAGTTCGGGCCGGATTAAAAGACAAGCTGGGCAATCTCTTGACCCAGGATTACAAGTTCTCATTTACGACCGCATTTAACAATCCGATGTTTCAATCAACGTATCCGGTTAATAATGCAGAAGGCATCCGCCCCGACGCTCATATCAGCGTGACATTTACCAATGAGATGAACGCAAGTACCATAAACAATTCTACTTTTCTTGTTAGTAACAGTACGACCGGAACAGTTTCTTATTCCAACAGAACAGCCGTCTTTACTCCCGATGATAGCCTTGATTTCGGACAAACCTATACTGTGACCCTGAAAGGCTCAATAGAGGATGCAATCGGAGATACTCTTGGAGCCGATTTTGAGTTTTCTTTTTCTATTCTTGGAAATGATGCTGTCGCCCCCCATTTAATCTCGACATCGCCGGTAGATAATGCCGTAGATGTTTCCCTTGGCAGTTCAATCAGCATCACCTTCTCGGAAGAGTTAAAAAAATCAGGCCTTAGCTCAGATGCCTTTACAATATCTGGTAATTCTCAGCAGGTCGATGGAGGTATTCTCATCGTTGACAGTACAGTGCATTTTTTCCCATTGTATCCTCTATTATTAAACACCGAGTATAATGTTACATTCTTGGGTAGAATTTCAGATACAGCCGGCAATGAAGTCTCGATTTTTAAAAATTGGTCATTTACGACCGTAAGCGGCCTATCGCTTACATCCACAAATCCCCCTAATGGCTCCGAGGATATTCCTCTTGATATGGTCATTTCAGCTACTTTCAGCGAGTTACTAAACGGGGCAACGATAACATCCAACAGTATCATTGTTTACGATCAATACTTTGATACAGTACAAGGCTCAATCACTAATAATAATATGACTTTGTCTTTTCAACCTGATTCACTGCTAAAGCATTCCCGAACCTATAAGGCTATCCTCTCCACTGGCATTGGAGGTATCTACGGCGAATCCTATGGCGGACATAATTGGGCATTTCGAACCATAATGGCAGCACAGATTGTGCAGAGTTACCCCTCTGATGGTGATAGAAATGTCCCGACCGATACAACTTTCTCGGCTACTTTCTCAAACAAATTAAACCCGGCCACAGTCAACTCAAACAGCGTCTTACTAACCGAAATCAATACCGGGCGAAGAATAAACGGTGCTATTCAATACAGTAATCGAAAAGTTTATTTTACGCCTGATTCGACTTTAATTAGGGGTTATTTCTATCGTCTTGAGCTTACCGAGGATATCAGGAATATTTATAATTTACCTCTTGAGTCTGGAGCAACTCGAACTTTCGCCGTCGACCCTGGAGTCTTGATGCCTCTGTCCATCGGCAACAAATGGATATATGATTTGGATACGATTATCATAGTCAGTGATACGCTAATAAATAATGAGATATGGTCTGTGGATCAAAAAGCGCGGCTTTATATAAATCGCCCCGATGAACTCGCATTGGAAAACGACCATACCCTTTTCCCCTTTGAAATTGGTCAGAAATACCCTGATTCCACTTACGCTTATACTTCAATCGTGGTGCCGTATGGCACACTTCAAGTAATCAATCGCGAATACCTCTACGGGGGCACGGGAGCTCAATACTATTTTTATTTTTCACCGGGTATCGGAATTGTAAAAATTAAAATTTGCACATATCAAGGCTCGGGACAATATCAATGCAACGATCGGAGAAATTTGGTCGATTACGAGTTCGTCGAGTGACGGTTTTAGATCTACCGTGTGGGCGGCAGGCTATAGTCCTGCAATGCGGGAAATCCACATCTGCCGCAAGTCTCGCTGATAAATTTGCTTGCATATTATCCAAAATGCTTTAATTTATAGTTGGAATAATTATATCTCTAATTGGAGATTATTATGTATCGTCAATTAATAATTCATATAGCCGTTATAACTTTGTTGGTCTTATCCTTTTCACCCGTTACGGCTACCGATCTTGTTAAAACTCAAGAATTTACCATCCCTGACATATCAACTATTTCTGATTATTCATTTGGTTTTTTTGATGACGACAGTACTCCCGAACTATTAGTTCGCTCCGACAACCAATTACTGTTGTATTCAATATCGGGCGATTCCCTGCTGTATAATATTACCCTGCCGACAGCCCTCAATTATAAAATTGCTCTGGGTGATGTCAATCAAGATGACATTACCGAGATTATCGTGGCTATGAGTTTTGATATTACCACAAGTTCCGATTCGGCGGCGGTGATTGAATTGTATACCATATATGGTTCGTTGCCAATAGAGAGCATCTACTTCAATAATTATGAATACACCAATTACAATGTTTTGGCGTATGAACCTGTTATCTTTGATTGTCTGAAAACAGTCGATTTAGATATGGATGGAAAAACCGAGTTAATATTTTCTCACCACATCCCCATCTACTATTATGATTTATTACCCACAATAAGAAAATATTTTGGTCAGACAATTATATATAATAATTTCCCTTCAGATACGCTGGTTCGCTCCTATAGGTACTTATCTGACCCGGTTTACTTATACGAGGAAGATAAAAGTTTGTTATTGGGAAGTGAAGATAGGATTCATGATGAGATGCCCAGTTACATGTATCACATTGGTCTCAGGAATAGCGCAACAACTAGAATTGTTATTTATAACTGCGCTGAACAATTATTTCAACCAATTGGGAGATCTTGCGGGGCCGGGTGTTCAGGGTTCTTTACTGACGGGTTTATTGCCCAGAAATTAGAGATACTTTGTGTTGGTGATATTGATACTACTGTCAGCGAGTATCAGGCGCTTCTATCCTTTGAATGGCAAACGAGGTGCGAACCTGATAACCAACCTGTTTATGGTGAGCAAGGACACGAATGGTACTATGTTAACCTCGTCGGAGATTCTGATTACACAATAAGAAGTACTTTATATCCTCAGGATTTTAGCCACTTTACCTTTCATCCTAATTACCCCGGAACTTACTTTGCCTTTAGCGAGGGAGCTTTCCGGCATCTTGTAGCCGGCACCTTAACCGAAATACAAATTCTACCCACCGTACCGGACGGAGTTTTCGATTGGAAATACCCCTACGATAATACCACCCCTCATTTAGTATCCGTTAATAACAACACCGTTGCGATTTATCATTTACTCGGACCAACTTCGGTTGACGACGACGATGTGCCTTTGCCTTCGACGTTTTCAATCGGTCCTTTGCGCCCCAATCCGTTTAATGCCAGTCAGTCAATTATGATCCGTACTGCTGTAATCGGTAAACCTGTCAATCTATCAGTGTATGATATTCTCGGCAAGAAGGTAGCCGTTCTATTTGACGGCATTTGGAATAATCTTGAGAACGAATTAGTCTGGGATGCCAGTGCATTGCCTACGGGGGTATATTTTATCAGGGCTCAATCGGGCGGCGAGGTTCATGTAGTAAAGTCTATGCTGTTGAAATAATCGTAGCAAAATATTTTATGGTGACTGACTATTTTCTTTTGGGGAAAAATACAATTGCTTCAACACACCCCCCGCTGTCGCGGACCCCTCTCAAGAGGGGATGATGTCATTGGCTTTTATAGTTTAGGTATGATTATTGGAGCTATTAAAATACACTGGTAGTTATCTGGGACATATCAAGTGAATTATATACTATGATGGTTGATACAGGTCCCCTCTAGAGAGGGGAAATAAAGGCTATAGTCCTGCCCTGCGGGCGGGGGGTGTGTCCTACTCTTTGGTGTGTGTTGACCATGCTATCAGTAGTCAGAAAATCCTCATCTGCCCCAGTCATAAAAATAAATTTGGAATTATTAAAGAAAAGTTTTTTTACAGCCCAAACTTCTTGATAAGTGCCAATCGGGCCGGTTCGGGAATCAGATTGGTCACGTCGCCGCCGTTGCGGACAACTTCTTTGACAATTGTTGAGGATAAATAAACATATGATAAGGCCGGCATCAAAAAGACCGTCTCGACTTCCTTCTGTAACCGGCGGTTCATCAACGCCATCTGAAATTCAAATTCAAAATCAGATACCGCTCGCAAACCTCTTAAGATAGCAGTAGCGCCAACGTTACTGGCGTACTCGGCCAGCAGGCTGTCAAAAATCTCAACCCGCACCCCCTCTTTGCCCTCAAGAGATTCTTGCACAATCGCCAATCGCTCCTCGCATGTCAAAAGCGGCGACTTGGTCGAAGCGCGCGCGACCGAAACAATAACTTCGTCGAAGATATGCAGAGCCCGGTCAATCAATGAAATATGACCGTTAGTAATCGGATCAAAAGTCCCGGGATAGACCGCTATTTTTTTTAGTTTATCACTCATAACGAAACAGACTTATAGCCGAATCTCCGAAACGACGGGTTTTAATAACTCGGTTATCCTCCGGCAAAACGGTGCCGGCATGTTCCATTATAAGCATTGCGCCGGCTTTGACCAATGAAAATTTCGCGAGTTCATTAACGAGTTCGTCGGGAGATATCAACGCGTACGGAGGATCGGCAAAGATAAGATCAAACGATATTCCTTCGTCGTCCAATATTTGTAGAGCTTTTTTATAGTCGCAGACTAATAAGCGGGGTGAAATCCCAACTGTTTCCAAATTCTGTTTAATGACTCCAGCTGCCTTATTATTCTTCTCCACCATCACCGCACTGGATACCCCTCGCGATATCGCCTCAATTGCCAGTGCGCCGGATCCGGAGAACAAATCAAGAACATCGGCACCGTCAAGATCATGCTGTAAAATGGAAAAAATCGCTTCACGGACTCGTGCTGTCGTAGGTCGGGTAGCCATTCCGGGTAGAGTCTTTATAGTGCGCCCCTTAAACTCTCCGCCCGAAATACGGATACTCATTCAACCGCCAATCCCAGAGGGATTATAAACTGCTCCGGCTGGTACTTGTCCAGCGTATCCTCCGGCGGGTCAAAATACCCTTCGTGAAATTGAGGTAGAGTAATATCGATAGAAAACTGCTCAGCAATTGCCGCCTGAATGATCTTGTTTCGCGCCAAACTGCCGCACAACAAGACTCGTGAAAGCGGTACGGTAATACCTTCGGTAAATAGTTCGGCAATCTTAAAACTTATCGTCATCTTGAAATCGGCCGCAAGATTCTTGGCTTGTTCAATGCCTATCGCGTCATCAATCTCAATTTCCATGCGGCTGACTGCTTCAAGTTTTTTGCGGTATAAGAAGGAAAACGTAATCAGATCCGGTTCGACATTGGCCAAGACCTGTAAATCTCCCGCCTCTACCCTGCAAAAAGAGAGATACCCCTGTGTCATCGCCACGGCGTCGAGTTTGAATCCTGATGGCTTACGAAGCTGCTTTTCAAAGGCAATAATCATTTTATCCACGACCGGACGATGATATGCAATCGTTAAAAACCGTTTGTGGCCATTACGATTATCAAGCGGAATGTTGTCAAAATAGAATGATTCTACCGGCTCCAGCAGAGTCTGGGATATTTCAAACTGCGCTACCCGGACCGCCTCTATAAATGAACTTTGCATCACCGAGATTTTCTTTACAATTGCCAGGCGTTCATCGACATTAAAAAACAACCTTCCATTTTCAATCGTCTCGCTGGACAGATTGTCCCCGGAGGTCAATAACGATGTAACTTTGAGCCGGGTACCATCATTCACAACTCGGGCGGCTAATAGTCGTTTACCCAGTCGGGCGGCTCCGTATGTCTCAGACACGTTTTTCATCAGTTCACTTTAACAAACTTTCGAATAGCATTCAATTTCACAGGTCCAATACCAGTCACCAAAATAAGTGAATCCACTGCCGCAAATTGTCCGTTCTCCCGGCGATACTGTAATATCCGTCTTGATAATTCCGGACCAATCCCCGGTATAAGCTCCAATGAATCGACTGGAGAGGTGTTGATATTCACCATTAAAGTCGATTCGAAATTAGCCAAAGACTGAAATTTCCACGGCCTTGGTTCCGGTTCCGGTGCCAGCCAATAATCGCGAATCAATCTGTATCCGCCCAAAACCACAATTATTATAAGTAGCGCCGTCAAGGTCTTGATTTGGGCTTGAGAAAACTCAAAGAATCGATTCATGGTTCACTCACACCGGCGTGAAAAAATATATGACATCCATCCAAAAAACAAGAGCATTAGGTGAGAAATTGATAAATAAATTGATAAAAAGCAAGTAAAATAATAATATTATGATATTATTTTCTTATCTCTATTACTCCAGACGCATTACTCCGGGAAGTTCATATACCCGGCATAAACGGGAATCGAAGAAATCAAGAAAGGCCTGAGCCGACTTTTTCTGCCTTGAATGCGACAGAAGCAAACCGCAATAATGCAAACGATAACCGAGATAATCATCAAAGCGCTGTTTTATAACAATATTGCGGTACCCCGCGAACGAATGTTCAAATGCCAGTGCCGCATCGGCTTCACCCGTTTCCAAATAGGTCAGTAAATGCTCACTGGAGCGAGCCAATATCAGCTTATCTCCGATTTTATCCCACACTTTATGCTTTTCAAGAATTCTACGACACAAATCACCCTCATAGCTCAACTCGGGGTCTATCATGACAAAGCGACGGATACTGTTTTTCTTTAAATCTCTTAACTCAGACACCTGAGGTCCCTCAATACGGTTGATAAAAACAGTCGATATTTTAAATGGACAGGACATTGTGGCAAAATTGAGGAGAGAGTCGCTTTCGAGGTAATCATTTTTTTTAGGCTTAGGGAAAAATACGATATCGGAGCGAAAATCAGCTTTTGCTTTTTCAAGAAGGCTGTCGGGTGATTTATAAACTAAGATAACCGGAATTTTATTTTCACGGTAAAACTGAGCCGCCGCACGATCAAATACCGGCTTCATATAATCGGGAGCAATAACCCTAATATGCGCCTGGCTAAACAATGAATCACCGCATCCTGCGAGAATCATCATCATCAATATCAATAATAACTTAGTCGCTGATTTCATGATATGTATAGGTACGCATCACCGGAGCTATACTCAATAAAAAAACCCGGCATTGGCCGGGTTTATTGAAACTATTTCTTATGTTTTCCTTTTGCGTCTTTTCCCTTAAGCTTGATGAACCGAATCAGAAGTTCTTTCTTCTCATTTTCTATTTTTTTAATATATTTGTCATACTTCTTCTGAGACAAATTCAGCGCTTCCTTTTCCTCGTCAGTCAAAGCCACAAGCCGTTTCAGCTCTACATTCAATTCATCATAACGGATTTCATCTTTAGTAAAATTACCGGCTCGGTGGTTATTCATATTCAGATCTTGGATAATCTGTGAACGGGTAAGCGACGCTCCGCCCAAAGACTGGTACCGAATTCCATCAGCGTGAAATATCTCCCAAATAGTACCCCGCTTGCCTAATTTGGGAATAACTCCAAAATAAACCATGCGGATTGAGTCGGCTTCAACAGAATGCCGCTTCTTGGTGTTAATGACAACCGAATCCGGATCAAAGTAGCGGTAGTTAAACGTGCCATTATGCATATCGTAATAAGGTTGAGCCATTTTTTTGAGTGCCAAAAGAACCGCTTCGCCAGTTTTCTTATCCACCTCAACTTCAGCCTCGAAATAATTATTGTTTAAAAAGTACACCAGATAAAAATCATTCTTCCAGATTATTCGAGAATGTACCGTAATGGCAAATACAGAATCATACTCGGCGCGGTAATGATAGGACTGGTCAGTCAACTTATCAATGCTCTTTTTAGCGATTTTAATCGCCTTTTTCTCAGAAACATCAGCTTGGGAATTTGTTGTAAACATAAATAAACTTAGAATGATTATCAGAAGAACAATAAGTCTAATTTGCATCTTTCTTTACCTTTTCAATATCGGTCAGCTTACCACTGGCCTTTTTAAATGATATATTTTTTAAAGTTGGATCAGATTGCATACCGTAAGAAGTAAGCGTATCGCTATTATTACGGATAATGGTAACAAAGCTATCGGTCATAATTGAATCTTTTTCGGAGTCCCATTCCAGGTATTCAGTTATTAGTTTGACTGAATCCTCTCCTATCAAAACAACTGAATCGGAAACCGCCAGAAAATTATCCTTTTCCCGAATATACCCATTCCGAGCGATAAGAGTCGATACTCTTTCACCGGTAGAATCAAAGAAAAGCACATACAGATTAGTAGCTATAGATGAATCCAGCTTCGTAAATTGTCTAATTTCGTCAGCAGTCAAATCGGTTGTCTTTCGCCCGGCTTTGTATAGGTAGATATGGGCATTTGACGTAATCTGGTCGGGCTGAATCGAGTCAAAAACAGCTTCAACCGATTCATTCATCGGCTCACCTTTACTGCCGCAGCCGATAAAAACAAAAATCCCTATACAAGCGAGAACGTTGGCTATTATTCTTATAAACACAGACTCCTCTACACGCTGTTTCGTTTCGAAAAATCCCATAATTATATTATCGGTAATTCTACACCTTATACAAATACAAGATACAACAAATTTCTTTTTTTTCAACCTTAGGTATAATAAAAAAGGCATAGAATGACTATGCCTTTTATCAGAATCTTTTTTAGACTAATATTCGTATTTAAAATACTCGGTGCCAACTGTGTCCGGAGGCTGTGAATCGTCTTCCGCTTCAATAATAATTCTTTCTATTAAGGGCTTTATCTTGCCATCTTCGTAGCTAAACAAGGGCACCTCAAGGTTAGACCTTGTATATCCAAAAGTTATTCTTCCGCTGGTTGCCTCATAACCACTCAGTGCTCGCAAAAACTCCGCTACATCGCCCGGTCCGCGTTTTCCTTCCCGTTGCGCCTGAGCCAAGAGCATTATACCATCGTAACCCAATGCTGCCAGCCGGTCGGGCTGAATACCATACTTACTATCATAAGCCGTTGCAAATTCCTCATATCCAATAGAATTGACAACCGCTCCCTTACTTGAATAGAAAACAACATCCTTGATTACTTTTTCCCCAAGCTTCAAAACCTTGGGCGAATTCCATTCATCGGTTCCAAGGTATGAAGCGTTTACCCGATAAAAATCGAATTGAGGCAGGATTAAGAATAACTGTTGCTCGGTAGCAGGAATAAAGACACCATCAAACTCAACCGCCACTTCACCGGGACGCAAAGTATCCCCCTTGAGAGTCACAAAGAAAGTCGAGTCATCAACCGATCCCATAACCGCCTCTTTTATATCGCGGATATAAGGGCCAAAATCTGTTTCGCCCGGTCGAAACCGCTCAAAAGCCAGTACTCTGGCACCCAGCCGTTTGACCTCGCGCACAAAGGACTCAGCCATGGTTAACTCGTCAATTGAGGTAGGAGATATCACGGCCAGAGTTGTCATTCCCCGATTTTTAACCGCATATTGTGCCATCCCTCTGCCAATTGTTTGCATGTTGGCTGAGAGTTGAAAACTATTTCGGGATAAATCGGTAAATCCAGCCTGTGTTGCCGCCGGAACAAGCAACGGGGTCGTCTTGCCACTCAACGCCGCCGCAGTCGTCGCCGCCACGTTTGATAAAAGCGGTCCGATTATAAGATCAACCATTGCCTCAGACAGTACAAAGGCCTGACGGGCAGCCGTAACATTATCAGCCTTAGTATCATAGGCCAGTATTTCTATCGCAATATACTGGCTTTTAAGCTCCTCTGCCGCCAACATTGCGCCGTCGAGAATCATCTGTCCATACTTACTATAAGGACCAGATAATGGTACCATAACACCGACCGATAGTTTCCCCTTAGTCGCCTTGGGAATGTCCTGCTTCTGGTAGAGATCCTTCGAACATCCGGCCATAAAGCTATCGATTGACTGCTCACCCCAGTACCCTTTCATAAGGAAAGCAACCCGAGCTTTTATCTGACAGGCAATATCTCCCGGTATCAGATGTAGAACTGAGTCAGTCGGAAAATAACCAGCTTCGATTGAGGCAAAAAGAGAACGTTTGCTCAATCGCCTCAATTGTTTATCGCTCGATTCTTTATAGGCTAAAATGTAATTTCTAAATGAGCTTTCCAGGCGGCCTCGACGATACTGACAATTAGCGAGCAGATGATGAGCATAGGGAAGCAAATATGAATTAGGGTACAGCGACGAGTAACTTATCAAAGTTTTCTCGGACTGCTTAAAATCACCCAGATGATACAGTGATCGCGCCAATCCATATTGATATATATCCCGATATTGAGAATTCTTAAATCCGCGCACGAGCTCACGATAAGCATCCGACGCGGCGGGATAATCTTTCTCCCGCATCAATCGCTGGGCCCGGGCAAAAGCTGATTGCGCCCGAGAAAACTCATCGGGCAACGTCTGACCAATAGCAAAAACCGGACTTAGGAGAGAAATTAATACTGTATATAATATCAACCTTTTCATCCCGCTAATGTAGACGCTTATTGCCCCAGGGGAAAGTAAAAAATGCAGCCTAAGATTCTCCGTCTTTACTTTCCATCTTTTTTTAATCGGAGGGTAATTAGTTCTCACTCTCCAGCCGGTTTTTTGTATAATAAGTAAGACTTTTTAGGGAGAACTTTATGAAATACAAAGCCAACATTTTTCGATTTCTGCTCATCCTGATTGCATTCCTTTTTGTGACCGACACTGTGTTGGCCGACAAACAAGGCGCAATGAAACGTAGAAAAGCCGCTCAGGTCGATAAATACGATGAAATATTAAAAATGGAGTGGCCAGCCAAAGCAAAATGGGCCTCATCTGGCATCCATAATTCCGGAAATAATACTATTGAGTTCTTCTATCCCCAGGGACAATCGTCCAGTAGTTGGACTGAAATGGGCTCAATTGAAATAAAACCACTTACTAAAACAGTCAACTTAACCGGCCTGGGCCGAATGATATTCCTTGGGACCAAAGAGAGCAGCCCCGGTACCGAATGGAAAATTCTGTACAAAGGAAAAGATGACAACGATTTCTCATACATTGTATTTGAAATAATCTGCCCTGATTTCATTAGTGGTGAGAAACCGCAGACCCAGTATTGGAAAATGATCCACGGTTTTCAATTCCTGTTTACCGTTCAGTATTCGTATAAAGATATCGATGTTCCCGATGAGTTCCAATTGCCGATACTGGAAGCGATAAACAATGCCTCCGTTAAGCTTGTAGAAAAGAAAATTGAATCAGAATCAGACAAAAAAGAATAGCAACCACAGATAGCGACTATAAGGCCGGATACCGCAATCAGTATCCGGTTTTTTTTATACTTGGTTGAATAATAGCCAAATTTCCATATATATAGATTAAAAGTATCTGTCGCAAAATTGCACCTTTTTTATGCGACTATCGTACAATACAACATACCAAAATAGGGCTTGTTGGAAAAACCCAGCAACGTCATAGCGAGGAGCATCAGCTATAGTCCCACCCCGTGGGGCGACGTGGCTATCTGCTTGCAGTTCATATTTATGGATAATACATCATTGATGTTTATGAATGGTTTTATATCTTTTTCACCAGGCCTAAAGGGGTTAAAATCATGAGCTGGTGGGAAATAGTATTATTTATATTGTCGCTAATTATAATGCTGGCCGGTCTAATCGGAACTCTCCTGCCCATTATACCCGGAACACCACTTATCTTTGGAACTATTCTTGCTTATTCATTAATTGACGGTTTCGAGGCTATCAACGGTAATACCATAGCATTGCTGGCTGTCCTGACCGGAATATCATTGATTCTCGATTACCTGGCGATAGTGTTCGGTGTAAAAAAAATGGGCGGTTCATATTTCGGAGTTTTTGGGGCTCTGGTCGGCATGATTGTCGGACTGTTTTTCTGGGCCACTTTGGTCGCCATTATTATCGGCCCTCTAATCGGCGCCATTCTCGCTGAAATGCTTATCGGTAAAGAATCAAAAGTTGCTCTCAAGGCCGGTTTTGGTTCTTTCATCGGGTTCTTGGTCGGAGGAGCGGTGAAATTTGCCATTGCCGCCACGATGATAGGCATTTTTATCTGGAATGTTCTGGCCTAGGGTTCGCTCTTTTTTATAAGTTTTTTCTCGAATATCAGCCACAATCATTCATATAATGTACTAATAGATTGAAATAACCAGAGGAGCAGGAATGGAATCGGAAGTTTTTAAACGAACGTCGAGCGAGGGAACCGTCATCAACGCTCATCTCTATAATTTTATTATTGGTATGACGCTCTGCTGGGGCTTTTTTATTAACTGGATCATGGTTGAGGGTATCGACCCGACGACTCTTTCTCATATAAACCCTATCCTATTTTTTATCGGGTATCTTGGCTGTTGCTTCCTGGGAATATATCTTTTTAAGAAATCAAGCAACCCTCTCGTCAGTTTCCTTGGCTACAATCTGGTTGTTATTCCCTTTGGATTTATTATTAACATTGTTGTGGCGCAGTATGATCCTCAAGTAGTTCTGGAAGCTATCCAGGTCACATTTGTGGTTACCGCCGCCATGATGATACTGGGAACACTGTTTCCGAAATTCTTCCAGAAAATTGTCGTAGCATTAACAATAGCATTGGTTCTCGTTATTATTTTCGAATTAGTCTCGATATTTTTTCTGAAAACCCAATATGGAATTGTTGACTGGATTGTGGTTCTTATTTTCTGCGGTTATATCGGTTATGACTGGGGACGGGCCAATCAGATTCCCAAAACAGTTGACAATGCTATCGACAGCGCGGCGGCGTTATATATGGATATAATAAACTTATTCCTCCGCCTGTTACGAATCATGGGGCGCAGGAAATAGATCATATGTTCAAAAAAAAGTATGAAATGAGGGATGGGTTATCAGTGCAGGTTTCTTTGTCTATTTATAAATAACTTGCCAACTTATTCAAAATCGGGAAGGCAATACTTATTATGCCTATAAAAACATAGACAATCTTATAGAAGCGAAATAATTTGGGGTTATTTTCTCTTGAGATAAAACTGAGTTGCCCCAATATTGAGCCGATTTTCTCCGCCCGGATCACATATAATAAAACCAATAGCCCAAAAAGGACAGAAATTATTGACCAGATATCGGTTGATTGCATCTTATATACCAAACTCCTCAATTTGCTATACCGTTGTTACCCTCTATAATAAACTGACAGAAAAATAAACAAAAAACAGACTCTTCCGGCAACTTTAATATTTTATAGAACAAATCTGAAATTTATCCGTAATAGAAAGTACTCACCTACTTGATAGTTTTAACCAGGGCGCCTCTATCCGTTTGTCTAATCTATTGTGCCTAAACACGTTTCATGAGAAAAACCAATTATTTTTGCAAGAATATTAGTTTTAGTGCAAAATCCATGTTGATGCAACATTAATAAGGTAAGGATAAAATCACATGGCAAAAATCTCCTATCTCAGGCAACTGCAAACCCTTCTAATTGCGGTAGCAATAGGAGCCCTATCACTCACTTCCGCTATATGTGCGGACGACAGCTTTTCACCGGTTTATAATCCAACGATGAAAACCATGCCAGCGTCGAGCAAAATCAGTATCGACGGCAAGCTTGATGACGCCGGCTGGAAAAATGTCGAAAAAATCTCACAGTTTGTTGAACGTGATCCCGGCGATCAAATCAAGCCGGAAGTTCGGACTGAAGCTTTTATTACCTATGATGACAACTACATCTATGTTGGATTTATCTGTTATGATGACCCCGGTCAAATCCGGGCCACAATGTGCCAGCGCGATAGATTCTTTGACGACGACGAAGTCGCCGTAAGTCTTGATACGTATAGTGACGCCTCGCGCGCCTATATGTTCCATGTCAATCCCTACGGTGTACAAAAAGACGGCTTGTGGACCAGTATCAGCACCTTTGGGGTCAACTACGGAATTGATTTTATATGGAAATCGGCAGCCCAAAGAACCGAAAGAGGTTATCAGGTGGAAATCGCGATTCCATTTGCCAGTATCAGATTCCCCGATAAAGAAGAGCAATCCTGGAAAGTGGATTTGCGCCGTAAGCGCCCGCGCGAAAGCTCATACTTTTACGGCTGGGCCGCACTTGACCGCAACGAACAATGCTGGCCCTGTCAGTGGAGCACCGTTACCGGTGTGAAAAACGTCAAGCCGGGCAAAGGTATTGAAATACTGCCCACATATATCGCCTATCAGTCTGGCAGCTTTGTACAAGCAACCGATAATTTTGATAACCATGATGTTAAAGGCGAACCATCCATCATGAGTAAGTATTCGATATCATCGGATATTACTTTTGAAGGAACTCTAAACCCTGATTTTTCCCAAATTGAGGCCGACGCCGCCCGTATCGACGTCAACTCTACCTTTGCTCTCTTCTTTCCGGAACGCCGACCGTTCTTCCAGGAAGGCAGCGACATCTTCCAGACCCTGTTTAACGCCTATTACACCAGAGCTATTCAGGATCCGAAATACGCAGTTAAATTTACAGGCAGAAAAAACCGGATGAGCTTCGGATTTGTCTCAGCCTTAGATGAAAACACTCCTTATATAATTCCTTTGGAAGACGGCAGTATTAACCTCAATGCCGGCGAAAGTTATGTGAATGTTTTTCGGGCCGCTCAGTCTTTCGGTCAGGATTCACGCTTGGGCTTTCTGCTAACCGACCGCCGGTTTAAGAAAGACGGCTATGGAACGACTGTTGCGCTTGATGGTGATATCAGACTGTCTCAAAACTATAGTATCGATGGGCAATTTGTCTATAGTTTTACCGGTGAATCTGATGACACAGCCTTTTTTATGAACACAACAACATTTGATCATGGGAAACATAATGTCGGATTTGACGGTGAATCGTATCAAGGTTACGCCTTTATCAGTCGGTTTTTACGCAGAGGCCGTCACTTCAATTTTGTTTTGGATCATGATGTTGTCGGCCCGGCCTATCGTACCGAAACCGGTTTTGATCCGGTTAATAATCACCGGACGATAATGGCCATTTCATCCTATACCTTTTATCCGGAAAAGAGTATTTTCCAGCGCATTACCCCGCGCCTTAACAATTTCAACCGCTGGAACTGGGATGGGGCCAAAAAATTCCAGAATATTAACATAGGTGTAAACAGTCGCTTGAGATTCGCACAAACATCAATCGATATTGTTTATCACCACGGTCTGGAGCAGTATGCCGGTACTGAATTCAGAGATTTGGGAAGCGCTGACCTCAACATTAGTCTTCGCCCGAGCGATCAGTTCGGTTTATTCTTTGGACTACACTATGGTGAACAGATTGCCTATTCCCATATTGAGAGAGGAAATCAGTTCGGGGCTAATATTTTTGTGTCTCTGAAACCAATCAGCCGTATTACTATCGAACCGAGTTTTAATTTTTCTGAAAACATGAAGAAAAACAACGGGGGGGAATTCTTCAGACAGATCGTAACCCGTACCCGATTACAGCTTCAGGCTAATCGTGAATTATCACTACGGCTGGTTGTGCAGTATGTCGATACGAGAGTCCCTGATTTTGAATACATACGTAAAAGCTGGAGTATTGATCCTCTAATCACCTATCGCCTAAGCTCATTCTCGGTGTTTTATATCGGCTCCTCAAACAACTATCAGCAATTCACCAGTGTGGATGTTAACTCCGTTAATCCGAAAACCGATTGGAAGCTCAACAACCGGCAGTTTTTCATGAAATTGCAATATCTCTTCCAAACCTAAAAGCACCTGCTATGTGGTTATTGACATCACACCACGGGCGGCTCTTGCAATGAGAGTCGCCTTTTTTTAGGATTCCTGATTTCATAAATAAATTTTACAAAAACAAAAAGGGCGCCGAAGCGCCCTTTGAATAATTATCTGGATAATAACTTAATCGCTAGTCATAATAAACTGCGGCTGCATCTCAAAACTGCGATAATGCGGGCGCAGGCGATCAATATTATAATGCTTTTCGACATTGACAAATTTCTTAGTGCTGGTCACGACATCAATCGGAACATTATCATAGCGACCGTTTTTCAAAACTACCAGCCGCCCATGAATACCGGATAATATTAAATCAAGAGCCAGATTGCCATAGGCCATCGGAACGATTGAATCAACCGCATCGGGGTCACCGCCTCGAACCAAATATCCCAGACGCTGAGTTATTGTATTCAGGGCTTTGCCGCCGTTATATTTCGGTGATAATTCCTTGATCTTGGCCGAAACCATATCTCCGATACCACCCAGTTTTGCATGACCATAGGCATCTCTTTCCTGATCCTGAAAGATCATCTCGCCCCCATCGAACATGGCTCCTTCGGAGACCAGAACGATTGAGTATTTACTTGGATTACTGTTTCTATCGGCTGTTAATAGCTCGGTCAAATGCTCCATGCTAAACTTATATTCCGGGATGACACAACGGTTAGCGGCACCGGCCATAGTTGGCAGCATAGCTGTAAATCCGGCATAACGACCAAAGACTTCCAGAACCAAAATCCGTTCGTGAGATCCCGCCGATGTCCTCAAGCTGTTTGTCATATGAATTGTTCTGGTAACACAAGTCGAAAAGCCAATACAGTAATCGGTTCCCGGGACATCATTATCCATTGTTTTAGGCATGGCGATGACCTTAAAGCCCTGCTTAAAAAGATGAACACCATAGCTTAACGTATCGTCACCGCCAATCGGAATCAGGTAGTCAATACCAAGAAAATCGAGATTCTTGATAACTTCCGGAGTCATATCATTCATTTCGTCTTTGTATTTATCCTTATAATGATCCGGTACGGACTCTTTCGCCACATGACCCGGATGAGTCCGTGAGGAGTGTAAAAATGTGCCTCCGGTACGCCCGGTTCTGTTAACAATTTCTTCGGTCAAGGTCAGGTAATTCCTGCTGTTGTCAGCTTTTTTATCGCGAATTATTCCAACCGCTCCGGCCCAGCCGCGTTTTAGACCAATAACCTGATAACCTTCACGAAGAGCACGAATCGTTATGGCACGGATTGCGGGATTAAGACCCGGGACATCACCGCCGCCCGTTAATATTCCAATAGTACCTTTTTTCCTCTTTATATTTGCCACTTTATCTCCTCAATAAGTTACTTATAAGTTCCTCTTTTAAATTACCCCAATTTAACCGATTTCCCTATTCTGTCAATCGGCATTTTCCTCAATTTCCAATATAGTAGAAATACGTTTTTCAGATGATTCCTGTAGCCAATTATAAACACGCGTCCGGTACTGGACCCGTATTTGGTTTTACAACCAAATAAACTATTTCCTTGCGCATAAGTTCATTATACCGTTTTATCCGGCTCGGAGGTATTAATGTCAATTTACAAAAAGTTCGCCGCTGTTTATGATCAGATGGGCGAAGATAATTTCTCGGTTCAAATGTTCAACTATACCAACCGGATTCTCAAACGTCTTCGCTACCGGCCCAAATCGGTTCTTGATATAGCCTGCGGTACCGGAACGGCGGCGGTTCTATGGGCTCAGAAGAATACTATCACGCATGCCATTGACGGCTCGGCCGATATGTTGAAAATGGCAAAAACCAAAGAAGTCGAAAACGGAGTCCGGATTGAGTTTTCAAAACAATCTTTGACAAAATTCGAAGTAAATCGAAAATTTGACCTGGTAACCTGCTATTTCGATTCGCTAAACTACCTCCCGTCACTTGATGAGATTACACAAACTTTCAGTTGCGTAAAAAAGGCGCTCTACCCCGGCGGGTATTTTATTTTCGATGTAAATACGCCCGAGGCCATGAAATATCTCTGGGGAGGCGAAGTCTTCGCCGATGAGACCAAAGATCTGGCCTGGATTTGGAAAAATTTGTATTTCCCCAAAGCCAAAACGGCCGAAGTCCATGCCACCTTCTTTGTTCGTCAGGGAGAAATCTGGGAGCGGTTTGAGGAAGTCCATTCTGAGCGGGGATATACTGTTACAGAGATGAAACGGGCCCTGAAGGCATCGGGATTCAAAATTGTAAATGTCTATGATTGTTTGAGGTTTGTTAAGCCTGATCGGAAATCCATGAGAATTGCGGTAGTGGCGACCCCTAAATAGCGTTATTACGCAATAAAAAAGGCGAGTAAGCTAAACTCGCCCTTCCTTCTCATTAGGAGAAATCTCGTGTCTAAAAACGAAACTCAGCAATATTGTTCCTCGTAATATTATACGATAAACCACTATATTGGTTCCGAGTTTCCGTAAATTTTACAACATTATGCCTATAAATCATCGTTTAATCGCAAAAATTCAGGATTTTTATACTATTTTATCTACAATACCAACTTTTTTCAATATTCGATAAACTTTTGAATCGATTTGGCGGTTTATTTATCTAAGGGTAAAGAAACAAGAAGGAGAAACGAATTGAATTTGCAAATGGACTGGAAGGGCGGTTTCAAATTTTCGGGTATCACGCACTACGGGCACGAAATTTCTACCGATGCCTCAAAGAAAATAGGCGGAAATGAAGACGGCTACCAGCCGTTGGAACTTATCATGTTCAGCCTGATGGGCTGCACCGGGATTGACTTTATTGAAATAGCGAAAAAAATGCGCCTGGAAGTCACTGATTTGAAAATCAACGTAGACGCTACTCAGCATGACAATGCACCCCGGTATTTTACTAAAGCAAATGTCAATTATGAAGTCACTGGTAAAAACCTTGATCCAAAAAAAATCGAGAGGGTTATCAAGTTGTCTCAGGAAAAGTATTGCAGTGCCGCAGTGACAATATCAGGCAAAACACAATTGTCATACACTTTCTCTATTAAGGAAGGATAGGCATGAACCTGGAATACGCTATCAATACGGATCGTCCGTTTGATAAGGTTGTTGCTGATGTGGAAAAATTTACGGTCGAGCACGGCTTCAAGGTGCTTCATATTCACAATGTTCAGGAAACTTTGGCTGGAAAAGGATTCGACCGGGAACCACTGAAAATCATCGAAATCTGTAACGCCAAATTTGCGCACAAGGCTTTGTCAAAAGATATGATGGTTTCACTGTTTATGCCATGTAAGATAAATGTTTATACTGAAAGCGGAAAAACCAAAATCAAGGCTATGCGCCCGGCCTTGATTGCCGAGTTCTTCCCTCAGGCCGGCCTGAATGATCTCGCCGCCGAGGCTGAGAAGATTATTATGACAATCGTTGATCAGACAGCCAAGGGAGAGTAATCGTTATGCCATTATATGAATATAGTTGTAAAGAATGCGGCCATCGGTTTGAGGAACTGGTCAGTTTATCAAGTATTGAGGCCCCTCTCTGCCCAAGCTGTGGCGCAGAGAAAACCGAAAAACTCCTATCGACCTTCTCCGCTTCCAGTAGTAGCAGCGGTTCATCCGTTCCGCCCTGCGGTATGAAAGGCGGAGGATGCGGTGGAGGCAGCGGATTTTCATGAGGATAGTAATTTAATTCCGCCGTAGGCGGAAAGGATTTATAGTGAATAAAACAATTGTAGGTATCGTAGCACTGTTTTTTGTCAGCTGGTTAGTTATATATGGATTCAAGGGACAGTTTGGCAGTGATTCCGGAGGTGCCTGGCAAGAGGATATCACTTGGTCAGAAACCGATATAACTAAAGAACAACTAGCATCAGTAGGAAAACCTGTTTATATCTTTTTTTCTACTGAATGGTGCACTTATTGCAGGAAAATGAAAACTGAAACTTTTACTGATCCCGACATCCAGAACAACCTCAGCAATAAATTCGTCAGCCTTTACATTAATCCTGAAACAAGCGGGACGGTTCGCTTCTCCGGTGAGGAAATGAGTTATAAGGATCTGACTAAGAAGCTTGGTGTCACGGGCTATCCAACTTCGGCATTTTATTCCGATGCGGGTGAACTAATCGGCGTTCAACCGGGATATCTCGATACCGAGAATTTGAAACAGCTAACCGATTATATCGGTGACGGCTATTACAAAGACAAAACTTTCCAGGAATTCCTCTCAGCCTCTAACGGGGGCACACTACCGTAAGCTGTAAAAGAAATTAAACTGAGTCTTGTAAGACGGGAACTTGCTTTCAACTTAATTGTTTAAATTATAAGCTTAAACAAGGATTTATATAATGCGAAAGCGATTTACGTTTGGCTTGCTAATAGCCCTTCTACTGTTACCGATTTCAATCCGGGTTAATGCCGGCGACAATAAATGCTCCAAAAGTAATATGCAGCAACAGAGGACATCGCAACTAAACCGGCAGGAGCAGATGATAGAATATCCGGTCGTAATAGTAATGGCAGATATTAATCAATAGACAGAGATAGAATTCTATAAACAAAAGCTCTCCGATAACACCGGAGAGCTTTTTATTGTTTTATTCATAGCAGCCACACTGCGGTGGCGGACCCTCTCTAAAGATATAATTGATTATGTAGATCGCGTCGCTGAGGTGAACAATGCAATCCACGTTAGCGTCCCCTTCATTCATTGATTGCGGAGGATCTCCCTCACGAAAAGCATAATTTACGATATACACGGCATCACCCATATTACAGCCGCCGTCATGATTGGCATCGCCGGGTGTAACACACGAACCCGATATGAAATTCTGCCAGTACCCATGATCGACTCCGTAATTTGTCGAGGTGCCACTTCCGGCTGCGACTTGCCCGACAGTTCCCGAAACTGTATAGTTAGTCGAAGTGCCGGACTGCCCGCCTCCGCCGCCAATTACACTCCAATTGATATCCTCTCCGGCCATTACCGAACGTAACCCTAGTTCCATCAACTCTTCTTTTTCTGCTTCAGATAAAGTTGTAGGGTTCATTACAGTCTTATCCTCACTAACGGAATTGACGGGAATCAACCGTTCCTCATCAGCGCTTTTTTTCTCGGCTGCAACTACCAAAAGAGGTAACATCATTACGATTGCGACAATCATGACAAACTGTAAAAACTTCTTATTCATCATTTTATCCTTTGTTTTATTAATTTCGTTCAGCCGCTTCGCGGGCTTTTTCAAGTTCCAACTCGGCCTCGAGCGCTCTTATTTTTGCTTCTTTGGCTTTTACTTCGAGATCACGCAGATCGACTTTGTACTCGGTTTTAGAATTTCCCAGACCGTCTTTGGTCGTAACCATTTCGGCATTGGTGAATTCTCCGGGATCAGATACGAGTGTTTTAACGCTACCGTATGAAGTCGGAAAATACATAGCCTTGATGCGGGATCGGGATGCTCTAACAGTTCCGGTACTCTGGCTGTACCGAGCTGCTTCCAACCGGAAGGTGATCGTTCTTGCAGAACTTATGTAATAGACCCGGTCAACGAACGCATGAGAGCTATTGGTCTCCGTATCATGAAAAGTGCTTTTAAATACGAATACATCCTCTCCTTCATTTCCACCCCCTTCTGTTGTATCAATCTGGAGGTACGCTCCGCTCAAGTCTGTCGAACCGCTGAAAATGATGCTGCAATGTCCGGATACATACACATAGCCCGCTCCGGGAGTAGAAATGGTAGCTGTCGCAATATCGACAAACGAAGCGCTTGTTAAGTAAGGAGAGTCACCGGTATTGCTGACAATACCCGGCTCGTTCAAAATTTCATCAGCATCAATGGCACCCTCGGGAAAGACGACCGATGAGTTTCCGTCATCGCCTGCATCTATTTCTATCTGTTGATCATTATTGCCATCATACAGGCGAAGCCGTCCACCGCTACTTAACCCCGCAAGGACCGCGCGTCTGCCGCCGGTAAATCCATAATACAACGCCAATTCACCGTATGAGGCACCGTAAAGGCGAACTGTGGTTGTGTCACTGCTTCTCAAATAGATATTCGCAGATGACGTGCTGACAGATATAGTACCTTCGTAATTGCCGTCACTATCACCATCAAAAACAAGATCGTTGGTCATGGTGTCACCGATTGTGTGAACAAAATCATCTGCAGTGGCTATATATTCTGCTGTGTCAGCCTTGAGCGCCCGATACGAATACGGCACGGCTGTGAATCTCGTACGAGGTGATATCTCGGCATCGGTGGCGACCTTGATTCCCAGCCAACGAAGCTGGTTATCAAAAATATTGTGCGGTAGCGCCGCTGTTGAACCAAGGATATAGCTGAACAATCCGTCTTTAACGTACACATCTCGTGCACCTGAAGTCCAGATAGGAGACGGAGCACCCTCGCTGGCATAGATGCCGAACGTCATATAAGTCCAACCGTCCGCTACCACATCACCGTTACTGTCTGTCAGTCGCCCCTGGTAGTTTACCAGCGGTGCAATATCAGCCCCTACGGTTGCGACCATTGCGACGAGTATTATTGCAATGGATAAAAAGCATTTCATATTTCCTCCAACATTTATATCAATCGTTTATTCTCGATTTCTGTTTTCGAGCATCTCTCTGGCATTATCGAGTTCAATTTGAGCCTCAAGAGCTTTTATCTTCGCTTCTTTGGCTTTCAGTTCCAGTTCACGAAGGTCGACTTCATACGCAGTATGGACGTTTCCTTCATCATCATGGCTGATCAACTTTGTGTCTGTGAATCCTAACGGATCAGATACTATTGTCTTCACCGAACCATAAGATGTCGGAATATATAACGCTGTGATAGTAGCATTACGTATTGATATATCTCCATTAGCCATCAAAGATTTCCGTGCTTCAAGACGAAAAGTCAGTGGAGTTGAGCCGGCAACATAATACATCCGGCTCGAATAGGAAGGAAAGAAATTGTCTGCGGTTGAGGCAGAGCCATTCAATCCAGCAAGTGAATAAGCTCCGGATACAAGACTACCGCCAGCAGTAGCATCAATTTGAATAAAACAAGAATTGTAGTCTGTCGTATTGTAAAGGCGAACAAAGTATTGTGCAGAGATAAATAAATACCCGACCGCCGGAGGAGTAATTGTAACGGTCACGACATCCTGCATTGCTGCTGTACTGGTTATTACCACAAAATCAGATTGAGTATTAGAAGCGAATCCTACCTCATCGAGAATTTCATCTGAGTTAATGGCATCATCGGGGAGCATGACCGACTCATCTCCATCATAACCGGAGTTGAAGATAATCTGTTTAGAGTTATCACTATTTTTCAGCACGAATGCTCCGCCAGAATTGAAGGCAGACAGACTAACTCGGCGCAATCCATCATATGCGTCATTCAATAACAACTGGCCAAATAATTCACCGAAGAGAAAAACGGTTGTTGTGTCATTACTTCTGAGATAGATATTCGAAGCTGTGGAGTTGGCAGCAAATCTTCCTTCATAAACTCCGTCATTATCAGGGTCAAAGACTAATGAACCGACCATTGTATCACCGGCAGTGTGAACAAATTGATCCTCGTTAGCAACTTCATCAGCACGAAGTGCCTGATAAGCATACGGTACAGACTGGAGGCGTGTCCTGGGCGCTATCTCAGCATCAGATCCAACGGTTATCCCCAGATAGCGGACGGAATCCTCAAAAAGACCGTCCGGAAATGAGGGGGAATAGCCGAGGTCGAACGTAAACAGGCCAGCGGCGACATTAACACTGCGTGACGGCGCAGTCCACAAAGGTGTACCATTCGCCTTACCCTCGTAAATGCTAAACGTCAGTTCATACGTCCCGTCAGCTACCGGTGCGCCGGTATCGTCTGTAAGACGCCCCTGATAAGGTATCGGAGACGGAATTTCTGCAACGAGCATCGCTGTGCAGAAAAGTAAGATAATGGTCAGTGCAAGAACTGTCTTCACAGTTTCCTCCAGTAGTTTAGCCCCCAACTTGGAGTAATAATTTATTCAGAATCTCTCTTAGCTCGTTCTAATTCGCGTTCAGCTTCGAGTTGTTCGATATATGCTTTCTGAGATGCTATTTTCGCTTCCTTGGCTTTCAGTTCCAGCTCCCGCAGGTCAACTTCGTAGGCTGTAGTTGTATGGCCATCTTTGTCAGTAGTTTGAATTTGAATTGGAATGGCATCCTTAAAGCCGTTCGGGTCCGTAGTTATGGATTTAACGGGAGCGTAACTGGTTGGGAAGAACATTACGGTAATTTTAGGATATTCAATACTTACAGATCCTGTAGCTGACGAATGCTTCATCGCTTCCAGATGATAGGTTCGCTCAGATGAATCATTTACGAAGTATATCTGATCTGTACTACTTGTGAAATAGTAATAACCATCATCTGGGAAGGCGGATTGGTTAATATAAGCACAATTTGGAAATTTCGTCCTACCGCCTTCAAGTGTATCAATCTGGAAATATACGCCGTTCAATCCCATTGTGTTATATAACGCAACTTGAAACTTCGCAGAAACGTAAACGTAACCGGGACCAGGCGGTTTAATAGTAATTGAGTGGACATTTTCCATTTCGGTAGTACTACTAATTCCATCAACGAGATTGTATGAAGTTCTGTCAATACCCGGCTCGTTGAGAATTTGTTCAGAGCTGACTTGTTCAACATATGCGGCAGTGTCGGCATGCGTTGCTTGTTCAGCATACCCGGTATAATCTGCTGAGTCAGCCCTTAGTGATTGATAGGCATACCCGGCATAATCCGTTGAGTCAGCCCTTAGTGATTGATAGGCATACCCTGCATAATCTGCTGAGTCAGCTCTTAGTGATTGATAAGCATACGGTACAGAGTGAAGGCGAGTTCGGGGTGATATTTCCGCATCAGAACCTACCGTAATTCCCAGATAGCGGACGGAATCCTCGAAAAGACCTTCGGGAAATGAGGGGGAATAGCCGAGATCGAATGTAAACAACCCACCATTAACATAGACATTGCGTGACGGGGCAGTCCATAAAGGTGTACCATTCGCCTTACCTTCGTAAATACTAAACGTTAGTTCGTAACTGCCATCGGCTACCGGAACACCGGTATCATCAGTCAACCTCCCCTGATACGTTATAGATGACGGTACTTCGGCAACAAGTATCGTCGTGCAAAAAAGTAGTATTATTGTCAAAGCCAGTGCAGTCTTCACACTTACCTCCCATGATATTGCCCCCAATATCTAAAAAGTTTATTATTCCAGTTGTTCTTTTGCCTCTTTCAATTCCAGCTCCGCCTCCAGCCGCCGGATTCGTGCAGCCTGTTCTTCTATCTTCGCCTGCTTAGCAATAAGCTCGAGATCCTTGATTGAGGTATTCTCTGCTGTAACTTTCTCTGACGAATTTGCAGTTGATATTATATTGGATTCCATAACATCAGGTAATGGTTGAGAGACACCGCTTGGAATTGAACCATATGCAGTTGAAAAATATATACAGCTTATCTGATTGTCATTTGTATAAACGTTTGAATAGTTTGACCAATTTGCACCTTCTAGCTGGAATATATATGTTCCCGCCGTTGCGAAATAGTAGGTTCTGAATACTGTCACCGGAGTCATTTCGCTAAATCGTGTAGCATCCATAGCATTAAGAGTTTTCATAGAGTAGTTGGATCCTGCGCCACCTGCTGTATCGATCTGAATTACACCTTGCATCATATCTGTTGAGTCCGTGGGCATATCGATTCCCACGGAACATCCGCCGATAACAAACACATATCCGGGGGCAGGTATAGTCATAGTGTCGGCCGCCAAAGTTGAGAATGAGAATGTTAGAGGATACTTAGTGAGTCCATCCTCGGATGAGGTTATACCCGGCTCGTTGAATATCTCTGTTGAACTAATTGACCCGGTTGGAAGAATCGCCGCACTATCGCCAGTGAGTTCAGCATCAAAGACGACTTTGTCTGTACCAGTATTATCTCTTAGTCGAATCGATCCGCCTTTGTTATATCTGGCATTCAAAAAAACCGTATTGATGCCGCCATCGTCTGACAGTATCAGCGAACCGTATCCCTGGCCATATAGTGCTGCCTTGCGAGAGCCTTCGTTATAAAGAAAGATATTAGAGAAAGTTTCACCGACTTGAATTTGACCGTCCATACCGTTACCCGCTCCATCAAAAACTAGACTGCCCGACAAAGTATCTCCAGTCTTCTCGACAAAATTCCCGGGTGCGGTCAACACAAACTCGGCCGTATCGGCTTTTCGAGCATGGAAAGCATAGGCGTTTGAAGTAAGTCTCGTTCGGGGTGATATCTCAGAGTCTGTACCTACGGTAATACCAAGATAACGTTCAGGACCGTAAAACAGGTCAGATGAAAACGGTACATTTGACCCCAATGGATAAGTAAACAAACCATCAGCAGCAGTAACAGTCTGTCCACCGGATGACCATATGGTGTCAGTGCCTGATTCACTTCCATAGATGTGGAAGTAAAGAGTATAATTACCATCGGCTACCGGACTGCCCGAATCATCGGACAACCGCCCCTGATAGTTCATCATCTGAGGTATTTCTGCTACAGCACTCATGACAAATACAGTTAACACTCCAACTAATAGTATCATTACTTTCATAGCTAGCCTCCACTGCTCTATGTAATAGAATTCCGTTTTCTACTATAATCTATTTATTGTCCTTGCTTCCCCTAACTTCCAATCGCTCTTATTATTTTCATTTATTCTGAAATGCTTGATGTTTTGCGAAAGGCATTTTAAAATATAAAAAAATACACACAATAATCGTCAGGAAAATCCCCAATGATTCCATACTGCCTCCCGCAAGGTGTAGTATAATTTATGTCTGTTGCAAATCTCTTAGAGCACAAGTATATAGCTTGATATTGCTTATAGAAAATATAGATGGTTTCTAAGATTTGTCAATTTAATTTATTGCTCCTATTGATTACTGAAGATATGATAAATCAACAACTTAGGTAGAGTAAAAACAGATTGTATAATTTATAGGCAAAAAAAACCCCGGTCGTTTAGACCGGGGTAAGTGGTTCTTATGTAGTTTTGTTCAATTATAAGGGCTTGACGTTGGTGGCTTCAGGACCCTTACGACCTTCGCCTACTTCAAACTCTACCTCTTGACCATCGGTCAAGGTGCGGTATCCATCACTAGTGATGTTGGAATGGTGAACAAATAAATCTTCGTTGCCGTCTTCGGGGGTTATGAAACCAAAGCCCTTTTCGGCGTTAAACCACTTTACTGTACCTTTACTCACGAATCTCTCCTTGGACCTAATAATAATCAGATCCGGTCTTATTTCCCTCATCTTAAGGATGTTTCGTATGCCTTTGAGGGGGAAGGCGCACAACATGTTGATGACTGAACATACTAATAAATTTCGTTCCGTCAAGGGTTTATAACATGTTTTTCTTTAAAAAGATGCATTATCACTCAAAATAGTCTGTTTTTATACAGTTTTCTCTATAAAAAAGCTCTCTAAAACAATTTTATTGCCGTAGGTATTACAAAGTAATATATTGTGCGAACGAAAAAGGATTAGTATATGAAAAAACACAAAACAGAAATCATCACCTTCAAGGTGGATGAGGCTGTGTCCGAAGCACTTAAAGAAATACCCAATAAATCAGAGTTTATTCGTTCAGCAGTAACGTCGGCGTTGGCCGCCACCTGCCCCCTGTGCCAGGGAGCCGGCTACTTGACCCCAAGCCAAAAAGAACACTGGGACAATTTCTCAAAAAAACATACAGTCAGTGAATGTCGTGACTGCCACGAAAAACATATCATCTGCTCCGAAGCTGATAATTCAGAATTGGCAAACATATAATGAGATATAATCATTGGCGCAATATACAGACACTAATGCTGCTATTTTTTATAGCTCTACCCGGTCACATCTGGGCTGATGGAAAAGACACTTTAAAAATATCGGTCAGTATTTTACCTCAGAAATATTTTGTCGAGCAACTCTTTGAGCCGCCGCTTGATGTTCGAGTAATAATAGGACCGGGTCAGTCACCGGCGACATACGAACCCAGCCCAAAACAATTGGCAGAGTTTGGTAAATCCAGTCATTACTATACGATAGGCGTTCCCTTTGAAAAACATTTAGTACAAAAACTACGAGCCTCTTTTCCTAAAATAGATATTAGCGATACTCAACATGGAATATTATTGCGGCATATAGAAGACCATTCCCACGCTGAGCATGAAGGGCACGATTGTTCAGCTGATAAAGAAACCCTTGACCCTCACTTGTGGCTCGATCCGATAATCGTTAAAACGATTGCCCAAAATATGTCCAGCGGGTACAAGACCGGCAACGACGATACCAACGACAGCTATAAAACTATGCTCTCAGAGTTCTTAATAAAACTGGACAGACTTGATGCCTACATATCTCGAACTCTCGCTCCCTTCAAGGGTCAAAAACTGTATGTCTTTCATCCGTCATTCGGGTATTTTTGCGACCGGTATCATCTCCTGCAGGTTGCTATCGAAACCGGAGGCAAAGAACCTTCGGCTCGTCAGTTAGCAGAATTAATTACCCAGGCCAAAAAAGAAAAAATAAAGACTATAATCATCCAGAGCCAGTTTTCGAAAAAGACCGCCGAAGCCATCGCATCTGAAATCGGAGCTGAAGTAATTGCGCTTGATCCGTTGGCCTATGACTATATCAACAACATGAAATATATGGCTGATACCATCGCCAAAGCTTTGAGTAAGTAATGGAGCAATCGTGAACGAAACAGCACAACCTATTCAATCGGTCGTCGTTATCGAAAACCTATCGTTTTCTTACAACGGCCGGCCGGCTTTGACCGATGTCACGGCCCATATCAATCATTGCGACTTCGTGAGTATCGTCGGGCCGAACGGCGGAGGTAAAACAACCCTGTTGAAGCTGATGCTCGGCCTGATATCCCCGGCCCGGGGCTCTATCAAGGTCTTTGGAAAATCTCCGGTAAAGGCTCGGCCCGAAGTCGGATATGTACCTCAGCATTTCCATTTCGATACACAATTCCCTATCACCGTAAAAGATGTCGTCCTCATGGGAAGATTGTGTAATGTCTCCTGTATTGGCAAATTTAAAGCCAGTGACAAAGCCATTGCGGCGCGAGTTTTGGAAGAAGTTGAGCTCAGCCATATCGCCAACCGCCCCTTTTCAGATCTGTCCGGGGGACAGCGTCAACGAGTTTTAATTGCCCGGGCTCTCGCCACCGAACCAAAAATGCTGCTATTGGATGAACCTACTGCCCATGTCGATATCGCCGCTCAAAAAGACCTCTATGATTTTCTGGAGCAGTTAAACAAGAAACTAACGGTTGTTATGGTCACCCACGATATCGGATTCGTCGCACCGTTTATTACCTCGGTCTTATGCGTTAATAATACCGTCGCCATGCACCCGACTCGGCAGATCACTGGTCAGATAATTTCCGAGCTATATGGCCATGAGGTGCAATTCGTCAGCCATGATGATTCCGCCTGTCCCCATCCATCCAATTGCGAGCATTGCCAGAGCCTCCAACGGGAAATCGACATTGCCTCAAAAAGAGACACAGAGACCGGAGGCGATCATGCTTGAGTTTTTTGAAGCTCTCGGCAGTTTTCGTTTTCTTCAATATGCTCTGATTACCGGCCTGCTAGCCTCGATAGCCTGCGGTGTCGTCGGAAGCTATGTCGTTACCCGGCGCATCAGCTATGTCGCCGGAGCCATCGCTCACTTTATCCTCGGAGGTATGGGCGCGGCCAAGTACCTCAATATCGTTCACGGCTGGACTTGGCTGGAACCACTGCATGGAGCGATAATATCCGCCTTTGCGGCGGCGTTGATTATCGGTCTGGTGAGCATTAAAGGAAAACAGCGCGAGGATACGATTATCGGAGCGTTATGGGCCATAGGTATGGCTGCCGGTATCCTCTTCATATCGCAAACCCCCGGCTACAACGAAGACCTCATGAGTTATCTGTTCGGCAATATCCTCATGGTCACGACCCAGGATATCTGGCTTATCGCCGCTCTTGATGTCGCTGTCATTACTATTGCCATTTTGTTTTATAATCAGCTTCTGGCCGTTTGCTTTGACGAGGAATTTGCCCGTCTGCGTGGCATCAACGTCGAATTGTACTATTTGCTTCTCCTGATTCTGACCGCCATGACGGTTGTCTTGCTGGTCACTGTAGTCGGGATAATACTGGTCATTGCCCTAATGACTCTCCCAGCGGCAATTGCCGGACATTTTACCAAATCTCTCGGCAAGATGATGATTCTCGCATCGGGGTTGAGCCTGCTATTTACGACTTCGGGATTGGCTCTGAGCTATGGCCCCAATCTACCCGCCGGAGCAACAATAATAATCGTCGCCGGAGTGACCTATGTCGTAACAATGATATTTAAAGGAGTAAAAACCAGAAACCGTATCGTCAATAAATAACTATTACTCAGATGAAGTAGCTTGCTCTTCTTCGTCGCTCTCGTTTTCACCGTTTTCGGTCAGGCGCAGGCGGAAGACGTCAAACATCGTCACAAATACCGCCGCGATAAACGGGCCGAGCACAATCCCCAACAAGCCAAAAACATAGATGCCGCCCAAGATCGAAATAAACAACAGCATCGTGTGCATTCCGGTCTTACCCGACACCAGCATTGGGCGCAAAAAATTATCAATCTGACTAACGATAAACGTACCGATAACAATTAACAGCACACCTTTAACGGTCGAACCGGTGAAAATCAAAATCAACCCAGCCGGAATATATATCATCGATGGCCCTACAATGGGGATAAAGGCGAGAAACGCCATGAATACACCCCAGAGAACCGGCGACTGAAGCCCCATGATTAAAAACATCACTCCGCCGATAAATCCTTGCAAGATAGAAATAACAACTCCGCCATACATAGTCCCTTCAATAACTTTGCGCATATGGCGCAGGGTCTTCCTGGATTTTTCGCTGTCGGCCGGAACCGTTTCCATAATTTGATTAAACAGCTTTTCGCCATCACGGAAAAAGTAAAACATGAAAAATACCATTAAAGAGAAATCGATAATCACTTTTCCGGTATTAGTCAATACGTTGGTTGTCTGAACCAAAGCTAGATGGGAAACGGACTGTAACCCCTTTTCGACAATAACCCGTAAATCCAGCTGAGACAAATCCACATACGGCGCGAGTTTATTTTGAACCATTAAATAAAACGTGGAATTTTTTATATTGATTATCTCATCAAGCTTACCCTGATCAAGAGATTCTTTGAAATAGTCAAAAAGAGACATAGCCTCCTGAGCCAGAGAAACTCCAAGATATACTGCCGGACCAATAATTAGCAGAACTATCAAGAGCGTGAATAGAAGCGAACGCAGGTTAGGCGACTTGATATACTTATCCGCTTTTTGATAGAGAGGGTAAAAAATCACGACAAAAATAGCCGACCAGCACAGAGGTATTAGAAACGGGGCCAAAATTCTATAAAAGAGATACAGAGCCAGAACTATAAAACTGAATAGAACGGTTAATAGAATATGTTCTTTTTTTAAAATATACTGCTTCGCCATAATAACACCGGTATAAATTATAATACTATAGTATTCGGCCGGAAAGGACTCGTTCGTCACCTTCCTGAGATAAGAAATTCAAAGATGATAATACTTATTTGGTGTCGGAGCCGTCGTCCGGTTTTGATTCAGCCTTTTTCTCAATTGCTTCCAGCTCAGCGGGATCGATTATTATTCGTGGTTGCTTAATACCCAGATAACGCTGATACCAGGTCCAATTTTTCCGCTCCTCCTTGAGCTTTTTCTTATATAGTTTTTCTTTTTTATATGATATGGCGTCATACCGTTCGATTTTCTGTAATAAATTTTCCATGTTTTCCCGGCGTTCCATGGCGCGACGGAAAACGTCATAATCCTTGATAACAAATACAGATTGCACAATTGGCTCAAAAAATACCATCGCTTGAGCACCGATATAATTGACAGGCTTAACAGACTCCAGAAAAATAATAGCCGGGACAGCCATATGTCGGTCGACCACTTTTTTTGCCACTTTCTCCAGGATAGCATCTTCATCAGCCGGGATTTTGCCCGGCTCATTTTTATCAGCGCTGCCGGTATCTGTAAAAAAATCTCTAAAAATGCTCACTCGTCATCCTCAAAATCTATTTTTGACTCAACTAATTTCATGACTTCGTCCCGGTTGTCGGCAAATTTAATAAATATCCCGCGAAAATTCTCCATGCGCGTTGGCCGTCCAAAGGGCGACAATAACACCCCGTTCTTATCAGGATAATAAGATCGAAACAATGACCAATCCTTGCGCAGCGCCTGAGTTGTCGTTTTTATGATAATATGGTCCTCATAAAAACTATACCGTGTCGGAAAATAAAACCCGGTTAATGCTCCAAAGAGGATCATCCCCCCCAAAATTGTCATAAAGGGGGAATACGTAATAAAATAAGTTAGCAGAATGCAAACAATAATTACACCCGTTACCAGCATAGTTATCTTCCGGTTCTTTTTAGCCGGATGGCAAAGATACTCCAGGATCGGCTCAACCCGAACCTCGCCTGTACCCTTAGCCATTTTTTTTTCGTCTTCAGAACTCATAACCTACTGCACTAATTAACGCTTTGAGACGGAGGTTCATGACGGAAACGCTCTTTGCGGATTTTCTGCATATACTCCATCAACTCTTTGGGGTCGATTATTTTCTTCTCTACCAATAAATTGACCAACGCCTCTTGAGCCAGGTTATTAGACAACGTTAGCTCTTCAAAGGTTATTTCCCGCTCCTTGCCGTCGATGACGATTTTCAGAGTCGGCTTTACTTTTGGCTTATCTGACATTCTATATCCTTCCAGTTTTCCGGTAATTCATATCTTTTGTTATAATAGACGATGAACTACCCGCAAATATTCAGCCTATAATTATACACAAATTTTCAGCAATATTCAACTATCTTACAATAAACAATTAGGAATTTTAATAACTTGGAACATACTGACTATCACTGCTTTTTCAATCTTGCGGAAATTACTTTCCTCCATTTAGCCGGATGGGTCTTGGCGATTTTAATCTTAGGACATTTGTTAAAAACGGCAAACTCTATCAGCTTTTTCGCGAATTCCACAATAAAAGCATCATCGGGTGTAAACCAATCTTCCAAATACAAACTGTGAACCAGTAAAGTTTTTTCTTTCCGGTCGGCTTTGGAATCGAAACGACCAACGATATGCTCACCCCAAAGAATAGGCAGCACAAAATAACCGTACTTTCGTTTTGGCTTCGGAACATAGCATTCAATGGTATAATCAAAATCAAAGAGTCGTTTTGTGCGCCCTCTTTGAATAATCAAATTATCAAAAGGTGACAGAAAACTGATACCCGGTTTTTTCACTCTTAATCTGGACAATCCGTCTAAAGAGTCAGTTAGAGCAAAGTCTTTCGTTCTGCCTTTATTGCCGACGGCAATGGAGGAGATTTCACCAGAGGCTATCATACCTGCTATCGCGTCCTCATAAACAATTTTTTTGTATCCGAAAATATGATTGCGGATTTCAGCCTCGGTTGCGACGCCATAGGCATTTAGGGCACGAGCCACAAGAAATCGGCCCTGCTCCTCATCGGTTGGCTCTGAGATATCAACATCGTCGGGTAAAACCCGCTCGGTCAAATCATACCGCCGTTGGAATTTTCTCCGCCCGGTAATCATCAACTCACCGCTCCAGAATAACAGCTCCAGAGCGACTTTGGCTGGGCGCCAGTTCCACCAGGCTCCCCGCTTGACATTATCGGGAGGTTTGAAATCTTTTGACCCCAGTGGTCCCTCATTTTTTATTCTTTCCAGGACCGGCTGCATCAAATGCCCACACTTTTCATAACGCTGCTTTACCCATTTACCATGAGGGTCAGTGAACCCCTTCATCCGTTTGATATAATAACGATAATCGTCGATTGGCAAATAAGAAGCGGCATGTCCCCAGTACTCAAAAATCCGGCGGTCAATCGATTGGAGTTCATCCAAATATTCCGGCCGATAATCCCGGCGTCGATTCCATAATGTATGATGGTGGGCTCGTTCTATTACGGCAATGGTATCTATCTGGATATAACCGAGTTTCTCTATCGTTTGGGCAATGCCCTCTTTACCTTTAGGAAGTTTCGTCCGTCCGTCGAGCATCTGGGCATTTAGAGCAATTCTTCGCGCCTGAGCTATCGATATATTTTCAGTTTTCATTCAGGTAAAAAAAGGAACGAGTTTTAAATAAGCTATCACAAATTAAAAATTATAGACTATCCGAAACCCGGCCTCCCGTTCAGGTAATAACTCCAGAGATAGGTTTTTAGCTTCTTCAGCCTTATCCGCCGGTTCGGGGAAATCCTGCAGGTGAGCGTCAACATAGGCGTCTATCATCGATAGAAACATAATAATGGCCGTGTACCAAATATTTGTATTTCTATTGTCTCTATCATCAGTGTACTGTTGAAAGGCGAGAGTCTTGGCCGAGATACTGTCATCGGAAATCGATTTCCATATTTTTCGCGAATCCCCGGCTTTGATTCCATAATCAACCGTCTTGTAAATAAAATATGATTCAACCGCGAATATTACGCCCGATTTAATCCGCTTTCTATTGGAATACTGTCCCCATCCGGGAAAGACTACTGACTTGAGCATCGTCATTGACGGTGAGCGTTTCGGTGGCGGATTATAGTTTTCGGAAAGGTATGTCTTGATTACCATTCTATCGGCATCGCCTGTATATGTCGTTGGCGTCAGGATTACCGTATCTGGAGGAAAAATCGCAGGTTTGCTTTCAGCCGTTATGGAGTCATTTGAAACTGAATCAGGTAATAAAGTGTTATCAAGCACCGGAATATTGGGCTGGGTAGAGTCGGAGATATCGGCCTGAGAGTGACTAGAGAGAAAACAGAATAGTAAAAACGCAAGTAGCCAGATATTCGCGCTTTTCATTTTCATTTTTTCTTTGAAGCGTTGGCAAAGACTCTGAGAGCTTTATGCTGTACTTCAATCGTTAACTCGTTTCCGGTGAACTCGACCGGTTCCGAATCAATCTGCCAGGTACGCCCCTCGATCGGAGAAATATTGATACGATGCCCCCGAATCATCTGAATCCCTTCGTTATACTGGTACTTATCCTTCTTAAGCTCCTTGACATACTTCGATATCATCTCCCGGGTACCGTCTTTATCGTAAACCAAAACTATTCTTCCATCATCGGGTGCGGCCACTGGAGCCATATCAAGCGTCATCAGGCGGGACAGTAAATGCACGTTGAGCATTAACGGCTGTGATTCTATAGTGTATGTATCAACCTTTATAGTGCTCGTTCGCGGAATCGTATCATCAGAAGCTTTTCCGGCAATTTTGCCCCAGGTCATCGCCATTTTCGGGAGAGTCTTATCACCCATTTTCTCAAGCATGGCGGGAACAACCCCAGATATAAGATGACCAAGAAAAAATGTGCCGTTAGCCAGTCCAGTATCAATCTTCGTTTGATACCCTTCCTTGATAATCGACAACGCCAATTCCGGGTCAGTATGCCCATACAATGAGTGAAAAATATTGTTGAATTGACCACAGGGAACGATACCCATCAACCGTTTGGCACGGTGAATCCGATTACCTGCCATACGAACCGAGCCGTCACCGCCAAAAACAACCACAGCATACGGACGTTTACGAATCGCTCCGGCAACCTGCTTTTCAAATCCGTCCCAATCATCGGCCGTTTCAAGATAGCAATCCCAACCGGCTCGCCGAAGTCGCCGTTTCATCCTATCAGCCAACTTAGTTGTTTCTTCGATATTATTCCAGCATTCAGCGTAATTGACAACGAGACAATATGCTCGTTTTCTTCGAGCCGGAGATTTTCTCGTCGGGCCTTTGCGTGGCCTGCCGCTTGGCCTACTACTTGTTGGTTTCTTTGTCTGTCTCATAAATTAACAACCAAATCAGGTTTTACTTGTTGGGCTAATAAGCCTTTCAATTCATTATACATACCGGTGCGAAATATTTTCCAACAATCCGCCTTTTAATCAATTCTCTTACAAAAGATTTGCTCTTAGGGTCGATAATATAGTATATATAATAGCTAACGGGTAGTAAAAAGGACGATAAGCCCGTACCAAAAAAGGGAATTAGTTTCTATTTATGACTGCTTCTTCGACTGATAAATTTAAATTAACGTTTTATCACTATCTCGCCTTCGGGCTGTTTATGGCGCTTTATCTGCAAGTGTTGATCGGCCTTGTCGGTGAATGGTATAACGACGATAACTACTCTCACGGCTTTCTGATTCCGTTGGTAACCGGCTATCTGCTTTGGAAAAAACGGGATAAACTCAAAAGCCTGATATCCTCCGACGGCGCCAATTGGGGACTGGTTATAATTCTATTTGGAATGACCGTCTTTGTACTGGCCAATGCTATGGCTGAGTACTTCACCCTCAGATGTTCGTTAATAATCACTCTCTATGGTCTCGTCTGGTATTTATTCGGCAGAAGATTCGCGCTCGAAGCATGGTTCGAACTACTCTACCTGTTCTTCATGGTACCTCTGCCGTATGTAATCTACTATACCATGACGTTCCCGATGCAGCTTTTCGCCACTAAGGTCACGGTGAAAATCTTAACCGGTATCGGTATGTCAGCCGTTCAACAGGGAAACATCATTCATCTGCCGGGCTACTCGCTCGAAGTCGCCGAGGCCTGCAGCGGCCTGCGGTCGCTGATTTCGTTGTTAGCCCTCGGAGCTATCTACGCCCGGATGACTCAAAACGATTTACCTCGTCAACTTATCCTGTTTCTGTCAACGATTCCGATTGCCATTGCCGCCAATATTTTCCGTGTCCTGTTTACTGCTATCGGAGCCTATACCATTTCAAGGGAATTGGCTGAGGAGTTTTTGCACGAACTGTCCGGGATGATGGTCTTTATCGTGGCGTTTATAATGATGCTTATCTGGGGCGCGATTATTAAAATCGGGAGGAAAAAAGCATGACCCCATCCTCTCAAAAAGCTATTGTCGCAATCGTCATTCTGGTTGTCTTCGGAAGTTTCGGTACCTATTTACGCTCCAGTCAGGTAATGCCCGAATCCGGCCCGGTGTTCAGTCAAATCCCATACGAGGAATTCGGCTTCTACGGGACCGAGCATCGTTTCGATGAATATGCCTACGATGTTCTTCGTGCCGACACTACTACCCTGCGGATGTACCGGGATAGTGACAACGGCTCCTACTGGCTGTTCATGGCCTACTTTTCGAGTCAGAAATACGGCTCGCAGATCCATTCTCCCAAACATTGTCTGCCGGGCGGAGGATTCCGAATCGAGACAATCGAACCGTACCAAATCACTCTCGCCGACGGCACAATCCTGACGATCAACCGATTGCTTATCGCCAACCCACAGCGCAAAGAATTGATGATGTACTGGTTTGAGACTCGCGGCGGAATAATATCTTCGGAATTTGGTCTAAAATTTGATTTGATGCGCAATGCAATGATGCTGCGCCCGACCGATGCGGCTATTTGCCGTTTGACAATGCCGTTACCCTTGAGTGCTGATTTCAACGAAGCCACCAACCGGGCAGTATCGTTTATAAAACAGTTCTACCCCTCAATAAAATCATCATTACCGTTTGAATAATCAGGCAGAATAATTACTTAGATAAAAATAGCTGGTTCTTCCCGGCAGATGTGGACATTTACCGGGCACGAAACCGTTTAATAAATAGGCTCTGTTTATAAAGTCTTTCGTAGGGGTCGACTCTGTCGACCCGGATGGAATAACGGCCAAAGTCTTTCGGGCTGACAAAGTTCATCAGGCCTTTGGTCCAGCCCCTACCAAGAGTTTTTTGTGAATTCCCCAACAAAAAAAGCCCCGTTTTACACAGGGCTTTTCAAAATCAAATCTTTTATTCGAATACTATTCGACGACCGAGATACGCTTGCGGTCTTTACCAACCCGCTCAAACTGAACTACGCCGGTAATCTTGGCAAAAATTGTCCAGTCCCTGCCCACGCCGACGTTATCGCCAGCCAAAAAATGTGAGCCGCACTGGCGGACAATTATCGAGCCGGCATGAATAGCTTGTCCGGCATATACTTTTACGCCGCGTCGTTGGGCATTTGAGTCGCGTCCGTTTTTCGAAGATCCGACACCTTTTTTATGTGCCATAGTAAAAACCTCTTCTAATCCGTTTCAATTTCAAGACCGAAATACATTACCGGCCGATTCGAGCTTCTGAATATACACACTCAGGCCAAAAAAGCAAGTGTTTTCCAGCCCAAAATTCAGGCGGGCGGCCAAATCGACCGCCCGTCCTGTCAATGCTATTTTATTATAACTACTACTGAGAATTCACCGAATCCGGCTGATTCTCAGACTCTGACGAAGAGACTCCCTGGTGAAAAATAAATTTCAGGCAATCGTCTTCCTCATTAACCGTGATTTCAAGCTCACAATCACCGGCATATTGACCGCGAAGAATTTCTTCAGACAGCGGATCTTCGAGATATTTCTGAATCGCTCGCTTGAGTGGTCGGGCTCCATAGGCCGGTTCAAAGCCTTTATTCGCCAACCAGTCTTTGCCTTCTTCGGTTAAATTACACGACAATCCCTTTTCGGCCAATCGATTAGCCAAATCAACGAGAAGGATATCTATAATCTGCTTAATATCTCCGAGTGTCAGGGAGCGGAAAATAATTGATTCGTCAATCCGGTTCAAAAGTTCCGGATTGAACATTTTCTTCAGCTCTTCATTAATCTTATGTTCCATTCTGCTGTGGTCGGCCGCCAGTTCATCCTTGGCAAATCCGACCGTCTTATCTTCGCCGATGGACCGGGTACCGACATTTGACGTCAAAATTACGACAGTGTTGCGGAAATCGACTCTCCGGCCAAAGCTATCGGTCAACTGGCCGTCATCCATCAACTGCAGAAGGATATTGAAAACTTCCGGGTGGGCTTTTTCGATTTCGTCAAGTAAAACGACCGAATACGGTTTACGACGAACGCGTTCAGTCAACTGACCGCCTTCTTCGTAGCCGACATACCCCGGAGGCGCTCCGATAAGTCTCGACACGGCAAACTTTTCCATGTATTCAGACATATCAATTCGAATCAGCGATTCAGCATCCTCGAATAGGAAAGCCGCCAACTGACGCGCCAGTTCGGTTTTGCCTACACCGGTCGGTCCCAGGAACAAAAAGGAGCCAATCGGTTTATTAGGATCGCTCAATCCGGCTCGCGCCCGGCGAATAGCCTTGGTCATAGAACTGATAGCGGCATCCTGACCGACAATAAACTGCTTGAGGCTATCGCCCATGCGAAGCAGCCGTTTCGATTCTTTTTCTTCCAGACGGAAGAGCGGAATACCGGTCATCGTGGAAACAACCTGCGCGATATCATCGTCGGTAAGAATAATCTGCTCTTCCTCGCGAGTGGTTTCCCATTCCTTGTGCATTTCCTGAAGTTTTTCTTTCTTGAATTTAAGCTCATCACGATACTGCGCAGCAGTCTCAAATTCCTGATTTTTAACCGCTTCTTCTTTCTTTTTGGTAAGCCCGGTAATCTCTATTTCAATTTCAGCGAACTCCACCGGTCTGGTGTACGACGCCAGATGCGCCCGCGAACCGGCTTCGTCAACAACATCAATGGATTTATCCGGCTGGAACTTGCCTGAAATATACCGTGAAGAAAGTTTTACCGCAGACTCAAGGGCTTCATCCGAAATTTTAATCTTGTGATGCTCTTCGTATTTTTCGCGGAGTCCCTTTAGGATTTTAATCGTATCCTCGGCACTCGGCTGTTCGACCATTACCATTTGGAACCGGCGTTCAAGGGCGCCGTCTTTTTCGATATACTTGCGATACTCATTAAGAGTCGTCGCGCCGATACACTGCAGTTCACCGCGAGACAGGGCCGGCTTGAAAATATTCGAGGCATCCAGGGAACCTTCGGCACCACCGGCACCGACGATGGTATGCAGTTCATCAATAAAGATGATGACGTCCCGGGAGTTCATGATTTCGGTCATGACCGATTTGAGCCGTTCCTCAAACTGACCGCGATATTTTGTTCCTGCTACTAATGAAGCCATATCGAGTGATACAACTCGTTTGTTTTCCAGAGTCTGAGGAATCTTGCCTTCGACAATACGCTGAGCCAGACCTTCGGCGATGGCGGTTTTACCCACGCCCGGTTCGCCAATTAAGACCGGATTATTCTTTTTGCGGCGTGATAGAATCTGCGTCACCCGTTCGATTTCCATCTGGCGTCCGATAATCGGATCGAGCCGTCCCCGGCGAGCCATTTCGGTCAGGTCGCGGCCAAAGTGATCGAGGGCCGGTGTTTTGGATTTGCGCCGTTTACGCTTGAAGGAAGACGGGCTTCCCCCATCTACATTTTTCAGCTCTTCATAAACTTCTTTATAGTCGATTTCGAACATCGACATAACCTGTGATGCTACTCCCTCTTCATCCTTGAGGAGCGCGAGAAGGATATGCTCGGTATCGATATCTTTAGATTTCAGCGCTCGGGCTTCCTGCCCGGAGACTTCCAATGTTTTTTTGGCGCGTGCGGTTAAAGGAAGTTGACCCATGGTCATCGTTCCACCGGACGGCTGGACAACTTCTTCAACGGCCTTTTTGAGGTCGTTCAGATCGAGCCCCAGATTGGAGATTACCTCAATTGCGCGTCCTTCGGCAAGACGAATTAATCCCAGAAGTAAATGCTCAGTTCCGATATAATCATGCCGGAGTCGAGCCGCTTCATCGCGCGCGTGCTCAATCGCCTTACGTGCCAGTTCGGTAAACATTTCATTCATGATTTATATAAACCTCCATCTGTCGTGTCCTATAAAAGTTTTTCCCTGACCATTTCAGCCCTAAGTGTGTCGCGCTGATTGCTGTCTAACTCTTTTCCATAATACTTAATAAGGTGCGCCGGTTGCGACAGAAGTAAAATCTCATTAATCGTATCAATGCTGATATTTTCGATAACATTTATCGCCATCCCCAGTCTTACCGCGGACAATAGATTCATAACCTCTTCCGATGTAAGTACCCGGGCATATTTCAGTATTCCGTATGCCCGCCAGATTTTATCACAAATCTGATCCAATGCTTCCTCTTTCAGTCGATTACGGGCACCAGCCTCGTCTGAAATAATTACGCGGGTAACCCGCTCAATATCACCCAGGATATCAGTTTCGGATTTACCCAGCGTTGACTGGTTTGATATTTGGAACAGGTTTCCAAGTACATCGGTTCCCTCACCGTAGAATCCACGAACCGCCAAACCCATTTTGGTAACCTTTTGAATCACTTTATCAATATCGCGAGTAAGAACCAGTCCCGGTAAATGAATTAGCACTGAAGCTCTGAGCCCGGTACCGACATTGGTCGGGCAGGAGGTAAGAAATCCAAAATCACTGTCATAATCATACTCTATCAGCCGCCCCACTTCATTATCATACTGAGCCGCCAGCTCCATCGTCCGGTCCATCTCAAGACCCATTGTAATCGCCTGAATCCGCAAATGATCCTCTTCATTGACCATTATCGAAACTTGCTCTTGAGGACCAATATAGACACCGGCTCCGCTGAGATTATCAAGCATCGTCGGGGAAATTAAATGACGCTCAACCAAAAAACTGCTATCAGTTTTAGAAACGTCGGCCGTCTTACAGAACTCGCCTCGCCCCAGAAATTCGGACTTTTTAAAGGCGGCATCAAAATATTCCAGCACTTTTTCACGGGTCGCATCGTCGGCCGAAGTTGGAAAATTGGTATCGGCCACGTTTCGCGCCAGACGAATCCGGGTTGACAAGACAACCGAAGATTCCTCACCCTGTCCGGTCAGCCATCCAGCCGGTTTTTTAGCCATCTGCTCAAACATTTTCTTTTTCCTTACCGGCCGCAATCTCATCTGCTTCTTTCAGTGATTTTAATTTATCCCGCAAATCGGCCGCCCGTTCAAAATCTTCGGAATCAATAGCGTGCGTCAATTCCTGCTCTAAGCGCTCTTGTTCTTTTATAACGGTTGCGTCTTCGGATAACATTGGAGGAAGTTTACCTCGATGCAAAGACGAGCCATGAATCTTACGTAACAACGCTTGAAGTTTTTCCCGGAATGTCTTATAGCACTCGCCGCATCCGAACCGCCCCAGTCGCGAGAATTCCTCAAAACTGAGACCACAATTTGAACAGGTCAGATCGGGAGCCGTAAGAGCGGTTGATTTTTCACCGGTAACATCGGTTTCCATCATACCGGACAGGAAATTAGCCAGAGGGAAAGGAATATTATCCAGCGGCGAATGGAAACCCCGCTTGGCAGCACAATCTTTACACAGATTCAAAACGACCTTTTCATTGTTTACAATCTGTGTCAAGTTGACTGTTGCGTCATGCGCATCGCAATCCTGGCATTTCATATATTTACCCGAACCTTCTAAATCTTTAGTTTTCTACTCTTTTTCGCCGTTACTCAGGTGAATTACACGACCGCATAAATCAGCTAACGGTAGATTATGCGTCGCAATTGCAAACGATGTCTTTTTTACATTATTAAGTTCTACCAATAATTCGTGCAGCTTATGCCCGGTCTTAACATCCAGGTTGCCCGACGGCTCATCGGCCAAAACAATATCGGGCTC
Organism: Candidatus Zixiibacteriota bacterium; assembly: GCA_023138975.1. Classification (GTDB taxonomy): domain Bacteria; phylum Zixibacteria; class MSB-5A5; order GN15; family JAAZOE01; genus JAGLON01. The sequence continues at coordinate 77,104 of JAGLON010000006.1, forward strand.
TAAGGCCAAGGCTCTTGCCACTGCCACCCGCTGCTGCTCACCTCCAGACAACTCGGCCGGTAAGTGACTGATCCTATCTTTTAAACCCACATCGTCAAGCAATAGTTCCGCTCTCTCGGATGCTTCAGGGTGTGACTTGCCTGCAATTAATAGCGGCATCATGACATTCTCAAGGGCGCTGAATTCGGAAAGCAGGTAATGAAATTGGAATATAAACCCAATATGACGATTGCGAAAAACTGCCAATTCTGCTTCCGACATTGAGCTATAGGGTTTGTCATGGAAATATATATCCCCCTCATCGGGCCGGTCGAGTCCGCCTAATAAATGTAACAGCGTCGTCTTTCCAACTCCCGATGCTCCCAGCACGGCAACCATTTCACCTCGCTCGAGTTCCAGCGTGATTCCCTTCAAAACTTCAATTCTGCCCTGCGGTGTGCTAAATCCGCGATGAATATTATCAGACCGCAATATGCAGTTTTCCTGTTGACTACTGTTCATTTCTTATCCACCGCGACTTATTATATATTTTCGCCATTTTTGTCAAAATGTTTACCCGTTAATCACTTAACCTTCGATATAATTACCCGGTCATCACTTTTTTAACATTACTCGTACCAAAAACTTTTATTCAATCTATCGTCGTAAAACTCTGACAACCGATAATCTCGAAGCTCTGACAGCTGGATAAATCGTTGCCAGAAAACAAAGTATAATTGCGGCAGCACCAACTATCATAAAATCAAAGAGGCGTATCTCCACCGGTAAGCGGCTGATGAAGTAGATCTCGGGATCCAAAGCGACAATCTCAAACTCAATCTGAAGCCAGCACAGAAAATACCCTAACCCCCAGCCCAAGGCACAACCTAATATGCCCACAATCGTGCCGAGACCCATGAATATTCGAGCAATTGACTTTGGTATCGAGCCCATCGTTTTTAATATGCCTATCTCATGCCGTTTTTCCATAACTATCATAACCAGCGTTGAGATAATATTAAAGGCCGCAACAGTTATGATGAGCGACAAGGCGATAAACATGCCGATTTTTTCGAGGCGCATCCATGAAAACAGATTGGAGTTCATCTGTTTCCAGTCCACCGCGTCGTATTTGTCAGAGTACTTCTCGTTAACCCTCTCGGCGATGACATCGGCCGACATGACATCGAAAGTTCGCAAATGAATCCCGGTAACTCCTCCGGTTTTGAATAGGCTGGCTGCATCGGGAATTGAGATATAGGCCATCGAGGCGTCATATTCATACATACCAACTTCAAAAATACCCCGGACTTCAAACTTTTTAACCTTCGGCTGAACTCCGGCCCGGAGTTTTTCGCCCTTCAGGGAAAACAGAACCAGGTTATCGCCAGGGATAACATCAAGCCGTTGAGCCAGCATCTTTCCGACAATGATTCCGCCCTCTCCCTCCTCGTTGGGTGACACGTCGAAGTATCCGGAAAAAACGTTATCTCCTAATCCGGTCACAGCATTTTCGAGTTCAGTGTCGATGCCTCGCACTACAATACCATCACCGGCGGCATCGGATGCGACGGCGGCTTTGTAATAAATAAATGGTGCCGCTGCGGTAACTCCCTCAACGGTCAGAAGCTCCACCATGGCCGAATCAGGCTCAGCCAGATGCGTTTCAAAACGTGGGAAAACCGTAATATGTGATGTGACGCCTAGTATCCGTGTCCGCATTTCGGTCTCAAAACCGTTCATCATCGACATGACAAACACGAGAGCGGCCACTCCGATGACAACTCCTCCGATTGAGAAGGCGGTATTGAGGGAGATAAACGCTCCTTTTTTCCGCGCCATCAGATAGCGTCTTGCTATGAACCATTCAAATCGCACACGTACATCCCTGTGTTTTATGAGCATTGTATTACCGAACGCTCTTTATATCCAGTTTCTTTTCATGCTTCGCATGAAATGTCGAAACCTACCCCCTGCGAGGTACTATAGCCAGGGGTTTCGACCTACAATAATGCTATTGTCATTCCCGAGAGTCCGCGCGTTAGCCGGACGAGTCGGGAATCCAGAGCGCGTTGGAACTATGTGACATACGCGATCTTAATCCCACAACTATGTGGGGCAGTACGGAGTCAAATCATGCTCACCACTGGATTCCCGCCTACGCGGGAATGACGAAATTTTCTATACTCGGTATCCCAAGGCTTTAGCCTTGGGGTTCTTTCCCGGCTATTCTTCCTTTTGAGATCTCATCTGCGGGAAGAACAGCACATCCTGTATCGAATGCTGATTGGTGCACAGCATTACAATCCGGTCAACGCCAATCCCCAACCCTCCGGTCGGCGGCATGCCGTACATTAAAGCATTAATAAAATCATGATCAAGCTGATGCGCCTCTTCGTCACCCGCCTCGGCGACTTTACCCTGATCAATAAATCTCTGTTTCTGATCCAGAGGGTCATTGAGTTCGGAGAAGGCATTACCCAATTCCATCCCGCATGCAAACAATTCATACCGCTCGGCCAGATTCGGATTATCCCGGTGCACTTTGGCTAACGGCGAAATATCCTTAGGATGATCGATAATAAACGTCGGCTGCTGCAGTGTCGGCTCAACTAACTCATCAAAAAACGCCTCAACAATTTTACCGTGATTCAACATCTTCGCTTTATCGAAATTGGCATCCTTGGCCAACTTTAAAGCTTTATCAAAATCGAAATCAGACAGATCCGGCCCGCCGTTTTCCTTGACGGCATCAATCATCGATATCCGCTTGAACGGTTCGCCGAACTCGATCTTCTCACCTTCGTATTCGAGAAAAGAATTCCCGGAGACTTCTTTAATCGTATGGCGCAGTAAATCTTCGTACAGGTCCATCATGTCGTGATAATCGGCGAAAGCCTGATACAGTTCAATCATAGTAAATTCGGGATTGTGCTTGCGGTCGAGTCCCTCGTTGCGAAAATCTTTACACATCTCCCACACTTTATCATAACCGCCGACGATGAGGCGTTTGAGGTACAGCTCATCGGCAATACGCAGATACAAATCCATATCTAGCTTGCGGTGATGCGTCACAAACGGAACCGCGATACCTCCGCCGTAGAGCGGTTGTAACACCGGAGTTTCGACTTCCATGAATCCACGATCGTTTAGGAAATTTCGGATCGCCTGCAAAACTTTGGAACGAGTCTTGAATACGTCCCGCACCTCCTGATTGACGATTAGGTCAACATAACGTTGACGATAGCGGGTTTCCTTGTCGGTTAAACCGTGCCATTTTTCCGGCAGCGGATGGAGTGACTTGGTCAGAATTTCAAACTCCTCAATCTTGACCGTCTGTTCTCCGGTCCGGGTGGTAAACATCGTTCCCTTCATGCCAATGAAATCGCCCATATCCAGTAGAAGGAACTGTTCCCACAGCTCATCGCCAATCACATTCTTTTTCATATAGCATTGCAGGCGTCCCCATTCGTCCATAAAATGCAAAAAGGCCGCCTTGCCCATTTTGCGAATAGCCATTATTCGTCCAGCCGTCTGGATTGGTGTTTCCTTTTCGGCTAATTCATCGTAACCGTCGAGCAGCTGCTTGGTATTGTGTGTGACGTTATATGTATAGGGATAAGGGTTTATTCCCATTTCCCGCAATTTGTTCAGTTTTTCAATCCGTCCTTCGATGACTTGGTTCACAGGAACAGTTGGTTCTTGAGGCTTTTCGTCGCTCATTGATCAATCCTCACTTCGGTAGTTGCCGATTAATATTTGCAATTCTTTCAAATCAAAACAGTTATACGGCTCGGGCCGTATTTAGCCTATTAATATACCAGAATTATGGAGTAAAACGCAATCTCTTAATATGGAGATTTGCCTGAGAGTTCTATCTCAATTTTGCTGTCATTCCCGAGAGTCCGCGCGTAAGCCGGACGAGTCGGGAATCCAGAACGTAGGTCAAGACCTACCCTAAAGGGCACTATAGAAAAGTAGGTCGAAACCCCTGTGGTTTCGACAATAACGCAATAGAGAACGTAGATACCGTCTTAATTGTCAAGTAGGTCGAAACCTACCCACTGTGTGGGCACTATAGCCTGCGGTCTTGACAATAAAAACAATAGAGCTGAGATCCGGTCTCTAACTAATTTCTCGAAGCGAAAATTTCTTTTGCTGGGGCCGGACCAAAGGCCTCATGAGGTCTCCCGGCCAGAAAGGGGTTTGAGTGAGTATCACAAGTTTATTGCTTGTCCCCAGAGTCCTGTTGACCTTAATTATTAGATAGGCTATATTACTATGAATAAGATAGTTTAGTATTAGGTTAGCAGTATGAAAAAAGAGAGCGAAGAAATTGAATAATACAATATTTTATTCTTGGCAGTCAGACTTGCCTAATGATTCAAATCGTGGATTTATTGAATCTTGCTTAAAGAAGGCATCCAAGAAAATATCAAATATTAGCCCTTTTTCGATTGATTTTGTTTTAGATAGAGATACAAAAAATGAAACGGGTACACCTGACATTGCAAATTCCATTTTTAAGAAGATCTCAAAAGCAAAAATATTTGTCGCTGACATTTCAATCATTAATAGTGACTATAATGGACGGAAAAGTCCTAATCCAAATGTTCTGCTTGAATTAGGGTATGCTTCTCGAATTTTGGGCTGGGAAAAAATCTTCTGTTTTTACAATCTTGATTATGGTAACTATGATGATTTACCATTTGATCTTAAACAAAAAAGGCCTATTACTTACAGTTTGAATGGTGAGGTTAAAAGTGATGTTCGAGAAGAATTATCAAAAATTGTAGCTGAATCTATATTGATATTGCACAATGCAGGAAGTCTATTTAATGTGGTAGATGATTATGTGAAAGAAAAAATAGATACTGAACTATTAACAATCTCAAATCATTTAAGTAAAATATTACTAGGATATTCTGAAAAATCTCTACTTGAGAGAACAGGAATTTTATTAGATTTATCTGATGAGGGTATTGCTGGACACCTCTATCATAAAAAATCAATAGGTTTTCAAATATTCAAAAATTTTAACATTCATGAGAAAAATTTAAGAGACATTGCAGATAAAATGATATCCTCTGTTCATCAAAATAAGGAGTTAGCTGTTCCTATTATTGAAATAATAAGTTGGATTGGTCGATATGATAAAATTAACTCCTCCAGAAGTGAATTTAAGTTCTTCGCTCCATTAAAATCTAAGAACCCGTCTTACAATGCTGTTAATAGTCAATCTCTTATCCCAAGAAATGATGATTTACCGGATAGATATATTTTATTTGAAAGGCTTTCTGAAAAACCAGGAAGAGTAATTGATTTTGGTGATATTATCGAAAGAGATAAAATTAATCAGTTAACGAATGAATTTATTTTTAAGCAGGAGCATACAAAAACTTACGTTTCATTATTTCGGGATTTTATCAAGAACATTAGAAAATGGCTTGACTTGACAAATGGCGAATTTATTCTTGATACTTATCATAATTTTGAAATGAAAACAAAGGGAATTCCAAAAAAAGGGCATCTAAATAGGCCGGGTGGTCCACCGCCCGTGGAGGAATAACCAGGTCCCCCAACCCCCACTATGTGGGACTATAGCCTTTAGGGTAGGGGGTGATATTTAGCTTTAACCTCTATCCATTTAGCTTAATAAGTTTTTAAATCCACTTCATCAACCAACTATCACACACTAACAATTTCACTACCTATTTACCCCTAATCACGCATAGCCCCCATTTATAAACGCTATCAAAATGGAGTATTCATGAAAATAGTTTGTAAACAAAATCACATCATCCTCACTGAGCAAAAAACACATCATCGAGTGGTCGAAAAAGCGCTACACCCCTTAAAAATGAGCATACAAAGCCAATTCGGCATAACTCTATAATTGATTAACTCTTACGGTATATTTTAGGAATAGTAGCTTTAGAAAAAGTATGTTAATATGAAAAACGAACCCATTTTTAAGTGAAAAACGCATAGTACTCGTCGAAGACAAGTGAAGCCATTCTTGTATGGAAAACGCCATGGTACCCGTCGCATGCGGGTAAAGGCATTTTTAGAATAAAACCATAATTACGAGGTAGAGCATCTGATTATCCATGTGACAAACGAAAAGGGTCAACGACCCTGGAAAACGCGAAGTACTCGTCGCAGACAAGTGAAGCCATTCTGTGGCCGGGTACGGAAATTCTGCCCCATCACAAAATCATCGTCTTCGCCGGCGTTCAGCCGAAGCAAAATGCGATTTGTAGTTTTTTGGCACCTCAAAAACATGCACCGGTACATCTTCGCACGTTATCTCCTGTACATCAAGATGATAGGAAAACGTACCGCTGAACCCCTTTATTCCACTGAGTCTCATTTTCACATCAACCTTAATCGGGAAACCTTTCATAGCCTGGAGAACCTCTTTGACGGACTCGACCGGAGCATTAAACTTCTCACCCAGCGCCAGCCCCAGAGTGTAATGATATAAAGGATCGAATCCTACAGCATCTTGAAATAGCAAAAACGTTTGATTGATCGGTTTGTTTTCATCGCTTAAGGTTGCAGTTCGGATATCGATGGAAACATCGCAACATACTGATTTTTTTCCGGTTGATACTCCACGCGCCGTAAGAAACATCCTTTCACATGCAATACCAGCCACAGTGTCTTGCGACAATCCAATGGCGCTGATGTCCCATTTGAAATTGATCCCCTCTTCTCGACTAAGACTGTCGCAGGTGCGTAGAGCTGAACACGAAAATCGACCAATCCGAATAAGGCTTGCGGTCCTGTAAATTTCATCCTTCTCATACAAATACCATTTTCTTTTTTCCGGCAATGAGAATAACCGATCTGGAATGTTGTTTAATGCGGGAGCAAAAAGTCCGATCAGGAAATTCGAATCTCTTTTGTTATCAATTTTGACAAAACTACCGTTACAGTATGTTGTAACGGTACCGTTCCAGTCAGGTAAAAGCGGGATTCCAATTTTTTCCGTTTGAACTATTGTACAATCGCCCGCAGCGGTTACCGGAAAAACAAGCACAATCAACGAACACAACACAAAAAGCTTAAGCATGATTCCCCTCACAGTGAAAGGCCTTTACTTAAACTACAGTCGAATGCTATAAATCTTCCCGCAGTTGTGTTTTTAACGCAAGCGGCAAATGTCCCGGAAAGCCCGGCAGCCCATCCCGAAAGAGGCTATTGCCTCGTCGGATGGTCCAAAGGCCTCATGAGGTTCCTGCCTAATTTACTCAGCTTTTGCAAGATTCCTTTTTAATAGGCAAATAGTATTATGGGCAAGGGAGTATTTACTGAAGGGCATGACATCAGGTTCAAGAAAACAAACACAACAATGCTAAGCCCCTGTCTGAAATGGAAGCTCAGGCGGGGGATTTGCTCTTTTATTTCTCGTATCTCATTGTCTAAAAATAGTTTGACTTTTCTGCAATTGTTTCGTATTATATATATACGAGGGGAATTTTCCTCACCCCACCTCTCTTAATCATAACCTCACCGCATCCGCAAGGGATAAAAATGTTTAATAATATATAATCCTTAACAAGGAGTGGTGTTATGTTTCGTAAAACTGTAACCATGATGTTACTCGTTATGTTCCTATTAACGATAACCGGTCCGGTCACCGGACACAACGGAGTAATCATAATTCCCAATACTCTTGATCCCGGTGGGGAAGAACATCCTTGGGGCGGCGGCCAGCACGCTATCATTGATCCGCTGGCAGACGATATTTACGCCACTAACTCAGTACCTCGATTCTCAACAAACTTCTTTGTTGATTTTGCACTTCAGAGAGTATGGATTTCAGCGACGAGCACCATTCGTAGAATAGTCTTTCCGAACAACTCTGATAAGTTGAATTCAGTGAACGCAAATCAGTCAACGATTAAAGACGTGAGGAATCGGTAATTATGGGAAAATTAACGCTAAAGAACCCAGATATCCGCGCTGAATTGAATCGTCAATTGACGAATGCGATTCAGTTAAGTGATATCGCCAGCGGTATGCGGCTGGTCGAAAAGACTGGTAGTATGATGACCGAATACGGCGATACACTGGCGGGCGAATATCGGTGTCTTGAAGCTAAACTGTTTTTCCTTTCCAATGATTACCGCCTGGCCCTCACTTCTGCCCGTCTCGCAACGGCAATATTGGCTCAGTTCGGTGAAACCGAACAGCTCGCCGAAGCGTTTTTGCTCACGGGTAAATCGTTGTCCGCGCTTGGTAATTATAAAGAGGCAGAAACGGCTTATCTCGATGCCGAGTCTCTCTATCGCAGAAATGACAATATTGGTGGACGTATTGATACCGTCAATCAACTGGCTCGGATATTTTTCATCCGCGCCGAATATAAAAGCGCCTTAAAGTACCTGCTCGAAGCAGCCAATTTGGCAGAGCAAATTGACGACCGCAAAACCCTGGCCTTCCTATGGGGTAACCTCGGTCGCGTCTATACCTTTATGGGCAACTTCGATAAAGCAATCAAAACGCTCAAGCTCAACATCAGTGTGTCTGATGAACTGGGCGACAAGCAGGAAAAAGCCCGGGCATTGTTGTCGCTGGGTTATATTGAAATGCAGTCTGAGTATTACGAAAAAGCCCAGAAACATTTTGATGAAGCCTATATTGATTTGGTTCGTGAAAAAATGAACCGTTCTATCATTATCTGCCAAACTTACCTTGGTGAGCTTAAGCTCAAGAGCGGAGAGCTTTCGGCCGCTCGCAGGTACTTGGACGAAGCCATTGATGGCGCCCGCCGTCTGGCTCCTAAATCATCGCTAATGGTGGCGCCTCTGCGTCTCCTGGCTGAATTAGAGTTGGCTGATAAGCAATATAATTCAGCTTCGCGATTGGCTAACAAGGCGCTGGCTCTGGCTGAAGAGATCAACGAGCCGGTCGAAAAAGGTGCAATTCTTCGGCTGCAGGCTAAATTGGCCATTGCTGTTTTCGCAGACGACACCAAACCCAAACAGGCTCGCAAACTGTTTGGTCTCGCGATGGAGCTTTTTTATGAAGTCGACGCTCGGTATGAGCAGGCGGAAACTCTGATCGCTATGGCCGATTGCGGTCTTGGTTCAGCCCGCCGACAGATGGCAAATCTGTTTCGGGCCGCTGATCAGTACAAGCGCCTCGGCATATCCTCAAAATACGAAAAAACGCAAGAGCTCATTAACCGTACCGACATTAAAATCGCCGGAAAGAACCCCCACCCGATACGCCAGAGTTCTCAGGGGCCGACGATTATCACTAACAATCCTCGCATGACCACAATTCTCGATCAATTGTCTCATGCGTCCCAGTCGGATTTGCCGGTACTGTTAATGGGCGAAACCGGCACCGGTAAGGATTTATTGGCCTTGTATTACCATAACAAGAGCGGCCGCAAGGGCGACTTTGTAGCAGTCAACTGCGCCGCCTTCCCGGATACGCTCCTTGAATCAGAATTGTTCGGTTATCGAAAAGGCGCCTTTACCGGGGCCGAAACCGATAAGGACGGTCTTTTGCATCGAGCTAATGGCGGTACTTTTTTCCTCGATGAAATAGGTGAAATGTCGCTGATCTCGCAGGCAAAACTACTGACCGTAATTGAAACTTGCCGCACCCGGCGACTGGGCGATACGTCCGATGAAGCCCTCAATATCAGGTTTATTGCAGCGACTAACGGCGAGCTGTCAAAAATGGTTGAGGCGGGGACGTTCCGAAGGGATCTTTATTATCGCCTAAGCGGAATAACTTTTACGATTCCGCCCCTATCACAGCGCCCGGAGGATATCCCCTTGCTTCTCCAGCATTTCTTGATAAAAGAAGGAGTTGAGGTGGTTGATAAAAGCCTCGACCCGGAATTGGTCTCAGAATTCACTTCCCGTTCATGGCCCGGAAATGTTCGCCAATTGGAATCGGAAGTGAAAAAACTAGTTCTGTTTTCTACAATCGCCAAGGAGGACTCGTTAAGTGATTTGGCTGGAGTCCTGGTTCAAAATGACACCGACAGCGATACGTTGTCTTTGGTGAACCAAGTTGAGCAATTTGAGAAGGGACTCATCATCAAGGCGCTTCGTCGGGCTGACGGTAACAAATCAAAGGCGGCTCGAACCCTTGCTATTCACGAATCGACCCTAAGGGCGAAAATGAAACGCTATGATTTAACACTTTCTGCCGCTTCGTAAGTTTTTACGAACCGGCGCATATTCTGTGGTTTGTGATAAGCGCATGAGAATCATGCGCTTATCTTTTTTTGCTTATTCCCTTCGTACTGCCTCACGAAAACCGAAGCCGCCAATCAAATCACCCAAACGATTTTATCATATTGTATCATAATCACTTACACAGTTTTTTACTTGTTCGCACACTTAAGGCACAGCCATTGCTATATGTATTAGTGTCATTTAAAGCTCCTTTTGCGCTGCTTTAATAGTCCTTTTTTCTCGGATGGCCGCCCGTACGCGAGGGGTGTACGGGGGGCTTTTTATATTTAAAAAATTTATTAGAAACTTCACACACTATCCAGCGTAAAAGCATTGTACAAATAACTAAAACCCGTTATTCTTATTAGCATGAAAAAGCAGATTTATTTTACACTATGTTTTATAATACTAATCGCTTTGGCTGTCCCGAGTCTATCAAGCGATAAAAAATTATCCCTAAAGAGTACCTTTAATCTATTATCGTTCGAAGGTGAATGGACCGGCTACGGCGAGGCTATTATTCCCCGGGTAAGAATTCCTATCTCCATCGAAGGCAAGGCAACTTTTGCTTACGACTCTATCGCCAATTTTCTCCGGACATCAATAGAAGCAAGAAAGTTCCTCTTTACGTACATCGATTCCGGGCATTTGTATCACAATCCTGAAACTGATTCTATTGTTTGGGAAGTCTGGGATGGGTTCGGTGAATATGGCATCTATAACGGTTTAGTCACTGATACGCTTTTGACCGGAACATTGAGGAAAGATAACTACCTGTTTCATATTAATATCGATTTTGTCACAGCCGATAGTATGGTCTTTTATATGACTGCACAAAAGGGCTTTGAGGGTAAGGAAAAACCTCAGGCTACAATTAGTTTATGGCGCAATAAATAACTTTTCTATTTCATTTCGGTTTTAATTTCATTTGTACCTTATGCCAAAATATTCTATATATATCCCCATGGATAACTATAATAAAAAACGCCGTGAAATGTTGGAAGCTATGCCGAAAGATATGCTTATCGGCATGCTGGAAGACGCCGCCAAAAACTGGCTGGCACACGATGGTTTATGGTTTCAGGCTGTTGAAGCCGGTCACGATATGAAAACAGCTATTGACCACGATACCACCGCCTGGAAACGTTTTACCGTTATCGAAGCCAAACGGATTATGAAGCGACATGGAATCGGGCCGGACTCCGGTCTCGCCGGATTGAAAAAGGCTCTGGGATTTCGACTCTATGCCCATTTGAATATTCAGGAAATTATCGCAGAAACTGAAAATAGTCTGGTCTTTCGCATGAATGACTGCCGGGTACAATCTGCCCGAAATCGGGCTGGACTGCCGGACTTTCCCTGCAAGTCAGTCGGTTTGGTAGAATATGAGCTATTTGCCACGACAATTGATCCTCGAATAAAAACCGAATGTCTCAGTTGCCCTCCGGATAAGCATCCGGTGGAATACTACTGCGCCTGGAAATTTTCGATTTAAAAGTCAGACGGCCGGTTGGGGAACCGGCCATCTGCTCTTGCAGGGGCAATTAAGGCAAGGAGGTTATCATTTACCAAATTCCTCGGGGGAAGGAAAACGGTAAATCAGAAAGCAAATGCAATATGAAAGCGTCTCCATGATGCAGTGCATTTTGCCTTCCATAATATTAAACTGTCATTGACCGCTCTAAGTTCCGACAAATTCCCCTTTTTTTAATTAAATTGACTAAAAAAGCCTCTTTTTTTTACCATTGTTTCACCCCAAAAATAGTAATATATTATACAAATTCCTCTTGATAGGGTTGGTGTCAGGTTAATTGTCACTCCCTATCTATGAAAAAAGTGCTGATTTTATAAGGAAAGAAACGCAATCATGGATACAGATCGAATACGTTCAATACAGGGTGAATTGGCTAGAATGGGCTTAGACGGTTGGCTGATTTATGACTTTCACCGTACTAACGATGTGGCTGTCAGCTTTTTAAATCTGGAGGGGATTGTCACTCGAAGGTCTTTTTACTATATCCCAACCAGCGGCACACCGATAGCCTTTGTGCATAATATTGAGAAAAAACCGTTTGAAAAATTGCCCGGTGAGAAGTTTTACTACTCCTCCTATAGAATTTTAGAGGAGAAATTGAGAAAAACACTGACCGGAAAAAAACGGCTGGCAATGGAATATTCACCATTGGGCAGACTCCCTTATATCGGGAAGGTTGACGCCGGAACAATTGAATTAATCAAATCCTATGGCGTGGAAATAGTCTCTTCAGCCGATTTGGTTGGAAAATTCGATGCTTGTCTTGATGACGAGCAGATTATAATGCATAAAGAAGCCGCAGTCAAGGTTAATGAAATTAAGGATGCGGCCTTTGTCTTTATCAAAGACCGGCTTATTTCGGGTAAAAAAGTAATTGAGTATGATGTTGCTCAATTTATTCTTGAGAGTTTCAATAAAGCCGGAATGGTAACCGATCACTCTCCAATTTGCGGCGTCAGGGAAAACGGCGGTAATCCTCACTACGAACCGACTGCGGAATATTCGATTGAAATTAAAAAAGACGATTTGATTCTCATAGACCTCTGGGCCAAATTCGATAAGCCCCGCGCGATATATGCCGATATGACCTGGATGGCCTTTGCGGGCAATTCTGTCCCGGAGCAATATGTACGGGATTTTACACTGGTTACAATGGCGCGTGATGCCGCTGTGGATTATATCACACTAAATTGGGATAAGAAGAAAATATTCGGCTATGCCGTTGATGATGTCTGCCGTGGTGTTATAATGGCCGATGGTTCAGATCTGTACTTTACTCATCGAACGGGGCATTCCATCGCCGAATCAGTTCATGGCCCCGGTCCGAATATCGATAACCTGGAAACCGAGGACCGCCGCCGTCTGATGCCGGGACATCTTTTCTCGATTGAACCGGGACTTTACTTTGACGATCACGGAGTTCGAACCGAAATAGATGTTTTGATTACGGAGAACGGCCCTGAGGTAACGACTCAGCCAGTGCAAAAAGATATCGTTTTACTGTTTGACTAAACCGTTACACCAGTAATCTTATGTACGTTACCTATCGCATTATACAGGAAGCTGCCGACAAATTCGGGTACCCGCCGGTTATTCGCATGACTGCGCCAGTGGATATTGGCGAGTTTGAATTCATTCGCTCAACTCAACATTTCGGCCGGTCGCATGACGTAACGATGTTTATTTTCAAAGGGCAGCAACTTATTGTTATCGCCAAACATCAATACCCTCCCGGACTGTTTAGGCCGCCTTCGGGAGCCTGTCACCCCGGCGAATCACTGGAAGACGGCGCCCTGCGGGAATCGTATGAAGAAACCGGTTGTAAAATAGAACTCAACCGCTACATCCTTCAGATAAACGTAGACTTTACCTGCGGAAGTAAAACCATTCCCTGGAAATCTCACATCTTTACCGGGCATTATATTTCCGGTGAGATTCATCCTATCGATACCAGAGAAATCCGGGATGTCGCCTTGGCCAGCATTGAAGATTTTGAACTGTACAAGGAAATAATCCGCTATAAAACGGCTTCGGGCGGTCTCAATTATCGCGCCCGCCTTCACGATGAAGTCCTAAAACTTCTCTAAATCGGTAATTCTTAATATTTTCAATAATTATACCGAATAATTTTCCGGCTTATTCGTTATATTATATACAGGACATTAAGGAAAAAAGAACCGATTAGGCAGGAAATATATTGACCAGTTGTTTTTCTTTCAACAAGCTATCGTTACTTTTGATTTTATGCCTGGCACTATGGTCATGCTCGGGTGATGCCATCAGGCTCTTTGATGACGGTAACTTTGATGATGCCACAGCAACCTATATTCGAAGTTCCAACCGGACCTTTATAAACAGCATCAGCGACATAAAACTTGATGACGATATCGCCATGCGCAATTCTCAATTCGACCATCAATGCCGTCCCGGACGCTGGTATAAACTGAGCGAAGGGCAATACAAGATTGAAGTTAACTACGCTGGGTATTTTAGACATACCAATGCTCCTTACAATTTTATTCTGACAAAAGATAATCGTGACTCTTTCCAGGGCCCATTTTTCAAAAACAGGTCTGATATTTTTCTGGAAATGGAATCGACTGCCCCGAAGACTCTTACGGTTAACGTTAAAGCAGGATATAAATATGAAATCCGCTCCCGGCTGACCAATCAGTATGGTATGCCTTTTGAGGCTCCCGCAATTCATGAATTGATTGCCCCGGAAATTCCGTCGCTTCATATTATCAGGGACAAAGATTACCCGGAAGCTATTCTTGATGTTCCACATCAATCCGAAGTAACCGTCTCTGATTTTACATGGAAAGCCTATATTGTCGAACTGAAGAGCGAAGAAGATATTGAAGACTTGAGACCTGAAAACCAACCATTAGCAAAAGCAATTGAATCAAGTGACTCTGACTTTGCCGATTTTCTAATTCGTGCCGGAGCTAAGATTACAAGGGAATCTCATACCAGTCTAACCGCACTACATCGGGCAGCCGAGGGAGGCTTGAGCGCCTTGACTCAAACTTTGTTGGAGCAAAGTGCCGACGTTAACGCTAAAACCGATATCGGAATGACACCGTTGCACTTGAGCGCCAAAAAAGGACACACTCAAGTAGCAGATCTCCTTATTGCCGCTTCGGCTGATATCAATGCCAAAAACAAAATGGGCGGAACGTCGCTTTTTTATGCCGCCGGAAACGGACATAGAAAAACTGTTGAATTGTTAATCGAAAACGGCGCCGATATAAACAGCCGCCAGAAAAATCGCTGGACGCCTCTGCATCATGCCATACAAGGCGGATTTCCCAAAGTAACGACAACTCTCATAAACGCTGGAGCCGACATCAACGCCCAAACCGATTTAGGCTTGACGCCGTTGATGATTGCCATAAATGAAAATGATTCGTTGGACTTTGAGATTTTAATGACAGCCGGTGCCGATGCAAGCAAAGTTGACCGGGAAGGCTGGTCGCCTCTGCATTACGCCGCTCTAAACGGCAACCGGTATTGTATGCGGACACTGTTGCAGGCTGGGGTCTCCCCCTGTGCAGCCAATCATCGTAAGTGCACTCCTCTGCACAATGCAGCTTTGAAAGGCGATATCGGCGGTATTGCCTTGTTGTTAGAACAGGATTGTAATATCAATGCCATGACCGAAAACGGATGGACTCCTCTGCACATGGCCGCCTCAATGGGACAACTTGGGGCAATCAAATATTTACTTGAAAAAGGGGCTGATATCAATGCCGGGATAAACGATAATTTTACACCGCTATCCCTTGCCCGAGAGCGAGGCGACTCTGCTTGCATCCGCTATCTCTGGCAGAATGGGGGAATGGAGTAAACTCAGATATTTTATCCCCATTTCTTTCCCTTGCTGTTAGATAAATCTGCCTTCACTTCAAAATGGCATAGTTGTACTTTTACAAAATTAGTGATTGACTTGATGACAGAATCATTTTAATTGAGTTATTATGATAGTTATCACTTTAGATAGTCATATTCTTTCAAAGATTGCCAACGATACAGTTCTATTTGAAAAAATCTACAAGAAAACAGAACAATTATACATATCAGGAAAATTGATATTCCAATTCTCGCCAATTGTTTTCATTGAATCTTTGAAGGGTGTTAAAACAAAGGAACATTTTAAGGAAGATCAGAATCGTGTTCGAATCGCAAGTAAACTGTGCAATAAGCACTTTTTACCCGATACAGCCAATCATTTACGAAAAACAATCGGCCTTAATTCTGAAAAAGATGCTTTTAGAATTGGATGCAATTGGATCCGCCGATTCCATGATATTGCAACTTGTGACACATTTGAAGCATTTACTATACAGCACTTGCCATTTTTCGCAAAGTTAGGAGGGCGGATCGAAGAAAATCATAAGTCAATGAGTCATTCATTAATTCAACTTAAAAAATACTTGCATAAAGATGCATATAAAACGGAAGAATTTATGGACACTTTGAGACGGACCTTTCTTGATATAGCAATAGATCATTTTGACCTTAAATCAGCATTGGCTCTTACAAGAATGAGTATAAATGAAGTAGCGAAATCACTCCCCGGTCTAACATTCTTTTCATTTTCTTATGCTAGCCTAGTGAAGGACTGTCTTGACCCACAAGGTCGGAAGGAAATAATTGCAAGTGATTATTGCGACATGATTCAAACAGTCTACTTGGATGTTTGCGATTATATAGTTTCAAATGACTCACGCTTCGCTCGTGTAGTGAATAGCTCAGGATTGAAGGAACTCGAAAAACGAATTATTCCATTTGAAGAGTTTCTTAGCATGCTTGATTTCTTAAATGACGCAAAAAAGGCACCACTAAACCCAAGCTTTCTATCGATTCCTCCTCAGCAATAATTCCCCGCTTGCGAGACAATTAGAACAAGTGTATATTGCCTGCCTATGGGAGAATTAATAGACAATATCGGAATCGGGAAAAACTTTTTCCTCATTGCCGGCAACTGTGTCGTCGAGGATGAATTCATCACCCTCGAAACCGCCGGCTTTCTAAAAAAACTATGCAAGAAATTCGACGTGCCACTGATCTACAAGTCATCCTACCGCAAAGCCAACCGCACCTCCGGCAACTCGTTTACCTCAATCGGCGACGGCGAGGCCCTGGACATCCTGTCCAAGGTCAAAAAAGACCTCAAGCTGCCGCTCCTGACTGATATTCACGAAACCACCGAAATAGATACCGTCAAAGATATCGATGTGCTTCAGATTCCGGCTTTTTTGTGCCGTCAGACAAACCTTATCCGCAAGGCCGCCGAAACCGGAAAATGGGTTAATATCAAAAAAGGTCAGTTCATGTCACCGGATAACATGAAAGAAGCGGCTGAAAAGGGTTCCACTGTCAACGGCTCAAGGATTATGCTGACCGAGCGGGGCACAACTTTTGGGTACAATAATCTCGTCGTTGACTTTCGGGGACTGTCTATAATGAAGAAGTTCGGCCATCCGATTATTTTTGATGCGACTCATTCGGTACAGCGTCCCGGAGGTCTCGGCAGTTCATCCGGAGGCGACCGTGAATTTATCGTATCTCTGGCCAGGGCCGCGGCTGCGGTTGGAATCGACGGCCTGTTTGTAGAAACTCACCCGGAACCGAAAATAGCAAAATCTGATGCCGCCACTCAAATTCCCCTTCTCGATATGCCGCATTTGATCGAACAGATTCTAAAAATTTTAAAGGCGTAATTTATGCCCGTGAAAAAGAACTACCTGACCAGACTGCAACTGGCTGATAAATTAAAAAACCTCAAAGCGTTGATTCTTGATGTGGATGGCGTTTTGACCGACGATCATCTCTATATCGGACCGGACGGATTCGAGATTAAAAAATTCTACATCGGCGACGGCCTGATGATAGTTTTGGCTATGCGTCAGGGATTAGAAATTGTTATCATGTCCAACCGCTACAGCCCGGCCACGACAACCAGAATGAACGATCTCGGCGTAAAACATGTTATACAGGAACGTGGCGACAAAGCCAAAATCGTCCGGAAATATTTCGACGATAACGGCTTGGATATTGATCTTGACGAAACCGCCTTTATCGGCAATGATATAATGGATGTGTCGCTGGCCCAAAAAGTCGGTATCGGCATCGCTGTAAAAAACGCCCACAGTGACTTGCTTGATACCGCCGACTTCGTTACCAAAACCGACGGCGGTACCGGGGCAGTGCGCGAAATTCTGGAATTGTATTTTGATGCCATAGGTGTGAAACCGATTGAGCTTTTTACCAAATGATTAAAGAGACCGCAAAAGATGTTATAAAAAAGGAAGCCGAGGCCATCTACGGGCTTCTCGACCGTATCGACGACAATTTCGAGGCGGCCGTTAATTCTATTCTTAATTTGTCCGGGCGGGTGATTATTACCGGTATGGGTAAATCAGGAATTATCGGTAAGAAAATCGCCGCAACGCTCTCTTCTACCGGCACTCCGGCCTTGTTTTTACACCCGGTCGAGGCTATTCACGGCGATTTGGGAATCGTTACTAAGAGCGATATCGTTTTGGTGATTTCCAAATCAGGCGACACCGCTGAACTGCATCAATTGATTCCGGCCTTCAAGCGTCTGGGGCTAAAAATCATCGTTTTTATTGGTGAAACCAACTCACCGCTGGCGGAGCGGGCAGACATTATAATAAACTGCAGCGTCCCCAACGAAGCCTGCCTCAATAATCTGGTGCCGACCTCATCTTCTACTGCCGCGGCAGTTATGGGAGACGCTCTGGCGGTCGCTCTTTTGGAACAACGAGGATTTACGGCTGACGATTTTGCTCAGCTTCACCCCGGAGGTTCTCTCGGACGGCGACTGCTTGTTCGCGTTTCGGATATCATGCACACCGGCGATAAAATCCCGATAGTCACCCCGAATGCGACCGTGGAAGAGACCCTTATCGTAATGTCTCAAGGAATGCTGGGTATGGCCGCCGTTGCCAACAGCGACGGTACATTGGCCGGAGTCTTTACCGATGGCGACCTGCGCCGAATTTCGGAAAAGGGTAATGGGTTCATGCAGTCCAAAATATCCGGCGTTATGACAAAAAATCCCCTGACTATTTCACCGGACGCAATTTTGGATGAAGTCCTGGCTTTATACGAAAAGCACAAGATAACCGCCTTGGTCGTCGTCGATGATTCCCATCGACCGGTCGGAGCGATTCACATTCACGATATTCTTCAATCAAAACTGGTATAGCCTAAGCCGTGGCCGACAAGAGATTCAGACACGCTGTTACCTATCACCTCGTTCGTTTCATGTACAATACCATCAGCATCCTCCCCCGCCGTTTGACTCTGTTCCTGGGTGAAACTCTGGGGCTGTTGACCTACCTGATGGTGCCCAAAGAACGGCATAAAGCCATCACAAATCTTGACCGTGCCTATGGCGATGAAAAAACTTATCGGGAAAAGAAAAACATTGCTCGCGGAAGTTTTATAACTTTCGGACGAGCGGCTCTTGAGGCGATGCGAATTAAAAAACATTTTCATTCACAAATGTTTGACGATATCGAAGTCATCGGCCGGGAGAATTTTGAAAAAGCTTATGAACGGGGCAACGGCGTTATCGCCTTCACCGCCCATATCGGCAACTTTGAACTGCTGGCCGCGTGGGTGGCGCAAACCGGTCACAAAACCGCCGTTGTCGTGCGCAAATTATTCGAACAGCGGTTCGATGAAATGCTGGTTGCCAATCGTGCTAAATTGGGGATAGTGACAGTCATGTCCGATGACTCCCCTCGAAGAATCCTTAACCTTCTCAAGGATCAGCATGTTATCGGCTTTTTAATAGATACCGATTCATTTCGGGTAGCCGGAGAGCTTACGCCGTTTTTTGGCCGGCCAGCCAAGACTCCGATTGGGCCGACGCAATTGGGCCTCATTACCAAATCATCCTTCGTTCCGTTTTTCTGCCTGTCGCTCCCCAAGGGAAAATACCGCCTGATTATCGGCGAGGAACTTGAAATAGAAGATTATAAACGAAGCCGTGAGAACATCTTTCAAATCACGTCCCGCATGACAGCGGAAATCGAAAAGTTAATCCGGCAGTATCCCGAACAATGGATTTGGATGCACAACCGCTGGCATACTCGTCCGGAGGGTGACGATTCCGATTTCTTGTCATCGCAAGGTCTGTCGGTTAAATAGACTGTCTAAATCCACGTAATCTATTAAATGCTTGTTTCGTGTCCCCGTAACTCATAAAACCACAACACTATAAACCAACTCAACAATTGCTTGACTGTTAGATTATTAGCTAATTTGGCATCATTTTTTGTACTTTATATTAAAACAGGACAATTTTAGTGAACTTTTACCAGAAATGTCGGTTACTAATTATCAGTTGATATAATCAACCCCTGTAAACTGGCGTAGATATAGAAAAATCGCCTTTGACAAACTAAGAAGGGAGTGCCTAAAGTGAAACGATTAATACTGACTACGATTATTATCCTGACGTTTGGTCTAACTGCTCACGCGGCAAATTGGAATTTGGACAATGCCCACTCCTCAATCGGTTTTTCGGTTCGCCATATGGTAATTTCCAAGACGACCGGTAAATTCTCGGACTATTCAGGTACGGTTGATTTTGACGGTAAGAACCTCGATAAAGCCTCAATTGACATCACTATTAGCATGGCCTCAATCAATACCGAAGACGAAGATCGGGACAAACACTTGAAGGGTCCGGATTTTCTCGATGCCGCCAAGTTTCCGGAAATGACCTTTAAGTCGTCCAAGATTACAGCCGGTACTGACAGCGAATTCAAAATTACCGGTATGCTGACTATCAAAGGTGTCTCAAAAGAAGTAACTCTCGAGGCTGAGTTCAACGGCATCATCGACGATCCCTGGGGAAATACTCGAGCCGGATTTACTGCCGAAACAACTATCGACCGCCAGGACTTCAATGTCTCTTTTGACAATAAGCTCAAAGACGGCTCACTGATTGTCGGCAACGACATCAAAATCATGCTGGAGATCGAATTGGTCAAGGCTAAATAAAATCATTATGAGGGATTAATAAATATTTTTCAAGAGTAACTCCTTATCTCTTTACCGGGAGTTGTTCCCTCCTACCCAGACCCCCGGTAATTTTTTTGCCTTGTCAACGGAGCGGCTGCACACCGCTCCGTTTTTATTTTTGTGAGGATTAGATTTTAAGAAAATTTTAATAAAAGCAAATGCTTGATACAACTGACCAAAGACTCTCGTCATTAGGGAGTATGATCAATCTCCGCTCTGGATTCCCGACTCACTTCGCTCTCGGGAATGACAAGTATAAGTACTCATCCAATTCAAGGCGTAGCCCAGGTAGGCGATTATTTTGTGAGCGGCAGGCTATAGTCCTGCCTTGCGGGAGGTCCACATCTGCCCCATCATACTACTAATATAACCGCTCCCTCTTTGCCAAAAAGGCGTACAACGCTTTATCGAACGGCGTCGAGGTATCTATCATATGATAATCGGCGCGAGCCTGACGGCATTCGGCCGAGATCTTACTCGTCACCGCCTCAAACTGTTTCTGATAATCTTTCTTTATCTGCCACGGCAGAGTCGTGATTTTCTCGCCCGTTTCCATATCTTCAAAAATAGCCTCTCCGCCGAAAGCAAAATCCCGTTCGCGAGGATCCAGCACATGAAAGACGATAACCTCGTGATTGCGATGCCGGAAATGCTTGATACCGGAAATGATCTTATCCGGATCATCGAATAAATCTGAAATAATAATGACCAGTCCCCGGCGTTTGATTCTCTCTGCCATTTCATGCAGAGGTACAGCGATATCGGTTGTCGATTCGGTCGTCAGGTCGGAAAAATGTTTTAATAATTGATGCATATGCCCTGAAGCTGACCGGGGTGGTATATATTGATTTATCTTGTCGGCAAACGTCACCAGTCCGACAGCGTCACGCTGTTTTATCATCAGATACGACAGTGAGGCAGCCAGCGTCAGAGCATAGTCAAACTTATTCTGGCGATTTTTATCCGATGAATACCCCATCGAGGCGGAACAATCCAACAACAGATACGCCTTGAGGTTGGTTTCCTCCTCGTACTGTTTGATATAAAACCGGTCGGACTTGGCGTAAACTTTCCAGTCGATATCCCGGATAGAATCGCCCGGCATATACTGACGATGTTCGGCAAACTCGACCGAGAAACCGTGATATGGCGACTTGTGCATCCCGGCAATGAATCCTTCGACGACCATCCGCGCCTTGAGTTCCATGCCTTTGAGTTTTGACACAGTATCGGGACTTAAATATTTTCTATAATCTGTTGGCATAATTGTTTACTCTTCAGTTTCAATTATCATGTCATCTAATCTACAACCTAAGAGGGAGCGTTCCCTTTGTCATTCCCGAGAACGAAGTGAGTCGGGAATCCAGAACAGAGACAGATCAATCGCTGCACTGGATTCCCGCAACGACCCTGCCGGGTCCTGCGCGGGAATGACGATGACTAATAATATAGTCGACATGGGTCAATAGTAGGTTCTTCCTCCGGTCCGAGCTTCATCCCCGAAACAGGGTTCAACCCCTGTCGTCAAATATCCCCAATTCTATTGTGCCGTCCGCCAGCATTGAACCTCGGTACATGCCCTTACAGTTGAACGGCATCGCAATATTTCCCTGTCGGTCAATCGCAATCACGCCGCCCGAACCGCCAAGCTCGAAAAACTTTTCCATGACGACCACATCAGCCGCCTCGGACAAGGACAAACCTTTATACTCCATCAATGCCGAAATATCATAAGAAACCATCCCGCGCATGATATATTCACCGACTCCGGTTGCCGACACCGCGCAAGTCTTATTATCGGCATAGGTTCCGGCCCCAATCATCGGCGTATCCCCGATTCGTCCGTGGCGTTTGTTGGTCATGCCTCCGGTGGAAGTTGCCGCGGCGACATTGCCATACTCATCGACCGCAACCGCTCCGACTGTTCCCATCTTACTGTTTTCATTGTCATCGGAATGGTCGAGCTGGGTGTGAGCGGTGGCATCTTTCTTTTCCTTCGCCAAAGCAAACTCAAGCTGTTTCCGGCGAAAATCGGTATCAAAATAACTCTGGTCGGCTACTAACTCCATACCGTTGGCAACCGCAAACTTTTCCGCGCCATCTCCGGCTAACAGAACGTGCGGACTTTTTTCTAAGACTAACCGAGCCAGCGTTATCGGGCTCTTTACCCGTTTCACGGCCGCAACGGCGCCGACATTCTTAGTTGCTCCGTCACAGATACAGGCGTCTTGTTCATGTCCGCCATCATGAGTAAAAACAGCACCAACCCCGGCATTGAACAGCGGATTGTTTTCCATTGCTACGACTGAAGCAATGACCGCATCCATCGAAGTCCCACCGCCTTTTAGTATCTCATAGCCAGCAGTCAACGATTCTTTCAGGCCAACAAGATAGGCTTTTTCTTTTTCCGGCGTCATGGACGTGCGGAGTATCGTCCCCGCCCCACCGTGTATGGCAATAGCACAGTTTGACATGATAAGTTAATCGCCAATTATTAGTTTTAAATCTTTCTTTACTGATTCAGAAAGTGGCTCATTATTTAGAATGTATCTGCAATAATCTTTAACAAGGACATATTGACTACAATTGGATTCCAGTGACCATTTTGCCGCTGTATACCATGCTCCTTTATTGGCGCGAAGCGCAGCTTCTTTTGATTTATCTGATTTCTCATAGTTTTCTAAATCAGGTAAGAATTCAGAGAATTGCAAGGCGTTAACCAATTGCAATATTGGATCATATGCACCACTGGCAAAAAACTTAGTCCATTGAATATCTAAATGTGAAGCACTTTCTATTTCATTATCATTAAAAGGATTATCCATAGTTTTTAGATAATCGACATACTCAATTTCCTCAGATGGAAGTTTGCTATAAAATTCCTTGGCATCATAGTTCAGATAAGATAATAGATATAGAATAGTTAACTTGCCAATTTCCTGCCGGGTCGCATAGAGCTCGAGTAATTCTGGAATGAGAAATTCGTTGTTATTAAAGACTTCGATAAAGAAACTGTTGAATGGTAAATAAAACGACTCCGGAAGCTCACCGGCAGACATTTGTAAAAAAACCTCAAGCGCTTGGAGCGGGTCTGGACTAATATAATAACTCTGCATCCAATCGCTCATTTCACTCATCTCAGACATTGCCATATCGACTCGCTTGAAATTACTAAGCGTAATTTTGGTCTTCAACTCTTTCTGTTTTTTTGCAATCTTATCCTTGAGTGTTATAAATATTTTGTACGTACCCAACTCATCATCATTTTCAAAATCGGCTTCAATGTTTGTAATACTTAACAAGGTGTGTAATGGTTTCATCACCTTGCCATTGAACACCTTAACATTGGTTCCACCAAAATACGTTTTTCCACTCGGGGCAATAATTTTTACATCCATCACCACATCGGCTATGGTATCGGCATTGACTGAATAACCACTAAATAGAGTATAGATCGTATAATTTTGTTTATGAGCAACTGTACCTGCTGATGAAAGCATCGGCATAGCCTCACCTTGGGTATTGCGCCATTTATCAAAAAAACCGTAATCTAAAGATGCAGCAACGATACCGTCGATTGCGACGGCACTACCAACAGTTAACCCGAAAAGAAGCAGTGTAAAAAAGAAGACGAATGATTTAAACCCATTTAGCATTTGTTCTCCCATCCCTGTACGAGCAAGTGTCAAGATCACAGGCCACACTACCCACACAGTGGGTGATTCTTGACCTACTTTTCTGACAATGCCTTTATAGTAATTGGTGCAAGCATTTCTAACTCAACTTGTAGGTCAAAACCCCCGTGGTTTTGACAATCTCACGAAGCGCGAACAAGAATGTCGAAACCGCAGGCTATAGTGCCGACGTAGTAGGTAGGTTCGACCTACAAACCGGAAAGGGAGTTCATCCCCCCTTTTCTTTCACAGTTTCCAACAGTTTACTAATAATCGCGATGGAGTCAATCCCTTCGGCCTCAGCATTGAACGAGGTCACGATGCGATGACGTAAAACCGGAATCGCCGCAAACTTAACATCCTCAACCGACGGCGTCGGACGGCCATCCAAAATTGCTCGAGTCTTAGCCGCGAGAATCAAATATTGTCCGGCTCGAGGTCCTGCTCCCCATGATACCCAGTTTTTAACGAAGTCAAGGGAATCGGTTTCTTTGGGACGAGTCGCACGAGCTAATCTGACAGCATACGAGACAAGATGATCAGAAACCGGAACAGTTCTTACTAAATTCTGCAAGTTTATAATCTGCCCAGCATCAAGAACTTTTTCCAGTTTCGCCGTCGGAGCCGCCGTCGTTGTCATCACGATTTCCTCTTCCTCGCTCTGAGACGGGTAATCGACGAAAATATTGAACATGAACCGATCTAACTGCGCCTCTGGAAGTGGATAGGTGCCTTCCTGCTCGATGGGATTCTGAGTCGCAAGGACAAAAAATGGCTCTTCGAGCTTATACGTCCTACCGGCTGCTGTCACTTCATGCTCCTGCATCGCCTGCAACAAAGCAGCCTGAGTTTTTGGAGGTGTCCGGTTTATTTCATCGGCCAGGATTATATTAGCAAAGACGGGGCCTTTGACAAACTTAAAACCGCGGCTGCCGGAGGTCTGGTCCTGTTCTATGATTTCCGTACCGGTTATATCCGAAGGCATTAAATCCGGCGTAAATTGAATGCGATTAAATTTCAGATCCATTATTTCAGCTAGAGTCGATATTAAAAGCGTCTTGGCTAGGCCAGGAACACCAACCAACAGGCAGTGTCCGCGTGCCAATAGAACGATAAGAAGCTGTTCTACAACATCTTGCTGCCCAATAATGATTTTACCAATTTCAGCTTTTATGCGAGCGTAAGAATCCTGTAATTGACCCAGAGCCTCAGCCTCACCGGATGACGAACTCATATACCCTCCAGTCCGAAAGTAAATTTCTAAAAAAGAGGTAATTCACCTACAAAAAGGGATAAAAATCACCCCCTTAGATATGATAGTGGGCAAATCGACCTAACTCTATCAGGGAGTTACAATTGTGGATAAATGCTTTATTGAGCCTTTATCAATAATGGCATAACCACAAGGAAAATAATAAGTTACAAGCTTATCCACAAATCGGAAAAGTTTATCAACAATATTACTTGGCCGCCTCAGGTTTGTCTTTTCGAACCTTCTCGGCTGCTCCGGCGTAACTGTTTGAAACAGTAACGTTTTCCTTCATATTACAGGAGCCGCAAAAGAGAGCTCCCTGCTCGATCACCAATGATTTTGTCTTCAAATCACCGGTTATCTCAGCTTTGGCTTGTAGCTCCACTTTCTCTGTGGCAATGATATTGCCCGAGACTTTACCGGAAATAGAGGCATTTCTGCAATTGACTTCGGCTTCAATGTTGCCTTCGACGCCAATAGTCACGGTTTCTTCGCAATTGACCTTACCTTTGATCTTGCCGTCAATGCGTAGTGGTCCCTTGACATCAATCGTTCCGGTAATAGTGGTGTCCTTACCGATAATGGTGCTAATCTTTCCGTCCATTGTTGACTCTTCTTTTTTACTTGGTTTAATTTTCATAAATAAAATACTTTATAGGATTAACGGCTTCGCCGTTGACTCTTATTTCATAGTGCAAATGAGGAGCGCTGCTGTTACCGGTATTGCCGGAAAGCGCTATCTGCTGCCCGGCTAATATCGTATCTCCCACTCGCACCGTTAATTGACTGTTGTGTCCATAGACTGTCTCTATCGTGTCGTTGTTTTTTACTACCATCATATAACCATATTCTTTATCAGTCCCGGCATAGGTAACAACCCCGTACGCGGTAGAATATACCGGAGTCCCTATGGCCATTGCAAGATCCACTCCCAAATGAACCTTCCCCGGAATTTCAGAAAAACCGCGGGTAATCCATCCGGTTGCCGGAAGTCCGTCAGGTATCGGAGACGACGCCGGTAAAGTACGGGAAAGCGATCCGGGGCGTGTTCCGGTATGCGTTTCCAAAAAACTATCACCCTCACCATATAAATCGGCCAGAAGCACAGAATCTAAACCAGCCATGCCAGCTATCTCTGCCATTAATTGACGTGTGTCGAGCAGAGATTGTTCCAGTATCTGGACTTTATATTGATATTTTCTTAATGACTCGTTTTCTTCGGTCAAACGCCCTGCATCTGCTGCCCGTCCGATTAGTTCATAATACGTTGCAATATATGCAACTGGAGCGATAATCACCAATATGGCTAAAACTAAGAAAGTGCGATACAACCAAACCGGAACACGGTAGCGTTTCGGCTCGGCTTCATCATCCGGCACAATCATGAATGTGATATATTTTGAACCCATCGCTATGACAATCGCCGCATCAGATCAAGAAGACGATTCAAATCCTCATCACCGTAATATTCAACTTCTATCTTACCTTTTTTCAAACCAGGTATTATTTTTACCGACGTGCCCAGCAAATGTTTCAAAAATGTTTCGGCTTCCTCGATCCCCGGAGGTTTTCTTTTAACAACCAGCTTACGGCGCTTAGATTTTCTCGCAAGCCCCTCAGCTTGACGCACTGACATAGTTTCGGATAAAATCCGCTGCGCCATACGATCGCGCATCCCATCATCAGCCACCGATAGTAAGGCGCGAGCGTGACCCTCACTCAGTTTTCCTTCAGTAATTAGCTGCCTGATATTATCTGGGAGCGAAAGCAAGCGAAGCGTATTGGCCACCGAAGCGCGATTCTTACCGACCCGTTCAGCCAATTGAACCTGAGTTAAACTGCATTGCTCTAATAAAGACTTGTAGGCTCGAGCCGTTTCTATTGGGTTCAAATCCTCACGCTGAATATTTTCGATCAACGCCAGCTCCAGCATGCGAGTCTCATCCATATCATTCATCACCAACGCTGGTACACTTTCCATGTTCACCAGTTTAGCGGCGCGGAAGCGGCGCTCGCCGGCAATGAGTATGTAACCATCCCCGTCACGTTTAACTAAAATCGGCTGGAGCACGCCCTGCTTTTTCAAGGAGTCAGCCAGCTCTTTCAGCTTCTCTGTGTCAAATACCCGCCGTGGTTGAAATGGGTTCGGCGCTATTTTTGAAAGGGGAAGAGTTTTTAGTGAACCATTAATTTTGTCATTTTTTTGTGAGGTGGGTATTAATGCGTCGAGACCTCGCCCCAATGCTAATTTAGCCATTACTTATAATCTCCTTGGCCAGAGAAATATAGTTTTGCGCCCCGGTCGATAAAATATCATACAGGATTATCGGTTTGCCGAACGAGGGCGCTTCAGATAAACGAACGTTGCGGTTAATCGCAGTCGAATAAACTTTTTCAGGAAAGTACTTGCGTGTTTCCTCGGCCACCTGGCGTGAAAGGTTCAAACGTCCGTCGTACATCGTCAGAAGCACTCCCTCAATCTGCAGTTCGGGATTGAGATGCATCTGCACCAGATTTATAGAGTTCAATAACTGCCCCATACCCTCCAATGCATAGTATTCACATTGTATTGGTATAATAACCGAGTCAGCCGCAGTGAGGGTGTTGAGCGTGAGAAGCCCGAGGGACGGCGGGCAGTCGATAATAATATATTCATAATTAGATAGTATGGGAGCTAATACTTCTTTCAATTTGTGCTCACGGGCCACCATCGGCACCAACTCAACCTCGGCCCCGACCAGACGGACATGCGACGGAAGCAACGACAAGTACGGCAACATCGTAGAAACAATGGCGTCGGCTGCGCTGGCATTGCCAATTAAAACTTCATACGCTGTGATATCGGTATCCTTGGCATAGCAGCCCAGTCCGCTCGATGTATTTGCTTGAGGATCCAGATCAACAATGAGAGTTTTCTTCTCGGCTGCTGCCAGGCACGATGACAGGTTGATTGCGGTCGTTGTTTTACCAACACCTCCCTTTTGGTTGGCTACCGCCATTATTTTTCCCATTATACCTCGCTGTCGTTAACGTCCGTGTCAGAGTAGTAGAGTATTAAATAGTAAAACCGTTCGCAACTAAAACTTTTAAAAAACATTAGCTCTTACAATAGTTCTGGATTCGAGGCTATCTATCGAGTATTCAACCAGTTTCGACTCCCCAAAGGAATTTCCTGGAAAGGCGGTTCCAAAATAAATCATTATCGTTTTATCGTGCGAGAGCGTTTTTATCTGTTTAATGAGCTTTTCCTCGAAGGCGACTCTACGTGATAGAATTAAGTCAAACTTCATATCCTGCGGTAGAGTTCGAACATCATCAGCGTGTACCGTAGCTTTTAATTCGAGACGATGAAGAAGCAAAGACAGAAAATCAGCCTTCTTGCGGGACCGTTCTGCCAAAGTAATATTGAGCTCCCTATTCGCCATCAAATAAATCAGAGCCGGAAGCCCCCATCCAGAGCCAATGTCGAGTATCTTCTCATTCTCTTCAGACAACCAGCCCAACTCAAAAGGGATCAGGCAATCGGCAACCAACAGTTCGAGATCTTTCCGTGTTAGATTTCTGGAGTAAAGTGAAAACTTGGCATTCGCCTTCCCAACCTCATTTAAATACAGATCGAGCTTCTCCCTGCTCACATATTTATCCAGCAACTCTCCGGAACTAAATTCTCTCACGACTCTCTCCTATGTTTCACGTGAAACGCCCGGAAGGGCGCTTTAAACTGTTTAGAAAATCTTACGAGAACATAGCGAGTTAGATTCTCTTAATCCCGCGTTTTAATGCGAGGATACGTAGTTGACCAAACTTTATGCCCCGTAAGTCCGGACGTCAAACCGCATGGTTTTAGTCACTTTCCTGTGTCCAACACGTCCTTATCTACGCCGCCTAACATCCTATCAACCAAACGCTTAATGTGACGTACAAAGTCATTGCGAGGAGCCCTGACAGGGGCGACGCGGCAATCTTAGGGTGATTTTTCACCTGGCGATATCCATACTAAAGTTAGGCATCTGTTGTATTATACTTGATTAAAGTCGCTTACGGAAGAATAAATTTATTTCGTATCCGAAATTCTTTTCAAATGGATTGTTAGGACGGCTATGTCAGATGGAGTTACTCCCTCAATACGTGAAGCCTGCCCCAGAGTGGTCGGGTGGAATCGTATGAGCTTCTCAATGGCCTCGGTCTTTAGTCCTGAAAACGAACTATAGTCAATCGAATCAGGAATAGAAATTGACTCATTCTTACGATTTCGATCAATCTCTCGATCCTGTTTAGCGAGATACCCTCGATACTTTATTAGTATTGCCGCCTTTTCAAACACATCTAAGTTTACAGCTAACCCGTTATCCGGCAATTCATAAAGCAGATTGGGATTAAAGTCCGGGCGACAGATCATATCCGCCATACTTAAGCTGCCCCGCTTGGTCTGCAGATCGAACTGCTGTTTCAGAAGGCTGCTCTTAATCCGTGTTGCTTCGAGGTACTTGAGCATATCTGCAATTTCAGACTCATACTTATTTATTACCGTTAGCTCATCTTCGCTATAAATCCCGTATTGTTTTCCATAGCCGGACAGACGGTCGAGCGCATTATCCTCCCGGAGGGCCAAACGGTATTCGGCTCGGCTGGTAAACATGCGATACGGTTCAGAAATATTACGCATCACTATATCATCGAGCATAACTCCGATGTACGCCTCGTGACGACCCGGAACACAGGGTTTTTCTTTCAATATATATAACGAAGCATTCAATCCGCTAATCAACCCCTGCGCCGCCGCTTCCTCATAGCCGGAGGTTCCGTTTATCTGCCCGGCCATGAATAGGCCCTGTACATGTTTCGCCTCCAGCGATTGCTGTAGTTGATTAGGCGGTACAAAATCATATTCAATAGCATATCCCGGCTGGGTAATCCGGCATTCTTCCATGCCTATAATCGTTTGCGCTGCTAATAGTTGCACGTCTTCGGGAAGTGACGTCGCAAACCCATTTAAGTAGATCTCGTCAGTCCCGGTACCTTCCGGTTCGATAAATATCTGATGTCTGGGCTTGTCGGAAAATCGGGTAACTTTATCCTCAATAGAAGGACAGTATCTCGGACCGGTACCCTCGATTTGCCCTGAGAACAACGGTGCCCGATCGAGGTTGCTATGAATTATACTGGCTGTTTCTGGAGTTGTATACGTTAGGTAACAAAGAGCGCTATTGTCTATCTTGAGGTATTCATTTTTGAAGTGTGAAAACACCGGAGCCGGCTCATGCCCGGGTTGCTCCTCCGTCTTTGAATAGTCAATAGAATTCCCGTCAATTCGCGGGGGAGTCCCGGTTTTTAGTCGAGCCGTTTCAAACCCTGCCTTCTCCAGAGACTCAGTCATTCCAATCGCCGCCGGTTCGTCTCGCCTTCCGGCTTGAATTTTTTTACTACCGATATGAATAAGCCCACCCAGAAACGTTCCAGTACAGAGTATAACGGCCTTGGCAGTGATATTATTCTTGTTTTTTAGTTTGAGTCCGCAGACTTTTCTATTTTCTATTAGAAGCCCAACCGCTTCATCTTCAATGACTTCAACGTACGGCAGAGAAGCTATAAAGTCAGAAACATACCGGCAATGACTCCGGCGGTCGCATTGGACCCGAGTTGACCTGACGGCCGGGCCTTTTGAGAGATTAAGCCGCCTGAATTGAATTCCGGAGAAGTCAGCCGCCTGGCCGATGATACCGCCAAGAGCATCGACTTCGCGCACAAGGTGACCTTTACCGACTCCGCCAATAGCCGGATTGCAGGACATTAAAGCCAGTTTATCTTTGTCCATCGTTACCAGGCCGGTTTTCATTTTCATCCGGCTGGCCATTCGAACCGCCTCGGTCCCGGCATGTCCGCCGCCGACAACCAATATATCAAAATCTCTATTTCCCATAGATAACCTGTATATATATCATTAATGGTACGCCGTCAATATTGATTTCTAGAGTATATTCTATTCGGTGAAATCGACCACTTGCACAACCCATAGTCATAATAATTCTTAGCCCTGTTTCACGTGAAACAGGCGTAGCCTGTTTTCAGCTATCGCGTAGATGACCATACTATTGTAATCATAAGCTATGCTTAGTACGACGCGGCTTCTCCTGCTCTAAAATTTAGTAGGTCGAAACCCCTGTGGTCTTGACAACACTTATCGCGCATTGCGCGAATGTCAAAACCACAGGGGTTTTGACCTACGGACTTTTGGTAAATTAAAAAACCTCTAAAATATAATAGTAAATACAATTACTCAAATCACAAACTTAACTCGGTGTCATTCAGAGGAGCGAGGCTCGGTAGAGCTGAGTGACGTAGGAATCTCATGGGTTTGTCAGGGGTAAAAAAAAGTAAGGCATGAGCTACCCACTGCGTGAGGACTATAATCCAAATGAATTCAATGCTCTATAATGCTAATTGTCACTTACCAATACAGAAATTGGCAAATATTTCATCGAGGATCTGTTCCGTGTAGATGTGACCGGTGATTTCTCCGATAGTATCAGCAGCCTGTCGAAGCTCCAGAGAGACGATCTCGGCCGGCATATCGATAATCTTGCGGATATTCTTTAAGTGAATCAGGCAGGAGTCGATCTTCTTCTTATGCCTCTCCGAGGTGACAACAATAGATTCTGTTAAATCGGAGACTCCGGCTAATTTGTGAATCTCTCTAAGTAAAGATTTAATACCCCGTCCGGTCCTGGCGGAAATAACGCAAAGGGGAGAGCTATCCAGCTTTTTTACCCAGGCCAATTCCGATGACTTCAGAGCCTTACAGATATCCGCCTTGTTCAAAACCGTAATCATCTGCTGATGCTTTTTAAGATTGAGTTTTGCCAACGGTTTAGGGCGGTTATTGATATCCTCGATATAGAGAATCAGATCGGCTTTGCTGATAATCTTTTTAGATAATGCTATTCCAGCTTTTTCTATTTGCCCCCGACCAGTCCTAAGACCAGCGGTATCATACAGTTCAACCGGCAACCCATCGATGTCGATCCATTCCGAAATATAATCCCTGGTCGTTCCCGGAATCGGCGTCACCAGCGACCTGGTGTGCTTGATAAGCTTATTAAACAAAGAAGACTTGCCAACGTTGGGAGCTCCCAGCAGGATTACTCGATAGCCGTCTCTGATAATCCGGCCGGTCCGATAGCTATCGTTGAGCGCTGACAGCTCCTCAATAATAGAATCAAGCTGCTTATGGAGCATTTTCCGACCGATAGTACCAACCGAATCCTCGTCGGGGAAATCAATATCGGCCTCAATTTCGGCCAGCAATCGAACAATATTATGTCTTATATTATTTATATATGTTCCATAATTACCAATAAGATGCTCGCGCGATAAGCGGTAAGCCAGATCGGTCTTGGCCGCTACAATATCGGCCGCCCCTTCAAGCCGGGATAAATCTTCGCCGCTGTTAACAAATCGTCGCTGTGAGAACTCGCCCGCTTCAGCCGGCCGACAGTTCAATTGGAGGACTCGGTTTAAAATTGTCCGAAGAACAACCGCTCCGGCATGGCAGTATATTTCAACCAAATCTTCACCGGTATAACTTTTCGGCCCCGGCATGAAAACCGTCATGACCTCGTCGAGGATTTCCTTGTGACTGTCAATAAGATGGCCGACTCTGAGAAGGTACGGAGTCGGCCGAGATTTCTTGCTATGTGGTACAAAGATACTGTTCAGGATATCGCGGGAATCAGGGCCTGAAACCCGGATGACTCCGATGCCTCCCGACCCGGTCGGCGTCGCGATAGCCGCTATCGTATCATCATGCATCCATTACCTGCGGGTTTTGCTCATCCTTTTTGGCCTGCTGTTTCCTCACGAGAATTGTTTCTGCGAGTGCCAGGATATTGAATCCGGTCCAATACAGCACCAGGCCTACCGGGAAGGTGTGGAACAAATAGCCGAATAACAGCGGCATCATATAGACCATCATCTTGTGCTTCGGGTCAGTCATGGTCATCTTTTGCTGGACAAACATACTCAAGGCCATGATTATCGGTAGAATATAGTAAGGATCCGCAACCGAAAGGTCAGTGATATACCCGATAAAATGAGCTCCGCGAAATTCTATTGTAGTTTTAAAAACTGTAAACAGGGCAAAGAAGATCGGCATCTGAGGAAGCATCGGCAGGCAGCCTGATAGCGGATTGGCTCCGGCATCCTTATACAGCTTCATCATTTCCTTATTAAGCTTTTTCGGATCGTTTTTAAATTTCTCCTGCAGCTTCTTCATTTTCGGCTGCAAGTCTTTCATCTTTCCCATGGCCGCCGTCTGTTTGCGGCTTAGCGGGAATGTTATCAGTTTGATAAGCAGGGCAAAAATCAGGACAACAAAACCATAATTGGGAACCAGGTTATACAATTTTGGCAGCAGCCAGATAATTCCTATTGAAAACGGCTTAATAATTACCCATCCCATAGAGGTCAGGTCTTCTAAGCCAAGATTATACTCTTTGAGATTTTGATAATGAATCGGTCCGGCATAGATTAAAAAGGAATCGGTTATTGAGCCGGCATTGCCCATCTGCATACTCACACCGGTGGTAAGAGCTCGTCTTGTAACTTCATCACCCTGAATTATAACCTCACGCTTGGTTCCTTTTACCATGACGCCGATGCCGTTTCGGCTCTGAGGAATCATAAGCATCGAAAAGTATTTTGTTCTCAGTCCTGCCCATTCAGTTACGGGGCTTTCATTATACTCATCCATCTTGTTATTGTCATAGTCATCATACTCGTAAAACTCGCCGCCCATCCGAGCTACAGAACGATAGTAATTATCATAATCATCAGAGATATCTTTCTCGGTCGGATTCGGGGTAATATCCCAAACCACCTGATATGACCGTTCAAACCCGAACGTCTCAATGCCATTGACGGTGATTTCAAAGCCGATGTCATATTTGTCAGGATAAATCGTGTAGGTTTTCGTTATTTGCCCACCGGCTCCATTATCATGAACGTAGCTGATTTTCCTCGGAGAACTTCCGGCACTAAGCTCAAAGTCTGTTGCGGTCGTGGAAAACTGCTTGTTACTGCCACGGTAGCCTCGAGCACTGGTCTCAAAATCAGGGACAACGATATGGTCCGATTCGGCCAGGACAACGTTACCGCTGTCGTGATAAAAATAATCCCGAAGAAGAATCTTGTTTATGCCACCGCCTCGGTTGGTAAACTTAAGGACATACTTTGGGGTTGTTACAACAATCTCTCTCGTTTCAAACGTGCTGTCGAAAACAACCATTTCCTGGGTGCTTGCTATATCAGCAGGAGCTTGAGAAGAACTTGCCGGCGCAATCGGTTGAGATTGAATCGGCGCTCCAGTGGAATCTACTAACGTCGTCTGAGCCGGAGCCGGTGGTGGTGGTGTATAGAGTCCGGTTATCTCAAGAATCTTAGACCAGAAGACTAATAGTAAAACACATGCTACGACAACAATTAAATTTTTCTTATCCACAACAACCTCTTAAACAAAATCTATTCAACCGGGTCACAACCGCCCGGAAACAGCGGATTACATCTCAGAACCCGCTTTATCGTCATCCAGCCGCCTTTGAAGGCGCCATATTTGGAAATAGCATCAAGGCCGTATTGGGAGCAGGTTGGATAAAATCGGCATTGAGCGAACATACTCATGAGAGGGCTTAAGAACAAGCGGTACAATTTGATACACCCCAAGAACAACCAGGCCATAGGGGATAGCCGGTGCTTATTTCCAACCATAATAGGCTTCAAAGTCGGCAAGGAAATCGTCCTGTTTTACCTTGTCGGTTAACATTTCCGGAATAACCCGGATAATATAATCAAAACCGGAAGTAATCCGGTATCGGTTCTTTCTTATTATATCCCGCAAAACGCGTTTTATTCGATTTCTTTTAGGTGCATGCCCGCATTTCTTTGAAACAACAAAACAAAATCTTGCCTCCGGTAAAATAACCTCATTCGGAGATTTTGACCGGTAAAAAACAAGCCGCTTGCCTCGGGAAATATCCCGACGGGCATACACGGCTTGAATATCGTTTTTATTCTTCAGTCGGCAAGCAGCCGGAAACCGATTATCCACCGCTATTTTTTACGGCCAATACGGACGGTCAAGCGTTTTCTGCCTTTCGCCCTACGGCGGGACAGGACGCGACGTCCACCCTTTGAGCTCATCCGTTCACGGAAACCATGGTCGTTGACCATTTTCCGATTGGATGGCTGATACGTTCTTTTCATTTTCTAAACCCAATCGTTGCAGTTTTTTATTTCGAGCCTATAATTATAACAAATTAGCTTTGCCTGTCAAGCGTTATCTATACGCAAATCAGACTTTAAATCATTGGAAGATAGATAGCTTAGCGGGAGAAAAAAGTAGAAAACAGGTGTTTTTTCATACCCATCTCAAAGAGTGTCATTTTAGAGCTTAAAAACGTTATTTTTTTGGGGGGTTTTCTCACAGCAAGGGATTGGGTGCCCCGACCCCAGCTGTACGGGACTAAAGCATTCATGGTTGGGATGAGATAAGTCAGAATAATGTTATCCAGTTTTTTAGATATGAATAAGTAGTAGATCAACAATATTTCGTACCCATTGGGTGCTGCACAAAGTAATAACAACCTGCTATTATAATTAATCTAATTACTGTTTTATTTGACATACCTGTAATATTCCACGTCTATAACTAATATGGGAAGAAATCTATTCTATCGGTGTATAATATATATCAGGGGCTCAATGTAAAACATGCAAGGAGGATGAAATATGTATAAAACAAGCAAAACGATTGTGCTGGTACTGGGAATGATGGTACTTTTCGGTATATCTACCATATGCCATGCATCACAACCCCGAATCCCACAACCGATTGATGCTACCTTTGAATTGGTCGGACCGCTGCAAAAGAATGTCCCGATTACATTTAAAGTAATTTATGGTCCTAAGCCGGGACATGATCGCGGCAATAAAACAGGTAAAATTACTGCGTTTGTATATCAATTTCGAGCAAGAGATGATACGGTTAGCTTTACAAGCTGGGAAACAGAGTTTGATGAGAACCTAACTGCAACCAGGAAAATCGAGTTATCAATTCCAGATAATGATACAATTGCAGTGGAGATAGTTGCTTGGTGTGGAGTATTCTCTGCAAGAGTATTACGTACTTTTATCACAACAGATGATAAGGTAGAATATCATGAAAAATTCTATATTCCATTCATCGATAGATACCCTGCCAATTCTATTGTAGCACGAAGTCCAGATCTGCTCAAAAAACCCAGTCATCCAGATCGTGATACATTAACGGTAGAGCAATTGGATATCAAATACAATGTTCTAATTGATCTAAAAAATGATAAACTACGTGAATCGGCTAAAAACATACTGGGTGTAATATCAGAATCAAATAAAACTGATATTTGCAGTACCTGTTATATTATGGATATTTCTTTAGGTGATATTTACCAGTTACTTGATGTCGGAATAAAGCCAGAAGCAACGTCTCCCGCCCCCTGGGAACAGAAGAAGGAAACACCCAATGACAGTTTACCAGAAATAGAGGATACTCAAGGAGTATTAGATGAGAAACTATCCCCCAAGTCACTTGATGGCTTCTCGCTTGATCATGTGGAAGGTTTAGCCGCACCCGGTGTATTGGCATTAGGAGTGCCGATTACTTTTTATCTGCGTATGAATAATCCATCAAGTACTAGATATTATGCAATCGCGAATGGATTTCGAGTCTACTCTGATGACGATGCCGATTGGAATAGCTTTTCCCCTGATACACTCAGCCATGGTTGGGATGATATGTTTGATTTCTTTTATGAAATCAGGAGTTTTAGTGCTGATGGTATTGGGAGTGATACATCTGGTTATAGTGGATTCAATTGGTACAATGACGGTTTACCACCTTATTTTGATGAAGTCGCATATACAATAACAATCGGTCCGTTTGATATGTCTTCCGCAGGAAAAACAATCTGTCTTGACTCTTGCAAGTATGGTTCTTCTGGAACTTGGGGATGGTCTGATAGCTTAGGTGTGAATATGTTCGAACCGAATTGGGATGGACCTCATTGTTTTACGATTTCAAACAACATAATTTATTCAGGTCAATTGTTATATTATGAGAAAACAGCTTCCGGTAACTATCAGGTGCCTATGCGCAATATTAGAGTGGAAATGTTCGATGAGGATACATATTGGGATGATTCGTTAGGAGTCACAAGTACAGATGATAGTGGTTACTTTAGTTTTGATCCTGTTGAAAATGATGATGGGTGGTTTGATGATTCTTTAGATATCTATTTTAAGATAAAAGCCGTAAATGAAACGGCATATTACACAGAGGAATATAATGGTGATACGCTATTGATCCAAACTGAGGTACAAAATAACATGGCAAGCGGAATTCACGACACGACATTTATAGCTGATACTAGTTCAAGCGGTATGTTTTTTGTTATCAACGCTGTCAAGGACGCGCATGATTATTGGGATACAACTGCCAGTATTAATCTCAATGCTATTCAAGTTGTCTACGACGATCATAACGACACCCTAAGATCTTATTATCAACCGGGCTTAGAATTTATACATATTGAGAATTACGACTCTGCACAGCTTGCTTTTCCCGATACGTATGATGATGATATCATCTACCATGAATATGGACACTATATTGAGGATATGTGTAATTTTTTTGATGGTGGTGGTGGGAGTCATGGTTGGCTTGATATAATTAATCCAGAATTAGCCGCATCTGAAGGATTTGCACATTTCTTTTCCGGCATATTACGCAATAGCGAGTATCAAATTAACTTTGAGCCTGGATTCTATAATTTCCATTCGTTCAATTTAGAGAATGGCGAATACAGATTTAATAATATACGACAATTTTCCGGTAATAATTATGGACATGAAAACGAATGTGCAGTTGCCGGAATACTGTGGGATATTTATGATTATGAAAGCACTTTAGACGATTACAGCACATATCAATGGCCACCAAATATTTGGCCACATCAAAATCCACAGAATCCAGATGCCGTCGGCGATTCCTTATGTGATGGATATACGAATATTATGGATGTGTTGTTAAATCGGAACGTAGATGGCGCTCCACCTGACAATATATCAGAGTTCTGGCAAGCATGGTTTCAAACGCCTTCAAATAATCATTTCAAGGCAATGCGGGATATCTGGTATGAGCATGGAATTATGAAATGCGGTGATACTAATTGCGACGGAGAGGTTAATGCTGGTGATGCCACATATATTATTAATTGGGCGTTTAAAGGCGGTCCGGCACCGATTCCAATTGAAGCTGGAGATGTTAATTGTGATGCCGGTACCAATATGGCTGACGCTGTTTATCTAATCAACTATACTATGAAAAACGGCCCGGTTCCTTGCGCCAGTTGTTTGTAAAGTGATGTTTATAATCTAAGAAACAGTCTGTCAAACCTCTTAATTCCCCTCCAAATAGCAAGTGTTTTCTTAAATTCACAAATATCAATATTTAACTGTAAATAGTAATAGGATGCATTGTATTCACTGGCAAATTCTTAATACTTAAGTTTTAAGATGTAAGATTTTGTGGGCGGCCATGGCCCAAACTTGCACTTTCACTACCAATATACTACTAATCCCGGATACGGTCACTTAATAAACGCCACAATTAAGGGATACCAATGAATTCAACCATTTCAAATAGGCGATATCTATCCTCTGAACCGTTAAGTCTTAATTCAAAAAAACAAAACCCTAAAAATGAGCAAGCAAACCCAATTCGCTGTAATCTCTTGTCTTGTATGCGCATAGGTCATTTTTCGTGGAAATTAGCTTTAGAGACAATACGTTAATATGAAAAACGCGAAGTACTCGTCGTAGACGGGTGAAGCCATTCTTAAGTGGAAAACGCCATGGTACTCGTCGCAGACGGGTGAACCCATTTTCAAACCTAACCCTTGTCATTCCCGAGAGCGAAGCGAGTCGGGAATCTTTAGAGCGCGTTGGAACTAAGTGACATATGCGATCTTAATCCCACATTTATGTGGGGCAGAACGAAGGTTGGTCAAGCTCACCACTGGATACCCGCGTGCGCGGGTATGACGGAAAGGTGCGAAGGGTGCTTCTAACAGGCAACGCCTGTGGAGCAGGTGAAGGCCGAAGGTCCTAATGCAAGTAGGGCCAAAGGCCTAAGCAGTACGGGTACAGAATTAATCTCATGAATAAAAAAGACGGGGCATCTACGCGACAGCTTACAACAGGCTCCGCCTTTGTTTTATGTGGTTTTTTTACAA
The DNA here is from genome assembly GCA_023138975.1 of Candidatus Zixiibacteriota bacterium. Lineage (GTDB taxonomy): Bacteria > Zixibacteria > MSB-5A5 > GN15 > JAAZOE01 > JAGLON01. The sequence goes on from JAGLON010000006.1 coordinate 117,141, forward strand.
TCAGTCTCTGTATAATGCGACTACTTAACCGCGCGAGGAGGAAGTCATGGGAAAGATTCTGGTTGTCGGCGGGACCGGTATGCTTGGGCGCCCGGTGGTAGTTCATCTTCTGAGTAACGACCTTCCGGTCCGTATTTTCACAACCGATGAACCTCGAGCCCGAGATTTTTTCGGAGACCACACCGATTTTGCCGAGGGAGACGTCGGAGACATCGAGAGCCTCAAGCGGGCTATGGATGGATGCGAAGCGGTTTATATCAACCTCAAGGGCGGGCCTAACGATGACGAATACACGCGGATAGAGCTTGAGGGGTCCAAAAATATATATACTGCGGCCAAACAAGCCGGAATTAGTAAAGTCGTCCAAATTAGCCACTCTCTGGCTGATAAAAGGCATTCACATTTTATTACCCAGCATGTAAAGTATGAAGCCGAACTTGATTTAATCTCATCCGGGTTGACCTATACAATCCTGAAACCCAGTTGGTTTTGTGAATCATTACCACTATTTATGAAAGATAGTAAGGCGGTATATGTTGGATCGGGGAAGACCTCATTTTATTTTCTGGCCGTGACTGATTACGCCAATATTGTATCACAATGTTTTATGTCGGACAAAGCCGACAATAAAATACTGACAATATTCGGCCCGGAGCCGATGCCTCTCCCCGAAGCTCTGCGCCGATTTCTATCTACCTGTCACCCGAATATAACAATCGATCAACTGCCGCTCTGGCTGGCTAAGTTCTCGACTCTGTTTTCAAGCAATAAAATGCTCAAATCGGCAGTAAAACTAATGGGGTTTTTTGATAAGCACGGAGATGACGAGGTAGAGACATCTCCCGATGAGGCAAATAAGCTATTCGGCGCTCCGACAACGACGGTCGATGAATGGTCCCTGATTTACCGCAAGATAGTGAAAGGCATGTAGGTCGTATTTATCGGCTGAACAAACTCAGGTGAAACTCGAATTACTCATAGATTCCGATGCCTTCTGGAAAAAATTAAAACCGGAAATTCTCGCAGCCAAAAAGCGGGTCTATATCCAGACCCTTTCTTTTGAGGGTGATTCGGTTGGACTTGATCTATCCGAATCAATGATAAACTCAAAAGCTCCGGATAAACGGATAATTGTAGATAGCTATACCAGGCATATAATAAACGACACATGGATATACTCGCCCCTTAGTTTATTCAAGGCTGAACTCAGGCAGGAAGTATCCGCGACCAAACAGATGATAGATCATTTAAACTCGAACGGTGTTGAAGTTACTTTTGTCAATCCGTTCGGTTTTCTCTATTGCCATATCCCTCATCGCAATCACAAAAAAATTATAATCGTGGATGATTCCATTTGCTATATCGGGGGAATCAATTTCAGCGAACACAATTTTGCCTGGCATGATATGATGATGAGAGTCGAAAGTGACGAAGCCACCGAGTTTTTCGCCCGGGATTTCCAAATCTCTTGTAAACAGAAACATTTCAAAGGTCAGCTCGACCTTGATGACATAACGTTCATTTCCCTGGACGGCACCAACAATGAACAGCTTTACCGCCCGTTTATTGATATAATAAATCAAGCCTCGGACTCAATAATCGTTCACAGTCCCTATCTATGCCATCCATTCACGGAGTATTTGCATGAAGCGTCCGGGAGAAATGTTTCCGTGACAATTATTAGCCCCTCGATGAATAACAAGAAGACTCTCAAGGAGTTTATACAGTGGGAATCCAAGCGGAGCAAATTTACTCTGCAGATGTATGAACAGCGGATGCTGCACTTGAAGTCTATGCTTATCGATAACAAGTATCTTGTGATTGGGTCGTGCAATTTTGATTATTTCAGCTATGCGTTTGAGCAGGAGATTATAGCGATAATTACCAATGATGAAATTATCGAAGACTTTAAGAAGCGCGTTATTGAATATGATTTATCTCAATCAACCCTTGATTCAGGAACAATCTCAAATTGGCGGGGGAGACGCCGGGATATTGAAATGCGCCTGGTCAGTAAACTGATGCATCTTTTTAACTGATAGAATAACACTATCGAGATATGAAAAAAGGACGCTCCCCAATAGGCGCGTCCTTTTTTATTCTCGCTTTAACGATATCTCTACGCGTTTATCTTAAACCGCTCAACGATCTCTTTTAGTCCTTCAGCCTGCTTGTTTAAATCCTCTGCAGCAGATGCTGATTGAGCGGCACCTGACGCTGTTTGCTGACTGACAGTAGCGATTTCAACCATATTCCTTGAAATCTGCTCGGCGGCAGCGGATTGCTCACCGGAAGCGGTCGCAATCTGAGCTATCATTTCCATGACTCTGGCTGATATAGAATTAATTTCATTCAAACTATTACCAGCCTCATCGGCTTTTCCTTTGCCTTCTTCAACTAACTTACCGGCATCTTCCATTGACTCAACGGCACGGGCTGAATCTTCCTGAATGCCTTTTATCATTTCCGTTATTTCGCCGGTTGCCTTCCCGGTTCTCTCGGCCAGTTTTCTGACTTCATCAGCTACAACAGCAAAACCCCGGCCTTGTTCACCAGCACGGGCTGCTTCAATGGCAGCGTTTAAGGCCAACAGATTGGTTTGATCGGCAATATCGTCAATGACGCTTATAATCTCACCAATTTTATCCGAAGCTGACGCAAGCTCGTTGACTATCATTGATGAATCCGCGGCCGAATCCGCGATCATCAACATACCTTTAATGGTGGCACCAACGATAGTCTGTCCACTAGCGGCAGTTGTAGAGGCGTTTTCAGCCAACTCTCTGGCATCATTGGCATGAGTAGACGATTCTACAATGGTTGCGGTCATCTCTTCAATGGCAGCCGATATTTGAGTTGCCATTTCCGTTTGACCCCGCGCCCCTTTTGCCATTTCATCGGATGATGAACTGATTTCGGTTGCGGCGGTTACCACTGAATTAGCATTCTTTGAAATATGCCCGACAATATCAGTCAAATTGGAGACCATAGTCTTAAATGAGTTACCAAGTGCGTCAGATTCACTCCGGGGAGTAATGCTTACCGTCAAATTATTGTCGGCAATATCTTTAGCAGCCTCAGCCAGGGAATTCATATACATGATTAGCTTGTTAAATGATTTCCCTAATTGACCTACTTCATCGTTTGACTTGATATTGATATCATGGTCTATATCACCCATCGCTATTTCTTCAGCGATTTGTCCAATTTGAGAAATACGGGCTGAAATACTGCGGGCAACATAATAACTGGCGCCTAACGCTATCATAGTACCCAAAATAGCCCAAATGACAATTTTCAGAACCATGCTGTTGATATTCTGGGTGACAGCCGATTCATCTATAGCGGTAATCAATATCGGGGATTCAGCCTCAGCCGAGGATATAGACGGTGCTTCAATGACATTCATGCCCGATAACATCTGCATGCCATCAATATCCACTTCACCAACCACATTATTTTGGGCGGTATTACTCCAAGCCACAAGCAGATTAGTTTTATTTTCCGGAAAATCCGCTTTGTCGAAACTGGTATGTATAGGAACATTTCCCGATTTTTGGAAAGCAAACATAACGCGAGTTTCTTTTAAACCTATTTCTCCCAAATTGCTTGCGCAGTTTTCAACCTCGCCTATAACCCTATTCCAATCAGTATAAGCAATATAAGCTCCGTTTTGCTTATTGTCGGAAGAAACGGCAGGGTGATAAAAAACATAGCTTTCTATTAAGCCGTTATTTATTTGCGGCATTAGTTTGCTTTCCAAAAACACAACCGCATCACTCTTGTTGTGACGAAGTTGATCGAAATCCGAAAGCATTTGCCCCTTAAGTCCGGCGACCGAGCCTCCCAACCCTTTCGCACCAGCTATCTCGATAATCCTCCCGTTATTATCAATTAGCATCATTGTCGCGAAACCATTGGAGTTGCTAAGGCGTTTTACAAATTCATTGTGAAATTCACTGGTCGTTTCAAACTCTATTGCCAGGCCATAAACATCATCTTTTATCCAGTTTTTAAATTCACCGGATTGAGATTGAAACAAGTCAGAGAGTTCACTGGTGTACTGTTTTCCTGATAGCTCTATTATGCTATCCGTGCTTTCAATAAACTGAGCTGTACTGAAGTTGTAAAAACTATATATGACTGCTACCACAACTAGAAACGCAAGGATTCCGGTTGAAAGAATCTGGTTGCGGATATTCCATTTGAACATCGTCGTCTCCTTAATAATGAAGCCATGCTTTTCTATCGCTCCATTACAGAATATACACGAATTAATTCCGACCGGATAAAACCGGCCGGAATTTAAACTCAGGTATTCATTTAGTTAGCTTCAACCAGATCTTCTAACTTGACAGGTTTGTTATTCGCCAGGCGAACAGCATCCCATTCAGCTTTGGTACGAACGGCTGATTTGCCATCAATGCTGCTGAGAATCTCAAAATAGTCAAGATGGAACTTGTCTTTGAGAACATCAATATTGGCTTTACACTGAACCGCGTAAACGGTTTGAACCGACTGATGATCAAAGTTGCGCCACGTCTGTTTATCCTTGAGAAGCTCGTACGAATGCCCTTCAAGAGCCATCACAATTTTAGTGCCATTAAATGATTTGGCCCGCTCGACCGCGTTCTTATACTCATACATAATAGTATAAGCCGACGCTCCTGAAGTGCTCGGATAACGATTGTATTTGGCCGCATAATCTTCAACAAACTTCTGACCACGCGGGTAGTTGTATTTATAAGGAACCTGCCAGCACCAAGGCAATGCGCCTATGACACCTTCCATTACTTTTGAACCGCCGCCTTCAGCCATACCTAAAGTCAGATTAGGTACAATTATCTGGCAACTATTCTTGAGTCCCATGGTCGTCGCTTGACGAATGGCGTTGGACATATCCTTACCAAAAAGAACCAGCACCAGAACATCGGGCTTAACCATCTTGGCCAAACTCAACTGCTTATTGAAGTCGGTCGTGCCCATTGGTGTAAGAACGCCCTTATGTGTTGAGACATCCTCAGTCCCGGTAATTTTACGAACCGATTCTTCTGTGGACCATCCCCAGGTATAATCGGCGGTAATGTACATATATTTCTTACCGGCATAGTTTTCTTTTAAAAATCCGCCGATAGCCTTGGCGGCCATCCAGGCATTGTAGCACTCTCTAAATGAAAAGCGATGAGCGCTTTTGCCGGTTGTAGCTGTTGAATAAGTCAAAGTCCCGAAAAAAGGAATGCCTTTTTCCTGGCAGATATCTCCGGCGGCAATAGCTACCGCACTTGAGGAACCGCCAAAGACCATTTTCACATTATTGGTTTCAATCAAATCGGTGACATTTTGGCGGGTGATATCGGGTTTGGATTTACTGTCTTTCCAAACTATCTCAACCTGGTTTCCCATAATACCACCAGAGGCGTTGATTTCATCAACAGCCATCTGTGCGGCTTGGAACTGGTCCTGACCCTGAACGCTGTAAGGGCCTGTCTTTGGGTAATTTAGACCAATCTTTACTGTTTCACCACAATAAGCTGTCGCGGCCAAGAAGAGACCAATCAAAAGCACTGCTAGAATACTTTTTCTGTTAAACATTCGCACTTCCTCCTTAAAAAGATACCTCATTAGAAATTCAGGATAAATGAGGTTTGCACGCGCAAGTTACTTGCGGCTTCACCATCTTTATATTGTGTTTCCCAGGATGAAACTTCTAATCCCAGAGTAACATATGAAACGATAGCATATTTTACATTGCCAAACACACAGCGATTCTGGCTGCGAGCTCCGCTACCGATATCTTCATTTTTGACCTTATCAACACCAGCACCAGTTGTAAATTTCACATTTTTAGATGCTTTGAACCACATTGAGCCATAGCCGCCAGTTGAGTTGACGCCTTCAATGGTGCTTCCGTTGAGAATGGCACCGAAGTATGAACTAAGATTGGAACCAGTATAGAATTCGCCGTTGAATCCAAAGCCGGAACTATGGTTGAACTGGAGGAATCCATTGGCCGCCCAGCTTTCGTAGGTCTCGTAGTTGCCCAAATTAGTTTCGGCTCTCAACTGACCCCATAAACCTGAAAATCCTGCCCGTACGGCAGTACCGGTGGCAGATTTGTGCTGAACATCAAAACGCCCCTGGAAGGAAGGTATGGCAGCATCAGTACCGTCATCCGAGCCTTCGCTACCTTCACCAGTAGCCAGTGAAAAAGTAGGAGTTAAATCGGTTCCGATGGTACGGAATAAACCGCCGGACATTATGACCTTAGTATTATCTCCGGCAGGAGCGGTATAAAACAGGGATATCTGCGGGCGCCGATAGCCAAAGTTTCCGCAACCCCAAAGGACCGGATAATTAAGGGTAGAGGCATTCAGGGGCGAGATCAAATCCCAGCTCTGGCCAGCCAATAATTTCATATTACCTTTTTCGAGAGTAAAATAAGCATGACGCAATTGCAGCATAGCCTTATTTTGGGCTACTGTCGCACCGGAAACTCCACCATATAAATCAAATTCGAGTTTTCCGTTGACCTTATACTCACCATAACCGGTACCGGTTGCTTTTAGTCCAAGACGGGTTTGATTTGCGGTCATATTAAATTGAGCATCGTCTTTGTCAAGTGACTGTGGCTTTACCCAAAGAGCGAAATTTCCATGACTTGTTAAATTCTGGTCATAGGCCCCATCGAGTTTAAAATAACCATACCACTGTACATCAAAATCAGGTTTATCACCGGCCAATGCGCTCACAGAGAAACTCGCGAGCAGTATAACCGCCATAATTCCAAATAGATGTAATCGTTTCATAGCAACTTCCTTTCCTTCACCGACAACGTATGAATTGGTGCTCTTTTACCATGCCAAGTCAAATATCACACGCTGAAAATTCGGTAGTTAGTAAATCTATTCCCCATTTATTCTTCTTAGTTTTTACCGAAATTAAAAAACACAACAACTGTTCATTTGTTTATTATTCGGTATCAAAAGAAATTACTTGACCCAATTGGTCAAAAGTTGCACAGTTATGCAAGTGACCAATGTTATTACGTAACAACGGTTTTGATGTTTTCTTTTTCACTTAACTAAGTATGAATAATGGTCTAAATGCTCTATGAACATGTTCGAAATTAATAGATTTAAAAACCCGGATTATGACATACTTCCCGATAAATACGACCCGTTTTTTTGTAATGATATTTCAACTTTTCATAATTCTTTGCCAGGTTATTCTATCACGCCGCTCTTCTACCGGCAAAGGCTTGCGCAGCAACTTGGATTACGGACTCTATATATTAAGGATGAATCTGCACGTTTAGGTCTTAAAGCATTTAAATGTTTAGGCGCCTCGTACGCCATCTTTCGTCATCTGGCTGACAATGGACTGGTAGATAGAACACAATACTATTCCCGAGAAAACCGCCCTCCTTCGGGAAGTATTACATTTTGTACCGCAACCGACGGAAATCATGGCCGGGCTGTAGCCTGGATGGCCAAACAGTACGGCCAAAAGGCGGTTATTTTCATGCCGGAGGCGACTGTTCCGGATCGAATAAAAAATATTGAAAATGAAGGAGCCGAAGTCAGGATTGTTAAAGGGAGCTATGATGAGACCGTCCAAGTCGCGGATGAACGGGCCCGGGCTAATAACTGGGAATTAATAGCTGATACTGCCTATGGTGATTATACAAAAATCCCAAACAATATCATGGCCGGGTTAAATTGCGGTTCTCCCTCAATCACAGCCTGGCCAATTCTAAAAAACACTCTCGACCTGTTTATCGCTATCTCTGATGAGTATGCCAAAGACGCCATGAAACTTTATTATTACCCTGAAGGAGGCGATGCTCGTATTATCTCCGGGGAATCCGGTGCCGCCGGTTTGGCTGGGTTGTTGGCTCTTCTTCGAGCTCCCGATTTGAAAGATGCGCGCGATTACCTGCAAATCAACGGCTCGACTCGTATATTAGTTATAAGTACCGAAGGTAATACCGATCCAGACAGCTTTAGACGTATAGTACTATCGGATGGTTAAATTGAGATTAGATTCAACTTTTTTTTAAATGTTTCATTTCATATAATTGAATAAACGGCTGAGGCCGTACAATTCTGTGGAAACACTAATAAAGCCAACTTACATGAATGAGCTTGAAACATTGCAAAAACGTATTGAGGAATTGACTTCCTGGCCAATTGTTCATCTTCCTAAAATCATCACGAATACTTCCGAACCGATGAAAATCTTGCGGGGACAGGTGTTGCGCCTTGACGGCAGAGATTTTGTTATTGAAGGTAATCAGTACGAAACACGGTTCGGAATTGCCGATCAGCCCAAGTACTGGGTTTTCAGTGCCATAGAACTTGAAACAGGCAAAAAGAAAATTATCAAAACAGTTTTTCATGAGGATTTCAACGTACATATCGGAGTCTTCAAAATTCATTGTTATCGCAGCCCGGAGAAAGAAGCCGATGTTCTTGAGTTGGTCAAAGGTGACCGGCGTTTCATGCAGGGCTATACAATTCTTGATGAATTTGACAACAACACCCGCGTCATCGATTTTATCCGAGGTAAAACTATCTTCCAGCATATTTACTCAATCGATAAAAGCCACCGGGAATATTTTACTGAAGACTTGCCTGATATTTTGTATAATCTAATAGGCACAATGGAAGCCATCCAGCATTTGCATGAAAACAACCTTTGTCATGGAGATATCCGCAACGATCATATAATTATTGAGCGTGATACCGGCAAGTACCGATGGATTGATTTTGATTTAAAACAGCACGTTGCTGACTTCGATGTCTGGAGTATGGGAAACATTCTCAATTATGCTGTCGGCAAGGGAATAAACTCGTTCAAGTTGATTATGCGCAGTGATGACTTTACCGATTCGGTAAAGTCAACTTTAGAAGCGGATGATGCCTCGGCCTTTTATGAATATCGCATTATGAATCTGAAAAAACTGTACCCATATATACCGGACAGTCTCTCGGATATCCTGATGCATTTCGCGGTACGCCCGAGAGGAACTTATTCAACAATAAAACAACTTCTGGATGATTATCGCGTGATGCTGAATAAAGATTTCCCTCGTTAGAGAAAAAGGATAACGCTAAAAGGAACGGTCGGATGAAAACCGTAATAATCGGAGGAGGAAAAGGCTGCCGGGCGATTATTGAGCTGGCTGCGAGCGCTTTTCTCAAAGAATTAACGCTTTCCATCGAGTGCGTCGTCGATCCCGATGCAAATGCTCGAGGTCTTTGTCTGGCCCGCAAACTCGGTATCCATACCTGCTCTGATATGAGTGAAGCGTTGGCTCTCGAAGGTATAGAACTGGTGATCGAGCTTACCGGACAGGACAATATTCTTAACCAGCTTTACAAAATAATTCCTCCGGGAATGCGGCTGATAGATCATACCTTTGCTCATATCTTCTGGGATTTGGCCAACGCCCGCGAGGAATTGGGGAATAAACTCAATGAAGTGACGACTCTTGAAAAGAAAATTGAGCGGGAGCGACTTTTTCTTCAGAGTCTTTTTGATACGATTCCGGAACTTGTTGTCGTCATTGATGCTAATAAGAGGGTACTTCGTGTAAACGACAGTTTTTCCCGCTACACAAAAATTTCGCGCTCCAAGGCTATCGGACAGTTTTATGACGATCTTTTAGGCGAAACCGAACTGGCCATAGGAAAAAGTGTAACATCTCCGCTTCTCGAAGAGGTCCTCGAAACCGGACGGCCTCGGTCGATAATCTGGCAAAACCTAAAACCCGAAGAAGTTTATTGGGAGGAAACCTTCACTCCTATTCTCAACCAAAATCTTGAGATTGAGGCAATTGTCGGTACCTGGCATAAAATTACCGAGCAGGTGAGGCTGCATCGGGAGATTGAAAGTGCCGAGGTCCGTTTTAAAAGCTTTATCGATTCAGCTAAAGACTGGATTTCTATTAAGGACGTTGAGGGTAAATATATTATCGTCAATCCAGCCTGTGCCGCGGCATTTAATCTTGAGCCGGATGATTTTATTGACAAACGCCCTATTGATTTACTTGACGAAAAAACCGCATCAATGATATTCAAACATGACTGCGAGGCTATTAAAGCCAATCGCGATATTTCCTATGATGAAGTATTTATAATAGATGGCCGACAGAGGCATTACAGCACTGTTCGTTTTCCCCTCTTGGATTATCGAGGGAAAACAATTGGAGTCTGTACTATTTCCCGAGATATAACTCAGGAGTTAGAACTCAGCGATCAATTGGCTCAAGCGGTTAAACTGGCCGCTGTCGGAAAGTTGGCCGCCGGAGTCGCTCACGAGATTAATAACCCCTTGACCGGAGTTCTCGCCTATGCCGAGAACCTGCTTGAGGACTTGGGAAAAGATAGTCCCTATGGCAGCGATATTCATGTCATTATACGAGAAACTTTACGCTGCCGGGATATCGTGCGCAATCTTCTTGACTTCGCCCGGCAGGAAAAACCGTTACTGAAGAATGTATTGCCCAATGATATCGTCTCAAATACCCTGATCTTGGTACGCAAGCTACCGCAGTTTAGAAATATTGTTTTGCGCGAAAGAATGGCCGATGATATTCCTCATGTTAAATGCGACAGTCAGCAATTGCGTCAGGTGATACTCAATTTAATGGTCAACGCAGTTGATGCCATGAAGGGGCAGGGTGAGATTATTCTTTCAACGGAGTATGAGCGGGCACAGGATAAATGTATTATCTCTGTGGCGGATACTGGTCCCGGTATACCGGAAAATTTAATTGACAAAATATTTGAGCCGTTTTTCTCCACAAAGGGGACTAACGGACTGGGGCTGGCTGTCAGTTGGGGAATTATTGAAAGGCACCATGGAGTTATTGAGGTCGACACTCACGAAGGCGGCGGCGCCGTATTCAGAATTGTGCTGCCAGCCGCATCGGAATAAAAAACACAGTTGTTCATAACAACCGGAGGTTGATATGGGTAGAAAATTACAAGTCCTTGTTATCGATGATGAACAGATAGTGCTTGATAGTGTAGTCAAGCACCTGAGAAAAGAGGATTACACCATCAAAACCGTATTATCGGCTCCTGTTGCATTAGAGGCGATTAATTCCAACCCGCCCGATATTATTCTAACTGATTTGATGATGCCGGAAATCGATGGACTCGAACTAATGAAAATAGTGAAAGAAAAACATCCTCAAATTCCAATAATAATGGTTACCGGCTATGCAACTATTAACACCGCTCTACAAGCCACCCAGCTCGGAGCTTTTGATTATATTGCAAAACCATTCACCCGCTCAGAACTTCAAACAGTTGTCAGGCGGGCGGAGAAGCTTGCCAGGGGAAAGGCGGAAGCAAAGGGAGAAGCCTCCGATCACGCCCATTCTCAAGCAAATAGCAGGCTCAAGACTATCGGCGATCATATTTGGTTGATGGTTGAGGAGGGCGGCTTAGTGCGGCTGGGGATTGAGCGTTCATTCCTTCACACGGTTGGTAAAATTCAAAATATTTTTCTACCCTCAGTCGGCGATAAACTGAGGCAGGGCAGCGTATATCTGGAATTATTTTCTTCGGATTTACGAGCGCATACAGTTTTGTCACCGCTAACCGGCACCATTGTCGAGGTCAATACCAGCATTGTCGAGGATCCTTCGAAAATGCTCGAAGATCCATATGGGGAAGGGTGGCTGATAAGATTGAAACCGTCTCGTTTTGAAATTGAAATTAAGGAATTAGGGTTATAAGCATCAATCAATCAAAGCTGTTTGGGGACTTCGTTCGAGTTCATTTCTCACCGCTTGGCCAATACTTTCTAAGGTAAACGGCTTTCTAACATATTCTCCTGCCCCTAATCCCTGCATTTCATTGACGCGGTCAGTAGCAGAAAAACCGCTTATGATAATTGCTTTTTGCCCCGGATGTAATTTTAAAATATCCCGATATGCATCTAGCCCATCGTAGTCTTTTTCCATTATCATATCTATCAGTATAATATCAACTTCATTCTCGGAGATATATTCAACACCCTCGGTACCGTTGACCGACACATTTACATCATAGCCAAGGCTTTGTAATAAATCGTGGCTGATTTGCCGCTGCTCTTCATTGTCGTCGATTATCAAAACCGATTCACTGCCGCGATAATCGGAGGAACTTTCTTCAATGCCCCCGGTGTTTCTATCAGTCGCAGGAAGGTAAAACAGAAACTCGGTCCCCTGTCCGGGTGTCGAAAAGACATCATAGTAACCATTATGATCTTTCACAATTCCATAAACGACCGCGAGCCCTAATCCGCTCCCTGACGTTCCCATTTTCTTTTTTGAATAGTACGGTTCAAAAATTTTACCCATATCATCTTCGGAAATTCCCGAACCGGTATCTACTACTCTAAAGATAATGTACTCACCGGATTCTATCTTATCGTAACCACTTAACAAACTATCAAGCCGACGAATTTCAGTTTTAATTAACAACGTACCGCCATCGCCCATAGCGTCGTACGAATTGACAACCAAGTTCATAATGATTTTTGCCAGGTGTGGAGACGACCCCATGATTATTGGAGGGTTTTCCTCAAGCTCCAGATTCAGTTGAATATCCTTTCGGTTCTCTGATAATTGCTGGAATGAGGGTGAATCAAGATAATCTCTAATAACTACGTTCAAGTCAGTCGGAATAATCTCATAGCGACCTCGACGTGCCAGGGTAAGCAGATCCTGAATTACATCGGCGGCATCCTGAGCCGATTTACCAATACGTTGAATTTGTTTGCGGTAAGGACTTTCCGGACCCATTTTGGCAAGGAGTAAATCACTGTAACCGACCATCGGACCGAGCATGTTATTTAAATCGTGCGCAACTCCTCCTGCTAAAATACCGAGCGATTCCATTCTCTCAGCACGTTCAAGCTTGTCCTGAAGGATAGACTGCTGTTCCTGTGCCATTTTTAATGCGGTGAGATCAATATCAAAGCAGTACATCTCCTCTTCGCTCTGAATATTTTTCAGCGTCATATGGCTTGAATATACAGGAATAATTGAGCCGTCTTTGTGGTATACTCCAATTTCACCGGGAGCCAGAGAAGTTCGAGGTTCACAGCAATCAATTGGTGATAAATCGGGCCGGAGTAAATCACTATGTTTTTTTCCAAGAGCTTCTTCTCTTGAATAGCCGTACAGTAATTCACTCGCCTCATTCCAAAATATTACTTCATGCTTAGTATTATAACCCTGAACGGCGATATTAGGAACGTTTTCGACAACCGAACGGAATCTCATTTCACTTTCCAATAAGGCTTCTTCAGCTTTTTTCCGTTCGGTAATATCCCTGACAACACAAATTAGCGTGTCTTCGTCGATCGAAGTAAGTGATATTTCCTGGGGATACTCTTCACCGTCTTTTCGAGTGCCAACTGCTTCGCCCTGCCAAAAACCATTTTTGCCCAAAATCGGCATGATATCATTATTAAAACGCTCTAATTCTTCCGAACCATACAATATTTTCCAGGATTTACCTATGAGCTCAACAGGTGAATCAAATCCATATACTTTGGCGTGTGCTTCATTAACATAGGTAAACTCACCTTTTTCATTTAACAGGGCCATTCCGTCGGATGATGCCTCCATCGCCGCCAAATTTAGTTTCAGATCATCTTCCGCCTTCTTACGTGAATTGATATCTCGCAAAACGCAGAGGATTGACGTTGTTTTGTCACCGACAAAAACCGGCTTACTGCTGACCTCAATATAAAATGGCTTCCCCACTTTGGGTTTAAACAAAAACTCAAATGAAGCCGAGGTCTTATTGACGATGACTTCTCTCAACAGTCTTATAGTTTTTGTGAGTTCAATTCTATTGACAAAATATTTTGAAATGTGATTACTAATTTCCTCTTCTGGAATATAGCCACCAAATTCCTTGATTGCCGGGCTGACATATTCAAGTACTCCAGACAATGACACTTTCAGAACAACGTCCTTGAGATTCTCGGTCAGGAGACGATATTTGGCTTCGCTCTCACGCAGTTTTTCCTCAGCCTCTTTTCTATCCGTTATGTCAGTAATAAAGTTTAACGTCGCAGGTTTACCATGCCAATCTATCACTACGGCCCTGATTTCAATCCAGCGGGTTTCTTGTACTTTTGTTATAATTCGAAAAGCATAAACCGTTGAGATATCCTCACCCTGTAACCGGCGGCGATGATTGTTCATAACAAATTCGCGGTCATCCGGATGCAGCAGCTCGGAGAAATTCATTTTGCCCATTTCTTCAGTGTCATATCCGGTGATTTCAGAAAGCTTGGGATTGCAAAACGGAATGACTCCGTCTTGAGCAATAAATATTCCTTCATTAGCGTTTTCAAGCAATTGCCTGGATTCCTCTTCGGACTGCTTTAAAGCTTTTTCCGCAGCGACTCGATCGGTAATATCAATAAAACTTTCCAGATGGTATTCGCAATTAGTCAATTCCACTAATGATGAAGTGTTGAGTATCGGAACCTTTTTCCCCGATGCCAAAGTGAGTAGTTTTTGCACGCCCCCGGAATCTCTCTGGGAGTCATCGGCAGCAGAAATAATATCGCTATAAGCCCTACCCATAATTTCATCTTTTGATTGGCCAATCATTTCTACCGCAACCGGATTGGCGTCGACAATCAAACCGGTCTCAGGGTTAACTATAAGAATTCCGGTTTGAATGGAATCCAGTATTGCTCGTAGCCGTTGTTCGCTCTGTTCAAGTGTTAATTCCGCTCCACGGGAAGCTGTCACATCTTCACCGGAACAGAGCAGCCCGGTAATATTCCCCAACGCATCCGTCAAGCAAGTATAACTCCAGTAAATAAGCCTGCGTTCACCTTCCCTGGTAACTATATCGTATTCGAATTTACCCTCAGGTTCAACGATACCGTCTACGATATCTTTAAATGATTCATATCTCTGATTTCTTGCTTTCGGCACCCCGGACAGCTCAAACCAGTTGTGCCCAACAATGTCCTCTTCAGAATACCCGATCACTTTGCAACCGGTCTTGTTAATCATGGAAATGTTGCCGTGTAGGTCAAGAACAAGCAACACTGAACCAGCCAAATCAAAATACAATTGCGCTCGATCACGCTCCTGCAGGACTTCCCGCTCAGCTATTGTTGGAATGGTAATATCCTTAAACATTACCCCCAACCGCTTATTCGGCATATTGAAAACTATTATTCTGACTGACTGCTCAAGTCCCCTGTCATTGAAACGCAGGAACTCTTTCTCAAGTACGTCACCGCTTTCAATGACCATATCTAAATATGACCGGATACCGCGATACTCATTTTCGGGGAAGATATTCAACAGGCTTTTACCTGTTAATTCAGAGATATCTCGGCCTAATGCTTGAGTAGCTCCGGGGTTCGCTGTTATCAATTTGTATTTACCGGACTGGTTATGCTGAAAAGTCAGAAGTGCCGAAGGAATAGTTTCGACTATATCTGAGGCTGTTTCTAATGAGTCGCGTAGTTCCTGGGTCCGTTCAACAATCTGCTGTTCAAGAGATTCGCGTGATACTTTTAGTTTTTCAAAGGCGGCATTGAGAGCAAACTGCATTTCCGGAGAGAGTGCGTTATCTCCATCGGGATTGTCCAGTTCAAGCAATTTTGTAAGCCGGTTTTTATGCTCCTCTTGATTAATAGGGCTCGGCTTCATTCTGAGTATAGAAACAATCAGGATAGCTATAAAAGTCAATGAGGCGATGACTAAACCGGCCAAGGTGGAAAATACCGACGGATGTAGCTTGGTTGAGCCGGTGATCGCAAGTATCAACGCTGAAGCTTGAGGAATAAAAAAAGGAACAGCAGCGGTACCAGCCATAAATAAGACCGTAAACACGCTTCCCATCGTAATAGTTTTAGTAGAGAATAGCCGCATTTAATTGAAATTCCTTACGCCGCCCTATTAAGAAAAAGTTAGAAAGAATACAGCGATAGAACCTTTTGACCTCAAATAGATTTCTTTATAAATTATTATCGGCGTGTAATTTGGAAATCTTAATAGAAAGCGTGATATGTTCTCGGAAATAGAGTAATTTATCAATAACATCTTCTTGTGAACTAAATATTTTGTTTAATTGTCTCCATTTATGAAAAACTTCTACCGAAATCATGACCACACAAAAAACCCCACAATAATTATTGTGGGGTAATATGTTGAAACGAAATTTTAATATGAACTAGTATTTAATTCACTTTAAATCCAGCGACGATCTTCTGGAGATCCTCGGCCTGCTTATTCATATTCAGAGATATTTCAGCAGAATCATTGGCCTGCATTGCGGTATCATCAGTCACCTTCGATATGATCTCAACTCTCTCGGAGACATTTTCAGCAACCTGCGATTGTTGTTCAGCCGCGGTAGCAATCTGCTCAATCATCGACATAACCTGATGCGACATATTCTCAATTTCAACTAAACTGTTGCCGGCTTCGTCGGTTAACCCTCGACCTTTTTCTACTTCAGCAATACCAACTTCCATCCCCTGAACGGCATTGGTTGCTTTGTCCTGGATTTCTGTAATCACTCCAGTAATTTCACCAGTAGCTTTTCCGGTCCGTTCAGCCAGTTTTCTAACTTCATCAGCCACTACGGCAAAACCACGGCCATGCTCACCGGCACGAGCAGCCTCAATAGCGGCATTCAAGGCCAGCAGGTTCGTTTGATTGGCGATATCCTCAATAACCTCTATTATACTGCCAATCTGCTCGGCCGAGGCCGCCAATTTTCCAATTGAGTCAGCTGAACCCTTGACAACACTTGAGATTGTATTCATGCCATCAATTGTACTCTTAACAATATCGCCGCCCTTGGTTGCGGTGGTTGACTGAATCCGTGAAGCATCAGATGCTTCACCCGCATTCTTTGATGATTCCATAATCGTCGCGGTCATTTCATTTATTGCGGTTGCAACTTGTCTGACATTGTCGGTCTGATTACGGGCGCCTTCATTCATTTTTTCGGCAGAGGTGGAAATATCCGTTGCGGCACAGACGAGCGATTTGGCGCTAATGTCCAATTGCTTAACCATACTGGTTAGATTGGCATTCATAAATTTGAATGAATTACCGAGCGCGTCTTCTGCTGATTTGGGTTTAACGTGGCTGGTTAAATCACCATCGGCAATACGCCTTGCATACCCTGACAATTCTCTCAGGTACCCCTGAAGCGATCGGAAGGTATCAGCCAAACGCCCCAATTCATCTTTTGATTTATATTCAACGGTAAATTCAGGATTACCACCCGCCAGCAGCTCGGCACAGCTTTTTAGTTCCTCAATCGGTCTTGATAATGAACGCTGGAAAAAGTAAGCTACAATTAATCCAACGATAGTACCAGCCAGCAAGACGATACCGCTTATACCCAGAAACCACGCGGTTCTCGCCTGAACTTTTTTTAAGTCGGAGCGAATCCAGAGGCTCCCAATTGAATTGTCGCCATCAGTAATATCTTTTTTGACGGTCACATATTTATCTTCAAATAAAATGCCATCCTGTGGAACCTGGGGAAAGGAAGATGGAGAGCTTTCTCCTTTGCGCACAAACGATGCAAACGATTTTTCATCAGGCGTTTCAATTACAGCCCACATAATATGCTCGTCACGACTTGAAGCCATAAGTACTTCAAGTGCAGACGCATCATCCTCAAAGGCTACAGCGCTGGAGCTGTTGTCCGAAATAATCTGTGCCATCAGAGACACGTTTTGAATTAATTCACTGCGATAGCTTTCCCGGTCATTAATAATAAAGGCAACTGATGCAAGCGCGAGAGTAAGTACGCTTGTCAAAACTATGGCGGTGGTCAACTTAATTCTAATAGAGCAATCTCTAAATCGGATCATAGACTTTCTCTCCAGTTAAAACGATAGTTGCAGCCCCGTCTTAATCGTTTTATTAGTTTACTATTTCATCTATCGACAGTATCACATTTATTTTAACCTATAAGGGGAGTATAAAATCCGGAATATGGTATTCTTGCTATATAATTATAACTTCATGTTCCTACGGAAATAGCAAGGATGTTTATTTTGAAAAGATTGAATCTGTTTCGTGTTTTTTTGTATAAGATTTGAACATAATGAAGCTACCGCCCGTGACAGACTTTCTTTACATAAGTCTACACGCTTATTAATAACTATTTGCACTGATTAAGAAAACACATGTTAATAAATAACCTGTTTTGCCCGATACTTTCACGTATGAGGTATATGTGTTAAGGGGGCGTCATCTATACTCTTGAGTTATAAGATGGCTATAGGAATTTAAGATACTTGGAGTCGTTAGAATGACAAAGAAGTTTGTGATTTTGTGTTTGTTGTTTTTATTCGCCGCCATTCCGGCTCAGGCTAATGATGACGTTGACTACAAAGCGAAATTTATTATCAAGCTGTTAAATTACGTCGATTGGCCAAGCGGAGCGGGCACCAACGGTTCTGGCGCTATTGTTATCAACGTACTTGGGGGAAGCGCTATTACTCCCAAGCTAACCGCGTTGGCAGCGAAAAAAACCGCGTCCGGAACAGCAGTTACAATCAAGGAAGTTACGATTGACGATAATATCGCAGATTGCCAAATTCTCTATATGGGAACAAAAGAAACATCCGACTTGGCCAAAGTATTAAAAAAAGTCAACGGCACCACCGCACTGACTGTCAGCGATGCCGAGTATTTTGGTAACTACGGTGTAATGATTAATTTCTTTGCCGAGGAAAAGGGCGGTAAAAAGAAAACTAAATTCGAAATAAACAAAACCGTGGCCGATATGGCCGGGTTAAAGATCAGCTCCAAGCTTCTCAAGCTCGCCAAGATTATCTAAGATAAAATAATATTAAGCTCAATAAAAAACCCCGTGTTGAATGGGGCTTTTATTATTTATGCGACAATTTATTGACATCTCTAACTGAACGAAGCACTATCGTGCAATCTGATTTATTGTACTTTTTCACGGCATTAAATATCTGCGGTTTGAATTTTGAGTTGAAACGCCAAATCCATTTGATAAACTCCCAATCGGCCTTCTCGTAACAACCCGGCCCGATATCATCACGAACTGTGCCTTTATTCTTCCAATACCTTTTGAGAACTCTCAGATAACAGAACCAGCGAGGAAAATCAAGATATATGACAGCATCCGCCGCGGGAACACGAATATCCAGCGTAGTAAAATAATTACCGTCCATAATCCAGGCATCATTTAAAACCATCTCCCGCACTTTTGGCCGCCAGATTTTTAACTCTGTCTCGACCCATCCCGGCTGCCAGTAATAATAATCGAGGTGGATCACCGGCAGGTTCAAACTTCTCCCCAATCGTCTCGCAAGAGTGGACTTACCCGCTCCGCCGCAACCGAGGATTAAAATTCGATTGGCACTTGTTAGAATATCTGATTTCATTTTTTTCACTCGCCTTTACATAAGTACGAAATAAATTAGAGTTTGACAATTCTGTCAAGGATGTTATTTTATATTATATAATGCTTCTTTGATATTGATTGACATTAATCTTGATACTATCAACAATACTTGCCTCGATTAGTCAAATGGAGGGATGCATGAATTACCGCAACAGAATAATCGCTGCCTATCTAATGATACTTTTTATAACTTTTTTTAATTCTTCTCAACTCTCTGCTGAAAATCAAAATGCGGCCGAGGGAGAGTACCCGACTGTATCTCGCTGGCCCGATGAATCGCCTATTCGTCCTCTGAAATTCAGCGAATGGAGGGAAGCCAGCCGTCTTCCCCAACAGTTTGAGGCGGAATCACTTTATCGCAAGGACGGTATATCTGGTGAAAAATCAACCGGGTATATCTGTGTCATTATTAACCGTGAGCTATACTACCAAACGGTATCAGCGGTAACCCGTTTTGTAGATGATCTGACAATTGACGGCTACAGTGTTGAGCTGATATTATCTTTGGGCGGTGAACCACACGAACTAAGACAATTACTGGTAGACAAATACGCTCAGGGTTTAGTTGGCGCAATCCTGATAGGTGACTTGCCCATTGCCTGGTATGAAATCACCTGCTTCTTTGGAGAGCCATACGGAACGTACGAGGAATGGCCGTGTGATCTGTATTACATGGATCTTGATGGAGTATGGAACGACAACGATAGTGACGGGTTATTTGATTACCATGGTGGACATAAAATGCCGGAAATCTGGATCGGCCGGTTAACGCCGTCTCCACTAACACATGGAACAAGCTCCGAGGCGGATCTACTTGAAAACTACTTATACAAAAATCACCAATATCGACAGGGCAACATGCCCCTGGCAAATAAAGCGCTCTTTTATACTGACGATGACTGGTCTCCAAGTAACTATTTGGCCGACATTATTGAGGGAGTATATGAAAACATTACACATGTTCACGACTATTATGAGACAAATGCGGATAATTACCGGGAAACGATAGCGAAGCCTTTTGAATTCATTCATGTCAACGCACATTCGGACCCCCATTCGCACTATTTTAGTGTTCCAAATGCCTCAACCAGAACCGTCTCGTATAGCAATATTATTGAAATTGATCCGCCGGCCGCGTTCTATAATTTGTATGCCTGTTCTAACATCCGGTACACGGATAATAACTACATGGGCGGTTGGTATATTTTTAAAAGCAAATACGGTCTGGGAGCAGTCGGCAGCACTAAAACGGGTAGTATGCTTTCGGACCAACATTTTTATTCGCATCTGGCCGCAGATAGTAGTCTTGGCGAGGCGTTCCGGCAATGGTTCTACGTGGTGGTGGAAAATGAGTGGAGTGATATCATCTGCTGGTTTTACGGTATGTGCCTCTGCGGTGATCCGACTCTTAATGTACAACGGTCCAGTAATATTGAAATTGTCGACGTTGCTTTTTCCGACGAGGCGCTCGGCAACGGCAATCAGGTCTTTGAACAGAACGAGACCTTCACAACCGATATTACTTTGATGAGCAACGGCTCAAAAACCGCGCGAACTGTTTCTGTGCGAGTCTTTTCCGGTGATGAACGGTTGGTCTTTTCTGATAATGTCATTGATGTCGGTGATATCGACACCAGTTTTACCGCCCAAATAACACTGCCACCTGTTTCTATTTATATACCCCCGGATTATGTCCCGAGCATTACCGATGTTTTTATTGAGTTGATTTACAATGATTCCGGGATATACGACACTACAGCCTATTCGCTCAGTGTAGGAACGCCAACCGTGCTGCTGGTTGATGATGATGATGGTGACGATATTGAAAAGTATTACCGGATGTATTTTGACAACAACAATGTTCCGGTTGATATCTGGGATGCCGCCACGACTCCTCCGGAATCAGTCTTAAACTCGTATGAAACCGTTTTCTGGTTCACCGGAGATTATCGAACCTACCCGCTGGACTCAAATGAAATCGCGGTCATGAAATCATTTATGGATAACGGCGGTAACTTCGTCCTGTCCGGTCAGGGGATTGCCGCACAGCTTGATTTGTACACGGACGCGGACTTCCTCAACAACTATTTAAAAGCTGATTATCTGTCAACATCCTATGTGCCGCTTGTAATTGGCGAGCCCGGCGCGCCCGTATTGGGCACTATCACCGATACGGCTTCCCTGCAGGGCAACCTGGGGGCTAACAATCAGACAGACCCCGACCATATTAATCCGATAAACGGAGGGGTTGCCGAGTTACGATATTTTATGGCTGACGATTATGGAGCGGTTTCTTATAATGGCGATTACAAGCTTTTCTTTGCCTCATTCGGACTTGAAGCAGTGTCAATCATTGATCCTCGCTGGCTGATAAGCGATACTCTCATGGCCCATCTTATGGTTTTCTTCCAGTTTGAATATCCACTCGCCCAACCGAATGTGGAAAGCATCGCGATTTCTCCCGGAGACGTGGAGATGATGTTTGACCATCATCCGCTTATCTCATGGAGTTACTCCGATCCTAACGGGCTACCTCAAAATCTCTATCAGGTAAGAGTTTCCGGTACCGGATATCAAAATAATCTGCTATTTCACGATTCCGGTCCGCTTTCCGGTTCAACATCCGAGTACCTGTATCCTGATGATAACCTTCAGGATGGTGATACATATTCAGTTCTTGTGCGAGTGTTTAACGGCTCACGATGGTCTGAATGGGGATGGAGGTTTGTACATTATAATTCCATTCCATGTCCAGCTTATTTTGATCCTTCCGGCGGTGAAATAGTTTTCGATACTCAGCTGACTCTCTGCCATGACAATGCACTCGATGAAGAAGGAAGTTCGGTAAGCTTTTCCTGTGAGTTATACTCCGACAGTTTATTGACCCAGTTAATTGAGAGTCGTTATGATGTTCCGGCTGGTGAAGATTCCTTGTGCAATTGGAGTCTCGAAACCACACTGGAACTCGGCGGTAAGTATTATTGGCGCGTACGGGGAACCGATGAATATGAAACTGGCCAATGGTCCGACCCGGCTTACTTTAGGACCGAGCCTCTGTACATGTGCGGAGATGCAAACTCAGACGAGAGTATCAATGTCGGCGATGCCGTTTATATTATCAACTATGCATTCAAGGGAGGACCGCCGCCCGATCCGGTTATTGCCGGAGACGCCAATTGTGATTTATCGGTCAATGTCGGTGATGCTGTTTACATAATAAACTACTCGTTTAAAGGCGGCCCGGTGCCATGCGCCGACTGTCCTTAGAGGTTCCGGTTTAGCAAATTCACCTATCAGCGTCTTAGACAGTTGAAGTATTTAAAAGGTAACAGTCGGTTTTACGAAAAAAGAATAATAAGTTCACGTTGAAACGCTATTCTAATAATAATTATTTTCTTTACATCCAATACTTTTATGTTATTATTGGTTATAACATACTTTAATGAGTCAATTTTATTATATGAAAAAGCAACTTTTAAACCGCCCTTATGAAATCTATGATGGCAGTAGAATACTAAGACTACTTATAGTGCCATTAATATTGGGCGTACCGCCATTGTTATTTGCAGCTAATAGCAATATCCCTTTTCTCAAAACTTTTTTTGACAATCATACGACATTGGCAACTATCTGTATCTTCTGGCCTGTATTATACTTGCTCTTTCATTATTTTATTGAAATATGCAAACCACGCGTGACAGTAGATCTAGAACAACTTATGTCCCTATTTGCTGCAATAGACTATATTATGGGAGCAAAGATTGAGAGGTTTGGAAATGAAGCAAAATCTATTCTCTCTCAACAAAATATGCCAACAGATGATGTTATTTTTCAAAAAATTACTCAACCAATTAAACAAATTGATAAAATAGTTGAGTTTGTTTGGCATTTTTTCCGATCTAGAACAAGTGACAAGAATATTGATTTCAGAGTAGCTCTGGCCAGAATGGGCGAAAAACATATTGAGAAGTATGAATTTTTTCAGCCTATGGACGACGGACCTATTAGTACTGTTGAAGATTTACAAAACGACTGTTGCGGATTTTCACGTGCTAAGCAACGAGGCAAGATTATTATTATTCCAGATATCCAACTATCTGCTGCCGAATCTGGAGAAAAATGCAATTTTGTTATAACATCTGAGGAAAATAAGAAAAAAGTTGGTTCTATGATATGTTATCCTATTAGGCACAGGAACCTAAACTCTATTCCTTACGTATTAAGTATTAGTGCCTCAAAAAAAGGGTATTTTGATATTGACAATAAGGAAACTTACGAGTTTATTTTGAGTAAGTTTGCTAAGCGGCTATCCCTCGAATATGGATTGCTTGTGTTGAAAGGCAAAAAAAAATGAAAACCAAAGAAAAAAACCAGAATGCAGTTCCAGGGAAACAAAAAGCGCAACTGGAAAAAGAACACAAGATCTTTATAAAAAGCGTAAAGAGAGATGTGAGAATCTGGAGAAAAATGTACGGAAATAGCATATCGAAATAACACCCCGTTTAACTGTAATGCCGTAATCTATCTAAGTTTGATTGAATCTATTTTACTATTATTTAAATGACATAGCTACCGAAATAAAAAACCCTGCACAACCTCGGGGCTTTTGTAAATCTGTTGCAGATAATGGTTTAATCAGTTTTTCCTATCACTCGTGGTTGCTGTTCCAGATGTCGGCGTACAGCTTCCATGACTCATCTGGTTGCTTTTTCCAGATATGCATATTCTTGGTCGGGTGCCATTGCATCTCCCCGTTCTCGTCAGGATAGCCCCATTCATATTGGTTTATACGATAGGCAATAGCGCCGTCAAAATCCATATCGACCATCTTAATGTTCCGCAGTCGAAACCCGTTCTCGACTCCCTGCGCCCAGCTTTCGGCGATGTTTGCACGGCCCTGCTTAAGCGATCCTCCGTTGGGTAACATTATAAAGCTTTCGTCAAATAATGCGATAGCGGCCTTGCCATCGCCATCTTCGATAGCCTGATAGAACGACGCAATCGCCTCTTCAAGAGCTTTTCTGTCGTTGGTTAAGTCCGGTGTACTACAACATCCCGTTATTGTCATGGTTAACAATATACTAAGTACAAAGAATAGTCTCATGGTTTCCCTACTGATAATAATTTTGTATTAATTCATCTATATTATAGTGGCCTAAGGACCCGATTCCTTTCAAAAAAACTACCTTTCTGTTTTTCCAATTGAATAAATCTGCAGCACGAGACTATATCTACTACAACACGGCCAAACAACTTAATGTTACTTTTTAATCTCCGGCAAGGAGGTACCCTATGAACTCAAAACGGCCAACTTGGGTAACGGTAATCGGTGTTTTGACAATAATCTTCGGGATTTTTGGAATTTTTGGTACTGGACAAATAGCTATCATGCCGTTTGTAATGGATTTCCAGAAAGATATTATTGACCATGCTGTTGAACAAGCTCGTCACGATCGTCATGCACCTGAAGAGTTACTCAAAAGTATTCAGGACATGATGGATTACCCGCCCTGGTTTAAATCCACATCGGTTATATTCGGCCTCATCGGAATGCTTATTTCCGCTTTCTATCTGTTTGCCGGAATCTGGTTCATTCAGGTCAAACCGTCAGCCGATAAACTCCTGATTTACGCGATATCCTTAAGCATACTATGGGAAATAGTCTGGGCATCAATAATTGGTATCGGTCTTTCCGGGTTTGCTGTTTTTATGGTCATTGGAACGTTGTTTGGATTTGTTATCGATATGGTATTGCTGGCGGTTGTTACGATGAATGACCGGTCGATATTTCGAAAATCAGAAAATCCGATTGATGGTAATTACCAGCTGGATCAACAGTAAATCACTATCCCGTAAACCTGCACCCAAAAAGCCCCGGCTCTGTCAACGTCTGCTCCGAGCCGGGGTTTAATCTTCACTATTAGTTTTAGCCTTTTTTAATAATCACCTTTTTGCGGAACAATACAAATCATCTCAAAATCCTCGTCACCAGAATTTGAGTATTGATGCTCGACATTCGGCGGCACATAGGCGAAGCTGCCTTTAGTCAGAGAATTCAACTTCCCATTCATCTCCAGTGTCCCGGAGCCGGAAATTACATAGTTGACATGCTCCCAATCGTGGCTATGCTTTGGTGTGTGACCATCCTTCTGGAGAGTGAATACTCGCAGCGTGTTGGCCCAACCCTGATCAGGGCCGATGGGAACCTGCTTGAGCACGTTTTTAATTCCCTCACCTGAAATCTGTAGCTTCTCAATGTCCTGTATATTTTTTACAAACACCTTATTCCTCCTTGCTGATATTATATTGACCTTGAAAAGGTTAACAGATTTTTGTCTGCTAAGTTCTTAAAATAATCATAATCTTTTGACAAAAAAAATCCTCAACTTTTACAAGATGAGGATTATTGTTTTTTAGCCCAGTATTACTATAAAACTATTCTGTCAGTCTCAGAGGCATGAGAAGGCAGATATAATCTTCTTTTGAAATATCGGTTGAGTAAATTAATCCGGCTGATACCGGCGTTGAAAGCTCGAAGATAACTTCGTCGCTCTCAAGTTTATTCAAAATATCATTTACATAGCCGGCATTATATCCGATTTCAATAGTTTCCCCCTTGTATTCACAAACCAGATTTTCTTTGGCTTCTCCTCCAACATCACTGTTTGTCGTCGAAAGAACCAACTGATTATTCTTTACGCCGAATTTAACCTGATGGGTAAGCGAATTTGATAGAATTGAAACGCGCCTTACCGATGATGCTAAATCAGTACGAGCAATAACCATTTTCTTATCCGACTTTTCCGGGATAACTGCTTCGTAGTTGGGATATGGACCTTCGATTAAACGGGAGCTGACGACTATATCGTCAAGGTTGAAGACAATACGGTTTTCCTCAAAAATAATCCCAATCTCATCCTTGTCACTGCTAATAAATTTCGGAATTAAATCAAGAACTTTCGGAGGAATAATAACATCGTCGTTTAAGCCTTTGAGTTTCTTATTTTCAACCGAAACACGGGCCAGGCGATGTCCATCAGTAGCGACCATTATCATTTTATCGCCTTTAGTCTGCCATAAAACGCCGTTTAAGGCCGGACGAGTTTCATCGTTACTGCAGGCAAAGGTAGTACGCTTGATCATATTTATCAATGATTCTGCTTCTACCGTGACCTGTTTTTTAATATTCACTACCGGAAGTTCTGGAAATTCATCAGGCGAAACACCGCCGAGTTTATAGCTTCCATTAGGAACTTTTAGCTCAATACGATTCGCCGTTCCCTCAAAAGTTACTTCTGATTCAGGCAAATCTTTGACAATATCAAAGAGCATCCGTCCCGGTATAACCGCAGAACCTTTCTTTGAAACATCGGCTTCAATAGTCGCCATAATCGTCACATCAAGGTCGGTAGCGGATATTTTCAGCTTCTTATCAAGACATTCCAATAAAATATTAGAAAGAATAGGTAGGGTTGATTTTGCCGGGACCACTGAAAGCACTGACTGCAAGTAACGGGTAAGCCTTGATTTCGGAAGCGAGAATTTCATCGAATACTCCTTAGTAAATTTCTTCTGCTTTATGCTTTATTCACATCTCTTTCTTATTATCCCCTTTTATATAATAAAATATAATAATAATAAGGGCTGTTAAGATGTGTATAACGTGCCTTTAGACTATATAAGCTCCTAGTGCGCGCGGTTTTCCTCTTCCCACTCTAATAAAAATGCTGTTGAAATCAATGTCAACAATTGTTTTTAACTCCTGTCTTTTCCACAAGATCACAATTAGACACTTTGTAAACATTTTTACCAAGCGTATAATCACAAGTTACCAACATCATTTAGTAACGCTCCGCATCAAGGAATCAACGCGTTGTTTGAAGCTATTGTCCGTCTTCATGAGTTTTTCAATTAAGTGACAGGCATGAATTACGGTACTGTGGTCCCGGCCGCCAAACTCATCCCCGATAGATTCGAGAGAATTGCTTGTTAAAGTTCGGGAAATAAACATAGCAACTTGACGAGCACGGGCAATATTTTGCGTCTTCTTTCGCGCCGCCAACATTTCAATATCAATTTCAAAATTGTCAGCCACTTTTTTCTTAATGAAAGAAATTGTCAGAGTCCGCTTTCGTGTTCTAAATGTATCAGATAACACCCTCTCAGCCATTTCCAGATTTAATTCTTCGCCGCGTAGCGACGCATACGCCAATAGTCGAATTAATGAGCCCTCAAGCTCTCGGATATTATTGGTAACTGAGTCGGCGATAAAAGAAATAACATCCTCGCCGATAAAGATATTTTCAGTCTCGACTTTGCGTCTGAGGATAGCCATCCTTGTCTCAAGATCAGGCGCTTGAATATCGGTTACCAGTCCCCAGGAAAAACGAGATAAAAGTCTCTCTTCCATACCCTTAATATCTTTTGGAGCGCGATCGGAACTAAGTACAATCTGTTTACCAGCATTATAAAGAGCGTTAAAAGTATGAAAAAACTGCTCCTGAGTAGATTCTTTGCCGGCGAAAAATTGGGCATCATCAATCAATAAAGCATCGACATTACGATACAGATTGATAAAATCGTTAGTCTTATTGGAGGAAATTGAATCAATAAAATCAGACGTAAACTTTTCCGAAGTAGCGTAAATAACCTGTTTACGTGAATTGTTATTTACGATAAAATGACCGATTGCCTGCAACAGGTGCGTTTTGCCGAGCCCAACTCCACCGTAGATATAAAGCGGGTTATATTTAGTCTTCCCGGGAGCCTCGGCTACCGCAAGCGATGCGGCGTACGAAAATTGGTTAAAGTTTCCCACCACGAGATTATCGAATGTGTATCTATTATTTAACATCCCATCATGGATCTTCGGCCTTACCGTTTCAACCGGTATCGCAGAAGAAATCTGCGGCGTAACACTTTCCGATTGGGAATTAAAATCCAACTCTGTCTGATTTAGCCCATCCTTATTTACACAAAAACTGAATGGGATCTCATTTCCGCAAGATTGAGTCAGAGCCTCGTCGATCAGTTCGGCATAATGCTCTTCAATCCATTCGGCTACAAACTGGTTTGGGACATTTATTTTAATCCCCCCATTTCCGTCCGAAGTGCCACTGGTATGTCTGAGCCAGGTAGCGAAAGATTGCTTTCTTATACGATGCGAAATATACTGAAGACAATCATTCCAGACCTTCCCATGGTCGCCAATGGTTGACATAAAGTCTTACCCCTCAATATAAATGTTTTCCACAACCCCTGTTGACAACCCTGAAGCCCTAATACAATGCATGTCAACGAGTTGAAGGGGTTATTAATTTTTAGGATAGAATTATCCACAAATTAGTCATTATAAAGCTGACCCCAAGGTATTGAATGATAACAAACTAAAATCCCTGCAATAAGTTATCAACGTTTTGTTAACATGTTATCTTTCATTGAGTTCCGATATTAAAATAGCTGGATATTGGTAAACTGTCAAGAGGTCATTATATATTTAAAATTGCTATTTTGTAATCGTGTAATTGATATCAGGTTG
This sequence comes from Candidatus Zixiibacteriota bacterium, assembly GCA_023138975.1. Classification (GTDB taxonomy): domain Bacteria; phylum Zixibacteria; class MSB-5A5; order GN15; family JAAZOE01; genus JAGLON01. The sequence continues at coordinate 146,127 of JAGLON010000006.1, forward strand.
TGAGCACAGTTTTTTTTACCCAGATATCCTGTGCTCAGAATAAATCTTATTTTTAAAAACAACTCACATCTAAACGACCAATTCTCAAACGGTAACCGCAGTTATACTAATTACCCTAAAATATCGGCACTACCCTGCAAACACCCTAAAAATGGAGGTTTTTTTGCTTTTGATGTCAATTAGAATGCGATACGAAGAGGTAACATCACCAGCAACACCAGAAAAATACTATTGAGGTGATAAATTTATATAAAAGCTGTTAAGTTGATCGGCCCCGGGTATAAATCCGGGGCCGATGCATTAGCTTATTATAATATATTTACTTTTTCTTACCTTTTTTTCCCCTGAGGTCGGTCAGAGACACTTTGGCAAACTCTGCCTTCATGGCCTCCTGTGCCTTCTTGTAAACTGCTACTAGCTTGCAATCGGGCTCTTTTTTACAGTCGATCGGACCCTTGAGACAGTCATAGAGAAAAATAGTTCCCTGAATGGCTTCCAGGATTTCCAGTAATTTGATTTTTTCCGGAGGGCGAGACAGTCTCACACCGCCGCCGTATCCTCTTACAGAGCGAACCAGGCCGGCACGCGAAAGGTCGGACAGGATCTGAGGCAGGAATTTTCCAGGAATTTCTTGAGCCAGAGCTATTTTTTCCGATGTGGAAAAATTGTCCTTTGACTCAGATAGTTGCCATAAAGCTCTGATGGCATACTCAGTACGATTGTTAATCACGATATCTCCTCTGCTGTTGTATTAAGGGGTTTATGAAAATTATTCTCTATCATTACTCTAAGGGGTCGCTACCCTTAAGTAGCGATTATTATTACGGAGAGCCCCTTTTTTCTCCCAATTCAATATGTCAGTATGTTGCTCAGACACATTATCATAACTGACAAAATATGACAAAAATGTTCATTAGTAAAGGATATTCTTTGTTTTTATCATATTTATTAGCAAAATAAACGCATTTTAGAATAAATCAACACATAAATACTAAAAAAGAGCGGTTTTCTTTAATTATTCCTATTAAAATCGCCTTGACATTTAAAAGAGATTGCCTAAATTGTCGTTTCGCCGGTGTTTACTCCGCGAGGTGATAGTTGGTTAAGATAATATGTGGTCTCGGTAATACCGGAGACCGCTACCGACATACCCGGCATAATCTGGGTTTCGATGTAATCGAACACCTGCTTGAGCGAGTTGATATTGCCGAATCCGGTTCGGGGCGTTGGTTTGACTACCATAGAGTCGTATCGGATAGCAGCAATATATTTCTTGTACTGCCGACGACATATGTCAATCGCTCCGGACGGGCGGTTGCTGAGGCGTTGGAAGTATTTAATGTGGAGTTATCGGAGTTCTTTGTCATCGTCGATGATTTTAATCTTTCTTTGGGAAAGATTCGTTTGCGCAAGTCCGGTTCGGCCGGAGGTCACAACGGTTTATCCTCTATAATTGAGGAGCTTGATTCGTTTGATTTCCCCCGCCTGCGATGCGGAATTGGTCCTCTGCCTGAGATCTGTCTGGAGGATTCTGAAAACATCCCGGAATTTGTTCTTGGCGGATTCACTGCCGAGGAAAGTAAAATAGTCGATACTATGATAGAGAGTTCGGTTGAAGCTACTTTGGAATATTTTTCCAACGGCTTTGATGCGGCGATAAAAAAGTTAATAATTTAGAAGCTAACCCTACTCCGGAAAATTAGTTCCGGGGTCAACCTCAATGTCCGAAGGGAGAGCGTATATGCCCATATACGATACCACCTTTGTATTAAACCCCCAACTCGAAGAAGCCGGAATGGAAAGCCGAATTAAGGAAGTTGTCGATTTAATCGGCTCCAACGGCGGCAAGTTAGTCACCGAGAACCGTATCGGGATGCGTCGTCTTGCTTATGAAATCAAGAAACTGACTCAGGGGTACTATGTCAGCATGGTTTATGACGGTAATGGTGATCTGGTAAACGAAATTGAACGCCGTTTCCGTCTTGATGAAAACTGCCTCCGCTTCCTAACCTGTATTTATCAGGAAGTAACCAATGTCATGGAAGGCCGCCCTTCTCGCGATGAGCACGAGAACAAGTATCGGGGTCGTTCCTATCGCGATAGATCCGATAGGGATAGATCCGACAGAGATAGACCCGACAGAGATAGACCCGATCGTGGTAGATCTGATAGGGTTAAACCGGTCGAAGCTAAAAAAGAAGAAGCAAAACCGGCCGAAGAAAAACCGATTGAGACTAAACCGGTTGAGGATGCGCCAGCCAAAGAAGCCCCAGTTGTCGATAAGCCGGCTGAAGCTCCTAAGGCTAAGGAAGGCGAATAGTTTTCATTGAATTAAACCTGAAATTGTTTAAATAAGAAGTGAGATAAATATGGCGTTTAATAAAAAGAAAAAATCAAAGTTTGGTGATAAGAGACGGAAACGGCACTGCCGTTTTTGCGAGAACCACATCGATGTTGTTGATTTTCGTGACGACAGACTCCTTCGCCGGTTTGTCACCGAGCGTGGGAAAATAATTCCCCGTCGTATTTCGGGAACCTGCGCTCGCCATCAGCGGACGCTGACTACGTCGATAAAGCGAGCCCGTCATCTGGCGATTATGCCGTTTGTAGCGGAAACCTTTAAGTAGAAAACGGGATATCCGGTGATGCATTCCCGACAAACCATACCGTCGATGGCGGCCATATTGATAGTTAGCATCGCGTTTTGGAGCAATCTGCCGTTAGTTAATTACGTTTGCCTCAATATTATGATGCTGTTTGTCATGCTGTCAGTGATTGAGCGGAAATTCTGGATAATACTCGGAGCTTCGCTTATAGCGATAGTTCTGACGTCAATTCTGGATACTGGTTACAACGGGAATATCGGCGCATTTTTGGGACTGCTTACTTTCGGAGTTGTTTCTCCGGCAATTGTAGCAGTCATTATTAACTCCGGCCGAAAAGCCGGTCTTGCCTATGGCGCCGGCGCTCTGATTATTGCTGCCGTGTCTGTTTTTGGATACATACAGGGTATGCAGGAAATACATGCTTTCATTGATACTAGCCGTGATATAGCCTTGCGCTATACCGAGGTGCAATTACAAACCGCCGGATTCGGCGCGGAAAGAATTGCCGAAGCTAAAGATGAGATGGAGTATATCGGGCGTCTAATGAAAAGGTTTGCCCCGGGATTTTTGATTCTAACCGGAATCAGTCATTTATTTATTCAGCTGCTTTGTGTAGAGTGGTATTATATGCGACGCGACAGCTATTTTCCCGGATTCGGAAACTTTACTTACTGGAAAACACCGGAATACCTGTTATATATATTGGGTGCTGGTCTTTTAATCCGGCTTTTCTCAGGCGGTTATATAGAAATCGCGGTAGATAATTTTCTGCTCATTTTTTCGGTTGTCTATGGCGTTTGCGGATTGTCCTTATTGGAATATCTGCTGCGCAAACTCAAACTACCGCTGTATATTAAAATAGTGTTTTATGTTGGATTGACTCTCAGCGCTTTGGGGGGGTATCTAATTACTGTTATTGCCGGAGTATTCGATAGTTATTTTGATTATCGTAAAGTAAAAGCTCACACCCTGGGTTAGAAAAATATTGAAAGGAAATAGATGTCATGAAAGTTATTTTGACAGACGATGTGGTCAATGTCGGTGAATGCGGACAAACGGTCAAAGTAAAGACCGGGTATGCCCGTAATTTCCTGATTCCGCACAATCTGGCCATTCCGGCCACGAAAGGGAATCTGAAAGCAATCGACAACGTGAAGAAGGAAAAAGAACTGCGCGACAAGAAGCGTCTCCGTGGAGCTGAGAAAATTTGCAGCAGCCTTGAGAAACTGTCTTTGACCACAGAGCTGGTGGTTGGGGAAGATGATCGGGTTTTTGGCTCGGTGACTTCGCACGCCATCGCCGATCTTATTAAAGAGGCGGGATGTGAAGTAGAACGACGCTGGATTGAACTTGATGAGCCGATTAAGGCATTGGGCGTTTATACGATTAAGGTTAAAGTCGAAAAAGATGCCGTAGCCAACGTCAAGCTGCTCGTTGAAAAGAAAGCCTGATAAATGGGTATGGTTGAAATACAGATCGATGGTCTGGCCATGGACCTCGTTTCCAATTCCCCGGTGGTGGTGTTGGCCTCCAAGGAGCTCAACAAAGTACTGCCGATTTGGATTGGGCACAATGAGGCCTGGGCGATTGCGATGGAAATCTCCGGGCTTGGATCCAAACGACCACTGACGCACGATCTGTTTAAAAACGCGATTCTGGCTATGGGCGGAACCGTCGAGAAGGTTGAAATCACCGGTTTGAAAGAGCAGACCTTTTTCGCGCGTCTGCATATTCTTATCGATGATAAACATATCGAACTTGATGCGCGCCCTTCGGATTCTATCGCTATGGCGTTGAAGGCGAAATGCCCTATTTTCGTAAATGAGGATTTGTTTATTACGCACGAAGAGGATCCTGATACACCCGTGGAAAAACAGATGCCCCAGTCTGGCCCTCCGGAATCATTGGCCGACCGACTCAAGAAAATCGACCCGGAAGATTTCGGCAAGTATTCGCTGTAATTTTCGGGCCAGAGGCTGCAAGCAATAAATAAAAAAGCAGGAGTTTATACGCTCCTGCTTTTTTTTGCAGATTTTTCAATTGAGAACAACACTATTACGAAGATTCACCCAAGAATTCGAAAACTACTTAACTGTTTTATTGCAATGAAATTGCGTTAACACACCTCCCGCCCTCAGAGCAGGACTATAGCCTTTACTTCCTCTCTCTAGAGGGGACCGAAACCATGATATTTGAATTTATTAATCATTTGAGATGTCACAATCACCAGATGGTACCTTATAAAAAGATACGATAGCCAATCTTCAGCAGTTAAAGTCAACGATAAAATCCCCTCTAGGAGAGGGGTGCCCGACAGGGTGGGGTGTGTATTTTGTTCAATTAATTCGAATCTTATGTAAAACTTTAACACCCGTCGGCTATTAAGATTAATCAGTAATAGTAGTGACAGCGTGTTCCACAAGCACCCAGATTTCTGTTTCATACGGCCCGAGGTTAGCGATATGCCGGGTCGATTTCACTATTCCTATCCCCGGAACTAACCAGCTGTCAAACCAGTAATAATAGTTAAACATACCACCGTAATTTGCGTATCGAAAACCGTTATTAAAACTACCGGCCGGGACCGCTACGAGACCCTTTTCGGTAAGATCGGATACTGGCGCAAATGTAAAAATGCACCAGAAGCGACCCAAGGCCATGGGGAACGTGAAGCCGTATTCTTCTGCTGACGCATCGAGCGAAGAATAAAAAGAGACACGATGATCGGACGAGACCACATACTGAGTATCTACTCTGTCATTGTATTCATAAACCCATATTGAGGCATTGGTTTCCAACTCCGTCATAAAAATCGTTCCGGTTATGGATACCGTCACGTTGTCGATTGTACTCTCGGTAGTATCTTGTATCTCGTATGTCCAGATATGGCCGGGACTATTAGGGAATTCCTCGACAGTAAAAGTATTCAGATTATATGCCGCCAATTCCCACGTTTGGTTTATTGTTGTGTCGAGGTGAGCGCCGTCTGAATAAACGACGAGTAACTGATATTTGGCCAGGCCGACTTCGGGCACCAACCAGGTATAACTTTGTTTGTAACCGCCCTCAAAATCCTGATGCCAGTTTCTTTCAATCTGTATCGCCGATGAGAATTGTCCGGCCGGGGTTGTCAAGGAAGTTACATGAGTTGCATGACTGGTGTCGACGCTGCCATGGGTGGACATCGGACCGCTCCATCCGGAGTTGTCGTCAAGCGGGAAGCGGATTAGCTGTTCAAAAAATGGTTCATCATCGATTGAATAAATTTGTAATGAATCGTTAGTAAGTATGACATGTTTATCAAAGAGAACACACGAGGAATGCCAGTAGTAATGCCAGGTCTGGGTAGTTATTTCCGGTGTCAGAATCGTTTGGCTGCTAATTATTGAGGCTGAGATGGTATCTGTAGTTCCGGTCAGATGGTCCTGAACAGCATATTTCCAATACATTCCGATTTCATTAGGATAGGCTGAAGCGGGGAAACCGTTATCACCGCCAGAACCCGTAGGTGATTTACCGCAGCCGCCGAGCGTTAGAGTCAGTAATGCGATAAGACTAAGTATTATGATATTACGATACATGTTATCTCCTCATCCGAAACACAGTAAGCCCACGACAAGTGTGCAAATTCGATGCCGGGGTTTTCGTCCTCGTGCGACGGTTGATTTGCAACGAGTTAGGTAATTTGGATTTGTTTCCGAACGCAGACCAGTGTACCACACCGTACAACGTCTGTCTTAACTGTACCGTGAGGGGGGTATTACACTTTTACTTTTCACACGTGTATTACGAATCGTTCAACATTCGTCATCCTCGCGAATGCGGGGATCCAGTCTTAGTTTACTTTTTCTGGATTCTCGCCTGCGCGGGAATGACAAACTGTTAAATGAGTGGGTACTCCTCTGTGTCATTCCTGCGAAAGCAGGAATCCATGCCAGAGTCAGATCAATCTACGCATGGACCTGCTTTCGTTAGAAAGTCTTCGAGCCGGGCGAGAATAGATTATCTTATCCCTGCAAAGTGGGGGCAGGGGTGACAGTTTTCATGATTTTTTTGGTGTGCAATTTGTGGTTGGTGTACGTCCCCGTGAGCCAACAGTGAGTACGCTGATTACCTGTACTAAAAAATAGTCAGCGTTCTATATTCATTGCGAATCAATATTAAATTAATATGCTTTACAATTTGTTTCTTGCCCTGAATAGGGAATGCAATCGAATCAAGGGGCCAAGTACTACTATCCTCGTAATATTCTTTAATATACCCCGGATAAAATTTTGCATCGAATTCTAAGAATACCGTATCTACCTCTGGAGGTATGTATATAAAGACTGTACTATCAACCCCCAGGTTAATAAGAGTATCTAAAGTGGGTGTTGAAACCATGAGAAACCAATTCTTGAAATCTTCTTTATATGTTTTCGCATATAGGGACTCATAACAATGCCATACGTGTACATTTTCTTGAGATGCAAGTTTCATATATACGGTGTCAATATCAATTCCCAATAAAGGGCCAGAATAATGGTTTGGTAGAATGGCGGTAAGGTCAAAATAGAATATGTTTGCTCTGTCGGCTATGCCTTTATCGGATTTATACCGATACGCAAACATATCAGGTTTGAAATACCAGCCAAAGCATCCATCTAATCTATTCTCATAGTGACACAAAAACTCTCTCGTTTTTATATAACTGCAAGAAGATAAGCCTATTGAGAATAGTGACAGTAACAACAGTATAATGAATTTCTTCGATAGCTCCATTTTCAACCCCTATGGCCATATTCTTTACTCAACACATTATAGTTGTGATGTGTTATGTCTTAAACTCTCGTTTTAATAATACTATTTTGATTGTCTGATGAATAATTTCTCCTTGATCAATAGCATACGATATTGTATCACTGGCTTTGCCGACACTTTCAAAATATGGATCGACAAAATACTTTTCAATACGCCCGGGATATAATCTAGCGATGACATCCAGATACAGCGTATCAACCGCTGGAGGTATATAGGCACCGTCCCGCCCGACACTGTTAAAAAACCGAAAATAATTCCTCATTTTAGCTTTTGGGTGTATATTATAATGCGAGTATTTTTTATACCAACGATACTTCTCTTCCATTTGCGTTGAGTACATGATTATTGAATCGATTTCCAACCCATACACCGGCCCCTTGTAGTTTTTGCTAAGATCTGCAATTACTTGAAAATTATTGAAAATATTCTCTCGTTCCGGAGGCAATTCATCTGAGATTGATCTGTAAGCATAGAAATCAAGAGCAAAACTCCAGCCATAAAGTTTATCCATCTGAGGATGTGATTCAGATATAGTAAATTCTCTTGTCAAATAATTCGTGCATGAAATAAGTCCGACCAAAGTTAGAATAATTAATAACCAAGAGCCTGTCTTAGTCCGCATTTAACGCTCCAACAATTAATATCGCCAATAATTAAGAGTATTTATAAGACATTTTCCACAAAATCAATGTTAATTCTGAAACGCACTTCTTACTTAGAAGTACAAATTACATGAAAGAACTCTATAATGCGATTAAATAATCAAAACAATTCTCAAATTCTTAGTCTAAACAAATTGGCTCATCTCCACGAATACTTACAACACCCGAAGGGGGCGAAAAGTGTGTGCACCCCAAAAAACGAGCAAACAAAGCCAATTCTCCATAACACCTTGTGGTATATGAAATAATGAGACTTTTTAAAGAATAGTGCGGAAAAAGCAAGTTTTTTATATGTAAAACAAAGCCATTTGGGATGACAAACGTGAAGTACTTGTCGTCCCGCATTAAAACGCGGGATTAAGATAATCTAACTCGCTTTGGCTCGTAAGATTTTCTAAACAGACGGGTGAACCCATTTTGGGAGTAGTAGAGAAAGATATAAGTTGCTGTACACATGGGCATGAGATTCCTACGTCGCTCGGCCCCGCCATGCGGGACTATAGCCTGTTGGACCTCGTTCCTCTGAATGACACCGAGATATGGTGGTTTTAATAAACGAGGACACTCGCCAACTACTAACTTGACCTACTTAAAATGGCCGTCCAACAAAAAACCCTGCACAGTGATGCAGGGCTTATAAGAGTAATTATAACCCGGCAGATGTGGACATTTGCCGGGCACAAAGCGCGGTGCTCCTGACCTACAGGTATCAAAAAACCCCGCATATGATGCGGGGTTTTTAAGAGTCTATTTATTACTAAAAGAACTACTCGATTTTGGTGATTTTGTATTTAAGGGTTCCGGCCGGAACCTTAATCTTGACCTTATCGCCGACTTCTTTACCGCGCAGTCCCAGGCCTATCGGAGATTCGATCGAGATGCAGTTGTTCTCAAGGTCGGTTTCCTCAGGCGAAACCAGCGTATAAGTTTCTTCTTCATCGTCGTCCAAGTCAACAATCGTAACCTTGGCGAACAGGTAAGCTTTACCCTTGGCGACCTCATCCCGCTTGATGACCTTGATGCGTGAGAGTTTGAATTCCAGGTCGGCTATCTTACGTTCGATATGGGTCTGGGTTTCCTTGGCGGCGTGATATTCAGCGTTTTCGGATAAGTCACCCATTTCCATAGCGCGTTTGATTTCGGCAACGATCTCGGGGCGTTTGGTATATTTGAACAGGTGTAGTTCGGCCTTCATTTTTTCGAGTCCTTCTTCGGACACATAGACTTCGTTTGAGTTTCCCATATTACCTCATAAAAATTTTCTATTTCACAGACCAATAATAAAAATATCGGCCGGTTATGTCAATAGTCTTAATACTTCAGATGTCGAAATTAGTACGAAATGGCAGAGCCTCTGTTTAATGTTAAAAGCAATATAACAGCAGAATTGAGGAACTCAGCCAGAGAAAAACGGTAATCATTATCGGCAGGTCAGTCAGCAGGATCCGTGTTGGTGAACCGCCTTTATTTTTCTGGTGAATGAGATAGTAGTAGCGAAATATCCCGTAAATCACAAACGGAACTGTGATGTAGAGATAGTCGGTACCGAGGCGTTCTTTGACATCGGGGGAAATTACATAAATTAAATAGCAGACTAATACTGCCGGAGTGACGACGCTAATGAGCTGATCCAAAAAGTAGGTCGAGTATTTCTCCAAAATTTTACGATGTTCTTTGCCGCCGTTTTCAAGCACGACCATTTCATGGCGACGTTTTCCGAGGGCGAGGAACATGGCCAGCAAAAACGATGTGATTAACAGCCATCCTGAAAAATCAACATCAATAACCAGAGCTCCTCCAAGAGCACGAAGAACAAACCCCGCGGCAATACTCATGACGTCAATGAGAACAACGTGCTTAAGTACAAACGAGTAGAGGATATTGAGAATTACGTAAGAGATGGCCGTTATAAAAAATCCCCAATGAGTAAAGTACGCCCATGTTAATGATCCGGCTCCGAGTATTATCGCGATGATTATTGCTGGCATAACCGTAATCCGTCCCGAAGCTATCGGCCTATTGGATTTAGCGGGATGTTTCCGGTCGGCTTCGGCATCGGCGATATCATTAATAATATAAATCGTCGATGAGAGCAGGCAGAAAATCGCGGTCGCAATCAGGGCGTTGAGATCTTTGCCCATGTGTATTGCACTGCCGGAGAAAATCAGTCCGGCTAAGACGATACCGTTTTTGACCCATTGATGAGGGCGCAATAGTTGAATTATATCTCTGATCATAGACAGTTCTAAAATACTGCTATTTAGTTGAAGAGCAACAAGTAAAAGAGAATTATTGGAGATTATGTCAAAGTAGTAGAGCAATAATCGTTCAGGTTTTATGCAGAATCAGTTTGTTTTTGATCAAAATTACAATACGGTTTCAGGTATTTCATCTACCGGCCGAAAACTCTGAGAAAGCGATAGATGGTTAAGTCCTTTTCAAAGGAGATGTTATGTCAAATATGCCCCCGCCCACAATGCCTCCGCCAGTAATGGCGCCGCCGCAATTAGAACGGATGAGCAGCCCAGATGCCCCTCGTGGAACCCGGCTTGCGGCCGCATTGATAGATTCGGCATGTGGAATTGTAGTATACTTATTTACGATTTTCCTGTTTAATGAACCAATGTTGATGATTTTAGGGTTAGCCGCGTTGGCTGCATATCAAGTATATCTTCTTTCTACTAACGGGCAGACTATCGGAAAGCAAGTTATGAATATCCGGATTGTCAAAATTGACACTGAGGAAAACGGCGGCTTTGTAACGAATGTCCTCGTTCGAGGTATCCTCAATGGAATTATAGGTTTTATACCTTTTTATGGTTTGGCAGATATACTGTTTATTTATCGCGAAGACCAGCGCTGTATTCATGATCACATTGCCGGAACCAAGGTTGTGATGGAGTAAGAATATCCCAACTGCAGAGAATCAATAAAAAAAACTTGACATTGATTGAAACATTATTAGATTGTTACCGTTAACTGAAAAAATAACTAAGCAATTGTACTGTAACCGGAGAGGCTTGATGAGCAAGTTTATCCACAATTTAACCATCTCGGGTATCTTAGGCTAGGACCCGAAAGGAGTACCACGAAGAATATGACTAATATGATTACATATTTGAGCGGTGTATCATGCTCCAATGGGGTGGTCCAGCGGTTACGGAGGTTGCTGTCGTAATATATAGTTAAGCTATAAAATACAAGCAAATTTCGACCCGCCGGATCAATCACAATAGTCCGGCGGGTTTTTTATTATCTTTCAAAGACTTAGAAAACTCCAGCCGGTTTGATTCAAAGAATATATCCGCCGGGTAGCGGCGGCAAAACGGAGTTTTAGCAATGCAGTCAGCATATTTCGAAGATGAAAAACAAGAAGATATAAGTTCAAAGAAGGCTTTTGGTCGACTTCTCCCTCTACTGAAACCGCATGTCAGATGGCTGGTTATCTGTTTCCTGCTGTTGGCGTCATCTAAAGTTATATATCTGATAGGGCCGGAATTAATACGCCGGGCAATCGATATAAACATCGCTGGAAACGATTACAACGGTCTTTTAATTACCGTCGGCCTGTATGTTTTGACCCAGGGCGTTTTTCTACTGCTTAACTTTATCTTTAGGATCAGGATGGAAATGATCGGTCAGAGTGTGATGACAAAACTGCGAAAATCTCTTTTTGATCATATTCTGGAAATGGCAGTTTCGTTCTTTGACCGCAATCCGATCGGGCGGTTGATGTCTCGGGTTGAATCCGACACCGAAGCGTTGCGGATGATGTTTACCAATACTGTTGTAGCCATGATTGGGTCACTGATACTAATCATCGGGATGTTTATCTGGATGTTCATTGTGGCGCCTCAGCTGGCGTTTATTGTAGCAGTATTTATTCCGATAATTGCGGTCCTGCTATATCTATACCATCGGGCGACGACGCCCAAATGGCTGATAATCCGAAAACGGATGGCTGATATCACCGCCACTTTGACAGAATATCTGCAGGGGATGCAGATTATCCAGATATTCAACCAACTTAAGATGGCTCGGAGAAAACTGTTCGAGGCAAATCTGAGGAAATATAAGCCTGAGGTAAAGGCCGAGTTGTGCGTTGTGGTTATGTTCAACTCCATCTTTTTCATGGAGAGCGTCATCATTGCGTTGGTGGTTTATGTCGGAGCGAAATGGGTCGGCGCCGGTGAAATATCAATCGGTACGATGGTAATGTTCATTTCATATATCCGCATGTTCATGGAGCCAGTGCATATGGCGGCTGAGGAAATAGCGGCGGTGCAAAAGGCGGTTGCCGGAGCCAAACGGATATTTGGTTTGATGGATACGCACGAAATCGTTCCGGAATCGGTTCGTCCGGTTTCCTGGAGTAGATTAGAAAAGAGTATTGTTTTTGAGGATGTTTGGTTTTCGTATAAGGGCGACGAGAATTACGCTCTTAAGGCGGCTTCGTTCGAAATCAAACGTGGCCAGAGTTTTGCCCTGGCCGGTGTAACCGGCGGAGGCAAATCGACGGTAATCAATTTACTTCTGCGTTTCTATGATCCGCAAAAGGGAAAGATAACCGTAGATGGAATCGATATCCGCAATATCCCAAAAGGGCAGCTCCGGGCGAAATTCGGACTGGTTCTGCAGGATATTATCCTCTTTCCGGGCAATGTTGCCGCCAATGTATCGCTGTCGTCTAATGGGTCTGACCGGAGTCAGATTGTCAACGCCTGCCGGATGGTTGAAGCGGATGCGTTTATTGACCGGATGCCGGATAAGTATGAGACCGAGCTTTCGGAGCGAGGCGGGAATTTGAGCCGAGGTGAACGTCAGCTACTGTCATTTGCACGGGCTCTCGTAGCTGATCCGCAGATACTGATTCTGGATGAGGCGACAAGTTCGGTGGATCCTGAAACGGAGCGGATGATTCAGGAGGGAATGGCGACGCTGATGAAGGGACGTACGTCGATTGTCATCGCGCATCGACTGCAGACGATCCTGAATGTTGACAAGATACTGGTTGTCCGGGAAGGCGAGATTATTGAACGGGGCAGCCATGATGAACTGATGAAGCAGAACGGATATTATTCCAAACTGTTTAAGCTTCAGTTCAAACAGATGAATGGAAATGGAGTGCGTAAAGCATGATGAAGTATATAAAGTGGTTCTGGAAATATTACAAAAACCACAAGCGCGCATTGGCTGTTTTATTGATTTTCTCAATATTTTCGGCCATGCTGTTAACGATTCAACCGTTGCTTCTTAAGAATATATTTGATCTGGTGAAGTCAGGGGAGACGACAACCGTTAGCCTCCCCTACGTCAACGAGCTGATCGAAAGACTCGGCGGAAATGATATCGGCAACTATGTACTGATGTTGGTTGGATTCGCGTTTCTATGGTTCCTGGTATATGTAATACTGGTTGGACATCGGGCATATATGAATGTCCGCCTGGAGATGGAGTTCCGTCAAGAGTGCTTTGACGCTGTTACCACCAAGGGTCCGGATTTTTTCAATAAGTTTACGACCGGTGATCTGGTAACGCGAATGACTGACGACGTCGGGCATGATAAGCTGGCGTGGTTCGCCTGCAGCGGGATATTCCGGTTTTATGAGTCGGTGATTCTCATCCTGTTTAGTCTGGTGATGATGCTTTCAATTCATCCGATGCTGACCCTGTGGACGACGCTGCCTCTGCCGGTATTGGTGTTTATCTACATAAAAAGCTCAACAGTTCTGGATAAACGGTTCGACTTTTTGCAGAAAAAGATTTCCAAAGTAAACGACACGATGGAAGCCTGTTTTTCAGGCATACGTGTTATCAAATCGTATGTGAAGGAAAAAGACCAGCGAATGCGTTTCGCCAATGTTGCCGACAAGCGGCAAACGGCGGAGATTTCCGCGGTCAAGGCCCACACTGTTATCGAATCGCTCTGGATGTATATCTGGCAGATTGGTATTGTGATTATTTTGCTCGGTGGTGGCTACTATATCATCAATGGTACGCTGACGATAGGTGAATTTGTCGCTTTTGACTCGTTTGTGCTGTTCATGATTTATCCTATGTTCGACGTCGGTAACTTTTTAGTCAAGGGACTTCGGGCGGCGGTTTCTATAAAACGTCTCGTGGAAATTGAAAACCATGAGCCGATGGTAGTAAACAACAACGATGGCAAAAAGATAAATGGTGACGGCCCGGAAGGACGAGTTACGTTTGAGAATGTGCATTTCCGGTTTCCCGGAATGGAGCGTGATATTCTTGACTCGCTGAATTTCACGGCTGAGCCGGGTGAAAGAGTTGCGTTAGTCGGTAAAGTTGGTTCCGGTAAAAGCTGGGCCGCTCGTCTGATTCCTCAACTGGTGAACCCGACCGAGGGAAAAGTGACTCTCGATGGTTGTGATTTGAGGGAATACGATGTTCGCAATCTCCGCCGGCATATCGGTTATGTACCGCAGGAGCCAATATTGTTTTCGGATACGATGGAAAACAATATTCGCTTCGGGCGTGATGATATATCCGATGAGACGCTTAACTGGGCGATTGATGTGGCACAGTTACGCCCCGATCTGAACGGATTCCCGGATGGCCTGAAAACAATGATTGGCGTACGGGGCATGTCGATTTCGGGCGGTCAGAAACAGCGTTTGGGATTAGCGCGAGCCTTAGTCGGTCAGCCGAAGATATTGATTCTCGACGATTGCACATCGGCTCTTGATGCCGATACCGAAGCGTTATTGTGGGATGGGCTTCATGAGGTAATGCCGGATCTGACCTGTTTTATTGTTTCGCATCGTCCGGCGACACTGGAGAAAGCCGATAAAATAGTCGTTCTCGATGAAGGTAAGATTGTCGAGGAGGGCGGCCATATCGACTTAATCCTGAAGGAAGGCTTGTACTGCAAGCTGTACCATCGGATCATGCTCGAGGAAGCCGTTGGCAGTCCAAAGCCTGATAAGACGATGAAAAATAAAAACGGAAAAAAGACTGAATAAAATGATTTAGGGTAAATATAGATATTACTACCAAGTTGTGATGCCTCGTGCTCCTTATTACCGCGAATAATAAAACCGGGGCATCACAATTCTAAATTAGCAACCGGAGAATACAATGACAGATTTTATATATGAGTTAGTTAGTGCTGCTGATGAAAACCAGCTAATACGTGAGGCCAATTTCGATACTGCTCGGGTAGTATGGCCGGAATATATGCTCCACGATCCTGTGAGTGATTACTTTACTGATCTTTTTACCGAGGAAGGATTAACCCCGTATCAGTTTGCTTTTATTGATGATGCAACCGATAAAATAATCCTCATGGGTAACAGTGTTCCTCTCTTCTATGACGGAGATATCGCCGACCTTCCCGACCGGGGCTGGGACTGGGGACTCGAAAAGTGTATCATGGATTATCGCGCCGGAATCAAGCCGAATATGCTGATGGCGATTCAGGTCATGATTCCGCTGGAATACCGTGGTAAGGGGTTGAGTACTCTTGGTATTCAGGCAATGAAGACAATCGCTCAAAACAATGGTTTAGAGCATTTAATTGCGCCGGTACGCCCCAACATGAAGTCAAAATATCCGCTTATTCCGTTTGAGAGGTACATTCATCTGACTAACGGAGACAATTTGCCGTTTGACGGATGGATGCGGGTGCACTCCAAGCTGGGAGCCAAAATAATCAAGCCGTGCAATCATTCTATGGAAATACCCGGAACGATTGAACAATGGGAAACCTGGACCGGGTTGAAATTTCCCGAAAGCGGGGATTATTATGTCGAGGGGGCCTTGAATTCGGTCCATATGGATCTCGAAAACAATAAGGGATTATATATCGAGCCGAATGTATGGATGCACCATAAGATATAGTACCGATTTAGGCGGGGAGTGTGTTTTAGATATATGTATATGAAATCAGCCGAGCCATTATACTCGGCTGATTAATAGATTTTATCTATTCCAGCCAAGTGACCAGACGGGGGTGATGCTTCACGATATGGCGACTGTTGTTCGGGACAACTCGGGCCGTGATGCCCATCCGTCCTGACCGGGTATGCACCATGTCGACGTGATAGATATGATGACCGTCATTTTCACTATGATCCAGCGTAGCCGTAAACAGCTCCTGATTGATAATCTGATCCTGAGCGTTCAGATTACCTCGAATCACTTCGACTTTCACATCTTCGGGATTCAAATCACCAAGAAATACTTTAACGTTTAACAGTACTGTCTGGCCGACCTTGGAGGAACTCTCAGTACCGGGCATATCCAGTGATGTTACCGAGACTTTATTCCAAACATTGGTGACATTTTTGCACCAGCCAGTTACTTCTTTGGCCAGTTTATTGTTATCACCGCGTAGATCTCCCGATGCCTGAATAGCCGGAATATATAGCTTCTCGGTATATTCCTTAAGCATACGATGCGACGAGAAGTCACGGCCACCCATTATGATCGAGTGTTTCATCATGCGGATCCAGTCACGCGAGTAATTGGTGGTATCCCGGTGATCGGCACGCTCGTAGAATAAAGGAATGACATCTCGCTCAAGTATATCGTACAGCGCCTGAGATTCTATATAATCCTGCTCATCGGGATTTGAGTATTCTGCCGCTACTCCGATCGACCAGCCGGTATCGGGCGTGTAGCCTTCTTCCCACCAGCCATCGAGAATTGAGAGATTCAAAGCGCCGTTCATGGCCGCTTTCATACCGGATGTGCCGGATGCCTCCTGAGGCCGGCGAGGAGTGTTAAGCCAGACATCAACTCCGGAGACAAGGAGAGCCGCAAGATCAAGGTCATAGTTCTCCAGAAAGACGAAATGCGAGCGGAACTCTTCCATCTGCGCGATATGCATAATCTGCTTGATAATTTCTTTTCCGTGATTGTCCTTGGGATGCGCCTTTCCAGCGAAAAGAAACTGCACCGGGCGATCCTTGTTGGAAACAATCTTTCGCAGGCGATCCAAATCCGAAAAGAGCATATAGCCTCTCTTATAAGTCGCGAATCGCCGGGCAAAGCCGATTGTCAACGCATGCGGATCAAGAGCTTGCTGAGAGCGTTTTATTTCCTGTCGGGATTTACCTTTATCCTCAAGCTGTTGTTTTAGTCGCTTACGGGTAAAGAAAACCAACTTCTCTTTGTTGTGGATATGTGCCCGCCACAATTCTCCATCGGGAATCCTGTTTACGTTTTCCCAGCAGGTTGCATCTTCGGGCTGCTCAATATAGCGAGGACCCATATAAGTCCGGTAAAGTTCACCCAGATTCCTCGCTATCCAGGTATAAGTATGCACGCCGTTAGTTATTGAGTCGATAGGAACATCCTCAACAGGAAAACCTTTCCAGACATGGCGCCACATGCCCCGGGAAATTTCTCCGTGAAGCTTGGAAACACCATTGGCAAAGGCCGAAAGCCGGAGAGCTCCGACGGTCATCGAGAACGGTTCTTTGCTATTGCCGGGGATCATATGTCCCAGGTCCATAAGCTGGTCGAAGGAAATGCCCAAACTGTTGGCCATACCAGAGAGGTATTTGTCTATCAGGCGAACATCAAATTGTTCATTACCAGCCGGTACTGGTGTATGGGTCGTAAATATATTGGTTGACCAGACGACCTCGACCGCCTCGTCATAAGATAGTTTTTCTTTTTCCATCAATGCCCGGATACGTTCCAGACATAAAAACATCGAATGCCCTTCATTAAGATGGAAGGCCGAAGGATTGATTCCCAAAACTTCAAGAGCTCGCACGCCACCAATACCGAGCAGGATTTCCTGACGGATACGGGTATCTTTGTCGCCGCTGTATAGCCGATAAGTTATTTCACGGTGCATTGAGGGATTGTCGGGAATATTTGTATCGAGCAGATACAAAGGAACTCGGCCAACCTGCACCCGCCAGATTTGCGCGCGAACCGGCGAGTCGCCCATTTCAACAGTTATCATCAGCGGCTTGCCGTCTTTATCTTTTTCAAGAGTTACCGGCATGTTGTACCAGTCATTTTCGTCATAGGTCTCGACTTGCCAGCCGTCGGCATTGAGCGCCTGTTTAAAATATCCGTACCGGTACAAGAGTCCCACCGCAACGATGGGAATGCCCAAATCGGATGCTGATTTCAGATGATCACCGGATAAGACTCCTAAGCCTCCGGAATAAATCGGAAGTGAAACATCGAGTCCAAACTCACATGAGAAATAGGCGATATTGGATTCTTTACAAGCGGTGTAGCGGGTTTCAAACCATTTTTTCTGTGCCATGTAGGCATTGAATTCGCTATAGACACGATCCAGATGCGCGACAAACGATTCATCCTCAGCCGCCGCGCGCAGTTTTTCCTGAGATACAAGAGCCAACATTTGCACCGGGTTTTGATTGCATTCTTTCCAGCAATCGGAGTCGAGCCGCCTGAAGAGTCTGGTCAAGTTTGGAGACCAGGCATACCAGACGTTTTGTGCCAATTCCTGTAAATGCTCTATCTTCTCCGGAAGAGACGGTAAAATCAGAATTGGTTTGATTTTCATATTTATTTCCCGTTTTTACAATATAAATTTTTAGATCCCCAAGGCGCCCCTCATGAATTCAATCATATCCGCTGGCTGAGGTCGTTTGCATTGCACAAACATCACTCAAGCATTCGGAAATTCCGAAAATCCATTTCGAAACGATATTAGAGAATCCCTTCTTTAATACACTTTTTATATCGGCATTCCGGCGATAAATCCTTATATCGCATCGGAAGTTGTACAAATTAGTCCGCCACAGGCAAATTACCTAAGCATAAATAATTAGACAACATTAAAACTAATACGTAATTTTATTGCATTACCAGTCGAAAACTATTATGTCAGGGGGGATGTATTAATTTTGGAGAAAAATAATGTCAAGTAAAGCTCGTATCGGAATTTTCACCGGAGGCGGCGATTGCCCCGGCCTGAACGCGGTTATCCGTTCGATTGTAAAAACAGCAATCAATGATTACGATATGTCCGTTATTGGGTTTAAAGACGGCTATGAAGGAATAATTCTCAATAAGTACATGACGATGGATAGAGATTCGGTCGTTGGGATACTTACCCGGGGTGGCACCATATTGGGTACTTCCAATCGAGCCGATCCATTTAATTTCCCTATTCCTCAAAAAGGTGATTACGTTTATCTTGACCGCTCATCTGAAGTTGTCGAGAACTACGAAAAACTGGGACTCGACGCGCTTATTGCAATCGGCGGTGACGGCACGATGATATCGGCTAACAAACTGTCTGAAATGGGGCTTAATATAATCGGCGTTCCCAAAACGATCGACAACGATCTTTGGGGTACGGACCAGACTTTTGGGTTTGATTCGGCGATGGTAACCGCTACCGAAGCGGTTGACAAAATCCATACTACTGCCCAATCTCATCACCGGGTAATGATTATCGAGGTGATGGGACGCTACGCCGGATGGCTGGCGTTGGCTTCCGGTTTGGCTGGTGGCGGCGATATTGTCTTAATTCCCGAAATTCCTTATGATTTAGATAGCATCTGCGATAAACTTCGGGAAAGAAATCGTCTCGGCAAAAACTTCTCAATTATTGTTATTGGCGAAGGAGCCGCTCCCGAAGGCGGCAGTATGGTTGTCAGCCGTACAATTGAGACCTCACCGGACGCGATTCGCTTAGGCGGCGTCTCCAATCAACTGGCCAGCCAAATCGAAGGCGTGACTAAGCTCGAAAGCCGGGTTACGATTCTCGGCCATCTGGTACGAGGCGGAAGCCCGACTCCGTTTGACCGTATATTGGGTACCCGTTACGGATGTGAGGCGATTGATATGGTCGCTCGCGGTGAATACGGCCGACTTGTAGCTCTTCAGGGACGGGATCTTACCTCGGTAGCCTTAACTGATGTGGCCGGCAAGATACGCAAAGTATCTTTGGATCATTATCTGATTAAAAATGCCTTGTCAACCGGTTTATCTTTGGGCGTTAGCCGTGAACGGCTGGAGGAACTCCGTAAGGAGCAGGAACTCGTCACTGCCTGATAAAATACGTTACAGTCAAACTTAAAACTCCATACCCGGCAGATGCTTAGTCTACCGGGTTTTTTTTATAGGCTTTATTAATACAATAATATAAAATGTGATTGTACTATTTATAAATATTTGTCTTATTAATTAAATGACCCTACGGAGGATGATTTATGAGTAATGATGAGTTTGATACAATAGGTAAATGGACAGAGGACAAACTTAATATTCTAAAAGACTATGTAAGTGCTTATACGAAAATTTTAGACAAGCAGCCAAAACTAAAACATGAATACATTGATGGGTTTTCCGCTAAAGGGCAGCATATATCAAGAGACTCTGGAGATATTGTTGCTGGAAGCCCAATTCTTGCTTTACGCATTCAACCGAGATTTGATAAGTATACATTTATTGATATTGATCAAAACAAGACATTGACACTTCAGCGGGAAGTCGATAAAGAAATAGTTGCTATTCCCAATCGACAACCAGAGGTAATTATTAAGACTGGAGATTGCAATCAAATACTGTTAAATGAGGTTTTGCCTTCAATTACTTTTAGTTCATATCGAAGAGCCATATGCTTTTTAGATCCTTATGGAACTCATTTAGACTGGAAGGTTATACAAAAGGCAGGAGAATTAGAAACAATTGATGTTTTTATAAATTTTTCAATATCAGACATGAATAGAAATGCAATTAGGAAAGATCCTACAAAAGTTTCCGAGAGAGAGATCGTTAGAATGAATACCCTTTGGGGTGATGAGTCATGGCGTGATTTGTGTTATGATACTCAAGGGAATCTGTTTAATTATGCAGAGAAAAGAAAAAACGACGAAATTGCTGAGATATTTAGAAAGAGGTTAAAGGAAAAAGCAGGATTTAATTATGTTCCAAGGCCTGTTGCAATGAAAAATAGAACTAATTCTACTCTGTATTATCTGTTCTTTGCATCTGCAAAAACAGTTGCCTCTAAGATAATTACGCATATATTTAAGAAATATAGATAGATTGGGGTTTATGTCACAAAAATCAGCGATTGAATGGACGGAGTCAACCTGGAATCCGGTGACCGGGTGCGATAAGGTCAGTGCCGGATGCCAGAACTGCTATGCCGAACGTATGGCTAAACGACTCAAAGCAATGGGCTCTCCAAATTATATCAACGGTTTTACTGTTACGCTTCATCCCGATACCTTAGGATTGCCGCTCAGTTGGAAAAAACCTCAGATGATTTTCGTCAATTCTATGAGTGACCTTTTTCACGATAAAGTACCCTTGAAATTTGTCAAGCAAGTATTTGAAGTGATGAACGAAGCGTCACAGCATCAATTTCAGATTCTGACGAAACGCTCTGCCCGATTGCTTAAGCTGCATGAAAAACTTAACTGGACCGAGAATATCTGGATGGGTGTTTCCGTCGAGAATAATCGCTGCACTAATAGAATTGATCATTTGAGAGAAACAAACGCAAAAACAAAATTCCTGTCCCTTGAACCTCTTTTAGGACCTTTACCAAAGCTAAATCTTAGCAATATTGACTGGGCTATCGTCGGCGGAGAATCCGGGCCAAAATCCCGTCCAATGAAAACCGAATGGGTACTTGATATTCGCGATCAATGCCATAAGAAAAAAGTACCGTTTTTCTTCAAACAGTGGGGCGGGTTTAATAAAAAGAAAAATGGGCGTATCTTGGAAGGCCGTACGTGGGATGAAGTACCCCACCAACTACTTAAGCGTTCTGCATAAGAAGTTATTCTCATATTTTTGAATCCCTATTTAAATTCAATCGTAGTATATTAAAGTATGCATGAAACAGGATATAATAAGAAAGCCGAACGGGCGATTTTGGTCGGCTGCGCTCTGGGAAAAACCCGGAAACAAGAGATCGAATACTCGATCAATGAGCTGGCCCGGTTAATAGATACCGCCGGCGGTATAGAGGTTCAGCGTTTTATCCAAAAGCGGAACCGTCCCGACGGAGCTACTTATATCGGTAAAGGTATGATTGAGGAGATCAAAGAGTGCGTCGAGGACAAGGAGATTGATCTGGTTGTCTTTGACGATCAACTATCTCCGAATCAGATGAGGAATATCAGTCAGGCTCTGGATGTCAAAGTCATTGACCGGCCGATGCTGATTTTGGATATTTTTGCTCTACACGCCCGTAGTCACGAATCTCGATTGCAGGTCGATTTGGCGCAAATGGAATATCTGTTGCCAAGGCTGACTGGGCTCTGGCAGCATTTTTCCCGCCAGCGAGGCGGTATCGGCGCCAAAGGCCCCGGTGAAACTCAGCTTGAGGTTGACCGCCGTCAGGTTGGAAAGAAAATAGCGATTCTCAAGAAAAAGCTGAAAAAAGTTGATAAGCAAAGACAGACTCAGCGTAAAGGCCGCGAAAATTTTTTCAAAATTGCCTTAGTGGGCTATACCAATGCCGGAAAATCGACCCTTTTCAATCGCCTGACTCGCTCCGATGTTCTTCAGGAGGATAAACTTTTTTCAACTCTTGATTCGACAACCCGGGTAATTTCAGTGAATTATCCTCAAAATATTGTAATCACCGACACGGTCGGGTTTATCGAGAAACTCCCTCATCAACTCGTTGCTTCATTCAAATCGACCCTCGAGGAAGTCAATCTGGCCGACCTGATTTTGCTAATTGTGGATGCCTCTGACCCATATAAAGACCGGAAGATTGAGGTCGTTCGTACCGTTTTGGATGAAATAAAAGCATCCAAAGTACCCCGGCTAATTATATATAATAAAGTTGATTTATTAGGCGAGGATGACGCCGTTCCCGCCCCGGATAACGGTCATATTCCTATTTCAGCACTAAAAAATATTGGTTTAGCCCGATTAAAAACCGAAATACTGGCTCGTTTTGGATAAATAGTTGCATAAGGGCTTAATTGTTTCATGTTTGTGCCGATATCTTTTTTAGTAAGGATAACGTACAGCATGAGTAAAAGAATATTAATTGTAGATGACAACCCCAATATGTCCTCACTCCTATCGGAGATGCTTGAGGTATTTGACTATGAATCGGTTCGCGCCGGAGACGGTGTTGAGGCTATCGAAAAGGTTGAACAGGAAGAATTCAGCCTGGTAATCACCGATATGAGAATGCCCAAGATGTCAGGACTGGATTTACTCCAGAAAATCAAACGGGAAAATCCCAATATGCCGGTTGTGGTTATTTCCGGTTATGCTATCGATGATGATGGCAATAACCTGGTTGACTCAATGGCCGATGGATTCTTAAACAAACCGTTTAAGATGTCGGATATCGAGCAGCTTCTCGAAAAAGTTATTAAATAATCCTTTCTCTTCACATGTTTTTTTATCATTGATATTCCCCAGTTCTACGGGAATGTATAAGTCATAATTTCATCTAATTATTTAGTGTGGCGATCATTAAGAAGCTACTTTCCTTTTTATTTGCGAATTTCTCGTTATAGTAATAGTCTGTATAAAGTCAGGGTTAAATTATCATGAATGAAACACAGATTATAATTGGTGTGAGTTCCTGTCTGCTGGGCGAAGTTGTTCGCTATGATGGCGGGAATAGCCGTAACGAATGGGTTCTTGGCCTCCGGGAAAACGGTTTTACCTTGCTGCCGGTTTGCGCCGAACTGGAACTGGGGATGCCGGTTCCTCGTGAAAAAATCTGTCTGGTGGGCGACGCAGGAAATCCTAAATTAATCGGCGAAGATACCGGGCGAGACTGGACCGATGAGATGATCGCTTTTGCCCATAAGCGATTGGGGCGAGCAGATATGTCGAGGATGTCAGGTTTTATTCTCAAAGACAAATCACCCTCCTGTGGAATTGATAATGTTATGCGATTTTCCAGTTTGGGTGAGGTTCCTGCCCAAGACGGCACTGGTCTGTTTGCGCGAATTCTGTTACAACTCTATCCCAACCTGCCGGTATTGGACAGCCGATTGATTGATGATGAGCGGGAGCGAGAGGAGTTTGTTAAAGGCGTGTTACAGTACTCACATGGCTAAAGCCATGTGGTACCAAGTTTTTCATTGTCGCCAATAAGAAATATTTATTAGGATTTTTTCTTCTTTCTGAGGACTATTATTATATTACGGCGGGTCACAATTTCACTTTGTGAAATCAAGACCCACCGCAACGGGTAATTTTTTCTATATAGCTTTTGATTTTTCCGCAAAATCAATGATCTTCTGCATGATCTCAATCGTCTCGACCGGATACTTTCCAATCGCTGTCTCGCCTGACAGCATAACATAATTGGTGCCATCCAAAATGGCGTTAGCCACGTCGCTAACCTCGGCCCTCGTTGGCCTCGGATTGGTAATCATGCTCTCCAGCATATGAGTCGCGGTAATAGCTGTTTTGAGACGTTGGCGGCATTTGTTAATCATTCTTTTTTGCAGAATTGGAACTTTATAAATTGGCAGCGACACGCCCAAATCGCCCCGGGCAACCATAATGCCGTCGGCAACATCAAGGATATCGTCGATATTTTTAATCCCGTCCAGATTCTCTATTTTGGCGATAATAGGGCAATTAAAATTCCGTTCATTCATGAAAGTCCTGATGTCAATTATATCCTGCCCGGTTCTGACAAACGATTGCGCGACAAAATCGACCTTATTTGCAATCCCAAATTCAAGGTCGCGGCGATCTTTTTCGCCAAATCCGGTGAATGGGAATTGAGCACTTGGAATATTAATTCCCTTGTGCTCCTTGAGAAGGCCCGGGTTGATGACCCGGCAACGGATAGATTTTTCGCATATCTTGATTGCTTCCAGAGCAATATTTCCGTCATCGATAAAGATGGTACTGCCCGGTGCAACGGCTGTTAAGGGACCGTCGTAGTCCAAAGGGAGGGTCTGGTATTTAGTCGGTACGGGCTGATTAGCCAGAACAACTATCTGCCCGGCTAAAAGCTTGATGGTCGAAACGCCGAGATGTTCGAAGGTACCGATACGGATACGGAATCCTTCGAGGTCCTGGAGTAGTTTGGTTGGGTGAGAACTGTCCTGGTTCAGTCGTTTAATTACTTTAATGCGTTTCAGATGTTCGGCATGGGTACCATGAGAGAAATTGAGCCGGACCACACCCATTCCGGCTTTTATCATTCGGGATAGAACCGTTTTGGTCTGGCTGGCCGGGCCGATAGTGCAGATAATGCCGGTATTACTCATAAGATACCCTCAAGATGGAAGTTGTATTGTATTCAAAAAGTATACGAATCTGGTGTTGGACAGGCTACTAAAAAAGGGGCAATATCCACTTTCGCCAGGTGTCGCCTGTTGTAAGTTGTTGGAAAATAATCAATAAAACGGTGTTGACTTTGGGCTTTATTGCCGTATATAGATATGTAAATTGAAAGCGTCCTGGATTATGGTTTTCTTTAAGATTTATTCTCCTGATCAATTCTCCCAGAATCTTAAGTAAGGACGAGGCGCAATAATGCGCGAAAATTTTATTAGTTTATCAGTGGTCGCGGAATAATGGTCAGGAGCCGCTCCGACGTGCGATAAACGTAAGACGGAGAGTTGAATGAAAATCTATGTAGGAAACCTGTCGTACCAAGTGACAGAAGATGATCTTAGCCAGCTGTTTTCAGAATATGGCGAGATCTCAAGTGTCAACATCATCAAGGACAAGTACAGTGGTGATTCCAAAGGTTTTGGATTTATCGAAATGGATGATGATGAAAAAGGCAAAGCAGCCATTGCCGGTCTGCACGAAACCGAGTTTAAGGGACGCAACATGAACGTCAACGAAGCTCGTCCTCGCACCGATAATCGCGGTGGCGGCGGCGGCGGTGGTCGTGGCGGCGGTGGCGGACGCGGCGGCGGCGGTGGTCAACGCGGCGGTGGCGGCGGCGGCGGACGTTGGTAGATCTTTGATTAGAATACCTGCTGTCTAAAGCAGTTTGAAAAAACTTATAAGGGATTGACGCTATGTCGATCCCTTTTTTTGTTGGGAATCATTGATGTAGTTCTATTACAAACTCTGGTATCCAAAGACGTTAGAGGTATAGATTATCGGGGCCGGGTGCCCCTATAGGGAATAGATATTGGCGAAATCGTAAATCAGCTCTATAATTATTTAAATTCAAACCATTATGCAAGACCTTTATCAACATGCCCTTTAGCCGGGGGTATCTATTTTTGGCCCTTATAATCCTACTTCCTTAACGGTGTGCCGCATAACGATGACCATGTTTCACAATCACATGGAGCTGGACCACCCTTGAAAGCGTAATTAATTAGATACACAGCATCACCAACGTTTGTCTGGCAATCACAGTTAGCGTCACCGCTGCACGTCGCATACGGTTCTGGAGATGGGCCGCCCTTAAAGGCGTAGCTAATGATATAAACAGCATCACCCACATTTATATCAGCATCATTATTCGCATTTCCCGGAATGCAATCACAAACATCGCAGGTAACCGTTGCGCAATTGGAGCCATTCCCCTGATAAATACCGCCCTGTGATTGGCAATCTGCATCCGTTATATTATCCATACAAGTTAAATTCGGCAAACAACAAGCGCCAGTAGGCGCTTCACATGTAACCGTTGCGCAATTGGAGCCATCCCCCTGATAAATGCCGCCCTGTGATTGGCAATCCGCATCCGTTATATTATCCATACAAGTGAAATCCGGCAAACAGCAGGCACCGGTAGGCGCTTCACATGTAACCGTTGCGCAATTGGAGCCATCCCCTTGATAAATGCCGCCCTGTAATTGGCAATCTGCATCCGTTATATTATCCATACAAGTTAAATTCGGCAAACAACAAGCCCCAGTTTCCTGAGCAAAAGCATCGGTTGCTCCAAAAAATAATATTCCTGCAAGGCTTACAATAGTGAAAAGATAAATACTTTTCATATATCCTCCCAGTTAGATAGCTTTATTATTTTAATGAATTGTACGTCTTCAGACAATTCGGACATCTGTAGTAGAAAGTTAAGACATAGTTCGCACTCTTGCAATAACCTTTTTATCGTTTCGTTTTCTCAATTTCATCATTTGTTCTTAGATTCTTTGTCTGTCTTCAATTATTCTCACATTTCTCCGAACCGGATTTCACACATAGCGTTACAGCGAATTGGGTTCGTATGCTCATTTTTAGCATATTTTTTTATTTGCCCGTTGTTTGTGTCATTTTTGAATATGGTTTTCATCTTACAATTTTCTGTCTTCATCATATTTCCTCTGAGATTGTGTTTATAATAGAAGGAGCTTTTGTGATTAGTGGCAAACTGGTAGTGAAATTGTATTTGGAGGCAGACGTTATGCAAACGAAGATGGATGAAATTGATATATGAGATTGATTAAATGCAACAAACCGTGGCACCCGGCTAACGTTATACAGCCTTATCTCATCCCAACCATGAATGGTTGGGGCACCCGGCTCTACGATTATTATGTTTTTTACCTATGATAAGTCATGGAGAAAATATCTTTTCCCACCCCTAAATGCTTTAGTCCCGCATAGCGGGGGATGGAACAAGGCCTTATGAGGGCACCCGGCCTTAAAACTATTGATTTCTTTTTTCATACAACGATAATGTAAGCGTCGAATCTGTTCCGGCATCAAGATGCAGTACATACCTACTACCAAGAACAAAGAATGGGCAATACTCACCAATATTTAAATCTGTATAAATATGCAAATTCTCACACAAAGCAAAACCGGTTGAATCATCGGATTTAGGAGTGCCATTAAGAGCACATGTGTCAAATTTAACTTCGAGGAAATATGGCGCATCTGGTGTGAATTGACCATACCTGGTTGCCATGCACGAAATCCCATTGCCCCATAATGGGGACTCTACTACATCAACAGTTTCAGTTTGGACTGATATTCTTTTCGTGTTTAATAAAACACCAATATATGTAACTTGTGAAAGAGAGTCCCTTAATGCATCTCGTTCAGTAGTCAATGTTTGTATTTTGATTTCCCCTGACGCAATATCAGTATACCTTCTTGTTAATTGGTTTTCATAAAAGTCTTTTACAGGACCGAGTACAATAGGGGTAAAGATGAATTGAACAATGACCCATGTAATACCAACCCCAAAGAGGAAATAGAATACTCGGTGACGCCTTCCAAACCATTCATCGATTTGTTGCCAAATTCCCTTGCCTTCAACTGGGTCATTTACATTTGCCATAATTCCTCCCGTAAAAATAATAGATATGATAATTAGATTTGACATAGTTATCAATAATAATGTATCTTTATGTCTATGAATGTGAAACGGTTTGTCGCAAAAGAATGGTTGTACATAGCCGGATTTGCTATTGGCTGTATAGCACTATTTTTATTAAATGAAAACTCTTGGAAACCAACACGGGAAGATTATCCCAATATTTATACTTATGAACAATTGTTTGACATGAGTTATGAAGACGCGAGAAAAACAGTAAAAGAGGTACAAGAAAATTTACCTGAATCTGTATTAGATAGTATTCGTAATTTATATGTGTATGGCGATTCTACAGAAACTGCTAAGGAAAGGTATGCAATAAACGAAAACCGTTATAAGGCCTATGTCAAAATGGGACGAATAAAGGCAGCAAAAGCTGAATTAAAGTATCGTAGTCATGAAGAATGGCACTATATCATTAAATTATCAATTGTTATTGCCTATCCAGTCTTCCTTCTTATCAGGTCATTCATATGGGCTTTTCGCCAAGTTAGAAAGAAACCTCCAGCTACAAATTAATCGCATTCGAAGGACTATTTAATCAAGGGGGTAAAATAAGCAGGTTGGGAAGAGAGTTAATATAATGACGGAGTTTCAGGATAAGATTGTATTCCCAGCAGTATTTCTATTGATAATGCTATCCATCGCACTTACTACAATCTATTTACCAGAAATTACATTAGCAACAATCATCATAGGTATTGTGATTATTCCTCTATGTCATGTAGTGTATTGTCAATATAGGCTTCTGAGAAGTCTATTAAAAAAACGATCTGCCATAATTACAACAAAATCTATGCAATATAAAAAGTCCTTTAAAAGGAGCTGTATTTTCCTTGTTTGCACTTGGTTGCTCCTTCGCATTTCGGGAGATGATGCAGTGTGTGGCTTTGTTGAAAGATACATTGTGAATTGCCATCTTGAAACCATTGATGGCTATGATACGATAACGTACATATATTATTCTGGTAGCTCAGTTTGTGACTTCATATTGAATAAGTTTATTGCAATATTTCATGTAATTGCAATAGTGAATGGAGTGTTAATTTATCTGAATCATAGAATTATCAGGAAAATCGAGAGGCTGCAAACAGAATTACCCAAATAGTACAATAACTCCAAAATCTTGTTTTTAGGTAAGTCCCATTTACAATTCAAATCCGAAATTCTCATTTTCAAAAAAGTCGAAGGTTCGACCCAGTTAGTAGGGCACGAGCACCCCTTTGGGGCATTGTAACCCCGTGCTTGTGCCATTGTTGCGGAAGCTACAGAAGGGAAGGCAGGAGCTTCCTTGATACTCTCGGAACCCTCGAAATTTCACTTCGCTCAATTTTCGGGCAGGGCTCTTGCCCTACTTAGTTCAATATTTAAGGAAAATTGTTGAGTGCAAAAAAAATACGCCATCAGGGATTCGAACCCCGGACCAATTGATTAAGAGTCAACTGCTCTACCAACTGAGCTAATGGCGCATTATTGGTGAGGGTGGAAGGGATTGAACCTTCGACCACCTGCTTAAAAGGCAGATGCTCTACCCCTGAGCTACACCCCCAGCCATATTTTTATCAGGCCGGAAATATATGAGAAATAGGGTAAATGTCAAGTTGCTTTTTCGGCCTTTTAATATCTACGCAAAATTATCAAATTTTGCAATTGTTTTCGCAGATTTTGAAACCGGACTTGATTTTTACTGTTTTATTATCTATAACTTAATGCTCTTAGAAAATTAAACGGAAAGAACTAAATGCGTTATTTACACAATAATGAGAAACTGGAAATTAAAAGTCAGATGCCGATGATTCCCCTGCGGGACGTGGTCATCTTTCCTTACATGATATATCCTCTGCTGATCGGGCGGAAAATGACCGTTAATGCTCTTCAAGAGGCGATGGTCAGGGATAAAATAGTCTTTTTAGTCACGCAAAAAGACCCGACTGTGGATAATCCTACCAAGTCGGACCTTTATTCGGTCGGCGTCACCGCGCGTATTCTGCAGGTCATGAAACTGCCGAACGGCACGATTAAAGTCTTAATCGAGGGGCTTTTCCGGGCCCGGATACAGTCGATGAAAAAGACCGGCTCGTATCAATCAGCCCGTATTCATGTCATCGAACCGGAACGGAACATCGATGACACTGAAACCGAGGCGCTGGCCCGGCGGGTTATGGATTTATTTACCGATTATGTTCACCGCAACCGCAGAATTCCTAATGAGGTCGTATCGCAGTTATCCAGTTTTGCCGATCATCGTCGTCTTGCTGACACTATTTCGGCGCATATTGTACAGAAAAACGAGCAGAAACAGAAAATCCTCGAAAGCGAAACAATCAAGAGCCAATTATATGTATTGATAGATTTGCTGACATCGGAGATTGAGATATTAAAAATCGAACAGCGTATTGACGGTTCGGTGCGAGATTCATTATCCCGCAGTCAGCGCGAGTATTATCTTCAACAGCAGATGAAAGCTATCAAAGAAGAACTTGGCCAGTATGACGATAGCGCCGGAGAAATCGATGAACTCTATGCCAAATTAGATGAAATTGATCCGCCGGAGCAGGTTCGTGCCCGGGCTGAGGAGGAAATCAAGAAGCTTTCCCGGATGCATCCATATTCGGCCGAGGCCGGCGTTGTCCGTGGTTATCTCGAATGGCTTCTCGTGATACCGTGGAATACAACAACCGATGACCGCACAAATTTCAGGCAAGTACAGAAAATACTCGATGAGGATCATTACGGTCTGGAGAAACCGAAGAAGCGAATCATGGAGCATCTGGCGGTTTTAAAAATGGCCGGTAAGGTGCGCGGGCCGATTCTTTGTCTCGTAGGGCCTCCCGGAGTTGGTAAGACTTCGATAGGAAAATCGGTTGCACGGGCGCTGGATAGGAAATTTGTTCGCATGTCATTGGGCGGTATTCATGATGAAGCCGAAATCCGTGGTCACCGCCGGACATATATCGGCTCAATGCCGGGCAGGATTATTCAGTCGATAAAGAAATCTGGTTCTTCAAATCCGGTGTTTTTACTGGACGAAGTTGACAAAATTGGAGCCGATTTCCGGGGCGATCCGGCGGCGGCACTTTTGGAAGTCCTCGATCCGGAACAGAACATAGCTTTTTCGGATAATTACCTCGAACTGGATTATGACTTATCCGAAGTACTGTTCCTGACAACAGCGAATACGCTGATGGATATTCCGTTTCCGCTTCAAGATCGTATGGAAATTATCCGCCTCCCCGGATATTTAGAATTCGAGAAAGTTGGGATTGCCCGGAAGTTCTTGATTCCGAAAATCAAGGTGGCGCAGGCGATTAAAAAAGTTAAAGTCACTATTTCCGATGAATCGATTCTGTTTATAATTCGCGATTATACCCGTGAAGCTGGAGTGCGTGAGTTGGAGCGTCAGCTTACTTCGGTATTTCGGAAAATTACCCTCAAGGAAGTAACCCGCAAGAAAAAAGGCGGCTACAAGATTACTCCGAAAGAGGTTGCTAAACTCATCGGTGCGCCGATTTATCAGTTTGGCGAAGTTCCTAAAGTTGCCGAGCCGGGTTATGTGGTTGGGTTAGCCTGGACCGAGGTTGGCGGCGAAGTTCTTCCGATTGAGGTTTCTTTGATTTCGGGGTCATACAAATTGACCATGACCGGTAAACTCGGCGAGGTCATGCAGGAATCTGCTCAAGCAGGACTGACATATATTCGGGCCAATGCCGAACGGTTTGGAATTGATCCGAAGGTTATTAGCGAGACTGAAATTCATATTCATATTCCCGAAGGTGCCATCCCCAAAGAGGGGCCATCGGCCGGTATTACAATGATTACAGCGATGCTGTCGGCCTTTACGGATACTCCGGTATCAACCAAAATTGCGATGACCGGCGAAATTTCTCTGACCGGAGATATTATTCCGGTTGGTGGTCTGAATGAGAAGCTGTTGGCAGCTAAACGCCTTGGTATCAACGAAATAATAGTACCGTTCAAGAATGCCAAGGATATCTCAGAACTTCCGAAAGAGCTGGTCAAAGGTCTTAAGCTGCGTAAAGTCAAAAAGGTTGACGACGCGCTGAAGATTATCTTCGGCAAGGAATTTGTCAAAAAAGCCAAAAAAAGAACCTCGAAGAAAAGCGGTTGACTATAGCGGGATATAAAAAACTTTAAAAGTACTTGCCTCAAGCCGGATTACTCTTTAGTTTAGTCCGGCTCCAGTATCAGCAATAGCTCTAGCGGAGGTTGAAGAACTGTGGGCGTAAGTCTGCTCGCCGCCAAATTTGTTTCCTCGATTTACGACAACAATAAAGTACCATCTGATAACCGCTCCAGTGTAGCTGTTTCCGGGCGTTCAAACGTCGGTAAATCGACGCTGATAAATACCATCACGCAGGGAAAGAAAGTCGCTAAGGTCTCATCGACTCCGGGGAAAACTCAGGCACTGAATTTCTTCATCACAGATGACAAGTTTTATTTAGTCGACTTGCCGGGTTATGGGTTTGCGAAGGTGCCTCTGGCGGTGAAGAAATCATGGGGGAAACTGGTTGAGGGATATTTGACCGGGGATCCAAGCCTGAAGGGATTAGTCATGCTTTTGGACTGCCGGAGGGAGATTCAGCCGGACGACATGACGATGATGCAATGGGTAATTAATCGTGATCTGCCTTTTGTTATCGTGCTGACTAAAACGGATAAACTGAGTAAAAGTAGGCTTATTCAGACAGTGCGTAAAATGAAAAAGAATATATTCGGCGATGAAAACGCGGGAAACCTAATTCCGTTTTCCGCCCGGACAAATCTTGGGAAGAATGAGGTAATACAATGGATTCGCAAGGCGGTCGCTTAGAGCGAAAAAACAGAGTTATTGTCGGTGCGCAGTGGGGTGATGAAGGAAAAGGCAAAGTTGTCGACCTGCTTTCCCGCGAAGCTGATATTGTCGCCCGGTTTCAGGGCGGTAACAACGCCGGTCATACGATTGTCGTCGATGATAATAAATATATCCTGCATCTGATTCCGTCGGGCATTATCCATCCCGGTAAAGTTTGTCTTATCGGCAACGGAGTGGTTCTCGATCCGTTCGTGTTCCTTGAGGAACTCGATACGCTAAAGAAAGTCGGAATTGATTATCAGGACAGGCTCTTTATTTCCGCTGCGACTAATCTGATTATGCCGTACCACCGGGCTTTGGACGGATTGGAAGAATCGGGACGAGGTAAGAAAGGGATAGGAACTACCGGACGGGGAATCGGACCGAGTTATCAGGACAAAGTTAAACGGACCGGCATTCGTTTAGCCGATTTATTCGACGAAGAACGCCTGACAGAAAAGATTAAAACCCATTGTGAAAATAAAAAATACATGCTGGATCAGTTACCTGCGGACCAGAAAGTGGATTGTGCCTCGTTAGTTGCCAAGCTTATCGGGCTTCAGGATATATTCCGTCCGATGATAACTGATGCGTCATTGATGCTTCACGAAGCGACCCGTTCGGGAGCGACAATTTTATTCGAAGGCGCTCAAGGTGCCATGCTGGACGTTGATCTTGGAACATATCCCTACTGCACCTCGTCCAATACAACGGCAGGTGGAGCGTTGACCGGGCTGGGAATCGGCCCAAGTATGATTAACGAGGTTATTGGAATCGTGAAGGCATATACGACCCGGGTGGGAGCTGGACCGTTTCCGACCGAACTGCATGATGAAATTGGGGAGAAGCTTCAGAAGCAAGGGGCCGAATTTGGCGCTACAACCGGAAGGCCTCGCAGGACCGGATGGCTGGATCTGGTACAGCTGAAACATTCCTGCCGCATCAACGGCATCGATAAAATAGCGATTACAAAATTAGACGTTCTCGATTGCCTGGATGAAATCAAAGTCTGTACTGCCTATGAGCTGGACGGTGAGCGGATTGATAACACACCGATGGATATGATGCGGTTCAAGGACTGCAAACCGATTTACAAGACTTTTGCCGGGTGGGATCGGTCAACCGAGGGTGTGACGACCTATACCGAACTGCCTCAGAAGGCGCGTGAGTATGTGGGGTATATCTGCCGTGAGCTTAATGTGGAGATGCTGTTGCTTTCTACCGGCCCTGCCCGTGAGCATACGGTAATGGCACCCAACGGGTAATTTCCCACCCGTAATTAGAAATCTGGTAACCCATGGCTTCGCCAAGGGGATTGATGAATTTGAAAAAGGACAGATTGTTATCTGTCCTTTTTTATTATAGAACAATTTGAGAATTCTTCTGCCCGGCAGGCTATAGTCCTGCTTTGCGGGACGCCCCCGTCTGTCGGGGATTATCAACCAATCAAGGCGGGAACCCACCGCAAGCAGTGGGCCACCCGACTGCTTGTAATGCCGCTAGCGCCAACGCAGTGAGGAACCGGCCATTTTGTGCCCGGCAAGCTATAATTAGTCGAAACCTCACTCTCTCCGAGAGTGCCCCTCGAAAATCCGCCGTGCGGATTTCCTCGGGCAGGGGATTTCGACCTACAAATTGCTTTTTTGATATAGAACAATTTGAGAATTCTTTGTATTTTTATTCCATGCTTATCAAACGACTGCAGTCCGGGGATGAACAGCTGGCGAAGAAGATAATCTCGCAGGTAAAACTACAGGATAAATCGACTGTGATAGATGCTGAGCATCTGACTGACCTGTGTGATAGTAAAGACACTTATGTTATAGCCGCTTTCGATGATGCAAATCCGGCGGCGTTTCTGATAGCGTATTTATTACCGCGTCTGGCGGAATTAAAACCGATGATGCTATTCTATGAAATTGAGGTTCTGGAAAAATATCATCGACGGGGTATCGGAACAGCTTTGATTGATAAACTCAAAGAGTATTGCCAGGAAATTGGCATCTGCAAGATGTGGGTGTTGACGAACGAATCAAACATTGCGGCAATGAAGCTGTATCAATCCACCGGCGGTAAACTGGCAGCAGACGATGATATGGTAATGTTTGTTTATAAGGACTGATTGTTGGTAAAACCCACGGCTAAAACCGTGAGCTAACAGTTCAACAGATTGCCACACCCGCCTTCGTCGGGTTTCGCAATGACGGTGTTCGATGTTGGAGCAAGTGAAAGCCGAAGGCTAGAGCCATGCGATTGCACAACTAATCTCAGGAATGCAAGAATTAAATCATCTACGCGTCAGCCCTAAAAGGGATTTAATCCCTTCCCCGGTTGCGGTACATCAGTTTTCCACCGACGAAAGTATAATCAACTTCGGTCGTAAGGATCTCCTCGGCCGGAATTGTCAGGATATCTCTTGATAGCACGGTAATATCGGCCAGTTTTCCCGGTGTAAGCGATCCCTTGATATCTTCTTCAAACGCCGAATAAGCTGGATTATATGTGTACGACCTCAACGCCTGCATACGGCTCATAGCCTGCTGTGCATAAAACTGCTCGCCGTTGTTCATCCGTCTGGTTACGGTAGCGTAGAAGCAGGCAATCGGATCGACATCCTCGACCGGAGAGTCAGTACCGTTAGAAATAATCGCCCCCGACTGCATCAGTTTTTGCCAAACATAGGCGCCCTCTTCGGCGCGAGCGTCTCCAATGCGGGACGGCACCCAGGGGCCGTCTGAGGTACAGTGAACTCCCTGCATGGCGGCAATAACACCCAATTGTCCGAAGCGGGGAATGTCCTTTTCATTCAGGTGTTGAGCGTGCTCGATGCGCCAGCGGAGATCGGTTTTGGCGGGGTACGAGTTGAAGGCTTCTTCATAAATATCCAAAGTTTCTCGATTGCCCCGGTCGCCGATGGCATGAGTACAAAATTGGAAACCGTTTTCTATCGCCAGCCGGGCCGTCTCTTTCATGTCTTCAATTGTTTCGGTGTTTAGTCCGGTTGATGACGGTAGGTCGTCATACGGTTCTAACAACCAGGCTCCGTGCGAGCCGAGGGCTCCGTCGATGATACGTTTGATTGACCGAACCGTCAGATGATTGTCTCCGGCGCCAATAATTTTGTAGTCTGATAACCTGTTTCTCAGACTGTCGTTATTTTCAGATATCATTACGTACAGCCGGACGCCAAGTTTATCATCGTCGGCCAGTTTCTTATAATACTCAATTGTCTCAAACGAAACACCTGCATCATGAAATGACGTGATGCCGTTAGACAGGCATTCGTCGGTTGCCTTGATGAGAACTTTGCGACGGTTGTTTTCAATTTGCTCGGGGGTGCGTGTATCCATATGTTTTTGTAAGGCATTGTCTAATCGAAGCATCGCATTCTCACGGAAAATACCGATGGGGTTTCCACTGCGATCTCGGACAATTTCTCCGCCGATTGTGTTTTCAGTATTTCTATCAATACCGGCTAACTCCATAGCTTTTTGATTGGCAAAAGCGGAATGCCCTGAGGCATGGCGGAGATAGACCGGGTTGTTGGGAGAAATCTCGCTGATTGTTTTGTGATGCGGCAGACCGTCAATTGACGGCATTGGGGGTTTGTTCCATTTGTCCTGATGCCAACCTCGGCCGAGAATCCATTCGCCCGGCTTAGCGGATGCGACAGCCGATTCGACCATTGCGATAACATCATCCCAGTTTTCAGCCTTTTGTAATTTTAAACGCATGGCGGCTTTGCCGACCCCCATGAAATGAGCGTGTCCATCAATAAAGCCGGGTATGGCGAGGCGGCCGTCGAGATCAATGATGATAGTATGCTCATCCTGGTACGCTTGCATACCGGCCGAATTTCCGACAGCCAGAATTTTACCGTCTTTGATGGCAATTGCCTCGGCTTCGGACAGGTTGTCATCCATCGTAACGACTTTGCCGTTGATGAGCATCAGGTCGGCGCCGGTCGGTTTTTTGGTGCAGGTGGTTAGTGCCAACAGGACAGCAATTGCCAGGATGATTATAAAGACTGATTTTGTAGTAGATATGCATCGCATCGGACAAACCTCCTCAAGGGTTGAACACAGATGCAATAAAACTAATCGCACAGCGTTTGACAACAGCCAATACGATATGGTATATTAAAATAGAATTTAATATTGATACATTTTTAGTATATTATTCTAGGGCAATTGTTTTCTGGGAGGTCACCATGCGTCATTCTCGATGTACTATTTTTGGATACGTTTTTATCACAATAATATTCTGTCTGATTTCCTTCGGTTGTTCGGATGATGATAAATCGACACCCGCAGGACCGTCCGGAAGCTGGGACTGGGAGGCGGTGGGAACCGGTGTCAATGACCGTATCTTTGCACTTGCGGAGTTTAACGGTGATCTGTATGTTGGCGGATTTTTTGATTCGGCAGGAGGCATTGCAGTAAGTAATTTCGCACTCTGGAATGATTCTGTCTGGGAAAAGCCTTTGATTTTACAAGTAAACAACGAAGTTGCTGCGTTATGCGTGTTTGATGGAAAAATCACGGCTGGTGGAAATTTCAGTTATCCATTTTCATATCATTTATTTTGGGACGGAGCTACTGTAAGTGCGAATACAGGAAGCCCCAACGGTCGGATTTACGCTTTATGCGTATTTGATGACAGCCTGTTAATAGTCGCGGGCGACTTCGATGAAGTCGGAAGCGGTACCGTCGCCAACAATATTGCATCCTTCCAATTTCTCAGTGGAGGGGGAGGACAATGGTCAGCACTCGGTACCGGAACTGACGGCCCGGTGTATTCACTGGCGGTCCATGACGGCAAGTTGTATGCCGGTGGGCATTTTGTACATGCCGGAGGCGCCACGGTCAACAATGTTGCTGTGTGGCACGATTCAGTCGGGGTCTGGGGATCATTGTTAACCGGCGTATCATACGATGCAGATACCGCTCACTGTATTGTTGATGCCCTCGAATCGTTCAACAATAGATTGTATGTAGGCGGCCTGTTTTCTACAGCAGGCAGCACCTCGGTAAACAATATTGCATCGTATACCCTATCGGGATGGCAGGCTTGCGGAACGGGAACTCATAATGTTGCAAATGGTCATATAAAAGATCTGACTGTCTTTGATAACAAACTCATTGCCGGAGGATATTTCTCATCCATGGGCGGTGTCTCAAATACAACTCGCATCGCCGCCTGGGATGGAACAAGTTGGAGTGCACTGGGTGAAGGTGTCAACGGTGATTACTGGCCTCACGTCTGGGGTATGTGTGAATACAGAAATGAATTGTACGTAGGCGGTCGATTCACTATCGCAGGAACCGACAGCACGGTCGGAAACGTTGCCTGCTGGAGCTACACACCGGATTGATGAGGGATACACCCTCTTTTCAGCTGTCGCGTAGATGATCCTGGTTTTGTGTTATTTATGTGCCCGGTAGGCTATAGTCCTGCTCTGCAGGGTGCCCACATCTGCTGGGAAATGGGTTCGTTTCTTCATAGATTATTGGTTTTTTTATACAAATAATTATTTGCATATGGGATGGGTTTAGTCTTGTTAAGATCATAGTTATCATAAATGTTCCATTAAAATGGTGTCAATTGTATTGATTATTTCGAGATTACTACTATTTTGGTGGTGAAAGTGTAAGTATTCTCTAGTAGGTCAAGACCCCTGTGGTCTTGACGACCAAACGTTAATTTCGACCAAAGACGTATTTTGTATGTCAAATTTGAGACGATACAACCCCAATGGCCGTTCGATTTTTATCACCACGGTAACATATAAAAGACAACCAATCTTGATAGACAATGCTGATTTACTCTTGAGCGCCTTAAATGAGGCCTTGAATAAAGATCAAGCTAAGTTGTTAGCATGGGTAATTATGACTGACCATCTACATCTGCTATTGGATACACGATCCGCTGACATTTCCGCAACAATGCATCGTTTTAAATTGTCTTTTGCCTCGCGCTATCGCAAACGGTATAATATTTACAAAGGTCGTATATGGCAACTGCGTTTTTGGGATCATATTATTAGAGATGAGAAGGATTATAATCGCCACCTGGATTACATACATTATAATCCGGTCAAGCATGGATTGGTAAAAGCACCCAAATTGTTTCCTCATTCGTCGATTCATCATTATTCGAATTATTATCAACAAGACTGGGGAGTGACAGAAACCCCACAAATTGAGGGCAAGTTTGGAGAATAACTATTGTCAAGACCTCAGGGGTCTTGACCTACGGGAAGAAAAAATATAGGATATCCGAGAAATGAGGCATTACGATAAACATAAATTTCATATAAAAGGATTAAAGGCAGAAGAAGCTTTGAACAAGTTAGCCTTTAAGAGCTTTCTCAAAGAATGGTGTTACCCTAACCCAAAACGCTGGGATGGAAAGGAGATATGTGATT
Source organism: Candidatus Zixiibacteriota bacterium (assembly GCA_023138975.1). Lineage (GTDB taxonomy): Bacteria > Zixibacteria > MSB-5A5 > GN15 > JAAZOE01 > JAGLON01. The sequence continues at coordinate 185,686 of JAGLON010000006.1, forward strand.
TACTAGTACTATTTGATAATCAGATGATAATAATTCAGCTTAAGGATATCAAATTTACAGGCAATGATGAACGCTATCTAAAAAAGGCAATCGAAGACCCATGCAAACAGATTCAGGGGGCCGAAAGAACACTTTTTGAACTAAACAAACCAGTATTTTTAACAAATCCCTATGGACATACGCACCAGTTTGATCCTAAGTCAATTAACCATATCACAAGGATAGTTGTAACCCTTGGAGATGGTGATGTGCTTTTCAATGCTATTCAAGATATTGGGAAAAAGAATATTCACATAATTGACAGATCAATTGAGGTGCTTTTGGATGAGTTGGATACAATTTCCGACTTCACTAAATATCTCATAGATAAAGAGAGTTTCATTTTATACGACGATCTCAATAGATTAATGGCATCTAGAGAAATTGATCTATTGGGTGTGTATATTTTCGACGGAAAATCCTTTGATCAATTTAAAAAAGTGACTGATCTCTATATTGAATATGGAATCTGGGAAGAGGTTACAAGCCGGCCTGAGTATATTGCAAAACAGAAGGAAGACGAGATAAGCTACTTTTGGGATTTTTTAATTGAACTTTCCCATGAATGTCCGGGAGACGATTATCGCGAAATTGCACGTGAATTATCTAAACTTGATCGCTTTAAGCGCAGATGCGCATCCTTTGCTTTCTTTAAAGCGCACGATAAGGCAATTGAAGGAGGTAGAGATTTTAGACGCGTTTGGAAATGGAATGGAGTGACGTATGTCTTTTTATTTACTCCTCCCGATCGACAACGCGAACAGCGAGTTGCACAGCTCAACAATGTATGCATTGTCGCCAGAAATGTACACAAAGATAACCCACAAGTAATTGGTATTGCATCGGAATTTGGAAGAGGTATTGGTCATAGCTATGATTTTGTGTACCTAGATTTCCCTGAATGGACAAATGAAGACCAGAAGTTAGCTTTAAGTTTACAAGAGGAATATGCAATACTAAAAAACCCAGATCGTGTTCCTATTTCAATAGATGAATATCCTATCATTAAGAATGTAAAAGTTGGTAGGAATGATCCTTGTCCTTGTGGTAGTGGAAAAAAGTATAAGAAGTGTCATGGCAGGAATCCAAATTAATCATTTCATTCACTTAATGAAAGGTAGTGACAAGACAATCCTTGTATCCCTCCCCCAATAGTTGATTGCGCTATTTCCAAACATCACCTATATTGTGCCCCCATGAATAGACTGCTGGATAATCTCAACGACCGCCAGACCGAAGCGGTCACCACTGCCGACGGTCCGGTCCTCGTCGTCGCCGGAGCCGGATCGGGTAAAACCCGGGTATTGACCCACCGACTGGCCTATATAATCTCCGAACAAAAAGCAAAGCCGTGGGAAGTTCTCGCGATGACCTTCACCAACAAAGCGGCCGGCGAAATGAAAGAACGGATTAGTCAGCTTCTTGGTTTCGATATCTCCCGCATGTGGGTCTCGACGTTTCATTCCTTCTGCGCCCGGTTCCTCCGGCAGGAAGCGGAGAATCTCAACTATCCGACCAACTTTACAATCTTAGATTCGGACGACTCTAAGTCGCTTATCAAGCGGGGTATGAAAGAGTTAGGCCTCAACGGGCAATCGCAGTTTACGGCCAACTCCGTTCAGCGTAAGATTTCCAGCGCGAAAAATAAACTCTTTACAGCTGAGACTTATTCTGATGAAGCCGAGGGGTATTACGACCAGAAGGTCGCTCAGGTGTTTCTTAATTATGAGGCGAAACTGAGAGCCTCGGCGGCGTTTGATTTTGATGATCTGATAGCAATGACAGTGCGGTTGTTACAAGATAACGAGACCGTTCGCATGAGATGGCAAAACCGTTTCCGGTATTTGATGGTTGATGAATATCAGGACACTAATCACGCTCAGTATTTACTGTTGAAATTCTTAGTTGGTCAGGAAAAGAATATCTGTGTAGTTGGTGATGAAGACCAGTCGATATACGGTTGGCGCGGAGCCGATATTGCCAACATCCTTAGTTTTGAAAAGGATTTCCCCGGTGCAAAAGTAGTCAAGCTGGAGCAGAACTATCGCTCGACGCAGTTAATCCTCAAGGCGGCTTCGGCGGTGATAAAAAATAACTCCGAGCGCAAAGATAAAACTCTCTGGTCAGAAATCGAAGGTGGCGAGGATATCATCATCGCCTTGCACGAAGCGCAGGGAGATGAGGCCGATTGGGTTATCAAACGGGCATTGTCCCTGAAGGATAAATTCAGGCTTCAGGATATGGTTGTGCTGTATCGCACTAACGCTCAGTCACGGACGTTTGAAGAATCTCTCCGGCGTGAAAATATCCCGTACCAGATAGTAGGTGGGATGTCGTTTTATCAGCGCAAGGAAATCAAAGATATCGTGGCGTACCTCAAACTGGTATCCAACAATGCCGATGAGGCAGCCTTTGTTCGTATCGTGAATTTCCCCAAGCGGGCGTTGGGTGCGACGTCGCTGGAGAAACTGACCCTGCACGCCAGGACGGCGAGGATATCTCTACTTGAGGCGGCTTCTCATGCGACCTCAATCGGGGAGCTTGGCCCGCGGGCCAGGAACGGGTTTAAGAACTTTGCCGATATGATCTTAGC
>JAGLON010000060.1 GCA_023138975.1 Candidatus Zixiibacteriota bacterium
TAAGAATGCCGGCGGTCCCGATGCCTATGGTTACAGTTGGATCGATTCCGATGACGCTGCCGGTCCAGTTTTTGACTGGGTCGATATTTCGGCGGTTGGCGTGTCAGTCGCTCTGGCTGATGACGGCAGTACCGGTCCGCTGGGTATGGGTTTCAGTTTCCCGTTTTATGACAGCAGTTACAGCGACGTCTATATTGGTTCCAACGGCGTTTTGAGTTTTGGAACGGGCGCCACGTCCCGCACCAATCAGAACTTACCGATTGTGACGGCTCCTAATAATCTGATCGCGCTGTGGTGGGATGATCTTGATCCGGCCGAGGGCGGTAACATTTATTACTACTACGACAGCGTCAATGAGCGTTTCATTGTCAGTTTTGTCGAGATTCGCAATTATCAGAATCCTGACGGCACCGGTTCGTTGTCGTTCCAGGCGATTTTGTATCCCAATGGTCAGATCGTTCTTCAATACGGCACGATGGATCCCGGCGCTGACGCCGACGGTTTCACGAGCGCGACGGTTGGTCTTGAGAATGTTGACGGCAGTGACGGTTTGAGTGTTGTTTATAACGCGGCCTACATGCACAGCGATCTGGCGATTTCGTTTAAGGCGGCCCGCTGGATGAGCGCGAGTCCCGCCGGCGGTTCGATTGAGTCCAATAGTTCGGCCGTAGTGACAATCAACTTCGACGCTACGGACTTAGCTAATGGAGAATATGGCGGTCAGGTCACTATTGTGAGCAATGATCCGACCCAGTCAAGTGTGACGATTCCAGTCAGCCTTGCTATCTCCAGTTTTGTTTGCGGTGACGCAAACGGATCCAGTACAATTGACGTTGCTGACGCCGTTTTTATCATTAATTACGCTTTCAAAGGCGGACCGGCACCGGATCCACTTGCTTCCGGTGATGCTAACGGTTCCGCTTCAGTTGATGTCGCAGACGCTGTTTATATCATTAATTACGCCTTCAAAGGCGGACCGGCACCTAACTGCCCATAAGTAAGAAACTATAATGCGGGAGGGAGTAACCCTCTCTCCCGTATTTAAATTTATGTAAATCTAATTTACTGCAAACGGTTTAGTGGGAAGTCTGGACCAAACATTAAGGACGCATCAATGAAAACAGCATTTAGAGCACTGGTTTGCATTGGTCTTTTTTTACTTTTGACTGCCGGATGGAGTTTCGCTAACGAAACAGTTTATATTCAGGCAAAAGTATTTATCGATCAAAAGTCCGACTGGGTGCAGATTAAAGGTTTGGGGCTGGATATAGTAGTCCGAGGTGATTCATACCTCGAAATCATCACTAACGCTAAGGAATTGGAACATATTAAGGAATTAGGTATAAGAACCGAAATCGTATATGAAAATGTAAGTGAATTTCTGCGTTCCCGGCTTCCGGGTAAAGCTATGGGAGCATATCGGTCGTTATCGGAAATATATTCCTATATTGACAGTATAATCGCCGCTAACCCGACAATAATCTCCTCAAAAATCAAAATCGGAGAAACCCATGAAGGTCGGGACATGTGGGCATTTAAAATATCCGACAATCCGAATATCGATGAAGATGAACCGGAAATCATGTATACTTCGGCCATTCATGCCCGCGAAGTAATAACTCCATTAGTTTTAATCTATTTTATCAACCACATCGCAAACAACTATGGCACGGACCCTGAAGTTACCGACATAGTTGATAATCGAGAGCTCTGGTTTGTACTGGTCGTAAATCCTGATGGGTATTACCATAACGAAGTAACCGATCCGGGTGGTGGAGGAATGTGGCGAAAAAACCGCCGGCCAAACGGTGACGGGACATTTGGCGTGGATTTAAACCGTAATTACGCCTACGAATGGGGCTATGATGACGTTGGTTCTTCGCCCACGACATCATCCGAAACGTATCGAGGCACCGGTCCTTTTTCAGAAAACGAAACACAAGCGATGAGAGACTTCGCAATCGCCCATGATTTTATCATTAGTGTTTACTACCATTCCTATTCCAATTTGATACTATGGTCCTGGGGCTATGATCAGCTCTCTACACCCGACAATGATATTTTTGAGGCTATGGGTGACTCAATGGTAACCTGGAATAATTATGCTCCGGGACCGGCTTGGACATTGTATGTTGCCAATGGTGTCACTGATGACTGGTATTACGGCGAACAGACACTAAAACCGAAAACTCTGGCGATGACATTTGAAGTCGGCAGCGCTTCTGATAATTTCTGGCCTCCGGCGAGCCGAATCAATGCTCTGATTTCAGAAAACCTCGGACCCAATCTCTATATGGCTAAGATTGCCGGACATGCTTATAAACTGAAAGCTCCAGTAGCACCCGTATTGACGGTTCAAGACACAGTAACCGCAGATTACACGGTTTACTGGTCTCACTCTGATTCAATTAATCCGGCGGTGGAATATGAGCTCCTCGAATTGGACGGATATAATATCTTTACCAATCGCGGCGGGAATTTTTCCGGTTTAACATATAATGGATTTACAATCTCAACGACAAGATATAATTCCGCATCGAGCAGTTTTTATTCCGGGTCTGGTAACAATTTATCACGATATTTTCAGACCAGTGAGAAATACACGGTACAAGCTGGAGATTCAATAAAACTCAGCGCCTGGTATGACATTGAAAGTGACTGGGACTATGCTTATGTTGAGGTTTCTACCGATGGATCAATTTTTAATACTATACCCGGTACAATTACGACCAATTCTGACCCCCACGGAAACAACAGAGGCAATGGAATAACCAGCACTTCGAGCAACTGGGTTTACGCCGCTTTTGATTTAGGCTCATATGTCGGAATGGAAATCAATATCCGATTCTCTTACTATACTGATTCATACACATCGGAAGAAGGTATTTATATAGATGATTTCTATCCTCATGTTGACCTAATCGGACCAGTGACCTATTCCTCGATTACCGATACCAGTTACTCCTTTACGGGTAAAGCAGCAGACGATTATTACTATAAAGTGAGAGCCCGAGATGCCGAAGACCAATGGGGTGAGTATTCCTCCATTAAGATGACTTTAGTAATCCCGAATATACTCTGCGGAGATGCTAATAATGACGGGGTTATCAACGTAGGCGACGCCGTTTTCCTTATCAATTATGTCTTCAAGGGCGGAGAAGCTCCAGTTTCTGATAATGCTGCTGATGCCAATGGAGACGGAACAGTTAATGTTGCGGACGCTGTTTATTTGATTAACTTTGCCTTCAAGGGCGGACCAGATCCAATCTGCGACTAAAACAAGTTAGTGACGTTTTATTTGGGTCTTCCATTAGGGCAGACCCTTTATATAAAAAGGTTTACGGCAATATTGTATACTTGACAAATGTACATAATGAGCTATAATAAATCATGGTGATGCTTATTACGTCCCCAAAATTACTCCTCACTGCCGCCTTGGATTTTACTAAAAACCAGCTTTAGGAGTCAGTCATGAAGGATTACAATTCGTATATCTCATCCAGAGTTCTTTTGATCTGCAGTATCTTTCTTCTTTTTGCTTTTGGAATAAGCTCAGTAACTGAGGCTCAGAGTACCGATGGCGCATCTCGAGTATGGGAAGATAACCCGTATGGTATCAAAGTCACCCGTGATCCTTCCAACACTCCCCTTTCCGGGTATAATGAATGGATAGCCTCTCATCCCGAAAAAGAATACCGAGTCACAACTGCCAAGACTTATTACAATTCGACAAAAGATACGGATGACAGGGTTTTTGGTATTATAATCAATGCTGACCTGCTGCCGAACATTCAAAGTTCGATTGACCAATATCAGATTGATCTGGCCGCTGACGGCTTTACCAGTACCGTATATGCGATGTCCGGTGGTACCCCGGATACATTGCGATTGTTTTTGCAGAATAGGTATTTGGAAGGTATGGAGGGGGCTGTACTCATCGGTGATCTCCCGGTAGCGTGGTATGAAGCTGATTGCTGGGATCCGGTTGAGCATGAAGAGTTTCCATTTGACTATTTTTATATGGATCTGGACGGCAACTGGGAAGATATGGATTTTGACGGCAAGTATGATTATCACAGCGGAAGTATCGCTCCTGATATCTGGATTGGCCGTTTAACCGCTTCTCCGCTGACCTACAACGGGGCTAATGAAGCTGATTTACTTGTGAACTATTTTGATAAAAACCATCGATACAGAACTGGTGAAATGATTTTTGAGGACCGTGCCCTGGCTTTTATTGAAGATGACTGGTCCAGTTCAGGATGGGAAAATGATGTAGCCCGGGCATATGATAGCGTTGTTGTGGTAATAGATGATTACCAGACAACCGCACCAAATTACTCAATTGAATTGGTCGCAGATTATGAATCGATTCTAATCTGCGCTCATTCCAGTCCTAACACTCACTGGTTCACGACTCCCTCTGGCAATTGGACCACTCTTAATTATGATGAGATTGTGACACTTAATCCTATTGCCGGATTTTACAATATGTTTAACTGTTCCAGTTCCCGGTATACTTCTACTAACTTTCTCGGAGGCTGGTATATATTCACCCAGGGACATGGGCTGGCGACTATCGGCAGCACCAAAACCGGTTCCATGCTGAATTTTAATCTATTTTATCCGTACTGGAATCAGGGGCTGACCTATGGTGAATCATTTGCCAACTGGCTAACCGATGTTGGAAACGATGGCATGGCTGGGTGGGAAATATGCTGGTTTTACGGAATGACATTGAATGGTGATCCGACCTTGACCAAGAGTCCTTTCAGCGCACCGAAAATTGCGCTCGAACAATTACCGGATGGTATATATAGCGAAGAATACACTTACACTTTCAGCGCCTCCGGAGGTGTACTACCGTACACTTGGAGTATAGCCAATGGAAATTGCCCCGATTCTTTGACTATGAATTCCGAGACAGGCGAAATCAGCGGAGTAATTCATGAGATCAGTGATTTTACTTATTACGTTCAAGTAGAAGATGCTTCTCCAACGCCTTATTCTGATCTTATCCGAGTTGATTTTCATGTCAACTATCTATGCGGTGACGCCAACAATGACGAATCGGTTAATATTGCAGATGCCGTTTTCATTATAAATTATGTGTTTAATGGCGGTCCTGCGCCTGTCTTGCTTGAAGCGGGCGACGCCAATTGCAGTTTTGATACTAACGTGGGAGATGCCGTATATATCATCAATTACTCTTTTAAAGGCGGCCCAGCTCCATGTTGTCCGTAATGTAAAAAAGATTTAATTATTGCAGCCGGTTTGAAACAATCGGCGATAACTTTTTTGGGTTCACAATGAATTTAGATTGACGAATACTAAAAACAACTTATCTTATTATAAGTTGGTGTTTAATATCAACAAATGGTCACGAGTTCTGCGTTTTACAACAAGAGTCAAAAGGATGCCGTAATGAAAAAGCTTGCCTATATCAGCCTGTTTCTTTTATTTTTTTGTGCAACAATTTTAACCGCTCGACCAACTGAATTCTATATTAAATTTACGATAAGTTCTAAGCAGGATATTTCTCAAATCACAAAGTATCTTTCTATCGACAATGTTGAGGATTTTACTGTTTATGCATATGCAACTGACCGACAACTTGAGAAATTCGGCGATTTGGGCTATGCCTACGAAATCCTGCCCCACCCCGGAACGTTAATTGAACCAGAAATGTCATCAAGCGCAAAAGACGCTATGGCCTGGGATACTTATCCATCATACGATGCGTACGTTTCAATGATGAATCAATTTGCGATTGATTATCCGGGACTTTGTGAAATCGTCGATATTGGAGAAACGGTTGAGGGACGGAGACTGCTTTTTGCCCGCATTTCTGACAATATTTCCCTGCAGGAAGATGAGCCGGAAGTAATGTACACCGGTACAATGCACGGTGACGAAACAACCGGCTATGTACTGATGTTGAGGTTAATTGATTATTTATTGACTAATTATGGCACTGATTCTCTCGCCACCAGACTCGTAGATGAATGTGAGGTATGGATTAATCCTCTGGCCAATCCTGATGGTACTTTTGCCGGAGGCAACAGTTCTGTCAATTCGGCCACCCGTTCGAATGCGAATGGAGTCGATATAAACCGAAACTTCCCTGATCCTAAGGGCGGACCACATCCGGACGGAAATGCCTGGCAGCCGGAAACAACGGCAATGATGGCGTTTGCGGAGGAGCAAAGCATAGCAATATCTGCAAATCTCCACGGCGGGATTGAAGTAGTTAACTATCCATGGGATACCTGGGCAAGAACCCATGTCGATAATGACTGGTTTATTATGATTTCCCGAGATTGGGCCGATTCTGCTCAGTATTACAGTCCTTCCGGATATATGACGGCACAAAACAATGGAATAACCAACGGATATGCCTGGTATGAAGTTGAAGGCGGTCGTCAGGACTTTATGAATTTTCAGCAGGGTTGCCGTGAGGTAACAGTTGAGCTTTCTGACACTAAACTATTGCCCGCCAGTCAGCTTCCTGCTCATTGGGACTATAATAAGGCGGCTTTTTTGCATTATCTTGAACAGGGTTTGTTCGGGTTTCGGGGTGTTGTAACGGATGCAGTGACGGGTGATCCATTAGCCGCTACTATAAAGATAACAAGTCATGACAGTGATCTTGACAGTTCCATCGTCTTCACAGATCCCGATGTTGGTGATTATCACCGGATGATTAAAACCGGAATGTACGATATTGAGTTTCACGCTCCCGGATACCAATCCAGAACATCAAAAGGCAAGTTAATCTCTGATTATTCTTCCTTGCGGATTGATATGGCTCTAACGGAATTGACCGACCCGCCAGCGTTAGCAGTTGTGTCCCACAATGCTCCGGTTATAGATCCTGGTGATGATGTTGCCTTTAAGCTAACGCTGTCAAATACCGGAGCCGGTAATGGAAAAAACATTAACACAACGCTTTCTACGACAGATAGCTACATTACTATCACTCAGGAATTCTCGACATATCCGATAATATATACTGGCGGCGGCACTGGAGAATCTGATGTTAATTATCAAATATCGGTTTCAGCCTCGTGCCCTTTGAACCACTTGGCTCAGTTTGAACTCTTTACAACCGCCGATAACGGGTATTCCGATACGCTTACATTTGCTCTACTGGTCGGACAGATAGTGGAAGACTTTGAGACATCAGATTTTAGTAAATACCCATGGGCATTTGCAGGTAACAGTAATTGGGTAATAACCAGCTCGGCTCCTTATGAAGGTACCTATTGTGCCAAATCTGGATCAATCAACGATAATCAGCGTTCCGAAATGTCTGTAGCTTTTGATGTTATCTCAGCGGGAACGATATCGTTTTACTATAAAGTATCTTCGGAGTCTGGGTATGACTACCTAAAGTTCTACATTGATGACTCGGAGCAGGGTTCATGGTCAGGCACTGCAGGTTGGGCACAAGCGAGCTATCCTGTTACTGTAGGCAATCATACATTCAAATGGGAATATAGTAAGGACGTATCACAGGCTAATGGAAGTGATTGCGGGTGGATCGACATGATAACATTCCCGCCTATTCAAATTACTATCCCGGTGGAGATTACAACCACCTCACTACCGGATTGGACAGCCAATTATGCATATTCCCAACAATTAACGGCGACCGGTGGTAACGAGTCCTACTCATGGAGCGACCCGAACAATGACCTCAATGGCTCGGGATTGAGTTTATCGTCATCCGGGCTTATTTCCGGAACGCCAACAAGTTCCGGGGGTATTTCATTCACTGCATATGTTGTTGATACGGAGAGTAATAGTGATGAGAAACTACTCTCATTTACCGTGAATCCAGTTATCGTCGTTATCACTGACTCCCTCCCTGATGGTGTAACCGAAGAGGTTTATTCGGTTCAGCTTACTTCAACCGGAGGAACCGGTTCAAAAACATGGTCTGATAAAAGCAACGATCTAAACGGAACCGGATTAACACTATCCTCATCCGGTTTATTATCAGGAACGGCGACTTCTTCCGGGACAATAACATTTACTTCATATGTTGAAGATAACATAACCGCTAATACGGAAAAGATTCTGTCAGTCAAATTCAATCAGGCTTTTGTTTGCGGGGATGCCAATAATGATGATGCTGTCAATATAGCCGATGCTGTCTACATTATCAATTTTGCATTCAAGGGAGGTCCCTCCCCTGACCCAATTCAAGCCGGTGACGTCAATTCTGATGACGCAACGAACATCGGGGATGCAGTATATCTTATTAGCTATGCCTTTAAGGGCGGGCCAGCTCCTAATTGCGAATAGAAATTACCTATCGTAGTGTAAAAGAAAAGACCTGCGTAAACAGGTCTTTTCTTTTGTATATTTGACTATATGATAATTATCGTACATGAAAGATGTAATAATGCATATAACCCTTATTTATAGGGGCTTTAGGCGACTTTTCCAGTATTTTTATCTTTACAATTTCCAATAATTGCTTATAATTAGTGTGAGTAGTAAGACCTACTCAAAAGTCATACTATACTGTGCAAAACTGTGCAAAATTTGTCAGATGGATAATACATTAATGAAACAAGCCTTTATTGGTAAATATTTTAGGATATATATATATGTAGTTTAAATACAGAGGCAAAGTTAGAGTCGGGAGGTTACATTTGAAAATTGCCACATGGGTTACGGGGCTTTTGGCACTGTTTATTACAGTTTGCCCAGCTTTGGTTTATGCTAACCAATCTTTGAAAATCAGTGATTCACCTTCACAAATCATCATGGAAGATCAGGATAATTCGGGAGTAACGATGCGAATCAGCGTTGGCTCTATCGATTTCATCCCGGTTCAAACTAAGCGTGGCGATTTTACTCTCGCCTCAGTTAATGGATTCAGCCGTTCACAGCATATTGGTGAACCGAATCTTCCCATGGCTAATCGTTTAGTAGCGACTCCTTTTGGAGGAGAGATTTCAGTCAGTATTGTAGATTACACTGTAACTGAGTACTCCTTAACAGATTTTGGTATCACTACTTTATTGGTTCCGGTTCAGGCTCCGGTCAGTAAGTCAGCCAACCCTGAGGACATTCCTTTTGAATGGAATGAAGCCATCTATGAGACGATGGGATTCTACACCCTTCCCCTGGGTGATGCTGCTGAAATGGGAGAAATGCGCGGAGTGCGTATGTCGCTTATTTCAATAGCCCCGATTGAATATAATCCTATTGAAAACACGATTAAAGTTTACAATGATATTCGTGTTCGGATAAATTTTGACAATCCCGATTGGGATATGACTCATCAAAAGAGGCAACAGCATTATTCTCCGTTTTTCGAACCGAACTTCAATCGACTGGCCAACTATTCCGAGACATTTGGAGATAAAGCGGATTTGACCAAGTATCCGGTTAAGTATTTGATTATCGCTGACCGGATGTTTGAAGCTCAACTACAAGAGTTCATTGAGTGGAAAACCCAAAAAGGGTTCAACGTTATTACCGCTTATACTGATGTTATTGGAACGTCAAACACTGCGATAAAGGCCTATATTGAGGGTCTATATAATAGCGGTACGACCGAAGACCCAGCGCCTTCATTTGTCCTCTTTGTAGGTGATGATCAGCAGATCCAGGCATTTAACGGTACGACGGACTCGCATATCACGGATATATATTTCTGTGAATTTACCGGCGATTTCCTGCCTGAAATATATTATGGTCGTTTTTCAGCGCAAACACCGGCTCTGCTTCAACCGCAGATAGACAAAACTCTCATGTATGAAAAGTATGAGATGCCTGACCCGAGTTACCTCGCTGAGGTAACGATGATTGCGGGTGTTGATGGTACTTATGCTATTACACACGGTAACGGCCAAATAAATTATGGTACCAACTTGTATTTTAACGGCGACCATGGCATCACCTCAAATACCTGGCTTTATCCGGCCTCGAATGGCTCCGGTGTGAGTGCCGCCATTATTCAAACAATGAATGACGGTATCGGGTTTGCCAATTATACCGCACACTGCGGTCATGATTCATGGGGAACTCCGAGCCTCACCACAGGAGATCTGGCAAGCTTAACGAACTATAACAAGTATTTTACAGCAGTAGGAAACTGCTGTTTGTCCAATACCTTCGGTGACGATTACTCTACTCCATGCTGGGGTGAAGTATTTTTGCAGCTGGATTCAACCGGCGGTATCGGCTATATCGGAGGCAGCAATAATACCAGTTGGGACGAAGATTATTGGTGGGGTGTTGGCAACGGACCCGTAGTTGGCGACGGCCCGACCTATGCTCAGACAGGCATTGGTACCTACGACGGTATTTTCCATGATCACGGTGAAGCGATAACCGAATACTACGTCACAAATGGCGCCGCAGTGCATTCCGGTAATTTAGCTGTTACTGAAGCCGGAAGCAGTAGTTATGATTATTACTGGGAAATCTATCACCTTATGGGCGACCCTTCAGTCGCGACATATATGGGAATTCCTGCGGAAAACAATGTTTCTTATGCCAGCGCTTTGGTTCTTGGGCAAACAGATGTAACGATCAATGCTGATCCGGCATCTTATGTCGGTATTTCATATAATGGCGTTTTGTACGGCGCCGGATATATCGGCTCGACTGGCTCAATAGATATAACGCTAGATCAACCCTTTATGCAGCCCTGTTTAGCCTCGATTGTCGTTACTGCACAGAATAAACAACCCTATATCGGCACTCTTCAGATAATTGCTCCCGAAGGAGCTTACATTGTTTATGATCTGAATGATATCGATGATGGTTTAGGTAACGGTAACGGTGTTATTGATTATGGTGAGACGATTGTTTTTGGTGTTCAGTTGAAGAATGTTGGTCCCGATGACGCTACGGCAGTCGGCGCGGTTTTATCGACTTCAGACACGTATGCAACCATCACCGACAACAGTGCCTCATTTGGCGACATTCTTGGTGATAACGGCACCGGTTATGTATCGGATGCGTTCACTGTTGAGATAGCGTCCAACACGCCTGATAATCATACTCTCACCTTTGATTTGACGATGACCGACGCCAATGATTCAACCTGGACCAGTTCCTTCTCGGTAGCTTCTCACGCTCCGGTTCTGGGTTATCTAGCGGTCACGGCCTCGGATGCTTCGGGCAACAACAACGGTGTTTTTGATCCGGGCGAGACAGTTGATCTGGTGATTACGATTGAGAACAGCGGTTCCGGAGATGCCAATGGTGTCACGGCAGCGTTGTCTATAACCGACAGTTATTTAAGCATAATTGATGCTGACGGCAGTTTTGATGATATCGTATCCTCCGGTTCAGATGACAATGACTTGGATATCTTTGTAGCTTCGGCAGACGCATCCTGTCCTCGCGGTCATGAGGTAACGTTTACGGTAGCGGTTTCAGCCGCGAACGGTTTTTCTACGAATCTCAATTTCACGATGATAATTGGCGACCGGGTTGTATTCCATGCTGATGATTTTGCTTTTGATCAGGGTTGGACCGGACTGGGCGGCAATGGTGAATGGACGATTGGCGCGGCGACCGGCGGTGCCGGCGGTGACAGCTACGGCAGCAGTGATCCGGCGACCGACCATAGTCCCACCGGCGACAATATGGTTCTCGGCAATGACTTGACCTCAGGCAGCGGCGGTGACTATAGCAGCAGCCTCTCGACGACCTATTGGGTGACCTCCCCGGTCATTGACTGCGGTGATTTCAACGGTTGTATTCTCGGTTTCTGGCGCTGGCTGGGCATCGAGAAGAACAATTATGATCACGTTTACTTATCGGTTTTTGACGGCAGTAGCTGGGTTCAGTTATTCGCTAACGGCGGCGCCGACATTGACGAGTCGGCCTGGAGTGAGCAGACGTATGATGTTTCGGCATATGCCGACAGCAACAGCAACTTCCAGATTCGCTTTGGCATGGGCGGCAGTGACGGTTCGATGAACTACTGCGGCTGGAACATTGATGATTTGGCTCTCAAGGGCTACGGCGAGCGGAGTTCGGCCAACATCGCTTTCAAGCAGGACGCGGTGGTTGACAGTCTGACGCCGGGTGATGGAGCGGTTCAGGATTTATGGGTTTATAACGAGAGTGAGACGAGTATCCTTCGGGTCCTCTTCAGCAGCACAGTCGGCTGGCTGACCTGTTCGCCCGAACAAGTTTATGTTGATCCGTTAGACAGTCTGGCGTTCCCGTTGACGTTTGCAACGGCCGGCATGGAGCCGGGTGATTATACTGGTCTGTTGACTTACTCATGTAATGATTACAGCAACCAGTTTGATACGCTTGAGGTCTCGCTGCATCTTTATGCTCCAGAGATTTCAGTATTAACAGATCCGTTGAGCGGCAGCTGCGGCAGCGGAGAGACGACCAGTTGCGAGTTCACGATCAACAATGTTGGTCCGGGTCGTTTGATCTATTCGGTTGGATGTCAGATGTTCGACGGCAAGTCCGGTCTGACGGTGGCCTCTCGTCCGCTTTTATTGCCTGAGCTGCTTGGCCATCGACCAGCTGACGGCGACAAATCTGATGCGACCGAGCCTTATTATCGTGGTCATGATAAGAATGCCGGCGGTCCCGATGCC
>JAGLON010000061.1 GCA_023138975.1 Candidatus Zixiibacteriota bacterium
CATAACTCCACAGACCATTAACTCCAAAATCAACTGCAAGGCCATCGGTCCAGCTTACCATGGCATCTTCAGGGTTCCAGCCTGCTAACTGGGTCCACGTTGTGCCGTCATAATTCCATAGACCATAGGTATCAAAATCGACAGCCATGCCGCCGGTCCAGTCAACCATACAGTCAGGATTCCAACCGGCCAGACTTGTCCAGGAGGAACCGTTGTAATGCCACAGACCATTACCGCCGAAATCAACAGCAAGGCCATTGTTCCAGGCTATTCCATTTTCAGGATCCCAGCCTGCTAACTGGCTCCAGGTTGTGCCATTGTAGTTCCACAGGCCGTATGTGGCTCCAAAATCCACGGCAAGGCCACCGGACCATTCAACCATACCATCATCAGGATCCCAGCTTGCCAGGCTGGCCCAAGAGGAGCCGCTGTAATGCCATAAGCCATTACCACCGAAATCAACAGCAAGGCCATTGTTCCAGGCTATTCCATTTTCAGGATCCCAGCCTGCTAACTGGCTCCAGGTTGTGCTGTCATAATTCCAAAGACCATACGTAACGCCAAAATCGACAGCAAGGCCGCCGGTCCATTCAGTCATACCATCATCAGGATTCCAGCTTGCCAGGCCGGTCCATGACCCGTTGTAATGCCACAGACCATATATGCCAAAATCAAGTGCCAGTTCATCACCGCCAGTGTCACCAGAGATTAAATGCCTAACCCAAGCGTACTTCAGGTCACCGTTGTAAGCATCATAGTAGCTGATATGCGGATTGCCGCTCGAATCAAGGGCAAGGGAGGTATCATAGCTAACAATAAGTGAGTTATCCACGATCTCGATCTGCCGGCTTGTACCGTTATAGTAGGCGTACTTCAGGTCACGGTTGACATCAGAGTAGCTGATATGCGGATTGCCGCTCGAATCAAGGGCAAGGGAGGTAAAAAAGCCAACAAAACCTGGGCTCTCCACGGTCTGGATCTGCCAGCTAGTACCGTTATGGTAGGCGTACTTCAGGTCAAGGTTGGTAACATCATAGTAGCTGATATGCGGATTGTCGCCCAAATCAAGGGCAAGGGAGGTATAATAGCCAACAAAACCTGCGCTATCCACGGTCTCGATCTGCCAGCTTGTGCCGTTATGGTAGGCGTACTTCAGGTCACCGTTGGTA
>JAGLON010000062.1 GCA_023138975.1 Candidatus Zixiibacteriota bacterium
AGACTCGCAAGACCGTAGTCACGGGCGTCGAGATGTTTCGTAAGATCTTGGATTATGCCGAAGCGGGCGACAATGTCGGTTTGCTTCTTCGCGGCATCAACAAGGATGATTTGGAGCGCGGTATGGTTTTGGCCAAGCCTGGTTCAATCAAGCCCGCGACTAAGTTCACCGGTGAGATCTATGTATTGACAAAAGAAGAGGGTGGTCGTCACACTCCGTTTTTTGATGGTTATCGTCCTCAGTTTTATTTCCGTACGACCGATGTGACGGGAGACGTAAAGCTTCCCGAAGGCATCGAGATGGTTATGCCCGGCGACAATGTCACAATTGAAGCTGAGTTGATCACTCCGATCGCAATGGAAAAAGAACTTCGTTTCGCGATTCGCGAAGGCGGCCGTACAGTTGGCGCCGGCGTTATCGCTGAAGTAAAAGAATAAGGCTATAGGCGAAAGTTAGAGAAGTTTATGGAACCGCAAAAAATAAGAATCAGACTCAAGGCATACGATCATTATTGTCTTGATCGATCGACCAAAGAAATCGCAAGGACAGTGTTACGTACCGGCGCTCGTATAGCTGGTCCGGTACCTTTACCGACTAAGAGGACAGTGTGGACGGTACTCCGTTCCCCTCACGTCGATAAAAAATCACGCGAGCAGTTTGAGACGAGGATACATAAGCGTCTTATCGATATTTATGATTCAACTCCGCAGACGGTAGATGCGCTTATGAAGCTGGATCTCCCGGCCGGTGTTGATGTGGAAATCAAAACCTGATGGTTGAATGATGAATACTCTAATTGGTAAAAAATTGGGAATGACCCGCATCTTTGCAGAAGATGGTACCGCGGTACCAGTAACTGTTATCGAAGCAGGGCCGTGCCCCGTAGTGGCAGTAAGAACTAAGGAAAAACACGGATATAACGCATTCCAAATTGGTTATGGCGATCGCCGTGTTGATCTTTTCACTAAACCGGAAGTTGGTCATTTCAAGACCGCCGGTGTAAAGCCGACAAGGTATCTTCGGGAAGTCCGAGTACCGGATGTCGGTGAGGTTAAAGTAGGACACACGTTTAAGGTTGATCTGTTCAACGAGGGCGAGAAAGTTGACGTAACCGGAACATCCCGTGGTCTGGGCTTTGCCGGAGTCATGAAACGACATGGCTTCAGCGGTGGTCAAAAGACTCATGGGCAATCCGATCGTATGCGCGCTCCCGGTTCAATCGGTCAAGCATCATACCCGTCCAGAGTTTTTAAAGGACATCGTATGGCTGGCCGAATGGGTGGAGATACAGTGACCGTGTTGGCTCTGCAAGTGGTGAAGGTGATACCTGAGGAGAATCTAATCCTGGTAAAGGGTGGAGTCCCCGGTAAAGCTAACAGCCTCTTAAAGATTAAAAAATCGGCTCGGAAATAAGGTATGGCTATGTCGATTACGGTAATAAAAGCAGACGGAAGTGAAGGCTCAAAAATTACTTTGCCGGAATCAGTTTTCGGTATAGAGCCAAATGAAGTCGTAGTTCATAGTTATGTCGTGAACTATCTGGCTAATCAGCGTCAGGGAAATGCCGCAACCAAGACTCGTGGTGAAGTCAACGGTGGCGGTGCCAAGCCTTGGCGTCAGAAAGGTACCGGCCGAGCCCGGGCGGGAACGATTCGTTCTCCTCTTTGGCGAGGTGGCGGTACGGTCTTTGGCCCGCAGCCGCGTTGTTATTACAATCGGATGCCCAAGAAGCAGAAAAGGCTTGCTTTACTTTCAGTCTTTTCTGATAAGGCCCAGAGAGATCGGGTTAAGATTCTTGAGAACCTGGAGATATCAGATAGCAAGACCAAAAACATGGTTGCTCTGATGAATACTCTGGAGCTATCTGGAAGAAAAGTCCTCTTTCTTGATGAAGGCGTCAATCCTAATCCATATGTTGCTTCGCGCAACATCCCTGGTATAAAGATTAGCCGGGCCTGCTTGGCAAATACTTATGATGTCCTCCACGCCGATTATGTGGTCATTACCATGTCCGGTTTGAAGGAGATTGAGGAGGTTTTTGCCTGATGGAAGCATTCAAAGTAATCAAGAAGTTTTTGGCCACGGAAAAATCGACAATTGCTCGCGAAGAAGGCAAGTATTCATTTGAAGTTGATCGCCGGGCTAATAAGTATCACGTCAAACATGCTATCGAAGAGCTGTTTGAAGTTGAGGTCGATTCGGTTCGCACTTTGATAATGCCCGGTAAGATTAAACGCATGGGCCGTTTTGAAGGAAAAACCCCGAC
The DNA here is from genome assembly GCA_023138975.1 of Candidatus Zixiibacteriota bacterium. Lineage (GTDB taxonomy): Bacteria > Zixibacteria > MSB-5A5 > GN15 > JAAZOE01 > JAGLON01. The sequence continues at coordinate 2,267 of JAGLON010000062.1, forward strand.
TTGGAAAAAGGCTATTATCAAGCTCAAAGGCGATGCTACAATTGCCGAGTTCGAGAATATGTAAACGGTTGGTATAGATTATGGGAATAAAAAAATATAGACCGATGACGCCGTCATTACGATTCCGGACGACTCCGACTTTCGAGGAAATTACCTCGGTTGTACCGGAGAAGTCTCTGATTCAGATTCTTAAGAAAACCGGCGGTCGTAATAATAAAGGTCGTATCACGGCTTATCAGCGTGGCGGTGGGCACAAGCGTTTTTATCGGATTATTGATTTCAAGCGCAAAAAACATGATATTCCTGCTCGCGTGGCGTCGATTGAATATGATCCTAACCGGTCAGCTCGGATAGCGTTGCTTCATTATCTTGATGGCGAAAAACGTTACATTCTGGCTCCCGATGGATTAAAGGTCAACGATATGTTGATGTCCGGTGAGAAGGCCGAATTCAAAGTCGGAAACGCGACACCGCTTTCCCGCATCCCACTTGGTTCAATGATTCACAATGTTGAGCTTCGTCCCGGTAAGGGCGGTCAGATTGCCCGCAGTGCCGGCGCGCTGGTTCAGTTGATGGCGCGAGAAGGCAAGCATGCGCATCTCAAGATGCCGTCTGGAGAGGTTCGTTTAGTCCCGGTTATCTGTCTGGCGACTATCGGCCAAGTTGGTAATTTGGATCACGAAAACACCGTTATGGGTAAGGCCGGAGCCAATCGCTGGCGCGGACGTCGCCCTAATGTTCGCGGTGTTGCAATGAATCCGGTTGATCATCCAATGGGTGGTGGTGAAGGCAGAAGCTCCGGGGGACGTCATCCTTGTACTCCATGGGGAAAGCCGACAAAAGGTAAAAAGACAAGGCGTAAAAAATTATCTGACGCTCTAATTGTTAAGCGACGGAAATAAAAGAGAGACACGGAGGAATAATGGCCCGGTCATTAAAAAAAGGCCCTTACATAGAAGAGAAGTTGATGAAAAAGATTGACTCCTTCAATGAAACCGGCGAAAAAAAGGTTATAAAAACCTGGTCTCGCCGATCGACCATATCACCCGAGTTTGTCGGCCATACTTTGGCCGTCCATACGGGAAATAAGTTCATACCGATTTATATCACGGAGAACATGGTTGGTCATAAGTTGGGCGAATTCGCTCCAACAAGAACCTTCCGTGGACATGGTGGTAAACTGGCCGAACGCGCTTCGGCGATCAAGAGAGTATAAACGGGAATAGATTATAATGCAGGCTACAGCAAGACTAAAATTTTTGATGATGTCGCCGCGCAAAGTGCGCCGGGTGATTACTTTAGTCAAAGGCAAATCGGTTGAAGAGGCGCTGAGTATTCTAAAGTTTACCAACAAGGCCGCGGCTCTGCCTCTGGCGAAAACGATTAAGTCCGCAACCGCCAATGCGCTGTCTATTGAAGGGACTTCTCGGATCAAGGCCGAAGATTTGGCGATTGCGAGTATTTTCGTTGATGAAGGTCCGCGCGCTAAGCGCATCCAGTTCCGCGCGATGGGGCGGGCATATCGTTATAAGAAGCGGTTTGCTCATTTAACCGTTGTGGTTGAAGGTGAGCCCAAGGCTGAAGAGCCGACCAAGAAGATGTCGAAGAAGGCGGCTGCCGAAGAAGAAACAAAGGCAGTAGAACAGAAAACGACAAAAAAGGCAGGTAAGGCTAAAGCTGAAAAGGAAAAAGCTAAGCCAAAAGTAAAAGCCAAGGCCAAAGCGAAACCTAAAGCTGCTGTCGTAAAAAAGGTTGTCGAGAAAAAAACAACCACTAAGGACGATGCCAAGACTTTGGCTAAAGAGGAAGAAAAATAAAACCGTAAGGTTTTTCTGGAGGATAGATTTTGGGTCAGAAGACACATCCCGTAGGCTTTCGGCTGGGAGTAAACAAATCTTGGAATTCGAAATGGTTTTCTGTGAAGTCATTTGCAAACCTGGTTCAAGAGGATATACTTATTAAGAAGTATATCACCGCACGCCTGGACAATGCCGGATTGGCAAAAGTTGAAATCATTCGCGCTCCAAAAAAGGTGACGATTGATATTCATACATCCCGACCGGGTATTGTTATTGGACGCCGCGGGGCAGAAGTAGATAAGCTTCGTGAAGAACTTCAGCTTTTGGCCAAACAAGATATTTCCTTGAATATTATTGAGGTTAAAAAACCTGAATTGAGTGCCCGTCTGGTTGCTGATTCAATCGCCAAGCAACTTGAAGGCCGTGTGTCTTTCCGGCGTGCCATGAAACGCTCGCTGGCAGCTACCATGAAAATGGGTGCGGACGGCATAAAAATCGTTTGTAAGGGCCGGCTAAATGGTGCCGAAATCGCTCGCTCGGAAAAATATATGGATGGCCGAGTTCCACTTCATACGCTTCGTGCTGATATTGATTATGCTACCGCAACAGCTCATACTACTTATGGCTGCATTGGCGTAAAGATTTGGATTTGCAAGGGCACTATTCTGGATCGCGGTGATTTTACACCGGATGGCAAAGAAGACAAAATGTTTACTGATCGTCAGGAATCAGCCAGAGGTGGACGGCGTGGGGATAAGCGTCGCAAACGGAAACCTTCTGGCCGCGTTCGTCGGGATAATCTGTCTAATAAGTCTCGCAAGGGAGCTCCGGGTGGTGAATCCAGCGGTGCAAAAAGTGGAGCCAAAAAGCCGGAAAGCAGGAAATAAGTCATGTTAATGCCGAAACGGACAAAGTTTAGAAAGCAGCAACGGGGCCGTCGTCGCGGAGCAGCTTATCGCGGTTCAAATGTTGACTTTGGGCAATATGCTCTTAAGGCTGTTGAAGCTTGTTGGCTTACCAATCGTCAAATTGAGGCCGCTCGTGTTGCCATGACGCGTCATATAAAACGTGGTGGTAAAATCTGGATTCGTATCTTCCCGGATAAACCGGTAACACAAAAACCGGCTGAAACACGCATGGGCAAAGGTAAGGGAGCTCCGGAATATTGGGTTGCCGTTATTAAGCCGGGTCGCATTCTTTTTGAGATTGAAGGTGTTAGCTTGGAGTTGGCCCGTGAAGCGCTGATTTTAGCGTCAACAAAGCTGCCCATGAAAACGAAATTTGTAACACGCGAGGAACTGGAAGGTATTTAATAATGCGGATAGATAGCTTCAGAGACCTGACCAGAGACGAGCTTTTGCAAAAAAGCGATGAGCTCAAGCAGGAGTTGTTCAACCTGACTTTACGTCGCAACTTTAGAGAGTTGGACAATCCTCTAAAATTCCGTACCCTACGCCGAGATATTGCCCGCATTGAGACCGTTCTTAGTGAGGATCGCAAGGGTATTCGAAAGATAGTTGATGTCACCGGGTCACTTTTGGACCAAGATGAAAAGAAAACTAGTTAATTATTGATGTAATTCTATACAGGAGTCACACGAGAGATGGCTGATAGAAACCGGAGAAAAACGCGAGTTGGGAAAGTGGTCTCCGACAAAATGGATAACACCATAGTGGTAGAGATTGTTCGAACCCTAAAGCATCCTCTCTACGAGCGTATTGTTAAGACGAAATCACGTCTTCATGCTCATGATCAGAGCGGTAATGCCGCGGCGGGAGATACCGTTCGCGTAATGGAATGCCGACCGCTGTCGAAAACGAAACGGTGGCGTCTTGTTGAAATAATGGAAAAGGCTAAGTAAATTCTAGCGCGGACTGGGAGAAGATAGAAATGATACAGGAATATTCCAACCTGGTGGTAGCTGATAACTCTGGAGCTAAGAGGGTCATGTGTTTCAAGGTCCTGGGCGGCTCTAAGAAGCGTTATGCCCGCGTCGGTGATATTATTGTCTGTACTGTCAAAGATGCAATACCGGGTGGTACTGTCAAGAAGTCTGAAGTTTGTAAGGCGGTAGTCGTCCGGACAACCAAAGAGATCCGGCGTAAAGATGGTTCGCTGATTCGCTTTTCAGATAACGCGGCGGTGATCATTAATGATCAAAAAGAACCTCGCGGAACTCGAATTTTTGGTCCGGTAGCCAGAGAACTGCGTGAAAAGCAGTTTATGAAAATCATTTCGTTGGCCCCGGAAGTACTGTAAGGATAAAGCAAGATGAATATAAAAAAAGGCGATAATGTAGTTGTCATCAGCGGCAGTGGTAAGACTGAGTTGGATGGCAAGGTGGCTAAGGTGCTCCACGTTGAGAAGGCTAAAAACCGTATCCTCGTCGAGGGAGTCAACATGATGAAGCGGCATACCCGCCCGTCTCAGAGAAACCAAAAGGGTGGAATTATCTCTAAAGAGGCGCCTATCCATCGTTCTAATGTAAAGATATACTGTGGTTCCTGTAGCAGCCCGACGCGCATTAGCAATAAAGTGATCGAGGATAAGGACAAAGGTACTAAATCCAAAGTGCGTTGCTGCCGCCTCTGTGGTGCGGAACTGTAAGGGAGTAGCGATAGATATGGCACGGTTAAAGAAGAAATATCTGGAAGAGGTTGTTCCTAGGCTAGTCAAGGACAACAAGTATCCGACCGTTATGGCGGTTCCGAAAGTTGACAAGGTGACCATTAATATTGGCGTTGGTGAAGCTATAGTGAATGCCAAGACGCTTGATGCGGCGGTGGCTGATTTACGCATTATTACCGGTCAGCAGCCGGTTATTACCCGCGCTCGTAAATCGATATCGAATTTTAAACTCCGTCAGGGGATGCCGATTGGTTGCCGGGTGACATTGCGCCGCGAGCGCATGTATGAATTTTTAGACCGTTTGATGAATTCGGCGATGCCTCGTATCCGTGACTTCCGCGGTATCTCTACCAAATCTTGTGACGGTCGGGGAAATTTCAATCTCGGAATCAAAGAGCAGTTGATTTTCCCGGAAATCGATTACGATAAAATTGATAAAGTGCGTGGTATGTCAATCGCTATTACCACGACGGCTAATACCGACGCGGAATGTCTCCAGCTTCTTAAGGAACTGGGCATGCCTTTTAAGAAAGAGGAATAGTTGTGGCTAAGAAGTGTCTGATAGAAAAACAGAAGCGTAAAGCCAAATTTAAAGTAAGAGAATATAATCGGTGCCGCCGATGTGGACGGCCCCGGGCCTATCTTAGACATTTTGGCCTGTGTCGTATTTGTTTCCGCGAGATGGCCCTGGCCGGTGATTTGCCGGGTGTCAGGAAAGCCAGTTGGTAGAATAAACCGGAAATCCGGCTGAATTGTATTGAGGAGTAATAGGTTATGTCGATGACCGATCCGATTGCGGATATGCTAACCAGAATTAGAAACGCCTCGAAGGCGAGAAAAAATGCGGTTGACATTCCAGCGTCAAAGTTGAAACGGGAACTTGCCCGCATCTTGAAAGAAAACAAGTATGTTAAAGATTACATCGAACTGGCTGACAGTAAGCAGGGTATTTTACGCGTTTACCTGAAGTACAGTCGTGAAGATAAGCCGATTATTACCGGCATCCGCCGTTTATCCCGTCCCGGTCTTCGTCGATACGTGTCTTCTGGGGAAGTCTTTCAATACGGTTTTGGGCGGCAGGGAATCATGGTTGTCTCGACTTCATCTGGTGTCTTAACCAACGAGGAAGCGACACAGAAAAAGGTGGGTGGCGAAGCCATCTGCGCCATTTGGTAAGGAGAAAACGTCATGTCACGCATTGGTAAAAAACCGGTGGTTATCCCGAAAGGGGTCAAAGTAAAATTGTCTGGCCATGAGCTGACAGTTGAGGGACCTAAGGGAACCTTGGTTAAGGAATTCCATCCTGATATTACAATAAATGTCGGCGATGAAAAGGTTACCATAACTCGTTCGTCTGATCTCGGCTATTATCGGAGCTTACACGGATTAACCAGGGCTTTAATTAACAATATGGTTATCGGTGTCACCGAGGGTTATACCAAGAAGCTTGAAATCGTCGGAATACAGTTTCGTGCCGAGATTAAGGGTAAATATTTGTTTTTCCCTCCGAAGGCGATTGGCTACTCTCATGCGGTCTTAGTCAAACCTCCGGACGGCGTTTTAGTTGAATACGAAGCAAAGAAGAAGATTATTACGGTTTCGGGAATTGATAAAGAACTGGTTGGACTAACGGCCGATAAGATTCGCTCTATCCGTAAGCCGGAGCCCTATAAGGGTAAAGGAATTAAATACGTCGGTGAGTATATTCGCCGTAAAGCCGGTAAAACAGCCGCGTAAGTAGTGGAGTAGATTGTAAAATGGCTACGAAAACGAAATTAAAAACACTTCGGTCAATAAAAAGACGCCGACGGGTGCGTGGGAAAATCAATGGTAGCGCTGCCATTCCGAGAATGACTGTTGCCCGGTCGCTTAAGAATATCTATGTGCAGATCATTGATGATGAAAAGCAAGTGACCTTGATTGGTCTGGGCACCAATTCAAAAGCAATGGTTGGCAAGATTGAAGAAAAAGAATCGAAAATGGACAAAGCCAAAAAGCTCGGCAAAGAAATCGCCGGACTGGCTAAGGAAAAAGGCATCGAAAAGATTGTCTTTGACCGCAATAAGTTCCTCTACCATGGTCGCATAAAAGCATTGGCTGATGGTGCGCGTGAAGGTGGATTAAAATTTTAATTATATGATAGATGAGGTGAGTATTGGCTCGATTTGAAGTAGATAATCTCGAGTTTCAAGAGAAGGTGATTCATATTAACCGTGTTGCCAAAGTTGTTAAGGGCGGCCGGAGATTCGCCTTTACAGCCCTGGTGGCGGTCGGTGACGGCAACGGTAAAGTTGGCATCGGACTTGGAAAATCAAAAGAAGTTATCGGTGCGATTCATAAAGGCACCGAAGCCGCTCGTCGTGCGATGGTAAAAGTCTCTCTTTTAGAAGGGACCATCCCGCATAAGATTATCGGTGAATTCGGAGCGACTCGAGTCATCTTGAAGCCGGCTTCTGCCGGTACCGGAGTTATCGCCGGAGGTGGCGTTCGTGCTGTCCTCGAAGCGGCTGGAGTGCAGGATATTCTGACTAAAGCACTCGGTTCCCGGAATCCGCATAATGTGGTGAAGGCGACGATGAATGGATTGCTGAGCCTGCGGACGCGGGAGCAGGAAAAAGAATATCTGGAAAACGGTTAAGAGGTTTTATAATGGCAAAGCTGAAAATCACGCAGGTGCGTTCGGCAATCGGGCGCCTACCAAAACAACGACGGACTATCGTGGCCCTGGGCCTTGGTCGTATCCGTAAAACGGTGATACATGAAGACACCCCGCAAATTCGGGGGATGGCTACGAGTGTTGCCCATCTTGTTGTTGTAGAAGAAGTGAATTAGTTCCCCGATCACGAGGATAAGGATAAATAATGGAACTTTCAAAATTAAAACCGGCGCCCGGATCTACAAAGAATAGAAAACGGGTTGGGCGCGGCCCCGGATCGGGACGAGGCAAGAACTCCACCCGAGGTGAAAACGGGCAGAAATCACGAAGCGGCGGCTCCATTCAGCCATGGATGCACGGTGGTCAAATGCCTCTGCATCTCAGACTTCCAAAACGGGGATTTCGGAATATCTTTAAGCAGAAATTTCAAATTATTAATCTGCTTTCATTAAAAGGTGTACCGACAGATGAGCCGATTACTGCAGATATATTGAAGAAGCATGGGAAAATTAAGTCTTTGAGTATTCCGGTCAAGCTCCTTGGTCAGGGCGAGGTGGAATCACCAATTACGTTAGTCGTAGCAGCCTGCAGTGAAACAGCTCGAAAAAAGATCGAAGCTGCCGGGGGAAAGGTTGAGGTAGCCTAGTGTTAGGAACGTTTCAATCGATATTCAAGATCGAAGAGCTTCGTAAACGGATTTTTTATACTCTCGGTCTGCTGATTGTCTATCGTATTGGCGGTCATATTCCCACTCCGGGTATTGACGCCAGCGTGTTACAAAGTTTCTTTGCTGGATCACAAAACACACTGGTCAGCATGTGGGACATGTTTGCCGGAGGCGCTTTCCAAAAGGCGACTATTTTCGCTATGGGAATTATGCCGTATATCTCGGCCTCGATTATCATTCAGCTTTTAGGCGCGGTAGTACCGTATATTCAAAAGCTGCAGAAAGAAGGGGAAGAGGGGCGGCGGAAAATCACTCAGTACACTCGCTATGGAACAGTACTGATTGCTTCTCTACAAGCTTGGGGTACCGCAACGTACTTGATGTCTATTCAGAACGCAGATGGTATCTCGGCGGTTATTCTCGATAAATGGACTTTTGTTCCGCTGACGGTATTGACTTTTACCTGTGGAACAATCTTTATCATGTGGCTCGGTGAGCAAATAACTGAAAGAGGTATCGGTAACGGTATCTCGCTGATTATTTTCATTGGCATTATTGCCCGCTTCCCGCAAGCGGTGGTCGAAGAGACTCAGGCTATATTTGCCGGTACTCGTTCGATATTCGTCGAAGTCATCATGATTGCAATGATGCTACTTGTGATTGCCGCGGTTATTGTTGTCACTCGTGGACAGCGTCGTATTCCGGTTCAGTATCCTAAGAAAATTGTCGGACGACGTGTATATGGCGGACAGACGACTCATCTACCGCTTTCGGTTAACTCTGCCGGTGTTATTCCAATTATCTTCGCGCAATCTATTATGTTTGCTCCAGCGACTGTGGCACAGCTATTCCCGACTGTGGAATGGATGAATAATCTGGTTGGCTACTGGTTGCAGCCGGGCGGTTTGTTTTATTCGATTATTTACGGCTTGATCATCATATTCTTCGCTTATTTCTATACTGCGTTGACTTTTAATCCGATTGATTTGGCTGATAATATGCGCAAGAACGGCGGATTTATTCCGGGTATTCGCCCGGGTAAGCGGACCGCCGAATATATTGAAAAGATTTTGACTCGAATCACACTGCCGGGCGCATTCTTCTTTGCATGTATCGCTATCCTTCCGTGGGTGTTGATTGCAAGGTTTAATGTTAACTACTTCTTCGGCGGCACTGGTCTTTTGATTGTCGTGGGTGTAGCCCTGGATACTCTGCAGCAGATAGAATCTCATCTATTGATGAGGCATTATGACGGATTTATGAAAAAAGGCCGTATTCGTGGGAGATCAAACTAATGAATTTGATATTTCTGGGAGCTCCCGGGTCTGGTAAAGGAACTCAAGCGATACGTTTGGCTGAGAAAGTAAATATACTGCATTTGTCAACCGGAGATTTACTTCGCGCCGCTGTCAAAGAAGGTACGGAGCTTGGTAAAAAGGCTGAAGGTTTCATGAAAGCCGGTGAGTTGGTTCCTGATGAGGTAATTATTGGTCTTATTGAGGCAAAACAAGCCAGCGGTGATTTGAACAATGGTTTTATTCTTGACGGTTTTCCGCGGACTATTCCTCAAGCCGAATCTCTTGATAAGATGTTTGATCGGGTCGGCACAAAGATTGACAATGCCGTTTTACTTGATGTTGACGATGAAGAAATAATTAATCGGCTATCCGGTCGTATGTCTTGTTCCGGATGCCAGGCGGGATATAATTATCCGGCCAATATGCCCAAAAAAGAAGGCGTTTGCGACAAATGCGGTGGTGAATTAGTACGCCGTCCCGACGATATGCCGGATGTCGTGAAGAATCGCCTTGATGTGTATAAAAAACAGACCCAGCCGATTGAAGATTATTATCGCGGCAAGGGTGTTCTATTGCCGATTACAGGTGTTGGCGTTCCAGATGAAATCTTCAGCCGAATTTGTGAAGGTTTAAAGGTCTGAAATACGTAAATGTTTGAATTAAAGTCGAAAAGAGAAGTTGAACTCATGCGGGAAGCCGGCCGGATTGTGGCGGAAGTTCACGTCTTGATGGAAGAGAACATCAAGCCTGGAATTACCACCGCCGAACTCGACACGATTGCGGAAAAACATATTCGCAACCGAGGTGCAGAACCGGCGTTTAAGGGATACCGTATGGGCAATAATACTTTTCCGGCTTCGATTTGTGCTTCAATAGACGATGTCGTAGTGCATGGTATCCCTTCTGAGCGCAAGCTGCAGGAAGGCGAAATAATCTCCATAGATGTAGGGACATTTATTGGAGGCTATTACGGTGACGGTGCCAAAACTTTCGCCATTGGTGAAATTGATGATACGAAAAAGAAACTGATGAAGATAACCCTGCAATCTCTCGAAGCTGGAATTGATAAAGCCCGGGCCGGAAATCGTCTTGGGGATATCGGAGCGGCAGTACAGGAAATTGTGGAACAAAACGGCTTTTCAGTAGTTCGAGATATGGTAGGGCATGGAATCGGTCGGAAAATGCACGAAGACCCGCAGGTGTATAATTTTGGTACGCCAGGGACCGGTGTGGTTTTGAAAGAGGGATTGGTTTTGGCTATTGAACCGATGGTGAATGTCGGAGAATATAAAATCAATTTCAAACCGGATGGCTGGACAACTGTTACTGCTGACGGTAAACCCTCAGCTCATTTTGAGCACACCGTTGCGATAACTGACAATGGCCCGGAAATTTTAACGCTGGTTTAGTTTAAGGGATATATGGCCAAAGAAGATGTCATACAGGCTGAAGGCAAAGTATTAGAGCCGTTACCGAATGCAATGTTCAAGGTAGAACTTGAAAACGGGCATGTGGTGTTGGCCCACATATCGGGGAAGATGCGCATGCATTTTATTAAGATTCTCCCCGGGGACCGGGTTAGTTTGGAATTGTCTCCGTATGATTTGACCCGTGGAAGGATAACCTATCGGCATAAGTAAATAGGCCGAGCAAGAGGTATGAAATGAAAGTAAAAGCTTCGTTGAAAAAGCGTTGTGACAAGTGCAAAATTGTACGTCGCAAAGGTGTTTTGAGAATTATCTGCGTTAACCCTCGTCATAAACAAAGACAGGGATAAATAAACATGATCCATAGTCGGATCATTTGGAGGTTGAATTGGCCCGTATAGCTGGTGTGGAATTGCCACGTACAAAGCGGATTGAAATAGGTCTTACGTATATTTTCGGAATTGGCCTGACGTCTGCAAAACAAATATTGACTATAACCGGTGTGAATCCTGATACACGGGTAAATAAGCTGACCGAAGAGGATGTCATCAAACTGCGAAACCTTATTGAACATGATTATAAGGTTGAAGGCTCTTTGCGGAGCGAGATTGCAATGAATATCAAGCGATTGATAGACATTGGCTCGTATCGCGGTTATCGTCATCGTCGCGGTTTACCGCTTAATGGACAGCGTACCAAGACAAATGCCCGTACCCGTAAGGGACCGAAGAAAACTGTTGCCGGTAGGAAAAAAGCAGCCGTTAAATAAGTCGTGAATCTATTGAAAAAGTTTGAGGAATAGCTGTGGCTGAGCCAAAAAAGAAACGTGTAAAGAAAAAACACCGTAAAGTTGACGCTATAGGCATTGCCCATATTAAGGCGTCTTTTAATAATACTCTTATCTCGATTGCTGATACCAAGGGCCGTGTTCTGGCTTGGGCCAGCGCCGGTCGGGTCGGATTTAAAGGCTCAAAGAAGTCAACGCCTTTTGCCGCTCAACAAGCGGCTGCGCTAACTGCCAAAGAGGTTCTCGATATGGGTATGCGCAAAGTCGAGATTTTAGTCAAAGGTCCGGGCTCGGGCCGTGAAGCGGCGATCCGTTCGATTTCCGCCGCCGGTTTAGAGGTCGTGAGTATTAAGGATGTGACGCCAATTCCGCATAACGGATGCCGTCCTCCGAAGCGCCGTCGTGTATGATTGTGTATGAGTGTGTAAGAGATAAATATTAACGTATATAAAGGGTGATTTAATGGCTCGATATACTGACGCCAATTGTAAATTGTGTCGACGTGAGGGAGAGAAGCTGTTTTTAAAGGGCAGTCGCTGTCTTAGCGAAAAGTGCGCCTTTGAAAGACGAGGATATGCTCCCGGTCAGCACGGTAATAACATGCGCCGTAAAACCTCCGAATACGGTTTGCAGTTGCGTGAAAAACAAAAAGTACGCCGTATTTACGGTGTCTTAGAAGCTCAGTTTAAAAACTATTTCGAAAAAGCCGATCGCAAAAAAGGTATTACCGGCGAAAACCTCCTTCAGTTTCTGGAGTGTCGCTTGGATAATGTCGTTTATCGCTTAGGTTTCGCGCCTTCTCGTAAAGCGGCCCGGCAGCTTGTTCGCCATCGTCACTTCACTGTGAATGGCCGAATAGTTGATATTCCGTCATATAGTGTCAGACCTTCTGACCTTATTAAAGTTAAAGACAAATCGAAGAGTTTAGACCTTATCCATTCTGCTCTCAAGGACTCTCGAGGTGAGGAAATCGCATGGCTTAGACTTAACAAAGCCAGCCTCGAAGGAGAGCTTTTGGAAGTTCCTAAACGGGATGAGATTATGATTCCGGCCCAGGAACAGTTAATTGTCGAATTATATTCGAAGTAATGTTGCTTATTTCGCAACTTCATAACCTGTATGGGGGATGAACGAATGAAATGGAAAAGCCTGCAAATGCCCAAGGAGATTGTAACTGATCAGTCCAATCCCGATGAGGGGTATGCCAGGTTCGTCATGGAACCACTTGAAAGAGGTTTCGGGGCGACAATAGGTCACTCACTAAGAAGAGTGTTGTTAGCATCAATTCAGGGAGCGGCTCCGGTGGCACTGCGCATTAACGGTGTTTTACATGAGTTTGGAGCTATTGATGGAGTTTATGAGGATATCACGGACATTGTACTCAATGTCAAAAAAATGCAGGTGAGACTTAATGCGGATGAACGCCGTACCCTGACATTGAAAATCGGCAACAAAGGTAAAGTTACGGCAGGTTCATTTGATGAAACTGCAGACGTTGATATTATCAATCCAGATTTGCATCTGCTTGAACTGACGGCTGATAAAGAGATTAGCATTGAAGTTGATATCGATTATGGCCGCGGTTATGTCATCTCTGATTTAAATAAACGGGAAGACTCGCCGGTCGGAACTATTTTCCTCGACTCATTCTTCTCACCGGTCATCAGAGTCAACTATGAAATAGAAAACACCAGAGTTGGTCAGAAAACGGACTATGACAGGCTTCTCATTGACGTCTGGACAGATGGCACTATGACTCCTGAAGACGCCTTGGGATACGCTGCAAAAATAGTCAAAGACCATATGCAGTTGTTTATTCATATTGACGAAGAGCTGGAAATTGCGGAAGAAGAGGAAGAAGACGAGGAAGTCGTCAGAATCCGCCAGTTGCTCAAGACCCGTGTTGATGAGTTGGAATTATCAGTCCGTTCTTCGAACTGTCTGAGAGCCGCCAATATTCAGAATCTTGGTGAACTGGTTTCAAAAACCGAGTCGGAAATGCTGAAATATCGTAACTTCGGCCGCAAGTCATTAAACGAGTTGACAGCCATACTTGAAGAGTTGAATCTCTCTTTTGGAATGGATATCGAACCGTTTCAGGAAAAGAAATAATCTAACCGGTAGGATAAAATGAAACATCAGGTTAAAACAAAAAAGCTTTCTCGTACTAAACCTCATCGTGAAGCAATGTTGGCCAATATGGCCAATTCACTCTTCACTCATCGTACGATAAAGACAACGGAAGCTAAAGCCAAAGAGCTTCGCCGGGTGACTGACCGATTAATCGCGACAGCCAAGAAAAACACTCTGGCCGCTCGTCGCCAAGTGTTCGCTCAACTGCGCGATGAGACTATCGTAAAGAAACTTTTTGATGAAATCGCTCCGCATTTCAGCGATCGCCCGTCCGGGTTTACCCGGGTTCTAAAAGTTGGTGTTCGTCATGGAGATGGTGGTGCAGTGTCCTTAGTAGAGTTATTGACTCCTAAGCCGGAAGTTAGCACCGATAAGGATAAAGACAAAAAGAAGAAAAAATAGTCTTTATAGTCATGAAAAATAAAAAACGGTCATCAATTTGATGATCGTTTTTTTATTTTGAATAATGTCTCACGTAAGACGTATAGTTTAAGATATAAAAACCTATTGCTCTCACACAGGAAAATTATTATCTTCTCTTCAAGAATCAAGTTAACATACATACTAAAGAGATTGTTAGAGCATAGGTTACAAGGGGCGGTAATTAGCTTTTTTAATCTTAATTGCACGGAGGCGTTATGGCAATGTCCAAAGGATGCACGATCGCATTAATCATTGTGGGAATTATAGTTGTCATCGGTATCATCGGTATCGCAATTATCTGGATGAATGCCGATAAAATCAAGAATGCTGGAATCGATTACATGGTTGATGGTGCGGCTGAACAGATTAAGCTCAATTTGCCCGAAGGATATACCGAGGAATATGTCGATGAATTGTTGGCCGAATTAAAGTTGAAGCTTAAAAACAGTGAAATCGAACCGGAAGCGATTCAGAAACTAACCAACACATATCAAGCTACAATGGCCGATGAAATACTTGATGTAGAAGAAGCCACTGACTTCTTGCAAGATATTCAGGAAGCACTTGGCAAAGAATCACCGGTATTGGAAGAGGAAGTTATTGATTCTCTAACGGCGGAACCAGCCGGGGCATAATTGTAGACATTGACCGACAAATTTATTTCAAGAGAAGTCTTGGTTGTCCGGGATGAAAAAACCGGACAACCAACAATGTTTCAATGGCAAAACAGAAAGTTTGTAATTCGAGAAATCATTGCCGAATGGCAGGATTACGGGTTTTCTGCCGGTGCACCCAGGAAAAAAGACTGGAGAATGCGACGGCATAGAAATTACTATCGGGTAGAGACTAATGATGGAGATATCTATGAACTCTATCATGATCGAGGGCTAAAGATCGAAGGGGGTAAATGGGTGCTGTTGTCTCAGATTTTAAGAGACTAAACACGGTATTTATATCATGGATTTTTACATTTATCTCATAGTCGCCTATTTTCTGGGAGGGCTGCCTTTTGGTTTAGCCGTCGGATATATGTTCGGTCATGGAGATATTCGTAAAAAAGGATCCGGCAATATCGGCTCGACAAACATTTGGCGTATCGCCGGTGGTAAAGCGGCAACAATTGTTTTTGTCGGAGATATCGGAAAAGGGATTGCTGCGGTACTATTATGCCAATATTATTATACACCTCAATACCCGATATCATTTGAAGCAGCTTCATTGCTGGCTGGCTTTCTGGCTGTTCTTGGTCACTCATTTTCGCCCTATCTTAAATTTCAGGGTGGCAAGGGGGTGAATACTGCACTCGGAGTTTTTATCAGCGTGCTACCGATTCAGGCCTTAACAGCCCTTAGTGTCTTCCTTTTAATAGTTGCCGTAACCCGTTACGTGTCACTTGGATCAATTGTTGCCACCTTAACTCTGGCCGTGATATTGTGGGTAGAAAAATATGCTATGAACCAACCCGTTGCAAATTCTTATTTGGTTTCGACAACGGTTGTAGCCGTTTTGATACTTATCACCCACAGGCAAAATATTAAACGATTAATTGCCGGAAACGAAAACCGGTTTGAATTTGGAAGGCGGTAGCGTGAAAGATAAAGTTACTATCCTCGGTGCCGGCTCTTGGGCAATTGCAAACGCCAACCTACTTGCTTCAAACGGCTCGGAAGTTACAATGTGGGAATTCGATGCCGATGAGCTTGATTTATTGCGGAAGCATCGAGAACACCCCAAAAAGCTACCGGGAGTTAAAATAGACGAATCAGTTTACTTGCGAGGAGATCTATCGGATGCGGTTGAGGGAGCTGAGGTTGTGCTCTTTGCCGTGCCAACTCAGAAAACTTCTCATGTCTGCCGGCAATTGACTGCCAACACTATTTGCCATCCTGACTTAGTTGTTAATCTGAGCAAAGGTATTGAGGAAAAAACTTTGCGTAGAGTATCTCAGATTATTGCCGAGGATTGGGTGGGAATTCACCCAGACCATATTATCACTTTATCCGGACCGTCTCATGCCGAAGAGGTAGGCAAACTTTTACCGACCACGGTTGTAGTAGCCGGAGCTGAAAATAAGTGCCGGAAGGCTCAGGAGATATATAGTAATCCTCGATTCAGAGCCTACCGCACAACCGATATTATCGGTGTTGAGTTGGGTGGTTCATTAAAAAACGTCATAGCCATCGGTGCCGGAATAGCCAGGGGGCTTGGATTTGGAGATAATACTCAGGGAGCCTTGATCACTCGCGGACTGGCGGAAATTAATCGTCTGGCGGTTAAGCTTGGAGGAGATTCTGCTACTTTAGCCGGATTATCCGGTGTCGGAGATTTGATCGCGACTTGTACGTCTCAACATTCACGTAATCAGTATGTCGGCTATCATATTGGCAAGGGGATGACTTTGACTGAGGTCCTTGATACAATGGTGATGGTGGCCGAAGGTGTAACAACCTGTCGTTCAGCGAGAGAGCTGGCGAAAAAGCACCGGGTTGAAATGCCGATTACCGAGGCGGTTTGTCAGGTTTTATTTGAGGACCTGCCGGCCAAAGAAGCGGTTACGAACCTCATGACCAGACCCTTAAAAGCGGAAATGAATCTTTAATTGTGAAACAATTAATTGGAGGCGCTTATGGCTAAGAGTAAGACAGGCATAGATGAAAAGCTATATTACTCAATCAGCGAAGTTGCCCGGATTACCGACCTCCAGGCCTATGTTTTGCGTTTCTGGGAAAAAGAGTTTTCTATGCTTCGCCCGAGAAAAAACAAAGGCGGCAATCGGTATTATCAGAAGCGTGATATTGATATGATAAATAGTATTAAGCAGTTACTGTATGTTGAAAACTATACCATTTCCGGGGCTCGAAAACAGCTCAGGGAAAGCGCTTCCAACCCCGAAAAACGGCGGCTGGTATTAAAGGCAAAATCAAAAACTATTATTGGTGAAATTAAAAAGGAATTAGAAGATATTCTCAAACTTTTTCCTTGCCTTTTTTAGATTTTTTACCATTTTGGAGGACGCGTCGGGGCGTGGCGCAGTCCGGTTAGCGCACTCGCTTGGGGTGCGAGAGGTCGGCCGTTCAAATCGGCTCGCCCCGACCATAAAAAATGAAAAATAATATCCTTATAATTATTCCTGCCTATAATGCCGCTAAGTATATTCCGGAGCTTTTTAAGAGATTGTCCAAATATGTTTCAGTCGATAGAATGCTCTTTGTCAATGACGGCAGTACCGATTCAACCCAGACGGAAATTAATAAACTACCAGCTCATGCGATTGAGTTTGATCAGAATCAGGGAAAGGGGATGGCTCTAAAGTCCGGGTTCGATTACGCCATAAAAAACGGATACGAAGCCGTTATTACTATCGACGCCGACCTTCAACATAAGCCGGAGCATTTGCCTGAGTTTTTTTCCCGTTATGGCGAGGGAGATGTACTTATCGGTACCCGTTTTATTCATCCCAAAGTTATGCCGTTCGAGAGACTCTTGACTAATAACCTGTCATCAATTATTATCTCTATCTTCGGGTGTACCCGGGTCCGTGATTCGCAGTCGGGATACCGACTGATAAAAACAGCGGTTCTAAAAGAACTCCGTTTAACCAGCGTTCGCTATGATACTGAAAGCGAGATGCTTTTTCAAACCGGCTATTTAGGATTCACGGCGGCCGAGATTCCCATTGAAACGGTTTATGAGGGATCAAGTTCATTTATAAACCCTGTTAAGGACACAACCAGATTTATCCGACAAATCTGGAAACGGATGTGGTATTAATCAGAAACTCAGGATTGTAATTAATAATGAAAATACTTTTGACCAACGACGACGGCGTTCATGCCGAAGGCATCAATGCCCTTTATACTGAACTGAAAAAAGAACACAAGGTTCTCATGGTTGCCCCGGATCGGGAGCAGTCGGCTTCCAGTCATGCTTTGACCCTATCGCGCCCCCTTAGAATGCACAAGTTTAACTCTCATTGTTACTCCTGCGAAGGGACTCCGACCGATTCGGTGCTACTGGCGGTTCTGCATATTCTCAATCATAAGAAGCCGGATATGGTTATTTCGGGAATAAATCATGGCGCCAATATGGGGGAAGACATCATGTATTCCGGAACCGTGGCGGCGGCTATTGAGGGTTCTCAACTGGGTATTCCGGCGATTGCGACTTCAATGGTAAACTCGAAAGGTGCCAATTTCAAATCGGCGGCGAAGTTTATCAGACGTTTATTGAAAATTTATCCGAAGATGAATTTGGATTGTTCCACAATACTTAATGTTAATTTTCCAGGAAAAGTGAAGAAAGATTTCAAGGATTTTGAGTTTACGTTTTTAGGCTCTCGTGAGTATGATGATATTATCGACGTTCGTACCGATCCCCGCGGCCAGGAGTATTACTGGATTGCCGGAGTGCCCATATGGAAAAAAGTTAAAGGTTCTGATATATATGCGGTTGAGAAGAAAAAAGTCTCGATAACTCCGATACATTTCCACTTTACTCATGGTGAAAAACTATCGGAATTGAACTCAAAATCATTCAAATTACCCCGGTAATAGCCGATAAAATCAAAGCTTGACAAATTGGTTTAAAAGGGTATTTTAAAAGCTCCAAATCGGGGCGTAGCGCAGGTTGGTAGCGCGCTTGGTTCGGGACTAAGAAGTCGCTGGTTCAAATCCAGTCGCCCCGATTTAATTACATAACATAGTAAATATAATCACACTTACAGCGAATTGCATACGAGGGATTAATGTCAAAAGACAATAAAATATATATTGGGGTAATCGGCGCCGGGAAATGCGGTAAAAAACTCAAAGAGCAAGCGTATGCTGTGGGGGCCGAAATAGCCAAAGCCGGCGCTATTGTTGTCTGCGGAGGAATGAAAGGGGTCATGGAGGCTGCCTGTCAGGGAGCCAAAGATAGCGGCGGACTAACGGTTGGAATCATCCCCGGATCTGATAAATCTGCTGCTAATCCATATTGTGATGTTGTCATTCCGACCGGAATGGGTGAGGCGCGCAATGTTATTGTCGTACAAACCTCTGATGCGCTGATTGCGCTTCATGGAAAATATGGAACTATTACCGAGATGTCCTTTGCTCTTAAGCAAAAAAAGCCGTTGATTTCTTTGGTCAAATGGGATATTCTACCGGAAGTTATTACAATCAATGAACCTGTTAAGGCGGTAGAAAAAGCTATCGAGCTTGTCCAAAATGACTCTGAATAATGTAAGAATAATCGTCAGCGGGCTCGTTCAGGGAGTCAGCTTCAGATACTTCACCTATAAAACTGCAATAAATCTTGGAATAACCGGGTATGCCAGAAACCTGCCTACCGGACAGGTTGAGATTATCGCCTGCGGCGATAAAGGAATGATTGATGAACTAGTCGAGGCGGTCCGAATCGGTCCCTCCTACTCCTCGGTTTCCGACGTGCAGCTCGAAGAAATTCCTATGGTAGAAACATACAGCAAATTCGATATACGATAAGGATATCAATATGAACTTAAAAGACGCCATCCGAGAAATCCCTGATTTTCCTAAAAAAGGAATTCTGTTTTTTGACCTTACGACGATTTTCAGTAATACCGAAGCCTATAAATATTCGCTCGATGATTTTGAAAAACAGTTGCGCAATAAAGGCGTAAATAAAATTGCCGCCGTGGATGCCCGTGGATTCATATTCGGCGGGGCCTTGGCCGACCGCATGAGTTTACCATTGACTGTCATCCGCAAAAAAGGAAAACTGCCGCATAAAACTATTTCAGCCAGCTATGACCTCGAATACGGAACCGATACGCTTGAGATGCACGAGGACTCTATTGAGAAAGGTGACAAAGTTGCCGTTATAGATGATCTGCTGGCGACTGGAGGAACCCTTGAAGCATCCTGCAAGATGGTTGATGAATTGGGCGGTGAAGTGACTGTTGTTGGTGTTGTAGCGGAATTGAGTTTTTTGAATGGGCGTGACAAACTTGCGAAATACGAAGTTTACTCCCAGGTCAAGTACGACAGCGAGGAGTGTTGAGGGGGGATGAACCCCCTTTTCGGCTATCGCGTAGATGATCATAATTTTGCATTCGTGAAATTAGTTCTACTGTCTCACGGTTACAAATAGGTTATGTAGTAATAAGCCAACCACCAGGGGGAGGTTGAGAAACTTTAGCAGGTAACTTTGAATTTATCTTTCTATTCTTAAGAAACATATTTAGAAATCCCATGGCTTTATCCGGTAGCCCACGGCTTTAGGACCTGTTGAAAAACCTAACACCGTCATAGCGAGGAGCGTTAGCGACGTGGCTATCTGCTCGTTATATGGTAACCCACGGCTTCAGCCGTGGGAAGAAAACAGTTGTTACTGCCCCTTAAATCCCGTACCATCTTGGCATGTACCCAATTATAAAAATAAAACAGAAGCGGGGAGCGTCTATCCTCAGCCGTCATCCGTGGATATTCTCCGGAGCAATAGAAAAAGTCTCCGATGATATCAAACACGGTGATATCGTTTATGTCGAACATGACAATAAAATCGTGGCGACCGGCATGTTCTCCCGTCATTCGATGATTGTCGTTAGAGTCATGGCTTTTGATGAAGTCATCATCGATAAAGACTGGTTTCGGTCTCAAATCAGACTGGCTAATAAACGCCGTCAGATAGTTGGTTTGATAGACTTACCGGATCTTACCGGATACCGGATAATCTTCGGCCAATCCGACCTACTACCGGGACTGGTGGTGGATAAATACAACGATGTTCTTGTCATGCAGATATCCACTGCTGGAATAGACGAACATCGTGATACAATTATTGAATGTCTCGTTGAAGAGTTCTCGCCCCGGGCAATATTCGAGCGATCTGATCTTCAGTCCCGGAAAGAGGAGAAACTAACTGAGCGAGTCGGTGTCTGCCATGGTGAAGATGTCGATACCGTAGAGTTTTTGGAGTACGGCCGAAAATATATTGCTGATATAAAGGCAGGACAGAAGACCGGATTCTATCTTGATCAGCGAGATTTACGTTCCGAAATTCAAAATGTATCCGCTGGGCGCAAAGCAGTTGATATTTTCTCGTATTCCGGTGCGGCCGGGATTGCCGCCCTTAACGGCGGCTGTGAATCGGTTGAATTTATTGACAGCTCAAAAAAAGCTCTGGAACTTTGTAAACAACATACAGAGCTAAACGGTTTTGATATCGGCAACATACAGACTATCGAGACTGATGTTTTTCAATGGATTTCTGAGAAAAAATCTCCGGAGTACGACCTGGTCTTGCTCGATCCTCCGGCCTTGATAAAATCCCGTAAACATATTGAGTCGGGGAAGAAGGCTTATCATTTTCTCAATCGCGCCTGTCTGAGAATGATAACCGACGGCGGAATTTTGGTCAGTTCAAGCTGTTCGGCCTATATGACCGAGGATGAGTTTATTATAATGCTTCGTAAAGCGGCCAATCAAGCCGAAGTTGAATTGCAATTGATTAAGACAATTCGCCAGAGTCCCGATCATCCGCTATCAGTTTATTTCCCCGAGGCATTTTATCTAAAATCTGTGGTGTGTAAAATTATAAGATAAAAAAAGGGATACCTGTAATAGGTATCCCTTAGAATTTATTTAGTAATCTGAGCACAAAGGGGGCGGGCCGCCCTTGAAAGCATAATTTATCAGATAGATGGCATCTCCTGCGTTTGCACTGCCGTCATAATTGGCGTCTCCTTGGGACATGCAAGGCATATCCGGACCGCCTTTGAAAATCCAGTCTATTATATAAACGGCATCACCTATATTAGTCTGCCCATCATCGTTGGCATCACCGGCGTTTATACAACAGGTAGGAGTTAAAATCGGTTCAAAAGTCTGGAGATAAGACCTTACAACCATCGGATAGATACAGTTGGAATCTGCAACGGTGGACTGTATTGGGGTTAAACGGGTCCATTCTACCATAATTGGGCGTTCTTCTGTAGATTCCGGAACAGTTAAATATATGGTACAGATTTGGTCGATTGGCTCTATGCTTCCCATTAGCACATTATAACCAATAGCAATATCTCCGTTTTCCGGATAAATCATATACCCAGGAAAGTCAGAACCTTGGCTTTGATGCTGGGGCAAATAACTTACGGAATCAATAATCGGAATTTGCCCGTCAACCCGGATATTGAGAGGCAATTCTAATCCATAAGGTCTGCCATCAAAGTATAACGTCATAGCGATTTCTGCCATAGTCTCTCCGGGAGGAACTCTATCCGAATATAAGAGAACAATATTCGAGTCAATTTCGGGAACTATTGGCGGCCCGATTAAATCGCAATCGGGTTGCCAATGTGTACTAAAACAATAATCGATGCACTCGTTTACATCTCGAACGGTCAACAACTCCTTATTATCCCAATTCGCAAAGTCCGGATCGGGAAGAGGTGTTGGAGGACCTCCGTCAAAAAGATATTGAAAGATATAGACAGCATCGCCCAGATTATTTGCGCCGTCAGAATTAGCGTCACCACACAAAGGCTCCTGCCCCTGGACAAAGGGTGACAATAAGAGCATTATCGAAATCGTTAACAATAATAAACGCATGATATCTCCTCCCTGTTATAATATCTCAATTCCCGGCGGAAGAGTAAATTGTATGAGGTGA
Organism: Candidatus Zixiibacteriota bacterium; assembly: GCA_023138975.1. Lineage (GTDB taxonomy): Bacteria > Zixibacteria > MSB-5A5 > GN15 > JAAZOE01 > JAGLON01. The sequence continues at coordinate 24,716 of JAGLON010000062.1, forward strand.
GTGATTCCCTACTAATACTATATAATATACCTACTATTTATACAACCTGTTTTTTTAATAAGGATTCACTTGAGTATAAAGTCAAGGGATACCGTGTCTGGTATCCCTTAATATATTATAATTGGAGCAATGAGCACAATGGAGCAGGGCCGTCTCTGAAAATATAATTTATCATATAGATGGCATCTCCTATATTTACTCTACCGTCAACGTTGGTATCTCCCTGAGAAAAACAAGGTGGAGAGATACCACCCTTAAAACAGTATGCCACTAAAAAGACAGCATCTCCTAAATTGACTTGGCCGTCATCGTTGGCATCACCGGCGTTTATACAACAGGTAGGAGTTAAAATCGGTTCAAAAGCCTGATCGTATCTAATTACCATCGGATAGATACAGTTGGAATCTGCAACGGTGGATTGTATTGGGGTTAAACGGGTCCATTCTACCGTAATCGGACGTTCTTCTGTAGATTCTGGAACTGTTAAATATATTGTACAGATTTGATCGATTGGCGCAAAGTATTCCATAATTACATTATAACCAATAGCAATTTCTCCGCTTACCGGATAAATCATATACCTAGGAAAGCTAGAACCACCTTGGTTTTGTTGCTGGGGGAAATAACTTACGGAATCAATAAGCGGAATTTGTCCGTCAACTCGGATATTGAGAGGCAATTCAAAGCCCTCTGGGTAATTTCCAAAGTATAACGTCATAGCGATTTCAGCCTGGGTTTCTCCGGGAGGAATTCTATCCGAATATAAAAGAACAACATTCGAGTCAATGCTCGGGACTATTGGCGGCCCGGGACTGCAGTTGGGCCCAATCCCGCTGAGATAAAGTAAAGGGACACCTGTCTTTTGGTATCCCTCCCACATATAATTGATGCACAGATACACATCATTAACGGTAAGTAATTCTCCTTCATCCCAATTTGCAAAATTTGGATCGGGTTGTGCAGTGGGGGGACCTCCGTTAAAAAGATAATTGAAAATAAAAACCGCATCGCCAATAGTAAGGGCACCATCATAATTGGCATCACCGCACACAGGCTCCTGCCCTTGGACAAACGGCGACAATAAGAGCATTATCGAAATCGTTAACAATAATAAACGCATGATATCTCCTCCCTGTTACAGACTCTCAATTCCCGGCGGATGAATAAATTGTGTGAGGTGAGTGATTCCCTACAATTATTATATAATATACCTGGTATTTATACAACCTGTTTTTAGGTATCCCTATATGTTTAATCTATTGACCGCACAATGGGGGCGGACCGCCCTTGAAGGCATATTCTATCAGATATATGGCATCTCCCACATTTGAAGCGCCGTCATAATTGGCGTCTGCCTGAGACATGCAATTCGGACCCGGACCGCCTTTGAAAGCATAGTCTATTGTATAAACGGCATCACCTATATTAGTCTGCCCGTCATCGTTGGCATCACCGGCGTTTATACAGCAGGTAGGAGTTAAAATCGGTTCATAAGTTGTATAATAGCCGCTGATTACCATCGGATAGATACAGTTGGAATCTGCAACGGTGGACTGTATTGGGGTTAAACGGGTCCATTCAACCGAAATTGGACGTTCTTCTGTAGATTCCGGAACCGTTAAATATATTGTACAGATTTGTTCGATTGGCGCTATGCTTCTAAAAAGTACGTTATAGCCAATAGCAATATCTCCGCTTTCCGGATAAATCATATACATAGGAAAGCCCCCACCACCTTGGCCTGGATGTTGGGGCAAATAACTTACGGAATCAA
>JAGLON010000063.1 GCA_023138975.1 Candidatus Zixiibacteriota bacterium
CAATGATGCTCCGATCATGACTGATGTCACAGATAAAACGATCCAAATCACTGATTATCTTGAGTTTGGAGTAAGTTCTACTGACATTGATGGTAACATCGCTGAACTGACGGCTACGCTATCACCCTCTGGCGATTTACCCACTGGTGCCGTATTTACAGATTACGGTGATGGTAGTGGACTGTTTACCTGGACTCCTGATATCACACAAAGTGGTGTCTATCCACTCCGCTTCACTGCTGTAGATGACTCTGGTGCCACTGATTATGACGATATGACTATTACAGTGCTTATTGATACTATTGCTCCGGTAATAAGCCTGGTGTCACCGGGTGATGGTGCTACAATGTCGGAGTCCTATGTTACGTTGAATGCAGATATCTTTGATGATTGTTACATGACTGTTCTGGTATATGGCGGATATTCTACTGAAGATTATGAGTTACTACACGTACTGGAAGATTTTACTGGTACCGCCGTATCGTATGATTGGGTTTCTCCAATACCCAAAATTGATCCTTTTAACACAGTCGGTGTATGGCATTTTGATGAAAACACCGGTGCGAATGTCGCAGATGCTTCGCCGATGAGTAATAGCGGTTCTTTAGTGGGGCAACTGCCGATCTGGACTGCTGATGGACAATTTGGTTATGCCGTAGATTTCAACGGTGGTAATAATTTTTGTGTCGTGAATGATAATTCAAGTCTCGATATTGACAGCGCCACCGGCGAAGTTACTTTAGAAGCGTGGATTTATCCCCGAAATGACGGTAACGATAGTCGCCGACGAGGACTGGTGGCTAAGCAGGATATGGCCGGCCCGCACTCACCCTGCAACTATCAGATGTATCTTGATGAAAACAGCAATCTCGGCTTTGCCAGCAATGGCGTTGATTGGTCGCGTGAGGTTGCTAGTACCGTAACCGTTCCTTTCGATGAATGGTCTTACGTCGCCTTAACGCTTGATGCAGCCGAAGGACGGGTACGGTTCTACCGTAATGGCAGTTTGAGTGATGAAATTGACGCAGTCTCCTTTGCGCCGGCAAATGATGCTATCCTCACTATCGGAACCTCAGGGCGTGCCGGTGAATGCTTCAATGGGTATATGGATGAGGTGCGCATTACAAGACGAGCTTTGACCGATGTCGAAATTGCGAATAATTATTCGCATATTGGCGGAGGTGAGCATTTCTGGAAAGTAGTCGCAATCGACTGTTCAGGGCTGACATCTGAATCGGAAGTCCGCTCATTTTCAATTGGAGATGACAATGCGCCGGTGGTGACATTGATCTCACCTGCCAATGGCGCGACGGCTATATACCCCCATATGGAGATTGAACTCGAGATCATTGATGAGTCCCCGGTTACATACCATATTTACGGTGATGCTACTCCCAATCCGACTGATCTCCTGTACATTGGAACCGAAGCCAAAAGTTTAGGAATTATCTATGACTGGACGGCAGCGCCCTTTGAACCGGAACCACCCTATACAGTGGGGCTGTGGAACATGGATGAAGCCACCGGAGATAGTCTCATAGATGGAAGCTATAATGGAAATACCGGAACACTGGTAAACAATCCACAGAGAACTATTACCGGACGGTTCGGACGGGGAATTGATTTTGACGGTGTCAATGACTACATAACAGTTCCTGATATTGATAATTCACTCGATGTCGACTCGGGTACGGGTGTCCTGACACTTGAAGCCTGGATAAACCCGGACAGTCTGGGTGACGGTACTTATCGGGCTATTCTCTCCAAACGAGATAACACCGTTTCTACAATGGTCAATTATGCCTGGTATCTCGACAGTAATGATGGAGCACTGACGCTGTATAATGGCAACTATGTGGTAGGTGATGGATACTATCTCAGTACCGTAGTCCCGCCACTGAATGAATGGTCGTACGTCGCTATGTCTCTCGATGCCGCTGAGGGAGTTCTGAGATTCTATCTTAATGGTGAGTTGAAAGATGAAATCAGTGGAGCGAGCTTTGGTCCGATACATGATGCCGAGCTTACTCTTGGTGCTTCACGAACTCCGGGCGGAGACCGCTGTTTCGATGGGCGGATCGATGATATTCGAATCACTAAACGGGTTCTAAATGATGAAGAAATCGAAGCCAATTACAGCCTCACCAATAGTACTTATTTTTGGAAGGTGGTTGCCTTTGATGCGTTCGATAATGTATGTGAAACCGAAGTTCGTTACTTTACCACCAACCTGTTTGTCTGTGGTGATGCTAACGGCGATGAATTTGTGAACATCGGTGATGGCGTATTTATCGTTAACTACGCTTTCAAAGGAGGCCCGGCTCCCGATCCGGTTGAATCCGGTGACGCCAACTGCGATGACCAAACTAACGTTGGTGACGCTGTTTACATCATCAATTACGCCTTCAAAGGCGGCCCAGCACCTTGTGCCAGTTGTCCGTAAGCGGTCCACTGAAAATAGATAAATAAAAAAAAGGCGGTTCAAATAGAACCGCCTTTTTTTTATTTATGGCGTCCCCAGGGGGATTCGAACCCCCGTCGCCGCCGTGAAAGGGCGGTGTCCTGGACCGAGCTAGACGATGGGGACGCGTACAATTTTACAGTGCCCTATAATATCAATTTTTCTTTAACTGTCAAGTAAAATAAGGTTAATTAAGCGCCCGGGTGAGAAAAAGGGAGTTATTTGAAAATTATTTCCCAGAATACCGCCAGCAAAACTCCAACTATTCCTGCTGATAATATCAAGAGTGCCGGCACCAGATTCGATTTCTTAGTGACTGCTTTTGGCTTCGAGGCGATTTTTACTTTAGGCCGATTCTCTTCAGCGATAAACTCCGAATATTCTATTAGCAGTTCTTCAAAGGATTTATACCGTAAGGCCGCCCGGATTTGTAATAATTTTCGAAGAATGCCCTGAATAACATCCGGAACTTTCTTTGATATTTCGTTCAAATATGGATTTCCGGAACGGTCATGTTGAGGTATCTTATTGGTCAGCAGTGAATGCAATATAACACCCAATGAGAACATGTCGCCTTGCCGGGATGATTTCTTTTCCGGAGGAGCGTACCAGTCCTTGCCTTTCAGATAATGAGGCGGAAGACCAAAATCTGTAAGTCTTACTTGCTCCTCTTTATCAAACAGGATATTGGCCGGGCGAAGATTTCCGTGAACTATATTATTTTTGTGCGCAAACTCAAGACCCTCGGCAATCGGCACAATAATTTTCATCGCCTCTTTCCACGAATAGGTCCGTACCAGCCGGTCAGCCAGTGACCCGCCCTGAGCATACTCGCTGACGACTACGGTCTTGTTGGCATCGCCGCCGGCTCCGAGAAGATTAATAATGTTTTTATGCTTAAGGCTCGATAAAATCTGCGCTTCGCGCCGTCCGGCATCGCCCTTTTTATTCTTCTTTATAATATACAGCTTTTTGGTTTCTTTGTTTTCTACCAAATATGTCGCGCCAAATAGGTCTTCCTTAATAGTATCCAGAAAACGGCACTTACCCATGAATGATTCCGCGCGCGCAATCGTCGCGTCAGCCTGACCGGAAGTATAAAGCTGGCCGGAGAAGGCATTGAGGAGCGCGTCTTTCAATGCTCCGGCGGTCGGGAAACGATCTCCGGGAGTTTCCTGAAGACAGGTTGAAATTATAGAATCCATTGCCTGAGGAATAGCCGAATTGACTTCAGACGGCATCTTGAACCGGCCTTCCGGTTTGCGATGACAACATATTTCATATAGGATAATACCCAGAGCATAAATATCGGTAGCCTTGGTAACATTCGCCGATGAGAATTTCTGCTCCGGAGACATATACGCTACAGTCCCCATAACAATATCAGACGACGTTACTTCAACATCGGTTTTATCTCTCAATTGAGCGATGCCGAAATCAGCAATCTGGGCGTTTCCTTGTTTATCAATAAGGATATTGGCCGGTTTCATGTCCCGATGCACGACATCGTTTTTATGCGCATAATCAAGAGCCTTGCACACTTGGACAATCATTTCGATTTTTATTTTGGTATCAATATTGGGATTATAAATTATGTTTTTGAAATCAGTACCGTCAACATACTCCATTACAAAGTAAAAACGGCCGCCCTGAACACCCTTGTCAATTACGTGAACGATGTTGGGATGATTGAGATTGGCAATCATTATCGATTCCCGTTCAAACCTTTGAACGATATCAGAATCATGGACAAATTGAGGGGAGAGAACCTTTATAGCGACTTCACGCTGTAAGGAACTTTGAATGCCTTTGAAGACTTCAGCTATCCCGCCTTTTCCAATTTTGCTGACAATTTCATAATCGCCGATTTTGGGTGCTGATTTCGTAGCTTGCTGCGGCATGCGTAAACCGGTCCTCCATAATAAATAAAGAGGGCAGAAATTATCCTGTCCCTCTTATTGTATTCGGAAATCCGGCCTAAAATCTTACTTCAAAAGTGTCATTTTTTTCGTTAAAACCTTGTCCTGATACGATAAACGATAGAAATATATGCCCGAGGCGCTGTTTTTTGCGTCCCAATTGATTTCATATTGGCCGGCTTCTTTGGTATTATCTACCAAAATCTGTACTTCCTGGCCCAGGATATTAAAGATTCTAAGGTTGACGTGAGCTCGCTCCGGCACCGAATATGAAATAGTGGTTGTCGGGTTGAACGGGTTAGGA
>JAGLON010000064.1 GCA_023138975.1 Candidatus Zixiibacteriota bacterium
TGGTCCGGAGATCCACCTTGGTCCATCACATCGATGAGGTGCACCAAAAATTAAAAAGACGTGAGATGAGAGAAATGGATGACAAAGATCGATCTGGAAGGTTATTGTTAATCTGGAGAATTTAGATTTGCCGGAAAAATAATCTGTGCCGGAAAAATGCCGGAAATATTTAATGGGTATTTAATAGTTTAAATAAACTACAAGAAATAACCCAAAAAGAATAAATAAAAGATGTGTTAACATAAGTAATGGTGATATGAGTCTCTCACCGGGGATTCTTATCATTCGCACACTATTACTTACCAAATAATTCAAGTCGTGGGGTTTTATATTTATTTCTTAATTCTTTGCCGCTGATGATTTCAATTTCGTACATGTCGTTGTAGGTTTGTGCCATCTCCTTAGCTGCTTGGCCAACGTGCACAATAATATCCCCATCTTTGATAATACTCTTATCGATATGGGGATCAAAAAATTTTATTCCTCCACCTATTGAATAAGCCCTGATTAAAGCAGCATCCATTAATGGACTGCTAGTAAATACTTGCTTAAATGTGACACCCTCTCCTTTATTCGCACTCGCTTTTTCAATTAGTGTTGGTTTCTTTGAGACAATGAATATGGTTGGTTTGGGAAGAAAGGGTGATGTGTCGATCATTTTTTCAGAAATCCATACCATCTTTTCCAAATACTTTTCACCTAAGAATACACCCTTTACTGGGGTATCAACATTTTCCCACACTTCTTCAATATTATCGGTTGTAAGACGCAATTTTTCTTTATAGAGTAATTTATCGGTTAGCCAAGTTATGAGGTCGGCAAGATTAATGAATGGATTACATTCATCCCCTCTATAGAATACTTGAAAGTTCCCGACATTCTTTAGGTATTCCCACGACTTTGTTATTTTCCCTTCAAAGTAATCAATGTGCATGGGAACAGAATCTGGGACGGGACCAGCCCGAAAATCCCAAGCACAGCAGTGTACATATGTAGGATTTAATTTCGGTAGAAATTTTAATACAGGTATCTCCTTTACGTCAGATTTGTCGGCACCTCCAACTTTTATTGTTTTGAGTTTCTCGGTATTAAACATAGTAAAATATATGTTTATTTTATCAATATAGGGCAAGGATTCATTTACAATCTCGGAAATAACATCAATTGCATCATACAACCTCAATCTTTTACTTATTGTATGAGAATCATAAATGTACCTGTTAGCGGGGAGGTTATGTTTCTTCATAATCCTTGTAAATATTTGTGTGTATGCACTTTTAAAGATTTGTTCATCTTTTATTAGGACCCCTCCCCCTATCGGGCAAAAAAATTGTTTCTCTTTGGGACCCCTGATGAATTCTTTAGAATCGAAAGCAATAACTGGCTTCATGTATCTCGACCTATATGTGATAAACTAATTATAGTTTTTCCACAGAAGGCGCGGTCTCAATCCCTTTCAGATCCTCCCAGATCGCCACCCTGGTGATCTCCGGTAGTGCCTCCCACCATTTGTTCGCTTGCATTGCTTCTCTCTCCAGCTCGAAGTTGTAGGCCTTATCGGGCATGTGTTAACAGAACCCAAGGAGGTATTTAGGATTGTTTAAAGGATTTTCACTTTCGAATTAATTGGAATAATCAATGGAAAAATTAATACTATAGCTTAGTTTGTTGCTGTCCATGGCGGAAGCATCTGCAAATATTGTTAATAATGAGTTAGTTGTTAAGACCAATTCAAATGCAGATAAAGTAAAAATATTTGTCAGGAAACATCTAAACATTATCGTTCCGTTATTTTTATTGATGGTACTTACATCAATTCCGATCTATTTTAAAAGTGATTATTCTATTGAAGATATTTTTAACTACTTTTTCAATACTAATGCGCAAGCGATGTGGGTGGGAAGTATTGTAGGACTGATAATGTATATAATGACTGTTTTACTTGTATTGAATATCATTGGTCGTGCATATAGCAAGGTTCTTGATGAGAAATGGAAAGAATATCATAAGGAATGTCTTCCAATAAAAGAAAAAATGCGAAGTATATTAAATATTCACTCTATTGCTTTTTTAAATTTAGAAAATTCAGTTAAGACAAAAAGTACCTCTATTAAGGCCGAATATGATTCGTTGGCAATTTTATTAAAAGGATTATTAGGATCCTTAGCTGCGTCAGTATTTCCCTTATTTCTCACTTCTACACTATTGTTTCAAGCTGATCGGTCGGAGGATATTATTACAAATGTAATAATTGCTGAATTTGTGATATTTGCATTCATCCATTGTATTATGATCTTTTTAGCTGAAACCAATAAGCGAATATCCCGCGTGAATGCGATTATTGATGATATGAATGATAGTATGAAATTCACAAAAGAAAAAATTCAAACATAGGACTTTTAATTTTAAATTATTACGAAATTCAAGCTGGGTACTGCCATGGTATTGCGATCGCATCAGGATATCATAAATGATGATCTGTTTAATGATTTCCTACAAGAGGGTGGGAGATCGGAATCTAGGCGGCGTGGTGTATGTGTTGCAATGAAGTCCTTTCTTCGATTTTTAAAGGAAGAAAAAGGTTTTGATTTTACGCCCTCTCAGGTGGTGGATTATCTTGAGAAGGAACGAGAAGGGGATTCGAAATCGAGAACGCCTGAACGGTTGTGGCGAGAGTTTTTTTCATGGATGAAGCCCCTGGACCTGGCCAGGGGGACGAAGAGAATCAAAGGCGTGGATGTGAGGAGTTTTCTGGAATATCATGATATCCGATTCAGATCAGGTACTAAGCTTCCTTCATGGCTTCGCGGGGATCCCCGCCGTGATGATGCAAGGGAGCAGATAATCCGAATACCTGAGATAAAGAAATTATTGGTTGTTCAGTCCGGTGGCGATTCCCTTAGATTCCGGGCTATGCTGCTATGTCAGCTTCAAGCCGGTTTTGATGTGAAAACACTTAGGGAATTGAAGATCGGGGATGTGAAGAGCATTGATAACGCCGAACCCCCCTTCATGATTGACCTGGTGAGAACAAAAACCAATGTGAAGTTTCGTGCCTTCCTTGGGCGTGATGCTATGGATGCAATCATGAATTACCTCAAGGCTCGGAGAGTTGGAAGGTATGAATGTGCAAAATGCGGAACTCACGGGAGGGTGTGGCGTGCTCGTTGTTCAAATGGGCATTGTAACGCACCAGTGATATCGTATTATTTACCCATCGATTATGATGATCCTCTATTTGTGACTCATGGGGGAGGGAGAGGGAAGGATGTTGAGGAATCTTACCGAACATGGCTGAGAATGGCCGCCGTCCAGTCCGGATTGATGAGTGAGAAGGAAATGGAGAAATGCTCACGGAACCCATACGCTCCGCATAAGATACGAGCTGCGTTTAATGAGATATTGCGAGATGCCCGGATGCCAGGGGAATATCGCGAGGTTTTGATGGCGCATGGCGATAAGTATAGAGGGGCGTACAATAAATTTTCAGCTAAGAAGTTGAAGGAGATATATATTGAGTTCATGGGTCATTTGTCGGTGACCGAGGATCCACGTCTTCCAGGGATGGAGATGGACCTTGAGGATGCCCTGAGAAGAATCGATCAGCTAGAGAAAGAAAAGGAGTTCCTTGAGGATGACCAGATTGAACGCATCCTTGAAGAGCTGTATAAACGCCGCCCCGATGTGAAGAAATTCGTTGAGGATGAGTGATGTTGAGAAATCCCTGAAAAGTATATATATGAGTGTTATGTTTAATTACTTGGGCGAAAGCTCAAAATCGCAGTTGTTGAAATCGGCGGCTCCCATTGTGGTCCGCTTTTTTTCGACGCGGACCATGAACGGGGCTTTGTATTTCCGTGAAAAACGCCAGCCGGGAAAGAATCTTTTTGATTCTCGAATGTGACAATTCATCCCGGCGGGCGGGTCTACTTCTTGTATGATATTTTGATTTGTAGCACCAAGTGCGACAAAATTTATTAATATTGCGTGAGATAATCAGAAGAGCATGTCACATTCGAGAGATAACGGACAATACAATAAAACTGTATTTTGCCCCCACTCACTTCCTAGTGACGTTGGGGGATGGTTGTTGTGCTGAATGGCCATGAGCGTGATCTCCAGCGGTTGAAAGAATACGCGAGGGGCTACCATCGACATTCCCAGAAGGTTAGGCGAGTTCTTGCTGCCTTAGATGCTCTTGAATCCCAAAGGAGTGTGGATTAGTGTTTACTATTCCTTACCTTGATTCAGCAGGTGTTTGTGAAGGTGATGCCCTACGGCTTACGGTATTTAATGAAGTATTGACATCAGATAGCGATCACGATCCGGAGGGATCCTCATAAGAGGCCTCTGGACTTCTCACCCTGATTTTTCCAATGATTTCCAGCTTAACGCATCCGGAGGGTCCGGGGTCCTGGAGCATGAGGGAGATGGAGTTTTACCAAGGATCGATGAGTTAGGGACCAAAAAAGAGCTTATTGAGAATGATTCTCAACAAGGCCGTAACGTTAGTATCCTGCATACGTGCAAATCGACCACCACTCAGCTTCCTCAAGTGGTGAATGGGTATCCTCTCCATCTTGTGGGAGAAGGTGTGAAAAAAGAGGGATGTGGTCAGATTTTCCGGTTGAACGCTTGCGAGGATCGGCATAAGGAAGGAACGAAGCCTCTTCATGATTGGTGTGGGGATAGGCTCTGCCCGATCTGCTGGCTCGCTTGGGCTACTCGTGCCGTTAGTCGTGGGCTTGAGCGTTTCCGGCATTTGGACGAAATGAACCAAACTATAAGGCGTCCCGTCCAGAGGAATTTGAGTGGGCAACGTGTTGGTGATGATCCGTTGCATGGATTCAAGGATCGTGGTGGATTTTGGCATGCCGTTTTCAGCCCTCCCCAAGATTGGGCATTGGAGCGATTGAAGACAAAGGGAGGGATCGGCCAATTGAAACGAGAACTGAGTAAAATGCTAGTTTTGGCGGGTGCTCATGGCGGTGCAAAGGTTCCTCATCCCTGGAGAGTATTACCGAGAGCCAAGAAGGAATTCAAGGAAGCTCGATTACGCGGGGAGAAGTACACAAAAAGGCTTTGGCATTGGTTGAGAAAGACCCACCGAATTAATGAGGAGAATATTTATGTATCCCCCCATTGGCATATTTACGGGTGTGGTTGGTTGATGAATTCCAAGGAATTCAACGAGAAATCAGCAGGCCGGAACCGTCCCGGCTGGATATATAAGAAGATTCGTGATTACAAGAATTTCGATGAGCTCCAGGGTGGTCTCATGTACGCTCTAAGTCACGCTGGAATTTTCGGTGATCCTATTGTAAGGAATGGAAGAAAGCGGTATCCATCCCATTCATTAAGCTATTTCGGGGATCTGCATAAGATAAGTCACGATGAGAAACCGATCTCGAAGGAAGAGATTCCGGTAGTATGTCCAACGTGCGAGGCCACTCTCAAAACCCATGTTGGGTATTCTCAGGAGTTCACGTACGATCCGGACCGTGATGAAGAGCGTTGGGTCCATGAATGGAACGATCCCGATTCAGATCATCCCCCGCTTTGTACCGGGGATCCCATGATTTATTTTATTGAGAAATGGCAGTATTGGCATCGTGATTACCCCGATTTCATAAGTATTCAAGAGAGGGGACGGGATCCTCTGGAAGGTAAGGAGAAAAACCCACCAGATCCCGGAGGTCCAGGTATTCACGCAGGCCACGCCTTCGACCACGTTTCAAAGCGTTGGTACGATGAGAACGGTGAGGTATCGAGGGGGACCCTATAATGCATTCACAGTCATTTATTTTTGACATAGGAGGAAGAAATTATGTACTACCATGAAAATAGAATAGCCGAAGATTTTGAGGAGTCGATCAATGCTCTTGACGAGATCCGGGAGGAGAGAGATACGCTTCTCCTTCGTCTTGACAGTGAGCGTGCATTTTATAGTGAGCAGCTAGCGGAGAGGAACGAGCAGCTTAGTATTTTGCGGAAGGAGATTTCGATACTCGAATGTCTCCTTGAGGTTCGGGCTGCCGGTAACGAATGCATGTATGCATAATTCTCGGTAATGTTTGGAGTTGGTTCCATGAGGAAGAAATTGAAGAGCAGGGAGAAGAGAAGGCGTGAGATCCGGCACGCTTTAAACAGTACTCCGGACCGTGTCCGATCCTGGACCCGTTCCGTGAGGGTTGAGCGTATTGTTATCCGAGAGCACCGGGGGCGATATGCTTGATATGCAAAGATGCTTCGTTTATTGATTTCTATCTCCATCCAGGGCGTGTTGTTTGTGCGGTCCGGAGGCACGCTCGAAGACAGGTCCATGTCGAGCTGGTCCGGCTGCTCAAGGAAATCAAATCATTCAAGCGAAGAGATAGGTGAGATTGATAGAATGTCCTATCTTTCATCGATCCGAGATCATTGCCGTTGGTGTATGAACGGAAACACCGCAGAAATCCGAAAATGCACCGTCTCACGGTGTGATTTTTACCTTGTCCGGTCTGGCAGAGGGGTAAAGGGCGTTTCAAACTTAAAGCGAATAAAACGTCATTGCATCCAATGTTCTGGAAATATTCGGGAAGTTCAAAAGTGTTTTGCGGTCGATTGTTCGTTGTACCCGTACCGATTAGGCCATAATCCATCATTGAAGGGGAAAGGTGGCCCACCGAGCACATGGTGGAAGAAGAGGCAATGAGGGGGTCAAGCACGACAGGGAAGCGCGAGAACGGTAAAAGAATTGTTGACATGCGATTCCACCGAGGTAAGGCGACATCGCATCGTTTCACGGCTCCCGCCGATTGCCAGGACCATATACTTGATTGTCACGATCCCGGAAAGGGAACCGTAGCAGAGACAATTATTCAGATCATCCGTGACCATAAAAGGAACCGTGCTAAGGAATAACCACCCTATCAAGTTTATTTTATACTCCATGGCAATCTCGAATAGGTAATGGAATTCAACATAAATTCTTCCTCGTCTATTCCGGGCTGCGGGCCTGTTCCGCAGCCCCCCGCTTTTTTTTTGAATATGGCTCCGGGGAGTATTCGTGTTGTTTCCTGGAGGAATTTTTATGTTGAGAAAGAATGTTTTGATTTCCATTATAATGATGTTTTGCCTTGTGCTGGCGATGCCTGAGGCTGCTGCAGAAACCCGGACTATTAAACATCTCGATGAGATTGATTATCGGGAAGGGACGCCTGGCCAAGTGAAAAGCGACAACCCAGGCATCGATGATACGAACTGCATTGGTCTTACAGAAGGCGGGACGGTTGGTATAGGTTTCACCTCTTTTACCAGGGTTTCGATAACATTTTGGATAAAGCTTCGAAATGACCACAATCGAATTTATTGTAGGATCCTTGAGAAAGGCTACGACAATTATATTACTCTGCGTATCGAACCCGAGGGGAAGTATGGCTGCAAGGTCTTAATGAACCAAAGGGATGGGGACGTAGAAGAAACGATTCGATCTTCCAAGTCCCTCGATAGCAAAGTTCGAGATTCGTGGGCAAAAGTCGAATTCGATGTTGCCCCAACCGAGAGCGTGGCGGGTTCATCCACTAGTTTCACTTGCTACGTGCGAGTGGGCGATGGAAATAATAACGATGTTTCCGCTATAGCTGAGAATTCTGATCGATTTCAGTGGAACGCCCGGGAATTCGATGCGGTAGAGTTTTTCGTGAAAGATAATCAGGATTACACTACCCATCTCGATGATATCACGGTGAGAACCACTGTTTCCGATATTCCGGCTTTTACAATAGGGATGCCCGGTTCCTCGGGGTCCGGGACTGTGATCTTAGGTGGTGCTCTGATATTAGGAGCATTGTATTTGATATCCTCCCGGAATGGGGGATCCCGCAAGGCATCAAAGAGCAAAGGTCGATCTATGAATTGAGTGAGGGGTGATCCCATGCTGAGAAAGCTTGTAATGATATTTTGTTTCATCCTTGCGGTTGTTTTGGCGTTGCAATCCGTTGAGGGCTATAATTCAAAAGATATTGTTAATGTGATTTCAAACTTTGATTCTCGGACAAGGAATCTTGTGACCGATGACACGGGAACGTATTACAGCCCGGATAGTTCAATAAAGCTTGATGGTGGTCGTGGTACGTTGGAGCATGAAGGTTTTTCTGCTGTCCGGATAGAGTTTTACGGATATATTGACACTATTGATAAAGGGTACGTGGTTGAGATCGGGAACGTTGATTCTTCCGAAAGTAATTCAGTTGAGATCACAATCTCAGGTAGCGGGACCGGAAGGATGGATCTTGGGGTAAAGGATCGATTTCTCGGGAAGACCGGATCAACAGGAAAATCTAATGTGGATATCCGTGTTTTGGATCGTTGGGTGAAGGTCGAGATCAACATAATTGAAACCTTGAGCGACACGGACGGGACCGCAAGAAAACTCGAAGTTGTGGTTTCCAATCAAACGATTATTGATGGCTTTGCTCTTTTGGATGCGGAGCTCGACAGGACCATCGATGAGCGTTCTTATGATTATGTTTATTGGGAATCCGATCCAAATGCAGAGGTCTTCCTTGATGAGATTGTGGTTTTGTATTTTCAATCCGGGGCGAGTGGCATGAGCCTCACCGCTTTGTTTGGTATTGGTGTGATCCTCATTGCATTCATTTATGTGGCGTCTCGCAATAAGAAACCTGATTCGTTGAAATCCCGCCCCCGATCAATCAGTGATGGAAAGAAATGACTTTCCCTCCATCCAACCTCTCGTAAGAGAGAAAGAGAGACATTATTTCGCACCCGTGACCCATTGACCCATTGACCCACCATTTCAGGTTTTTCCTTTCCTACTCTTGTTTTCTCATCGGTTCATTTATGTGTCAATGTCCCAACTTTGAACCGATTTGACGCATACCCCCTCCCATCTCTATAAGAGATAAACAGAGAGATAATTTGGCGTTCGTGTCTGTCTGTCTGGTGGATATACTAACCCCATAGGGGTTAGATTATTAGACATTTACTCAAACCCACTTCCCAATGTCTGGTTACTGCTTTTTCGGTTCATTTATTCCCTGAGTGAGACATCGAAGATCATCTTTGTGCCCGCCCGCCCATCCCATGAGAAAACGTCCGCCAAACACTATTCCCTCTAGTACATTATATAGACATCGCCAGGTGTGTGTATGGTGTCCGTCCGTCCGTTTGTGATAGATAGGGTCCGGTCGCTCTCTGCAAAGAAACGACCGCCATTCACTACCCCCTCTATTATAATATATAGAAACCGCACAACATGGGCGTATGTTCGCCCGACCGCCGGATAACAGCATTTCCCAATTACGGCAATGGAGAGAAAGAAAAAGATTTGTGGAAATTGTTGTTGTTGGTTGCCCTTATTGATAATCATTCTCATTATTATCTTCGTCTCAGTTTGTTATGATATTTGAGGATTCTTAACATTGTGTGCCCTCTCCAATTATTCAATAAGATAGATAGAAAGAACTCTACCACATACGCGTGTATGTATGTATTCACGGCATATCATTCGACCATCACCTTATTGCGTTGCCACCGTTGTTTGAGCGAGTTTAACGTGATTCCTCTATCATGCTTCTCAGAGTGCAATATGAATACATCGTCCCCCTCCCTCTGTGATCCTTCCAGGAATGCCAGTCCAACCGAGAGAGAGAGAAGCCTCGAACTCTCTCATCATGCCAAGGGCCAGCAGGCCCGCCACGTTTGAAAGGAGTTGGGGGGACGGGTACATTGTAGGGAACCAACTGGATTGAGTGTGCCCGTATTCGGGGGGAAGGGGAAAAATGTTTCAATTTGTTTCCTTCCCCCCTTCTACGTGATCGCTTTCCTCTCGCGCCCTGGCATCCTTTGAGATTCCCTGGAACCTCTTTGCCCTTACTCACAAAGCGCAAACTAATCCCCAGGATCGGGGATTAGGATTGCAAGACGTTGTTTTTGAGCTCCTTGAGTTCTGTTAACATTACTTTAATTAGTGTACTAATACGAAACCTTTATATTAGTGTACTAATTTGGGGTGATTAGGGTACTGATTACCCAGGATGATAAAATGGCTATGAGTGAAACAACAACAACAGATGAAGAGGTTGAGGGAATCCTTGGCCAGCAGGAAAGAACACCGGTTCGATTATCTCCGATCGATGTAAGAATTTTGAAAGAGGAAGAGTTCCGGATTCGACTTCGTGATACGGACCCATGGAGCAAGGAGATATTTTTGCGGAAGGATGTAGAAAAGGAGTACGAGATCCTTATTCCCGGGGAACTGGTACATATCGATTTCTCGGAGAAAACTGCCTATTATTGTGTTGCGGTGGGCTGCGGCGATGATCATAAAGAGATTACTGAGTACAATATCCCCACAGGTGATGACGCAGGTGGAATCACAGGACACTTTTCGAAAAGGGATGCTGGTTATGCTCTTCGAATTGTCGTGAGACATTGTTCGATGAATCCAATCTGAATAGTACACCAAAAATATAAATTGGATGAGGAAAGACAATGTCCGGGATGAGACGAATAACGAAACATAGGGATCTCAGTGAATCCGAATGCGAAGGACCGATGAAAAGGTTGTACCTTCGGGATCAGCAAGCTGGGAAACATGGAAAATTAACAAGAACGGAATTTGTGTTATGTAAGAAATGCAATGCCATTTTCCATAAACCAGGGGTTGCCGGATTCGAAGCCGATCTCCTACGCAAGGGATCCGAATGATTGACAGGCGGTGGTACATTGAAAGAAAAATTACGGACATATATTCAGAATAATTACTCTAAAATGCTGAAATGGTTGGATCACCCCGACCCACAGTTTCGGAAATGGGTGAAGAACGACCTCCATGAATATCATCAGGAGATGGCTCGTGAGGTGGTACATTGAATGAAGAATTGGTAGAATATATTGAGAGCCATTACGAGAAGATCAACAGATGGGCGAAGGATGATCCAAATCCCGATGTTCGTGAGGTATTCAACAGAGGTCTTCAAAGATATCACATTCACAAGGCGCGGGAATCATTGGAAGAATGATCATGCCTGGTTTCTGGAGAATCACGTGTCCTCATTGCGGGAAGGAATTCAGCAGCGACATTGAGCAGAGGGCGAAGAACGATCTCGAAACGCACCTACAGGACAATCTATCATGCCGAAAAAATGTCAGAACGGC
>JAGLON010000065.1 GCA_023138975.1 Candidatus Zixiibacteriota bacterium
GGGTGCTCGCTTAGTATGATGTGGCCCCATGTCTCATTATATAGCTCCAGAACTGTTGCCAACGTCCTTTGGTTAGCTTCAAGGTTCGCAATGCCAGAACGCAACTAGCCCCATCGTCTTTCCACCTTGACCCGGAAATGCACATGCGTTGTTTGACCACTGTTTTGCAGGCCGCCTCAGTTACTCCGCTGCCGATAGGCAGGTTAAGCTTCAAGTGGGTGGTGTAACTCATTCTACCTTTGTTATTGGTAAAATACACTATAGCTTTACGAATTTCTTCATCACGTTCGATGAAATTCTTCTTATCGAGATTGGCTCTTTGAAGTTCCAGTTCCTTTAGTAATCGGCCCACCGTTCCCTGTTTATGTTTCAACCTGTGGCTCCAATCGTTAATCCACAGATCCCGGCTTTTTTTGTCGCGCCCGAAAATAGCGGTGCCTGCTTTGCTGATATATTCTCGAGCATGGTAGAAATCCAAAATTCGGCGTTGCGTATATTGCTTAAGAAAAGTCCAATTGTCCTTTGCCCCGTCCGCCACCCCCACATACAAAGCCTCGGGGAATATTCCTTTCACTCGTTCAATTTCACGAGCAAACTTTTCCTTGAACTTCTCTTTGCCATACTCCGGCGTCGCCGCACAATAGATGGTATGCAGTCGTTCGCCCTGGTGGTCGTAGAATGCGATAGAACCGTTCATAGCTTCTCTCCAGCCATCATTGTGCATGAGCATGCAAGTTCCATCAAGGCCAATTCCCACTGATGCGACAGGCGTATCAAATTCCGGCAGATCATATTCCCAGTCGACTTCATGGCATTGGGCCACGGTTCCGACAAAATCACTGAGCTTCTTGGCATAATTACGAGATAACTTTCTGCCGTTACATTCCAGAAGATCTTCACAGATGGCATCCGCTCCCAAACGAGCGTATTTGCCCGAAACCATCTGGCTATACCTCGGCGTTGAGTTCAAGATCATGCGGGCATCGTTTTCCAAGGGAACGTAAGCCCGTCCGCCTTTGCTGGTTTGATAGGTATAACGCTCCAGTTGTACGGGGCCGTAAGGTGTTTCATAGTCCTGTGGTGCATAGCTCTTTACGGTGTGTTTGACTCCATTGATCCGGATGGGCTCGCCGTTCGTATCGAACTGTTTTAACATCGGCGCCATTGCGGCTTGCCCAGCCTCATTGAGAGATTCTTGCAAAGCCTGCTCATCGGTTAACATCTGACCAGTTAATTCGACGGTAAATTGTATTGTGATTTTATTACTATTTTGTTCGATTAGTTTGGCCGGCATGGTATGTACTCCTTTAAGTTTTCATTTAACCATGCCGTGGTTATCGGACATATATGGGAAATAGCTTGAATTTATAACACTATTTTAAGCGAGCACCCATATAGCATATGCTAACTCTTGGTATAATGAGTATTTACCACAATATTCAACCTAGAAAAAGCATATGCTAATAAAAAGAATAGTTAAAAAGACGCTCAACGTCAAGAGGCACAAAGTGCTCAAAGTTGTAGAAAACGATAATCAGATAGAAATCCACATGGATGTTTGTAAGCGTAGACGCCTGCCATGTGGGACTTGCCAGACGTTATCTGCCCAGCGAGATCGGCTCAAGCAGCGTCGATTCAAACACGTTCCGTTATGGGGCATTCCAGTTGTGTTGCTATATCGTCCGGTTCGAGTTACATGTACTGCCTGCGGCGGCATTCGGGTAGAAAACATTCCCTTTGCTCAAGGCAAATCCCGAATGACTACAGGGCTTCTCTGGACGCTCAGTACGATGGCCAGGATACTTCCCTTCAAGACGGTGGCGCGGATGTATCGAGTGAGCTGGAATACGGTTCAATCAGCCGTTAAGCAGGCAGTTGACTATGGGTTAAATCATAGAGAAATTGGTAGTGTGATTTATATCGGTATTGATGAAATATCACGTCGTAAGGGCCATAAATATGCGACAGTGGTTTATGACCTTGCCGAAAAACGTATGTTGTGGATGGGCGAAGGTCGCAAACAAGAGACTCTCGAAGAATTCTTCAAAGAACACGGAGAAGCGTTAAAAGGCACCTTAAAGGCTATATGCTGCGATATGTGGCAACCATATATCGAAGTAATAGAGCAGAATGTCGAAAAAGACGTTGTGATGGTTTTCGATAAGTTTCACATCGTTGGGCATCTCAATAAAGCTGTCGATGAGGTTCGTAAGGAAGAGGCCAGGACACTCAAAAAAGACAATCCTGAATTGCTCAAAAAGACACGCTATATTTGGCTGAAGAATCCAGAAAATCTTACTGACAAACAACGCTCAAGATTGGGGTATCTCGAGAAGCTGAATTTGAAGGTCAATCGGGCTTATTTGCTGAAAGAGTCATTTAGAGATTTTTGGGATTATACTTATCAGAAACCCGCTAAAAAATATCTCGCAAAATGGTTCTGGTGGGCAACCCACAGCAGACTTGAACCGCTAAGAGATTTTGCCTGGATGCTCAGGAAACATCAGGAGGGTATAATGAATTATTTCAAATGCCGAATAACTAATGGTATTACCGAGGGTATGAATAATAAGGCAAAAACAGTTATTAAAAGATGCTATGGCTTCAGGACAATACAAACCTTGAAATTAGCCTTATATCATTGCCTCGGAAAACTTCCCGAGCCAAAATATATGCACAGATTTGTGTGAGGAACCATTTGTTTTTACATAGGAGCTTGACATAGACTATCTCCGCTGCGCTCGTTGCACTCGCTCCGGTCGGAATGACTGGACAATCTCAAGACTTATGAAATGGAAAACCAGAAACTTGAAACCTTGAACCTTGCCGGGTGGCATGCCTACGCGAAAGGCCGCTTTGGGCCAGTAGCTTAGGCATGGTAACTTCCCCGGGGTGGCAGCCTCAGCCAATTTTACTTGTACTCAAGTCAAATTGGTTGGGGATGACGAAATTCCAATACGCCGCCCCCATACCGCTGGCTTCCAGCCGGCATCT
>JAGLON010000066.1 GCA_023138975.1 Candidatus Zixiibacteriota bacterium
TAATAGAAATGGTTAAGTTTGCGATAATTGGTGCTGGCAGCAGAGGGCTTCGCAGTTATGGGAAGTGGATACATGATAATCCGCAGGTTGCTCAGGTAGTATCCGTTGGGGATCCTCTCGATAAACGGTGCAAGGAGGCGGTGGATTTATTCGATATCGCTCAAGACCAAGTTTTCAATGGATGGAAAGAATTATTAGACGCCCCTAAAATTGCGGATGCGGTAATAATTGCGACAACGGACTCGGATCATGTAGAACCTGCAATATTGGCCGCCAAGCGAGGATATCATATCCTTCTGGAAAAACCAATGGCTCCAACTGCTCAGGAGTGTGTGCGAATTGTAGACAGTGTACAAAGTAGTGGTGTGCTTTTTACGATTTGTCACGTTTTGCGATATGCTCCATTTTACAGGAAAATCAAACAATTGATCGATACCGGAAGGGTGGGCAAGGTTTGTGCAATCAAGCATCTTGAAGGTATTGCGTGGTGGCACTTCGCTCATTCTTATGTGCGTGGAAATTGGCGTAATGAAGCGTTAAGCAGCAATATACTTCTGGCTAAATGTTGTCACGATCTGGATATCCTTAATTGGTACGCAGGAAGTAAATGCAAAAATGTTCAATCTTTTGGTGAGTTAAAGTATTTTTGTTCGGAAAATGCGCCTGAAGGTTCCGCCAAACGCTGTATGGATTGCAAGTATGGCCTGTCGGGTTGCGTTTATTCAGCCAGAAAATATTATTTTGAAAATTTGGAAAAAGGTTCTCACAATTGGCCTTTGGATGTTGTCACAAACACTATGACACCTGAAGCACTGGAAACGGCGTTACGGGACGGCCCGTATGGAAGATGCGTTTTTCATTGTGACAACGATGTTATGGATACTCAATCGGTGAATATTGAATATGAAAACGGATTAACGGTATCGATGATGTTGAGCGCTTTTACTCCCCATGGCCGGAAGATCCAGATTATGGGCAGCGATGGTTTTATCGAGGGCGATGGAAACGAGATTCGCATTCTGGATTTTCATACTGACCAATACGAAACAATTGATGTAAATACCTTGAGAGATGATGTCGCCGGAGGACATGGCGGTGGAGATAGCGGGCTTATGAATGCCTTTGTAGAGGCTGTTGAAGCAAAAAGTTATGGTCCGATATCTGGTGATGCAATGCTTATGCTGGAATCTCATTTACTGGCATTCGCAGCCGAGGTGTCAAGGAAGCAGAACCGAGTTGTTAACTTTAGAAATTATTGTAAAAAATGGTTCTCCACCAATAAAGTTGGTGAGATTTAACAACTAAAAATGGACATTACGCTATCCT
>JAGLON010000067.1 GCA_023138975.1 Candidatus Zixiibacteriota bacterium
TCGCTTAATCGTTATAAATAAGGCAGTTAAATACAAATTCCTATACGTTTGAATTACCAGCTTACGCTGGACCGGATTCGCCGCGATCCACAGGGAGTTTCGACGCTCCCGCTGGTCGCTTAATCGCTATAAATAAGGCTGTTAAGGGAACCTCTAAAAATCGATTTTTTGCTTATCAAAACGTCGATTGCAACGACTCAGCATGGGCTAAAGCCCATCCTACAGGAATTATTAGAGGTACCCTTAAATACAAATTCCTATACTATTAAATTAATATCCCGGGCGATTGCTGCGGGTTCTCTGGCTGAAGCCCCGGCGATTTTGTCCGCCACGACTGCCCTGGGTTCCGAAACCTCTCGAGCCGCCAAATCCTGACTGGAAGCCCATTTGGCCCATGGTCCCCATACCGCCGGTAGATCCCATACCACTCATGCCGCCGCTGTACATTGACATGCTGTAGCCTGGGCTGGGCTGATGGAGCAAATCGCCGACATAATAAGTTTTCACTTCCAACCTTTGGCCCAGGTTTTCTTTCAGGTTGATCTCCAATACACCCCGGTCCACTTCCATACCCAAAGTCTGCCCCGTTCCGCCGGCGACATAATCCAGCACGGCAGTGAGAATCTTGCCGGGGGTGATGTTGCTCAGTTTCATGGTAACCGGAATATCCCGCTCGATCCCCATCTGCTCCAGAGCAGGCCAATATACCAGAATATTAATCCCTAATCGACTTCTTATGTCGTTAATTACATCCTGAAAGGGCATATCCCGGTAGTCAACCGACATAAGTCCTATCGGCTTTTTCGGCAGATTTCCTGGCGAACGAGTGGTTTTTGTTGGGTTAATTATACTTTTCATCGATGACGGACTAGCGGTTGGGGAATCAGACGATTTTCGGTTAAGCAGGTTAGGATTTTCAGGGCGATTACGAGTTGAGCTGTATGAAGAATTTTTGCCCGCCGGTCCGGACTGTACGGCTGAGCTGATTACCTGGACTTTACTACCAACGGTAACGGTTGATGGTTTGATCCCGGCAGTAGTGGTACTTTTGCGACGTAAATTTCGACTGGATACGGGAGTATATTCCGGTTTGGATTTTTCTGTTGCCTGGGGTGATTGGCCCAGGAAATCCAGCTTCGACTGCGCGGAGACCTCTGCAAGATCAGCCTGAAAAAAACTCAGCAAAAGCAGTAAAAACGCCCAGCAAGTGATTGACTTCGCCTGAATCAGTAAAACTGCCACGTGAGCACCTCCTAAAAAACAGCAGGACAGTTCGGATCAATCAAAACGAAATACCACATAACTAAATAGATAACACTATATTAATAGATATTAGACGCATAGATATTATATCACAGAAAACAGCTTTTCGGCGACAAATTGGAATTTTCGGGCATTTATTGCCGAACCTCGTCAGAGTAATTTTATCAATACATAAGACAAAGATTACTTGCATAGGTTGGAAAATTACTGTAAGTTACTGGAATATAGTAACTAAACAACATGATCCGATCAGGAGTTGTCCAATTAGCCCCGGATAAATG
>JAGLON010000068.1 GCA_023138975.1 Candidatus Zixiibacteriota bacterium
AAGTACCTCTAGATCTTTTAGTCTCTAGAACACTTAGTTATACTTATTAATATATACTTAAGTACTCTAGAGAACTAAGAACCTAAGAGATACTAAACTATACCTATTAATATATACTAAAGAGATACTAAGAGTGCCTAAGGATACTAAAGTAATACTAAGAAGAGCTAAAGATACTAAGAGAACCTGGGGAGACTTAACCTCCTCTGAGAAGTATAGCATATTCCAGCTATACACAGAGGGTAAAGGACATACTGAGATAAGTAAGACCTTTAACATACCACCATCTACCCTGTCTACCTGCATATCCTCCTTCATCAAATCCCTAACTCTAGTCCAAGAGTCTAATAAGCTTGAGAACAGTAAGGTAGCTTCATGTATTGATAGAACAGCTAAGACTAGTAAGGAGATAACTGATGAATTTAAAGAGGATGCTCAGAACTCTGGTCTAACCTTTGCATGGTACTATGGTAAGACCTCTGATATTAAGTACTCCCTTAAAGCTTCTGGATTAGACAAAGGCATCCCTGCTAAGTTGCCAGGAAGCACTAAGGATTATGTACTAAGAGTCCGAGGTCAGTACCTACTATCTATTAAAGCAGTAAAGGATGAGGTTAACTCTGTAAGACAACAGGAGTTATTGGACAATAAGGTAGATAGGTCTTATGTTATGTCTGAGATCTTAGGTCAACTAGAGGAGGAGAAGATATTACGATCAGATAATCCTCAATCTAGAACTAATAGCATTAAGTTGATTAAGATGCTAGGAGATTCTGTTGGAGCCTTCACCACAAACATTAATGTTAGTGAGGTTAGTCCTGAGGACTCTCTTCAGGTATTAATTGAAATGGCTGAGAAGGATATAATTAATGATGGTGAGTATATGATAGAGGATTCCAAGGATGAGTAGTATTAATTCAACTTTAGCTAAACTAAGATACGCTTATAAGAAGAATCCAATAGCATTTGTAAGGGATGTACTTAGGATTAACTTGTCTAAACAACAAATGGAGATGTTTGTTGAAATGGTTAAACCTAATGCTAGGGTTGCTGTTAAGTCAGCAACTGGAACTGGTAAGACTTGTACACTAGCTTGCCTAATACTTCACCAGCTACTAACTGAAGAAGAAGTCAACTTACTAGCTACCTCCCCTAGTGCGGGACAGCTTAGCCGTGGACTACGGTCTGAGATTGGAAAGCTACATGGTCGTATTAAAGAGCCACTCATAGCAGATCTATTTGAATTACAAAGAGATAAGATATTCCTTAAGGGACTTTCTGACACGCACTTCTGTTCACTAGTCACTGGGTCATCTGAAAACATAGAGTCACTCGCTGGATTTCATGCTATGAAAATCCTCATACTTGTTGATGAAGCATCTGGTATAAGCAAGAAAGTTATGGGAGTACTGAAAGGTAACTTAACTACAACTGGATCTTCTATGATTCAAATTAGTAACCCTCAAGTACCTAGCGGAGCTTTCTATGAATTGATGATGAATCCTCCATCCACTTACACTACCTTTACACTTACAGCTAAAGATAGCCCTCTAATATCTAGACAGTGGATAGATGAAGTTATTGAGGAATATGGCAAGGACTCGGATTTCTACAAAGTAAGATGTCTTGGAGAGTTCCCATCCAGTAGTGATGATATTTTTATACCTAGAGATAGTATAGATGCAGCCTCTAAAAGGTACCTAGAGTACAAAGACTATCACCAGTACCCACTCGTTCTAGGAGTTGATGTAGCTCGCTTTGGATCTGATAAGACTATCTTCATACTTAGACAGGGACCTAAGGTTCTTGACATACGTAAGTTCCAGGGTCTAGATACTATGGAGGTAACTAGTGAGATACTTAATTACTATAATCAGAATGGACGTATCTCCTCTATCTTCATTGATGAGGTAGGACTAGGAGCTGGTAGCTACGATAGAGCTAAGCAGTTGTCCTTACCAGTCATAGGTATCAACGTAGGTATGAAGAGTACCAATAGTAAGATGTTCTATAACCTAAGGGCTGAGTTATACACAGAGCTAAGAGATTGGTTAAGAGAGGGTGGGGATATCCCTAAGGACCTAGAACTACTAGATCAACTATCCTCATTGCAGTATGGTTATAACCAGAGAACTCAACTACAGTTGATGACTAAGAGTGA
>JAGLON010000069.1 GCA_023138975.1 Candidatus Zixiibacteriota bacterium
TGGAGAGAAGCTCTTAGTGACTTCATTGAAGACTTCTGTATCTTCCCTACAGCTATTATGAAGGGGCCTGTTGTAACTAAGTCTATTAAGTTGACATGGAAGAATGGTAAGGCAGTAGAGGAAGAGGTGTACTCCTTCGTAAGTAAGAGAGTATCTCCACTAGATGTCTATCCATCACCAGAAGCTGAGAGCTGTAACGATGGTAACTTCATTGAGCATGTACGCTACTCTGAAGCTAAGTTAGCCTCTCTTAAGAACCTAGGTCTTCCATATAACAAAGAGAATATAGAGAAGGTACTAGAGACTGGAGAGGGTAAAGGCAGACCTAACCTTGATGGTGACATTGAGGATGAGAAGGCTGAGGAAGAGTTAAGAGATGATCAGTGGACAGCTAACAAGAATGTATTCCACGGTCTACACTTCTATGGTCCACTTAATGCTAAGATGCTTAGAAATTGGGGACTACCACTAGGGGTAGATATCGATGATACAGATATCCTAGAAGCAGAAGCTATCCTTATTGGATCTCAGGTAATCATGGCTAAGCTTAATAAAGATCCATTGAAGCGTAGACCTTACTTCAGTGCAAGCTACCAGAATAGACCAGGATCTTTCTGGGGAACTAGTTTACCATCTGCTATGTCAGCTGTACAGAAGATGTGCAATGGTTGTGCTAGAGCACTTAGCAATAACATGGCTCTATCCAGTGGTCCTATCGGGGAAGTATATGTAGATAGATTAGCTGATGATGGATCTATTGATGAGATCTATCCACGTAAGATGATCCAAGCAGTAAGTGATCCCATGGGTGCTGGAGGTCGTGCTGTACAATTCCAAATCATACCAAGTAATGCAGCAGAGTTGCTGAAGGTGTATGAGTTCTATGAGAGAAGAGCTGATGATATAACTTTGATACCTCAGCATAGTAACCATAATGAGAAAGCAGCTGGAGCAGCACAGACAGCTACTGGATTAAGTATGTTACTTGAGTCTGCTAGTAAGGGTATTAAAGATTGTATTAGAGCTATAGACTTTGGGGTAATCATTCCTCGTATAGAGTATGAATTCTACCATCTGATGTTAGGTGGGGAAGTACC
>JAGLON010000007.1 GCA_023138975.1 Candidatus Zixiibacteriota bacterium
GGCGAAGCCCGGCAGGAAAACATCGACGAATTCATCGCGGCGGCGGCAGATTTCTTCCACACTAATCCCGAGCCGACGTTGGATAACTTTTTAGCTGAGATTACTCTATATACCGATCTTGATAATTACCAGGAAACCGACGACAAGCTGACCCTGATGACACTCCATAATGCCAAGGGACTCGAATACGAAGCGGTATTTATCACAGGATTGGAAGAAGGGCTGTTTCCGTTGTCACGATCGTTCGATGATCCGGCGGCTCTCGAAGAAGAACGGCGTCTGTTTTATGTAGGAGCGACTCGGGCCAAGAAAGAACTGATGCTAACCGGCGTGCGTCTTCGGTACCGATTTGGCGGCGATGAATCAATGCCGTCGCGATTCCTCAAGGAAATCCCGGAAAAGTTAGTTAATAGGATTGACCGGCGGTCTTATCGCTACGAATTCGGCCCAACCCAAACTCAACCGTCTCGCCCGGTAAAGCCCCGCACCCAGTATAAGCCTGATGGGGTTCATTATGAGTATGAAGATAATGAATCAGGCATCAAGCGTGGTAGTATTGTAAATCATCCCAAGTTTGGGCATGGTCGAGTACTGGCGGTCAGCGGTCGCGGCGAAGATATGCGAATCGACATTGATTTCTCGAGTGTCGGCCCGAAGAAGTTAATTGCCAAATACGCCCGCCTGTCGGTGGTCTCGCAGTAAGATTATAGGGGTTGAGTGCCCTCGCTTAAAATAGCTAAGTAATCTTTGTAGCGATATAAGCGATTACGACGCATCCCGGTAACTTCCTCAACAATTCCGAGTTTCTGTAATTCCTTTAAGGCCGAAGAAATAGTTGGCGGTGATAGTTCTGTTTTTTTGGCGATGGTTTGAATAGAAGCTACTGGCTGTAGCTGAAAACAATCAAACACGCGCAATACAGAGTTTACATTGTGTTGGTTCTTAACCACAATTTCTCTGTGTTTTTTTTGCATGCTAAGAATAGTTTTTGCTGTACCGATGGCTTGTTCGGCAGTTAATATAATGCCCTCAAGAAAAAACGAAAGCCAATGTTCCCAATTTCCTTTGGTTCTTAAATCCTGTAGGCATTCATAATAATCTTGCCGATGATTTTTAAAGAACAGACTAAGATACAACATCGGCTCTTTAAGTATATTGTGTGAGCAAAGCATAAGCGTTATTAATAGACGTCCCAAGCGTCCATTGCCGTCAAGAAAAGGGTGAATTGTTTCAAACTGGGCATGAACAAGAGCGGCCTTTATCAAAATAGGGGTCTTTTGTGGTTTATCATGAATAAAGTTTTCTAACGCACTCATACAATCCGGAAGATAATCGTGGGGCGGCGGAACAAAACGGGCATTTCCGGGGCGGCTGCCGCCAATCCAGTTTTGTGAACGCCTAAACTCACCGGGCTTCTTTGCGCTACCTCTCCCTTTTGATAGAAGGATTCGGTGTATATCTCTGATTAACCTTGATGAGATTGGAAAGCCGCTTTTTATTCTTTCCAGCCCGTGATTAAGAGCGGAGACATAATTTGATACTTCCCGAACATCGTCAATCGGTACTCCCGGTACGGCATCGTTTTCGAAAAGCAACAAGTCGGAAAGGGATGATTGTGTGCCTTCAATTTGCGAAGAAAGTACAGCCTCTTTTCGAACATACATATAAATAAATAGTAGTGGATCTGGTAATAAATCGCTTAAGCTATCAAGCCTACCTAATAAAAGTATGGCATTATCCAATTGCTCCCTTAAGTTATTATTCACCTCAAGAGGCGGAACTGGTGGTAATGGCGCCGGTACAAAAGCCTTGAAATTTTCTCCGGTGGTCGTGGAGATAATGTATTGGCCCGTGTTCTTGCGATTCATAAACAAACTCACTATTAAAATACTTAAAAGATATCTTACTATGTTGTATGCTTATTAAAGATATTGTCATATATTTTAATAAGCAAGTCCTTTATTAAAATTATCGTCATATATTTTAATAAGAATACTTATTACAGGCCTTATTAAAGAAATTTTAATAGAGAAACTCCTTATTAAAGTAATCGCCATATATTTTATTAAGAAAGTCTATTATTAAAAATTTCTTGATATTTTTTAGTAAGATATTGTTTTCCAATGTTTATAAACAAGAGGAAATTGTGAGTTAAGAACTTATTTATCAATAAGTTGTGACTGTTTTTCTGTTATCGTTGCCAGAAGTATGACTAGTGATATTCCCAAGCCAATGAATATTGGTTCGATACCGAACAGATACCCACTCGTACCCGATAATGTAGGATAAAATAGCGCCAGGGCGGTCAGTGTCGAGGAAAGAATGATTGAGAGAAGGGCACCTTTGTTCGAGTATTTATACTTTCCCCAATATGAAGTCAGCAGCGGTAACAGCAGAGCCGGAGTGCCTACCGAACCGAAATCATGCCAGAGGTCAACGACCGAATCAGATAATAAGGCGATACCGACTGTGCCAATCGACGAGATAAGTAATCCCAGGGCAGTGTAGCGCCCGATTTTGTATTCGTCGAATTTTTTAAACCGCCAGATAAGATCATGACTGATAGTTGTTGCTGCCAGAAACATATAGGAATCGACCGTTGACATAATGGTTGCTAACAGCGACAGCAGAAAAATCCCAAGTAAACCGACCGGCAGGATTTCCATTGCTAACGCCGGATAGGCTGCGACCGGATTATCGAGATTAGGAAGGATGGCCCGGGCGTAAAGTCCGCAGGTTGTGGTCAGGAAGTCGAAGAATATCCAGAATCCGATAGATACGAAAATTCCCCGCCGGGCAACTTTCTCTGATTTGGCCGCAAAGCATCTTTGATAAAAGGCAGGTTCCACCAGCGTTGCCAAAGCTATTATATACCACAGGGCAATATAGCCGACAGGGTTTCCTCCAGAGGCCGAGAGATGAGTCTCGGGGATATTAGCCTTAAGATATTCCAAACCGCCGAAAGTGGTAAAGGCTACGATGAAAAGAATAATAAATCCTGCGAACATTAAGATAAACTGGAAGATGTCGGTCCAGAGAACGGCCTTGAATCCTCCGGTCATAACGTAGAAAACTGAGAATGCAGTTCCGGCGATAATTCCTATCCAAATGGGGAGGGCAAAAAACTGGTTTAGCAAAACTCCAATCATCAGCACATACGCTACCGGCAAGGTGACGATGATTAAAACTGCTGATCCGGCGGCAGAAGCCGCCGGACCGTAGTTCTTAGCCAACCGATCGGGGATTGTCATCTCCATAGATCGTCGTGCTCTCTTGGCCAAGAACAGCGCAAATATTAAGGCGGCCAGATAATACGGCACACCGAAAACCAGCCAGTTTGAGATACCATATAGATAGGAAAACTCGCCTACTCCAAGGATGCCTCCATACCAGGTGGACACCAGAGTGGCGACAAAGGCCGGGAGAGTCAGACGTCTCCCGGCTAATATCAAGTTCTCCTGACTGCCGTTTTTTCGCCTTAGTCCGAATAGGGCAAAGACAAAAAGTATCAGCAAATAGGCGATTACAATTGAACTGTCAAACCAGCTTATAGTCATTCGTTTGTTATAGACTCAGCTTGAGATTCATGAACCAGTTTCTCTCGGACGCCGGCCAGTACATAAAGTTAGTACCGCCCCAGCCATAGCCCCAGGTCTCGTATTTTTTGTCAAACAGATTATCAATCCGGGCTTCAAGCATAATCTCTGCTCCACCTAAAACGTTTCCGAGATTCAACATGCCTTTAATTGACGAAACGGTATAGGGTGCTATTGATACATCAGTGGAGACACCGTTGATATCTACATATCGCCCATCAAGGGTTATGAAGTGACGACCAACTGCTCGAAGGCTGTATATAAACTGCAATGATTTGAGTTTATACTCAGCCCTAAGATTGGCAATGTATCTCGGGAAATTCGGAGTTGCCACGTCTCGAATCTCAGTCATTGACCCACCCCAGTCATACTTGTCATACTTTTTAATCCAGAAATCATTGTAAGAGTAATTTCCAGACAGCATTAACTCCGGTAAAACCTGATAGCCCATAGTTAATTCAAGACCGCGATGTACAGAACGATCGGCGTTGCCATAGGTCGGCTGGTTGTCGTCATTGAGTTTTCCATCGGGGACTAAGGCGTTGTGGTATTCCATCCAAAATAGATTCAGACTGACGGCGTATTGTTCATCTCTGTAAGTTGTGCCCAACTCAAAATCGTAAATACGCTCTGCATCTACCGTAGCGTTCCCATACTTTATCGGGCTCGAAGTGCTGTCAATGATTTCCAACTGAGGTGTATCAGACGGATCGTCAGAATCATCGATCATGTCGTCATTCGGTTCATGCGATGAAACGGAGAAGCTGAAATACGATGATAAATTATCGTTGATTTCGTAATTGAGTCCAATTCTCGGTGATAAGAACAACCAATTCAAATCGTATATGGTTTGCTCATACGGTCCCATAGCGGTAGTATGAATACTCTTTTGTAAATATCTCAACTGCAGATTACCCGAAACGCTCAGTTTTTCATTCAGCTTCTGGCGATACGACGCATAGGTCGACATATTGTGATACTTGCCAAAGTATTCATAGTACTTATGCGGAGACTCCAGACTGATATGCGAGTTTTCCAACTCGTTGGCCCAGAGCACCTCGCCCCAGTGATCTGATTCGAAGAAATAATAGGAACCGCCTAATAAAAATTGGCGGGTCTCATCGGCGATGTCAATATGAGAGTTTAGTCCGAGTTGATACTTGTTAACCCATTTACGGCGGATGATGTCACTGTCCGGACCGGTAAGATTATAATCGCTTAAGGTTTCTCCGGTTTTTAGCTGCTCATAGAATCCTTTACCGCGAATTAAATAGACTGTGTTGTTCAATGTCGTTCGCTCATTTAGAGTATAGATGTTGTGCAGTTCAAAGTGCGGCTGGTTGAAATTATCAGTTTCGTTATTGTACGTATATAAGGCCGTGCGGCGATCGGTGTTCAGTGTCTCACGAGAGACGCCGTCCCAGGCGGCGTGTGTTTTTATCGGACCGCCGTAAATATTTACGGTCGTTATCATATTCGGATCAATACGGCCTAATGAAAAGTAATACGCGGTACCGTCGTACCATGAGCTTTTGCGATAGCCGTCCGAGAATTGTTTTACCCATCGACCGGTTAATGACCATCCGCCGTTTAGCATACCGGTTGAATAGAAGACCGAGCTTTTGCGCATCAAACCGATAGTGTTGCCGTCCTGGAGAAAGCCTCCGTAGCCGGTCACCATTTCCACTTTTTGATCGTGGGCAAAGGCGCTGGTAAGGATATTTACCGAACCGCCGAATGAAGCATCGCCGTAAAGTGAATTTCCGACTCCCCGCTGAACCTGAATATTATCCACATAGGAGGCAAAGTCAGGCAGGTCTATAAAATAAAGCGCATGATCCTCGGGGTCGTTTAGCGGAACGCCATTAATATACACCGGGGTCCGGCGAGCGTTGAAGCCTCGAATACTCATGTAGCTGTAACCGAGGCCACCCCCGGCATCTGAATAGCTATAAACGTTCGGTGTCATTTCCAGTAATTCTGGAAACTCGCCAATGTCAAAGTTGTTCTCGATTTCAGTGCGGTCGAGATTCTCAAATGCTACTGCCGAAACTCCCTCAACAGCCCGACCGGTAGAAACTGTGATGCCCTGCATCGGGTAAATCTGCACAATTAATGTAACGGTAATATCAGTTTCACCGCTCGATACCCTTACCGATTTCGGAGTATATCCCGCATGCGAGAAGATCAACGTTACACGACCGTCTGTTTTTGTGGAAACACTGAAAACACCATTGTCATCCGCCTTGACGGTACGGATGATGTCGGATGATTTAACGGTTACATTGGCAATCGGATTGTTATCCTGGTCGATTATTCGGCCGGTAAGATTATTTCCCGCAGCGAATACCGGAATTGCGAACAGTAAGTAAAAAACCAAGAGAAAAATAAATCGTTTCATAAAAACTCCATTTTCCTACGCCGGTATTAACCGGATCAGGTTCAGGGGGTATATTCTCAGGTGTCCAGAGTCTCCTCAAACACCACTCCCAACGGGGGACGTAGTCCCTTTTCTCACCCTTCGCACCCATAGGGTATTGAAAGGTGTTATATGCTGTCGCGCGGTGTACTCAACGACTGCACTTAGTAACGAGCAGAAAATACTCAATAAACTCTGCTCTAATCTAAAACAGACCGGCACACATGTTTTCCGGGTAAATGCAAAAATGCAGACGGATCGTCTGCAGGGGATAGGTCACAGATGTTCGTTTCCCTCCGCCGGCATTATCCGGATCAGGTGGGGGGGTATAATCTCAGGCGTCAAGTAGCCACCCCCAACGGTGTTGTTTTACACAAATAAAATACGTACGGTTTTTGAAAAATCAAGTAGTTAATGCGTATTTTTATTTTGTGATTGAAACAAAAGATGCTAATTTTGAGTTACAGGAATTATAACAATTAGCTTAAAGTTAGAGGGATTACGGCATGGCAGAAAAACTTAATAAAGATACAATTAAGAATGATGTCAAAAAACATTACAGCGACGCGATTCAGGTAGCCGAAAATAAAACCGGCGGTTGTTGTTCAAGTGCTGTGACGGCTGGCAAATACGCCAAGCTGGCTGGATATTCTGAGCAGCAGTTAAGTGAACTCCCGGCCGGAATATCAGTGACATCGTTCGGGTGTGGCAATCCTGTCGATATGCTCGAGATGAAAGAAGGGGATGTCGTTCTGGATCTCGGGTGCGGTCCGGGTCTGGACTTGTTTCTGGCCGCCAAGTCAATCGGTTCGACCGGTAAAGCCATCGGTCTTGATATGACTCCGGCGATGTTGGCTAAAGCCCGCGAGAATATTAAAAAATCAGGTCTCACCAATGTCGAAGTGCGCGAGGGCGAGATGGAAGATATGCCAGTCGATGACAATTCTGTCGATTGGGTTATTTCCAACTGTGTGATAAATCTGTCTCCGGATAAACAAAAGGTCTTTTCAGAAATCACTCGTGTCCTCAAACCGGGCGGTAAAATGATGGTGTCCGATATCGTGGCCACCGGCGATATTCCCGATGAGATAAAAAACGATAAATTGGCCTGGTCAGGGTGCATGGGTGGAGCGCTTCCGGAACAGGAATACCTGCAGCTTGCGTCCGATGCCGGACTTATTGAAGTGTCCGTTGTCAACCGTTTGGTTTATGACCGGACCCAGATGGCGGCTTTTACTACCGCTTGCTGTTCCGATGAACAGTCTGATGGATTTACCGAGGCACAGGTAGATCAACTAGCGGGAAAATTAGCTTCGGTCAAGGTCACTGGAACAAAAAAGTAACCAGTTAAGAAGACTATAAAAAAAGCCCCTGATAAAACAGGGGCTTTCTTTTTGATAATACTTTTCACATTGTAGTTTAGCTTTCCCAGACAGGTTCGGCGACTTTGCCAATAAAAATTATTG
This sequence comes from Candidatus Zixiibacteriota bacterium, assembly GCA_023138975.1. GTDB lineage: Bacteria > Zixibacteria > MSB-5A5 > GN15 > JAAZOE01 > JAGLON01. The sequence goes on from JAGLON010000007.1 coordinate 7,482, forward strand.
TCCCGGTCGTTTTCTCGTAAATAACGAAAACAAACGGGCGGTTACAATATACCTGCGGAGGCATACTAACCTCTCCTATGAGAACTGTTACGGCCGCCGCCTCGGTCCCGAATTCATCAACCTGAATTTTCGCCTTATGCAGTGCTCTGGAAATGAACATAGGGACATTGGGAAACATGTTTGAAAAATCAGCTCCGCCGGAAAAGGCGGTTGGCATTCCAAGGTCTATTAATAAATCTTTTAGGTCCAACCCATATTCAAAGCGCATCTTCGGCAGGCCAAGCAGTACCCGATGTTCAGTAAAACTGCTTCTCCAGAGGTCCCAGTTTTCCTTCGTTAGCGAATCTATGACATCGTTGATTGAGACACTATTTTCCGGACTGAGAATCATCATGTTGAAATACTCGTTGCCGTACGGAAGATAGGTTGCGGTAAACATGTCGTTGGAGTAAAACGGTAGAATCGAATCTTTAGCCATCATATCGCATTCGACGGTTGAGCCATCAGATTTGAAGAATATCGTTGAGTCTGTCTGGGCTGTGTCAAAAGGATTTGTCCATGAGCCCTTGAAATAGATTGCGTTGATTATCATCGTGATTACGGCAGGGTCAATCGGCGGGTCTATCATCTTGGTTATCATTCCGCTCGTATTGACGTTAATCCAATTATTTATGGAGTCAGCGGTGGCGTGATGCATAAAATTGACACCATAAATTTCGGCGTTAAAATAATCTTTAACGTTTGCAATATAGTCAGATGCGATGGTGAGATCTTGACGGTACCAAATCGAATTGGCGATACGCATTATCACATCGGGATCAAGCTGAGTCAGAATTTTTTGAATACCGAGATAAGATTCGTTGAATTCGTTCAGGCTCAAGCCGGCTGACTCCAGTACTTCGGCTATTTCTTCCTTGGTTTGCCCCTCGGCGCCGTTATAGGCCATTCCCAGAGCGACCGCTACTGACAGTGGTGAGATAAAGAGGTTTGTATCAAGATTTGCTTCGGCGTCAAGTGTCCGAAATAGTTTCAGGCCAAACTCGTTCATTGAGCCCGCTGACGCTTTTTCATTATCGGTAAACTCTTCCGGGGTGCGTGCCGGTTGTGGAGATGGCCCGGGATCAGTTTGTTCCGGAGCCGTTCCGTGCGAACAGAACTGACAAAACAATGCCGCACACAATAGTAAAAAAATTACTCGAAACCAGTGCATGAGATAAACCCTCCTCATGAATATTAACTTGTTACAATTGGTTGCCAGCCAATATTAAGAAAACTCCTCCGCAGACTTAGTTACAATAATCGTGCCGATTGGGAGTAAATATCACAATGATGTACTACGTAATAATTTAGAGAATTTTATCTCAGTTGTAAAGCCAGAAATTTCCGTCCCCAGCGGTGCAAGTGTACGACATGGTACTCAGGCGAAGCCTGTTAGGGGCTGTCGCGTAGATGATCCTACTTTCTTTGGTTTTCATGATACTACTATTACTTTCGCACGCTTCAGGCTTTTAGCCCTACTTGCATTAGGACCTTCGGCCTTCAGTTGCTCCAACGCGCATTACAAGTTGGAGAGTAACTGGTCATTTGACAAATTGAGCATATTGTAGTATAATAAATCATACTTTATTTTATTTGAGAGTTTTTAGCGCGGCTTCATACATTAAGGTGAATATTTCAGCTGAATCCATCACTCGCAACCAGGGGTTTGTTTTGCGATACTTTATTTTCACGATAATGTCACTCCTTCTTATTCTTTCTCCAGCTTACGGAGATAATCTCGTCGAGTTTCGCCTGTTCGACGCTACTCATGATGTAGAAATAACGAATGGTGACAATTTACATGTTCTGGATATTAACTCGGATACAATTGATTATGAGTTGAGAATATATTTGGAAAATGATATCCCCCTGGGAGGTTTAGAAATTGGCCTTATTGTTGAGTCTGTTGATAATCAATTGCTTAATTGGTCTCCGCAACCGGGCGGTTGGGGCGCCGGCGGACAGGAAAGCGGTTTTGCGGCCATAACAGTTAATCCGGATAGCAGATTTAATCCTTATCAGGAGGGCGGTTCGTTTGACCTCACCGGTTTGTTGATTAGCGAGAGAGATACGGATGCATTACTACCCGATTCTATTCTTCTGGGTGGTGCCAGCCTCAATAACACTCTTCCTATTGGAGAATTGGAGCATATATTTTCTGTCCATTTTACTCTCAATTTGCCACAGTCGGCAACATTACCGACAATCTGTTTTGATTCCTCAAAGGTTGGTCCGGCAGGTGGGCTCAATTTTATTGCCTCAAATGGCAGCACATTTACTCCCGCCTTTAACGGACAGCAATGCTTTTCGGTTATTCAAGTATATACGGATAGTGATGGCGATGAGATACTCGACTATCTGGATAATTGTCCGTATGTTTCAAACCCAAATCAATCTGACGCTGATAATGACGGTATAGGAGACAGTTGTGATACCTGCACCGATACCGACGGCGACGGCCTCGGCGATCCCGGATTCCCTTACAATACCTGTGATGAGGATGCCTGTCCTCAAGATTCGCCAAATGATATTGACAATGATGGGTATTGTACTACAGATGATAATTGTCCTATGCAGTACAATGCTGATCAATCTGATATAGATGAAGACGGAATTGGTGACTCGTGTGATAATTGTATTGAGGTTTTTAACCCGGAACAGACTGATTCCGATTTTGACGGTTTCGGTGACGGTTGCGACAATTGTCCTTTGGATTCGTTAAATGATATCGATAGCGATGGGTTTTGCGCAAGTGATGATAATTGTCCTTTTCAGTATAATGCTGATCAATCTGATATAGATGAAGACGGTATTGGTGATTCGTGTGATAACTGTATAGCGGCCTATAACCCGGAACAGACTGATTCTGATTTGGACGGTGTCGGTGACAATTGTGACAATTGCCCTCTGATGTCGAATTCACTACAAATAGATTCTGATGGGGATTTGGTTGGCGATAGTTGTGATATCTGTCATGGTTTTAATGATTTTGAAGATAGCGATTTAGATAGCGTTCCCGATAGCTGTGATAATTGTCCTGGTATCTCAAACTCTTTTCAGATAGATTCCGATGAGGATTTGGTTGGCGATAGTTGTGATATTTGCCCCGGTTTCAACGATTTTGAGCACAGCGACTCGGACAGTCTTGCAGACGGGTGCGATAATTGTCCTTTATCCGACAATCCCAATCAAGATGATTTGGACGGCGATGGCGATGGGGATATCTGTGATAACTGTCCTTTAGTTGAAAATCCCAATCAATCGGACCAGGACGGTGATGGGCTTGGCGATGTTTGCGATAACTGCGTGAGGATTCCTAATTCTGATCAATTGGATTCTGACGGTGATGGAAATGGTGATGTTTGCCAATATCAATGCGGGAACGCCAACGGGGACGATGGTGTAGATATTGGCGATGCCGTTTTTCTTGTAAATTACATTTTCCGAGGTGGCTCCGCTCCAGACCCTCTTGTCTATGCCGATGCGAATTGTGATGGGGGCGTCAATCTTGCCGATGCAGTATACCTTGTGCAATATTGTTTCAATAAAGGCCCGGCTCCCTGTGCTGAGTGTGAGTAAATAATTGTCAAGGCGGGAACATCATGAGGCCTTTGGTCCACCCGGAGAGGCTTGTGTCTCTTACAGGATGGCAGGTTCCCCAATAATATTGGGACTATAGCCTAAGGCCATAGTCCCCACACAGTGGGTAGTTCCTACCCTACTGGAACAACCTACTCGATAATCACTTTCAACGCTTCATCTATCGAAGCTAAGATCGGTTTTACGGATATTTCTGAACCGACCGCGTGTTTCATCCACAACTGAGGAATCACACTGCCGTAAGCGCACATCCGCTCCATCTCGGAACCGAGGTTTTTACCCTCAAGATGTTTCTCAATCTGGAACTGCATCACGTGTCCCAGCGGGTATTCGGCCAGATATAACGGGTAGCCGATCATGTGCGAGTAAACTCCGAGGATAATCGCGTCTTTCATTCCAAAGGCATCGGCGAAGAATTTATTCCAGATATCTTTTGAGGCTTTGATGGTCGCGTTCTTGAGAGCCTCGGCATCGGCCTTAGGATTGGCGTAGAGCCAGTTCCAGATTTGCATATCGACCAGCGACACGCCCATGATTTCGCAGGTGGCCCAGAACAGGTCGAGGTTATCCAGATGCCCGGCGTTGGGATCTTCGTTCTTCATGTCCAGCATTTCGAGATCGCGGTTTTGGAAAACAAAGGCGAATGCTTCGGAGAAGGCGGAAAACGGAACGCCGTGAATCATATGGTGGTCAACTTTGTGCAAAGATAAAGTCTGCTCTACGGTGTGCCCGAACTCGTGCATACCGACATTGAAACCTTTGTAATCCATACCGCCTTCGGGAACCCGCATCCGCAGATGAGCCTTGCCGTCTTTCATGGACGCGCCCCAGGCATGGCCGGCTCCGCGGGAGGCGTCAACCTCGATTTTAGGAATAACGAATTTGACCTGTTCGTCGGAAAATCCTAATCGGGACATGATGTTCGGTAAGTCTGATGCGAAGGCATCTTTGTTTTTATAGCGTGATGAGACAATCTTATTCAGTTTATCTTCGGGAATGGAGCTTCGTGATTTGAAACCGTCGTACCAGATATCATAGGGGCGGAGGTTGCGGCCCAGACGCTTTTCAATCAGGGAGGCGACTTTTTTCAATTGGTTCGAGGACAGAAAATCGGAAAAGAGTTGTTCGACTTCCGCCTCGGGCATCTCCCGCTCAAGCTCAAACTTGCGCTTGATGTAGGTCGGATAGGCCGGGTAGTAGTCGTCAATCTTTTGCATGATGTTGAAGGAGTTGAGAATGTGCTGATACCGATCGTTTGGTTCGGGAGCAGACGTTGCGTTGTTTTCACCAACGGTATTTTTATAGGGATTCCAGGTTATCTCTTTGCTGTTTATTACTTCCTTCGGGATTTCCTGAGTGATGATACGTTTCATTACCTCATAGATAATTTCCTGTTTGTCGGCCGCATCCGCCGCTCCGTAATGTCCTTTTAGTTCGTCACGGAGCCCCCAGTGGGTAATGAGCTTCAGGTCTTCGGGAAAGAGCGATTTGTTGTTATTTTCCCGGAGCTGTCCCATGAAAATATTGTACTCGGCCACATAGGTATCGGCAGCGGTAATGACGCTCGACAGTTTCTGCTGCAGTTCAGCAGGGACTCTGGATTTGAACAGATCGCCGACCCGGGCTAAAGCCCATTGTTTCGGAGTCCACGACTCACCTGTTGTTTGTTTCTCCGAAAGTGTGTAATGAGAGAAATTAAGCAGAATCAAAAAGGCTATTTTGTTCTTAAATAAATCATCAGTTAAATGCGCCGATGGGTCGAATTCGCCAAGCAACATATCATACGGCTGAATTTCACCTAAATCCTCATCAAGCGGTTTTCGTAAGTTTAATGACATGGCGTTGAAATGTCCGTGTAAGGTCTCAAAAGCATTGTCGAACCGCTCAAATGCCAGATTAAGGCCGCTATCGTCACCGATGAAGCTTGAGGTGCAGAATTCGCTGAATTCATCGGAGGTTCCGTCGTTCTCATTCCAAAGAGCCGCTACCCGTTCGACACCTTTGGTAATTCGAGTCCGGTTTTGGTCTCCATGAGTTTTCACCATGGATTCGATTAGCTGGTTTCTGGCTGTTTCGTCTATAAACATTATTTTCTCCTTATTTACATATCTTTAATACGGCACCACAAAAAAGTAGATTGATTTGTATGATTTAACAAGAAAAATAATTTTCACGGAAAAAAGTTAAAAAAACTTTTTTTGTACTGACAGAATTTGTCAGGGGTCGGCCGTATACTAGAAATAGTGCTACAAGCACCATGATACATGCACTTCCTTTTAAACGGGGGGGACCAGGGTCCAAGGCTCAGAAACCTCTGATTTCATGGAGCCATGCTACGGAAAAAGCCCGGAGGACGCACCGGGCTTTTTTTGTTTCTGTTAAATTTACCCTACAGTTTTTTGAGAAGCTCGTCGGCTTCTTCCTTCTGCGGAGATTTGATACCCAATTCCAGAGCCTTTTTCAGGTTTGCCTTGGCGCCTTTATTATCTTTGAGAGCGAAGTTTGCCTTACCCAGCAAGAACCACATTTCCGCGTCTTCGGGATGATTTTTGGCTCCCATGGCGTACTGAGTTCGGGCCAGTTTATACTTTTCCTGAACATAGAAAGCATCACCTAAGATAATAGTGCCTCTCCGGTCACCCCTAAAATATACTTGAGCCGTCCGAGCCAACCCTTCAGCTCGTAAGAGACTGTCGCCTCGGTCGATAAAATATCTCGCCATACTATAAAAGGCAAATGGAGATTGGGTTCGCCTGTTTATTGCCAGGCGATAAACGTCCATCGCTTTTTCGATTTCATTTTTACTTTCGTAGTATCTTCCCTGCAGTTCCAAAGCCTTTCCATACAGTGAATCTAATTCAAGAGCTTTATCGGTTTGGTCTAAGACATTATCCATTTTCTCATTCTCAAAATCAAACAGAGCCAGCATATAATGGTTATCCGCTAAATTCGGATAAGATTTGATATTGGATACATAAATTTCACGTGCCTTGTCTGTCTGGCCGGTTTTTGAGTACAGTTCGGCGAGACCCTGAATATATGGCTTATGCTGATTGCTTCGGGCATAGAGCATTTCGGCAACAGCTATCGCTTCATCCAATTTATCTGCATTCGTGTAGCCAGCCATCATCTTTTCATTCAATATTAAATTTCCGCGGAATTGAAGAGGCATGTTTTGCAAGAGATCGCCTGCTTTTTTGCAATGCTTTCCGGCTTTGTAAATATCAAGTAGCCGTTGTACGTAAAGAACTTTGGGCTGGGGAAGTTTAAGCAGCTGCAAATATACTTCCTCGGCTTTACTATATTTTTTTGAGAGGTAGAAGTAGTTTCCGGCCTTTGAAAGCCAATCACTGTTAACCCAGTTTTTAGATACTTTATCATCTATTAAAATATTTGATGAATCTGCGACATCCGTAAAAAACCTCATGATGAAAGCTTTGAAGAAATCTATCTCCTCTAATTCCGGAAAACGGTCAATTCCCTCCTTCAGATAAACATAGCCGCTTTGTACGTCTTTATCTTCCATCATTCCATTAAACATACGGGAATACAGATAAATCGTGTATTCATCCGGATATTTCAGATTACTCGCAAGCGTGTAGGCCATCTGGTACTGGATAACAGCTCCGCCCAAATCTCCAAAATACATCATCAAATCACCCTGCAGCTCCTGCAAATTTGGGGATTGTGGGTTGATTACAACGAATGAATTGAGATGTGCGGTTGACATACGAGTTTGTCCCATCTCACGCTCAATATAAGAACCGAGCAAAAACGCTCGGCCACAGCTGTCAGCGTCTTCTATCACCTTATCGACGAGCTGTTTCGCGTCATAGATGAGGTGTTCATCAAAGAGATATTGCGCCAACATTAGCTGATAATCAATATTACCGCTCTCCAAAACGGAAGCTTTCCGTGCATAATAAACGACTGAATCACCCATATTGACAATCTGGAAAATACTGGCCAGTCGGCTGAAGTGATCAGACGTTGAAAAATTAGTTTTGGAAAGACCGGATAGAGTTTGCAAAATAACCGTTTCATCTCCGGTGAGAATATCAAGTTCAGCCTTTGCCAAAGTAACATCAAGCATGCTGGCGCCTTTATCGGCTGCCAGCTGAATATAGTAAGAAGCACTATCGAGCATTTGAGAGCGGGCCATAAATGCGGCTGTGTACAGATATCCTTTCGGGCTATCCGGGCGTCGTTCGACATAAATTCGGGCCATCTGCAGGCCGTTTTGCAGCAAATTCTTTTTCAGCGCCATATCAATAAATGCCTCGATGGCAGGAAAATACCCACCGTCTCGGGGAGAGGCTTCGAGAAAGTTGTACAGCGCGTCATACTCAAGCCCATGATACTGCTGAATTAAGGCCTTACCATAGAGTTCCATGGCACCGGTACTATCAACTGAGGCGGCATTATCGATAATAGTTCGGGCTTCATCAAGATTACCGAACGATAACTGTTTGGCGGCAGCGGCAGCAGGATCTTTGGGAGTGCCGGAACATCCGGTCAGGATAAAGGCAGCAAACAAGACATATATCAACAGATTAAACGCGGCTTTCATATTAGTCTCCATGGTCGTTTCAAATTATTGACCCTTTTACACATATTTACCTTAAAGTATCGGAAATTTATGTGATTTTTTACGTATAAGCAAATAATATGCAAAAATAATAATTTTCTATTTGAATATAGTAGGGTAATAGATGTATTTTCAAGTATGCAAACGCTAAAAGCCGAAAAGCTCATTAAGACTTACAGTCGCCGGACAGTTGTTGACGGAGTTTCGATAGATGTAAGGCCGGGAGAAGTTGTCGGCCTGCTGGGTCCTAATGGAGCTGGTAAGACGACGACATTTTATATGATAATGGGTTTCATTAAGCCAGTGTCCGGAGAAGTTTTTTTGGGAGATGAGCGGTTGACCGGATTACCTATGTACCGCCGAGCGCGCAAAGGGCTCGGGTATCTGCCGCAGGAAAGCTCAGTTTTCAGAAAGCTATCGGTTGAGGATAATATACAGGCTGTGCTGGAATTGCAGGGACTATCCCGTAAGGTCCGAAAGGCCAGACTGGAAGAGCTTTTAAGCGAGTTAGATATTGCTCACCTGAGAAAATCAAAAGCTTATACGCTGTCCGGAGGAGAACGCCGTCGACTGGAAATTACTCGTTCAATGGCTATTGAACCTTCGTATATGTTATTGGATGAACCGTTTGCGGGGATTGACCCGATTGCGGTTGAAGATATTCAGAAAATAATAAAACGATTGACCGAAAAAGGACTTGGGGTTTTAATAACCGACCACAATGTACGCGAGACATTGTCAATTTGCGATAGAGCCTATATAATGTGTGAAGGCAAAATCCTTACTTCGGGAACGTCTGAATACTTGGCTTCTGATCCAGAGGCGAGAAAAGTCTATTTGGGAGAAAAGTTTAAACTTAATTAGCCAAAAGATTGAGCATTATGCAATCGGCATATAATCTTTCAGTGAAACAGGTCGATATTATAAACAGATGACAGACAGATTCAAGATATAGCATCGGAATTAATCGTATGAAATTAGGACTTCAACTAAGATTAAAGCAGACTCTGGCGCCTCAACTTATTCAGTCGTTAAAAATGCTCCAGATGCCGATTTTAAAACTGGAGCAGACCCTGCGCCATGAATTGGCGACCAACCCCCTATTAGAGGAATCAGAAGAACTCGAAGATGAACTTGAAAAAGAGGTTGAATTCGATGTCACTAAAGATGAGACCAATGATAGCGCGGATAAGGAAGAAGAAAAAATTGACTGGGATGATTATCTCCGTCATGATGATTATGAATATAAAATAAAAGAACATAAAGATTCTCGTGAAGATACTTTTTTGGCGACCACATCCGGAGAAAAATCACTCTACGATCATCTTCTCGAACAACTTTCACTATTGCGTCTGTCTCAGGATGAGCATGAAATTGGTGAATATGTTCTCGGTAATGTAGACAACAACGGCTATTTAGTTGTTTCGGTTGCTGAAATGGCTGAAGAACTGGATGTTGCCGAGGAAAAGATTGCTGCTCTATTATCTCAAATTAAGAAGTTTGACCCGCTGGGTGTCGGTTCGCGCGATTTGAGAGAATCCTTGCTCACACAATTGGTTGAAAAGAAGATGGAAAACACGCTGGCCCATCGGATAATTAGCGAGCACTTGTATGATTTAGAAAAGAAGTCAATTCTTCAAATAGCTAAACTGATGGGCGTCCCGTTCGATAAAGCCCAGAACGCTCTCGATGTGATAAAAACACTTTCGCCAACGCCGGCATACGGACGGTTTGATTTACCAGCGGCATCGATTCTTCCTGATCTAATTATCGAGCGGGTTGATGATGGATTCGCGATTATTCATAACGACCGCAGCGTTCCTCGCCTTAGAATTAATCCATCCTACCGGTCATTGGTTAAGCGAGGCAGCAGTTCGACCAAGGATACAAAAAAGTATATATCCCAAAAGCTTGAGCAGGCTCGCTGGCTTCTGAGCGCAATAAATCAGCGCCGTCAGACGATGGTGCGGGTAATGGAAGCAATTATTGAGGAGCAAATTGATTTCTTTGAGCGGGGTATTGATTTTCTAAAGCCGCTGATTATGGAAGATATTGCTCAGAAAGTCGATATGAACGTTGCGACTATTTCGCGTGTTTCCAACAGCAAGTATGTTCAAACGCCTCATGGTGTTTTTGAAATAAAATTTTTCTTCAACACCGGGATTTCACGAAGCGATGGCGGAGAACTTTCTAAACGTTCTGTGAAGCAGCGTATAGAGGTCATTATCAAGTCGGAAAATATTGAGAAACCGTTTTCAGATCAGGAGATTTTCCGGAAGCTTCAGGAAGATGGGATAAAATTGGCGAGGCGTACCGTAACTAAGTACCGTGAGGAACTAAAAATCCTGCCGGCAAGATTCCGCCGCAGGTCAGTATAATTTCCGGTGGCTTTCGTGAACCGTAATATTCAACGCGGCCTGCGAAATAAAATAATTGATAAAAATTTCGACCTTTGTTATACTACCTCGTACTATATAGTAGGGAAGTCTATTTTACGTGGAAAGGGTGGAGTAAATTAACAGTTACCCGGGGATGAGCGTAAACCGTCTGGCCATTCATCGTGGCCGATCCTATGAATTACTTGAATTATCGAGACTTCTAACATGTATCAGTAATTTTAACCCGATGCAGAGTTGAGAAAAGAGGAGGTATTATATGAACACTAAAGTCACCGCCCGCCATTTTGAGATAACCTCGGACTTAAAGGACTTAGCTCAGCAAAACTTTGATGATTTGCAAAGATTCTTTGACAATATCATCTCTTGCGATCTTACACTGGATGTGGAACGTCACCGGAAACTGGCTGAATTACAGGTCCAGGTTTACGGTCAGACGCTACGTGCCACCGGTGAATCGGACAATATGAATGTCTCTATCGAATCGGCTTTTGATAAGGTTAAGGGGCAGCTAAAGAAGTATAAAGGAAAACTCAAACAGAGGAATCCTAAAGAGATATCTAACGCACAGAGTGATGCCTCGAAGCCCGATACGGATGATGAGGGTGTTGATTATTAAGGAGGCCGTGAGTGCCCGATATTATCGTTGAGACAGTCTTAGACGAACGCAAAGATTTTCTTATGTTAACCCTTCTCAATTCCAAAGAAGGGTTGAAAAAAAAGCTTGAAACTTCAGAAATTCACCGCCCAGGTCTTGCTCTGGGCGGTTTTCTGGAGCGTTTTCCATCCAAACGTACTCAGGTGCTGGGTCAGACAGAGATGGAGTACCTTAATAGTCTCTCCAAGGAAAAGTTGGTAGAATCGTTGGAAACGGTTTTCAACGCCGATATACCCTGGATGATTATTTCCAAGAATATAACTCCACCAAATGAAATGCTGGCTTTGGCCGACCGCAAGAAAACGGCGATTTTTGCCTCTAAACTAACCACGACCGAGTTGATAAGCCGTTTGATGAGCTATCTTGATACCCGATTTGCGCCGACAGTAACGATTCACGGTACTCTGGTGGATGTTTACGGTGTGGGATTGCTTTATACTGGTAAATCCGGTGTCGGTAAATCGGAATGTGCTCTGGACTTGGTTGAGAGAGGCCATCGTCTGGTGGCTGATGATGTTATTAAAATAACGCGTAAATCGGCCAACTATATTGTGGGTATGGCATCGGAACTTCTCGGTCAGCATATGGAAGTGCGCGGTATCGGAATTATTGATATAGGAGCTCTCTTCGGTATCAGAGCAGTACGATTGCAAAAGCGCATTGAGGTTGAAGTCCGTTTGCAGTACTGGGAAGATTCGGCTCATTATGAACGGTTGGGTATTGAGGACAAATATACGACTGTTTTAGGAGTGGAAATTCCTTTGGTCACGATTCCGGTTTCACCCGGTAAGAACATAACGGTTATATCTGAGGTTATCGCCATGAATCATATGCTCAAGGTTTATGGTGAGCATTCGGCACAGGATTTTTCAAGACGCTTGACCGAACGTCTGGCTCGCAGTAATACGATTCAGGATTATCTCGAAGCCGATCTCGAATAGGCGACAAATATTAGTTTGTACTTTCACAGGAATTGGGAGCTTTTCTTTCAGTTCAAGATTATTCATTTCCGCACAATTACTGCCCTAAATAACTTCCAGTACCCTAAAATTTAACCCGTTTGTTCCGATACTTCAAGTATATGGACAACCAATTTGAAACGGAAACAAGCAATTTTGAGATTAGCGACTATATGCAGGACAAGCAGGTCGCCCCTCCTCAAGATTTCAAGAAGCTAAAAACCGAAAAGCCTATCTGGCGCGAATATCTCGAAACTATTATTATTGCGCTTCTGGCTGCCTTAATTCTGCGTGTTTTCATTGTCTCGGCCTATCGGGTTTCATCAGGCTCAATGGAAGGTACTCTCACTGAAGGTGATTATATTTTTGTTAATAAACTGGCTTATCAATGGTCACCGCCCGAAAGCGGTGACATAATTGTATTCCGTAATGAATTCAAGGACACCAGGGATTATATTAAACGAATTATCGCAACCGAAGGCCAAACGGTTGAGATTATCGACAAGACAGTATATGTGGACGGCGAAGTCGCACCGATTCCGTTTGATACTAAGTATGTTGATAACCGTATTTTTCCGTCAGTGTTGTCCAATCGGGATAATTTTGGGCCTATGATGGTACCCGAAGGTCAGTATTTTGTCATGGGCGACAACCGAGACGATTCACAGGACAGCAGATTTTGGGGTTGCGTCGATAAAAAATATGTAAAAGGTAAAGCGATTTTCATATATTTCTCATATGAACCGGATCCCAAATCACCAGAGTGGCAGGCGCCGTATATTGTCGAATTCTTCGAAATCTCATGGCACAACCTCACCACTTTTGCAACTCGGCTTAGACTTGGCCGGCTTGGGTATGTCGATTAGGCCAATCTTTAATTCGTATCCCGGCCTGTTATCCATATATCTTCATTTTCCTTTCTGTAAGAATCTCTGTCATTATTGTGATTTTTATAAAGAAAAATTCGATTTTGATGCGCAAAATAAATTTTTTCACGCTCTCCACACTGAAACCGAAATGGTATTATCAGCCTTTGAAACTGAACCGCTGAATATCGCTTCTATTTACATTGGAGGAGGCACACCTTCGATGTGCGATCCGGCCTTGCTTGAGGAGTGGATTCATGATATCAACGGATATGCCGCTTTTTTACCTGGCTTCGAGTTTACCATTGAAGCCAATCCGGAAACGTTGACCGAGGAGTTCGCCCGGCGGGTTTTTCAGGCCGGAATTAACCGTCTCATTATCGGATCACAATCATTCTCGGTGAGTTCTCTCAAACTCGTGGGGCGAAAGCAGAGAAACAAAGATATTTATCAGGCTTTTTATAACGCTCGCCTGGCCGGGTTTGAAAATATCGGAGCCGATTTGATATTTGGTCTGCCGGGACAGACGATAAAAAAACTACGCACCGATATTGATCGCTTGACCTCTCTGGAACCGAAACATATTTCCTTTTATCAGTTGACCGTGGAACCGGGTACGTTGCTGGAGAAAAATATCGAGTCGGGAGCCATTGTTGTCCCTGACGATGATGCCTGCGCTGAAATGTACTTGCTGGGCTCACACCTGCTGCATGACAAAAAATATCTTCGTTATGAAATATCTAACTATGCTCTTGAAGGTTTCGAGAGCAAGCACAATTCTGGGTATTGGAACAGTACGCCGTATATTGGACTCGGGCCGGCAGCCCACGGTTTTGTCAATAATCAACGCTACAGTAACATTGCCGATGTCGATGAATATATTAGAAGAATTGAATCGGGAGTGCTGCCGATTGATTTTGTTGAGGAGCTTTCTGCGAGGGATAAATTAAATGAAGCAATCTTGTTGTCGCTTCGGACGACACGAGGAATTAATAAGGAAAACCTGATCCGTGAATTTGGCGAACCGGCTTTGTCAATATTGGAGAGCAGTAGTATAGCAGTATATCTAAATGAAGGATTCTTAGAGGTCACCGACGGTTATTTAAAACTCACCGACCGGGGTTTTCTGGTAGCGGATAAGATAATTTCAGACTTACTGAGCTGACTATTTTACTTCATGGTATATTTTTATATCACCTACTCAACTTCAGCCAAGGTAAAATTATTGCAAGTCGAGGTCTGTGAGCATATAAGTCGTTGTCATGTCAACTGTTGCCAATATGTTTGATGTTTCATCCACAATATAAATATCATGGTAGGCAATGACCCGCTTTATTAATCCTTGCGCTGATATATGATCCACGCGATTTACGTTCAATGAGATAACCCCGGAATCTTGCTGCCACCAGGTATTATCTATCACATAGCAAGAAAAATCACCGGCTGGAACAGTAATATCTTCAAACCGATCTATGGTTTTTCTCAGGTGTCCAATGCTGGTTGAAAAAGTTGCAATCCAGGTTTTTCCGACATGTAGAGGGTAGGCCAGAGTGAGGTAATCATCGTAATCGACAAGCGGTTGAGGTCCTGGTCTGCAGGCCGAAGCTATGCCGGTTGCAAAACCACGCGGTACAGATGCGGTTAATTCTTCAAATGAAGAATACAACTGATTGTTGTATTGCAATAAATAGCCGGTCTGTTTCGGCTTGTGCAGCGTGAAGCCAATGCGGTTATTGGCATAGTAAATTATTAACCCTTCGGCAGTATTATTAACATAAGTTTTGCCGCTATCAACGAAGACAACATCACCCTGTGTAATAGACGACTGCATAACATATGTTTCGATAGTACTGTCAACAACATCTTTACCGATGATCTTAATTACCGCGCGACCGGATTGCATCGAGTTGATGACATCTTGAGCCGCTTGTTGATCTCCCCGGATATTGTATAACTCGTTAGTGAGAGAAAATTCCCAGTTGTTTCCGACCTGCAAAGGGTATTGGAAATTAGTTTTAGGGTCAGTCGTCTTGCCGCATCCGAGGATACTGATAGTAGACAAAACGACAATTAATAAAACTATTGCTTGATATATACGAGCGTACATGCCGAGTTCCTCCGTTTAGTAACATTTCAATATAGGTCTTGGGGATGATTTTTGCAAGTGGTAGAAGTAAAGATGGTGCACGAAAACGTGCACCATCTTTATGAGCTACTCATAATTTTGGAATCAGGACATATAGTGCCCAGCCAAGATACTGACGGCCGTAGCGAAAATAATCATCCTGCCATTCGTGCATCTTATCGATGACTTCCTGCCGTTCGGAGTGATCGGGATTTTCATTCAGCCAGGAGATCATTCCCTCCCAGTTTGCTGTTTCATATCGATTCCATTCATCGGGAGAGGACCGGACCATATAAGCCAAATCGAGGTCTTCTCTCTGAATGATTTTGAGTATATCAAGTTCAGAATGAAAGCTCTCCCTTGTTGCGTATTTGGGCGGAACATTGTCGGTCATCCAGTAAGGTTCGCCAATAAGGATCTGACCACCCGGCTTTAGAGCTTTTTTCAAGACCTTTAGTGTCGGCTGAAATCCCTCCCAGATAAAAGATGCACCCATGCAGGAGGCAATATCAAATCCGCCGGGTTCAAATTTATACTTGGACGCATCAGCCCGTACTAGTTCAATTTTATTTTCGAGTCTACTCTCAGCGACAAGCTCTTTGGCACGATTCAACGACCGCTCACGAAATTCAATCCCAATTCCGGAGATGCCAAACTGCTTTGCCCATAAGATCAACGGCAGTCCACATCCGCATCCGAAGTCAATGATACGAGTTGAATCGTTCATTTTCATTTTCTCTCCGAGTTTGGTGATCTTCTCCTCAGAGGTGGGGTTGATTAAATCTTGGTGACGTTCAGCGATATTATAAAACTCAAGCCAATGCATGATAGGGTTGCTCCTCTCTCTTTTTTAACAAAACAAAATACTATTATTTTTATGAAACCGTGTGATTTAAATTCAAAAAGGAAAAAAGTATCGGAACCGGCCTTCAAGTCCCTTTAACAAGGTGGGGATGCGACACTATGTCCCCCTCTCGGACGCACCTGTCCCTGTGTCGATAGGTTATAAGAACCAAGCCAGGCCGGTGCCCGATACGCCAGATATTTTATCTTACAATAGTCAAACGCTTTTTTCTACGGCTCTGATGCGAATAAGTTGCATTACTTTGCACTTTTCAGTAATTATTCACATCCCCCGTGTGTGAAGCATGATTCGATTTGCATATGATATACATAAATATATATGACTTCAGCACCAAGTCAAGGCTAGTTTGGAATAATTATAATACTAAAATATGTTGACTTGACAGAACCTCTCCTCAATTGCTATTTTGTACCATCAATGAATCATGCTCAGAGTAAAAAACCGCGGGATATTAAGCAGACAATCGGTCTGATTCTGGGACCGGTTCTGGCAACACTTTTACTCTTTTTTGATTTACAGCCGGGTAGTCCCGAAGTTACCCGATGCGCATCAGTCGCGATACTGATGTCGGTTTGGTGGATTACCAAAGCCATCCCTATACCGGCGACAGCGCTGTTGCCGGTAGTGTTATTCCCTTTACTTGGAGTATTGCCGGGTAAGGCTGTCGCGGGTCAGTATTTCAACAGCGTGATATTTCTATTCATCGGAGGCTTCATAATCGCTCTGGCTATGCAGAGATGGGATCTTCACAAACGAATCGCTCTTAAGATAATTCTGCTAATCGGATTTAGCCCCAAGCGGATAATATTGGGGTTTATGGCGGCATCTTTTTTCTTGTCGATGTGGATATCAAATACCGCTACGACGATGATGATCGTTCCGATGGCGATGGCTATTATTCTTAAAATGAGAGAATCGCTTGATGCCAAAACGGTTAATCGGTTTGCCGTTGGTCTATTGATATCAATTGCTTATGCGGCTTCTATCGGAGGCACTTCGACTCTTATCGGGACTCCTCCCAATCTGGCCTTCTCCCGAATCATAGCGATATCTTTTCCCGAAGCTCCTGAAATCAGCTTTGCCCAATGGATGCTCTTTGCCTTGCCGTTTGCTTTGGTTTTCTTTTTTGCTGCCTGGTATATAATTGTCCGGATATTTGTCGGCAAAAAACCTCTCTTCACGGGAGACAAATCAATCTTTGTCGATGAATACCGACAGCTCGGTCCGATGAAATATGAGGAACGAATTATTTTTGTAATCTTCTGTATGACAGCCTTGCTTTGGTTATTCAGGAAAAATATTGTCATCGGCGGATTCACGCTACCGGGCTGGTCGGTAATGTTTCCAACACCCGGTTTTATTGACGACGGTACCATTGCTATCGCGATGGGGCTTTTATTATTCATCATCCCGGCGAGAAAAAAAACCGAAGGCGATCATTTTGGAATCATGAACTGGGAAACAGCGATGAAAATCCAATGGGGAATCGTGATCTTGTTCGGCGGCGGATTTGCCTTGGCGGCCGGGTTTGCCAAGTCAGGATTGGCTGCTTATCTGGGAGGACAATTATCCGGGCTACAGCAGGTTTCTCCGATAATTATCATCGTCGTTGTTTGTACGCTTTTGACTTTCCTAACTGAGTTGACATCGAATACAGCGACGACAGAAATATTTCTGCCGATTCTCGGAGCGCTGGCGGTCGCGATTGGAGTTAATCCTTTACTTTTGATGATCCCGGCAACGTTGTCAGCTTCGTGCGCGTTTATGCTTCCGGTGGCAACGCCGCCCAATGCGATTGTATTCGGCACCGGTGAGGTCAACATGCATGATATGATGAGAGTCGGCATCATCATGAATCTGGTTGGGATAATATTGATAACGGCCAGCATGTATTTTGTTGGACTGCATGTCTTTGGTATTGACCTGACAGCCATGCCAAATTGGGCGAAGTAGCTAAATTATTTCAATAAATGGTATAAATTGAGAAGGCTTTATTCAAACCTTCTAATTGCTCTGATTCATAAATTCTATGAAATTTTCCGGTCATTGCGATTACCGACGAAGTCGGTGTGTGGCTATCTGGCTTCACGCTGAGATGATAACAACTACTCCTGAAACAGTAAAACCTGCTCAAGATTGATAGTCAACTGAATCTTATCGCCGATACTAAATCGGTTGCGCCCGCTGTCAACGACAATTGTTAATAATAAATTCTCTGTCTGCACGGCCAGATGACTTACCGGCCCGATGTATTCAATGGATTTTACGGTTCCCGATATGGGGCCATCACGGTCGATATCAATATGCTCGGGGCGAATGCCGGCCTTATACTTTCCGTCCGCAATTGTTTTACCGTAAATTATCGGCAGGCTCGTTCCTATTCCGTTTTTTATTTCTTCATCGAACAGGTTCATCGGAGGCATTCCAATGAATGACGCCACGAAGCTGTTAACCGGATGTTTGTATAACTCCGAAGGCTTGCCTGCTTGCTGAATGATGCCATCCCTGAGAAGTATCATCGAGTCGGCCATAGTGAGTGCTTCGGTCTGGTCGTGGGTGACATATATCATGGTGATATCAAGCCGTTTTTGCAGCGCGACAATTTCCTGCCTCATCTTTATCCGCAACGCGGCATCCAGATTGGAGAGCGGTTCATCAAGTAAAAATATTGACGGCTCACGAATAAGTCCTCGTCCAAGAGCTACTCGCTGACGCTGACCGCCGGATAATTGGGCAGGGTATCGGTCCAGCAGGCCGTCCAGTTCCAGCAGTTGCGCCGTCTTATGGACTTCGGCTCGGATTTTATCTTTGGAAACTTTCGATACTTTCAGGGGGAAGGCGATATTTTCAAACACGGTCATATGGGGATAGAGAGCATAATTTTGAAAAACCAGGGCGGTCTTCCGTAAGCGCGGTTCCATGTAAGTAATATCTTTGCCGTCGATGGCTATCGTGCCGCTATCAACTTGTTCGAGCCCGGCTATTAGTCTGAGCAAGGTCGATTTACCGCATCCCGAGGGACCAAGCACAACCATTAGTTTACCGGCGGCAACAGAAATAATGATGTCTTTGAGAATGACATTGCCATCAAAAGATTTACTCAGATTTTTTATTTCAAGACCGGCCATGTCAACCTTCTCTGATTTTACCATCTGCTATGTGATAGACACGAGCATTGTCGTATAACACCGCTGGAGGAGCGACTGCGGTTGTTAAAAATATCTGTTCAAAGCTTTCGAATAACGCAGCCAAATTCTCACGACGCGAAGGGTCCAACTCGGCAAATACTTCATCCAATAGTAGAATCGGTTTTTCTCCCTGTTTTTCTTCCAGAAAATCGGCCGAGGCCATCATAACCGCAACCGCCGCGCTTCTCTGCTCGCCCATTGAGCCATAGCCTTTAATTGGAAAACCGGAAACGGTAAACTCAATATCGTCACGATGCGGACCGACGATCGCCATTTCCAGGATTGACTCTTTAGGTCGATACCGGTTTAGCTTATCCTCAAAACAGGATGCTATTTCGTCCGGCGTTTCAAAATCGACGTTCGGTTTATATGATGCTGAGAATGAGGATAAACTCCGTTCTGATTGCTCTCCGGCAATTTTCCGGTAGTAATCAGGCGCATTGTTATTGAGAAACTCTATATAATTATGTCTTGCTTTCATGATATTTGACCCCAGTTGTATCAAGAGCGGGTCAAAAGGGCATTCCATTCCGGGTGAGTTTTTGAGGAACGAGTTTTTTTGCGCCAGTGCTTTATTATAGTCGGTTAAATCTGCCAAATAAGTTGGTGAGCCTTGCGATAAATGTAGATCGAGAAAACGCCTGCGAGTGCCCGGTGAACCGGAAAAAAGAGAAACATCTTCGGGTGCCATCGAGACAATGCGAAAGAGTTGGTAGAGGCGGGAGATCCTCACCGGATTTTCATCAACCGTTATTTTTTTACGGCCGCCTTTTTGGTAGGCACAGGCGAGTTTTACTTCCTGTTCAGATGATGGCTGACCGATATGGCCGATACCCTCAATCCGAAAGAAATCACCGTTTCCCTCCCGAACCATCATTACATCGCGAGCCCCCCTCTGGCTTCGCCCCAGACAAAGCGTAAAAAGAGCTTCGAGTAGGTTTGTTTTTCCAGCGCCGTTGTCGCCAAAGAAAATATTGGCGCCGAAGGCGGGAGTAAGCTCACCTGACTCAAAATTACGGAAGTTGGTCAATACAATGCGGTCGATTCTCATGTCTGAGAAACTACGAAAAGTTATCGGCGAGGGAAAGTATTTTATAGGTTACAAGTAATTATGAGATGGATATAAAAGCGGGGATCCAGTATTGTGGCCGGATCCCCTTCACAGATGTGTTCAACCCTGGTGCGTCATATTTTCTATTCTAAAAGACACATACCGTATTTGTATTGCTATTTTTTTTACTATTAACCCCTTTTATATGAATATCGGGAAAGAAAAAAGATTCTTTACCGAACGAAGAGCCTTTTTAAGGGTGCTTTTTTTGCCTTTCTTCTTGTTCTAGTAAGGATAGCATAACTGTTTTTGTTGTAGTATATTAGCTAATTGAAAGGGGATAACCATGATGCGAAATCCAGTTATAGATATCCTGATGAATCGGAAATCAATTCGAAAATATACCGATGAAAAGCCGTCGGATGAAGTTGTCGAGACACTGGCCACAGCCGCTCAGCAGGCTCCATTTGCCGGGCAGATGTGCAGTTTGCTATTATCTCGCAGAAAAGGGAAGATTCCGTTTGGTGCGCCGTTGTTATTTACGATTTGTTTTGATATGCACAAGATGGAGACCATCATGCAAAAACGAAAATGGTCAACCGGTTCGTGTGATTTATCTCTCCTGCTGTTTGGAATGCAGGATGCTGTTCTGATGTCTGAGAATCTGGTTATTGCCGCCGAGAGTCTTAAAATGGG
This sequence comes from Candidatus Zixiibacteriota bacterium, assembly GCA_023138975.1. Lineage (GTDB taxonomy): Bacteria > Zixibacteria > MSB-5A5 > GN15 > JAAZOE01 > JAGLON01. The sequence goes on from JAGLON010000007.1 coordinate 28,513, forward strand.
CAGTTGTTTCATCGGCAATGCACCCTATCGGGCCAAGAGTATTATAGAGCGGTATAGACTGCCTAAGCGGGTATTTCCGATTGTACAGTTAACTGTTGGATATCCTGACGAGAATCCGCCCACCCGGCCCCGTTACCCGCTGGACTACTTTTTGTTTGAGAGTGAGTATCCCGAGTTTACCGACGAGATGATTGCCAGCGCGATGAAAGTTATGGACGACGGTTATCTGGCGCAGGATTATTATACCGAGGCAAACTATATGGTGCCGTTGGAAAACGACCGTGAAGAAACTTTTACGTTTAAGGATTACAGTTGGACGGAGCACATGGGCCGTAAATGGGGCCAATGGACGCCATCACCCGAAGAGCTTCTGGAGCAACTCAACGCATGCGGGTTTGATATCACATCCAGCACAGAATAATTGTATTAGTTAAGATTATTACTTAAATCATTGTATAAAACTGCATATATTCGGTATAGTACTTTTGGCTACCGGGGAGGGTAATAAGTGAACGATGCCGGAATTATCAAACAAGATAATACTCCAGACGACAGCCTGACAGTTGGATACTGGCTGGTAGAGGGTTGGGAAGCTTACAAAAAGTACTCATGTTTTTGGCAAGTTGGGCTTATTTATTTTCTGTTTTCAACTGTTGTTCAACTGTCCGATCCCTACATTGATTCACATTACTATCATAAAATTCTCTTTCCGGTAACGAATATTGTTTTACTTCCAATTATTAAAGTTGGTGTTGCATATATGGCTATTCGTGCGATTAGAGGACAGGGATATGGCCTAGCAGACATTGGGATTGCTTTTAACCGTTTTCTGAAGAGTTGGGTAACAATAGCTGGTCTTGAGGTTGGAGCTTTTATTGGTGGATTGTTTTTAATTGTACCTGGTGCTTACTTTTTAAGTAAATTCATAATGTCACTATTTGTCTTACATGATAAAGGACTTGGAGTAATAGATAGCTATAGTTATAGTAGTGAAATTGTTAAAGGGTACCAGTGGCGAGTCTTTGGGCTTCTATTAATTGGATTAATGCCTCTAGCAACAGATATAATGTTTATAGCACTTGGTGTGTTTTATGGAAACTTCTATAGCATACCATTATTCATTTTTACATTTCTTCTGTTTATGTTTGGGCAATTGGTATTGGGTCCTGTATTTTTAGCATCTCTGGCATCGGCGTATGATAATCTATCAAAAGTGTACGACAAGAGTTTGGCGCCGATAAATTCAGAGTTACAACCGCCATCACCGCCTCCGTTTGCGGGTTGAGTTTTTCAATATCGAGCCAATAACCGGCAGGCGGAATAAAAACAGTATAAACCGATACCGTTTGCCGGGAACTACTACACACTTTCCCTTATCCATAGCTCTCAGCGATTCATTAATTACATCTTCTGCATCTAACCACATCCAGCCGGGTATTTGGGATAGCTCTTCATCTGAGTATTCGGCCGCCTTGTGAAACTCGGTGCGGGTGAAACCGGGGCAGAGCGCCTGAACATGAACGCCGTGTGGAGATGATTCCATATTGAGGCATTCGGAAAACATGGTCAGGTATGCTTTGGTCGCGCAATAAGTAGTACCCTTGGGAACGGGGATAAATGATGCCACCGACGAAACATTGATAATATTGCCCTGCTTGCGTTCTATCATTCCAGGTAGAGCCGCCGAGCAAAAGCGCATAGTCGCCTCAATATGCACCCGGCACATATCAATATTGTCGTGCACATTGATTTCATGAAAATAACCGGGTACGGCAAAGCCGGCATTATTGATAAGCAGGGTCAGGTTTTCCGTTGTCCGGATTTTTTCTTCGACCGTGCGAATGTCATCATAGGCCGATAAATCGGCGGAGAGAGTATCCACTTTGACGCCGTGTGTTTCGGTAATCTGTTTGGCGATTTCATCTAACCGGTCCTGACGGCGGGCGGTGATGATAAGGTCGTAGCCTCGGGCAGCGAGCTTCTCGGCAAACAGTTGTCCCAGTCCTGCGGATGCTCCGGTAATAAGCGCGGTTTGGTTTATTGGCATAGCGTGATATCCTGTAATTTATATTAATATAAAGAAGAATACGAAAGAGTGGTTGCTAAGACAATTTATTCTTTCTTTTCAAAACTTTTCCAATAGAATTGTTGAGCCTGTCGGCAGTATCCAAATCCAATCCCAGTCGTGTACTTTTTTATTGATCCAACTCTAACCGAAGTGTCCAAGTTCATAGATTCACGTTGCTTGATAGACCATACAATATCTCGACTCTCTTCAAACCGGGGGGTAAGGTCATATAAACATAAGGTATAAAAATTACCCTTTTTAGGAGTAAACGTCCATCGACCGGTATCCTGATAAAAAATATTGTCATGGCCCATATAATATTTGATATAGGTCGAATCATCATTTATAACAAAAAAGTGTATTTTTGCATCACCAAATTTCGCATCATATCGCCCCAAGATATCGTACTCATTCATGGGATAAGATGGAATATCTATTCCTCCGCAGCCAGTTGCCTGCAAAAGTAATAACAGCAATACAAAATTTAAACAGACTTTCATTTTGCTACCTTACGTACTAAATGAAAAACCGGGGATATTTATCACCCCGGTTTCTGCATCCGTGCGTTGTCTGAAACACGTTGGATTATTTTTTGTCGGCCGAATCGGCTGGTGTAGCCTTGACCTCGGTTGCTGTCACCTTTGTTTCTACTGGTTTTGCTTCGATCGCGCTTTTAGGCGCATTAAGTTTCTTGGCCGCTTCCTTATCGGTGACAATAAAAGTTTTGGTCACAATCACGTCGCCGTCTTCGCCGACAACTTTTACCGCCCATTCACCGGTCCATTCCGGGATCATTGACTTATAGCTGTAGGTGCGCCACGGACTGCCTTTGACCGTTAGGGCCACATCCGCGATTTCCTCGCCCTTATATAACCAGACGTGACGGATGGTCGTTTCGGTTTCCACGCCGGTAACCTTGGTCCAGAAATAAACCCGTTCGACCTCGGAACCAAACTGACTGCCTTCACCAACCGGCTCACGATCCTCAACTGCGCTGCAAATGACTGCTTCGATCTCTATCGCCGAGGCAACCGCCGGGATAAAAAGCAGACAGACAATGACTATCAATAACTGCTTCATATTATATCCTCCATAAAATACAATATATTAACGAACTGTTTTACACAATTAAAACTATTATGGTCGTTGTTTTATTATCGGCATTTACCAATGCCAAAATTCATCAAATGCAGGAGATTAATCGAATTAAAAGTGTGCACTTTACACTGATGGCGCACAGAAATTGTGCGGTTTCATGATGCTAAAATTAAAACCAGATGAAGTTCAAACTGCGTTAAGTAAAGAGTCATAATGGATTAAGAAGTATATTATGGCTTTGGCACGGAGATTGCGATAGTAATAGCATCTCGGTTAAGTACGCGAGGTTAGCGACGGAGGCAGTGAGGGCAAGCCTTCGTCGCGCCTGGCGATTTCGGTGGCATTTTTTAGAAAATTCATTAATATAAATAGAATAAGCATTCTTGGGGATATTCGATTCCGGAGCGACAAGGGTAGAAATAGGAGTTCGACATGCCGGATAACTACAAAATTATCGTGGTTGCTATATGTGTATTCATGCTTTGTGCTGGCAATACTGTTCTTTTGGCAAGCAATAATACCTTTTCAGTAACGAGCTATGTCCCGGACAAATTCACCGACTTCGAATGGAAGGTTGATGGGTTGTTGAATTTGAAGGGCAACACTTATGATGTAGATAATGAAAGCTATGACCTTTCCACTTACAAATTTCGAGAACAAAGTAATTCCAGTCAAACAGCTGACTTTAATACTGCAATTCGATATGAATATGTTAGCCGACCTTTCAATTTTTCAGCAACATCATCTGTTTCTGGGGGAATAGCACTAACAAAAGGTAATCAAATCCTGAACGAAGATAGTAATTTTCTGATCCAAAATGGCAGATTTGATGATACCAATTCGCGACAATTCAATTATTCTGTATTTCAAGGGATTGAATCACGCCTTTATCCTTCCCACGAGTATTTTGTCGAGCTTGATGTTCGCTTACAACAAAGTCGCCGGTATGAACCAAAAAATGGAACTAATTTTTTATTCTTCTATGACAATAATACAAACGATAGTTTAACTAAGCGATCCATTAATGAAAGAACGGAGCGGAAACTATCTGAATACAGTTATACCATATCCGGTGAATTGACTCAGGGGGTTGGACGAGTTGAATATGGATTATACAGTGCAACTGCAATGTATATAGTGAATGAGTTACAGGCACAAGGGATGCTAATAAGGTTGCTTGATTTTGATGAAATGATGCGATTGGCTGATTTAATTCATTATTATCGGAATACACATACAAATGACAATCGTCTGCACAAAATAGAATCTCTCACCGGGATACTGGGATATTTGAAGGACATCGGGGCGGTGGGTGATTCCGGCCCGGCAGTATGCTTGACTGTTGTCGATGTGTGGGATTATTTTCCAAAAGAAAAGCGGCCATTCGGGTTTCGTGTAAGTATCGGTATAGGTATGCGTTACACTTACAGAAAGAATGATAATTCACGGAAGATGGAAAGAGAATATACAAATTATTACTATAATGAAATCAATCCATCAATTTTGGACTCAGTAATTGTTGGCCCCAAGAGTTTGAGTAATTATAACAACATTACAAAAGAAACTAAAAAGTTGCCCTATTGGGTTTTCGGTATTGAATTTCATCATCCTATAAATCTAAAATGGCAACTGGATTTTGATGGAAGTGCTAATTATTATTTTGATGCAACAGATAAAGAGGACGGCCAGCGGATTACATATTTGCCTTATTTTAAGAAACGGGGTGTTATATATTCTAATAGTTCTGACCAATGGTACGAGATAAATCTGGCCAGTGTCCTAACTTACATCTTAAACTCGCGGACTAAAGCAAAATTGACAGTCAACTATTACTATGATCATCAAAACAAAACACAGCATATTGCATACTTAAGAGATGATGTTATAGTATCTGAAAGTGATGAGGATACTGCTACACGGAGTTCAAATACGGTTAAGATTGGCTCACAAGTAGAATATCGCCTAACTATTCCGACAACATTGATTGCCGGATTGGATTACATCTATCGAGATAATAATCTCAAATTGGGATCTAATTTGACTGAAGCATCAACGGGTGACTGGTCACTTTCAGCCCGGCTCGTTCATTATCTTTTCTAAGAATCGACACCCTTGGTGCAACAATTATATCCGCCTTGCGTAAATACTTATAGGATGGAGGACTCTTTACGCTATCAAAGAGCATCCGAGGAGGTAATTATGTTGCGGTTTATAGGTATTGTATTGGTCACGATCATCGTCTTGAGTGCCTTATTCTCAGGCGGATTCGAACTGATATTTGGACTCATCGGCGGCCTGATTGGTCTGGTAGTCGGTCTTTTTGGACTCGTAGTTGGTTTAATCGGCGGTTTAATCGGAGCGTTGGCCGGATTATTCGGAGTGTTGCTCGCTGTTGCCATTCCGCTGTTATTAATAGGGATAGTTATCTCGGCGGTGTTTGGGATATTGACCTGATGGCCGGTAATTCATAAGTTGTCTTTTCGTAAAATTGTGCCTGCCTTCCCATCATAGAGTTTAATCCTTGATATAGTTTTTGTTTCTTCTATCTTTTTATCATGAAAAATCTACTGGTTTCTTTATTTATCTCAGGAATAATGTTTATGAGCTGCACGGAACAACCGCTTGACTACAAAGCTCTCCACCAAGATGCAATTGTCGTCGATCTTCACAGTGATACTCCTCTTCGTATGCGCCGGGGTATTGACTTTTCCGTCCGTGATACGGCCGGGCATATGGATATTCCCCGCCTGCAGGAAGGCGGAATTGACCTGCAGGTGTTCGCTTGCTGGATATCCACCGGCACACTGCTTGACTCCTGCAAAGCCAAAGTTGACGAACTAATTGATACGCTCGAATCGCAGATAAAAAAGAATCCTGACAAGATAGAAATATGTTTGACCGCTGCCGATGCTGAAAGGATAATCGGAGAAGGCAAAATCGCCGCCTTTATCGGAATTGAAAACGGGGTGGCAATTGCCAGTGATATTAGCAACGTCGATTACTTTTATAATCGGGGTGTGCGTTATATGACGCTGACGCATACCGAATCAAGCGACTGGTGCATATCGTCGGGTGATGATGAACCGGCGTTCAAAGGATTGACTGATTTCGGGCGCGATGTTGTACGGCGCATGAATGAGCTGGGAATGATAGTAGATATTTCACATGCGCATGTTGATGCAGTCGAGGAAGTTTTAAAAATCACCACTGATCCGATCATCGCTTCTCATTCCTGTGTTTATGCTCTTTGTGAGCATGATCGCAACCTGACCGACGAGCAAATCAGGGCTATCGCCGAAAACGGCGGTGTTATCGGAATTAATTTCTATAATACATATCTATCTCAGGAATGGAAGGAGAAAGCTGATTCTCTGTATGGCCTCATTCGTCCCCAGGTCAAGATGCTTATGGAAAAATACAAAGATGATGACAGTGCCCGCTATGGAGCCATTATGGAACTTTATGGACAAATAACGCCGCACATGGACAGCCTGACGGTTGATGTCAATACCGTCGTCGATCATATCGATTATATCGTGAAACTGGTCGGCCCCGAATATGTCGGGTTTGGTTCTGATTATGACGGTGTGCCAGTGGTTCCGAAGGGGCTTGATGATTGTTCGATGGTTCCCAATATCACGGCTGAGCTGGTTAATCGGGGCTACTCCGAAAAAGATATACGTAAAATCCTCGGCGAGAATTTTATGCGAGTCTTCCGGCAGGTGTGTGATTGAACAGCTAAACCTGTCGCAGCTTTATTTAATGACAGGCCTCTCACCGCATTCCATCCTTGACTATCGATATACAATAATCTTTTATTCAAAGTATGGTTGCCAAAAGAAAAGCGGCCGTGGCCGCAATTGTCTTTACGGCACTTGTGCTTCTGTCGGTAAATATTGGCTGGTGGTGGTACTACCAATCAATGACATCATATCTGGAACGGCAGTTATCTGACCGCCTGACCAGTATTGCCGCGACGGCAGGACTATACCTTGATGCGGAGAATATCGATAATCTATTTATAGATAATCTCGATACCTACGTTCAAACAATAAATTACCTTGACTCACTGGTTGCAATTGACTCTTTATCCGAAGTATCCATCCTAGACCTTGATTTAAACTACCTCGTCTCTACCCGTGAAGATTTTACCGAGAGCGGATATCTTCTGGCCCAGGTAAACTTTGATTCACTGCAGCAGGCCATATTCGGACGCACAGCAGCTTCAGCACTCTATAACATTGACGGCACCTATCTCAAATCTGCCTATTCTCCGCTATACGATTACGATGAACGGGTAGCGGCGGTTTTAGTCATTGAGGCGGGAGCCGGTTATTTTGATTTATTATCAACTCTGCGAAATAATTTGTATGTCTTGGCTGGAGGTTCAGCCGGAGCGGTAGGATTACTGCTGCTGTTTTTTATTTTTTATAACCGTCGTATGGCGCAGGCCGAGGAGCAATTGTTCCGGGCTGGATCACAGGCGGCGCTGGGGCGCATGGTAGCGGTTGTTAGTCATGAGGTAAAAAATCCGCTGATGATTCTCCGAGCGGCCGGTGAACGGCTTGAAAAAAAATACGATGATCCCGAAGCGTCGTTTATCACTGAGGAAGTTTCCCGGCTCGATAGTATTGTTTCAGGTTATTTATCTTTCGCATCGGGAGATATAGCTGTTAATTGCCGCGAAGTAGATATTGCGGAATTGGCGCATAGAATAATTGAGCGGTTACGCCCTGAAGCAAAACAAAAAGAAGTGAAAATCGATTCGGAAGTACCGGAAACCCCGGTTTTAATCTCAGTTGATAAAGTCGGGATTAGACAGGTTATATTAAATCTTATGCTTAACGCGATTCAGGCGGCGGAGGATAATGACGCTCGCGATAAACAGGTTGTGTTTAACATTCAGCCCGGCCATGAATATCTTCGTATAATAGTTTCAGACAGCGGTTCCGGTATAAAACCATCAATGCGGGAAAAATTGTTTGAGCCGTTTGTCACGTCAAAAACTCAAGGCTCGGGATTAGGGCTTTATTTATGCGATAAGATTGTCGAAAAACATAAAGGGAGCATTATCATTAGAGAAAACGAAACAGGCATGACAACCTTTGAAGTGAAACTGCCGATGGGAGAAAAAAAATGAGCCGCATTTTGGTAATCGATGATGAACCCAAGATGACGATGTTGATATCGGCCAGTCTTGAAGATGCCGGGCATTCGGTTACAACCGCCGGGACTGGAAAAGAAGCGATGACGCTTCTCAAGAAAAACTCTTACGATTTAGTTGTCTCTGATATTAGACTACCCGCCCCCGACGGCATGGAAATTCTTAGCTGGTTGTCCAAAAACGTCCCGGAGACAATGGTGATAATGATGACTGCTTTTGCCGAGGTTAAGAACGCGGTGGAAGCGATGAAAATGGGCGCCTCGGATTATTTAATCAAGCCCTTCCCACTCGAAGAGTTAACTCTTCTAACCAGTCGCCTTTTAAATCATCAAAAAACTACAAATATCAAAAAAATGCGCGAAGCTGACTATGACGCATTGGCTTATGATGATTTTATCGGAACTGCTCCGGCTACAAAAAAAATGCTCGAATTGATAGGAAAAGTCGCCGTAACTGACACCACTGTATTGATTAACGGGGAATCGGGAAGCGGAAAAGAGCTGGCTGCAAAAATGATTCACAACTTGTCGCCTCGAAAAGATAAACCGTTTATTGCTGTCAACTGCGCTGCTCTGACCGAAACGCTGCTGGAATCGGAGCTATTTGGCCATGAGAAAGGAGCTTTCACCGGAGCTATCGCAAGAAAACCGGGGCGGTTTGAATTAGCAGAAGGCGGAACGATTTTTCTGGATGAAATCGGTGAGATGTCCCCGTCGCTTCAAGCCAAGCTCCTGAGAGTTCTCGAAGAGAGAAATCTGGTTCGAGTCGGAGGTGTCGATGTTATTAAAGTCGATATTCGGTTGGTAACAGCAACTAACCGTATTCTAAAACAGATGATAAAAGACGGGGAATTCCGGGAAGATTTATTCTTCAGGATTAATGTTTTTCCAGTGACTATGCCTCCGCTGCGAGAGAGAATCGAAGATATCCCTTTATTGGCCGAGTATTTCTTAAAAAAACAGAATTTTCATCATCCTGATCTTGAAGACGAGGTCAAATCACTGTTAAATTCATATCATTGGCCGGGAAATATCCGTGAATTGAAGAATATTTTGGACAGAGCGGTGATTTTGGCTGGGGATAATGCCATTGATCCGGGCTGCATCGGTATTGATGATGAGGATATAGCGGGTAGTTCAACAGTCTCGGTTTCAGGGAGTTTATCTCTGGGAGATAGTGAAAAAGAGATGATTTTACAGGCAATCGAGAAAGCGGGCGGCAACAAGACCGAAGCGGCCAAGACTTTGGGAATAACCCGACGGAAGCTGTATTCCCGCATGAAAATACACGGTATTGCCTCTTAATATGTCCGTAAGGGTACACTTGACCGCCGAGGTACGGTGAAACAAAGATCGTTGGCGGGGTTAATCGGTTGTGGTACAGCTTCTTAGTTATGGTGGCCCAATCGCTGAGGTTTGGCATGATTATTGATTATATATCGGTATACAAAGGAAGCCGAATATGAAGAAATTATTGATAATTATTGGTTTGTTGACTTTGATTGCCGGATTGACCGGAGATTTGCTGGCTCAGGGCGGAGGCGGCAATGGCGGCACTGGAGATGGGGGCGATAGGTTATTGGCTGCCATGAATAGGACCGACGAAGTGATTGCTCAGGCCAAAGTCGTAGTTTTGGAAAGTGGATCGAAGCGGGCGGAGCAGGTTTTAAAAACTGCGATAAGCTTTCAAATGGTATCCCGTAAAATGTCTGTGGTGGCAATTAGTAATATGGATGTTGCTATGGGATTACGAGCCGGGCAGAAAACCCTGGATGCTCGAGCCAGAGCCAAACGGGCTATTGCGATAACACGTCAAGCCGGTGAAAATCAAGACTATGTTCGACAACGGCTTGAAAAAACTCAGGGATTGATAAATAGAATAGAAAATAGAAGCGGTGAGGAAACACCGGGCAATATCTCACAACTCTTTGATACCGCAAAAGATAAGCAGAAACGGGCAGTCGAGTTTTTCCGCAGTGGAAAATTAAAGGCTTCACTCCAGATGACAATGCAGGCTCAAAAATCTCTGGAAAAAATATCTCAGAGATTAAGCGGTGTCAATCAGTATACGAAAAAATACCAGAATACACTTGAGCGGTATTTTCAGCTCGAAGAGAGAATCCGGGAAGCATCCCTTTCTGAGAATAAAGAAGTAAAGAAAAAACTGCAAGCCGCCAATATTAAGATGCAGGAAGCCAATGAGTTATATGATAACGGGCGGTACCAAAAGGCTGATAAAGCAATGCAGCGAGCAGTTGAAACTCTGTATCGCCTGGCTGAAAAAATGCGTGATCCAGCCAGAATACAAAGTGAGTTGACGAAGCTGAAAAGAGTCGCCGAAAAGTTGAAAGAGGGCGTCACGGTATCCCATCAACATCAGCTCGAAGAGATGTATCGTAGTGCTATAGAACATCTTAACAAAGCTGAGTTGCTCTCTCAGAGGGGAGAATTTAATACCGCCGCCGCCCAATTACAGGCTGCTCGGCAGATTTTAAACAGGATTTCCAACCGATTAGAGAGGTAGTTTTTGAGGACGATAGGGGTAGCCGTCTTAGTCATTTTTCTTCTCTTCGTAAGTGATTCTCTTGAGGCTGCTAATTTCTCATCTAACAAGGGGTTATCCGTTTCTTCGAGTTTAGAGTACCAGTTGATTTCACAGGAGTACTATAATGCGATTATAGATACTTCATCGATTGACGGTATTGAGAGCTGGGTTCTGGCTAAAGATAATATTGAAGACTTATTAGCTCGAGTTGGACTTCAGTATAGATATCAAACTGCCCAAAATAAACATTACTTTCGATCTGATTTAGAGGTGTCCAAAGACCGCTGGATAGGTCGGGGAGAAAGCGCTATAACTTTAGGTGGGTATGACTCATATATAAAGCTTCTTGGCAAAGTTGAACTCAAATTAATTATAGATGAAGAAGAGACGGGGAATTCAGGCTATCTTCATATCTTTAGCTATCTTAAGGGGAGACAGAAAGTCTCAGATAAGATTTCTCTGGGGGGGAGGATATCGGTTGAGCATGTCGGTTTCAATGAACCCAAGGGAAGTGAAGAACCGGATGCCTCTTTGGGGAGCATCAGGCTGTATAGAGACTATGATTATACTCTATTAGGTGGTCAGATTAACGGGAACATCGCCCTGACGGAGTTTGGCAAGAGTATCGACTGGCAGGCTTCGATTACTAAAAGATATGTCCCTGACTCGGTCTTGGCCGAGTATAATCAATTTTATAGCATGTTATCGTACAGCAACTTTACTATGCAGGGCTACGTCATGGCAGAGATTTCCGCCGAATATAAGGATTATGCTCAGCCGGGGAATCAAAACGATTTTGGAGCACTTGATGTAGGCTCACGAATCGGGTACTCATTTAGTGACAGATATGCGGCCAGCCTGTTCTCATCTTTTACTCTGTACAAGTATCTGGCTCCGGATATCGTCAATCATGATAACTGGCGGGGAAGGATTGAGATAAAGGGAATTCGTCATCTAAGTGATTGGGAGTTTGGCCCGAAGATACAGTTTGAGTTCAGCTCCGATTCGCCGCCTGAAGATCTGGAATCTGACGGAGTAGTCTATTCCGAGGATTATAATCAATGGGGGATTGGCACCCATGTTAGTAATTTTGGTAGTTCATTAGGTATAATAGACGCCGAAATAATCTACGGAAATAGAAGCTATACCGGACAGGATGTTTTGATAACCTCATATAATCTGATTAATGTCTCAATCATGGCTTCATTGAATGTTCATCGCCATCTGGCCCTGAATTTATTCTTCGATGGCGACTTTGAAGACCATGATAGTAAAGAACAAAATTCCAATCTATATATCTTTTCGATCTCCGTAAGCACCCATTTCTAATGGATTTGTGCAAACTTTGATCTCAGAAAGCTCTTGACAAATCCTCAGAATGTGTTAGCTTTGTTGTGTCTAGGGATTAGTTGTGTTTTGTCGCACCTAATATTGGATCAAGCGCACCTTGGGTAGCTTTATACGTACTCACATTAAAGGTACTTCAACAGTTACATGATTGCTCTTACAAAAGCCTTTTCCACGAGATTAAACTGAGTTTACATCTTGAGGTATGTCAATTTGTGTCAATAATTCACATCTGGAATTAACATCTTTATGGTATTGGCGCATGTAGTTTAAACTTCGTTTGTAACAGAGGTTTATACTCTACTAAAAGGTTCCTTAATTTCAAATGGTGTCATTACTGTTTTGCGACGCCATGTTGAACAAATTTAAAGGAGCAGTGTAATGAAGCAAAACAAGCTACTTATTTTATCATTGCTGGCCTCGTTTATGCTTCTGGCTTTGACTTCCTATGCATTTGCTGCAAATACAGTAACATTCGGTACAATCGATGTTTGTCCGCAGCCCGCCGGAGATAAAGTTTATGTCCCAGTATTAGTGGAAAACGATGTTGACCTATCAGCACTTGATGTTGTTGGTCAGATAGTTTCCACAACTGGCGGCGTAGATCTGGTGGTAACGGCTATTTCTTTCGATGACCGTATGCTTCTTCCGGAAGTTCTGGATCAGCGTTATCCCATTGGCGATCTCGGTGGCGGTGTATTCCGTCTTGGTGCCGTAAAGATCGATGATGCGGACTTAGTTATTGGTTCAGGTCAGATTGCAACTCTAGAATTAGAATTTGTCTCCGACTGTCTTCTCGGTTCAGCTACAATTGACCCGAGTACTACTGACTGCGGAAGCAATACCTATTCTACCATTTTCGTCGATACCGACGCTAACATGATCACTCCTGATCCTGTCAGCAGCGGTGGTGTCAATGTTGTCAACGTAGATCCTATGTTCACTAACTGCCCGACCACAGATTTCGATATTTATTGGAAGACTGGTCCTTGGGGCACGAACAGTGTAACTATAGCCTTTACGGCTGATGATCCTGACCTTGCTTGCGGTTGTGACGCCCTTACATTTGGTCTTGACTCCGGTCCTGGATCGATAAATACCGGCAGTGGTGTTTATCAGTTCGTCGCCGGCCCGACCGATATTGGCTGTCATACCGTTATAGTAACAGTAGAAGACGAATACGGTGGTGTGGCTACCTGTGAATTCGACATTACGGTTCTTAACAACCCGCCAGAATTCACCGATTGCCCAGAAGAGACCATCAATATTTTATGGGGTCAAACCGCTACCGCGACAGTAGTGGCAGAAGATCCTGATTTAGGTCCTTCGGCGTTAGTTTATACACTCGAGTCCTTTACTGGTCCGGGTAGTCCCATGGTTGACCCGATTACGGGTGTTGTGACCTGGGTCACTGACGAAACTAACGATTTTATTGGCGATTTCGTACTTTGTGTTAAAGTATCCGATCTCGCTCCGAGCACTGTAGAGTGCCCGATTGAAAACTCCGACTTATGTTGTTTTGACATTCATGTCGAGCCGAAGTTCCGTGTAACAATTGAAAAGGGAGAAGGTCCTGATGGTGACGGCGCTTATTTAGGTCACTATACTTCTCTCAGCATCGATCTCGATGGTACTTACGAGTCCATGGAGATGGGTGGTTATGATTTCTTGATTACTTATGACAATTCAATCCTGAATTTAGTTGACGCCGAAGCTGGCGCTCTTCTGAATGCTTGCGGTTGGGAATACTTCACCTATCGTCACGGTTACAATGGGAACTGTGGTACTGGTTGTCCTTCGGGCGCCGTCCGCATCGTTGCTCTGGCCGAGACCAACAATGGTCCGTATCACCCTACCTGCTTTAGTTCAACTACGCTTACGCAGTTGGCTGTATTGAATTTCTTCGTAGTTAATGATCATAATTATGACTGCATGTACGCTCCGGTAGCGTTCTTCTGGATGGATTGCGGCGACAATACTATTTCTTCCAAGTATGGTGATACTCTCTTCATCGAAGACGGTGTTTACAGCTTTGAAGGAACGTTCTTGCCGAAACCGAGTCCGTTCTCATTCCCATCTGCTTATGGTGCTGAAGACGATTGTCTCCTAGGTACCGAAAAGGGAATGCCTATTCGCGCCATCGACTTTATTAACGGTGGTGTGGATATCATTTGTGACTCAGTCATTGATGATCGTGGTGATATCAACATGGACGGTATTGACTACACTGTAGCCGATGCTGTTATGTTCACCAACTACTTCATCGCAGGTTTGAGTGCATTTGAACCCCACGTTGAAGGCTCTATCGCTGCGTCAGATGCAAACGCTGACGGCGCCACTCTGACAGTCGCTGATCTGGTTTACCTGATCCGTGTTATTCAGGGTGATGCGGTTCCTTATCCGAAACCGACCCCGGGTGATAAACTCGAAGTTACCTCACAAGGTAACGAATTTGTCTTTAATACTAATGTTGACGCTGGTGCCGCATTGTTGGTCTTCAGTGTTAACGGTACAGTCGGTACCCCGACTATCAATAGTGCTATGGACATCGAGTATGGTTACGAAAACGGCGAACTTCGTGTACTGGTTTATAACATCGGTACCGAAAGACTCACCGACGGAACCATTTTGAACATTCCGGTTGAAGGTACTCTGGAACTGATCGAAGTTGAAGCCGCTGACTATGATGGTAATGTTATAAGCACTACTATCAGAGCTCTGCCGACCTCATTCGATCTGGCTCAGAACTATCCTAACCCGTTCAACCCGAC
>JAGLON010000070.1 GCA_023138975.1 Candidatus Zixiibacteriota bacterium
ACTGAACACAGGGGACGTCTGCCGCCCACAAAACCTTGCGATAATAGCCGAGAAACTCTCCCCTGCCCCAACGGGCCTGAAGGAACGGGAGCTCCTTTGAGGGACAGACATCTAAGAAATAAACAGGATAATTGCCAGCTCCTGATTGGTAATGGCAGGTTCCTAAGGGAACCTGCCCTACTACTGACGCAAAAAAGTAGTCATAAATAATAGGATATAAAAATCTCCAGCATCCCCCTCCTTTTCAAGGAGGGGGTTAGGGGGTGGTTGAAAGATATCAATAACCACGGTAGCCTCATAGCTAAGCCTTGGGTGGAGTTTACTACCCCCACGGCTAAAGCCGTGGGATACCAGCTTGTTGAGGGGCAAAGCAGTGGGATACCGAGAGGGATAAAAGACCATTTCTCAAGTACAACCCGGGTAGCCCAAGGCTTCAGCCTTGGGTGGACATTCACTTCCCACGGCTAAAGCCGTGGGATACCGATTTATTTAAGATTGACGATAACCTTGAATCAAGGTAAATTGCAGCATGACACAAAATGTCCCCGACAAAATTGCAAAGGAGCTAGCAAAACTCCGCAAACAGATAGAAGAGCACAACTATAACTACTACGTGCTCGACAAACCGACAGTCCAAGATGCCGACTACGATAAACTATTCGACCGGATGCTCGAAATCGAAAAAGAGTTTCCCCACTTAGTCACCCTTGATTCGCCGTCGCAAAGAGTCGGTTCAGCACCATCAAAGAAATTCGAACCTCATAAACACCGTGTCCAGATGCTGTCTTTGCAAAAAATAACTACCTTTAAAGAACTTCAAGATTTCGACAAACGAATTCACCGATTTGGGCTTATCGTTGATGAAGAGTATATTTTTATGCCCAAATATGATGGCCTTGCAATTGAATTAGTTTATGAAAATGGTTTATTAGTAACTGGGTCAACTCGGGGAGATGGGAAGACAGGAGAAAACGTTACACCAAACATAAAGACTATTCAGACCGTACCTCTGAAACTATCTGGTGAAACCGCAAAAAAATATCCAATTTTGGAAGTACGTGGCGAAGTCGTTATGCCCAGAGCAGATTTTGAGCGCCTAAATCAGTTACAGGTATCAATGGGATTATCCCCTTTCGCTAATCCACGAAATGCAGCAGCAGGTTCAGTAAGGCAATTAGATAGCCGCATTACGGCATCTCGTTCTTTGGTTTTCTATCCATATGGTATTTCTCGTCAGGACTTACATGGTCTGGAAACGTATGTGCAAGTACTCAAATTGTTTGGAAAGGAAAAATTCAATATAATACCTAACCAGTTTAAGGTTTATGGAATTGATGACTTGAATAGCCTCTATGGCCAATTACTGGAATTGGCAAGCTATAGGCCAAACTTGCCCATTGATATTGATGGCGCAGTAATTCAGTTAAATGATTTCAAAGATCAAATGGAACTCGGGCAGGTCAGCCGAGCGCCTCGCTGGGCGGTGGCCTGGAAATTCGCCGCTGAAACTGCCGAGACTATCCTGCAGAACGTCATCTTCTCAGTTGGCAGGACGGGAGTGATTACTCCGGTAGCCGACCTAAAAGCAGTTCGGGTCGGAGGCGTCGAAGTCAAACGAGCCTCACTCCACAACGAAGACGAACTCAACGAAAAAGATATCCGCATCGGCGACACGGTTATAATTCGCCGCGCCGGAGATGTCATCCCCGACGTTGTTTCGGTGGTGGAAGACAAACGTCCGAAAGATGCCAAAAAAGTAACCTATCCCAAAGTTTGTCCTTCGTGCGCTGAACCTATCGAACGTTTTGAGGGCGAAGCGGCTTATCGCTGTGTTAATCCTCACTGCCCGGCTCAGGTGGTCGAGAAGATTTTCCACTTCGCCGGCAAGGGCGGTATGGATATCGAAGGTCTCGGCGGAAAGTTGGCTCTGCAACTGGCCGAAAAGCAATTGGTGACAATTGCGCCCGACCTGTATTTTCTGACTAAAGATGATTTACTTCCCCTCGATCTAATGGCTGACAAGAAAGCTACCAATCTGCTAAAAGCGATCGAAGCTTCCAAACAAAGACCTCTACCGAATATCATCTTCGCCCTCGGCATCCCCGGTGTTGGAGAAACCGCCGCGAAACTTCTGGCCGAGCAATTTGGGACGATTGAAAAGCTAATGGCTGTTGCATATGAAGAGTTAGAGACTATCGGCGGCATCGGACCAATATTGGCGCAGTCGATCGTCGATTTCTTCGCCGGTGACATTGGCAAGAATATGATATCACGCTTGAAAGAAGGTGGCGTGGCATTCCCGGTTTTTGCGTCGGAAAGAAAAGAGATCGAAGGCATCGCCGGCAAAACGTTTGTCATCACGGGGACGCTGTCGAAACCTCGCGATCACTACAAAAAACTGATTGAGAACGCCGGAGGTAAAGTATCTTCGGCCGTATCTAAGAAAACCGACTTCCTGCTGGCCGGAGAAAACGCCGGATCTAAACTTGAGAAGGCAAAGAAGTTTGGGACAGAGATATTGGATGAGGATGGGATTATTAAACTTTTGAGAGATTGATTTTAGTACTGTTGTAAATCGCGATAAATAGACCTAGCACTAAAAAGACCGGTCCTTTGCCAACAATTGATAATATTTTCGGCTTTATATTTATTATACTCTACCCATTCATTTTTCTCAATAATCTCTATCCTAATTATTACATTGAACACATCGGGATAACTTCTCTTTTCTTTTTTAGCTATTGGCGTAAATACAAATTGTCTCTGCAAAGTAGACTTGCCCATTACAATCATTGGTACAATTGGCGCTTGACTAATGCTATCAGCTTCAAAAAGCATATTTTCAACTTCACGAAATACTTTGTATCTATCCTCTCTTAGCTTCGCCCCTTCTGAAAAGACTTCGACAACTAAATTTATATCACGAATTGATGCTGGTTTGCCACCTTCATTATAAAACCCTAAACTTAAAAACACACATTCATATTCAAGACTATCTATTCCAGTATCTTCAAATACAATACCAAATTTGGCTTGTTTCCCAGCGATAACTTCTAAATCGGAAACGAAATTAATACTAATAAATGTCCAAACTCCTATAACAAGCGATATTACCGCTATATAGTCCCCCCAATGTTTTTTGAAATGATTCATCACACTTAGTATTTATTAAATTAATTTCTTATAGTCAATATATATTACATAGAATTATCCATTACCCGGTAACCCAAGGCTTCAGCCTTGGGTGGGCTTTATTTCCCCACGGCTAAAGCCATGGGGTACCGATTATTTTTCACTAATCATAAAAGCGTATATACTTTCTCCCGTATCTAAAGTAAGTAAGACACGTGACCAATCATACCAAGTATTGTACTCATTAAAAGTAATTTCTGGCATGAATTTGCTGGTATGTTCATTGACTGTTTTCCTGGAATCTTCCAAATCCATATTATCAAGACTAAGATTCTCCAAGTAACAAAACTCCTTCGGAAACTCACTCTCAAATGTCATACTGAATGAGTTTGGAGTATGAATAGACTGAGGTAATACAACTATCGTCATCCACTCATTTGTGATTGCTTTGGGTAAGGCTAAATAGGGTGCCAAATCTGCGTCATCTATTGCAGACAAGTAATTGTCTTCGTCGATTGCAAAAAAGATGTAATCTTTTAAGCTCTTAATTTCCTTTTCGTGAAGAATTGCAAATGCAGTATTTACATTCTTTAAACGGCATTTTTTATTTACATACTCCTGAGCAATAGAATAATTCGCCATATTTGTCTCAGAATCCTGATAAAAAGCCCATGCTATTCCCAGCACCCTTTTTGCCTCAAAATACCTTCCCATTGTACAATTCGCTTCTACGGTCTTCATCATTATCTTCGGATGAATATCGCTTGAATCAGCGGCTTCCGCTCGTTCGAATAGTTCGAGTGCCTTATGCGGATCGTCAGCCCACAGATAAACATTACCCAGCTGTAAATATGCCTCAGCGTTATTTGGATTCAGCCTTATTTCTTCAGCGAGAAGAATGACCAATTCATTAAAAGCTGGAGATTTTATAAACTCATCTGTCTTTCTAAAATTCTCTTCACCAAACTCTATTTCTACTATCTTTTCCAAATCATTATAAAGTTTTAAGGCTTTTTCGTACGGAGATTGCTGATTTTCCACTGGTTCTTGACAATAAAGAAGGCCAGTCATCCCTAAGACTACAAAAATTACGGCTAATATTTTCATTTCGATTCCCATGAGCTTTATTTGAATAACAATATTTTGCTATAAATTTACTTCCCACGGCTTTAGCCGTAGGTTAC
>JAGLON010000071.1 GCA_023138975.1 Candidatus Zixiibacteriota bacterium
GTCACAAGGTTTTATTCATTCCGATGACCATTTTGATTCGGTCGAGGTTGCTTATGACTGGCTGAGAGATGGACCGACCGGAGAGAACGGTTATTTGCGGTGGAAAGACTGGCCTTCTGAAGAAATCGGCAGATTTCCTCTGTACACTCTAAGTTTGTTCGCGGTGATGAAAACGTACCAGGCATCTGGCACGGAGTCTTTGCATGTAATGATGTACGGTATTCGTTTTATCCATATGTTGTTTTCGTTAATCCCGGTCGCGGTCGCATTTGGCATTGTTCGTCTTGTTTCCAAAAACTATAAGTGGGCGGTGTTGGCCGGTTTATTAGTGGCCTTGAATTTCTCATTGCCGTTTTTAGGGGTGCGCAATCTGATTGAAATTGTCGGCGGTAATCTCTGGGCGGGAGCGCTGTATTATTTTTACCGGTATCGCCATGAAGACAACGACGATAAGTTTCTTATTCTGGCTGGAGTTATAACCGGATTTGCCTGGATGATTCGATTCCAAATAGCGTTTGCGGCGCTTCCGATCCCATTCATTTTATGGTATGAAGCCAAGGCTATCCGCCCTGCGATTGTCTATTCATTATCGGTCGGTGCCATGCTGTTTCTGTCAGGTTTGCTGGACTTGATTGTTCTTGGCTCATTTGCCTCATCAACAGTTCGCGTTCTAACGAGGGATTCATCTTTGGGGGCGCTTTATAAGACTGTTCCGCTTATGTATCCGGCTGAGCTGCTCGCGTTTCTTGTGCCTCCATTTTCAATATTGGTCTTTTATTTATTCTTTCGGCCTGGTTTTATGAAGCGGCACCTGTTGTTGTTTATTAGCTCAATGTCGTTTATCATATGTCATATGAGTCATTTCAATCAGCAGGAACGATTCATTATGCCGATTATTCCGGTCATGATAATAATGGCTGCGCTTGCTCTATGGGAGAAGTATAAGGCTGATGGATATATAGTTAAAAATAAAACACTTTTTAAATGGGTCGTTATACCGTCGGTAGCTATAAATTTGCTTCTCTTATTTTTTATGACATTTTCATCTGGGCATGCCGGGCAGGTTTCGCCGTTGGTATGGATGGAAAAAACCAAGGAGGCTCCCTCGTATCTGGTTTTTCAGCCGGAAGTAAAACAGTGGATGCCGATGGACTATGCCGGGTTTGAAACACCGGAATATGCGCAGATCCGAAAATGGGAAGAGCTAAAAGCACATCTGTCACCGCCCTGGAAAGAAAAGGAATGGAGTTATTTCTTATTTTATCCCAAGCAGGATGATGACCTTTCAAGATATCTTGATTCCGCTCAAGCTGTTTTCGGTCCGCTCGAAAGAGTCCGTGATTTTGAGCCTTCATTTTATGACAATCTACTTCACTTGTTAAACAAGCGCCACAATCCGTCTTTCAAATGTTATATGTATCGGCCTGTGCAAAAATAGCACATCACACACCGTGAATTGTGATGCGAACATGACCGATAATGATAATAGAAGCCGGCGCCACGGCCAGCCACGATGGGTCACATTCGAACCATAAAAGAGCCACACTCGTGACCAAGACCGGATCGGAGCCGGCTCTTTTTTTGATCACATGATTATTTTTCAGGATTTAATGAATTTAGAAAAGCGCTTATTTCACGCATATACATATTATGTGAGTTTAAGTAGCCGTAGTTATGTCCGCCCGATATTTCAATGAACTTCTTAGGCTCAATCGCTTCACGATAGAGTTTCTCGCCCAAAGAGTAGGGGATAAGATCGTCGGTTTTACTATGAATAAACAGTTTAGGAAGAGTAAGCCTTTTTACTCTTTCCAGTGAATTATAATGGTATCGGGACAACAGCTTTACCGGCAGAAATGGATAATGCTTAGCCGCGACATCCGGGATTGATGTAAAAGTGGATTCCAGTATTAGAGCTTTTACTTCACGGTTATCAGCCAGCCATGACGCAATGCCTCCGCCAAGTGAACGGCCGAAACTAATTATTGAATTAGCTGGAATTTCTCTAGTGTTAGTTAAATACTCCCAGGCGGCGTCGGCGTCTTTGTAGGTGCCTTCTTCCGATAATTCGCCTTCGCTTCTCCCGTACCCGCGATAGTCGAATATGAATACAGAGATATTAAGTGCGTGAAACTGCTCAATTGATTCAATGCGATGAGAAATATTGCCGCCGTTGCCGTGACAAAAAATCATCGTTGCTGCCGGAGATTCAACTGGAATGTACCAAGCATGAAGTTTTACACCGTCTTCGGTTTCAATAAAAACATCCTCATATTCAAGCCCGCTTTGGATCGGTGTCGCCTCAATCTCAGAGGTTGGATAAAAAACCATCTTATCCTGTTGAAAATACACATAAAACAGAATAAGGATATAAACACTGGCGATGATTCCGAGAACGGCATATAGCATACGAAATACGGCTTTCAAATTTATCCCTCTTGGAAAATATACGTACTAAAATAGAATACACCGAGCGGATTGTCAACCCGCTCAATCATCGAAATGTTTTAATTGACCGAACAGGTGTGACCGGCTACACTGTAAACATGAAGAAGCTAACCTTCGGCATCGTTGTGTTCTTGTCTTTTACCGGAATGATATTTGGGCAATCTGATACGGTTCAAAAATCAAAGAAGGCGGAACCCAAATACATCTGTATTACTTTTGATGATCTTCCGGTCGTTCGTGTACATGATCATTTTGATAGAATGGTTATTACCGATGAATTATTGGGCGCTTTGGCTGAGTTCAATGTTAAGGCGGGTGGATTTGTTATCGGCAACAATATTCATGATCATTTTGATTTACTGGAGCAATGGTTAAAAGCCGGTCACACATTGGGAAGCCACACTTATTCTCACCCGGACCTAAACGACATTCCGGTTAAACTATATATCCAGGATATTGAAAAGGGACATGAAATAATTGAGCCTTTGCTTGCCACATATAAGCAAAAAAACAGGTACTTCCGATACCCTCTGCTTCACCAAGGCGATACTTTTACTAAAAAAGATGCCGTTGAAAAATATCTCGAAGGCAATAAATTGATTAACGTTCCCGTCTCCGTTGATAACGACGAGTATATCTACAATTTACAGTTTGAGAAACTGTTTGAAACGGTGGATTCAACCAAAATGGCTCAATTGGGTTATGAATATATTGAGCATATGATTGCTGAACTAGAGGAAGCCGAAGGGCTTGCAGAAAAAGTACTTGGGCGACCGATAAATCATGTTTTACTTCTTCATGCCAATCAGCTAAATGCTTTCTTCTTAAACGATTTGCTTCAGGCCATTTCAGATAATGGGTATGACTTTATTTCCCTTGATAAAGCTCTTTCCGATCCGATTTATACTATGGAAGAGGCGTATGTGGGGCATAAAGGGCTTTCAATAATAGAGCGTCTGGTGAAATCCGACCCTGATTTAATGCCAGCCCGAGAGGGTAAATAAGTCAAAATAGTCACACTTTTGTTAGTAAACGCTAATCAGAATACAAAAAGTATAATATTCTTTATCGTTATGTCTCTTAAGTGTTTATAATCATTATCATGATTCCGTATTTGAGAAACATTCATGAAGAATAAGTGATTTATTTCACAGCTTGGCTTGACTTTGCCAGTGAATTATTTGATATTGTCACCAATGGATTTAACGTTCTTCGGGGTAGCTGATAGCATTCAATTTAACTCCGAATTAAACTTTTTAGTGCGGCACCACCATAGATTATGACAGGTTTGACAGTCATGGAAAAGACCTTAACGGGTTACCGCTATCCGGATACATCAAAGAAGATTATCATCATCATCGGTGGTTTTGGCAGTGGAAAAACCGAGGTCTCGGTCAATCTGGCCAAGTATTTTACAACAACCGACAAAACTCCCATCACCTTAGTCGATCTTGATTTGGTCAATCCATATTTTCGGAGCCGTGAGGTTCTGGAAGAGATGGAGGCTTTGGGTGTACATGTTGTATGTCCGACGGGCGGGAAATTCTATGCTGATTTGCCGATCCTTCTGCCGCAAATTAAAGGACTTGTTGAGTCTCATGAGGGACTACTGATTCTTGATGTTGGCGGGGATTCTCAGGGTGCCAAAGCGCTTGGCTCAATCTCTTCGTTTTTCGTTGATGATAGTTATGAAATGGTCGCTGTGTTAAACAGTCGTCGCCCGCAAACATCTGATGTCAGTGGTTGCCTGGCAACTATGCAGAGGATTGAATTAACAGCCAAGTTGAAATTTACCGGTTTGGTATCCAACAGCCATATGATTGAAGAAACTGACCTTGATGTTATTTTGGAAGGT
The DNA here is from genome assembly GCA_023138975.1 of Candidatus Zixiibacteriota bacterium. GTDB lineage: Bacteria > Zixibacteria > MSB-5A5 > GN15 > JAAZOE01 > JAGLON01. The sequence continues at coordinate 4,304 of JAGLON010000071.1, forward strand.
TATGAACTTTCTCAAGCGGTTAGCGCCGAATCAGGCTTACCGCTTTTTTTTATAAGTGGAAAACACACTGTGTTTGAGCACATGAAGCAGGAATTTGATTGTCCGGTGCTTCCCATGACACGATCAATGCTCAAACCATGGGAACGGAAAGAAAAATCAGATTAATGTCTGAAGCTAAGTGAGGGATTTTTATGCCCGGTGTACGAATAGATAAAAATTATTGCAAAGGGTGTGAGTTGTGTGTTCACGCCTGTCCGATGCATATTCTTGAGATGTCGAAAGACATTAATCTCAAGGGTTACTATTATGCGAAATTAAAAGAACCTACTAAATGTATCGGATGTCAAATTTGTGCCATAACCTGCCCGGATGTGGCGATTGACGTTCACACACACGGTTCACAGTTTATCCTTTTTGAATACTAGTGAGGACGTAAGAGATGGCAAAGAGATTAATGAAAGGCAATGAGGCCATCGGCGAAGCGGCAATTGCTGCCGGTGCGCCCAACTATTTCGCCTATCCGATTACGCCTCAGAGTGAAGTTGCGGAATACCTGTGCTGGCGTTTGCCTGAAGTTGATGGAGTTTTTGTTCAGGCTGAATCGGAAGTCGCGGTTGGCAATATGCTCTTTGGAGCATCCGCCAGCGGCAAACGTGTGTTTACCACATCATCGAGTCCCGGCATCAGCCTGATGCAGGAGACAATATCGTATATGGCTGGTGCGCATCTGCCGGTAGTTTTTGTTAACATCATGCGCGGCGGTCCCGGTTTGGGCGGTATTCTTCCGGCTCAGTCGGATTATTTTCAGGCTACCAAAGGCGGCGGGCATGGTGATTACCGCATTATTGTATTGGCTCCCTCTTCGGTTCAGGAGGCGGTTGATATGATGCTTTGGGCTTTTGACCTGGCCGAAAAATATCTGACACCGGTGATGCTTATCGGTGACGGTATGATAGGTCAGATGATGGAATCGGTTGAGTTTCCTGACAAATACCGTGAGGAAAATAATCCCGATGAGATCGAATGGGCTTTAACAGGAGCCAAAGGCCGCAAAGCTCGAATCTGTAAATCTCTGTTTTTGAATCCTGAGCAGCTTGAGGAAAATAGTTTCCTTTTGGCTGAGAAATACAAAAAGATTAAAAAGGCAGAGCGTCGATGCGAATTGTACAACGTAAAAGATGATAATAAAATCATTATCACATCTTACGGTACAATGGCTCGCATTTGTCAGACAGCGATTGATGAGCTCGAAGGAGAGGGTGTCAGTGTCGGGTTGTTCCGGCCGATAACACTTTTCCCGTATCCTGAGGAAGAGCTCTATGCCGAAGGCTCCAAGAAAAACATTAAATGTGTTTTGTCCGTTGAAATGAGTACCGGCCAAATGGTCGAGGATGTCGAACGGATTATGAAGGGCAAAAAGAAAATAGATTTTTTCGGCCGCACCGGTGGTGTTGTACCGTCTCCGGATGAGGTCAAAGATAAAGTTCGTAAGATATTACGGATCAAGAAGTAAAAAACTTGCTTATGAAGTGAGGAAAGTATGACAAGCTCGCCAACATTAATATTCAAGCGACCGGACGCAATGAGTGAAAATGTAACCCATTATTGTCCCGGATGTACCCATGGTGTTATCCACCGCCTGGTAGCGGAATCGCTTGATGAATTAGGTCTAAGAGACCGGGCTGTCGGTGTCGCACCGGTTGGCTGTTCGGTCCTAATATATAATTACTTCAACGTTGACTTTCTTGAAGCCCCGCATGGTCGCGCGCCGGCGCTGGCTACCGGTTTTAAGCGGGTTCGACCGGACATGATTGTCTTTACCTATCAAGGTGATGGCGATTTGGCCTCAATCGGCATGGGTGAAATCGTACATGCCGCTAATCGGGGCGAGAAGTTTACGACGATATTCGTCAACAACGCAATATACGGTATGACCGGCGGACAGATGGCTCCGACGACAATGCCCAACCAGCGGACGACGACTTCTCCGGCCGGACGTGACGTTAATAAGGCCGGGTTTCCGATACGGATGTCTGAAATGCTTTCGACTTTAAAGACACCTTCGTATATCGCCCGGGTCGGAGTTTTTACGCCGATGCATATTATCAACGCCAAGAAAGCTATCAAGAAGGCATTTCGGCTGCAGATGGAAGGCAAATGTTTCTCGATGGTAGAAGTCCTGTCAACATGTCCGACCAACTGGGGCATTAATCCGATTGAGTCCACAAAATGGGTTAAAACTGACATGGAACCGTATTTCCCACTCGGTGTATTCAGCGATCCGGAAAGAGGAGACGACTGATATGGCACAACAGAATGAAGTGGTTTTCGCCGGTTTCGGTGGGCAGGGAATCATGACCGCCGGCCAGTTGTTGGCCTATACGGCGATGGAGGAAGGTAAACATGTTTGTTGGATTCCATCTTATGGTCCGGAAATGCGCGGCGGAACAGCTAACTGTACAGTAGTCGTTTCGGATAAGCGGATTGGATCACCAATTATAAATCATCCTTATTCGGCCTGTGTGTTCAATCGTCCGTCTCTGGAGAAATTTGGTGGTTTGATAAAAAAAGACGGACTGTTATTGATTAACAGCTCACTCATTGATGTCTCATCGGAGCGGGATGATCTCACCGAATATCTCATTCCGGTAAACGATATCGCAGTCAAAGTCGGAAATCCAAAAGTTGCCAATATAATTATGCTGGCAGCCTATATCGAAATGACCGGTATCATCAAGTTTAAGTCGCTCAAGAACATGTTGACTAAAAAACTGGGTAAGAAAAAAGACTTACTGGAGATTAATTACTCGGCACTCGAGGAGGGCCGCAAGCTCGCAAAGAAGCTTGTCAAGTAGAGGAATGTTTATGACTCCCGATGTCAAACAGATACAAAAGATAATCGATCAACACCACGGCGATAAAAGCGCTCTAATTACGGTTTTGCAGGATTTGCAGCGAAAGTTCAATTATATCCCGCCCGAAGGCGTTACTGCAACAGCCAAGGCTCTCGATGTACCACTGAGCAAAGTCTATAGCGTTGCAACGTTTTATTCTACTTTTAGCCTTGTTCCGCGGGGAGAAAAAATTATCCGTATCTGTCAGGGAACGGCTTGCCATATCAAGGGCGCCGATTTAATCCAGGAGCAGATTGAGGCCGGGTTAAACATAAAGGCCGGGGAAACCTCGTCGGATATGAAATATACACTTGAAGTCGTAAATTGCGTTGGCGTATGCGCTATGGCGCCGGCGGTTCTGGTCAATGATAAAATGCATGGCAACGTTCGTTGCGAAAAAGCATTGAAACTGGTAAAGTAGGTCTGAATGCGTATAGATTCTATTCCGAAACTCGAGAAATGGCGTAAGAAATGCCAGCGCGAATATAACAGCAGGAAAAGAAAGATATTTGTATGTCTCGGTGAAGCATGTCTTGCCAATGGTTCAGCTGAAGTTTATGATGAATTCAAGAAAGAATTAAAAAAGAGAAAACTGTCCGATGTTCAGGTTGAGTCGGCTATTAAGACTGGTTGTCATGGTTTCTGTGCACTTGGGCCCTTAGTTATCATTGAGCCCGAAGGTACTTTTTATACGAAGGTGAAAGTAAAGAATGTCGCCGAGATTGTAGAAAAAACTATTAAGAACCATGAAGTAATAGATCGGTTGTTATATAAAGATAAGAAAACGAAAGAACGTATCGCCGAGTATGGTAAGATTCCATTTTATGAGAAGCAGCAGCGAATATCACTTCGGAATGTCGGCACCATCGACCCTTACAAAATATCGGATTATATTGCCGTCGGCGGCTATACCGCTCTGTCAAAAGCGTTGACTGACATGTCTCCGAAACAGGTCATAGACGAAGTCAGCAAATCCAAATTACGCGGTCGAGGCGGCGGCGGTTTTTCCACCGGCCGGAAATGGGCGACTTGCGCCAAAGTCGATGATGAACCTCGCTATGTTATCTGCAATGGTGACGAAGGCGATCCAGGTGCGTTCATGGACCGCACTACCATGGGAAGCGACCCGCATTCAGTTCTTGAGGGTATGATTCTGTGCGCCTTTGGTATCGGCTCCACTCAGGGATATATTTACGTTCGCGAGGAATATCCTCTGGCGGTAGTAACTCTGCAAAACGCAATCGATGAAGCTCGCGACAGCGGTATCCTCGGCGATAATATCCTCGGTACCGATTTCTGTTTTGATATTAAAATCAACCGAGGCGGCGGCGCTTTTGTCTGCGGTGAATCCTCGGCGCTGATGAAATCAATTGCCGGTGAGGTTGGAGAGCCGCGTGCCAAGTATGTTCGCTCGGTTGTCAAGGGATTGAATGATAAGCCAACCGTTCTCAATAACGTCGAAACATTTGCGACCATTCCGGTTATTATTGATAAAGGGGCTAAATGGTTCGCGAAGATTGGCACTAAGACGAGCACCGGTACCAAGGTGTTTTCGCTGGCTGGAAAAATAAACAATACCGGTTTGGTGGAAGTACCGATGGGGATCAGCCTGCGTGAGATAGTTTATGATATCGGCGGAGGTATTCCCAAAGGACGCAAGTTTAAGGCGGTCCAAACTGGTGGCCCATCCGGAGGATGTCTTCCGGCTGAGAAGCTTGATTTGAAGGTTGATTTTGATTCGTTAACCGAAGCCGGTTCGATGATGGGTTCGGGCGGAATGATTATAATGGATGATCGGACCTGTATGGTCGAGATTGCCCGTTATTTCCTTTCGTTCTTAGTTCAGGAATCTTGCGGTAAATGTGTACCATGCCGGGAAGGTCTTTATCAGCTTCATAAAATATGTGCCAAAATATGTGAAGGCCAAGGGACGATGGAAGATATTGAGTTGATGGAGAAGATGTCACTCACGATTCAGAAAGCGTCGCTGTGCGGTCTCGGTCAATCAGGACCAAATCCGCTATTGAGTACACTCATGTACTTCAAAGATGAATTCATCACACATGTTAAAGATAAGAAATGCCCCGCGGGGGTCTGCCGGGATTTGATTAAATTTGTCATCACCGACGATTGTACCGGTTGTATGGCCTGTATAAAAGTATGTCCGGTTGACGCTATTACCGGTGAAAAGAAAAAAATACACATTCTCGATCAGGAACTGTGTACACAGTGCGGCTCCTGTTTTGACATATGTAAGTTTGATTCCATTGAAATTAAATAATTGGGTGTAATATGGTGCTTATTCAAATAAATGGTAAAATGGTCAAGGCGCATGAAGGAGAAATGGTTCTATCCGTTCTCCGTCGGGAAGGTATTGAGGTTCCGGCATTGTGCGATCATCAGGCTTTAGAACCTGGCGGATCCTGTCGCTTGTGCATGGTTGAAATTACCAAGGCGGATTGGGACGGATGGACCAAGAATGTAACGTCATGTCTCTATCCGGTCGAGGAGGGCTTAATTGTAAGCACTCATTCCGAGGGTGTTTTGGAAATCCGTAGGAATATTCTCGATATGCTCCTGGCGCGCTGTCCTAATTCCGATGTCATTCAAAAGCTGGCCGAAGAACATGGTGTCATGAAAACCAGCTTTGATACTCTTCCTGACAGCGATAATTGTATTATGTGTTATGCCTGCACCAGGGTCTGTGAAGTCTTAGGGAAAAGCGCGATTTCGGCTGTTATGCGCGGGCACAAAAAAGTGATTGCGTCACCTTTCGGAGATGCTCCTCCCGATTGCATCGGATGCCTCAGTTGCGCGCATATATGCCCGACCAATGTTATCCTCTGGAAGGATGAAAACGGTAAACGCACAATCTGGAATAAGTCATTTGATTTAATAACTTGTAAGAAATGCGGAAAAGAGACAATCTCACGCGAATTCGCCGATTATCTTCTCGAACAGCGGGATATTCCGGCGGATTATTTCGAAACATGTGATGACTGCAAACGCATGGAGCTGGCCTTCAAAATGGGTGGTTTGGTTGACGGAGCTGAGGAGGTGGCAATATGAAGTTTCGATATAAAGTGATTCCGTCGCTCTGCATTGGTTGCCGTACCTGCGAGTTAGCTTGTGCCTTTACCCATGCTAAAGATAAAAAACCGGGCCGCAGCCGGATATACCCGATTGCTTATAAAAAGGATAAGTATGTTCCGGTGGTTTGTCTGCAATGCGACGATGCCGCCTGCGTGAAATCCTGTCTCTTCGACGCTTTGAAGAGAAATGAGGAAACCGGCGCTATTGAGCTTAATATTGATCGCTGTGTAAAATGCGAAGCCTGTGTTGCGGCCTGTCCCTTTGGCTGTGCTTTGGTCGATGATGTTCATGATGAAGTTATTAAATGCGATATTTGCGAAGGAACTCCGGCCTGTGTTCAGTTTTGTCCGACTAAGGCTTTGGTTTACGAAAAAATATAAAACACACCTCCAATAAGGAATTGCTATTGGGCAATCCTGTGTGCAAATTTCCTTAGCCCCGCACCTGCGGGGCTTTTGTATAATATTGACTAACTACTCAAAAAAGCGTAAAATATGCAGGATATTGGTCTGAAAGAAAAACGCCGGAGGATTTCATCTTGAAAATACATGGTCTGAGAATTAAACTGCGGATTATATTAGTCTCCTTGTTCATTCTTTGCGGTGTGGGCTTAATCTCAGGCTGCGGTGAAAGAGAACCTGAAATTGATATGTCCCAATACGATAGCTGGCTAAAATATGATTATGGGCATTTTTCATTCAGGGTATCGCCAACTTCTGAATATGCCGAGAACATCTCCGTATTAGCCAAAAACTATGAACGCTTCCTTAAAGATCTTTGTGCGTATCTCGAGATGCCTGTTCCGGAAGGAAAAATCCGGATGTATGTTTATACTGCCGGAAATGAGGACAAAACAATCACCGGTCGGCAAACACCCTTTTCGGATGATTCCACAATACATTGGGGAAATAAATACCCATATGGATATGAATTAACGAAGTTCCTGCTCAGGAAACGCGGATTTGAGCCGGGACAATTTAACGCGATAAATGAGGGTATTCCTTTTCTTCTCGATTTTTCAGGTCTAAATTATCATGATAAAACCAATCGCCGGGTCAATTCCGATCTGTTTTTTGGTGTGGAGGCGCTGGGTGATTCCCAAAAGTTTGATTCACTCGATTTTGTGGGGCGCCGGGCTGAATCAGCATCTCTATGCGGTTTTATAATGTATAATTACGGGCTTGATAGGCTGTTTATGCTGGCCGAATCATCGGTCGAATGGCGGCGTTCTATTGAGACGATCTTCCAATTACCACTTGATGAGTTTGAGAAAAGCTGGATTGAATTTGCCCGTGAGAACAGCAATGATCCGGAAGGGCTTGTAGATGATGATCCGGTGAAAGATATGAGGATCTACCGAAAATGAACGAGGATAAATGGCTGACCGCCATTAGCGATATCGGCCCCGGAAGAATTCGAGTGAGGGGATACGATATTGTCGAAATGATGGGAAAACTGTCTTTCGCTCAGTCGATATATTTGGTCTTGCGGGGAGAGCTTCCTGATGAGAAAGAAACCCGGATGATGGATGCCATATTGATTTCCTCGATTGATCATGGTGTGTCACCTCCTTCGATTTTGGGAGCGTTAAATACAGTTTCGTCAGGGAATCCTCTCAACGCCGCCGTTGCCGCAGGTGTTTTGGCAATCGGTGATACTCACGGTGGCGCGATTGAACAGTCGGCTCGTATCTTGCAGGAATGGGTGGCCAAGAAGGGTGACATTGACCAGATTGCCGTAGAGTTAGTGTCAGACTTGTGCGTAAATAACAACCGAATGCCGGGATTGGGGCATCTACTTCATAAAACTGATCCCAGAACAGTGAAGCTTTTTGAATTGGCTGATGAATTGGAGTTTTCGGGCAGGCATACGGCACTGGCAAAGGCTATCGAGAAAGAGTTTGAAAAAGTCAAGGGAAAGAAATTGCCGATTAACATTGATGGCGCGATTGCGGCAGTAATATCCGATATGGGGTTCGATTGGAGAATAGGCAAAGGCTTCTTTATTATGTCGAGGGTACCGGGAATGATTGCCCATGCCTATGAAGAAATGACAACACAAAAACCGCTGCGTAATCTTAGTAATCCAAATTATGAATATACCGGTCCCGCCGATCGGGATATTTAGGCGGATGATTGTATAATTCTGTGACAACATTCGCCGATATAGACAGAAAAAACAATGTTCAGTTAAAGAGGTAATTTTGATTAGAAATATATTCGCCATTAGTATTTTGGCAATGATAACAATGCTGGTTTTGGGATGTGGTCCAAAAACATCTCCAGACGAATCAAAGAAGTGTAATCCCCATTCACTTACAATAGAGGCTACCGGTAGTCATTATGTGAAAATTGCTTGGGATCCGGGGTGTCCTACTGAAACCAGAATTATGCGTGGATTTAATATCTACTATTCGCCGACACCTCTGGCCAAAATGTATCCAGGACATCAGATGCCGGATAATATAAAACCCTATAATATTGAATTATATCCGGGCGATCCGGAAGGGGATATAAAATGGGAGTCGTTTGAGTTCGAGGCTATCCCATCGGCACAGTTGTTTTATGTTCACGTTCGTGTCCAAAACAGCGACAACACTTTATCGTTGCCGTCCAATGAAATTGAGATGATTTGTTATCCGCAGGGAACGATTGAGATAATGGAATCATACTCCGGCGATAAATCCGGATTCAGTTTTGTAACCGATACCTATTGTGCCACTGACGCTGTTGAAAATGATTTTTATTTTTTTAGTAAGGATGGTAAAAAGTACCTCTGCTCGCCGCTTCGCGTAAGTGAGATTAACCGTGTGAGCAAGATTTATTCTCTGGGGGAAGCGGATAATCTGGGAGATATTGAGACCATATCAGTATCAGGCAAAGCACTGGATAAGGTCGAGATGAATGTCGGCCATGTCTATGCTGTTGAAACTCAGGATGGTCACTTTGCCAAACTGCGCTTATTAAAAATGGAAAACGTCAATGGTAAGATAAAAGCAATTTTTGAATACTTCTATATGGCGCCTGTTATTAAGCTATATAAAGATGCATAAAATACTGCCTCGGATAGTGTCACTGGATGAGAACTACAGGATACTATTATCGTCGTCGGTTTTTTCTATAAAAGCGGGGGCCGAATACGATGGAAGCTGAATGGAATTTCCGTCAGTCTTCTCTAACGGAGCGCCGATAAGTTCATGTGACAAAATAGCTACTGCTCCAGCATCCAGAGCTTCATGAAGTTTGTCTTCAGAAAATGTTTGTGCCCAGACGGTATGTTTGGCCTTAAGACTACCATCAAACTCTTTGACATATTGATTATCAATCCGTTTTAAAAGACGCTTTTCGTTTTCATCCCAATTTGTATGAACTGTAAAAATATAATAACCGCGAGCTTCAGGGTCAAAACACTCCATGATAGATAAAAGGTATTTATTGGCTTGAGTATAAAGTGTCAGAGATAATCTGATTTTGACACCAGATTCCAAATTTTTGCCGCCTTCATTGTGCGGAATAATATTTAAGCAATCTTCCCATGTCTCTTTTTCCGGGTAGGCCGGGAAATTCAATTTCGCAAGCCAGCCGAGAAATTGCTTTTTAATCTTCTCTATGTCCATGAGCGGTAAGTCCTTTCTCAGCTCATGAGCAACGGCATCCTGTGTTTCTTTAGACAGCGGCATTTGTATTATTCTAATATCCGGATTTCTGTATCATTTTTTTTACAGCCATTGAGTCATTCCAATGGCGGTTTATGTAAATGCTGAGGGCTTCATCAAGTATCTGTTGAGTATCCTTCTTTTCAAAGTGAGAAATAACTTTCATTTTTCCGAGATACTCGCCTCGAATCCAAACAGCTTGCTTTTTCCAGGCATTACCTTTACGGTCTATTTTTTCATCAGCGATATACATCGACTTGTCAGCTGTTTTTACCTTTGGCGGTGCTTGTCGTAAAATGGCCATGATAATCTCCAATTGCAATAATGGTCCTTATCTTATTAGTATCGACTAATCTCGATTAGAAATTGAGGGGATTAGACAATACCATAGATATTTTGAGTTGATTTAGTGGAAGATTGGCAATATACTTGTTATTCGAAGGAAGGGGAGACGATGATTGTCCAGATATTCGGAACAAAAAAGTGTAAAGAGTCGCGGAAAGCAGAGCGGTTTTTTAAGGAAAGAAGAATCGGAATTCAAGTAATAGATATCAGGCAAAAAGAAATCAGTCCGGGTGAGTTTAAATCAATTTGTAATAGTGTTGCTCCAGAGGATTTAATTAATACCGAAGGCAGAGAATATGAAAAGCGTGGATTCAAATACATGAAATTTAGTATCATTGAGGAGCTATTGGAGAACCCGCTACTTTTTAAAACTCCGATTGTTCGTTACAAAGGTAAGGCAACAGTCGGATATCAACCTGATATCTGGAAAACATGGGTAGAGTAAATTCTGGCTATTCATCGTTAGAATCGCATCAACTTAAACTTCAATTAGAACTCAGGTCAATAATTCAAACGACTGTTAATTGCTTCACTACGACAGGCAAGACCAAAACTACTTTAACAGGGATGTCTTTCCCTGCTGATTAACTATGAAAAACTTTCCATCCTCTATGAGAAGCCCGTGGAGGCCATCAAGATCAAAAACAGGGACATCTATCCCAATAACACGATTATTTTGAAAGGTCATGATGGAATCATTCTCCGAATGACCGACAACGATTGTGTGCACTTTATAATAATCTAAAATTGATGTCATTTCGTCCGGAGTCGTTTCTGGATACCTGCTCTCTATAGACATTTGATAGCCTCGATACCAGTACGGACCAAGACTGCGTAAAAAATGGTTCTTTTCATCATCAAAAGCTTTTTCAGCGGAGGATATATCGATACAATTGGCGGCTAATCGGTTCAATGAATCCAAGTTAAAGCTGTTTTGAGCATAATAGGGGGCTATCCCACCATGTGTGAATAGCACATCGTTTATCACTAAAGCCGCAGGTTTAGTTCGCAGCCAGCGGCCAAGCTCCATGTCGCGTCCGAAAAGATCCCGGTGCTCAATTCTGGATTTACGGGAGATACCCTGTAGATACTTTTCATGAATATACCGGTCGTCGCCGCGAAGAACCATGATTTCGTGATTCCCCAATAGTAAATGAACTTGTCCTCCGGCTTTAATCGCTTCTTGTTCAAGTAGATAAATCAGCCATAGGCATTCGGTAACCTTATCGCCCCGGTCAAACACATCGCCAACTATAATCAGGTGACCATCGCCATATATCCAATGCCTGTCTTTATCTATGATTTTGGCATTGACGAGAAGTTCTTCAAAATACTCAAATTCCCCATGCAGGTCACTGACAGCGAAAATTCTGGGTACTGAGCCAAGTCTATAGCTTGGATATTGAGTATAGTTGGAGGCTATTTTATACATTACATGACTGTCATTGCATAGACCTGAAAATTCAAGCGAATTGGAATAGGCCAAGCTGTTTATTATTAATGAATCGCTGCAATAATAAAGAACATTTATCGTTGAGTCATTTTGCCAGTAAACATGAGGACCTTCATTGTAGTCAATGTTGCTCGAATCAGAAGAACTCTCTTGAGCAAATGCTTGAGAAATAAGCAGTAGAGATAACATGAGGATGAAAAAACGAGAAAAAGTAAGCCTATTGGTCTTCATAATCTCCTCCAAGTTAAGGTAGGACAAAAGTAATATATTAAGCCCAATGTTTCAATGAGAAACATTGATAATCTAGTATTGCACAAATCTTCTGAAGATTATGTCAATTTTGCTTTTCTGAGATTCTTGGTAAAGCTGTAGTTAACAGATGACGCAATTATGCCGATAAATTTTATGTGGTCCACATAATATGGACTCGGGAGTATTCTATGAAACTGAAGACGGGGGGCAAGAAAAGGAACTCTGTCGATGAATACGAACCAGGCTTTTGTAAATATTAGAATGATTGTACTAAGTTCTTTTCTTTTACCCGCATTGTACAGCGTCGCTGGTCGTGTTTTGTTAATATGGGATCTATTAACGTATTGTCCGATAAATCAAGGAGTGGGTTTTGGCCAAAGTATTAGTCGTGGATGACTCAAACTTCCAAAGGAAATGGCTGACAAAAAGTATTAAGAAAATGGGGCATGACACGGTAGAAGCGGTCGATGGTTGTGACGGGTTGGAAAAGATTGAAGCAGAACAGCCTGATTGTATAATCACTGATTTACTTATGCCAAACATGAACGGCATTGAGCTCTTGGAACAAATGAGGAAAAACGACTGTCAGATACCTACCGTTGTAGTTACGGCTGATATTCAAAAAGATACAAAAACACAGTGTCAGGAATTGGGTGCAAAAGGATTTTTAAATAAACCCTTTAAGCATGAACAACTGGAGCGGGCAGTAAATATCTGTCTGCAAGGGAAATAGGAGTAGAATATGCTTACTGAAGCTCAAAAAGATTACCTGACTGAATTGATAAACATCGGAGTTGGCCAGGGAGCCGCGTCTCTTAGTGAGATGGTTGGTGCAAAAGTTAGATTGAAAGTTCCCGATATTGATGTTTGTCAGCTTAATGCTATGTATAAATGCCTTGAGAAACTAAATGCTGATAAAGTCTCAGCCGTTCAGCAGGGATTTTCTGGATCACTTTCGGGAGATGCGTATTTAGTATTTTCCCATGAAAGCGCCAAAAACCTGGCGGCTAAATTACTCGAAGAAGAGCTTGATGCAGAAAGTGCCGATGTTCAGACTGAGGAGGTTATTACAGAAGTTGGTAACATAATTATAAATAGTTTTTTAGGTCTCTGGTCTCACATTTTCCCCAATCACTTGAATTATGAAGTTCCGTCATATCATCTCAAGTCACCTGATGAATTGTTTGCCGATAAGCTTAACTGTACTTCAGAAGAACGTAAGCATATTGTAGTTTCCGCTAACGCATTCTTCATTGTTAAAGATTTGGAAATAGTCGGTACTGTTCTCGTCGTGTTTGAATTGTCATCTATTGAGCAATTGGTAGGCGTTGTTGATAAAACGGTTCATAATTCTTGCAGTACTTAAGGTAGAATCAGGAAAGCCTGTTGCCAAAGTGATTATTACATTTTAATATTTATGAGGGTGCTGTTTTCTAGCGCCCTTTTTTTTTGTTGGATATAATCTTTGCATATAGGCGCGGGAGCTATAGTCCTACCGTAGGAAAGGGAACCTGTTACCCTTGGAAAATGGTACCCCCGACAGGACTCGCTATAGTCCCCTTAGCGAAGCGAGGGGAAACCTGTTACCCTTGGAAAATGGTACCCCCGACAGGACTCGAACCTGTTACCCTCTGCTTAGAAGGCAGATGCTCTATCCAGATGAGCTACGGGGGCATATCAGATTGCCGCCGCAATAATACAAGAATATAGTAATCGTTTCAAGCTAAAAGTAGGAAATATAAGTATTAAATAGAGAAGGGGGCTGTATTTGCCCCCTTTAACATTTTCAGCAAACTAATGAGCTGTACCTAATTGACATTAAACTGGCTCACGATTTCACTCAAGTTTTCTGCCTGTTTGTTCAAGTCTTCCGCGGCTTCTGCGGATTGTTTTGCGCCTTCCGCAGTTTCTTTAGTTACTTTGTTGATATCCTCAATCCTTTTGCTGATCTCTTCGGCTGCCATTGATTGTTGATCCGTGGCTGTCGCAATCTGCTTGATCATATCTAAGACACTCTGAGACATTCTGACGATATTGCCCAGGCTTTCACCGGCTTTATCAGCCTTGGCTCTGCCATATTCGACTTTTTCCACACCGTTTTCCATAGCAGTAACTGCCGCTTGAGTTTCCTCCTGCATACCGCTAATCATGGAACTAATCTCGTTAGTGGCCTTACCGGTTCTATCAGCGAGTTTTCTGACCTCATCAGCCACAACGGCAAAACCACGACCCTGTTCACCGGCTCGAGCCGCTTCAATCGCGGCATTGAGTGCAAGTAAATTAGTCTGATCAGCGATATCATCAATAACACTTATAATTTCACCGATTTTATCTGCGGAAGATGCCAGCACCTTAATCGATTCGGCTGAATGGGTTACTTCTGTACCGATTTCCTTCATTCCAGTTATCGTCTGCCCGACAATTTCGCCGCCTTCAGCCGCAGTTTTGGCAGCATCCTGTGAAAAACCAGAGGCTTCACCAGCATTATTGGCCGATTGAATAATCGTTGCGGCCATCTCTTCAACAGCAGCCGATATTTGTTCAATTCTATTTGATTGATCGTCTGCACCACGGGACATCTCCGTGGCGGTACTTGAGATCTCGGTGGCGGCAGAGACCACGCTGGATACGCTGGTACTCAACGTATTAAAGATACCTGTCAAGTTGGTGACCATTAATTGGAAGGATTTTCCGAGAGTATCATGCTCCGACCTTGCGGTAAACTCTATTCTGAGATCATTTTGTGAAATTTTCTGAGCCGCACTGGTAAGATCCTTGAAATAGTCAATCAAACGCGTGAATGATGAAGCCAATTTACCGATCTCGTCACTTGATGTGATCTCAATTTCATGATCGATTTTGCCATATGAAATATCTTCAGCAATAGCGCTTATTTTTGCAATTGGAATGGCTATAGCTCCGGAGATAACCAGAACGAGCCAGATTGTTAAGGCAAGGACAACAACACCTATGATAATAAAGGTGATTTGCTCGGTAGAGGCTACTGAGTGTAGTTTTTCAGCATGTTTCACAAGGGTTTGAGCAAGGTAATCATCAATCTCTTTGAGTATATTTATCTTTAGTGTGTATTTGTTAAAGCAGTCTCCGGCATCTATTCCAAAATTACCTTCTAAATGCTTATCCAATGCAATTTGCCGTAGATGTTCTACTTCCTTTATGGCATTAACCGAAATCTTTGAGTTGTAAAAGGGTGATACTTCCGGAGTGGCATACTGAACGAACTCAGATAGATAAGTATTTTGTTCAGTGATTAGTTTAATTAGTTTTTCAAAATTACCTTCTGTAAAAGCTCTGGCACCAAACGTTCCGCTGACGACTGCCCGTTCAATTCCAGCCCGTTCTTTTGACATCAAGAAGGAATGGTAGGCAAATGTTTCCTGGGAGATGTCTTTATTTTTTACGAGGGCGATAATATTCTGTACAGCATCGAGAAAGGTGGTATTTGTTGATGTATATATCGAAATAGCTTCCTTGGGACTGATGCCATGGTTATCGACGCGTTTTCGAATTTGCGAAAGAGATTTCAATTTAGTCATTGCCTGACTGTGGGTAGACATGAACGTTGGCCCAAATCCCTGAATGTTATGTTTGTCGACCCAATTTGTTAACGCCACTGAATTTTCATCAGTGAGTTTTCTTTGTGCGGCCAGCTCCCGTCCAAATGTTTTTCCTTTGCTGTTCAAGAAAACTGAGGTAGCACCTCGTTCTTTCTGGGTCTCGTGTATGAGTTTACTAACGTGTTGTCCGTATTCTGCCAAGACCTCAAGCTGTTCCATCTCATTGGCTATAGAAGTTTTGCGGATAACCTCGTTGACAGAAAGAAACAGCATGCAGATTAATGGAATCGCAACCATTGCAAAGAGCTTATTTCTAATGCTTAGATTTTTAAGAAAACTCATAAAGCTACCCCTTAGTTCATGAAATAACAAAGATGTTCAAAGCACTATTTCTTTAGCTTTTACCATGATATAGGCATATTCATACCACGACATGATTAGTATTGATGTCGGAAAAATCGGGCATATATTAACAGTTCAGGAGTTGAAATAATTAGAAACAGAGCATAACTTGTTGAGTCAAAGAGATATGCCAGTGAATATTATAGCTATTTGCGGTATCTAGATAACGATTTCTAAGCTGATTAGGTTAAAAGCGGGGTGAGAGGATTTGGTATAGTCCTATACGAAGTGTAGGAAACCTCTGACATCATCAACCCCCTCGCGAAAGCTCGGGGATAAAATACTCTAGCTCACTTCGTTTCGCAGATTATCTTATCGGGGTGAGAGGATTTGGTATAGTCCTATACGAAGTGTAGGAAACCTCTGACATCATCAACCCCCTCGCGAAAGCTCGGGGATAAAATACTCTAGCTCACTTCGTTTCGCAGATTATCTTATCGGGGTGAGAGGATTTG
>JAGLON010000072.1 GCA_023138975.1 Candidatus Zixiibacteriota bacterium
ACCTACGCATTAAGCGGATGAACCTTTTTTTGTACACCCTTTACCTACGCATTAAGCGGATGAACCGTTATTCACAGCTTGCATGACCCACTATCATTTCTAAATGCCCATTGTCCTCAAACTGCCCTCAAATCGGAGATTCCGGATTGTATTACATCTTCTTTGAAAGTTCGCTGAACAGATTAGCTAAACCGGCAAAGACTTCTTTTTTAGGTATCGGCAGTTTCAAATGACGCTGGCCTGTAGTTTTATCCGTTTCGATTTTCACTTCTGAAAATATCTTTGAAATGGGTTCACTTGATTGCTTTTCGGTTCCAAGTAGAGTATCGCCAAGCTTGTCGAGGAAAGACAAGCCCATTGTAATCAACTCACCAAAAGGCTGTTCATTCAATGCCGCACCCTCTTGTGTCTTTTTCGTTTCACTTGGAATTATCGATCCCGGTTCAACGCCATCGCCATTTGCTGCTACGTTGGCCTGTTGAGGCATTGAGTCAGGGATAGCGTTGGTAGCTTGGTCAACCGAATCCATAAAGCGTTTCAGACGTGTCCCGCCGAGGAAAACATCATTCTGGCCATTATCAAGAACGCCGGAGAAAAGGGATTGTTTGAACGACAGCAGTGAGAGCATTCCATGTTCAATTGTTCCCTGGGCTACAAAGTTTACCACGCGTACTGGTTTACGCTGGCCCAGACGATGAATCCGTCCAATTCGCTGTTCCAACACAGCTGGGTTCCATGGCAAATCCATATTGATCACTACCGAGGCGTTTTGCAGATTTAGCCCTAACCCGCCGGCATCCGTTGAGAGAAATACTCTGCAATCAGGGTCTTCTTTGAATTGCGATATCAAATCTTTTCTTTTAACGCTGGGAACTCCACCGTGAAACAGCACGTGATTATATTTCCGTGGTTTAAGACGATTTATAATGATTTCATGTGTCCTTAACCATTGACTGAATATAACTACTTTAGCGTCTGGCTGTTCAAACACCTCGTCGAGTACGGAAATAAGTTCATCGGCCTTGTTTCCAAAATCCGTTTTTTTGTCGAGAAGGTAGGTGCTGTTGCAGCTCATCCGCATATTCTGCAAAACTATCATAAGTCTCCGCCGGTCAGTTTCGGACAGGAATCCAAACCGCCGCCATTTGGCAACAATGCGAGCGACTATTTCTCGATTTTCTTCATGATGCTGCATCTGCTGATCGGTCATTGGAACAAAATAGTTCTTATCCAGCCGTTCCGGTAATTCTTTTAAAACTTCATTCTTAGTACGTCGAATGAGAATCGGTTCCAATGATTTACCAATTTTTGAAAGGTTACGATATCCTATCACTTTACCGACTTCATCTACGTGCTGATGCTCGTCGATAAAACGAAACAACGGTCCAAGATGGAAACGGTCTATGAATTCCACGATGGAATGAAGCTCCTCCAGCCGGTTTTCCAACGGCGTGCCCGTAAGTACAAGTGCATATTTTGAATCGAGCTTTTTTACTGCCTGTGCCGTTTGAGTCTTCCAGTTTTTTATCCGCTGGGCCTCGTCAAGAATAATCATGTCAGGAGCCGAATTGTTGATGAGGTTAAGATCACGACGAACAACTTCGTAATTGACGATCTTATAAAAAGAATCACTGCCGTAAAGTTCGGTACGTTTTGTGAGAGAACCTTCCACTACTTGAGCGGCCCGGCCTGAGAATTTTTCGATCTCCTGCTTCCATTGATATTTTAACGAAGTCGGAGATACAATCAGCACACGCTCAATGCCAACCGTTTTGGCCAACATCTCAACGGCGGCAATTGCCTGAATGGTTTTTCCAAGACCCATATCATCAGCCAGCAGGCTACGCCCGGCCTTGGCGGCAAACAATGCCCCGCTACGCTGATAAGGATATAATGAAACTTTTAATAGTTTTTTGAATGCGACGCTGTCGGCATCACCGGGAAAAGCTTTTTCAATTCTTTGCCTTAAAATATTCTGATCCCTTACCTGAGCGATAAAATCTATCGTATCATCATAGCATCGCAGATCATGCTTGATTGCCCCAGCCTTCCGCATAAACGTGTCAAATTGAGAATAACCCTGCTGGGTCAGAATGCCCTGCTTACCAAAGTAACGCGATGCAAGCTCCAGAAGGGATTTGGGACATTTCGTCCCCGGAGAAAATATTACCTCCCGCTTGGGGCCATAGTGCAAATAGATTTCTGAATAAGGCGGGTGAAAACCTTCTTCAAATGCTTTTTTGCCGCCACGTTTTCGCAGCAGCTTGGCCAGTGTGAACTCAATGTGTTTACATGTGCCAAGTGTATTAACCGCTAAATCCGGGCATGAACAGTAATTGTCACCAAGTTTTTGCCCACGAATTGCAACGCGATATTCACCTTCGGTTTTCGGATTTGTAACGACAAATTCTGAAAAAATCGGTTCTTCGCCAATATTCTTAAGCCGAAAATTTTGCTCCTTGGCAAACTGTTTTCGCAAAGCCACCTGCCATTGCTCCAATGACATGTCTTCAGGCTTTCTCAGACGCGGAACCTTCTTTTTTATCTTTCTGCCCTTCAATGTTTTTCTTTTCGCTTTGGATTTCACTGCTGTTTTTGCCATGCCTACATCATCCTTTATAGTAAATTTCCAATCTATTGTACATTATCCGCCATCTCATAACCAATGGCCTTATAACCGCGTAACCTGCGGTCAAACATTTTGGAAAGCATCGGAACTTTTATATCAACATAGTCATAAATTCTGACTTCACTTTTGCTGTAATGATTACCCCGCAAATGCCATTCGATGACTTTATCCGTAACCGGAAGATACTCTCGATAACTACAATTGGAACATTTAACTTTCGGCTTTTCGCAAGCCCCTCGAGCCCACTCATTTTTACACGTAGGCTGATAGCCCGACTTCCCTGTTTTTACGCTTTCGAATCGCCTTGGATAAACGTCTTGCCGACCTCGAAACAAACTACGGAATAACCGAATCTTAGCTGTCGCAGGAGAAGCATTGCATATTTGCTTTGCGGTATCCTTACTGGCTTGACACGGGACTTCTGGTTCTCTTTCAAGCTGATTTATTTCCCGGATAATTTGCACCCGTCTCGAATCTATGCCAACTAACTCTTTGCAGAGTTGATCGAGTTTTCGTTTATCGCTACGATCCATTAACAAATTCCCAAACAACCTATTGCGATTCAGCTATAAACTATTTATCCGTTTTTCGAGACATAAAAGTTGTGACATAATAGCTTCGAATTCGGACGGTTCATTGAAAAACATAGCTGACATTTCTCGATAATCACGCCTAATTATGGGCAATCTCTCATCGCGGGGTATCAAATGAAAACTTCTTGGTTGCGCACGCCCATATTTGGCCCAGCCGGAATGGTAAAACATGTTTTTGTGATCTGTTACACTTTTCAGCAATCTAATATCTGCAAATGCCTCGTCAACAACCGGAGTTTGGCTCATAGCGGCAACATCGGCATAATGACGCGAATAACGTAACGGTAGCGGCTTGTCCAACGGCCGATAATATTCTGCATGAAGAATTGTTGCTTTTTCCCAAAACGTCCGCTTGGCAAGAACCGTCGCGATAGAACACGTGGGCTCGGCAAACAAGTTTGGAAAAGACTCTGCCGCAAATGGGGTAATATCATAATGTTCGTTAGGCACAGGTTCTGCATGCGTACCTAATTCAAGGATTACCCGCGACCTGATATAATCTAGCTTGGCTTCTATTGAACTGGGATACTCAAATTCAACAGTGTTCGGATCATTAAAACTAACCTGGAGCTGCCAATCATCCACTCCTAAAACATTCTTAATTCTTGCACCCAATATGGGAACTAATTCTCTCGCGATGTACTCTTGACATACCGTCAACATTTCATTGAGCAAAACAGTACGTTTTGTATGTGAAAGTTCGACTCGACGTGGGTCTTTCTCGTCAACAAAACCCAGTTTTTCAAAATCCACCGCAATATCAATATCCTCTGAAAATCTATGGATCAAATTAAAACATTTGGATAAACTTGTTCCGCCCTTGAAAATAAACATCCCGGTAAATTGTTTGATTGTAAATAATTGTTTAAGTATCCAGCAAACCCAGAAATCCTTTTCGATAATAACAGGATTGAGTCCCGTGCGTGCAGCTGTTTCATTGAAAAGGTCTGCTTTGTCGGAACTACTAAGATTAGCAACATTATTCACGTTCAATCCTTTGCAATTTTTTGTGCAACCTCATATATCCATTCCGTGCTGTAGTGAATGTTTTCGAGGAGTTCTTTTTTTTCGTTGTGAGATAGTTTTTGTTTCAGATGTGTAATTATTTTATCTTCAACTCTGTCTTTCCCCAAATATCTCAACGCCTGCACAACCAGTCCGGAGAGAAAACTATTTGCGTATATTTCTTTAGGTCGGGCATGTTTGAAATAAATTACTCTATTTCCAATTTTAAGTTCTTTTGTTGGGCCGTCAGATAAATACGTGATTTTGACAGGAACCTGCTGTGTCAATCCCAAACGATTTGCAGCCAAGTTTCCATATGGAAGAATAGACCACCTGAATTTTCGGGCAATAGCTTTCGCAGCTTGGTCGATATCAGGGCTAAGCTGCCCCCCAAGAGCGGGACTGATATTGGGAAAATCAAAAACCCCTCGTCCAATTTGGCGTATTATGCCATCTTGAACCATTCGGGACAAAATCTTCCCGATAGAACCGGAGGAGGCGATATCCTGAAAATCTTTGCGAGTGAAAACATATCCCGACCCTGCCCCAGTTATCCTTTTCTCTATTTGTTCTCTGATTGTATTCATAAAAACCTACATGTATGTCACAAATAACATACTATTTATTGTGACGGAATCAAATGACAAATTGCCATCTTTGGTAAAAAACATTTTGTTCTATAATTCACTTTGTGCAACACATTTATTTTTTACTTCTTTATTTTCAAGAAGTTATGTCGCCAAAGTCGGCCCATACGCTTCCCCAAAATGTTGCCCCTGAATTGTCCTCAAAAT
>JAGLON010000073.1 GCA_023138975.1 Candidatus Zixiibacteriota bacterium
ATAACGCCTGTTCAATTAGAGATAACCCATTTATTTGGCCTTAATTAACTACAACTAATCGGGAGATGATCCACTTTCTTAAAGGCACATGATTGAGTTTGATCGATTTTCGAAAGTCAAAGATGATAAATAGAAAAGAATAAACGCGGTTTTTCGGCCAAACCCTGTGCCTACCGAACCCGGGCAGAATTTTTAAAGCGCACTCAGGTAAAACCGAAAAATGGGTACATGAACAAGCTCCTTATGAAGATTACTGAATTACGACTAATTTAAATAGAAAGAATATACCTATTTGTCAAACTGGAATTTCCGATAGCAAAACCGCCTTTTCACATGGAAAACCGATTTCAATGGGGCACCTCCTTCAGATGGTACCGGAACGGCAAATAACCACCGGCCATCAAAATACTTGCTTTTAAAACGAAATATGGTATAACCGCTTCAAATTATGAAGAAAAAACTGATAACTATTTGATTATAAAGGATTAACGATGAGCTCGCTTTATGTCATATCGGCGGTCGGTAAAGACAAACCCGGCCTTGTCCATTCATTAACCAGCGTTCTATCCGATTTGAATATCAATATCGTGGACGCTGATGCACGCGCGGTAAGGGGACATTTTTCCATGTTCCTGGTGGTTGATTTGATCACCTCTAAATGCAGCTATGAAGATATGGTTCAGGCTCTTGAGCCGGTTAGTGCTGTTTTTGATTTAGGCTTACAGGCCGAAAAATATGTAGCCGGACGCCGCAAGTCCAACAAGAAGCTAATGGTACTGACCATCATGGGCCGTGACCGCCCAGGCATTGTCGCCTCCATTTCAGGTATTTTATCCGAAAACTCAGTCAACATTGAACAAATAAAAATGATTGCCCGTGGTGAATATATCGCCATGGATCTGACCGTCGACACTTGTGATTTTCCGAATACCCAGTCCCTTCGCAAGGTGTTGTACAAACATACGGAAAAGCTGGGACTGGATCTTTCTCTGCGGAACGACAACATTTTTTCCAGACCCAAACGGGTAATTGTTTTTGACTGTGACAGCACCATTATCCAGCAGGAGGTGATTGACGAACTGGCCAAGACCGCCGGCGTTGATCAGGTTGTTAAGGAAATCACCGACAAGGCTATGAACGGCGACATGGATTTTCAAGAATCCTTAAGGGAAAGAGTCAAACTGCTAAAAGGGTTGCCCGTAGAAAAGCTGGAGTTGTTGATCAACACAATCAAACTCACGCCGGGAGCGGAAGAATTGATTTCAACTCTGAGATTTATGGGATATAAGATCGCCGTGATTTCAGGAGGTTTTAGTTTCTATACTGACCACCTCAAAAACCTCCTTAACCTGGACTACGTTTTCGCGAATGAGCTTGAAATAAAAAACGGTATTGTTACAGGGGAAATAAAGGGGGAAATCATTGATGCGGAGAAAAAGGGCGAATTACTGAAACAAATCGCCGATATTGAAAGCATAACCGTTGATCAGATCGTTGCCGTGGGCGATGGCTCAAACGACCGCTTTATGCTGAGCAATGCCGGCTTGGCCATCGGCTTTAATCCCAAAGAAATCTTAAAAGACTACAGTGACGGTGTGATAACCAGTGATAATATTTCCGGGTTGCTCTATTTTTTGGGCGTACCGGATACTGATAATAAAGAGCTGGAGGAAAACGATTAAGTTTGATGGCGTCGTGAAAAGTCTCATCTACTGCGTTGTAG
>JAGLON010000074.1 GCA_023138975.1 Candidatus Zixiibacteriota bacterium
GATAAAGCCTCCCTCATTTCATCATCAGAGCGGTTCCAGCAGGCTCCAGCCCCCGAAAAACAGGTGCAAACAGGGGCACAAAGGATGCCATATACTTTAGGATGGTTCGCTATTGCGCTAAAATCCTTTGGAAATCTGTCATTATTTGTCGGTTGGCTTGGATAAAGCCTGACATCATTCTTAGGCCACGTTATAACCCTGACATCATACCCCGCGTCAGCGTAGGGCTTTGACTAGGCACCACTTCCACCGCAAAGGTCTAAAATTATCCTATCTTTCATAATATACTATTCCCTTAATTGGATTAAGCCATCCCATACACCGACAATATGTAAATATCTTATCGGTGCATCTGGGTAAAACTCCATTAACTGATTTTCCAATTCGGGCGATAATGTGATTTTAAAATGGAGGGCCGGAGTATTGCCCCCCACACTGAATTGGTTCATCATTTCACCCTTGATAATTTCAACGGTTGCTGTTCCATCAATCATTTCAGGTAGTTTAATTGGTTTACTCATCTTCACTTCTCCCACTTAAGGTTTATTATTTCTTTCGGTAGAAATATAATGTATAATAATTGAGGACATACAGATAAATGATATACCTTTTGAATGTTATAACTATCAATAAGCAAACAACTTACACGAACAATTTAAAAGAAAATGATACAAGGAATGATGAAAATCTCCAAATTATAAAGCTAAGGGCTGTAAGTGCCACAAGGAGAGTGGGATAGAACCGGATTGCAAAATAAATCAATTATTTGAAAGATTTTCCTTGACAAATGGGATTTAACTTTGTAGAGTGTAGGCATGTATAGTGTAATTATAAATGTGCCGACAAAAGCGAATCGGATTACTCTATACATAATTGCCCCTGACTGTAAAATGTTGGGGGCTTTTTAATGCCTGTATTATCACAAAGCGAAAAGAAGCGAATGGCAGATAGATTACTGGCATTTGAAGAAGATATTAGAATTATTGAATCTAAAAAGCAAAAGTCATTAACTCCAAAGCAGAAAAAAGCGCGGGCACTACAAAGACGCGCCGCCAGGCGACGCCTAAGCGACGAAAAGCAGGAGAATATCGCTTTGGTTAGGAAATGGCTTTGATTATATTACAATACCAAATGAAACACAGAACCACACGTTATTAATTCACGGGACTGCTAACGCGCGAAAGCCACCGGAGCCCCAATCCACCATCCAGATCATTAGCGAAAGCCCGTAATTGGGAATACGTGAAAACATTCGAGCTAATGAAGTTAAATTGGTTTCAGGTTGTGATGCCTGTAAGATTTTTGGTTGTGGGTGGCGATTTCACGGGCTTAAACTCTCAAATTACATATACAGCTTCAAACAGAAAGCAATAAGACAGCCAAGCGATAGCGTGCTGGCTGATGTAACAGCCTACCAATAACCAATGAAGCAAGAAAGAATATTCTTAAGCTTAAAAATTGCAGTTAGCGACCGGTGAGCCCAAGCGGAGCGCGGTGAGTGGGACAACATACAAGGTAATCAATACACAATTACAAATAATCTCAGATAATCCTTGACTTCTTGTTCAAAGGAATGCATATAGAGATATGGTTTGTTCAAAGAAGTCTAAGTGGAGGCTAACAATGTTAGGGAAATGGACGGAAAGGCTAACAATGTTAGGTGAAGCAAAGAATGTTAGAAGGAGCTAACTTATCTACCAACCAAGTAACCGTGAGATATAAAAAGGATATATGCCTAAGCTGAACGACGCACAACGTCAAGAGATTGTCGATTACTGGATGGATCACAAGGATTTAAGCTATCGAGATATTGGTAAGGCAGTGGGTCGAGTGCATCAGACTGTAATGGGCATTCTCCAACCCCTCAAAGCAAAAGCTAATGAACTTGTGGCTCGTGACTTGGAGGATAAGCTTAAGTTATTCATTAAGTCGAGTGTCAAGGAGGCGGAGCACTTCGCTACCATATTCAAGCGTGATATCGCCGTTCTTGAGGAGCAAATCAAGGGATTAGAGGACCTACCTCTTGATATGGATAATCTCAAGCTCAAGCAGGCGTTGACTAAGGAGCGAAATGACCTGATATATAGGACTGGAAGCAATCAGATTGCGCTTGTTAATACTCTCAAGCCCCTGGGGATAACGAATCTGCCATTCTGGGGGGGTGCTAAAACTAACCCCACTGCCAACTTATATCAATTTTTCATAAAGGTAGACGGCACGTCGGCGAGCGACATTGACGAGAGCTTTAGACTGGCATTGGAGTTGAAGAAGCGTCAGGAGGCATTTGCGAGTGAGGAGGCTGAGTTTGAGGTGGTAGATAATGATGAATAATATATATAATATTTTTTTCATAAAAAGGGAGCAGTGATGTTTCACGTGAAACAATGGTTGTTCAGACTATTGCGTTGTGGTTGGTTTGGTAAGGGGACACTGGACTCTCCTTACTGGTTTCCTGTTAATCCGGGTGGCCCAGACCCCGAATCTTATGCTTTACCCACCCTTACATCGCCATTGGCTCTACTTGCTAAGATGGATAATCCCCGAAGGGACGACTGGTTTAACGATCAAGAACTTCCTGTTGCTGGTAATTATGTTTTGACCGACCGAGAACAATTGATACGCAAGAAGTGTATTGAGCATAAAAAGAAGATGTTTCGTGCTCAAGAAATCTTAGATAATGCTTTTCTCCGTCAGTTGCGGGGTGAACGTATTCCTTTTAGTTTTGATTCTATATTTACAATTCTTCCCGATCCCAATAGTTTCGAGAATGGGGCTGGGATATGACGGAACTTCACATTGAATCGCCGGAACATCATGCTAAACTTCTTGATCCTTATATCCACGATCCGGGTTTGAAGACACCGTGGGGTTTACTCTTTAGCACAATTATCTCGGGATTAGGTTTTGGATTTTGCATTTGGTGGTTTCTTTATTCTATTCGGGGGTATTTAAATGGGTAAACAGATGAAGAAGATTAAGCCTCAACCGGGTGTTTCCGACATTACAGGATCGCCGGTTGTTGTTTGCTGTGGTTTTTGCGCTATGCCGGAGCCGGGTATAAAGATAGCTTTTCCCGGTGAGGCGAATGGTATGTTATGTTTCATCAATTATTGTTCCAATTGTGGGGCTATACTGGGTTCTGGTTTAACTCCCATACCGAAAGATAGTTCTATTATTTCTATGCCCGGAGGGTTTGGTGTCTAAAGATTCCGACATTACACCAGACATGAAGACAAGTATGTGTCGGGCTTCTTTGGCTAAGGAATTGGCTTTATGTGCTCAGAACTTCTGGTATTGGGCACCTAATTACGTTAGGACGCGCGATGAGGAGAATCAATCGGTTCGTTTGTTTCCGAAACGTCAATGGGATGGTGATGTCCGGAAAAGCACTTATCTATCTGATATTGGTGATGAGATCGACGATAATCAGGTAACTATTATTCTGAAGTCCCGGCGATTACTGATTACATGGCGGATATTATTGCGCTTTATGCACAAGGCCCAGTTCGCGGGATCGGGGATACCTGATATACCAGAGGCTTTTACCGCGGCTGTGCTGACCGTCGATGAAGAGGCTGCGAAGCACTTACTGGCGAAGGTCTATGCCGTATACGAGAAGATGCCCGCTATACTAAAAGAATTCAACCCTATTGTCATTAAGAACTCTCTTCATTGTAAGTTTAAACTTGGTGGGGAGATACAGGGGTTTTCTCTTAAACAGTCCGGTCAGCGGAGTTTTGGGTTCTCCGAGATACTGTTTGATGAGGCCGCTTTTCAGATGTATGCCCGTTCCACTTATGAGGGCGCTCGTCCCACAATCGGGGCCGACGGAAAGATGATATTGGTATCGACACCCAATGGCAAGCGGAACTTCTTTTACAAGGTCTGGGCAAATGAGGATGGCGATTTCAACAATATCCACCGGATTAAACTGGATTGGGATGTTCATCCCGACCGCGGTGAGGATTGGTTGGAGGGCATCCGGGGTTCGATGCCGGAACAGGGATTTAATCGTGAATACCTTTGTAGTTTCACGACCGCCGCAGGCAAGGCTGTTTATAAAGACGAATATGATTCCGTGGCCCATGAGAGTGATAATAAGAATTTCTTGGCTTACAGACCCGATCAACCGGTTCTTATCGGCTGGGATTTGGGTTATTGGGCACCGGCTGTTGTTTTGGGACAGATGAACAATAAGGATCAATTCGTTGGACAGCATGAATTTTTCGGGTTTCAGGAAGATATATATGCTTTTGCTAAGAGATTTAGGGTTATGAGGGCTTCGTGGTATCCTCAGGACGCGACTCACATACATATTGTCCCCCATGATGCCTTTATGAGTTATCGTGCTACGTCTAAACAAGGGCACGCTAACGATTATCAGACACTATTTGCTATTCCGAGCACGAAGGCCCAGATAGACCCTGGTGTTTTCACGAGCGAAATGGCTGTAAAGGGTAAAATAAACATAAATGAACGGATTAGTTCGGTTCGTAAGTTATTGAGGCTCAGAGATGATGGGCGACCGGGTGCGGTTTTTTCCAAGAAGGGTTGCCCCGATCTAATTGACGGTTTTAAGGGTGGTTATGCTTATCCCGAAGAGGCTAAAGTCAAGGATGGTGATAAGTTACAACCAGAAAAGGGTGATTATAGCCACCTGCATGATGCCTTGCAAGAAATAGCGACTGGTTATCAGGGTATTATCTACATGCAAAAACATAAAAAGAAAAGGGGAAAGACTGAGAGGTCTATCGCAAGTCAATCCGGCTATAAAATTGGTATGTAGTTAATTTATTACGTATGGATTACGTATAGATTTTATCTTTTTTCAGTTTCAGTAAAAAAATAACTTGACAAAATGGTTTTTACTAATACAATACGTATGTATTACGTAGGTTTTACGTATAGATGAAGGGTTTATTTTGGCTGATAAGAAAAAACCATTCTTTTCCGAAAAAGACAGAGATATTATTTTCAACCAAGCTATTAATTTTTGGGATAATAGCACCGAGAAAATGGCTCCATTTTTTAGTCGGGCCAATGATTACGACCGGATGTATCATGTAAAATTACCACTTGAACTACAGAATGCTTTTGATAGCCAAGAGGATCGGTCGGCAATGGTTCCCCCTGATATACACAATAATGTCAGATCAACGAGGTCACAGATATCGGAATTACTATTCAGCCGAAAGCCCTATGCTACCGTGTCCCACGAGGGACAACCGCATCGTCGTGATGATAAGGTCGATAAGGCTGAGGCGATACTTTCTGCTGATATTGATACTTCCAAGTTTAAAAAGGCCGCCGATAAGATTAATCATCAGTCCCTTGTTGCTGGCCTTTCCTGTTGTATAACTGAATGGCATATTAAGTATAGGCGTGTCCCGATGAGGGATGAGGATACTGGGCGGCCAAAGGTTTCAAAGAAGAATGGACAGATAGAGTTTGGACTCCAACGGGTTAATGCTTATCCGAGATGTGTTCCTATTGATATTCGCAGAACGAGGATTGATGACAAGGCGGAGAACTTTGAGGATGTTCGGATAATCGGTTATAATGCCAAGTGGAATGAATCTGATTTAATCAATTTGGGCAAGGCCCCAGATAGTTATATATCTTTCAAGGATGATGATTTAAAGGATTCAGTTTTTCCCAGTGATAAATATTATGAACATGTGATGCAGGAAAAGCCACTGCAAAACAAGGAAGACAAAGCTTCTTATGGGGATAGACCCGTTGAAATTATAGAGATTCGCGGAATTTTTCAATTGAATGATAAATATCGGGACTTGATTGTTAAGATTGCCAACCGTTCTTTGCTCATTGAGGCCCGCCCTAACGATCTTCCCGTTCATGGTTGGGAAACATTTGATTTCGCGGTTGTGGATGTTGAGTTTAATAAGATGTTCACAATGGGTGTTATTGAACCAGCCGAAGATGTTTTTATTGAAGAGTTTATTAAGAGAAACCAATCGCTTGATGCCTCTAATCGGCAGACTTATGATATGTATCTTGCTGATATGATGGCTACCGCTGATTTACCGGATAAGATTTCTTTTGTGGGTGGGAAGATACTTAATGTTAATCTTGCCGCCGCCTCTGCTACTGATGTTCGGTCGGTCTTTCAACCTATTCCACGAACGGCGAATCCCATTGATACCTTCCAGCAATCTGAGTATTGTCGGAACGATGTCAAACAGGTTATGCGCCAGAATGAATACAGGCAAGGTGTTGATCCTACGAGGAAAGAGACAGCTACGGCTGTTAATTCGCTTGAGGGTGCGGGTATTAGGGATATGAAACAGTTGATTGGGTATCTTGGTATGTCCTATATGTTCCCGGTTTGGGAGAAGTATTTGATATATCGTGACTTCTTTCAAGGACACGAGCAAACCCAAATCACAAAAGAGGATGGGACGAATATAACCGTTGAACCGGGTGATTTAGGCTTTGCTTTTTCGGTAACGGTGGATGTGTCGGCCGCTCTTGATAGACCATTTATGGTTCGTCGAATAGTTGAGACCTTACCGATGTTTGTTGGGAATCCGCTTCTCGATCAATATAATTTATTTAAGAATGTATTGTGGTATTTACAATATCCCAACCAAGAGAAAATATTACCCCCCCCTGAGAAGAAGATTGCGGATATTGAGAGAGAAAATCTTGCTCTTCGTGAGGGGATACAAGTTCCCGTGCATCCTGCTGATGACCATTCTCTACATGTTGAAGTTCTCGATAAGCGGGCTACGGCGGATGCACAAGACCCGAACTTTAAATTAACTCCAGAGGCTATTGCGGCTTATAATTATCATAGAGAAGAACATTTAGGTTATATGAATCAGGGGAATAATCCCGGTGGGATAAATACCCCCAAAGCAAAAGATGGTGCTAATACCGGGCAGGTTATTGCTGGGAACAATGCTCGTATTACATCGGGAATACAGGGGACGACCCCCGGATAGGAGATTGTATGTTTAAGAAAATAGCGGCGACTTTACTTGTTGGTATGCTAATGACCGGTTCCGTTTCGGCGAGTTGGCTTGGTGCTGGCTTTCAGCGACTCTGGAAAACATCAGTAACGTCGTCTATTACACTTGAATCTGATTCTACGAGTTGCGAGACCGTTATCAGTGATACGAGTGATGTATCGCAATGGATGGAAATGGATGGTGGTATTGCAAATCTTCGTTTCCGATTCAGGAAAGATACAATATTCACGGCGGCGGTAGATACTTATTTCGTTTACGTAGAGACAAGTCCCACCCCCTCTGATGCTGACAGTGCTAATTTATTCCAGACTCTTTATACATTAACTGATGCATCGCCCAGTGCAACCAATGAATATACTTCGTTTCTTGTGAACCAAACGGATAGTTCTAACTATCATAGATTTTGGAGGTATTGGTTTGTTACTATTGATAGTGTCGGTGAAACGAATGATGATACGCTTACTGCCGGGAACACTTATTCCGATACTTTGGAAATGTTTATTGAGAATTGGGAATAAGTTGGGACGACTTGGTAAGAAATTTAAACTGGGGCTTGGTGGGGGAAATGATTCCACCCAACTCCAATTAGATATTGATGCTCTTAGTATTGCCATCGAAGCATCATCGGCTCTTCAGCGATTGATGCGGAATAATGATTGGGTTCATGTCAGTAATCTTTTCTTGGAGATGCAGAATGATGCTCTCACGAAAGGAAAGGCGGCGAACCCGGAGGATGATGCCAAACGTCTAATGGCGATGGCGGAATTAAATGCGATAGATATTTTTAACATTAAAATTCGTAACGTGCTAATGAAAGGAGATGATGCCCTCAAGCGACTACCGGGATTAAGGGATAAACTTAATAGTTTAGAACCTAAAACCGGTTGACTTGAACAAGGCTAAATCTTATGGACCCAAACGAAACGAAAACAGATGAGCCGGTGGTAACGCCAGCTCCGGCTGAAACCACCCCACCGCCCCCCACACCGGGACAAGGCGAAGGCGACGATGGACAGTCATTTGACAAGGCGGAATATACTCGTAAAACTCAGGAACTTGCCGCGCTAAAGCGACGTGCTATTGATGCGGGTTATGATGATCCACAAGATTATATGAATGATCTTGAGGTCCAAGCGGCTGGACTTAAACAACCACCCGTTAAGGAAACTCCGCCTGAAAAGCCCGCAGTGTCGGGTGACGAGGCAAGCCTACGACAAGAAATTGATGCTTTGAAACAAAATCAGTCGATGATTAACAAGCAGAATACGATTGTTATGATGAATACGATGTATTCGGATTATAATCGTCAGCAAGGAGCACTTGATGCCGAACAGAAGTTTGGGTTCACCAAGAAAGAACTCAATGACTTTATGCTCGATAGGCGCAATGCCGGTATTATAGGTGATGTGGCCCGCGAGGAAGAGGCTAATGGTGACGCCGCTAACTGGTATAGGATTGCGGCTGATATGATGAGTTTTAAAAAGTCGAGGGCTTCACTCAAGAAAGAGGGAGCTAAACAACAGGAGGCTTTATCTGATGCCGAGAAATCGGCAACGGCGTTAAGTAATACTGCACCGCCACCGAGTGAGGGTGCGGAGAAAACGCCGAATCAGAAAAAAGCAGAAAGGATAGCTCCCGATACAAGAAAACAATTTTGACCTTGTAAAGGGGTGATTTAATTGGCTGCTATTGCGACAATAATAGCTCAGGGTGGAACCGGTAATTGGCCGACCACCAACGAGCTTAAAATTGATATGTCGAAACAGGCGTTCCAGTCCTTTTCGGAACTTACGCCATTGACGACTATCTTGACCAAAACAGCTATGGAAAACGCTTTTAATTTCCAGGTTGATTTGCTCGAAAAACATGATATGCCGGTTGCGTTGACAAATTCTGCCACCATTACGGCGGCTGGAACTACGGCGACAATAACGACCGGATATGCGGCGTGTGTGGAAGGCACGTTGCTTTATAACCCGCGTGCGGATGATATTGCTTATGTCAGTGCGACACCGACAAGCGCCTCCGTTACGATTGTCAGGAGTTATGCCGGAACAACTGAGGCGATTTGGAACGCCGGTGACGCATTGTTCTTGCTTCCCACGACGATCCCAGAGAATGATTCCGCTTACGATGCGGCGGCTTCAGCACAGATGAGCCAGGTTTATAACTATATTCAACTTGTTCGTATGAATCTCAATATCACGAGACTTCAGGACGAGATGCAGTTGAATGTTGACGAGAAGACTCGGACTATGCTTCAAACGCAGAAGTATCGGGAATATCGTCAGCGTAAAGAACTTGGTTTGATGTTCGGTGGTCGTGCGTCTACGGGCACTGCTCCGGCGACAATCAGGACTTCCGGTGGGTGCCGTGAGTATTTGCTTTCGGGAACCAACTATAAGGACTTTGCGGGTTCCGGTGGGTTGACCGAGACTTCATGGGATGATTATCTTAATGATTTCTTTACCGAGAATTATGACGCCGGTGACGTTTTTTGTCCTCTTGGTCCCAAAGCTAAGGGTAAAATCCTTAATTGGGGTAAAGCAAAGGGGCGCGTTGAACTCGACAAGGACAATTCAAACAAGTATGGTTTCAAGATCGATACCTACGATTACGATGGCAAACTTGTCCGTTTGGTCCGTTCACCGCTCTTGAATCAGTCGACCATTACTTCGGGTTGGGGTTTCCTGCTTGATATGAACCGCCTGAAGTATAAGATTCTCGTTCCCGATACGCTTCACGAAGACATCATCGGTATTCGTTCGGAAGCTATCATTGACTGCTATCGCGGTGCCGGTGCGCTGCTTTTGGCTAACGAAAATAAACACGGCATGTTTGTCGGTGGAAATTAAGGAGGTGATGGTATATGTCTCTAATTGAAGATGCCCTCTTATGGGCAAGACTTAAGGGCGATACCCGCACTGTTTCCACTAATGCTGGAACAGCTGTGATGTGTATCAGGTCAACCAGTGCGGCACTCATTACTGCCACAGTAGAGGTTGATGCTACTACTGGTGATTATGAGTTCACTACCGATGGGACTACCGCCGATCTTACGGTTGGCTTACCCACGCTTGATGGAACAATTGATGTTTCGGAGACCGGTGCCGTGACAATGGGTGCTGTTATTGATAATATCAATGCTTCGGCTAATTGGGAAGCATATCCACTCGGTTTGCTTCGCAATGATATTTCTACCAATACGACTGCCACCTTAGCGGAAACGACCGCTCCCTTTGCGGGTTCTGGTGTCAAAACTTATTTTGATCCAGCGGTTGAATTGTTTGCTTCGGCTAACCATGCCGGGTGTTCGCTTGCTATTACGGCAGAAAAGTTCATTCCCGGTGCTGGACGGATCAATCAGTGGGATAATGGTGGGTTCTGGAATGAACTGACCTACATGTATGTAACACTAACGAATGCCGGAACAAACATAGATGTTGAAATCTATGAATGTGATGACCGGGCTGGAACTCAGACAATCCTTGCTAAGGTTGCATTAGCGACTACCGTTAATACGACTATTGGTAATGGATTGGCTCCATTTATGTCATCTTCGCGTGGTTCGAGGCTACTTGTCAGACCTACTGGCGACGATGCTGACACTACCGCCGGAATAATTACAGTTATGGGGAGGTCTGTAAACCCGGATTTAATTATTCATTAATTCTTTAACTTGTGGGGGAGCTTAAATGCTCCCTCATACAAAAGGAGATATTTATGGTCGAAACAAAGAAACCTAAAGAGGGGGTGATTTTCTTTTGTGCATCTCCAAAGGCCAAATTTGCGGGTCTTGAGAAGGAGAGAAAATTCTCTGATGGGTCGATAGAGCAACATGATGTTCCTATCATATTCGATAATTGTTTGTTTATCGCCAAAACTCAAAGGGAAATTAAATTCATGCGCAAAATCACTGAGGGTGATTCTATTAGTTCTACCATAACCAAAGAATGCAAGGATATGGAAGAATGGAATATGTTTCGCGCGGCTCGTGATTTGAAACGCGCCGGAATGAGTTCGGTTGATATTCAGCATGCGCTCAATGACGATAAGTTCGACTTTGATAGTGATGCCAAAGATCAACTGGCAATGCCACAAAGAGCCACCGGATGATTAGCCGGCAGAAAATATTGGATCAGGCGAAGGGTTATTTACCGCCCAAGCAGGCTAAGAGGAATAAACATTTAAGTAGTTCTTTTATGTTTGCTGTCGCTGAGGTGTCATCTAAGTTGATGGAATCTCATCGTGTAGCTAAAGTTACCGTAAATATCACTTCAGGTGACAGGGAAATAACTCTCAGTGGTCTTGATTCTGATTTGTCTCAGATTTATTATTTGCTTTATGGGGCTGGAGATACCCAAGAGGTTCTTGAGCATATTGATTTGGCCGCGTTTTTGAAGGATCATAATAGTTCAGATGCTTCGGCTGGGATACCATCCAAATTTGCATTTGTTAATTCTGACGATGATGGGATAACGATTAGGTTTAATGTTCCCGCTGAGGGTTCTACTACGATGGAGGTTTGGTATTTCAGGGATATGGATGTAAATGCCATGAGAGATGCTAAGGGGCCAGCTCTCTTAAATCTTACGATTGGGTATTTTCACGGTGTCGGCACTGAGGCTGGTGCGCCGTATTATGGGATAGGTCGTGGGCTTATTGGTGATATCCGGGCTAATGCGAAACCTGTCAGAGACGAAGAATCTCAATTTGTCAGTAGCAGATTCGATCGGTCGGTAAAAGTAACTCGTGCGTCGATGAGGAATAGGCGATGAAAAGGATTATTTGTGTAATAATTTTTATACTATTTCCCTTTGTTGTCAATGGGACAATGCTTGGGACGCGGGCGTTATTGCGCAGTGAAGCTCAGAACCAAGTTAAGTTCGATCCCAATAAGTCAGATTCATTGAGATGCAACGATTCGGTCTGGAATACCTTTCTTAATCGTGCCTGTATCCAATTGGCTATGGATGCGGATGTTGTTGAGGAGGAAGATACTATTACCACGGTATCGGGAACGTGGGCGTATCTTGTTGATACGGCGCTTATTCGTCCTCTATGGATAGTAAAGACAAAGGCCCGGTCAATGAATCCCCTCAAGCAAATACCAGTAGCATTTATGGAAGATTATGTTCTTGATACGATTCTTAGTCCCACCGGTAGTCCACAGGCATATTGGATGAATATTGATTCTATTCATTTTTTCCCTACACCGGTTAAGGTAGATACATTTCTTATTGGTTATTCTATATATCCTAATTATTTGAGCCTTGATACATCATCTACCAATATTCCCCTTGAATACAGGGAGGGTGTTGTTCTATATACCTGCTATCTTTATTTTGCGAGGATCGGTTTATATGACAGGGCGGATTGGTATTTGAATCAATATAAATTTAAGATTGCGGATTACAGAGCGACAAAGTTGCGCCGCTTTGATATTCCGACGGGGCCAAATGCTAAATGATAAGAATTATAATATTTCTTTTATTCATACTTGCATCTTCCGTTATGGGGCAGGTTAAACAAATCGAGATAAAACACCCCGGTATTGGTGGTGTTAATACTTATTTCGGAGAATCTTACCTGCAATCCAACGAGGCCCGTGAGTTAATCAATTTCGATATAATAGATGGTGATCTCGTTAAAAGGGCTGGTTATGGAGTTGTTTATATTGGTTCAGATACTATTTGTGATGGGATTATGGCTTATTATGATATTGACGATTCTGCACGATTATTCAAAGTTTCTTATGATAATGACACTGGTATCATTTATTCTTCTAATCCCAATTCCTTTGGTATAACTACCGATAGCATTCTTCCGTTTAGACAATATGTTAATCCCGTATGGGGGACTGATTGGGTTCAGCTTGACAATGCCCTATTTGCTGTTAATGGAAAGAGTCAACCGGTTTTTTACCATGAAGATGAAATGGGCACACTGAGTATTCCAACACCGGGCGCACCAATGGTTGAGGTTTTAAATAAGTCCGGCGGGCCAACGGGAACTTATTCTTATAAACTACATTATTTGGCTGATACGTCGGTGAATGATGCGGCGGCTAATCTGGTGGATACGGCGCAGAAAAGTTATCCGGGTCAACCGTCAGCTTATATATATGCAAACGACAATCCTGTTGTATTGTCGGCTTTACCCGAAAAACCGCACGCCGCCGCTGGTGGTAGTCCTTCCTATGATTCGGCTCATGTTTTAATAACGAGAAACAAGAATGGGACATCAATATATTATGTTCTTGATACATTAAGTTATTTTAATTCTGATGGGTTAATATATATTGATACTTTTACAGATGCCTCTCTTGGTGATTCAATTTTGATAAGTGATTCTACATCTGCTAATTGTTGTGAAGATTCTGTTTTAACCCCCGGCGAGGCTTTTATTCATAGAATCCCATCTCCTTCTTGGGTAGATGATGTTCTGGGTGATGCTTCTGTGGATACATTTTTTATGGCTTATTCTTATCTGGATACAAATTTGAGAATAGAAAGTGAAATAGGTTATTGGTCTTATATTACTGCGCAGACGATTAATTGGAGTTTAGCATTAGCCGCCGCAGTCCCTCTTATTGGAAGTAATTTTATTGATGGTATTATTGTTTATTGCACTTATGAGGCGGGTGTGGCCAATAATGATAGTCTTGGTTTTCGAGCTTTTGACACTATCTTTGTGTCCGATACCCTTGTTCAATGGAGAGAGTATGGTGGCGATCAATGGTGGAATTGGGGTGATGATTATGACTCTGCTCATTATTTTGCAAGGACGTATCAGCCGTATCCATTGACCAATAAGATACCCTATAAATATATTGCTCATAGTTATAGTCGTCTTTGGGCTGCGGGGGATGAGGATTTTCCTTCAAGACTTTATTATTCCGGTAGAACGGATACGTTTGCTCTTGGTTATTGGAATAATGTTTATGATTATCTTGCTATCAACGAAGATGATGGTTCTAAGATTATGGGGCTGATATCCGTGGAAAATGGTGTAGTTGTTTTTAAAGGAAAGTCTATGTGGTTTGTCTCCGGGACTGATCCCGAATACGATATGCGCTTACAAAAGATATCTTTGACCGTTGGATTGGCTACCAACAACTCTATTGTTAATTATGCTGGCGTTGTATATTTTCTTTCTCCCGACGGTAAGGTTTATGCTTGGAATGGTCAGTCGCCGCAAGAGATATCAAGGAAGATATGGGATAGTTTTAAGGATTTAAGTTCATCTGTTTTAGCTGGTGCTACGGCTACTGTTTTTGATGATGAGTATTGGCTTCAAGTGAATGATACACTATTTATCTGCGAGATGGCGTCCGGTGCTTACCGTTGGCGTAAGTCATCACTTGATGCTGAATATTTTGCGTCGTTTGATACAACTGGTTCCGGTGAATATGCGCAAGTTGTTAATACTATTTTCAGTCGGGAGGGCACCGATAGTCTTTTCTGGTATGATTATGGTGATACTTGCACAAGGGATGGCACCGACTCTATCCCCGTAGTTTATAAATCGGCCCCATTATTGACAAATACTTGGGCGCAAATATACGGTGGGAGAATAAGGGTCGACATCCCTGTTGATGATACAATTTTAGTGAGAATTCTTTCTATAAACGATGATACTCTTTCAAGTGTGATTATTGTAAATGATGAAACTTATAGTGATGATATGTATGACTTTGCCGTGGAAACACCTGTTGGGGTTGGATTTTATTTAGTTATACTTGACGATGGTTCGTGTTCTGCTCTGAGAATTAAACAAATAGTTCTTGATTATCAAGAGTATGGTGGTTTGGGGTTATGAAATTATTGTTTGTTTCAATAATACTTATCGGCGCTGTTTTTTTCCCCAATGGAAATGATTTTGGGAAAAGCCAGAGTGGTGTTCCGAGTCGTGAGTCCTATGAGGTAGTAGATACAATTAGGTTAGTGTCGGGTTTTGGTTCGATGGTTCTTAATGGCCGTTTTACAACCGATAGGCATAACGTCAAACCGACAAAAGGATATTATGTATATCCATCAGTGACTCAAATTATAGACGATACTTCGGTCACAGTAAGATATTATGCTGTTTATATATCTGATAATCTGGATTCGTTAATAGTGAAATCCAGTAATCCTACTGATACAAGCAGGGTTCAAGTAAGAGTTTTAATGAAATAGGAGGAGATATGGCTAATGGTGGGCCGTATGAAGGTTTACAAGAAATAGAAGTCGATTTAGTTAATGATCCCGGTGGTGCATTATACGAGCGATTTAGGGGGGATTTTGAATCTCAATTTGGAGGAATGTATAATCAGGATTTGGCTAACAGGAGCTTTCAGGAGTTGTGGTCTTCATTTTCTGGAATTGGTGATTTCCAATCAGGATTACGCGGAGATTTGATATCGCCGGAAGAAATGAGCCAGTTTATGCTCAACAGAGAACGGACGGTAGCTCCGCAAGTTGCGAGGAATCGTGCGAGGGCGTCCTCGGAGGCTGGTCGGAGGCTTGGTTCAAGGTCTGGTGCTACGTCAAGGGCTGTTTATAATCAGGTAGATGTTCCTGCTCAATTTGCCTCGTCTGAGTTTGCGAGTAATTTATATAATATGAATATCCAGTCTCGTGATTCTCGTGAACGTGAAGCGGAATTAAACGAGATGAGGGCGAAGATGTTTGGGGCACAAGGACAAGCGGGTCTATTGGGTGGATTGAGTGGGGGAAATCAGGCTTTCGCACAAATGATGAATCAACTCATGCAGGCTCGTTTTGGTGTTGAGGCCGCAAGAGCTGGGAGGGAGGATTCCGGTTTCGGGTTCTCTGATATAGTTGATATTGGGACAAGGGTAATCCCATTACTTTAGGAGGTAATTATGGCTGAACCACAAAGA
>JAGLON010000075.1 GCA_023138975.1 Candidatus Zixiibacteriota bacterium
ATTGATCTCCGGTCTTTAGCTGGTGAATCGAGGTGTTGCCGGTCTTCAGGGTTGCCATGGTCGTCTTCCGATCTGGGCAGGATCTGCTGAATTTCCGAGTTGCTGCCATCTTTTCCATCAGGTTCTTCAGAGATGCATTGAGGGAGATAATGTTACCAGTGGTGTCTTGTAATGCGTATACTTTAGCGTCTGCTCTCATTGTGTTGCCTCCTATGGCTGTATGAGATAATGTGTGTGGGAGAGTGTATGTGTCTCCCTGATTATGTTAAATACTATAACACAGTTAGGAAATTAAAGGAACCCCCCCTTTGCATTTTAATTTGAATATCTAATAAAATCAATAACTTATGAGGCCTATTTAAGTTTTGGCTTCGCGATGCGGGTACGCACGACACGTACGTGTCACATTGGCCGCGTACACGGGACGAGGGCAGAAGATAACCGACCGTGCCCGAGATACGCGTGCATGTATCACGTACCCGCATCGACCGGCCGTTTCATGGCCCAAATAAAATTATTATCAATCAAACGGGTACCCGCGCACTAGATAGGCCAAAAATAAAAATAATCGATCAAACGGGTACCCGCGCACTAGATTGGGATGAACCGGACGCGTGTGCGGTTCGAACATTAAATGGATCAAACGCCCGGTCGGCCGCTTGATTGCTAATTAAATGGATAAAACGGGCGTACGGGTTGATTGATTATTAAATATTGGATCAACACGGTCGAGGGGCCCGGCCGGGAAAAAGTCGGAGTCTCTCAATGCACGTTATGAGCGAATGGACGCTGGGGGATCTGAACCATTTACTCAAGGAGTAAATATTTTTCCCGGGGAATCCCCGTATATATTATATAAAATAGATCTAAATAGTGTCTTAGAGGGCTCTATAAGGCCTTGTACGTACTTTTAATATACTTTATATACTATTATATAGGACCCCTCTGGAAACCCCGTAGAGGCTAAATGCGAAGCCCTTATATATTATTTACCCCTGGGATAAAATAAAGGTTTACATCTGGTTCCCCTTATGGTATACTATGACTATATGAATAATATAGACGACTTCCTAAGCGACGACACGCAAATACCGAGTGATATGTCGGTGACCCCTCCAGGCGGGAACTTGTCCTCTCTTTCGGACATTAAGCCAAAGGACATGCCACGATCGATTATGTCTGTGTACCACCAATTGGGCGGTGACATGTGGTTGTTAAAACAGGCAGAGCTCTATCCAAAAGAGTTCATGTCTTTGTTGAAGTCGATTCTACCTAAGAACATAAACATTGATATGGATCATGAGATTAACATCAGTGTTGCTCCTGCTTACTCGAATGGCACCTTGGATGGTCAAATTGGGGTAGTAGGCAAGACTCGGAAACTGTTAGATGGCTAATATATCCTTACCATATGGATTCGTCCCTCGGCCCTACCAAGAGCCTGTTTGGGATGCACTAATCCACCAAGATTTTCGCCGGGCTATCACGGTATGGCCTCGGAGAAACGGTAAAGATCTAACAGCTATCAACCTTGTTACGACGAAGGCCATGCAACGGGTTGGCCTGTACTTCTATATAGCACCATATGCGACCCAGGTAAGGTCTATCATATGGAACGGCGCGGACGGATCGGGTAAAAGATTCCTCGATTACATCCCTCCTCAGCTTATTAAGAAGAAAAACGAAGCGGAAATGAAGATCGAGCTGATAAATGGCTCTATCATCCGCCTCTGTGGGTCAGACAACATCGACTCCATTGTTGGTAACAACCCGATTGGCATTGTCTTCACGGAGTTCTCTCTGCACAAACCCCAGGCGTGGGAGTACATGCGACCTGTTCTTGCTGAGAATGGAGGTTGGGCCCTGTTTAATGGTACTCCCCGCGGGCTCAACCATTTTTATCAACTGTTTGAAGCAGCAAAGAGGGATCCTAACTGGTTCACTCAGCTGTTAACCCGAAATGATACTCAGGTACCTTCATTAGAAGCTATCGCAGAGG
>JAGLON010000076.1 GCA_023138975.1 Candidatus Zixiibacteriota bacterium
CAACCACTCACGTAATCTTTTTACGGAATGATTTTTCTTCGGAAATGCTTCTTCAGCAAGCACGTTATGATAGGCCGCATTATCCATAATAATCAACGAATTTTCGGGAATATTTTTGAGTAATTTTTCTTGAAACCACGCTGAAAAGTTGTCCCAATTCATGTTAGCATGGTAATCTCCCGTCTTTTTTGATGCTTTAAAAACAAGCCTTGTATTTGGCACCCAGCCATTCTTTGTTATGGCATCCATAATTATTAAACGCTCACCTTTTCCGGTTGGCTTCCCAATAATAATGCCATCTTCCGGGAAATACCAAGTATTATCGTTGGAATGATTTTTATTGATATATGATTCGTCCAGGTAGACTTCAGGACGAATTTCTTGCCCATTCTCGTCACGGTTAGCACGTTTTAGCCTCAAATATTGCCTTCTCATTATTACAACTCGTTCGCTTTCCTTGAGTTGCGCTGATCGAACTCCGGTCCCAAATTCAAATCCCCATCGTTGTAGCGTCCTCCATAGAGTAGTATGAGCAATATCACAATGAAGTTCGTCTCGCATGAAATTACGGATAATTTCAATAGTTACTTGATCCCCATTTCTGTTGGCGCTACGGATAAATTGACGAACAAGGGGTACGATGCCAGACTCGACAGCATATGTCGGACGTCCACGATGCTGAAATTTGCTGAACTTAAGACCATTGTTACCCTTTTTGTTGAAAGTAGCCATAATTACTTTTACTGTCGATTCGCTTATATCGAGGGCAGAGGCAGCAAGTTTGCTTGCAGGCCTTTCTATGGCATTCGGGACTTTTTTTATATGGTCAAAAAAATGTTTTACGTTCACAACCATTTTCCGCATCTCAGGAGTAAACTCACTACCTTGAAAAGACATATAGACCTCCACATTTTTATCGTATTTTAATTAGATTTTTAAGTCTTTTTAAAGTATACAATACAAAATATAAATGCGAAAGTCAAGTATGAAGTCAATTGAAATGTACTATAGTAATTCTCTATTCACAATTCTC
>JAGLON010000077.1 GCA_023138975.1 Candidatus Zixiibacteriota bacterium
GAAGGACATTTTGCAGACGATGAACTTTATTAAGGAGGACAAACCATGAGTATCGATACAGATATCCAACACAAGGAACGCACTGAGCGAATCGAGGCGATGCTCAAGACATTTATCGCCGCCTTTGACTTGCCGGAGAAAATGCTCGACGATCTGCGACCACCCCAACCATCGCGGGAATGTGCGGAGAAGATAATGGAGGCATTATATCCGACTGAAGATGATGACTTTGCAAAAATCCATAAACTTATGAAAGATTGGGATGTTGTCAAAGAAAAAAAAGACCTAATCGCCGCCATCATCGAGGGGCAACAGCAACTCGACATAAGAAAAGCCGCATGTCTTTATTCTGATAAGCAAGTTGATTGTATCAATTATGATGCCAACATCGCTCTCAAAGCCGAAAACGCTCGGCTGAAAAAGGCGATTGGAGATGTTTTAAATTACGAATGGACGGGGATGACTACCGGGAGCCACATGGTGCAAGTATATAAAAAGATTCTCCGCGCCGCCCTGTCCGATGAAGGCGAGGTGGATGATGACTGACAAGAAGGATATTTGGATAATTGGATTTCGTGATGGTTCTGGTCGTGGCGAGGATAATGAGGGTATTTGGATCGTAAGGGAATCGGACGAAAAAACAATAATAAAGGGTGGTGTCGATGGCTGGGGTGTTCCTATGGGCCTCACGGATATGAAAATTGCTCAAGAAATTATATTGCATCATAATCATCGGGATGATGACACCGCATACCGCACGGCAGTTGGTGATTTGCTTAAAGTGGGGAATAGTTTATCGGAAGATTCATCGGAGGGCTACTGGGAAGAAAACACCGATACTGGTTTAATGTTTTATGTAATGACTCATAATTTGCACAAGCAAATTGCCGCCGCCCTCACCGCCGTCGAGAAATTGCACGAGGTGCAGTGATGGACGAAGATATGGTTGAAACAATCAATAATAATATTAAGCATATTAAGAATATTATTAACGATGATAAGGATATATCCGCATCTTTTATGTGTTTGATTATAAATGATATTCATAGCGCTCTTTTTCAAATTAATAAATCAATCAAGGAGCCGTGCGATGACCAAGCCAAGTGCTGAATGCCAGAAAGCGTGTGGGTGGGTCTATGTTCTGGATTTTGATATATGGGAAAAAAGAGACGATGATAATAATCCACAAGAAACATGGCGAATTTGGTTTAATGAATGTCCTTACTGCAAACGCAAGGGGGAGGAATCGTGATGACCAAATCAAAAGGCGGGAAGTTCTGGAATGCGTCGTGCAATCCAATTGTTGTCACTAACTGCAAATGTGAAGTGCCAAACTGTTGGGCGATGTCTATGTATCATCGTTTTAAAGACAACTACCCGAAGCCCGATAAGGATGGTATTATTTGGCGACCGGAACAATTGGATAAGATAAGATCGTCCGGGAAAGCCCGCGTTTGGGCGATGTGCTGGATGGGCGATGTCTCTAAATCGTCTGACAATAATAGGTATTTACTTGATGTTTTTCATTACTGCGACATGGTTAATGAAATGAGGAAATTCCGAAAACTCCCAATGCACACGTTTTTATTTTTAACAAAATTTCCAGACCTTTGTTGGTTTAGGCAGGATGCGGGAAAAGGCATATTCATTGGAACAACAGTAACAAATAACAAAACCGCCAACGAACGAATCCCAACATTAATTGATACAATGGGCGGATATTATTGTGATTTATGGCTTTGCGTTGAACCTCTTTTGGGTCCTTTGAATTTGCGATCATATTTATTAGATAGGGATAACTGTATTAAACAAGTAATCGTCGGTTGTGAAGCGGGCCCAAATGCCAGACCGACTGATTCCGCCTATATTCGTTCTGTTGTCAGACAATGCAAAGAAGCCAACGTCCCGGTCTTCGTCAAGCAGGTGACGCCGAAATCCCGGCTACTCGACGGCCGGACGTATGATGAATTAGTTTGGAATATAACAACTTAACAGGAGGTGAGGCGTGAAACGAACAGATTGGACAACAGTTTTTATAATTGCCGGGCTTATGATTGGGTTTATTACTCTTCTTTTTGATAAGTATTACATCCACGAATGCCCCGAAGCTGAAACGGTGAATGTGGAACACCGATTCCCCGATATGGTATTAAATGAATGGTGGGATACCGAAGACAATGATTCTATGATAATAAAAATACTCCATAAGGATGTATATCGGTTTAGGTCCGGTGAATGTGACTCATTGTTTTATGGCTTTGGTGTAGGTATTGTAGATTGGCCGACAGACGAAGCCCGAATCGTTTATAACTATAAGCTCGATACGACAATCACTGCCGACACAATCTGTTACCGCAAGGAGGAGTGCGGCCCCTCAAAATTAGAAGACATTAAATATTTGGAGGACAGATGAAATCACTAATATTTCTTATGATATTGCTCACCCTGCCGATCAGCTTGACGTGGGCTGATGACATGGCCAATACATGGTTACACGTAACACCCGACGAATGGCACAGAGATATGGTCGGCGACACCGTGAGGTTTACTCGAATGTTCGATGATTCTTGCCGAGTATATTATTACAACATTAAAGAAAAGACATACTATTATCAATATTCTGTTTTATTTCCGTGGGCTAAACCGGATACCACGACACCCGACACTATGCCACCAGTAACTAACGAATTGCGTGATTCTATCCTCCCGCCCACCATAACCCATCGCGTCGTGATCGACACGGGATATGATTCTGCCTTTTGGCATATATATCAACCAATTAGTAGCCCCAATAACCCGCAAAAACCAGCCAGATATGAATGGAGAATCGACACCACGATTGACACGAATGTTGTGCATGAGATAGAAAATAAATTAAAAGCT
Organism: Candidatus Zixiibacteriota bacterium; assembly: GCA_023138975.1. GTDB lineage: Bacteria > Zixibacteria > MSB-5A5 > GN15 > JAAZOE01 > JAGLON01. The sequence continues at coordinate 2,884 of JAGLON010000077.1, forward strand.
TTACAATACTTACCAGACCGGGCTCATCCGGCAGAGGACTAAATGAAAACGCGGATATGCAAAACTCATGGTGGTGATCCTCTGCCGCTCGACCAATTCACAAAGACGTGGAATATGGGTGGGCGCGGATTGCATTGCAAATTATGCGCCAACAAGCGGGCGACGTATCTCAGGAAGCTCAGGCGTCGCCAGAGAGCGGTAGAGAAAAAGGCATACGTCAAGCCGGAGCAGACCTCCGTTACGTCTGGCGACCTCCTGCGGATGCCTGTGGAGCGTTTCGCAGTGATGGCCGAGAGGATATTGCGCAATCCAGCGCTGATGGAGAGGATATGAAAAACTCGCCGCCTTAAATAAAGAATAAAAGGCTTGCTTTTCGAAATAAAACATATATAATTCAGGATGACACATTGGTTAGTAAATCTTCAAATTGACAAAATGCTGTTAGGGCGGGTTCGCTTTTTCTTTTACTAATAAGTGTGTCATGCCTGCCCGACAGCTTTTTTATGAGGCCCAAAATGAAGGCCAGAAATCGAATTATACAGCCTGAGTTTTTTCAAAACAAAATACTTTCCAATATGAAAACTCATGCTCGATTATTGTTTATTGGACTTTGGCAGTTAGCAGACAGAGAGGGTCTTCTATTAAACAATCCCGACTTGATAAAAGGATTTTTATTCCCATACGAAAAAGTTTCCGTCGAAAATCTATTAAAATCACTCGCAAGTAAGGGATTTATTGTCCTGTATAGCGTGCAAGAGATTGCATATATTTGGATTCCTAAGTTTAAAATTCACCAACCGATACATAAGCATGAGACACAATCAGTTATCCCATTACCAGACGATGTAATTAAATGTCAAGACAATGTAGATACATGTAGCGACAATGTAGATACATGTCCCGCACCCATTACCTCTTCCTCTTCCTCTTCCTTTACCTCTACCAAGTCGGGCAAGCCCGATGATATTCCTTATGAGGAAATAATTTCCTATTTAAACGAAAAGACGGGAAAGAATTTCCAACAGGATAAAGAGACTAATCGGAAGTGGGTTCGGTTGCGATGGCAGGATGGGTATAGGGTGCCGGATTTCAAGCGGGTTGTTGATAATAAATGTCCTGATTGGTTAAACGACGAGGAAAATGATAAATATTTACAACCATCGACATTGTTTGGCAATAAATTTGAGGGCTACCTAAACCAGCGATCAGCACAGGCGCCGCCCGAAAAGACGGCTGATCAGCTATATGTCGAGCGTGAACACGAAGCACAGAGAAAGGCGGGATTGAGAGAATGAGAGAAATTAAATTCAGGGGCATGGATGCCGAGGGTGTTTGGCATTATGGGTATTATTGCTATGATGAAGAAATGGTAACCCATAAAATAATTACATCCAATAGCGAATGGTTTGAGGTTAATAAAGAAACCGTTGGTCAGCTTATTGTTTTTGATGACAAAATTAAGTATTTCGAGGATGATATAGTAATATTAAGGAAAGAATTCGCCGATGATGCAGAGGATATTTGTGATAATGGTTATCATTATAGATTTACTAATGGTCGACTTGTGGAAATAAGTGATGGAGAAATTTATCCCAAACAGGATTATGGGTGGGAAATTTATAAAGTCATCGGCAACATCCACGAAAACCCGGAGCTTTTAAAATAATGGCATGGATTGATAAGAAATTCCGGCTTTACGTCGATACCCTAACGTTTCTGGCTGACCAGATCAGGTGGAGCAGGACAAAGGATACCGGACCCGTATGGGTGCAGACCAACGACTTAACAATATTTGAGGGGAATATACATAGCATCCAGAGATTGCGGGACAAAGGACTTATTGTCTCACGCTGGCCGGAGAAGATAGCCTATGATATGACAAAAGAATCGCGAGAGCTAAAGAGATTCCAATTTAGTGGTAACTGGATGGGCTCTCACCCAGAGAGGGGATGTTATGAGGGGCTACCATCCAAAGCCTGCCATGAGAGATTCTGGCGTATGGTGCGACAACCCGAATCTCCGGGCTTGGGTATATCGGAACCAACGATCAGCACAATAAATGAGGAATATGAGAAGTTCTTGCTCGAAGTGACCGAACGCAAACGCAAGGGTTTTGACTATAAGCGAGAAATCAGGGAGAAAATGAAAGATTATGGATTCAAATAATCAACCGAAAAGATCGCATGGGAGGCGGAAGCAGGATATTATTATTTCGCAATGTCCGTATCCGAATTGCCGGCGCGAGACCCAATGGTATAAATGGGAAAAGAAGCCGACGCACTGCTGGGCGTGTGGTCAATACATGGGCAAACCAATGGAGGAGGAAAGATGATTAACAAAATATTGGGGTTTGTATTGATTTTGTTGGGTATTTGGATTATGGGGAGTTCTTATTTGTTTATGATGAACAACGAAAAAATCGGTGCTGGGCTAATACTTTTAAGTGGTGTTTCGGCCAGCACTTTTGGATACGCTATTATGATAGGAGAGAAAGATGGCAAAGTATGAGTCGATCACAGTTAAGATCACGCCGATGAAGTCATTACCCAAAAGACTGAGGCATCTTAATGATGAAGACATCCAGCTTATAATAGGGGGAATTATGAGCCTCGCTATAAAAGCCAAAGTAATAACAAAGGAGAAGTTGTAATGTTTTGTTGGCATAAATGGAATAAGTGGTCAAAATATGGAAAAGAGGTAGCCGTCCACAATGAGTTTTGTGGTCATGTAAGCACACTCCCCATTAAAAGATATCAAGATTACATACAAACTTGTAAAAAATGTGGAAAGGTAAAAATTGATAGGATAAAGCTATGAGTGACATATTATTCTCATGCTGGGTGCCGGGTCACCCTGTGCCGAAAGGATGTAAGATATGAAAGCAATTGCCGGGATTGACCCCGGATTAGATGGCGGTATTTGCGTTCTTGTCGATAAAACCATTTCAATCCTTATGCCTATGCCAACAAACACTATAACAGTAGGCAGGAAAAAGAAACGAGAATTGGATTTACCGGCGATTTGCCAAGCCATTGACCACGTATCGGCCGCAATAGTCGAAAAAGTCCACTCTATGCCTTCTCAGGGAGTCGCCAGCACGTTTAAGTTTGGCACGGGGTATGGAATGTTGCTTGGGATTCTCGCCGCTCAGGGGACGCCATACACGCTCGTATCGCCCCAAACATGGAAAAAGGTTATGCTAAGAGATATGCCAAAGGGAAAAGGATCGTCAATACTCCGAGCTAAACAACTATGTCCCGATATTAAACTTTTGGCCACTGAGCGTTCTCGGAAGCCGCACGATGGTATGGCAGAGGCTTACCTATTAGCCAGATATGGTATTCTCTATCAATATAACGAGGAGATGTGAAAATGGTAAAACGTGGAGATATTTTTTTGAGATTCAGTCCAAATGAAGCTCCTATTTTTATAGATTGGATAGCTCTCATCGACCGACCGATTGACGAGAAATGGCAAAAGGATTTGCTGAAATATCGTAAGGAATACCGGGCAATCAAGAGACGAGAAATAGAGAACAAATCAAAAGCAAAGGAGTAAGCGATGAAGTTGACAAAAGATCAGGATGCGTATATCGATGAACATGAGGGTAATGTTATGCCCATACATAATTTTATATTGGGTTGTCTGCGCCGCCTCAACGAGCCAGAGCCGGTCAAGGTGCCGAAGTGGCGTCAATATGGTGTAACTGAACAATTGGAAGTAATAGCAAAAGGTTCCAAAAGTGATATTATACGCCTACAGCCAAAAGACGCCCATATCATCCTCACCGCTTGCGGCATACCGCACAAGGAGCCAGAGGAGATGGAGCCGACAAAACTTTCATCGGATGGCCCCGAAAGGATAGAGGAGTGGGGATTTTATGGGTTGAGAATAATAGATGAAAAAAACAAACAAACAATATGGCTGGTGCGCGACCAACTCGAAAAAGCTGGAGAACTCATAATGCGCAAACACGCCAAGAACGAAGCTGAGGCATCGGGAAAATGAGCCTCGAAGATCGCGCCCGCCTGGTATATAACCGGATGCAGGTGAAATGTGTCGGCCGGGATAATACCGCTACCCCAGAGCGTATAAATATAAACGCTTACGGCGCAACGGCCACGGAGATAAAAACGCCCCGTGTTATCCGGCAACACGCCTATGAGATTATCGCATATATCCGAGAGCATTGGGATATAGTCTGCGAAGTCAATATGGGGGCGGGTAAGAAAGGCTATTTTATTCCTGAAACATCTGACGAAGCTGAGGAATATCTCAATCGGACTGGTGCGGGCATCGGCACGAGGGCGCGGAATTGGAATAATCAGAAAGCGAAAGCAGTTCAGAGGTTCCCGGAATTAAATAACCAATTAACACTAAAGATTTAAGGAGTTATGCTATGACAGACACAAATAATGAACCCGAAAGATTGCCCGAGATGATAACACGATGACGGAAGGGAAATAGTTATGACAGAATTAGAAGCATTACAAAATCAGGTTAAAAGATTGGCCGCCGAGCGTGACCGCCTCAAAGCGGAGTTGAAAATAGCAAATGAATTATTACTTGGGACAATGGAGACCAATCGTAAAATTGAAAAAAAACTCAAAGCCGAGAACGCCGAGTTGAGAGGGGCGCTGGGAAATATTAAGCAATTAAATAATGAGTGTTGGCTTAATAATTCAAACACTGAAACAAATAGGGAATATTTTGTTTTAATGAATCAGGTTACATGTCTCGCCCAAGCCGCACTCGCCAAATATGGGGAGGCTGAGAATGTATGCAAATAAACATCCCGTAACGAGCTTCGACTTATGGGCTTTAGTGTTTATTTGCCTAAAGTTTACTGGCTATATTGACTGGCATTGGCTCTTGGTGTGCTGGCCCATATGGTTGTTTGTTATTGATATTATATTCGAGAAAAAGCCCAAAACTGATGGGGCTGACAATGATTAAACGCACTCTGCGCTACATCGGTTATGGCATAGCGTATCTTGTTGCGCTGGCCATCGGATATGCTCAATTATTAATTATATCAGGAAGGTGGTAAGATATGCGAATTGATTCATCGGTATCGTTTGAAATTAATAGTAGTGGTCATGTTTTAACCGCTCGGCTACATCGTGGTAGTATGTGTGGAAATTGCGGGGGTAATGCCCCGTGGAATTCAAAAACCGACTCCCATCAATGCGAACATTGTCTGGCGTTCTGTTTTATAGATTGGGATAAGGAGGATTGAAACATGCACAGAGTAAGCAATTATACAGCGAATAGCAATTTGAAGACTGAGCCGCTTGACCATTTGCTTTTCCATATCACGAATCATGGCACGAGAATTTTCTCAAAAGATAAAAGCACCGGCAAGCTCAACGCCGAAAGGAACGCTGAGTTCGCGGTCCGTGAGATATATCGCAGGCTCGGCATTGAACCAACACCGGATAACATAAAAGATATACTGATAAAATATTAATCATTTTGAATGGCTCTCGGTTTCAATGTGCTGGGAGCCTATTTCTTTGCCTAACAACAAACCCCCGACCGTAGGGCTGGCCAGGGGCTTTCGATTTGAAAAATAATAGTGTAGAGCTTGCAATCAGACAGAAATATTATTCAGTTGCACCTCCTTCGCTCCCCTCTTTTTTCGGTTCCACGTCTACGTATTCTGTTTTGGGGGTATATGGAAAATTAATATCAACACGACTATCGCTATTAGTATAACAACAACCGTCCGGCTCCCTAAATACCTTTCCTTGTATATCGTAAGTTCGGTCGCCTTCCCTAAAAACGTGGGAACAGCGATTATTTTGGAATGAGCCATCCCCACACTTATTCCATTCTTCATCTTCGCCGGTTAGTGGGACAATCGGTTTAAATTTGGCAAGTTTCGAGAATAGATTAATAGCATAGGGAGCCGATGTTCCAGAATGGCCGTGAGTGCTAAATAATTCAAGCAATTCGATTATTTGGTCACACATCCATTTCTGGGAACCCTCGTCAAACTTACCATTTTTATCCATCCACCCCACGGCACGAAACTCTCTCCTTGCATGGGTTACATAATTGCTCATGTTTACTCCTTTCATTAAATTATTATCCCCCAGCTTTCGATTATATCGATTGCGGCATACATCGCCACGGCCAGCAGGAAGATGGCCCCGCAGATACGCTTGTCAGTCCTGTTTATTAATAACATCCATTCTTTGTCATACAATGACGTTTCAACAATAATCGGAGTTTATCCATTGCTGACTTTGCGGGGACACTATCATTCGCCAATCCTTTGTCATTCATATCGAGCCCCGTTTCAATTATTGATTCAGATTCGACACATCGCCAACAAACACCCATCCGGCCAGCATTGGGACCAATCTCCTTCC
>JAGLON010000078.1 GCA_023138975.1 Candidatus Zixiibacteriota bacterium
CAGACCTCGTAAATCATTAAAATAGCAATATTGATAACATGTATAATAGTTGTATGTTAGGATAATAATTGGACAATTTTAGATTCAACTCGATTAATCATAAAGCATAAAATTAATAAAAGTAAAAAATGCTTGCAATTTACCCGATTCTTTGTTATATTATTTTAATACATTGCAAAGAGAGGGACGGTTATGTCGCAAAAATATTTATATGACGGATTAGCATCCACCGACAAAAATCATCACGAGATTGGTAATGGCTTAGTTTTAGACTACAATCGTGTCAAACAAACAGCCACTCTTTACCGTATGGGCACCTATATCAAGAAAGTCGATTTTTCCGATAATGTCGCCACCAAGCTATTTGTAACAGAGATGGTTGAACTGGGTGCTAATAAGAGTAAATTAGCGTTAGTATTAAACATCAGTCGTCAGACCGTTCACAATTATGTTGAAATCAAGAAACATTTTGGGTTAACTGGCTTGATTCATGGTAATATGCTTTGTGAGCCACGGAACATACCGTCGCCGAATGTGGTTTCGGGAAATAAGGCACAATTGGTGGCAGAAATACGGCAACAGGCATGTGATGAGCGGGGACAAAGGCGGTCAAGTCTAATATTTTTATTTAGTTATAACGACAAAGAACAATTGGTAGAAAACAGCGAACAGCCCTTTGTTGAGGAACATGATTGGGAAGCGACGCGCTATGCTGGTGTTTTTAGCTATCTGATTCCCCTGGTCACCGAGTGGAAATGGCTGCAGTTGGTCATGGGTTATTTTGGTGCGGGTTACAAAATTTTTATGATTTTTTTGTTGATGGCGGCCCGTAATATCCGCTCGATTGAGCAACTAAAGAATGTTCGTGTGCGTGAAGCGGGTGCTGTGTTAGGAATCAAACGGATTCCCTCACGTCCAATAGTTTGGCAATGGTTTTATAGTGTGGCAAAACAGAAGCTGTCGGAGTTGCTGAAGAAAGACTATTTTCAGTACCAGATTCGTGCGGGCCTGGTTTCCCTGTGGTTATGGTTCACCGATGGTCATCTATTACCTTACACGGGCAAGAAAAATGTCCGTTGGGGCTACAATACACAACGCCGAATGCCGTTTCCCGGTCAGACCAACATGGTGACTTGCGATGTCAGTGGCCGCGTCGTTGATTTTGAGATTCAAGAAGGTAAGGGTGATTTACGTAATTATATCAAGGTCTTGTGCGAAAAGTGGGCTGCGGATGTTCCCGAGTGTCCCGGGATGGTTTTTGACAGAGAAGGAAATGGGACGGGTTTTTTCTCTGGACTGGTAAAGTGCGGGATTCCTTTTTCAACCTGGGAGAAAGACGCGGACGCCAAGAAACTGGCAACGCTTGATGATGCTTTGTTTATCACGGATTTAAAATTCAACAACAAGGAATATAGCTATTTTGAAGGCAAAAAGTCGTTTACTTATATCCCTGAAAATTCCACCGATGAGACTGAAAAACATAGATTTACATTGCGACGATTTTATCTCTGGAACAAAAGCAGTAACCGCCGGACGAGCGGCCTGGCCTGGTCTGGCACCAAAGACATGAACAGCGAAGATTGTGTCTGTGCAATATTGAGCCGCTGGGGCGCGTCGGAAAATACTTTTAAACACCTCGGCAATCGACATCCGCAGAACTATCACCCGGGATTCAAATTGGCAAAAAGCGAACATCAAGACATTGCCAATCCTGCCGTCAAGGAAAAAGAGTGTCTTATCAGCCGACTTAAAAATGGCCTCAATAAGCTGTATAAAAAATTTGCCCGTGCCAAACAATCCGTGAATAAAGATGGTACGCCACGTAAAAACAGTTACCAAGAACAATTGAAAAATACTATTGCGGAACAGGAAACGGAACTAAAACGGTTGCAACAAGAAAAGAGTCAATTACCGAACAGAGTCGATGTTTCCACGTTACAAAATTATCGCTCCTTTCAGCGAATTGATAATGAAGGGAAAAATTTGTTTGATTTTGTGACGTGTTCGGTTTGGAACGCCCGCAAACTATTGACAGATTGGCTATGCCGGTTTTTTAATCAGGATAATGAGTTGGTTGATTTATTTTATGCCATCACTGATTGTCATGGGTGGATAAAAAGTACTAAAAATGAGGTGATTGTCCGATTGGAACCGTTGCAACAACCCAAACGTCGTCTGGCTCAGGAGCAATTGTGTCGTCGGCTAACAGCCCATGGAGCGCAAACACCTCAAGGTAAATGGTTGGTAATTGAAGTCGGTGAATCCCCTGTGGGAAAAAAATAGTGTCCAAAAAATCGGGCTTTTTTACTATTAATTTACGAGGTCTGCAATATGGCAAAAATGCTTAAATAGTTTTTACCTTTTTGAATTTTTAATAGATCTGGAGGATTTTTAATTGGTCTTGAGCGTAAAACGAAAGGACTCAAAATTGTTACCATGTATAAAATACTAACAGGTATTGCCAGAGATAAAAAAGTGAATAAATCTGGCGGTGTTAATAATGCTGCAAAAGATAGAATTAGATAAAAACCAAACCGATAATATTTTAGTAAGAATTTTCGATTGATGACACCCAATTTAAAGTTTACTATGAGATATACGGGGAACTCAAACAAGATGGACGTTATTATCATTAACACCAGGCAAAATTGAATTAAACTTTTCAATTCTAATTCTATAGTTAAATTATTTGTATTTATCCATTCAGCAAGAAACGTTAATCCTTGTGGGATAATGATGTAATATGAAAATAATGTACCTGTAAAGTAACCGAAGATTGTCAGAAGCATTGCGGAAAACAATATTTTTTTCTTTCCAATTATTAATATCCAATACACACATGAGAGGATGAGCATCGTTCCCCAAAGGCTAGACAAAAGCAATGCTTTCGTATTCAAAGAAATTACAGTACTATTTGAATCTCCAATTATATCTTTTCCAATAATAAGAACTGCTTGAAATATTTCTGCAATATGATTTCTTAAAATAGAACAAACTAAAGAACAGGCTAATGTTGTAATGATGAGAGATGCAACAAGTGATATGAAATATATATATAAATCTTTTGATAATTTCATAATAATTTTTCCTTGTATCATATGTTCTTTTGCAATTTATTCTAAATAACTCTCGTCCTGAAAATGGTTGACAGTAATAGTAGTAATATAAATTGTACAAACATAAAAGTTACGC
>JAGLON010000079.1 GCA_023138975.1 Candidatus Zixiibacteriota bacterium
ACAACTTTATCAATGCCGATATGATAGCGTATGGCTTGAATCCGGCGAACCCGGACTCTATGCAATTTCAGGCAGGCAGACTGTATCTGGCGGAATTAAAGAATAATATTGCTAAAGGTCACAGCTTCGCTTTTGAGACAACCCTGTCTGGTAAGGGGTACATAAAAACACTCAACCATCTTCGCGAGAATGGTTGGCGAATTATCCTGATATATCTATGGATACCAAGCATTGATTTTTCTGTCGAACGGGTCAAAATAAGAGTTGAGCAGGGCGGTCATGATGTTCCTACTCTTGCTATACAGAGACGGTATGGGAAAAGCCTGCGTAACCTAATACACGAATATATAAATTTGACCGACAAAACCTTGGTCTATGATAATTCCGGTGCGAAGCCTGTTTTGGTTTTTGAACGTGCGGACAATGTTAACAAAGTATACGATAAAGAAGTATTTGCAGATATTATGAGGTATTGCGATGAATGAAGAAGATGTTACCAGGCAGATAAGTGAGTCCCTCAATAAAGCGGTTCGTAAAGAGTTGCAAAAAAAGGCTAAGCTGGGCCAGGATGCCGTTATCGACCGCAAAGGTAAACCTGTCAGGGTTAAAGCGTCTGAGTTAATAAAAGACAACGAATAATGAGGGCGTATGATGTTTGATGAATCGGCAGGTAAACTTTCGCTGGAGCAGTTCATCGCCTCAATCGACAGTTTTTTCGGGTTGTGGCGGTTGGATGGTAAGTTTCGCGATAATGTGATGATGTACATTGTCACCCAGGAGCGGATTCGGCGGTTTGTTGATAGTGCCGAGCTCGATGCGGAGGTGGAAGCGACGTTTAGGGCGATTCTGAGTCAGCTGGAAAACATCGGCCCGATTCCCGGCGCTGCGACTGACGATGACGCTTACGTTGACCATCTGGTTAAGGCTGAGCAACTCTGGCAAAAAATCCGGCCCCAGCCCGATGAGAAGCAGGAATAGCATCTTTATCTTTATTGCCACAGATTTCTCAGAGGGTTCAGAGATTTTTAACCACGGATTTCACCGATTGCACGGATTTTAAGAACTTCAAAAAAGCTCGAAATTATTTTTGTGTTTCTCCTGCTGCGACGGGCGCACACATGGCGAGTGTGCCTTTTGCGGCTATTAACTCGGTGCTCTCCTGCCGCAACGGGGGGCTCCCGCGGCGGGCTGTGCCCTCTGTGGCTATAGAATCAGTTTACATTTTACGGTTGACAGTATTTCCTTGATAAAGTATCCTGCAAATAGAGAAGTTTTTTTATATTAAATGCTCGTTAGGCAGAGGATGAATCCATGAAAATCAAGGTTGTGGTCCATGAAGCAGAAGAAGGTGGTTTTTGGGCTGAGGTGCCTTCGATACCCGGCTGTGCCACTCAGGGCGAAAGTTTCGATGAGTTGTTGAGCAATATTTACGAGGCGGTTGAGGGGTGTTTGTCCGTAGATGTCCAGGATATAGCTATATCCGCAAATGATAAAATAATGGAGATAGCAATTTGAAGGCGGTGAGCGGGAAAGACTTTTGTCGGCTTTTGGAAAAGAAAGGCTGGCAATTGAAACGCGTCAGCGGCAGCCATCATATTTTTTCCCAGGAGGGCAGCATTGCCCGCATTTCCGTACCGGTACATGGTAATACACCTCTCAAGACTGGTTTGCAAAGGCATCTGATGAAGATCGCCGGTATAGAAGAATCAGATTTGTGATATCCGGCAAGCCCCACCCGGATAAATTTTCCGGTATTCTTAGTGCCTTCCTGCCGCGACGGGGCGCTGGCACGGCGGGCGGTGGCTAAAATTCTTCTCTTCTCTTCTCTTCTCTTACTTTCCTTCGCGCCTCTGCGTCTTTGCGTGAAAATATTATTCGCGGCCATTCGCGTGGATTCGCGGTAAAATGATACGTCCGAGAAGTAGCAAAACTGGTTCCCTGAAACCTTAAAGTCTTTATTAGTAACCGCTTATCTATATTCAGACTGTTCGGAAAGTCCATATATCACGTTTACTTTGCCTCTAAGTCGATCAACTATGTGGCTCAGAAGGCTTACTTTGTCGTATAGTCGATCAACTTTGCCTCTCAGAAGGTTTACTTTATCGCATATCAAGCTTGCTATGAGGCTCAGGAGGCTTACTTTGCGGTATATCAGGTTTACTCTGCGGCTCAGACGGCTTGCTTTGCGGTAGTGTTGACTTACTCTGCGGTATATCAGGTCTGTTTTGTCGTCCGGAAGGCTTATTTTGTCGCAAAGTCGGCTTGATCCGGGATCTGTCAGACCGATTTTACCGCTCGGCAGGCCTGTTTTGCCTCACAGGAGGGCTGACTATAACCTCTGGTTATTTCAGCAATAACAAAAACCCCAGCATAGTATTTTTATTCAGGACGGGTATATATATGAAAATCGCCATCGCCAGTGGAAAAGGCGGAGTTGGCAAAACTACTA
>JAGLON010000008.1 GCA_023138975.1 Candidatus Zixiibacteriota bacterium
AGCTTGAGACAATTATAGAGCATGTCGGGCGAATCACCGAGATGACCGACATACTTATCAAATTCATCAATACTCGAATCCAGCAGCGCGAAATCGGTATTCCAGTCCGCTTCTGTCTCATAAATATCTTCGACACGCCATTTATACTTGTCTTCAATATCCGCCCGTTGCGGCAGACTGCCATCGGCAGCAAAAGCAGGTAAAAATGAAACTGTCCAAATTAAAACTACTAACAATACTATTTGTTTTTTGTAAATCTTACAATTCATAATATAAGCTCCTTTTACTCTCCTTCACTTGCAGTACATTTGTCCTCACGATATTTGACGAATAATATAGGCAAAAGGTTCAATATTGCCACACAATTTAGAGTTTTTATTATTTCAGGTTTCAATTAATACAACAATGCATCTAAAGATATGTTAAATTATCTATTGACATCACAAGCGACTTGATTATATTAGAATTAAATAATTGCTCACGCAGTAAGTATTACATAGAGTCATTTTACAGTGGTCCGTTGGGGTTCACTAATACTGATGTGTGAGTGATTTTATCTCATACTTCATATGTTTTTGGCCAACCGAACAACGGTTCTTATTTATTAACCTCATCCTTCCGGAGGAAGCATGAAAATGGATAAGGCATTATTCCAAACCGCCAACCCAAACAATTATGGAGGGAAAATGTCTTCACATTCCAGACTTTCGGGGCTATTTTTCACTTTTCTTTTATTAACAATCCTATTGCAGACAGTTGCTGTTGCATCAGCTGACAAAGAATTATCACCATTTTCTATTACCATTGATCGAGTACAAATCCCCTATGATTCTCAGGATTCGATAGTGCGGGTTCCAGTTAAAAAAACTTCTGGGCTAGATCCGTTAAATGGTTTCGAATTTAACTTTAAGTATGACAAGACACAGCTAGCTTTTGAAAACGTTGAGCAAGGTGACATGTTTTGGGTTCCGGACAATCTTCAATGGGAATACTTCACTTATCGTATTGATACTGCAAATGCTTATATTCTCGTTTTTGCTCAAGCAGAAACTCCTAACGGCCCTAACTACCATCCTACAAGTTTTATAATACCGGATGGAGAAACACTGTTTACGCTTGTTTTCACCATAAGCTCACCTCCAGAGTATGTGAACCCGGCTTCAATTGATTTTTTCTGGATTGAGTGCGAAGACAATGTACTGACGCTTCAGTCAACTGAAGCAACTCTTGGTATCTCAAATCACGTGTTTTCATTTTATTCTCCCACAAGCAGCAGGCTATTTGACATTGCTTATCCAGATTGTGATCTTCCCGGTCGATTTGGTGCGCCCGACAACTGTATTTTAGATGAATCAATCATCAGGAATTGTGACTTTTACAATGGCTGTATATATTTTACCGGAAATTCTTATAATGCGCGCGGGGATATAAACTGCGATGGCATTAGTAATCAAATCGCTGATTTAGTTGGATTGCAAAACTACTTTTTATTTGGAAATAGTACATTTTACAATCATTTCGAACTTAGCCGAGAGAATTCTGATGTTAATGCCGATGGTCGTTTTCTTGGACTTGAGGATTATCTATATCTTCAAAGAATAATAACGGAAAACGAACCTCCGAATGACACAGTGTTTTCACATAATCATAGAGCTGTTACTTTTACTCAGGACATGGATCAAAAAACAGTTGAGCTTGATTATACCGGTGACTTGGCGGCAATCTGCCTTCTATTTGAAGGAGATGTGAATCCTACATTCTTATTGGAGAATGAGGGGTATTCTGAATTTGATACCACTACATCCGATACGACGAGAATCATTTACGCTCCGCTATACTGGTATGAACAACCTCTCCCCAATCCTTTTAATATAGACAAAGTATTTCTAAATTACTCAGGCGAGGGAATCCTTCTCAGTGCTAGTGCTGCAGATTACGAGGACAATGTTTTTAATGTCAGAATCGAACATACGGACTCCTCTCCTGATGCTCCTTTCAGCTTCCAAATTGATAATGTCTCAAATGTTAAATCCGGTCAACAAGTTTCCATACCGGTTTATAAAACCGCCGGATCTGAAGATATTGCGGGTTTCGACTTCCTCATCGGATTCGATTATAATTCACTCTCCATCACTGAAATAACTCCGGGCGAGATATTTGACGAACAAGGCTTTTACCAGTGGGAGCATTTCAATTTTGAACTAGACTCTCTCGTATGCACAGATGAGGTTTGCCCAAGCGCTTTGCTTCGAGTAACAGCCATTGCCGATTTAAACAATGGCACCCATCATCCGTCTATGACTTCAATTCCTGACGGAGCTTTATTGTTTATTTTAGAAGGTACAGCCGTGGCAAGTGAGAGTTCAGGAAATAACTTTGTGCCAATATCTTTCTTCTGGAATGATTGCGGAGATAACGCCGTTGCCTATGGAACCAACGGAGACAGCTTATCGCTCTCGAGATTTGTATATTCGCCCGAAGATGTTGACATAACCGATAATTCCTTCGGATTCCCGGGTTTATTCGGCTCACCAGACGAATGTTTCTCTTCCCCGACTAATCCGCCCCTGCGCTATGCAGATTTTAAAAGTGGCGGATTAACAGTTTGGTCAACAGAATTGATCGTTAGAATTGATACTGCCTATGGCAATAGTACAGATACGGCTATTGTCTTGGACATGTTTTTAAGTAATCCAGTAGACACTATTGTCGCTTTCACTTTATTTTTGCAATCGGAGAGTTCGGACCAGTTAAAATTCGGAACTTCTCCCGGTGATACCAACGCGTTTTCTTTAGAAGGTACACTTATCGAGGACTGGGAAATAGTATCCCAGATATCCCAATCGGGCAACTACAGCAATTTGCAAATAACCGGGTTTGCAAACAGTATGTTTCCTTATACAAATGCTATAGAACCTCAGGAAGATGTACTCTTTCTACGCTTGCTTTTAAACCTAAGTACTTACTTCAATGATGATAGTACCTTGTCTGTGGCACTTTCTTATCTACCGGAAGAAACTTCATTCTCAGATGAAGAAGGGTTTTTGATCGGTGTTGACAACCTTCAATATGATTCCAATATTGTAACCTTCTACAATGGTGCAATAATTCAACCTCGAATACTGTCAGGTGATAGTAACCGTGATAGCATAGTAAGTATAGGAGATGCCATCTATATCGTCAATTATTGCTTCAGAGGTGGACCAGAACCTCACCCCTTATGCACTGGAGACGTTAACTACGACAACGACATTAACATTGGCGATGCTATACATATTGTTAATTATATATTTAAACATGGCATGAGTCCATGGACCTATTGCAGATAAAAAGAGAATCTTGTAGTTTATTGATTTTAAAAAGGCCGAAAACTGTTTCGGCCTTTTTTTATTGTCTCTAATGTCACAAAATTTTTATGCCGGAGGCCGGACTTGAACCGGCACGGGACTAACGTCCCAAGGGATTTTAAGTCCCTGGTGTCTACCAATTCCACCACTCCGGCAATCGCGAAGTGGCGACAATTTACATGATTTACGTTACCGACGCAAGGGACTTTTTTGAAAAGAATTAATACCCTTCTGATTCATCTGACTTCTAACGAATTAGGGATAAAAACGACTCTCCCCTACTTGAGCATATTTATATCCTTGACAAATTGAGAGATTCGTTTAGCTTATATGCAAGCGTATAAATATCAACATCTACCAAGGAAAGGAATTTATGAAGGCTCTTGTGTACAATATAGAAAAGGTATTTCTATAGTCACGTCCTTGTGTTTCCTTTACGGAATTTTAGAAAATTATTTGTGCCCTCTCTCTCCGATTTAGATTAACTCCAAACGGATAGCAGGGTATATTATATAATTCGTGGACGTGCTCTATACGTCCGTGGACCGCTTATTATTCGGCCGCGGGAATCTTTCGCGGTTTTTTCATGCCTAAAAATAAGCCGCCAACTCTTTTGAGAAAGGATAGATTATGTCTGTCATTTTAGAATCTCGAGTAATAACTCAAGACAGTTGGAATCATTTTTTGATTCGTTTTATTAGAATAAACACACAAAGGAAATCACAATGAATCTCGAAAATCTCGGATGGAATAAATTTTTTGAAAATAACTTTGAAGCATATAAATCTGAAGGATATCTGGCTGGACGGGTATCGCGCGAAAACCGCGGCAATTATATTGTTCTCAGCAATGAGAGCCAAATGCTGGCAGAAATATCAGGTAAATTCCAGCATAATGCTGATTACCGCAGCGACTACCCTGCCGTCGGAGACTGGGTCGTTTTTTCGATGCGGGAAGAAAACAGAGCTACAATTCATGCCGTTCTTGAGCGCAAATCCAAGTTCACTCGTCAGGCAGTTCTCTCCGGAGGAAATCCTGACGGAGGAGGAAAAACTGACGAACAGGTTCTGGCCGCCAATATTGACACGATTTTTCTTGTCAGTGGATTAGACGATGATTATAACCCGCGTCGTATTGAAAGATTCGTTTCAATCGCCTGGGATAGCGGTGCCGTGCCGGTCATATTGCTGAATAAAAGTGATCTTTGTGATGATATCGAAAGTGTCATTACTGAAGTGGAATCAGTCGCTTTCGGAGTTCCCACATTCGCCATCAGCGCTAAGGATAGTATCGGCCTTGATAACATCCATCAGTACCTGATACAGGGGCAGACCGTCGCCTTTCTTGGTTCTTCCGGTGTCGGAAAATCTTCTATTATCAATTGTCTCTTCGGTGAGGAAAGATTAAAGACAACCGAGGTCCGTGGGGATGACAGCAAAGGCCGCCACACAACGACTCATCGGGAACTCCTTGTACTCCCTGAGGGCGGTATCGTCATCGACACTCCAGGGATGCGTGTCATTCGGGCTTGGAGTAACGATGAAGGAATATCACGGACCTTTGAGGATATTGAAAAATTGACAGGACAGTGCCGTTTTTCGGATTGCAAGCATCAATCTGAACCCGGTTGTGCAATACAGGCCGGACTATCTGATGGCACTATTTCAACCAAGCGGTATGAAAGTTATCTCAAACTGCAAAAAGAGATTGCTCATCTGGAACGGCGCAAAGACGTCAAAATGAATCGTCAACAAGGCCGTGACATGAGTAAGAGAATCCGCCAGCATACTCAAGCTGTAAGGGATATGAGAAAAAAAGGACTGATGTAACTTTATCTTCGGCCTGTCGTCTTATTATTGATGACAGGTCGAATGGTATGATAAAACCATCAATGACAGACCGTTTATTGATATCGACTTTTCTAAACTCTAAGGTATTATACTTTAACTTTGAGCCAGCCGCCTCGGCGGTAGTAGAAATAAAGGGCTATTGAATTGACTATCATGGCCACTGTTATGGCCCACCATACAGCGGTTTGATCTAAATCGAAAACATAGATACAAATCGCTATGGCTGGGATCTCCAGAATCCAGGCATGAATTATATTAAATACCATAGCTGGCCGATTCTCACCGACACCGGAGTAGATATTCTCAATCATCAGCCACATGCCCAGGAACGGTGATGCAATTGCCAGAATTCTCAGGATAGTTACTCCATGACCAATAATAGCCGGATCTTCGAAGAACATACCCATTATCTGTTTTGCCAACCCGGCCGTTACAAGTCCGATAACACTCATAATGCCAATGGCAATCAAAATTGCCTGACTCGCGATTTTTTTGGCTCTATCGTATTTTTCAGCACCGAGGTTATGGCCGATTAACGCCGATAATCCCAGGCCAATTCCAACCAACAGCATAATCCCAATATGACCAACCTGTTGACTGACACCATACGCCGCGACAACTCCTGTTCCAAACATGGCAATCATCGGCATGATAATCATCCGAGCCGCAGAAAACGACACCTGCCCCACAGCCGACGGAGCGCCAATCTTGAGAATCTGCCACATAGTTTTCCAACTGAGTTTCCCCTCACTGTGAAAACGAAGCCTGATATTGGTCATACCGTTTGTTAAAAAGATCATTCCCAACCCAAAGGCCAGTGCATAGGAGATCACAGATGCCCACGCGGCTCCGGCTACACCCATTTCCGGGAATATCCACCATCCGAATATCATAAACGGATCGAGAATCATATTAAAGACAGATAGACCAATCATCAATCCCATAGCCAGATTCGGATTCGCAATCCCCCTCATGGCGGTAAAAACTGAATATGTCGCGAAATTAAATCCCAAACCGATAAATATAATCCGGGCATATACAATAGCCATTTCAAGAACCTGCCCCTTAGCTCCCAGCATCGCGATGACAGGTGGTGAAGCAAAATAACCGAAGACACTGAATAAGATAGCCGCCAGCCATTTAAGAAGTATCGTCTCCTTAATGGCCATTTCGGTTTTCAGATATTCCTTCTCGCCGTAACGGCGTGAGATTATGGCAACCGAACCGACTCCGACGATATGATTAGCCGAATGAGCGACCCATAGCATCGGACCGAGAATTGTCAGCGCTGCGACCGGTTCCGGGCCGAGTTTTGACAGCCACCAGGTATCGACCAAAGAATAAATATTGCCAATTCCAAAACCGATCATGGATGGCACACCCATTTTCAGAATTGATCCAAGAACAGAGCCTTCGGTAGTGTCTGGAGGAGTTTTCTTGGCGATCTGATCGATCGATTTATCTTTGGCAGCATCCGGCATTATCTAAACCTTAAAAATAAAACAGGATAATAACGCTATTACCCTGTTCTATCAATCACTTTATGTATGCTATATACACGAAAAATAGACACAAATGTTGCTCGCTTAAATAAATTATAAAAAAAACCTCGATAAAATCGAGGCTTTTCATATTCAATGGAGGGGGAAGGATTCGAACCTTCGAAGGCATCGCCAATAGATTTACAGTCTATCCCCTTTGGCCACTCGGGAACCCCTCCATAATTCTTCTATTTAAGTAATCTCTAATTTACTCTTTTCCTAAAGACCGGTTATTCATATTACAGCCGGCGAGAGGAATCGAACCCCCGACAGGCTGATTACAAATCAGCTACTCTACCATCTGAGTTACGCCGGCGTAATAATCAAGGGCTATAACATAGTCATTATCATCGGGTTGTCAAGAAATTTATTTACCTGAAAAGGGATATATTTATTTTTCCTAAGAAAGGCTGTAACAGTCGAAATCATCGTCAGTTAGACAACCCAGCCCCCAGCATTTGGATAAAGCTTATCAATACTTTCTCGTCAAATTTGTTTTGTTCACCTCTCATTTTCATTAATACCTTAAACGGTGTTGGTTTTGCATTAAACAACGGTGAATGCAAAGCCTCGTCATAGGTATCGCAAATTGCCACAATCCGTCCGGCCAGACTAATATTAATTTCTTTCAAATTCTGAGGATACCCGGAACCATCCAATCGCTCCTGATGCTCGGCAATCGCTGCTAGCGAGTCTATCGGAACACAGTTCATTTCTTTTAATAAATCTATACCTATTTCAGGATACTTATTCAGTCGATTATTTTTCATCTGAAGACGGTTTTTTGGGCGAAGATAATAATCCTTATCAATTACAGTCTTCCCTATCTCGTGCAACAGCGCTCCAACTCCAAGGGCGTGTAGCTCTTTGGCGCTTTCTATCCCGCATTTTAGTCCAAGTAGTATTGACAAATTCGAGACGGTCATTGCATGGGCAACAGGAAACGAGGCCTCATGCTTCTGAGTCAACATTGATTTCTGGGCATCACCACCAAACATGGCAAAACTGATATGATGCTCACACTGCCCTACGGCCAAACTTATCGCTGCCTGAGAAGTAGGGTCTTTCATTACATCACTAAGAATACTCTCAGATATTTGATTTAGCATGGCCAGCTTAGTTGAGATTGGAATTGATTCATCATTAAGTACTTTCGGAAGACCTTGCGACATGGATCTTATCAGTTCAAGCTTCTGCAATACCGGAACGTAAAGGGTGTCATAACCGCGATGCTCCAATGATCTGATATCAATAGACAATAACGGAAAGTTTTTACTCTTGTAGAGACGGGGTTTTTTCCCCATCTCTTGATAGAGATCGAATTCGAGGATTTTCCTCGCGGTTAAAGCTGACAACTTGACCGGCATAAAACGTGGTCCCAGGGCGCACATAGAGAGCTTCTTTCATCTATTGCCCCCAATAGCCCTAATAAGATTATATAGTCCCAGTCAAGCGATGAAAAGGTAATCTGGCAAGTAATTTAGATTTTCATTATCGCTTACATTTAAATACTTCGTCAGAAACAAGAGATTATTTAGTCACATTCCTGCCTGTAATCTGAACAAAATACTAATAATCAATTTTACGCATTATCATAAAAAAAAGAACGCCAAATGGCGTCCTTTTTACATACTGGAATAAACTATTTATCTATAACTCTCGCTTCCATTTAGTGCCGCCCGGGGTATCTTCGAGGATAATTCCCTGTGCCTGCAGCTCATCACGGATACGGTCAGCTTCAGCCCAATTCTTGGAGTCTCTGGCATCAATTCGCGCCTGAATCATAGCCTCGATATCTGAATCAAGAGAGGCATCTTCCTTTTTCCGAAGATCAAAGACTGAATCAAAACCGGCAATCGTTTCCAGGACTGCCGTGGCTTCAGATTTAGATAGTTTATCTTTAGCCTTGAGACGGTTAATATCCCTGATAAAATTGAAAACGACCCCAAAAGCCTCGGACATATTCAAATCATCATCGAGGGCTTCGACAAAATTGACTTTTGCCTTTTCAATGATTCCTCCGGCTTCCCCGCCGTCGATCTCGGACGAAACATCAGCCAAATTATCAATGAAGTCATTATATCGTTTCACGCCCTCTTTGGCGCCATCCAAACCATCGAAAGTAAAATTCAAAGGCATCCGATAATGAGTTGAAATCAACAGAAAACGAATCGCCAGCGGAGCGTATCCTTTTTCAAGAATTTCCCGCAGAGTATAGAAGTTTCCGGCCGATTTCGACATTTTCTTGCCTTCTACAATGAGATGCGCGGCATGCATCCACATATTGGCAAAGGTATTTCCGGTATAACCTTCGGACTGAGCGATCTCATTTTCGTGATGCGGGAATATATTATCAACGCCGCCAGTATGAATATCAAACGTCTCTCCCAGGTACTTCATTGACATTGCCGAGCATTCAATGTGCCACCCGGGACGCCCCTTCCCTATCGGTGTTTCCCAAAAGACATCGCCGTCAACCTCATCCCATGATTTCCAAAGAGCAAAATCCGAGACCTGCTCTTTCTCATATTCATCAGAAGCGGTTCGTTCACTGGCTCCAACTCGAAGCTCATCCATCTTCATATGAGACAGTTTCCCGTAACCATCAAATGAGGATATCTTATAGTATATTGAACCGTCTTTGGTCTTATACGCCGCGCCTTTTTCCAGAAGCCCCTGGATTATCTCAACCATTTCATCGACATGCTCTGTTGCCGATGGATAGACGCTTGCTCGTTTGATTTTTAGAGTATCGATGTCCTCGAAAAAACCATCTTTATATTTCTGTGTATAATCACTAAGGCTCACCTGTTCGGCAATACAACCCTTAATAGTCTTATCATCAATATCCGTAAGATTCATTACCTGTGTGACTTTGAACCCTTTGTACGTCAGATACCGATTAAGAATATCCTCAAAGAGGAATGTCCTCAGATTCCCGATATGGGCAAAGTTATAAACCGTCGGGCCGCAAGTGTACATGCGGACATGGTTGTCCTCAATGGGAGCAAAGGCCTCTTTCGATCGGGTCATCGTATTGAAAAACTTCAGGGCCATATTTACCTCGCGGTCAGCGATTCTACCGTTTTCTTATCCAGTTTTTTAACAACTTCAACTATTAGTTTAATAGTATCGTCATAATCCTTGCGATACATCATAGAATTATGGCTGTGAATATAACGAGTCGGCGGGCCGATGTAAATAGCCGGTACACCCGAACGGGTCAGATGGATTCGGGAACCGTCGCCGGAACCGCGTTCCATGTAGGACAGATTAAACGGAATTTTCTTTTCCTGAGCTGTTTTCATGAACAGTTTGCGGAGCTTGGTATTCGGGATCATTCCGCCTTCATAAATAAGAACAGAAGGTCCGCCGCCGAATTTTTCCGCGCGGCCATCATAGCCCGGTATATCCAAAGCAATACCGACGTCAACCACAATAGCAACATCCGGATTAGTCACGTGCGCTACGGTAGCCGCGCCCCTAAGACCGACCTCTTCCATAACCGCACCAGAACCGATGAGAGTATTTTTATGCTTTATATTTTTAAACTTCTTTAGCACTTCGATAACTATGGCTGAAGCGGAGCGATTGTCAAAGGCCTTCGCCATATAGACATTTTTATTACCCATGACGGTAAACTCAGAGTCAGGGACAATAGAATCACCTACTTCGACGCCGAGTTTCTTGGCTATATCATACTTTTCCATACCGCCGACATCGATAAACATATCCCCAATATCCATAACTTTTTTACGCTCTTCCACCTTAAGAAGATGCGGAGGAGTAGAACCTATCACACCGAGAACCGGCCCCTTTTTCGTCATGACACGCATTCTTTGGCCCAGAGCCACATGCCCCCACCAACCGCCCATCGGCAGGAATTTAATAAACCCTTCTTTGGTAATCTCCTTGACCATAAAACCGATTTCATCAATATGAGAATCAATCAGAATCCGGGGAGAATCGGCTGGACCGTTCTTGATGCCTATTATTGAGCCGAGTTTATCGTACTTAATCTCATCTACCACATCTTTCAGATACGACGCCATTACTTTGGTGGCTTCGTCTTCATGCCCCGGCGCGCCGTTGGCATTAGTCAGGTTTTTTAATAACTCAACCGAGTAATCCATTTACACTCTCACTTTCTATAATTATTTGATAATATCCAATAACTCGGGCAACTGTTTAATAACAGGAAAACCTTCAGGCATCGGATCGGGATATTCACGTATTTTACAATATCGAAGGATACCCTTCATGCCAACCGACTGTGGGCCCAACACATCCTCTTTGTATCTATCGCCGACATAGACCACTTTTTCCGCCGGCAAGTCTATAAGTTTTAAACCTTCTAAATATATTTCTGGTCGAGGTTTTCGGCATCCAAAGGCGCTTGAATAAATCCGAAACGGCAAGAACTGCTTCATCCCGAAGCGGTCCAAATCATAATCATGTTCATCGCCAGGAAATATTGTATTGGAGATAAGTCCAAGTTTAAGACCTCTGTCCGTCAGCTCCTCAATAGTGTCCCGAACTCCCGGTAACGGCTCCACAATTTCCCTCACTGCCCGAAAAAACTCAACACTAAGAATCCTGGCATTTTCGGTGGGATTGGCGACCTTCAAATCCTTCAAACAATTTTCAAACGCAACCGCAATGTCCCATTCGTCATTAGTTTCATGAGCCTTATCACGATAAACCGTTTTAATCAAATCAAGGCGGCTGTTAAACACTTCAATATCCGGCATGGTGACACCCATATCAATTAAGCGATCGAATCCATATTTCTCCCCAATTACCATCGTTTCCGGCCAGGGACGGCTGTCGAATTCGACCAGCGTCGAACCCATGTCAAAGATAATGCCTTCTATATTCTCATATATCACTTATTTCCGCTCCATTGCAAGTTGGCATAACCGGATAAGCAGTTGAGGAAAATCAAGCCCGATTTCCTTCGCTGCCATGGGAAACAATGACAGTTCTGTCATTCCCGGCAGAGTATTAAGCTCAAGGCAAATGTAATGATCCAAATCGGACACAATAAAGTCAACCCTGGTATATCCGGTACAGCCTGTTGATTTATATAAACGCACTGCGTCATTAGAAAGTTTCCTGATTATGTTTTCATCAATATCGGCCGGACAAAAATACTGAGATTTCCCCTTGGTGTATTTGCAGGTATAGTCATAAAGCTTATGAGACGGAACAATCTCGACCGGCGGAAGAGGTTCTCCATCCAGTACCGCAATCGTTATTTCACGGCCCTTGAAATATGTTTCCGCCATAATAATATCAGAGGCCTCAAAAGCGCTGATAACTGCCTCTACAAGTTTATCCGTTTCCTCAACCAACGAAAGTCCAACCGTGGAGCCGCAATCGACCGGCTTAATTATTACCGGCAGTTGAAACTCCTTGGCAATTAAGGCGGCAATGTCATCGTGTGATTCAATACTTTTATAGAACGGATGCCACTTGGCGGTAGGAATATTTAAAGACCACATTACGCGCTTTGAGATATCCTTGTTCATAGCTACTGCCGAGGCCGCCATAGGAGAACCGGTATACGGAAGACCAACAAAGTCCAGCAGAGCTGAGATGGATCCATTTTCCCCTGCCCCGCCGTGCAAACCGTTAAAGACAACCTCAACGCCATCATCACGAGCCTTTATCAAGCTCAGAAGCAACGCTTTTTCATCAGTATCTTCTTTTGGAGAAAGTATGTACTGCCCGGTAACTGAGTACTCATCTGACTCAATAAAAGCACTATCCAAAAAGTGCCCGGTGAGCGTATCGAGGACAGTCACATTATGACCAGTTTGCGACAAAGCCCTGGCGATAGCTCTGGATGAATCCAGGGAAACGTCTCTCTCTCCGGATTCACCTCCGGCCAAGACCAGAATATTAAGTTTTTGTTCGTCCATGTCTGAACCTTCTTATTACTATAATAACCCATAGGATAACTACTGCCCCGACAATGACCAGGACTATTTTGGAATATAATGCGAACCAGGCTGTAATATTTTCAATATATTTATTCAATAGAAATGCGAAGCCGATCAAGATACCGTGAAACAAGACTCCGGATATATATGAGAATACCGCCATGCGCCCGGTGGGGTATTTACTTATTCCCGCCGCAACCGCAATCATAACCCTGGCTCCAACTACAAAACGGCTAAACAGAAGTGTCATTGCGCCATATTTATTGAACAAGTTATCTACGCGCGTCAGGTCATCGGCATTAAAGAATTTATAATTCTTTTTCTGAAAATACTCATGACCTCCCCGATATCCTAAAGCATAAACAACCATTACCGACGAAATCGTTCCCAATGTTATCGCAAGAAAGGTCGGTGCCAGAGCTAAATAACCGGTCGCCGCCAGATAACCTCCGATAATAGTAAAAGTGTCTCCCGGTATTGGAGGAAATATATTTTCGATGAAAGCAATGGCGAATAATATCAGATAGATGTATAGCGGCTTAATCGCTTCTAACATCGCCATTAAATCATTAAAATTCGCTGCGAATGATTCACCCATACTATTTATACAATGCCGTCGATGCCAGCGCGGCTATTCCTTCTTCTCGTCCGGTAAACCCGAGTCGTTCCGTAGTCGTCGCCTTGACATTTATTTTGCTAATATCAACAGCGAGGCATTCAGCCAGAGTTTTTTCTATACGCTCAATATAACCAGCCAATTTTGGTTTTTGCGCTATTACCGTTGCGTCGATATTCCCGATTTGCCAGCCTTCGGCCTTAAGCTTATCCCTTACATCTTTAAGAAGCAACAGGGAATCGATATCTTTATATTTGTCGTCCGTATCCGGGAAATGACGGCCGATATCTCCAAGTCCAGCCGCACCGAGAAGAGCATCAATTATGGCATGGGTAAGAACATCGGCATCGCTGTGCCCGGCCAATCCCAATGGGAAATCTATTTTTACTCCGCCAATAACAAGCTTTCGATTCTCGGCAAAAGCATGAACGTCAAATCCGTTTCCTACGCGATATTCAGACACCGGCTTCTTTCTCCAGCATAGTATTAATAAAATCCATATCCTCAACCGTTGTTAATTTCGGATTCGGTCCGGTAGAATTAACAACCTTTACCTTAAATCCATACGCCTCAACCATGGCCGCGTCATCAGTCAACAGCCGCTTATTGGCGATACCGTTTTCGTATGCCTCAATTAGTAAATCAAACTGAAATACTTGAGGCGTTTCGGCAATAAAAAGATTTTCTCTGTCAACCGTCGCCAGAATCATACCGTCTTGAGCCCGCTTGATAGTCTCAGTTACCGGGCGTCCCAAAATTGCGGCCCGGTGATTCTTTGCTTCTGACACTACTAAGTTTATATCCTCAGGTTTTACAAGCGGTCTGACCGCGTCATGAACGGCTGCAAAACCAGTCGAAATTGGTAGTGATTTTAATCCTTTATAAACCGATTCTGTTCGGTTTTCCCCGCCCGGTACTATTTTGACAACTTTTTTAAGATCAAACGGGTTGACGACCTGATTATTAACATATAGCAGGAAGTCTTCGGCGACAACGATTACTATTTCATCAATTGTTGATGCTTTTTCAAACCGTTCAATAGTCCAGGTTAGAAGCGGCTTGCCCGCCACC
Organism: Candidatus Zixiibacteriota bacterium; assembly: GCA_023138975.1. Classification (GTDB taxonomy): domain Bacteria; phylum Zixibacteria; class MSB-5A5; order GN15; family JAAZOE01; genus JAGLON01. The sequence continues at coordinate 14,371 of JAGLON010000008.1, forward strand.
AGTTGATATTGCTTGGGGACTTTTCCGCCGAATCTCTCCCCCGAACCACCGGCGACTATTATGGCTGACGTTTTCTTCATAAGCGCTAATAATAATACAGTTTTTAAGCCGGGTAAAGCTAAATTAAAATCAGAGAATTAACATACAATCGCCGTAGCTGTAAAATCTATACTTTTCAGCGACAGCATGACGGTACGCTTCAAGTAGAAATTCACGACCGTAAAATGCCGAAATAAGCATCATCAGGGAAGTATCCGGTAAATGGAAATTAGTAATCAAAGCATCAACTGCCTTAAATTTATAAGGCGGGTAAATAAAAGTATTTACCATTTCGTTGCAGGCTCGAAGATTTCCATCTGATTCAGAGATTGCTTCCAGAGTCCTGATACAAGTCGTCCCTACTGCCAAAAGTTTTTTACCGCTCTTTCGGGCCTCATTTATATTTCCGGCTGTGGTTTCAGAGATATTGGCAAACTCAGGATCAATAGTATGATCTTCGATTCGATCGGTCGTTACGGACTTAAATGTTCCCGGTCCAACATGTAGAGTAAGTTGTTCAATAGCAATTTTCTTCTCAGCCAGTCGAGCAAGTGTTTTTTCGTCAAAGTGCAATCCGGCTGTTGGAGCCGCAACCGAACCGGTGTTTTGAGCATAAACCGTCTGATAGCGATTATCATCAACTTCATCCGCATCACGCTTGATGTAGGGTGGTAACGGGAGCTTGCCATAGGTTGAGATAATATGGTTTTCACTGTTAGGTGAGACAAATGATATCTCCCGCCCCGGTTCTCCCGGATCATCTTCCGCTGTTATATAATTCTCGCTATCAATTAAAATCTTCTCGCCTTTATGAATTCGCGCTGACGGCTTTAACAGGGCGATCCAATTTCCATTTTCGAGGCGCCTTACCAACAAAACTTTCACTTTCGCTCCGGTAGCTCTTTGTCCAAGTAACCGTGCTTTGAATACTTTGCTGTCATTGACAACGATGAAATAGTTTTCGTCAATAAAATCCGGTAAATCATAAAAGTGGCAGTCGTTAATAGAATGTTCTTTGCGGTTTAATACCAGCATCCGGGAATGAGACCGTTGGTCGGCAGGATGCTGCGCAATCAACTCGCCCGGGAGATCATAATGAAAATCAGATAGTTTCATTTACAGAAGGCCAAATTGAGGGTGAAAGCTGGAACACTGAAATAATCAGCACTTTTGCGAGGTTTTGATACGGGAACTTGTTCCATGATATTTTCTTAAAATAGCGATTCTTGAGGCCCCGAGGTTTCCCCTCGTTTAATTCCCAAATGGTCATATGCTTTGGCCGTCGCGATACGCCCCTGCCGGGTGCGTTGAATCAAACCAATCTTCAGAAGATACGGTTCGACCATATCCACCAGTGTATCACTTTCCTCATTTAATGTTGTCGCTATCGTTTCGATCCCGACCGGCCCGCCTTTATAATAATCGATAATTATCTTAATAAAACTCCGGTCGAGCTTATCCAAACCGATTTTATCTATGCCCTCAAGCTGTAATGCTTTTTTTGCTATATCGGCATTGATAAAGCCGTCGCCCTTAACCTGACAATAATCCCTAACCCGTCGCAGGAGCCGGTTGGCGATACGAGGTGTCCCCCGACTACGCTGGCCGATTACAGCAGCACCGGCATTGTCGATATCAACTTTCAGGAGATTGGCTGATCGTGTGGCTATTTCCGCCAGATCGCCGTCTTCGTAGAAATCGATATGATGATAAATCCCAAACCGGTCACGCAGAGGAGCCGACAGCATACCGGCTCGAGTAGTTGCGCCAACCATAGTAAATTGTTTCAAGGGCATATTGATAACACGGGAGAAAGCGCCCTTATCGATAAGAAACTCAACCCGAAAATCCTCAAGGGCCGGATAGATAAACTCCTCGACAACCGGATTCAACCGATGGATTTCATCTATAAACAGGACATCACCATGCTTGAGATTAGTCAAAATTCCCATCAAATCACCCGAACGGGTGAGCGTTGGCCCCGAAGTCGAGACTATATTCGCGCCCATTTCTTTGGCGAGGATATTGGCCAGCGTTGTTTTGCCCAATCCCGGAGGCCCGTAAAACAGCATATGCTCGTGAGGTTCTTGTCTCCTTTGAGCCGCTTCAATAGACAACCGCATCTTATCAAGCAGGTTTTTCTGACCGATGCATTCATCAAGAGCCGTCGGACGCAGAGATAAAAAAGTTTTCTCTTCTTCGGGCGTCGCCGATTCTGGTGACACTATCCGTTCCCGTTTCATGACGCAGCCTCATTTTCCATAGAAAAGATAATCTCCATCATCTCCTCGGTGGTTTTAACGTCGGGATGAACCTCTATCACCTTTTTCATCATCGCGTCAACTTCAGCCGGTTTATAACCTAACTGACTCAGGACATCAAAGATTTCATCCTCAAAATCAATCTGTTTTTTATCAGGAATTGAAAGCGGTCGGTCACTTCGTGATAAGGCAAATCGGGTGGCTTTACCGGATAATTCAGCGATAATTTTTTCCGCCATCCGAGGTCCGATTCCAGGAAGTTTTTTCAACAATGCCGTATCTTTGTTTTCTATCGAACGGGCAATATCTTTGACCGGCAATGTCAGACAGCGAAGCGCCTTACGAACACCAATACCCGGAACCGTTGTGAACAAACGAAAAAACTCCCGGTCGGAAGGTATTGTGAAGCCAACTAAACGCGGGTACAAACTGGCCGCATTGGCTCCGCCTTCGATATAGTAATAGGTATACAGTGTAACGGGGTGATTCTCTTTGGCCTGGTTCCGAAGCGGTTCGGACAAACCGGATGGGATCAATATTTCATAAAATATTCCATGCAGTTCCAGCGTGACTGTTTCTTCCCCAACACTGTCTATAACTCCACAAATTTTCTGTATCACGAGACAAACATCCCTGTATGTTGATTGATATGACATAAAGCCGCGGCCAGCGCATCATAGGTATCAACCGGTTCAAGTTTCCCGGTACAATGAAGCATCCTGAAAACCATTTCCCGCAGCTGCTCTTTTTTTGCCCGGCCGTTTCCTGTTAGCGAGCTTTTTATTGTTGTCGCCGGATAGCTGGTTACGTCAAGCCCGCTTTGGAAAGCCGCCGCAAGGATTGCACCTCTGGCCTGTGCCATTATTATAGCTGTTTTCGGATGTTTAATATGCGAATATATTTCTTCCATCGCCATCACATCCGGTTTGAATTCCTTAATTACCTCATCAATACCATTAAAAATAGCTCCAACTCGATTTGTCATTGAATCTTTAGCTTCAGAACGAACGACTCCCCCCTCTATCAGAAAAACACGGTCTGATCGGAACTCGACCAGACCGTACCCGGTAATTCTCAAACCGGGGTCAATGCCTAATACCAGCATACTACTCGCCGGATAATTTCTCTAAAATTTCATCGTCAATATCAAAGTTGGCTGACACCAGTTGTACATCGTCTTGATCCTCAATAGCATCCATCAGCTTCATCATCGATTCAGCCTGCTTTTCATTGAGTTTAACGGTATTCTGAGGAATGCGTTGCACCTCAGCTTCTAAAATCGTAAAACCGCCTTTTTCAAGTTCACCACGAACAGTTTCAAGTTCATGTGGTTCGGTCGAAACCTCAAAGGCGTCTTCCTGACTTTCGATATCCGAAGCGCCCGCTTCAAGCGCCGCTTCCATAAAAGTATCTTCATCCACACCGTCTCTATTTACCGTTATAATACCTTTTTTATCGAACATCCATGACACACAACCGTTTTCACCCAGATTTCCATTGTGCTTCATAAAAAGATGTCTAATTTCGGCGACAGTCCGATTTTTATTATCAGTCAGAGTATCGATTAGGATAGCAACCCCGGCCGGCCCATATCCTTCATAGGTGGCTTCATCATATGAAACTCCGGGAAGTTCACCCGTACCCTTCTGTATCGCTTTTTTAATATTTTCCTGGGGCATGTTGGCCCCTTTTGAGGTGGCAATAGCGGTTCTGAGGCGCGGATTTATTTCGGGATCGCCTCCACCATCACGCGCGGCAATGGTGATTTCTTTAATCAGCCGGGTAAATATTCGACCGCGGGCTGCGTCAGTTTTTCCTTTTTTCCGCTTGATTGTAGCCCATTTTGAATGACCGGACATAAAAGCCTCCGTATTTTATCATCACCTTCATTATCTGCTGAATAAATTAGCCAATCACATCTTGTATAGCAATACCAATATACATCCCAAGTGCAAAAATAACAACATTCGACACTCATAATCTTCCAATTTTTTTATTCTGTAACCATTATAAACTACGTAAATTAGATAGTTATGACGCAAATCTTTCAAATTCAGGTATCCAAATAGGATAAATCAATACGGGAAGGGCGACATGGATTGCATGTTTTGTAAGATAATAAACAAGGACTCTCCTGCAAAAATCATCTTTGAAAACGACCGGGTTATCATTTTTAAGGATTATCGCCCGCAGGCAGACACTCATTTGCTGATATGTCCCAAGAAACATTACCCGACCTTTCTTGACACTCCCCCGGATGAGCTGGCCTATCTTCATAAGGTTTGCGGAAAATTGGCCGAATATCTGAAGATTGAAAACGGATTTAGAATGACTATCAATAATGGTCCTCAGGGAGGTCAAATCGTATTTCATATCCATATTCATTTTTTATCATGGATATGTGATATCGGTGACAAAAAGATTGAATTAGAGTTAGATTAAGGCAAGAAATCGGTTGACTATCGGAATTTTTCGACTATTTTGTATCTGGTAGTTTATATAAAATTTGTGTTTTCTCATTTTCAATGCGGCCGAAGGGAGTGATACTAAGTAATGACAGGCGTAAAGATTCGGGACGACGAATCATTCGAAAAAGCTTTGCGGCGCTTCAACAAGTTTTGTGAAAAGATGGGCATCCTATCCGACATCAAAAAGCACCAGCATTTCGAAAAACCGTCCGAACGTAGAAAACGGAAGCTAAATGCAGCCAAACGCAAATTGCGTAAGCTGATGAAAGAGAACGCCGAATAGTGTCTCTTTTTAAACGTATTGATGAAGACATCATTAAGGCCCTTAAGAGCGGTGATAAACACACGACTACGACTCTTAGGGGCCTTAAGTCTGATATAAAGTATTTTAAAATAAACAATTCCATCGACGAACTTACTGATGAGGACGTTGTCAAGGTTATGACAACAGCCGCCAAACAACGCCGGGATTCTATTGAAAAATTTAATGCCGGTGGTCGTGATGACCTGGTGGCTAATGAATCCACCGAACTGGAATTGATTAAACAATACCTGCCTGCGGAATTGACACCGGAAGAACTGGATAAATTGGTCATGGAATCGCTTGAAGAAACAGGAGCCTCTACTCCGGCCGAAATGGGCAAAGTGATGAAGGTCATTATACCAAAGGTAAAAGGTCGAGCTGACGGAAAAGCCGTTAAGGATGCTGTCATGAAGCATCTAAAGAGTTGAGGATTATCTTAATTTTCCTTCCATTTTTTTATTGCTAACACATTTCAATTTAACGATTTTCTATTGAATCAACCGCTTTACGAGGAATGGTCTGATAATGAATGTTGTCGATTATGTGCTTTTAGCTTTACTTGTTGCCATGATTATCGTCGGGTCTAAAAAAGGACTTCTGCGTGAATTGACGGCCTTTTTTACGCTTATTCCCGCGATACTCGTTTCTATTAATTTCATGGACACTATCTCGGTAATGGTCTATGAAAAAATCGGGGGATCCCCGATGGTTGTCACATTCCTCAGCTTCATTCTGCTTCTGGGAGTCGCCTACGCCGCATTTAAGCTATTGGGGATAGGCTTGGCAAAAATAATCAATCTACAGCGCAAAGGTAAGAAAGACCAAATGGGCGGAGCATTCATCGGATTCCTTCGTGGCTGGGTTGTTATCTCGTTTATATTTTTCCTCCTCTTTTTACTGCCGATGCCGGCTAGTTTTTATCTTGTTATAGAAGACTCTCTGTTTGGACCGACACTCGTAAAAACCATCCCGGTTCTGTACGAATCCACCAGCTCTCTTCATCCGAGAAACCCATCTTTCTATGATAAAGTAGAATCGGCTCTCCTGTTGAAAAAATCGGAGTTCAGTATATCTAATGAGATTCGGGCTGAAGTCGAGCTTGTCCTTATGCAGGTTGATAAGTTTTTCAATCCACCCGTGAATCGATAGCGAAACGATTGTAAATACGGCAAAGATTTTGTATGTTACCGGCGGTTGTTTTAATCGCCGGTTTTATTATGCATGAAATAGACGCACATTCAATAGAAATACTCGAGTTTCCCCGTGTCATCGAGATTATCGGCGGGATGTCTCTATCACCGTACGGTAAAGATAAATGCCACAGTATCTCTCCCCTGTTTGATAAGGAAAAGATTGAGAGGTCTTTGCGGCAATCGTCTCAGATGCGTGAAATCATCCGTTTCGAAGAAGCCATGCCGCTTACGAGAATCGAAGACATTTCAGAGGTTGTAGAAAAATCAAAGATAGATGGAATTCACCTTGATCCTAAATCACTGCTTTCTATAAAACTGTTTTTGGATACGATCATTGATTTATCAAAATACGGCAAAGCTGAAGACCGGCAGGAAAAATTCCCCGATGTCTGTGAGATTATTAAGAAATTCCACCCGAAGTATGAAATCACAAAAGCAATCAACAAAGCTATTGACTCGGCTGGCGAAATTCTCAATTCAGCTTCAAGCAAACTTGGCCATATTCGGAGAGACCTCGGAGATACCGAAAGCCGATTAAAACAGCACTTGACGAAAATTCTGGCCTCGCGAAAAAAACACGCCGGATGGCAGGATGATGTTATTACTATTCGAGACGGGCGTTTTGTCGTACCGGTCTTATCGAATGAGTTCAAACAAGAAGGCGGCATTGTCCACGATAAATCACATAGCGGCGCCACCCTGTATGTCGAACCAAACTCCGCTATTCCAATAAATAATAAACTGCGTCAACTGCAACAGGATGAAAAACTGGAAATTGCTCGAATCCTGATGGAGCTGACCGCCCTAGTCGGCGAAGCCGCTTCCGACATCGAACTGGATTTAAACACTTATGGTGAACTCGACAGCGTCCATGCCAAAGCAACCTTTGCGCTTAAAATAGATGCCCATAGTCCGATCATAGAAGACAATATTCAGCTTGAGTTAATCGATGCACGGCATCCGCTATTGCTATATGGAATGGATAATAAAGAATCGGTTATCCCGTTGACGGTCAAGCTCGATCGCGCCAATCAGGGAATTTTGATAACCGGCCCCAATACCGGAGGCAAAACCGTGGCGCTCAAAGCCATCGGATTGCTAGCCTTAATGGCTCTGTCAGGCCTTGAGATACCGGCCGATCACAAAAGCAAAATCGGCATGTACCAAAAGATCTACGCCGATATCGGTGACGAGCAGTCAATAGAATTATCTCTCTCGACCTTCTCCTCACACATTCGCAATATCATTGCCGCCGTCAATGACGCCGACCACAATTCACTTATCCTGTTCGATGAAATCGGGGCCGGAACCGATCCCAAAGAGGGAGCCGCGTTGGCCGAAATCGTCCTTTTATATCTACTTGACATGGGCTGCAACCTGATAGCAACCACTCATTATTCTCAGTTGAAAACTCTCCCGCTTGATAATCCCGGATTGCTCAACGCTTCACTCGAATTCGACCGTGTCAATCTCCAACCCACTTTTCGATTAAAATTAGGCATTCCCGGAGCCAGCTACGCCATTGACATCGCCCGGCGTTTAGGATTACCGGACCATTTGGCGGATGAAGCCGCGAACTTAATAGGCTCCGGAGAACGGTCGCTGGACAAACTCATTGCCAAACTTGACCTCGACCTCGATCATCTCCATCAAGAGAAACGGAAACTCGAAGACAGTCTTCAAAAATCAAAATCACTTGAGGCGTACTATCTGGCCCGCAAAGAACAGCTTGATAAGAAAGAAGATGAAATAAGCGGCAAACATATCGACGAACTAGAACGACAGGTTATCGAGGGACGTAAAGAAATCGACAGGCTCGTGAAACAGATTCGTGAATCTTCAGCTGATCCGCGAAAAGTCAAAGAAGTCCATCACAGCCTCAAAGAACTCGGCCAGGCAATCCAGAAAAAGAAAAAGGTACAAAGAAACCAAACAGCTACAAATCTTAAAGATCTAAAAAAAGGCGAAACCGTTTGGATTGAGAAATTCAGAACCGAAGGCGAAGTCGTCGAGATGCATGGCAACAAAAGAGTTAAGGTAGCGGTCGGCAAAGCGTTCATGACCGTAGATACCATCGACGTTACCCGGCGGGATACAAAGGGGTCTAAATCAAAGCCTGATCACAAACACCGAATCACGGGTGTCCAAGCCGACGCGGCACAGGGAGATTTTCAACCGGAAATTATGCTCCGCGGCATGACCGTTGAGGAAGCTCTGGAAGCGCTCGACAAATTCCTTGATGATGCTATTTTGGCCGGACTCGGACAGGTTTATATCGTCCATGGAAAAGGCACCGGAGCTCTTAGGAAAAACCTGTCAACTTATTTAAAAGCCCATAAGTCGGTAGCATCAATTCGTATCGGCGATTGGAATGAAGGCGGTCATGGCGTTACTATCGCACGGCTGAAAACATAATATGGCTCGCATTCCCGAAAATAAAATTGATGAGATACGCACCGCGGGAGATATTGTTGAGATTATCTCCGGGTACGTTTCGCTCAAAAAGCGCGGCCGGAATTTCATGGGTATCTGCCCTTTTCATGATGAGAAGACGCCTTCTTTTTCTGTCTCCCCCGATAAACAAATCTACCACTGTTTCGGATGCGGCAAAGGCGGTAATGTATTTTCATTCCTGATGGAGCATGAAAAGCTGAATTTTGTTGAAGCGGTCAGATTAGTTGCCGATCGTTATGGCATTATCCTGCCAAAGTTTGAGAAAGAAGAAGATTCCAAAACCGAACGGCTGATTTACGCCAATACAATCGCGGCTGAATTTTTCCAAAAGAACCTTAAGAACCCTCGCTATAAAGATAAAATTGAGAAATACCTCACGACAACCCGAGGCATCTCGACCGAAACCGCAAAGAAATTTCAAATCGGATTGGCGACTGATGACTGGCAGGGAGTTCTCGATTTCGCCCGGACAAAAGACGTTAAAGATATTGAGTTAGCCGAAGCTGGTCTCGTCTCAAAATCCCAGAAAACCGGTAAATATTATGACCGCTTTCGAATGCGCCTTATGATCCCGATTTATAACATTACCGGAAAAGTCGTAGCCTTCGGCGGACGCGCCTTAAAAAAAGGCGAGTTGGCCAAATACGTTAATTCACCGGAAACACCGTTATATAATAAGTCTTTTATTCTTTACGGTCTGAATTTCGCCAAAACCGCTATCAGAGATACCGGTTCGGTAATCCTGGTGGAAGGCTATTTTGATTTAATCTCACTTCATCAGGCTGGAATAGAAAATGTCGTGGCCGTTTCCGGAACCGCCTTTACTCCTCAGCAGGCAAAACTGCTGGCTAGATTCGCGCAAAAAGTATATTTATTTTTTGATGCTGACTCGGCTGGACGAGCCGCCGCCTTGCGGTCTATTGAAGTTTTTTATAATGCCGGTATAGAGCCGTTGATTGTTTCCCCTCCCCCCGGTCAGGATCCCGATTCCTATATCAGAGAGTTCGGCCCCGAAGGCGTACATGAATTACTTGAAAACGCCCTCGGCTATTTGTCTTTCCGGTTTGAAAAAATCGACTTCGCTCAATTGTCGCTGAATGAGAAGGAAGAAATCGCCAGGGAAATAAAATCGCTGGCGTCAAAAATTGAAGATTCACTTAAACAGGAAATATTCATTTCATCAGCCGCCGATAGACTGCAAATTCCCGTTGTAACTCTTCAACCGGGAAGCAGTAAGAAAGTTATTTCCGACTCAATGCCCGGACGGGTTAGAAATATGAACATTCTCGAATCGGAACTGCTATCGTTATTTGTAAATCGACCGCCTCTGATTGAAATGGTCATGAGCGATATTTCCGCCGAAGATTTCAGCGGGCCGGGGCACGGAGAGCTTTATAATAAAATGCTTGAGGTCTATAAAGCGACCGGTGAAATCAATCCGGACAAGATGATTGAGGAATTAGACGATAAACCGCTTGCGTCAGGATTGACCTTTATCTCAACCCTTGATTGGGGTGATATCGACTTAACTGGCGTTGTTAAAGAGTATAAACAGATGCTGTTAAAGAAAAAACGAGATCGCCTTTTACAGGATTTAAAGGACAAATTGTCTCAAGCCGAGAAAAACGACAATACGGATGAGGCAAAAAAACTAACCTTAGAGATAAAATATCTACTTGAAAAACGGGTTTAAATCCGTTTAATTAGCGGAAGTAAAAAGATTTGATATTTTCCTATATTAAGATAGAGGTTGTTACATGCTGTTATTTAAGAAAGAAGAATTCGACAGAATCAGAGACAGAGAGATTACGATTACTTTCCGCGACTGGGATAAGCTGCGAGTTGAAGAAGGTAAAGAGTATAAATCATTCAATCTGGGATTCGTCCGTATTGATGAAGTCGGATATATAGATTTCAAGAAAATCCCTCAGGAGGATATCGAGGCGGCCGGATTTTATGACACTGATGAATTCAAACAGATCTTCAGAAAACGTAATCCCGGGTTTAATTTCGGTTCGGGAAAATTGATTCGTATTAAATTCAGCTTTCTCGGATCCGAAGACCGTACCGCGGCTGGAGTCAAACCTGCCGAACGGGATATGATAAAAATTATGGAACGTTTGGTTGAAATTGATGTACTGGCGGAAATAGGAGTCGACTCCGAAGAGTTTCTGCAGTTTTTAGATTTTGAGACTTCCAAAAATACACTGAATATCTCCAAGAATTTCAACGTTTCCCGAGATGATGTTAAGAAACTGATGGCGGCTTTGAAAAAAGAAGGCCTCATTACCTCAAAACGAAACGGCTTTACAATTTCAGTGCGAGGAAAGTCATTCTTACAAAGTAAAATTTAGTTTTGCTGACAAAACTCTCCATACAAAACTATGCCCTGGTGGATCAGATCGAAATCGATTTTTCGCCGGGGCTTACTGTTTTGACAGGAGAAACCGGTTCCGGCAAGTCGGTTATTATCGGTGGCCTCCTCATGACTCTCGGAGGACGAAGCGATAAAGAATTAGTCCGGCATGGGACGAAAAAAACTATCGCCGAATCAATCTTTAGTCTCCCCTCAAAATCTAAGGTCAAACAAGCTCTTCCCGGTCCGGGAAGAACTACAGCCAGGGCGTTGGTGTCATTAACCCGTGAGGTTACCTCCGGCGGTAATTCCAAAGCTTTTATTGACACCAAGCAGGCCTCCCTTGCAAAAGTCCGGGAACTGGCGTCGGTTCTGTGTGATTTGAATACTCAGCAGGGCCAAAGAAATCTTCTGAATAGCGAAAAACATATCCTTTTCTTAGATAGTTTTGCCGGGTTGAACACTCAGGTTGAAAAACTCAAGGAACTATTTAACGACTTTGCCTCTCTTGAAAAAGAGCTTGCTGACTCACGGAAAAACGCGAGTGCTCTGCGTGAGAAATTGGAATTAATTCGTTTCCAGATCGATGAATTGACTAAAGCCGACATTGAGCCGGGAGAAGAATCAGCCTTAGATGACGAGCGGAAACGACTCGAATCGGTCCAGACTCTAATGGAAACCGGCCAAACAATCGTTCATACTTTGACTGAAAGTGATACTTCAATAAATACTGCTTTATCTCATATAGACAACAAGTTACAATGCGCCGCCAATATCGACAAACAACTGAAAGATGACGCCGGATTATTGTCTGAGAGCGTTATCAACCTAAATGAACTGTCTCAGAATATCCAATCTTACCTGTCCCGACTAGAGTCAAATCCACAACGTCTGGAGGTAATAAACGAGCGATTGAGCGAGTTATACCATCTTCGAAAAAAGTACAATACTGACGAGAACGGTTTGGCCGAGAAGCTAAAAGAACTGTCCAAACAATCACTCGGAAGTGCAGATATTAACAGCCACATTCAGGCTCTTAAGGGAAATCTGCAAAAAGCAAGAGACGAGTACTTTACAATAGCCAAGCAAATCAGCCAAAAACGGCATAAAACCGCCGGCAATCTACAGAAAAAACTCAAGAAAGAGCTGGCCGATCTGGCTATTGATCAGGCTGAATTCACGATTAATTTTATCACCGAGTTTGACGAAAGCGGCTTTGAGTTAGACGGCCAAAAAGTTCGCGCCCTTCCCTCTGGCCTTGAGACCATCGAGTTCCTCCTTGCGACCAACCCCAATGAACCGGTACGTCCGCTGGTAAAGATTGCCTCCGGAGGCGAAATTTCCCGCATTATGCTGGCTTTATTAACCGTTATCGCCGGTAAGTATAAATTCCCGACCATCGTGTTTGACGAAATCGATACTGGTATCGGGGGACAGACCGCCATTAAGTTAGGTCAAAAACTAAAGCAATTATCCCAAAAGCATCAGATAATCACTATCAGTCACTTACCTGCCGTCGCTTCTCAGGCTGACCATCATTTGGTTGTTAGAAAGCATCGTCAAGGCAAACGAAACGTAATCTCAATCGACCAACTCACCGGGAAAGAAATCAAAAAAGAATTAGACCGCATGACCGCCTTCAGCGTATAATACGGACTACTTTTTAAAGGCAGGTAAAATGCAGTTTACTCCAGTTCATATTAGCACCACATCCACTCCCACCACAGGTACGTTTTTCCTCTTTTCCGAATTTGATCTGATACTGACAGCAGACAACCAATTACCGCAGGAAATTGCAGCATTAGGAAACAACCTCGACAGGGTCATACAGATTGGTCATCTCGAAGGTAACGCCTGCTACGTAACCGAGTTTTCCGGTGAGATACCGCAAGGTCTTACAACAGAACATCTCCGCACCTCGTACCTACACCTCGGAGACGACCTGTTTGGACTGGCACGATACGCTTTTCATTTGATGCACTGGGATAAGACCTCTCGTTTCTGCGGTAAATGCGGCATCACAAACGAGATTCATCCTAAGGAAAACGCGAAAATCTGTACCTCTTGCAAACATATAGCCTTCCCGCGTATCTCTCCCGCTGTGATTATCGCCATTGTTAGGGACAATAAAATCCTTTTGGCACAGGCCAAATCATTCGCCCGTCCGATTTACAGTACACTCGCCGGATTCGTAGAACCGGGAGAAACTCTCGAAGAATGTGTTCATCGGGAAGTCTTCGAAGAAGTCGGCATCAAGGTCAAGAACCTGAAATATTTTGGTAGTCAACCCTGGCCTTTCCCCGATTCACTAATGGTCGCCTTCACTGCCGAATGGGACAGTGGCGAAATTTCACTGAACGATGGCGAAATGGTCGATGCTGGCTGGTACCATAAAGACAACCTTCCGCCCTACCCCGACAGTAGAAGTATTGCAAAAAGACTGATTAACTGGTTCACAGAAAACCACTAACCAATGGATTATTCTCAGCAAAGCGGAAAAGGTGTTGCGTATGCGGTCATAGCTTACGTCTGGTGGGGAGCGGCGATATTTTATTTCAAATTTGTCGCCCATGTTTCCGCACCGGAAGTTCTGGCCCACCGCATTATCTGGTCAGTAGCTTTTCTGGCCGTTCTCCTGCTTTTTAACAAGCAGTATAAACCAGCTGTCGAGGCGCTGAAAAATAAAAAGACTCTCCTCTATTTATCTATAACAACCCTGATAATAGCCGCTAACTGGTTGATATTCATCTGGGCCATAGCTAACAACCGCATCCTCGATACCAGCCTGGGGTATTTCATCAATCCTTTGGTAAATATTCTCCTCGGTTATGTTTTCCTCAAAGAACGCTTACGCTTTGTACAAATAATCTGTGTGGCCTTAGCTTTAATCGGAGTTTTAATTCAGACTATCGGGTTTGGAGAACTCCCGATTATATCAATTACTCTGGCTCTTTCCTTCGGTACCTACGGCCTGATAAGGAAGAAAACCCCGCTGGACGGAGTCTCCGGCCTGGCCGCAGAAACCGTTTTGTTACTGCCTTTTGCGATTGGATTTTTATTCTACTTGAGTAGTTCCGGCTCTCTTGTCTTTCTCAATTTGGATATTAAAACTGACCTTCTTTTACTATCGGCCGGAATCGTCACCTCGCTGCCATTAATCTGGTTTGTCAATGGAGCTAAACGATTGAAATACAGCACTATCGGATTCATTATGTACATTGCGCCGTCAATGACTTTTCTGTCGGCGATTTTTATTTACAACGAACCGCTCGGAATCACCAAGCTTATCAGTTTCGCATTGATCTGGTTGGCGTTGATAATTTTCTCTATCGATTCTGTTTTGCGTGAGAGAGGAAAATATTAATCCACCCAAGCTAATCCTACAATTTTTCTCTAACACGAGTATATTGAAATAACTATATTATGCGATGCCATTTATAGTTATCATCTCGTATCTAAAAGGGATCATCATAAAGTGAAATCTTTATACCGTTTATTGAGTGACCATCATATTATCATCGCTCTTTCTATTTATGCCTCAATCGCGATCGTCTACGCCATCACGACCAATGGAGTTATGCGGGATGATGCCTATATTTTTTTCCAGTATGCTCGCAATTGGGCACAAACCGGAATTCCCTCTTTTAATCCCGGAGAAGTCTCTTTTGGATTTACCAGTTTTGCCTGGACGGCTCTTTTGGCGCTTGGATCCTTCATCTTACCGAACGTTGTAATTCTGGCCAAAACTTACGGAATAATATTCGCCTCAGCCGGAGCGGTACTATGGGCTAAATGGATATTTGATCGAGTCGGACTGAAATTTGATATCTCTGCAATTGCCCTATCGGCATTATTGCCAACTATTGGAGCTGGTAGGATGGTAATGGGGATGGAAAACTCACTTATTTGCTTCTTATCCGGCCTACTATTAATCCTGTTTTCCAGCCGTTTAAAAGGGAAACAGTGGTTAGCAGGATTAGTTGGCGGATTATTACTGCTAACCAGACCGGACATGCTGATTTTTCCGGCAGGGTTAACTGCTTTTTTAATCTATAAGAAGAAATTCACTCAGGCAGTCCGTTTTGTACTAATTTCCGCAGCCATATATATCTGGTGGCCGCTCTGGCTTTTTCTACAAACCGGAAGCTTTATACCGGGTACCAGAGTTGGCAAACTATCGGTTTTTCTTCCCGAGCATTTAAATATCACAGTGGCTCAATTTCAGATCGGGACCATTTTAGAGCGAATAAGCTGGGGACTTATTGCTTTTAAATCATTTCTTCTGGCTGCCACATCTTCAAAACTGTTTATCGCATTACTATCAACCGCTATTATTGTTTTTCTCTATACATTTATCAAGAAGCGATTGAGTAATCCCTTGATAACCGCAATTGCTCCGGCAGTAGTAATTATTCTTCTCATAGTCTACGGTTATTTCTTTCCGCTATTAAAACTGCGGTATTTTGTCTGGCTGACTCCGGCATTGTTTTTTGGGATATTCTGCTCAATCAAGTCAATTATGCCGCCCCCCCTCTTTCGCTATGGCAAATATGCGGCATTGGTTCTCTTGTTAGTACTGCTCATCCCGGGTGTTAAACGACAGCAATCCTCAACTGATATCCAGCAGATTCGACGAGAAGTGGCCGAGGAGCTGGTTAGAATTACTCCGATAAACGCCAGAATCGCTCTGGAACCAATCGGAGAAATAGGCTATTACTCCAATCGTCATATCGTTGACATGGGCGGTCTTATAGAAGAGAGTATTCGCCCTTATATCGTTAATGGGTATAAAGACACATCATTAATACTAAAGTGCTTGCAGGACTATCAAGCCGACTATCTCGTAACTTACGATAATGATAAATACCTTGGCCGAATGCCGGTTGCCTATCCCGAGATATTTGAAGCCGTCAGCTTTATTCCAAAACCGGAAAACAGTCAACCGCGCTATCAAATCCTTAAAATTAATTTCAAGCAGTAAAAAACTCAAATCCTTGAGACCGTAAGTAGTATCAAGAAATAAAGTAAATCCCTCATTCTCTCCAATTTTTACTATTTTTTTTCAATATTTTTTTGAATATTAGTACAAATTGACGGTAAAGAGATATAGTGTTATGAGAGAAGATGATATAAAATTAATGTCTCAGCTCAAACGCGGTAAGACCAAAGCGTTAGCGGGACTGGTGGAAAAGTACAAGAAGCAGGCGTATTTCCTGGCTCTTGGAATGGTCGGAAACTCCGACGATGCCTACGATATATCGCAGGAGGCTTTTTTGCGCGTGTATAATTCAGCGGCTACATTTGACGAATCTCAGAAATTCTTCCCCTGGTTTTACTCCATCGTAGCCAATCTTTGCCGCAATCTTCTCAGAAAAAGAAAAGTACACGCCGCCCGGACGGTTGACATTGCCGATGTCGAATACCTCCTGACCGACCGGGAAACGCCCGAAAGCGATTATCTGGAGAGCGAGGAAAAGAAACGCCTGTCCAATGCTATGGTTAAGCTTAATTTCTCAGACAGAGAAATTATCAATCTCAACCATTTCCGTATGATGAGCTATGATGAAATCACAACCCTTCTTAACATCCCCAAAGGGACCGTCATGTCCCGATTGTATTATGCCAGGAAACGCCTGGCGGATTTGATGGAAAAAGAGGATTAAATTCTCATGAACCGTGATGAAATGAAAATCTTGCTGGCCGGATATCAAGATGGGGAGCTTGATCCGGAACAGAAAAAGCAAGTCGAGAAGATGCTCGCCGAATCGGAGGATTGGCAAGCGGAACTCGCCAAACTTGACAAAATCAAGGAGGTAACCGGAAAAGTGCAATATAATGACCTGCCTATGGAAGTATGGGATAATTACTGGCAAAACCTCTACCGCCGCGTGGAACGCGGTATAGGATGGATTTTTGCCTCAATCGGAGCGATTATTATCACCATCACTGGACTGTTTTATTTGATACGGGATTATTTCATGGATGTGACCGTATCGCTATTCCCGAAAATCGGTGTGGGAGCCTTGATTATCGGAGGCGGCTTTTTGTTAATTTCTGTTGCTCGAGAGCGGCTGTTTGCCTATAATCGAGACAGATACAAGGAGGTCGAACGATGATAGTCGTTACCACAAATGGTGTCAATGGCAAAAAAATCATTAAAACCCTGGGTATGGTCAAAGGTAATACTATCCGCGCCCGGCA
Source organism: Candidatus Zixiibacteriota bacterium (assembly GCA_023138975.1). Taxonomy (GTDB): domain Bacteria; phylum Zixibacteria; class MSB-5A5; order GN15; family JAAZOE01; genus JAGLON01. Next base: position 31,647 of record JAGLON010000008.1, read on the forward strand.
TGTAGGTCGAGATATTCTGGCGGTATTTCGCGGTATGATCGGCGGTGAAATTACTGAATACACAAAAATGATTGCAGAATCCCGTGAGCAGGCTTTTGACCGCATGGTTGCGGACGCTGAACGCCTCGGAGCCAACGCGGTTGTAGTCGTCCGTTTTTCGACCTCATCGATGATGCAGGGCGCAGCGGAATTACTTTGCTACGGCACGGCCGTCATCGTCGAAGAGGAATAGAGGGGGATTAATGCGGGACCGCATGTGTTACCTCACTCTCAGTCTTGTAGTCACAATTTTGCACTTCTAAATTCCCGGTAGGGGCCGGACCAAAGGCCTCATGAGGTTTTCCGGCCCGCAGGGAATTGGGTGCCAATTCTTCACGGGCTGGGAGACCCAGCCCCTACAGGAATTCGCCGATATCCCTTTCTATATATAATCCTTATTCATAATTTCAAAATGGCTTCACTCGTCTACGACGAGTACCCTGCACCTGTCTTTGACGAGTACCTCGAATTTACTTTAATTTTTTACCCCTATTCAGCGACAGTAAGGACAATAGGGAAATAAACCGATACGTCATACCCGTGAAAACGGGTATCCAGGCTGTACTTCGATCAGACTCCGCATGGACCCCTGCTTTCGCAGGGGAGACACACTAAGTAAAAAACTTTAATGGCTTCACTCGTCTACGACGAGTACCCTGCACTCGTCTACGACGAGTACCCTGCACTCATCTGCGACGGAAAATGGGTTCACTCATCTACGATGAGTACCTTGCGTTTTTCATATACTTATTGACCTCAAATGGCTTTGTTTTTCATATTAACGTACGTTTTTTCAAACCTTCTTTTTAAAATATCAACACAATCGCTTACAGGACAGACGACTACAGCAAATTGGGTTCGTTTGTTCGTTTTTAAAGGTTCTGTTTTTAATAAACAATTTATGAGCTTGCACAATTGGTTTTGTATCATAGAAATTACTAATAACATAGATATCCCTGATTGATGGTTCTATTCATACATGTCTAATCTGATTTAGTAGCGTATTGGTAGTGAAATTGTAGGAAAGCAGCAGATGTGGACATCCCATAAGCAGGACTATAGTCTGCCAGCCACTAAAATACTCATCGTGCTTTGCACGATTGTCAGGATCACGGGCTATAGTCCTGCTCTGCGGGAGATCCCGACCTACTTTTACTTGTCAATACAGTGAGTTGATAATCGACAATGCATCAATCGTAAAAGCCTAATTTTTCCGCATAGTCCTTAAATGCGCCTGAGTTAATCCGCCCAACTATGAGTTGTAATGAAATTGTATTTCCAGATAGATCTGACCCGCCGCCAGTGCCGTATTTAACCCAATTATAGCGCCCTTGAATCCCAACATACCAGTCATGATATTTACTAACAAACAATTTGTGACGAAATCCGAGATTTAGATTCAGAGATCCAATTGTATGCGCCTTATCATCATCGTCTGAAGAGTTTGCATCAAAACCGTCATATCCGATTCCTCCCAGCAACTCAAACTGATTTTTACCTTTGGTGAATATCTCATAGCCAACATCAAGTCCGATATACCCTCCCAAAAAATAATCAGTGGTGATAAGCGTACCATCTTTAACATAGCTGTATTCGTTTTCGGCATTGAATAATCGAAAAAGTACTGTGGCATCAACCTGGAATGTTTTGTATTTATTGCCAAACATCAATCCGAACTCGGGTTTATTGCCAAGAAGCTCGTTTTTTCCTTGAGGTAACCAGGTGCCAACAAATCCTGCACTATGCCCCCCTTTACCATGATATTCTTTAATTAGTCTATCTTTTACTTCCATATAATACATTTGCAGTTTTGTACTAGAGTACCTGTTCAGTTTTATTTCGCGATAAAAATAATTAAAATCGCCCTTAAAGAATCCAGCCCAGAGGTGCTCTAATGAGCCGGAAGGGTATCGCTCATACATGCGTGCCGCGAGATCATAAATAAACTCTCCATAAGTTATACTGGCTTCCGACTCAAGTGTTGAATATGACAAACGTAAAAAACCCGCACGTTCTTGAACGACCTCGTAATAGCGCCGATAGCCAATCATGTCATATAGAATTGTACTATCGTATAAATCTTCAGTGAATTTCCCTTCTTCCATTTTAAGGAGCATCCGGGTGTTGGTCCATCTAAATGCTTTGTAGCACTTCTCCTCAATAAAATCGAGAATAAGGTAGATGGAGTCAATTTGTCCGGACGCATATAATTGAGGGATTAATAGCGTTGCATTGAATGTAAAGTCAACACACTGATAATAGCGTTCATTAGATAATAATTCCTTCATTGATTCGTCTTCCGGATTTTCTGAACCGACGACTCCAGTCGCCAGTAGTAGCACAGATAAGAAAATAACAGTCAAACGCATTATTGCCCTCCCATACGAAATATGCGATTTGTCAAGATATTAATTATTATACCCCTGAATGTAAATATTGAACTATATAATAAACAACTTCACTAAATATTCAATATCAGGCAGCTCTTTATTTGAAAACACATCCCTTACTCTTTCAGCAAACTCACCAGTCCCTTTGAACTTATAAAACGGGATGCGATGCGCCTGAGGTAACAGCTTGTTTAATCTCCCCGCTCCGGACGGATGAGTGGAATGGATGATAATTAAGGCTTCAAGCTTATTCTCTTTTATATACTTTGCCGCTCGGTAACTGGTATCCTCGTTTTCGAGCATATAATCCAAATGGATAATATCGAACGATGTGAGCTTGAGATGATCAATCGCATCATTAGAATTACTCGCGACAAAGACATTGTGGTGTTGATAGAGGTCGCGAAAGAACTCCAGCCTCTCCCCGCTGTCTTCTATGATGAGAATGTTGAGCATGAGTCAAAGATATGTATGATGAGCCCGTAGGTCAAGACCTACCCACTGTGTGGGTACTATAGCCTGTGGTCTTGACTTATTCTCATCGTGCTTCGCACGAATGTCAGGATCACGGGGATCCTGACCTACAAAACTTTTACTGCTTCCCGTATGGGACGACTATGTCGTCCCGCATGGAATCACCGCCAAAGCCTTTTCGGGCTGACATAGTCAGCCCCTACTAAAAAGGATTGAACGAAGCATGTAATAGTATGGCAGAAACCCTAAAGCTATAGTCCCAAGTAGTTAGGGGTTCTGCTAAGTCAAAAAGAAAGTCAAGACCACGGGCTATAGTGCCCTTCAGGGTAGGTCTTGACCTATTCTCATCGCGCTTCGCACGAATGTCAGGATCACAGGGATCCTGACCTACAAAACTAAAACACCCTTTGGGTGCGAAAGGCAAAGACACCCTTACGGGTGTTACATGTCCGGCCAGGGTTTTTTGTCAAGTTTGCGCAGAATCGTCACCATCTGACCAATATGGTAGCTGATATGCGCTCCAAAACCCACGACCAATTCAAAACGACTCATTTGAGCCAGAAATTCCGGCAGTTCTGCCCCGGTTTTCTGATTGAACTGTTCATCGCTTAATGCCTTTATGGCCGCACAGGAATTATCCAGCGCTTTCTTGAAGACCTCCATAAGCTCACTCATAGAAGGATATCCATCGCCGGTATCACTGGGAGCTGTCTCCATATCGAACAATTTCTTGTACTCTTCCGGTATAACCGAAGCCGATCCGTTCATCATCGGACCGATATCAGAAGAAGTCGCCAAGTGACCTACAATCCACCAGAGATGACTGCGTCCTTTACTCGGGCGAGTAAGTAATTCTTCTTTGGTTAGTTCAGCTAAACCTTGAGGCATCCACCCGGCATTGCCCATATAAACCGAAACGGCCGCATCGGCGAGAGTTTTGATTGGCTCTTTTGACATAATTATTCCTCCAACTCATGATTTGGTATTTGGCTTATTAAAATTCTATATTAGTTAAACGTATAGAAGACAAAAAAGGTATCACATTTTTATCAATTAAAGAAAGATTGTGACTGATTGATATTGCCGCCAATCACTTTGCCGGGCGGCATTCGACAATTCTATCAATACGGAATTGTTTACCGGCATTGGACATCAAGCACTTGGCGGCCAGATAAGCCATACCATCCCGATTATAAATAAACGTCGGTGTGATAGGACGGGAGCGTCCTTTATGAGAACCACCGTTATAAACGATTTCGAGATTCTTCCCGGCCTCGATAGCAACATTTATAACCTCGACCAACCCTCGATCAATGGTCACAATCATCGGCCCGCCAAAAGTAAAATGCGGTAAGCTGTTTAAAATGGCCAGACGCTGCTCAACAGTTTCCCAGTTTTTCATACAGTGTAAAAACAGTTTCTTTACCAGAACCGCATCCGCCATTGCCCGATGAGTTTGAATATCTATCAGGTCGAATCTTTTACAGGTCTTTTCCAGAGCATATCCGGGGAGTTTGGGAAAAGCTCTGCGAGTCAGATCAATTTGGTCCAGCACACAGTTTTTTGGCAACCGCAATTGGTAACGTTTAGCTTCATAATTTACAAAACCGATATCAAAGACCGAGTTTTGAGCTATAAGAACATTCTTTTCGCCGGTGAAATAATCTATAAATCTCGGAAGCACTTCTTCAATGGTCGGTTTATCCGCTACCATCTCATCAGAAATTTTATGGATTCGATAGGCGATTTCCGGCATTTTTATCGGAGGCTTAACAAGCTCCGAAAAACTATCTATCTCAATGCCTTCGAGGTTGAACTTCAGGGCTGCTATCTCAACAATAAAGCCGTCTGAAGCCGACAAGCCGGTCGTTTCAGTGTCAAAAGCTATAAACTCTGTCTTTTCATCAATCATGTCTGGAAGATATGGTACCAGTCCATCTTAGTCAATTGAAACACCTGAAAGAAAAATTATTAGGCAATCTTATTACTTCGGGTTGTCAAAAAACTGTTTTCATGTTACTATTAGACCGAGAAAAAATTGAGTATCAGGATTTAAAAATAAAGAGGTCAAAATGGCAATAGTACTAAGCGGTTCCGGCCTGACCATAGAAAAAGTCGTCGCTATCGCCCGGAATAATGAACTGGTCGAACTGCATCCCGACGCTATTGAAAGAATTAAAAAATGCCGGGCTCTTTTAGATAAAAAAATCGAAGCAAAAGAAATAATGTACGGAGTCAATACCGGTATCGGCGAATTTTCCGAAGTCGTTTTAGATGATGATCAGATCTGTGATTTTCAAAAATACTTAGTTTATAATCATAGTGCCGGAATCGGTGATCCGGCTCCGATAGAATACGTTCGTGGAGCCATGGCCGGACGAATCAATGTCCATGCTCACGGAAACTCTGCTTGTCGGTTAGAAATTACTCAGACTTTGGTGGCTATGCTGAATAAGGGCGTAACGCCATTTGTCTGTCAAAAAGGTTCCGTCGGGGCCTGTGGTGACTTAGCTCCGATGTCTCAAATAGCTCTATTGATGTTGGGCGAAGGTAAAGCCTTTTATCAGGGCGAACTCCTTGAGGGTAAAGATGCTCTTGACCGGGCCGGTATTCCTATCCCCGGACTCAAAGCCCGCGATGGTCTGGCAACCATAAACGGATCGAATGTTCTGACTGCAATGAGCGCGATATTCCTGTATGATGCCATGCGCTGGTTGAAACAGGCTGAAATCGGCTGTGCCATGTCACTGGAAGCTCTCAAAGCCAATATGAAACCGTATGATACCCGTATCCATGAGGTACGAGGTTTCAGCGGAGCAATACGTTCTGCCGCCGCAATTCGCAAAATGGTCAAAGACGGCGATCTCGTTGATGGACGGATGAAATGTAAAGTTCAGGATGCCTATTCGATGCGCTCGACTCCGCAGGTAATCGGAGCCGCTCATGACGCGCTAGCCTATGCTCGCTCACAAGTAGAAATTGAGTTGAACGGTGTCGGCGACAATCCGATTTTCTTCCCCGATCAGGATCTGCAATTATCAGGTGCCAATTTCCAGGGTTCTCCGGTAGCCGTCCCAATGGATATGACCGGTTACTGCATAACAATGGTTAGTATTCTTTCGGAGCGTCGAATGAATCGCCTTAATAATCCAGCTTTAAGTGTCGGCCTTCCTCCGTTTTTAACCAAAGGCGCTGGAATGTTCTCGGGTCTGATGCTGAGTCAATACACAGCCGATGCACAGATTGTCGAACAGAAAATCCTCTCAGCACCAGCTTCGATCCAGTCTATTCCAGCCGCTGCCGATCAGGAAGATTTTGTGTCGATGGGAATGAATACAGCCATTAAGAATTTCCAGATTCTCGACAATGCCTATGGTATTCTTGGTATCGAAATAATGGCAGCAGCTCAGGCGCTTGATTTGCGGGATTACAATTTCGGCAAGGGTACGACTAAAGCCAAGGAAATCGTTCGCAAGTATGTAGATTACCTTGATATCGACCGTCCTCTCTACCCCGATCACACGAGAATGAAAGAACTGGTTAAATCCTGCGAGATTTTGGAAGCAGTCGAAAAAGAAGTCGGTTCATTGGGATAACAACAAAATAGAGTATTAAAAAAGGCGCAGTAAACCCTGCGCCTTTTCCTAAAAAGCGATGGGCACCCTGAACACAGTCTATCTCAATACCACCGACAATTCTGAGCCCAGAGCGAGAAAAACTTGCACGATTTGCCCGTCGCGTATATTTGTATAAAATTCTTTTTTCGATATTGAAATTGACGTTTCGACTTCTGCTTAATCTCGCTTTATAAACAAAACGTACAATTCAGAAGTAGTGGCAGACCGCCATTTTATCATAGAACGCAATCGCACTCGCAGTGTATATAATACGAAGCTGATTGATTATTTTTAAAGATTATTTATTGATCCCGTATCTAAGTTATTGTCCGTTGCAGACAATAATAGTTTAATCAAAGTTCATATCAATGGGGTGATTGAAGCATTGAAACTCCAGGCTACGGCCTTCCGGATCATGAGTGAAAAAATTGTAAATGTTATAGCGCTCATTGAGGGCCGGTTTGGAGGAGGCGATATCTTTGAACTTTTCGTACATGATATCAACTTCTTCGTTCGTCTGATAAAAGAACGTGATTGTTCCCGAAGTCTCTGCACAAGTACGGTCACAAAAACCTAACAGGAAATTCCCATGACGTAAAATAACACAGTCATCCTGCTCAACCCATATCTCAGCCCCTATTTTGTTGATATAGAATTCCTTTATTTCATTATACTTTTCGCTGGCAAAAAATATAATTCCACTCATTTTACCTCCCGAGTATAAAAATATCTCCAATTCATCCAGATATTATATACAACCTGCCTCTTAAACGCAACTCTTGCAGATATTTGTAGTGATAAATACCTCAATATTGCCGATAAAAACATAAAGATATATAGGTTTTAAACACTACGGCTAAAATCACTATGAGCATTGATGCTCAGGGATTCTCTATGGCTTCTGAAAAAGAACCGGTGAAACATATAGACGAACTTGGTAACATGCTCAGGCTTATTACCAAGCTTCATAAACAACAGAAATCTGTCGGCGATGAGCGGGAAATCCTTTTTCATGAGAAAAAAGAGCTCAATAAAGCTCTTACATGCCTGTGCGGATTAACATCATTAATCGGAAACACTTCACTGCCTCTCGAAGAATGCTTTCGCCAAGCGCTCGAACTCATTCAAAGCGCGTGGCAGTATCCCGATGAGACTTCGGCTCGGATTTTCTATAACGATGAAATCTTTATCACCAGTAATTTTATTGTGGAAACAGAATGGCGCCATCAAGCCGCGGTAAAGGTTGAAGACAAAATTGTCGGTCGATTAGAATTATTCTACATGGAAAAAACCCCGGTCGAATTTAGTGGGATTCTCATGTGGGAAAGGCAAATCATGATGGATGCTTTTGCCGCTGGATTGGGATTGATTATAGATAGTTATAGTTCTAAAGAAAAACAGAAATCTCTTAATGAAGTATTGCAAAAAGCCCGTCAGATAGAAAAAAAATACGCCGCCAAAATAGCCCGCAATTTGCCCAAGCTAAAAAAGATAAAACAAATGGCTGACGATTCAATTCTCGCAACCAATCGTTTTCTATCGTCTATTAGCGGTGAACTCCTTGGTTCGATCAATACGGTACTTAGTTCGGTCGAAAACGTCGAATCAGAATTTTGTCAATCATCCGAATGGCAGAAGCTTAGAGCGTCCTCCAAACATATATCACAAATAATCCATCAAATTCACAATTATGCCGAGATTGAAACAAAGCCATTTAAACAGACTAATACCGAATTCAACATTTCCCAACTAATAGCTGATGTCGTTACTCCCCTGTCCCATAAAGCCCGGGCCAAAGGAATTGATCTGATCAATTTCACCAATCCGATAATACCGGAACAGCTCATAGGTGATTCAGAAAACCTGACGACAATCCTCACAAACCTAATCGAGAACGCTATCAATCGCACGGAATCTGGTGAAATCGCAGTTGGCGTCGAGCTCGAAGCAACTCCTCACCTTCTACCGATATTCCACTTTATTGTAGCTGATTCTGGTGGAGCTATTGATGAGGATCAACGGCCTAAGATATTTGAACCGTTTGATAAAGATGCCGTGGGCTTATCATCATACGATATTCATTGCCGACTGGGACGTTCGATATCGAAAAAACTGGTTGAATTCATGGGTGGTGAAATATGGATAGAAGACAGTTTTCACTATGATAAAGAAAATCACAACGGAACGACGGTTCACTTCACAATGTGGATGGACATTTTACCAAATCAGGAAAAAGAAATTGCCACTCTCGATATAGATTCAATATCGGTCAATGCGCTGGTTATAGAAAAGAATGAAATCTACCGGAGATTCTATAGAATTCTTCTCGAAAACTCAGGACTGAACCCGATTTTTGCAGACGACTATGAAATGGCTGTTTTGCTTATTGACAACCCGAACTTTCAAGAAAACCCGATTGAAGTTGCCTTTTTGCGAGATACCAGCCAACAGATTACATCCAATCACTTCATTGACTTTCTCCAAGACAGGCAAAACGAATATGACATTCCAGTCATCGCTGTAGTTGAGGATGCGATTGAAGATTTCAACGTACCGGAGAATAGTCCGGTCGTTTCACTGCTGACGAAACCTCTTAATCATGATGATGTACTTGTTGTCCTCCACCCGATAATTAAATCTATCCTGGATAATATTGAGAAACCGGAACCAGAGCCGGAGCCGGAATCAGAAGACGCCACCGAACAGCATCAGGAATTTGCGAATGAAACTCAGGAAATACCTTTAGAGGTAACACCGTCTGCTAATATTCTCATGGCCGAAAATGATGACTCGCGCCGCATAATAATAGAAAAACTCCTCACCAAGCGAGGCTATGGCGTCAGGCTATTTTCCGATGGCCGAGAAGCTATCGATGAAATCCGAAACGGCAAATATGATATTCTGATAATCGATATCGACGTTCCCGTCATTGGCGGTCTTGAGGTCATCAAATTAGTCCGTGATTGGGAAAAACGAAATGAGACTCTTATTTCAATAATCGCGATCACCGGCGAACAGGACGAACTCGAAGGAAAAATGAGTCTTGATGCCGGAGCCGACAAATGCCTGTCCGAACCGCTCAATGTAAAATCGATTCTTTCACAAATCAGCACACTGATGAATCGAGTCGCGAACACTGACGAAGAGGAGCCACTTGAGGTACCCGATAATTTAACGATTGATATGGCGGGAGTGATGCGTTTCGATTCTGATGAGGCTCTTAAACTCATTGATAATGATGACGATATGTTAATTGAGCTTCTGGATATTTTCGCCCAGGATTCCAGGGCCATAACAGATCAATTGGATAACGCTATTGCAGCCGAGAACAAATCCGAAGCCATGACTCAGGCCGGAAGTTTGAGCCGGGCCGCAAACTCGGTCGGCGCTAAAACCATCAATCTTATCTGCAGCCACATAATCGCTTTCGCGGCCAAGGATGACTACATACAATTGAAAGCAATGATTGAGAAACTCCATGAGGAACTGGCGGCGTTTAACCGTGAAGCCCGCATCTTTGAGCAATCCTGCCAGCAGGAGAATCAACCTGCAACGAAGGCGCCTTAGACGGCATTGTCCTTAATGCTCAAATCTAAGAAAAAGATTACCATCAGAGCGTATTAGAGATTAATATCCTTTATTATCACTAAGAAGCTACCCTCTAATTATTATCGTAACAATAAAAGAAAAGGCCGTAAGCCCGATAGTCCAATATAGAGACTTCCTCCACTTGTTATCGGAATCTTTTTGAGCCTGAGCCCACTTTTCCTCAGAATCCTTTTGAGCTTTCTCCCACCTCTGTTCAGAATCATTCTGCGCAATAACCCACACTAATCTTTCAAGGCTATAACTAATAACCATTTTATGAAAATCTAAATCCTTAATCAAATCTCGAAGAATGTCTAAATTATGCTTCACTAATAATTCTGGGTGTGGTTCGCTAATTGATATTTTAAAACCGGGTGCAAGTTGAAAGCTAATTGCCTTTTCTTTCCATTGACCTACACGATCCATAAATTTTATAATTTTAGGAGTTATTTCCATCATGTGTGAGTTTTCTATAATCATCTGATTGCGAGGTAAATCTTTGCGTTGAAAAAAACCGTCTAAATCTGTGAACTCCTCTATCAGAGTATTACATTCATCCATTAATTCATAGAATTCTAAATTCTCATCTCTTAATAGACCTTCCGAAATTGCCACAGCTCCCTCCCTTAGCTTTAAGTATAGTATTAATACTATACAGTTATAGTTGATTTCACACAACAATAAAACTGCCTATAATTTCCCAAGGACAGCTATACACAACAACGAGTTACAAGAATTCATATAATAATTAAAGAAATATCTATTTTTTCCATATCAAAGAAGCACATATACTTGAGATTAAGAAATATTGGCTAAAGAAGCTCCCCAAAAGTGCATTCTCGGCACCACTACATGGCTGGTTGTCAGAGTGCACTTTTAGGATATGCCGTTTTTTTAGATGATGATTCATTTCCCCCGACTTGATGATTCATTGGTATGAGAACGGTCCTCTGGGAGGCGGCATCACAGCCCATCCGCCTCCCGTATAAAATTAATGTCGAAGGTTTTAGCGGGCCTTGGCAAATTGGCAGACGGAGCGAGCACAATCCGTCTGCTTTTTATTATTAATCAAAATCAGAATTTGTTTGGTATCTCATTTCAATAAACTTGTCTCTCAAACACTTCCTTATGGACAATCGGCGCATGGTGCAGGACCGCCTTTGAAAGCATAATTTATTAAATACACAGTATCCCCGACATTACAATCATTGTCACAATTAGCATCTCCGGCTTCTAACGGTCCCGGGGCCGGGCCTCCCTTGAAAGCATAATTGACAATAAAAACTGCATCACCAATATCAACATTCCCATCACCATTGCTATCGCCGCAAGTATAATTCCATTTAGTCCATTGTGCTAAATAAATTGATATCTTTTCACCGGCAATTGTAAAATTGCCTCCTGCCATCAATTCTCCGGCATACGGTGTCAGAGCATAGACACCGCCTAGCAACCCCGATCCCAACGGTGAACAGGTAGTACCGTCCCAGGATGCGATATGAATGGCGTGTCCCCCGCTCGTTAAAAGGAAATCTCCGCCCACTATCAGGTATTCACCGTACACAGACAGTGAAAAAACAAAACTGTTCAGCGCCATGCCAATCGGTGACCAGGTTGTACCGTTCCAAGTGGCAATATAATTGGCACTTGTCCCGCCTGCTGTCGTAAAAATCCCTCCTGCTATGAGGTTACCATCGTATACAGCCAGAGTTAATACATACCTATCCATCCCAGATCCTAAAGATGACCAGGAGGTACCGTCCCAGGAGGCGACAAGACTAGCGCTCGTCCCGCCTGCTTCCGTGAAGTTTCCTCCCGCAATTAGATTTCCTTCGAACACAGTCAGAGCACAGACAGTGTTATTCACTCCTGACTCAAGCGGTGCCCAAGTTGCACCGTCCCATAAGGCGATATGATCAGCGCTTACCCCGCCAGCCGTTGAAAACTCCCCGCCCGCAATCAGGTTTCCTTCATACACGGTCAGGGCACGAACAATATCATTCACACCCGATCCAACCGGTGACCAGTTTGTACCGTCCCAGGAGGCAATATGATTGGCACTCGCTCCACCAGCAGTCGTGAAATGCCCTCCTGCAATCAGGTTATCATCATATACGGTCAGGGTTAGGACAGTGCTATCCATCCCCGATCCCAATGATGACCAAGTGGTACCGTCCCAGGAGGCAATATAGTAGGCGCTCACGCCATTTACAGTAGTGAAATATCCCCCCGCAATCAGGTTTCCATCGTACACCATCAGGTTTTTGACTGGGCTATTTGTTCCCAATCCCACAGGTGACCAGGAGATACCATCCCAGGAGGAGACATGTAAGGCACCTATCCCACCTGCTTTAACAAAAGTTCCTCCCCCTATTAGGCTTGTGCTATACACAGCCAAGGCATTTACATCATTATTCATCCCCACTCCCAACGAAGTCCAGGTTGTGCCGTCCCACGAGGCGATTCGATTAGCGCTAGTCCCACTCGCCATCGTGAAATCCCCTCCCGCAATCAAGTTACCATCGTGAACAATCAAAGCATAGACCTTGGCATAATTCACACCACTCATCCCCGTTCCCAGCGGTGACCAGGTTGTACCGTCCCAAGAAGCGATATCGTTGGCGCTCGTCCCTCCTGCTGTCGTGAAATCTCCCCCAGCAATCAGGTTTCCATTATAAACAGTTAGATCATAGATAGGGTTGTCTGTACCCGATCCCAGCGTTGACCAACTGGTACCATCCCACGAGGCGATGTTGTTGGAGCTCATACCACCGGCCGACGTAAACCCTCCCCCCGCAACTAAATTTCCACCATACACAGTTAGAGCATAGATATGGTTGTCTATCCCCGATCCTAGTGGTGACCAGGTTGTACCATCCCATGATGCGATATGATTGGCACTTGCTTCACCGGCAGTATCGAAATCACCCCCCGCTATCAGGTGTCCATCATATACAGTCAGGGCAAAAACAGTGTCCTTTGTTCCCATACCCAGCGGTGACCAGGTTGTACCGTTCCAAGAAGCTATATTTTCGGCACTCGTCTCACCCGCTTCACCAAACTTTCCTGCTGCAATCAAGTCTCCATCGTAAACAGTCAGGGCAAAAATATAGCCATTTGTTCCTAAACCCAGCGGTGACCAGGCAATACCGTCCCATGAGACAATACGATTGGCAGTTATTTCGCCTGCGGTCGTGAAACGCCCACAAGCAATCAGGTTTCCATCATACACTATAAAGGCCTGGACGGTAGCGCCCACCCCCGCTATCGATGGTGAGATACTGTTGTCCCAATAGATGTCATCAAAGCTGCCTTTTGTTGCTTTTGAGTCAGAAGGCTGACATAAAGGTTGGCCAGTGACCGGATCTATAACCGGCCGAAAACCTTCCATGTCCAGTACCCCCTCATACCCAGACTCTCGAATTTTATCTATGTCTATTTGATTATCAGGGGTCAAAAACTCGCCAATACTCATTCCATCTTTATTTAATTTTCTTAATTGAGAATCTGAAGAGTTCGCAACTGAAAGTAAGACCAATAATATAATTGTAAGAAAGATTGGAAGACTTTTCATAAAAACCTCAACAGTTAAACATTTGTTTTTAATACTGCATTAAGATTAGATTATTATACTAAAGACCTTCCCTGAAACCTTTTGTATTCTCTTTATTTGTAATTCGAGTAAAAACGACATACTCATATAAAGTAAATTGATACTAATATTAAAGATAACATGTAAAGGTAATTTTGTCAATTCCTAAAAGAATAGACTTATTCAATTATTAAATAATCCTAAAAATAATATTTAGTAATTGCGTTTCTTCAAAATCCAGCGAATAGAATTTATTTTTTTGAGGTAAAAAAATAGGCCGTCAATATGACAGCCATTAGCCAAATATATTTAATGGTGGAGCCAAGGGGGTTCGAACCCCTGACCTCATGACTGCCAGTCATGCGCTCTCCCAACTGAGCTATGGCCCCATCCTATGGAATTCCCAATATATATTTCATTTCGGTTCTGTCAAGTAATAAGTTTAGAAACCTATTCCTATAAAAACCGTTTGGAATTTTCGTAAACTTATATAAATTAAATGTGTGTCGGAAGTAAACTCTAAAACACCGTGTTGCCGCATGGTCTTTGCGACTGCAATCGCAGTAATCCTAGTCTTAGGGTTGTTTTTACGAACCTATGATTTGGATTTAGATCCACCGGTTACAATTGGCAAATCGAGTCAGGATTTGGTTACCGACCCGGCCCATTTAGTCTCTTTTGCAGCCAACAATGCCAAGTACGGAGAAAGTGAACCATTTCCATTCGCTCAATGGCAAGTATTCAAAGTTTCCCTCGTTTCGGCAACGGCCTACATCATTTTCAGCGTCTCGGAGGTATCTCGCGTTACCGCCAGTCTGGCTGGTGTAATCCCTTCGTTTTTAGGATTGTTGTTTTTTATTTTGGCGATACCTATCGGATGGGAGAATAAAAAACAAGCCTATCTGGCTGTCATAACGGCGGCGGGATTTTTAGTTTTGAATTTTGTTCTCATTACCTACAACCGTGAGCCGTTTCTGGAATCGGGACTCATATTTTATTTTGGATTGTTTTTCTTTCTATTTCAGAAATACCGGTTTAGAACATCCAACTTGATAGCAATGGGAGTTTTAACGTCACTAGCCTGTATAACAGGTAAAGCATTCGGCGCAACAATCGCAATCGGCCTAATCGGGGCAATACTTTTACAATATCGAGCAGATCGTATGGCCTGGCAAAAAGTCGGTATTGTTGTCCTGAGCGGAATAATATCGGGGATTGTTCTCATCCTGATTCTCTTCGGGGATGCCGCCGGTGCTTATGTTTCATACTTGCAAGAACACATCCTCAGCGCCCACAGCACACCATTCCAGAATATGCCCGCAAGTGAAAAATACTTTACACGTTTTATGATATTTGGAGTCACTTCGCATATTTTCCGGGATTCTCCATTCTTATTCTTCTCATTGTATATAGCTCTGGCAAGTTTCATCGTTATAGCCAATAAACAATTCAATCGTATTATAGAACACAAAGCCCTTCCCTTTAGCCTGTTTTGGTTGTTCGCGCTTTTGGCAATTTTTATGCAGTCTCTTTACTCCCCTCTAAGGTACCACATATTGCTTTTCTTTCCGTCTGTTTTAGTCATATCGCAAATCTTTACTTTTCAGGACAGATCAAAACCAAAGGTTCCGCCTAAGTGGTTTTTCTGGAGTTCTGCCATTTTTCTTGGGCTTCTCAACTGGTTTTTTATAAATAATCTGGTCTTGGATTTTTTCTATATTGATGAGTTCAGAACCGTAAGCAAGACCATTATAAAATACAGTTTCATACCGGGTATGCTCTTAACAATTATTCTGATAAAAGGCCCCCTGCCGAAGTTCATAGTCAAGAACACCCGGGTGGTTGCGAACATGATAATCGCCCTAATGATAATCTCGACTGGATTTCAATTATATCAGTATGCCTCCTGGGCACGTAACAGTACCTATACTATTAAAAACACGACCGATGATATTGCAGAGATTATGGGTCCGGAAGCTGTACTTACCGGCCCTTATGCCCCGGTTTTATCCAACATTAACCAATTTAAACACTTCATATATTCTTTTGGCCTTGAAAAACCGGATATTGACATATTCAAAGAATTCCCCATCACTCATTTGGCGGTTGATACTTCAAGTAAAATACTTGCCCGTATAAATTATAAGCATCTGGCAGACCTGATAGCGGTTTCTAATTATCAAATACGAGGTTACGATTTCCAGGTATTAAGAATAGCCAATAATAAAAATCAACAGGCACAAGATTATCAGCCTACTTATTTTGAAATGGCTAATTCCGCAATCAGAGTACAAGAATATGATTCAGCATCGGCTTTAAACGAAAAATTCCGGATCAACTTCCCAGGTAACCGCTCAGCGCTAGCTCAAGCATGCTTTATCTATGATAAAATGGGAAAGCTCGAAAAACTCAGGGATATTACTTTTAGGCTTCGCGATGAGTTTATTGATGACAAATCTATTCAATTGTATTGCAGGCACCTCATTAAAAAGTACCGCTTAACCAGATAATAGAAGTGCTATAAATCCTTCTAATCCACATTTACCAGTTTGTTTTTTCTAATAATGGCAATAACTATCGCAAGTAAACTAAATATTCCAAAGCCTATCATTACCCAGCTAAAAGCCTCAGCAAAAGCGTCTGCCTCCCCCATTATCGAACTGTAAATAGTCTGGCGATAGGCAAATGCGGCCGTCGCTACAGCAACGCCTCCAGCCAAACCCAATGTCCGGGAGACAGCCAGAAGACTTGAAGCAACCGCCGTAAAATGCCTTGGTACCGATGCCATCATGACTGACGAATTAGGAACCTGAAACATTCCTCCCCCTATCCCCATGACAATCAATCGAATTACGACGTCAAGACGGGTCGAGTTCTGATCCAAAGTACTTATCCAGAAAATCCCTGCGCTCATCATAACCAATCCCGATATCGTCAATAATTTATAGCCGATTTTATCAGAAATCCTCCCGGCCACAGGCGCGACAACAGCCATGCAAATAGGAATTGTCATAATAACCAGTCCGACCTGAGTTGGAGAAAACAACAGCAATTCCTCGAGATAAAAGGGAATGAGCACCATCCCGGAAGCAGTGCAGATAAAACTGATCATCATGGCCGAGATTGCAATAGTAAACTCACGATAAGCAAAAATCTTCAACCCGATTAACGGATGTTCAGATTTCAATTCACGCCAAATGAACAATGCCAGCGATGACAGACCCAAGATCAATATCGAATATAAGACCAATTGCGGCCAATCGGTGCTGTTTAACCGATTTAAAAATAGCAGCAGGAAGACAACCGCGCCAGCCTGTAGGACTCCCCCCAAATAATTCAACCGGGTATCGGGCGCGTCAGGTTTCATAAGTTTAAGCAGACGTGAGGCATGAATATAGCCGAAGATTCCTATTGGAATATTCAGAAGAAACATCCATTGCCAGCCTATTGTCGAAACAATCAAACCTCCGATGGGCGGTCCGGACATCAGTCCGACACCTACAACAGTACCCATAATCCCCAATGCTTTACCCCGTTCATTGGCCGGAAAAGCTCTTGTTATCAAGGCCGGGCCGGAAGCCATCAAAAACGATGCACCGATTCCGTGTAATACCCGAGACAAAACAAGCGTTTCAAAATCAGTCGATAAGCCGCATAAAAGCGAACCCAGAGTAAACAGGCCAAAACCCATTTTATACGTATATCTAAAACCTCTTTTGGCTGAAATTCGCCCCACAAAAAGCAAAGTGGCCGAGATAGTCAGAGTATAGGCCAGTACCACCCATGCAATATCCTGTATTGAAACCGCAAATATTCGGGAAAGAGTTGGCAGGCTAACATTGACAATTGAGGCGTCTAATGTTCCCATAAAAGCCGATAATGAGCTAACCAAGAGAAAACTATATTTCTGACTATGAATCAGAGTATTATCGGCACTCATTTATAATCCCAACCTGTTGAACAAAAACAAATTGACAAATAACGCAAACAATCATAACCTACATGCAAGATATTGTCAATGGATTTGACTTTTGTTTGCACAAAAGTCAAAAAGATTCGTCACACTTATAGACGGAAGAGATATCATCGGGATGACCGAAGAGACAACTGCGCTGGTGTTGCTTTTTCAAAAAGGCGACCGGAAGGCGTTTACTAAGTTGGTAAAGATATTCCGGCAGCGGGTATATGGTTTAGCATTTAAAATGCTCAAAAACCATATCGATGCTGACGAGGTCGCCCAGGAAACTTTCGTTCGGGTCTATAAGAGAATCGGTCAATTAAAGTCACCGGTTCATTTTGACTCGTTTATATACCGGATTGCGTCCAATTACGCTATTGATCTGATACGCAAAAGGAAAGGGCGTATTGTCGCGATGCCGGAGGAGTCGGAACTGCCGGGTTCGGTTCAATTGACTCTGGCGACGAAAGTCACCAGCCCGGAAAAAGTTCTTGAAAACAAACAATTGTTGCAGGCGATTGTTAAAGCGGCGGAGGAATTACCTCCCAGACAACAGACAACCCTCATCCTTCATGATATTGAAGGACTGTCTAAAGAGGAAGTGGCCAGGATCATGAATTGCCCCGAAGCCACCGTCCGCTCTAATCTGCATATCGCTCGCAATAAACTGAAAAAGAAATTAGCGAAACTTTTGACCTCCTAACAGAAGGCCGGAGGTAACGAAAAATGATGGACCGCCATACTTCACATTTACACAACGACTACGTTGACGGACTTCTGTCCGAAAAGCAAGCCTCTGAAGTTGATAATCACGCAGATTCTTGCGAGAAATGCCGTGAAGATTTAAATCAACTAAGGAACCTAAAAGATCGATTGGCGGCAATCGATGCGCCCGATCCCGGGCTAGAGTATTTCGAGCGGCTATCCGAGAAAGTTGCTGAACGAACTCATTCAATTACTAATGAGAGTAACTCTAAATCTGTAAATATAAAGCCGGTTTCGGCAAGTCAAGCCGTGTTAAAGACGCTTATCAGAGTCGCGGCAGCGATTACTTTGCTGTTCGGGTCTTTTTATGCGTCTGATTTTCTTTCCGGTAACAATCAATCGCCGAATTCGGATAATTGGGCTGTCTTGGAATACAATATTCCAGATCCAATAGCTCTACCGGATTCCGAACATCAACAGCCCCCCCCCTCAGCCGTTGATGAGGAGTCGATTGATAAGGAAGATTCCGATACCGAAAATTAGGACTTTTGTAAGCAGTTGACAATGGTTGACCTTTTAATAGGTCAATAACGGAGAGTAAATGACAACTAAAACCTCACTAACCACCGCTGGTGTTTTAATCCTAACGGTTATTATGGCCGTTATTTTCACCGCTTGCGTTGCCGATCCGGAAGTTTATTTAATTAGAGCAAAGTACGGACCTGAAGGCAGCGTTCTAAGATATTCCATGCAAAATCATCGAGTTGGCTCGGCCTTCATTAACGATGAGTTTCAAAAGGAATTTGAAACCAACTCTGAAGCCAAAATTACTTTTACTACTAAAGAGGTCTTCGAAGACGGCAGCGCCAGACTTCATGAAGAGAATATCTGGAGCTGGGATGAGCCAGCCAATGATTCCGGAAAAGTCTCTCGTAAAACGAAGAAGATGAATTACCTCATCCATTTCAGCCCGCGAAATAGAATGTTGGATCTTGAGATTATGGATGGGCGCAAGGATGAGGCCAGATTACTGTACCTGAAAAGTTATTTTGAACAAATGTTTACGGTCTTCCCCGAAGAGGAAGTGCCGGTAGGTTTCAACTGGACTCAATCGACAGACGTAACTCTTCCCGACAGCACGGTACATAAAAGTAAAACGGATTATACGATAAAGGGTACTACTCAAAAAAACGGTTACTTTTGCGCTATTATTGAGGGAAAAGGAAAATCAGCCTTACCGGTCTATGATAATCCTGAGACGGAAACTGTATCATGGGGAATCGATCGCATAGAGGTCAATGAAATAATCTATTTTGCGATTGATGAGGGAATAGTTGTCCTGTCCGAATCTAAGAGCCGGATTATTATCGAACGGGAGTATTACTACTATAAAAAGACAGAAAAAGACAAGGACGGCAAAGAAGCGAAACTACCGGAAAAGGACTGGACAAGAGTAGAAGAAACCCTGAGGCAGGAAATAGATGAAACGTCCAAATTTGTACTTGAAAAAATAAAGTAATCTTAAAAAAACTTTACACTTTTAGCCAACCGGCGTATATAACCCGTATGAATAAATTCACACGGGTTTTCTTTTTGGTATTAGACGCCTGTGGTATCGGCGAACTTCCCGATGCCGGCGCCTACGGCGACCGGGGCTCAGCGACTATTCCAAACATAGCCAAGGCTGTCGGCGGGCTGACGATCCCTAACCTGGAAGCTATGGGGCTGGGGAAAATCGAGCCTATTACCGGCGTTTGCAGCGGGAATGAATCCATTGCGGCCTTTGGTAAAATGGCGGAACTCTCAGCCGGTAAAGATTCTACATCCGGCCATTGGGAGCATATGGGCGTAATTCTTGAGACTCCCTTCCCTGTTTACCCCAATGGTTTTCCCGATGAGGTCATTCTTCCTTTCGAAGAACAGACCGGATATGAAATAATCGGAAACGAAGCGGCATCCGGTACCGAAATTATCCAACGGCTCGGTCGAGAACATTTTGAGACAAAAAAACTCATCGTTTACACTTCGGCCGATTCCGTATTTCAAGTCGCTGCTCATGAAACAATTATACCTGTTGATGAGTTATACCATATATGCAAAACAGCGAGGAAAATTCTAACCGGCAAACATGGAGTCGGCCGGGTAATTGCCCGACCGTTTACCGGGGAACCGGGACAATTTACACGTACCAGTCGACGCAAGGACTTTTCGATTGAGCCAACGTTGCCGTTTGTGAATCAGAAACTGGCTGAAAATAAGATTGAGGTTGTCTCTGTCGGCAAAATCTACGACCTCATGGCGGGGTTAGGAATAACAAAAAGGATTGGCGCCTCCGGAAATAAAGCCTGTATGAAAGAGATGGTAGAATTGACAAAGACTATGAACTATGGGCTGGCTATGATAAATCTGGTTGATTTTGATATGCTCTGGGGGCACCGCAACGATTACCAATCGTTTGCAGCCGGACTGGAAGAGTTTGACCTGCAATTGCCGGAATTCCTAACTAATTTGAGAAACAACGATTTGCTGATTATCACCGCTGACCACGGATGTGACCCGACCACTGAATCGACTGACCATAGCCGGGAATATGTCCCGCTGCTGGCATACTACAAAAATATGCCGAAAAATATCAACCTCGGTATCCGAGCCAGTTTTGCTGATACAGGAAAAACGATTGCTGAAAATTTCGGAATTGAATTCGATTTCCCAGGGGAATCGTTTTTGGGAGACCTTTTCTAATGGACATTAATCACTACATAGATCATACCAATCTGCGTTCGGACGCGACTATTTCAGATATTGAAAAATTATGTAAAGAAGCGGTTGAGTACAACTTTCACTCCGTTTGCGTGAATCCAATCTTTGTAAATCAGACTAAAGAGATACTTCATGATTCTGGCGTAAAGATATGCAGCGTTGTCGGTTTCCCGATAGGTGCCAGTTATACGGAAATTAAAATCGCTGAGGCAGCCCGGGCGAATGCTGAGGGTGCTGATGAGATCGATATCGTCGCCAATATAGGCTGGCTGGCCGAAAGCAATCAATATCAGGTCATCAAAGAACTGGCCGAAATAAAGCGCAGGTTGACATCCAGTACGATTGTAAAAGTTATTATAGAAACCCCTATTTTGAGCGAGAAAGTCTGGGAGGAAACAGTACGGGCCCTGATTCGGGCTCGTGTAGATTTCGTCAAAACCGCTACCGGATTCAACGGCCCGACTCCTTTATCTCACATCAAAACACTCAAAAAGTATTGCGGCGACGATATCAAAATTAAAGCTGCCGGCGGGATTAAAACCCGTAAAGATGCCGAGGCGATGATTGAAGCAGGCGCAGACCGAATCGGAAGCTCATCATCGGTTCAAATTATCGACCCTAATAAGTAAAATAAGTGACCTTGAGCCCACTGGATTTAGCTATCTTTCCTTTTCACAACGAGAGTTAAAAAACTTGGCTTTCACTCTTAAGAATGATATATTTGTATAGGTTATGAAATCAGAGATAAAGAAAAGGACTCCCCGGCCCTCGGTAGGGATATTTTTTAAATGTTGCCGGGTTTATTCAAAGATATTTCTTAATAAAAAAGGTTCGGCTTTTGTAGGCTGGTGCCCTAAATGCGCCGCCAAAATTGAGATGAAAGTCTCGCCGACCGGCTCAACACGTAAATTCTTTTACGCGGAATGATATGAGTATATTGCGGGCAAAAATAGTCATCGTCCCCCTCGGTGAAGCCGATTTGACATTAGTCAATAAAATCGCGGCCGCATTGGGCGGAGTCTTTAATCGAGGCGTAGATATCCTTAAAGGTATGCGAATCCCGCAGGAATCCTTTAACGAGACCAGAAATCAATATTACGCGCGTGTTATTCTGTCAAAGTTGGAACGAATCAAAGCCAACCAGCGTGAAACTGTCGTGGGCATCTGCGAGCAGGATCTATATCTACCCAACAAACATTTCGTGTACGGCTACTCTGATAACCTCGGCTCTACCGCCGTTATTTCACTGTTTCATTTCAGGCAGGAGTTTTACGGGCTTCCTGAGGATGACAATAAAATCTATCCCCGGTTGTATAAAGAAGTTATTCATCAGATGGCCAATGTTTACTCGATTCCCTCCTGTTCTAACCCGATTTGTGTTCATTTCGACTCCACCGAGATGATGGATATTGATAATAAAAACGACCGCCTGTGCGATATCTGTATGAGGAATCTTCAACAGGTAAAAACTTTATGAATCTGCCGCAAGTGCTGGAATCTCTCAGGACCGACCCGGAAACAGCCGGAGCCATTGTTCACTGGGAAACGATTCCGGCTCGCCCGGCCGTCACCGCTCCATTCCCCAATTTCATTCACGAGCGTCTGATTCAAGCGCTGAAAAAACACGGCATCAATGAATTATACTCTCATCAGCGGGACGCTATCGAACACATCAACGAAGGCAAAAACATCGTCGTTGTAACGCCGACAGCATCGGGAAAAACCATCTGCTACAACGTTCCCGTACTCAATGCGATTCTCAATGAGCCTGACACCCGTGCTCTGTATCTGTTCCCAACCAAGGCCCTCGGAGCCGATCAGGTTGATGAACTTCATGGCCTGGTCACCGACCTTGACGCCGATATAAAAACCTTTACCTTTGATGGCGATACGCCTCAGGACGCCCGCCGGGCTATCCGATCGGCCGGACATATTGTCGTAACTAACCCGGACATGCTCCACGCCGGAATTATGCCGCACCATACCAAATGGATAAAACTGTTTGAGAACCTCAAATACATCGTTATCGACGAAGTACATCAATACCGGGGAATTTTCGGCTCGCATCTGGCGAATCTACTCAGGCGGCTCAAACGAATTTGCAATTTCTATGGCAGCCACCCGCAATTCATCTGCTGTTCGGCCACTATCGCAAATCCGGACGAACTCGCCTCTAAGCTGATTGCGGCTCCCGTTAAGAAAATTGATAACAACGGCGCTCCCTCAGGAGAAAAACACTTTATATTATACAATCCTCCCGTTATCAATCCTGAGCTGGGTATTCGAAAATCGGCTGTCAACGAGACCGAACGTCTTGCCTCACGCTTTATATCCGAAGGCATCCAGACCATTGTCTTTGGCCGTTACCGTATGCAGGTAGAAATAATTCTTCGCTACCTCAAAGACAAGTTTAAGCACGAATTTGGTCGTGGTCTCAAAATCGCAGGCTATCGGGGAGGATATTTACCGAATGAGCGCAGGGAAATCGAGCAGGGTGTCCGGTCTGGTGAAATCACCGGAATAGTATCGACCAATGCTCTTGAGCTTGGCATTGATATCGGTTCGCTCGACGTTTCCATCATGTGCGGCTACCCCGGCTCTATTGCCTCAGTCTGGCAGCAGGCGGGACGCGCTGGACGCAAAGCCGGAGTCTCAGCCGCTATTATGGTTGCCTCATCTTCGCCTCTGCCCCAATTTCTGATGTCTCAGCCGGATTATTTCTTCCACCGCACACCGGAGGAAGCGATTATCGATCCCGACAACCTGATTATTCAATCGAGCCATATAAAATGCGCCGCCTTTGAGCTTCCAGTCTGGATGGGCGAGAAAATCGGTCCCGAACCGGTTGATGATATCATGGAATATTTTGAGGCGCACCGTATCGTCCGCAAGGCTGGAAACAAATATTACTGGTCATCCGATATATATCCGGCTAACGAGGTTTCACTGCGTTCGGCGTCACCGGAGAATTTCGTTATTCTCAACCGCAGTGATAACAATAGGGTCATCGGCGAGCTTGATTATTTTTCAGCACCAGAGTTTCTCCACCCGGAAGCAATTTATATGCACAGCGCCCAGACGTATCAGGTCAAAGAGCTTGACTGGGACGGCCGCAAAGCGTATGTCGAAGAAGATGCCGTCGATTATTATACCGATGCCGAGGAAAAAGCAGAGCTGAAAATCATCGAAGTCGACGAGCAAAAATATATCGCCCCCGGAACTATCGGACACGGCGACGTGTCGTTGACCCGGGTGGTTGTGCTGTTCAAGAAGATCAAATTCCATACCCACGAGAACGTCGGTTCCGGTCCGGTCTCACTGCCGGAACAGGAGATGCACACAACGTCATTCTGGTACCGCTTCCCGCAGGATTTGGCGATAAGCGCCAATCTCACCGAGTCGAATCTGGGTGGAGGCCTCCGGGGCGTTGCCAATTTATTGCAAAAGATAACCCCGTTGTGGCTGATGTGCGACCCGCGCGATATCCGGGCCTTGTCTCGCGTGCGCGATCCGTTCACCCAGACGCCCACGATTTATATTTATGATAATATCCCCAACGGCGTAGGTTTCGCGGAGAAGCTTTATAATATGGTGCCCGGCATCTTCCAGTCCTGCCGTGAGCACCTGACCGGATGTGTCTGCAAAGAAGGCTGTCCCTCGTGCGTTGGCCCGGCCTTAGAAGTCGGCGACACCGGCAAACAGGCAACGCTGGATATCTTAGATATTATTTTAGACTCCAGATAGTAGAAAAGGGCAAACCCAATGGCCTGCCCCTATATCTTCGATGAATATTTTTTACTTCAACAGAATCATCTTCTTTGCTTCAGCAAATTCATCCGTTTCAATACGATAAAAATACAGGCCCGATGCGACTCTACTGCCTCCGGTACCATCACCGTCCCAGGAAACACTATACACCCCTGCCCCGTATTCTTTATCTGTCAGAGTTCTTACTTTTTGTCCCAACAGATTAAACACACTCACCGACACATGCGATGCCTTCGGTAAACTGAAACCTATTCTCGTTGTTGGGTTAAACGGGTTGGGATAATTTTGTGACAGAATATATTCGGTAGGCAACACCGGAGTATTATTATCATCAACATCAGTGGGAGTACGTTTAGTCCATTCAGCTAGAAAGATTGCCGTTTTGCCACCCATTTCTTCAAATGTTCCACCAACAATTAGCTCACTTCCAAATTCGGTCATGGTAAAGATTTTTCCTCCTCCAGAAGCTCCAGATCCCAGTGGAGACCAAACAGATCCATTCCAAGCAGCGATTTTGTTTATTTCAATGCCATCTACATTCCTAAAACTCCCACCTGTATAAAGAACATTGTCAAACACTGTAAAATCATTAATCCCAAATTCGACCGTTCCATGTTGCCCGAGTTTTGTCCATGTACTACCATCCCAGGAAGCAATGTGGACCATTCCTTGACCGGGAATATTGAACTGCCCGCCTACAACTAACTTATTATCGTAAACAGCTAGGGCGTCAACGACATCACTTGAACTCAATCCCAAAGATGACCAGCTTGCACCATCCCATTGGGCCAGGCTGTTTACGGAAACACCATCGGCAAAACTAAACCACCCCCCGGCTATTAATTTATCATTGTATACCGTTAAAGCCTTGACTGATTGATCCATCCCTGAACCTAAAGAAGACCATGAACTTCCATCCCAAGCTGCAATGTAATTGACAGTTTTACCACCAGCAGTAGTAAACAAACCTCCCGCAATTAGTTGCTCGTTATAAACTGTCTGGGCATATACATAATCATTAACTCCATTTCCCAATTGAGCCCAATCACTTCCATCCCACGAAGCAATATAATTGGCCTTATCACCACCAGCAGAGTCGAACCAACCTCCAGCAATTAATTTGTTGTCAAATTCGGTCAAAACAGCACCGTGACCGACAATTCCTTCCCCCAAAGGACTCCATTCAATTCCATTCCAAGAAGCTATATCATTTGCCAAGACACCTTGAATTGACTTAAATCCTCCCAAAGCAACCAATTTATTATCATAAACTGTTAGTGCATGGATATAACCACTGCTTGTCCCATAGCAAATCGGCTCCCAATTACTTCCGTTCCAAGAGGCAATATTCTTTGCTGGGATATCATCCGCGTAATCGTATCGTCCTACCCCTATTAGGTTATCTTTATACAAAGCAAAATCATTGATACGTGTATAATAATTCCCTGTAAATCCTTGACCAAAACCTGACCAATTAAGCCCATCCCAAGTAGCAATACTTCGAGTTGTCACACTACCAGCCAACGTAAAATCGCCACCAACAAAAAGTCGCCCACTATCTACAAATAAACTATAGACGCCAGCAAGTTCTATATCTCTTTCGACTCCGCTTCCTAGCGGAGACCAATTGCTTCCATCCCAGGAGGCAATGCTATTGGTCATAGCATTACCTGCTTTTATAAACCTCCCACCTGCAATCAGTTGCCCATTAAATTCGGCGAGGACATTGATATTACCTGAATCAGGCCAAGTACCCATGGGCAACCAAACACTTCCATCCCAGGAGGCTACTCTATTTGCAGCTACACCTCCCGCAGAATTGAAAAGTCCCCCCGCGATAAGTTTATTTTCGTAAACAATAAGGGCATCGACATGACATCCAAATAACCCTGTCATACCGCTACATACCGCAGACCAGGCACTCCCATTCCAGCTTGCTAATTTATTGACTGTTATCCCATCCGCTGATGAAAACTCTCCACCGGCATATAGGTTACCATTATAAACTGCCAGTGAATTCACTCCACCATTCATACCGCTTCCGAGAGATGTCCATTCACTGCCATTCCAGGCCGCTATATTATTTGCATCAACTCCGCCGGCAGTTGTAAACTCACCTCCAACAATTAAAAGGCCATTGTATAATGTAAGTGCATTGACACTCCCATTCAATCCCTCACCCAACGGGTACCAAAACTCACCGTCCCAGGCTGCGATCCGATTGAATTTTCTACTCTCAATCACAGTAAAATCACCAGCAAAGATCATTCTTGCATTGTATTCTTGCAGTGCAACAACGGCCCCATTAGCACCAGCATATTTATTGGATAGCTCATTTTCCCAATATATATCATCCGGGTGCTGTGCATAGACTCCCACAACAATCATCAAACAGATAATGGTAGTCGAGATAAATCGACTAAACATATGGCAGGCCCTCCTGATCACATAGAATACATTTAGACTTATTATATCAAATATAATGCTTTTCTTAAAATTGTCAATATCAGAGACTTTTATATTACAATTTAAGCAAATCCCGAAAGTCCTCATCCTCCTCCTGCTCTATCAGTGACTAGGCAATCGCGAGTTGTTGTATTTTCTTCTTCATGATCGGCTGGAGGTTTTCCCGTGATTAACTTAACCGCTTCTTCAGTCGGCGACACCGGCAAACAAGCGACGCTTGATATCTTAGATATTATTTTGGAATATTGAAAAAAAAACGGCGACCAATAATGGCCGCCGCTTATATACAACCTCACCTAAAATCTATTTTCTAACTTTCACCTTCTTGGTCTCCAATAAGCTTTCCTCAACCGGTTTGCCAATTATTTTTTTAACCGCCTCTTCAAACGTTTTGATCAACTCGGGACTATCCGGTTCCAGGGCGGCTTTGATTGAGGGAATCTTGGTTATTCCAGCCAAGGTAGATTTCCCCCTGATGCCGCTATGATCGCTCACAATCTTATAGTATTCGACTAATTTCTGGCCCATACCCCCCCCTGATTAATCATTATTCCAGAATTGGTCTAAGGCCGTAATATATGGAATGGCTTCCTCACCCCATTTGGAAAGGGGTTGAATCTCCCACTCGCAATGATCATCGCCTTTGCCCATACAAACTGGTTCAATGGCCAGTAAGGGTTTGCCAAAAAACGCCGTGCACCAACCAGACGCGTATCCCATTAATGTCCAGCATACCGGTTCGGAAGAAACTTCCTGATATGATAAATGCTGTTCCGCCTCATATGAGTTGGTCCAAGTGCCTGTAAAATAAAACTCACCAGTTTCACGGTTGAAACTGATTTCTTTAGGGGTTGCCTGTACGATACCTTCATAAGTATGTATAACCGGTCCCGATGCCAGCAGGTCCATTTCCGATTCGAACTTATAATTGACCTTCATCTGAATAAAATCAGAGAAACCGTGCTGATAACCAAATTTTAGGAAAAACTCCCGCGCTTTCTCAATCCCCATGTGATCAATCAAACTCTGCCGAAGCAAACCGATAGCGTCTGCGTCAAACAGGACTATTCGGCTGTCTCTAAAGGTAGTCAGACCTTTATCAGGATCAAATTTAATCTCATTTGACAGATCAAAATCCGTAGCCTTCATGCCGTTTTGAGTTTTTGTTTCTGTAACGTCTTGACTCATAACGCCTCCGCTTTTATATAATAGAATATCTCCAATGGGTAGAGATATTGGACCCGCTTATCTACGTATCGACACTTTTCGTGATAATACCTATTAGAAATTATCGGCAATTTAGGCAAAAACATTATACAGGACGCTTTATGTCGGCTTTACTTTTTGTATTGCCTTATAACCATTTACGACTATTAACGAATACTTTGGCGGGAAACGATATTGCCTTTTCACCAATTTATATCAATAAAAAAGGACATTCAAAACTGGCTCGAATGTCCTTATAATTTGTATCTATGTGCCGTTTACAATTTTCGTCACTCTCCCCAGGGATAAATTGATCGTTCGATACAGGCTCCTCCGGTTGTCGGGTGTGTCAGGTCTAACTCATAACTGTGATTTTCCGAATCAATTGGGTAACGTCCAATAATAGTTAAGGTGTAAATCCCCGGAGGCAAATTTTGGATATAGTATTCAAAGTCATACAGGCAAAGGCACTCGCACCCACCCATAAACAAGACATGATCCTCATGCACGACAATCTCATTTGCGGAAACAGATGCCGAGGCAACCATTTCCATGATACAACAATTAAAACCAGTATTACCATGGAAGATTTTTAACAATGATACCCCATCGTATTCAATCCAGATACAATCCATGTTAGTGGGAATAGAGTCCGGTAAATCTCTAGTCAGATATTTTTTGCAGGCCCTGCCAGGATTCTGATATATAACCCAATTCGGACAATTTATAAGGCCTCCCCGAAATATATAATTTACTATAGACACAGCATCACTGACATTATAACTGTCATCTCCATTAACATCGCCAACCTCAATCGGCTGGGGAGCCGGGCCGTCTCTGAAGATATTATTTATCATGAACACTACATCAGCGACATTCGCACCGCCATCTCCATTCGCATCAGCACAAACGTAATCGCAAACATCCCCGATACCATCGCCGTCAGCATCCGCCTGATCCGGATTATACATCGCCCGGCAATTGTCTTCGACATTGACGATTTCATCGTTATCCTCGTCCGGATATGTCAGGCAGTATTCCAGGCCCATTAGAGCATAATAATTTGCTGAGTAATGCACCCAACCGGAATCATAGTCTTGGCCAAATCTGCGAGTAGTGTGGCCATAACCATCATCAGTCAATATTGCCAGAGTCCCTTTGGCAGTATCTGCCACAGTAACGACTAAACTAATATCGACAAAGTCATACTTGAGATTGTATTCAGTTAAATCAAACTCAACATAAGCCAGCTCGGTCGGTAATTCTTCAAACGGAACTTCAATGGACTGAATAATATCTCCGGGAAAACCAAAGCCATCATCATGATAGATTTGGAGAACCATATCCGGCTCACCCTCAAACATAGTCGGCGCAACAGCCACATAGGCAGTTTTAATCCAGACAGAATCCCAATTGTACGATACAAATCTCCCCATATGCATAAACAAATGTGTATAAGGGTACGCTGAATTAGGATTCGGAATCACCCATCCATAATGTGCTTCCTCAGTATATACTTGATATAAACATCGCCACGCCATACTGTCCGGAATTTTATCCGGATTATAGAACACAGGTGAAACAAGTTCACCATTTTTGATAGAAATCAACTCAGATTCAATCGGTGTTATTGTAATTTTGTCGTTGGCAGACAGCATTGACGAAAACAACACTGTAATAGTAATCAATATCGTTAGCCCTATGAAAAACCTCATAGTATCCCCCGATAGTATGATTTTATTTTAAACTCTTTCTTTAAGGAGAAACACCAGAACAGGGCTTCCCCAATAAGCACTATAATAATATAGGGTACAACCTATTTTGTGTCAATCAGTATATATTAATATAACTATTCTAAAACATAGCTCAAAGATTTGCACCTTGTCTGTAGATCATATTCTGATCGAAAAAAACACTCAATACTGGATAGAGTGTCCTTTTCTGAAGTTTATACTAAAGAATAATTTTTATTCTCCCGCAATTACCCAGGGTTATTCTGTTCTTTCAATACAGACATCTCCACTTGTAGCACCACCGGTAAGATCGAGTTCAATACTGAGTTCTTCCATGCCATCGGCATATCGTTCATTTACAGTCAAAGTATAAACACCCGGGGGTATATTCTGGATATAATAATCGAAGTCATAAAAGCACAGGCACGCGCACCAGCCGCCATCAGGCGTTTCGGATTCGGTAACCACTATATCCATACCGGATAATTCGACTGAGGCCTCAATTTGAAGCACACAGCAGTTGAATGTGGTGTTCGTATGGATAACATGCAATAGAGACGCGCCATCATATATACAGGAAACGCAGTCTAACACACTCAGGTTGTCACCGTCTTTGCCCAGCGTTTTACACTGAGGATTCTGCGGGATCTTCTGATACTGCGGATACTGATACAACACGACCGGCTGGCAGCGCACCTGCCCGCCCTTGAAAATATAATTAACTATAGTCACCGCATCGCCGATATTGTAAACTTCGTCGGCGTTTACTTCGACCGCCTCGGCCAAATAAGGATTCGGTCCACCCCGAAAGATATTGTTGATGATGTAAACGACATCGGCTACATTAGCGCTAATATCATAATTGGCATCGCCGCATACATAATCGCAGACATCTCCGATACCGTCCCCATCACTATCGAGCTGATCCGGGTTATAAGTATCGACACAATTATCATCTATATTTCCTACCATGTCACTATCATCATCCAGTGCCGCGGTGCAGATATCGAAATACATCTGAGCATAAAACGACACAGAAGAGGGCCATCGGCGCCACTCACCACCCCAATAATACTCAAGGCGAACTTCATCATGTTCGTCATAATCGCCAATGACCGCCACCCCTGAATTAACGGTATCGACAGTCGTCACGACAAGAAACGCTTCAATATCATTTAGCTCTATTTCATGGGCCAAAAGATCTATTGTGATTTCACTATATTCTGTCGGAAGGTCCTCAAAGGCGACGGTATCGGAAGAGAGCATTGTCGTCGGCACATCTTCAGTGCCGGTCCACACCTGGATAACCATATCCGGTTCACCTCTAAAATACGGCGGGTACAACAGCAGCGTTGCCGATTTCAACAGGACATTCATATTCCAGGGATCGGGTTCAATCGTGTACCTCATAAACAAACGGCTGCATTCATTCCCAGGCCTGATATCCGGAACCCGATGGGCCAAAGCCGGATCCCCAGCAAGATTCAGGGGCCAGCAATCCCACCCAAAGTCATTATCAAACTTGGTCGCCACCTCATTACTTTCTTGCGGACTAATATAATATCGCGGAATTTCCCCCGGCAAGGTCTCAATTGGAATAAAATCCTGAGCCCAGGAAACCGTACAGATGCCCCCGAGCATAATGCTAAAAATTAAAATGCGAAAGATAGTATGCATAACTTCACCCTACCGTAAAGGCGTTAAAGGTCTCTATTTGTCAAATATAAAAAAGGTCGAATTAATCCCGCAAGATGCTAGTATAAAATAGCCTCATTACTCTATTTTGTCAATGACAATAAAAAAAACCGCGATCGTTTTGAACGCGGTTTCGACACGGCAAGATTCCGAATATAGTCTAATAAATAATCTGTGGTCAGTCCTTTTATCTCTTGGAATCATCTGCTTGCGCAGGTTCCTGGCAGCGCAGTAGTCCCGAAGTTTCGGCTTGCCTCTTTTTGAAATCTTCTATCCCCTGTTGAATCCGACTCTTGAATGAATGAGGTGCAATCCGCCCGCATTGACCCGTACCATTGGCGTGGGGCTGACACATCCGAAAACACCAGGGTGAGCGATTACGCGTTAATGGACATCCTAAGTAGGTGAACTCTTTAAACTCTCTTTTTACGCTGATGCGTTTAAGTGATTTTGGTGTCGGTTTTGGAGCCATTTTCTATCCTCGTTGTAAGGTCAGCGACCTGGTTAAAGCCTGCCCTCAATAAGCAGGAGTTTTCGGATTTAAGCACTTTGCCTTATATGATATCCAGTTATTGCATACAACAGGTAATATCGACAAAAGTTCTCCAAATTATAATAATATTATACGGCGCTGGGAAAGATAGTAAAGTATTTATTTAAAATAAATCGCTATACATATCGTGGTTAAACCCGACGATGAGCTTGTTACCATTGAGGATAGTAGGTGCCCGAAGGTTACCGGTCGGCCCCATCATCAGCTTCAACAGCTCTGCTTTTTTCGGATTATCTTTTTCGAGATTAAAAGAAACAATCTTTTTGCCCCTGGCGGCGTAGAAAAACTTGGCTTGTTTGATTAGTTTGGCCGCTTCTTTTTCCGCCATTTTAGTCTTGCGAGCGTCTTCTTCTTCCTTGACTATAACGCTATTCGTGTCGAGAAACTCCCGAGTCTTTTTACAACTCGTTCAGCCTTTACGGAAGTACATCCAATCGATCTTTTTTGCCATACAGCCTCCTTGTTGTTTCCTAAAATACTGAAAACTTAAAATACTTGCGCGGGTTCTTCTCGATATCCGCCACGAGATTATTTATCCTGACAACCAGATTACGGACTTCTTCGTACAACTCGGCATCATTAACCAACGCCCCGGCCGACCCGTCTCCGCTGTCAATCTTGGCTAAAATAGAACCTATATGCCCGCTCGAGTTAGTCAGGTTATCATACATTTTCTCATCATAGACAAGCTTGCCGGCCGATCCTTCACCCGAAGCTATCTGGGCCGTAATCTTATCGGTGTTGTCCATCGTCGAGGCCAGCTTGTCCATTATTTTCTTTTGATCTTTTTGAATACTCGACATCAGAACCGTAGTGCTTTTAAGGGCATCTACGAGGTTTTTATAGAGCATCGTATCGTTTACAAGTTTTCCAGCAGTTCCCTCACCACTCGCAATTTTACTTGTAATCTCTTTCATGCTGGTCAACAATGAATCCACCGAATCAATCATTTTGGGGGCTTTAGATGCCATAGCATCGAGACCAACCTGCTGCAGAACCATTATTTCACTGTCTTTCTCCATCACCGGCAAACCTTTGGAACCCGGAACCACCTCGACATATTTATCACCCAATAATCCAATCGTTCCCAATTGAACTCTGCTATTCTCTGTGATAAATTCCCAGACTGAGTTCTTAATGGTAAGTACGGCTTTGATCCTGCGGTTTTCATCGAGATTCACAAACTGAACCGACTTTACATTCCCGACTTCAATACCACCCAGCCAAACCGGAGCGCCTTTAACCAGGCCATTAACATTCTTAAAATAGGCGTACAGTTCACTCTTGGTCTCAAAAATCGAAGTACCCCCGCCATGAAATGACGTATATAGTAAGGCCGCCATCGCACAGGTGGCTATTATCCCGACCCACAGGTTTCCGAATTTAATTTTACCGCTGCGTTTCATAATTTATACCTACACAAAATTCCTTTTAACAA
Source organism: Candidatus Zixiibacteriota bacterium (assembly GCA_023138975.1). GTDB lineage: Bacteria > Zixibacteria > MSB-5A5 > GN15 > JAAZOE01 > JAGLON01. The sequence continues at coordinate 65,629 of JAGLON010000008.1, forward strand.
CATCACTAATCGATTCACGGAAAGGAGCTAAAAACTTTATCACTTCAGGATTCTCTGAACCTCGAAGCTCATCCATATCTCCGTCAAATACAATACGCCCCTTTTGTATAACCACAAACTTATCGGCCAGTTTCAAGGCATCCGCTATTTGATGAGTAACAATAATAACCGCGATATTTTCCTCTTTGCGCAATTTTCTTATCAGGTTCATCACGTTTTTTGTCGCCTGAGGGTCAAGTCCCGTGGTCGGCTCGTCAAACAGCATTATCTTGGGGCGAGTTGATAACAGTGCCCGCGCAATCGCTACTCTCCGCCGCATACCGCCCGATAATTCCTCAGGGAGCTTATCCATAATACCCGGATCGAGGTCCACAAATTCCAGCATCCGTCGGGCTTCTTGTTCGATTTCCGATTCTTTCTTCTTGGTATGTTCAAAGAGATAATATCCGACATTCTCTGCAATTGTCATCGAATCAAACAGTGCGCCTTCCTGAAATACCATCCCGATCTGCTTACGGATTTCCTGCAAATGCTTCAGTTTCTGTCCGCAGATATTCTCACCATCAATATAAACCTCACCCGACCAGGGACAATCAAGTCCTAAAATCAGACGCAAAATGGTTGATTTCCCCGAACCTGATCCGCCCATAATAATACGGCTCTCACCCGGTTTGATGTGAAACGACACATCGTGGAGCACCTGTTCGGTATTGTACCCAAAGTTAACCTTGTCGAGTCGGATCATAGGTACCCCTTCAGGAACGAGAACACAACTTTGGTCAGAATAAAGTTCACAATCAGAATTGAGATAGACGCAATCATAACCGATTCAGTTGTCGAACGACCAACGCCCTTGGTACCGCCCTTAGTCGTAAAACCTTTATAGCAGGATATAAACGCGATTATAAACGCAAAGACAACCGGCTTAAGCACTCCCATAAAGACATTGCCGAAAGTCAATCGCTCATTAACCGCCGACAAGTAGGTTGTCGACGTAATATGGGAGAGGAAAATGGCGATAATCCACCCTCCTACAATGGCCACCACATCACATATAATAGTTAAAACAGGAACCATAACGACCAGCGCTATTAATCTCGGAGCAGCTAATTTCCGTATCGGATCTACTCCAAAAGACAGTAAAGCATCTAACTGGTTTGAGGATTTCATCGACCCGATTTCGGCGGTAATTCCTGAAGCTACCCGAGCCGCCACCATAAGTCCCGCTAAAATCGGTCCCAACTCCCGTATAATTGCCAACGACATAATTCGGCCCAGATAATTCTTTGAACCAAAATCCGCCAGCTCATTAGAAAACTGCAGAGCCATCGCCTGACCGGCAAAAATACCGGTTAAAACTACTAAAAATAGCGACCCGATGCCAATCAGATACATTTGCTCCATTGTCTCAGAAATGTAAATCGGTCGGCCAAAACAGGATAACACCATTTTAAAAGAAAAACGTGTTAACTGGTCTATTTCATATACAAAGTTGCGAAAACTTCTAAAAAGTCTGCGAATCATTCAGATATCCATTTCCAACAATTTGCTTAATGGTATCGGTTAATTAATTACCTGTCAAGGTCAAAAATTCATTTCATCGCCAATAGATATTGACATTTCTACGTTATATGATAGGTTCTACATCTTGGAGAGTAAAATGACGAAAAAAGGACATGGCATAGCATTATTTTCCGGAGGCCTCGATTCCGCTCTGGCGATAATCTTAATTCGCCGGCAGGGTATCAAAGTTACCGCCCTGTCATTCATGAATCACTTCGGTTGTGATATGGATGACCGCTCCTCGTGCGGCAGTAACCCTTTCCCGGTCGCCGAGAAATTCGACTTTAAAGTCAAGCTCATGCATCTGGGGCAACAGTTTGTGGATATTGTCCGTAATCCCAAATACGGCCACGGCAAAAACATGAACCCGTGCATCGACTGCCGGATTATTATGCTTCGGGAAGCCAAACAGTTCATGGAAATGTCCGGAGCCGATTTTGTTTTCACGGGCGAAGTTATCGGCCAACGCCCTATGTCCCAGCATCGCCAGCAGATGGAACTTGTCCTGCGGGATTCTAAACTTGAAGGTAAACTCGTCCGTCCCTTGAGCGCCAAACTACTGCCCGAAACCGAGCCGGAACTATCCGGCATCATTGATAGAGACCAACTCGAAGACATCAACGGCCGCTCCCGAAAACGTCAAATGGCAATGGCTGTTGAATTCGGCCTCGAAGATTATCCCACTCCCGCCTCAGGATGCCTCTTAACCGATGAGGGTTATTCTGCCCGTCTCAGAGATTATTTCTCTCACACCGAACTGGTTGATTTTACCGAATTAAATTTGCTGAAAATTGGCCGGCATTTTAGAATAAACGACAATTTGAAAATCATCGTCGGCCGGGATGAACCGGAAAACAACAAAATCGAAAAGTATTGCAAAAAAGGCGAATGGTTGTTTGAAGCCCTCGACACCGGCTCCCCGATCACTCTGCTCAAGGGTGAACTGACTGATGAAGCCATCAAGGCTGCCGCCTCAATTACGGCCCGCTATTGCCGTAAGAGAAAAGATGATGAGGTTGAAATCACATTCTGGCAGGATGAGAGCGACCTGAAGAAAACCGTCGTCTCCCCCGCCGAGGAAGACTTCTTAGCGAGTGTGAGATTGTAAGTTATCCTAGAATTCCCTTATAAAGGGCTAGCCTAAATTAGAATTTATTATTATACACATCGAAATATCTTTCACTATAACGCATCTCTAATATTTATATATAATTATTTAGTAATTTATTAACACTTGACACTCTGAAAGTATTTTTATAAATATAGCTTACTTAAGTATTTCATATATATTCTAGGCCGTATTTTACTACAATAGCTTCATTGATATGGAAAAGGAGTTACCGATGCTGAAGCGAATCATATTAGTAAGTATCTCTATTATTTTAGTTTCGTGTTATAGTCCTGGAACTGGGATTATTGGTGGTACGACTTTTGGAGGAGCACTTTCAATTGCTATGGACAAGCTAGAGACTGCAATACAAGTCGCTGGTGAGGCTGGTCGAGGTGCCGCATTTCAATTTGGAACCGAAGCTTATACGACTATTCAATTAACGAAAATTGCATATAAGGATATGCTGGATAAGTCGATCAAAGATCTTGACGATGAGACAACACAAAAACTTCAAGAAATACAGACAATGGTAAATGAGTTCGAAAGCAATATTTCATACGATCTTGATAAATTAACTATGCAAGCGCAACAAATAGCCTCAACACTTCCCTTTTCTGATAAAACTCCGCAGCTAACATCATATTCGCCAAAATTCATTAGTCCTAAATCTTTAGATGAAATGATAGAGATTAAAATGTCCGGTGTTTTTTTCTATGCACACAATGATCTTTACAGCCCATCTTTAACTATAGGACCAGAAAAATATGAATTATTAGTAAATACAACTCAGAATTTGTCCTTTATACTCGACTCAGTAAATATAGCAAACACCAGTTATTCAATATCTCTTATTAAAATGAAATTAAGCATTCCCTACACAGATGGCTGGTGGATATTTAAAAAAACTAAAATCGCTGAATACAACCTAATTGTTGGCATACTCCCCCCTAATCCAGGACAAATAACTCTTCAACGAAGAATTAAGAAAAAAAAGATAGAAGAACAGAATTTCCACACTCAAAAATGGTCGCAACATTCTTCAAATGATGATCATAAGAATGTCCATTATTCAGGTCCTCTGCATCCTGATTGGCGTATAGTACCTTCAAGTGTTGGATTTGCGATTGATTGGAGCCAAGGTGACGAAAATGATCAATGGTCAAAACGTTTAGTCAGAACCAATCCCACTGTTGTTTATGCTGTAACTACAATTCATCATGGAATTGGAACAAGTGGCAAAGTTGATTTCCATTTTGAATACAACATTGAAAAAGATACATTTGTTACCGAATGGATTTCTGAAGATATATCCTTAAATTGGGGAGACTCTAAAGTTTTTGAAGTTGAACCAAATGATTGGAAGATCGTCTATCATCCATTTAATGGAGGTGTACAGGAAATAGTATCTCCTGCAAAACACCCACTGATTAAAATTGGAATTAAAGGGAATTTTTTATCTGTAGAAATACCATATGCCTTTGATGTAAAGTTTAACTAGAAACTTCTATTGAGGCACGGGGGCCCCATAGCTTGCTGTGGGTAAGTCCGTAGGTCGAAACCTTATACCTTTGGGGTACTATAGCCTGCCGAAGGTCCCAAACATCGTGAGGGAGGTTTCGACAGAAGAAAAGCATGGATTGTGCTCTCATTCGCATAATAAATAGGATTGCTTTTATCCACTTTTTCTATATCTGCTATAAATATTCTTTTATATAATTTATTTTGTATCGTTTAATTAATAAAATGCGATATATTGGCAGTGAAATGTTTGTACTAGCTAAATATAATGCTAACATATTGGAGTGACCTATGGCAGGAGGGAAGTTAGGAACCGTTAGGATTGGTGATGAATCTGAACTGTTAGCCAATTACATTTTAGAACATCTGGCATTTGTAACTCGTGTACCAAGAGAAGAAGATATAGGGGTTGACTTTCATTTGTTCTTTATTTAAATCTAAGGGAAAGATGATAACAGCAAGTGCATCTTTCTGTGTTCAGGTTAAGTCCAATGAACAACCTATTAGATATGTAAAACCTCATGCTGTTGACTGGATATTTCATCAAGATAATCCTTTATTTATTTGTACAGCCAACAAGAACACACACAGCTTAAAAGTGTTTTCTACTTGGAGAATGCTTAATGTGTTTCTTTACAAAAGCCCATCAATTATAAGATTGATTATGAAGAATCAAAAAAAGGGTGATTATATTCACTATAGAAAGGAAGAAACCCAAGCTGATATATATCTTGGCGATCCAGTTATAGAATTAAGTGTAAATGATATAAATAATAAAGATATTCTAAAAAAAAGTCGTCTTATCTTGAAAGACTGGATAAGTATAGATAGATTGAATCTAGCTCGGCGTGAAGCTGGCCTTTATTGGGTTGAAGGTCCTATAAAATACTCAACGAATATTGAGCTTAAAGATAATAATCAAGACCTAAGGTTTTACTCCAATCAGAAAAATCTAAATATATCAATGGATAATTTTGTCAGGGGTTGTATCGGTGCGTATATTGATTTAGAAAAGACGCCATCCAAAAAGGTTGAATTAGAGTTACTTCAAAAAGAAATTGCAGTCTTTATAAACAAAAATAAAAGAGCGTTTGATCCTTACCATATGCGTTTATTACAATCGTTTAGATTGATAAAATAGACTATTCCTTATGATCTAATTAATTTTAGACTTGGTTCCATGTGCCCCACCCATCAACTACAGTCCCGCCCGCGGGGCGTCTTCGTCTGCCCCAGAACTTACACAATTTCACTACCAATTTAATATTAATTCCGAAGACATCAATATAAATAAATGAACTTAAAAAGGAAACGCAATGCGAACAACATTCTCAGCATCACAAAACACGATTAATGAGCTAAAATATTCACTCTACTCAGTGAGTAGCTGTAAAAAAACCTTAAAAATGAGGAAGCACAAGGTACTCGTCGTAGACGGGTAAAGCCAATTCCTTGTATGTCGTTAACATATATAAGATTACAAGGATTTTTATTTTAGGACACTCATTATCAAAAGAATTACTCGGGTGGCCTTGTCAGGTTCCTGCCAAAATCGACATCTTGTTCCCGCGAAGGCAGGATTAAGAATATCTAGTTCGCTTCACTCACAAGATTTTCTAAAGATTGCGACGTTACTCGGTCTAATAGACCTCGCTCCTCGCAATGACCGGAGAATGACTCTTTATCTCTCTATCAAGGATATCTATGCGACAGCTAAAAACGCACGAGTTCCCCCATCCTTGGCAAGGAGGGGGTTGGGGGTGGTTTTAATCCTTAATCGGAGAACGTGACTGAAATATCAATTTTAGGTAAAGATTGACTCCAGTTATGGAAAGTGTAGCTGTTGAAACTCGGATCATATTGTTCAGCAGTCGGCAGATCACCGCTCAAGAAAAACAGCGGAAAGTTTCTATCACTACCGGCAACATTTGTTGTCAATGGTTCCAAACCAACTACGACAACACCAAATTTACCACTGGAGGAGTCAAGCAATGCCTCAAGAGTAAATTCGAGTTCATCGTAACCTGCTGGCAAATTAACAATAAAATCCTCTCCGGGGAAATTCGGGACTTCACGATTATCTCCGTACCGATTAGTTATATCAGCACTGTCAACGATTCCATTCGTAACAGAAAAGGCACCCAACTCAATAACTCCCCAATCCGGCATAGCCGTCAGATGTCCCTGCATCTTGTATCCAAACGGTACCATTTGCGGAATATTGGCGCTGGCGGGGAAATACTCATGGAAAATCCAGGTATTATACTGCCAGCCGTATTGGCTAACGTCAGGCAGGGAAGTTACGGTCGGTAGATAATTATAATAATATATTTCACCCAAAAAGATATTGATGTGATTGCTGTCATCGTCATATCCGTTATCGATAATGTAATCGATAGAAAGAGTAAAATTTGAGTCTTTATGCACTTCTGTTATCCATTCAACATTAATACTCCGGTGCGGCAGTGTATCGTAACCAAAAACTACCTGAGAGTTGATAATTGTCCAGAGACTATCGGTTGGATATAAAACACCAACAATATCGGGGACTAAAGAGTCCCCATCCAAAGTATCGGCTAAAGAACCATAAAGTATTGAATCTCCTGATATGCCAAGTGTATCGTGATTCGACCGCGGAGTCTGCACCTGAGAGCAAAGCCAAACTCCCTTTGTCTCATTTGTCTGATCTAAGGTATCATCGGTTGGGGTTGCTAACATAAACGAACCTTGTGCCCCAAAAAGATCGCTGGGAAACTTCATTGATATGGGTCTGGTCACTGGATCAACTACTTCATCCATAAGAATAAATGTGCCTGACGGTGCGGCTGGTTCAGCATCAATAGCGTCTTCTATTGAAATCAGGAAGTAATCATAGGCTGAATATAACTCCGGCAATTCAAACTCATTGTCAATGGCATTACCGCTGACATCCATGAACCGATAAAGCGTATTATCCCAGTTGAATTTCCCTAATGATGTAAACGTCGAATCATTATTTCCATCAATAGTCAGCGCCCAAAACTCATAATTATAAATAGATTCAAGTTCAGGTAAATACGTGGGGCGTAATGTCAGAGTCGCTTTATTTTGCGGTTTTAGTACATCATCTTTCTGAGTACAGCCAAATACGGCTAAAACTAACATTAACAACATCGCCAATAGACAAACATTTCTCGAACTGAGTCTCATCTCACCCTCCTCCTGAGAGTATCAACATCACAAAATTCGAAGAATGAATTTATCCACAGATCACACAGTTGTTAATCCATTTTTATTATAATTAGACCTAATGCTTTGAATTTTATGATTTTAATACCACCCATCCCAAGTTAACCCTTCAAGTATAAGACATTTTTGTTGGTAATTTGTTTAGTAAAAAGTATGTAATAAAGAAAGTATTTTTATTATCAGTCTGCTCAATTTACCGATTTATGGTGTGCGGCAGGCTATAGTCCTGCACAGCGGGATGTCCTCATCTACCGAAAAATAAGAAGCTGTCATATACTAATTTCCCTTTTTGGCTTGTCCAAACCGCCTGAATCTCATTTCTTACTCACAACGAAATTAAAATCGACTGGATTCCCGCCGCCGCGGGAATGACGGAATGGGAGAGGAAATTCAATCATGTCATCGTTATTTCGCATTACCATAATCGTTCTGACTCTGTGCGTTATCGCCGGATGCGCCGGCAACAATTATCCGGACAATGTCAACAACAGCCTCAAAGCCGCCGGAGACAACAAGGCCGAACTGGAACAGGTCATCACTCATTACCAGACTACAGGCGACTCACTAAAGCTCGAAGCGGCGTACTTCCTCATCGGCAACATGGAGGAGCATTGCTACGTCACCTATCGCCTGTTTGACACGTCCGATGCAACGGTAGAATTTGATCCCATGAGTTTCCCTGACTATAAAGCCCTTCTGGTTGCAATTGATTCCATCGAATCAGACCGGGGCGAACTCGATTACGGCAAACTGGATAAAATTATGGATGTCGAAGTAATCAAGGCCGACTTTCTAATCAATCATATCGACCTTGCCTTCCGGGCCTGGAAAGATAAACCGTGGGCCAAGAATCTGACGTTTAAAAACTTCTGCCGGTATGTTCTCCCTTACCGGGGAAGTAACGAACCTCTGGAAGATTGGCGCTCCTATTTCATGGAAAAATATAATGACATTGACGACAAACTCGACGACGATAAAGATCCGGTGAATGTCGCTTCGGTCATCAATGACGATGTGCGAGCCTGGTTTGGATTCGACGAACGCTACTATTTTCATCCCACCGACCAGGGTTTATCAGAGATGCTCGATTCCAAACTCGGCCGTTGTGAAGACATGACCAACATCACGATCTTTGCCCTCAGAGCCAACGGGCTGGCCGTAACTTCGGACTACACTCCCCATTGGGCCAATACCGGCAACAATCACGCCTGGAACGCCATATTAACCGAAGACGGCACTGTTATACCATTTATGGGCGCTGAGGCCAACCCGGGGCATTACAGGCTTCACAATAAGGCCGCCAAAGTCTATCGCAAGACTTATGATCAGCAACCGGATAATCTCGTCTTCCAGCCCAATAAGCAGGAAAAAATGCCTCGTTGGCTAGCCGGAAAGTATTATATCGATGTGACCAACGATTACATGGATGCCATTGACGCCGTTATTGATGTCACGGAATCGATTCCCGATTCTATCGACATCGCCTATATCTGCGTTTTCAATTCCGGTAAATTCCGTCCAATCAACTGGGGACGCATTGAAGACGGTAAAGTGACTTTTGCTGATATGGGCACAGGAATACTATACATTGCAGCTACTTATCAGAACAAAGAAGTCGTTACCTTCGGTGAGCCGTTTGTTTTAGAAGATAACGGCGTGATAAGTTATAAGAGTATCAGTCCTGATACGCACACTTCGCTTAGTATCGATAATATCCCAATGAGGGCGATGGCTACCTCTACCGAAACGGTGAAGCACACTCCTCTTGCCTCCGGAGTTACCTACGAGCTCAAATACTGGCACGGGAGTGAATGGACTGAGTTCTCCACCTACACCCCCAAATCTAAAACCATCAGCGTTTCAGACCTGCCGGCCGGAGGCCTCTACTGGCTAACGGCTCAGGATTCAAAAAACGATGAGCGGATTTTCACAATCGAGGCTAATAAACAGATCTTCTGGTAGAATGTGATGAACTAATTACTTCATGTATTAGTCGGATTGCCCAAATTACAAAGAGCCTCGTTTGATCGAGGCTCTTGTTGCGAAGTGCTATCAATATAACAGAAACTACAAGCCTAAAAAGTTGAGCCCCTATCCGAACAACGACAGGGGCCCTCCTCTCCAAATATCTAATATAAGCAACCATTGGCTAAACGGCCGCTCTTTCCCTATATCAGACATATATTTATGTATCAAAGACCGTGCCTGACGGCCATGTTTTATACAATATTATTGTACTATACTTAACAACAACTTACGGAGATGTAAAGAGCATGTTTCATTTTTTTGTCGCATAATTTGCGATTCGTATAGTTTTGTAACCATTTTTAATCAGGCAAAGTCGCAGAAATTGCGAAAATAATAAACGCCTCATGCGAAAGGCATGAGGCGTCGAGCTTTGAGCAATAGGTTTCCGGTGTCCTCCCTTCAGTTATTTCAGGAGTACCATCTTCCTGGTTTCAGAAAAGTCGTTCACTTGTGAGCGATAAAAATACACTCCGCTAGCGACTTGTTCTCCGTTAGTATCCTTACTATCCCACATGACTTCATGTTCACCGGCTTCTTGATGACCTTCGACCAGAACCCGTACTTTTTGTCCAAGTACGTTGAAGACAGAGATTTCCACATCACCAGCTTCTGGTAGCGAATAGCTGATTGTGGTTGTAGGGTTAAACGGATTCGGGAAATTCTGAGACAGTGCATAGCTGGTAGGAATTGCACTGCCATCCGGCAGGCCTAAAAGAGCAAAGTTTAGTTCAGGCTTTACCGCCTTGACTTCCGGGCGGCCGGTTGAATAATCGTTGTAATAGTATGTCAGAGAATGATGCGGCATCTGGGTCTCAAAGGTGTTTAGCTGCAGGTTTTCAACACCGGCATCAAGTTTAAAATGCAGCTCGGCAATCACACCGCTGCCGGACGTAAGATCCGGAGCATCGGTATAGACCATCGATACCAAACCGATAATAACCTGACGATCCTCGTTATTCATATCGGCATATTTAAACTGCATGTGTTCGACACGGTCGGTAAAGACAACTTTATCGAGTGTCGCACCCTCTGACCATTCAAGCGGGATATCCATAGCAACTAAATCCTGCGTGTTTTCCACTTGAATCGGAACGATAACAACGTTATCCATATCCTTTGCGGGGATAGTTTCAACTGCCGTAAGCTTATCAGCCTTGGCTAAGACTAACGACGAAAGAAGAAACAGTACAAGAATGAATGTGACGAGCAGTTTATGCTTCATCATAAATCACCCCCTCCACTTAAGGGTTCAATGTTGGCTGAAAAGTATTTACAACTTCCTTGTAAACTTAACAACCGTCCAAAATATTAGTTTGTCAACTCTATAAGGGATTGGTGATAATGAGGGTGGTGGGTCTTACTATATCCATAATACCATAATGGACTTATTTTGTCAACTCTTTTTTCCCTCTACCAGGATAACTTAGGCTCGGTCAAGACTCTTTTGCGCAGATGCAGGAACCTATAACGTACTTACTTAAACATGTTCCCGGATAATCAACTCATCCTCCTCGTAATACTTATACACGACTACTGTGTGAAGTTCCAAGTAATTACAAAAAAATGCAGTTTTATTGCAATTTTTTTCTCAATAATTATTCTTTTGTCACACAGGCTCTCGTAACCCATAGCCAGCCATCGCATTACTAATTATTTGCAACATGCGAAACACTGTCCATGATTACCTGTTTATTTATTGGTACAATATGTTAATCAAGACTATCGTTATGTAAACAAACTTGACTAATCATGCTCTCAACTGTAACTTCAAGAATAATAATTCACTTGAGCCGCACGCTGCTAACATTGATAAGGAGGAAATGTGCCTAATCAGGATAATAACTCTTCTCCCAATTCCAAAAAATTCGAACCGTATATCAAAGCCAGCCAAATCATACCGGAAGTGACGATTAAGGCTCTGGTACTTGGAGCCATCATTTCGGTTGTTTTCGGAGTGGCTAATGCTTACCTGGCTTTAAAATTCGGCATGACTGTCTCCGCCTCTATTCCGGCAGCGGTAATATCAATGGCTGTCCTGCGATCGATTTACAGCAAGAAAAACGTGACCGTATTGGAGAATAACATCGTCCAAACGGTTGGCTCAGCCGGCGAGTCTCTCGCCGCCGGTATTACTTTTACTATCCCGGCTTTCTTCATCTGGGCGGCAGATACAGAAATGATTGCGATGGGATACATGCACGAGGTATCCAAAACGCAGATATTCTGGATGTCTATGCTGGGTGGCTCGCTCGGTATCCTGCTTATGATACCGCTCAGAAAATACCTAGTCGATAAAGAACACGGCAAACTGAAATTCCCGGAAGGCACCGCTTGCGCAGAAATCATCACCGCTGGCGACGAAGGCGGTTCTAAAGCAAAAACTGTCTTTATGGGATTAGGTCTTGGAGCTGTCTATAAAGCGCTGATGGTTATAGGCCGCTTCTGGAATGAATCACCGGGATACGACTTTAAGGGACTGCTAAAAGGCGGTACGATAGGCATAGATGCGTCTCCTGCCTTAGTTGGCGTAGGATATATAATAGGGCCTCGTATCGCATCACTGATGCTGGCCGGAGCGGTTATGGGCTATTTGGGCATTAGTCCTCTGTTGGCTTTCATCGGTGAGCAAATCCCCGGATTAATAATTTCACCGGGAGATATTCCTCTGTCAGATATGAACCCGGCGCAATTGAGAAATTCCTATATTAAGTATCTTGGCGTTGGAGCAGTCGCTTTCGGCGGTACTATTTCACTGGTCAAGTCAATCCCTACTATTATCAGTTCATTTTCATCCGGTTTTAGACAGCTGTTTAATCGAGGTTCCGGCAATGATGAGAACACGCCCAGAACCGATCGCGACATTCCTATGTCGGTCGTACTTATCGGAGCGCTTTTAATTGTAACCGCCGTCTGGCTTCTTCCCGGTACCGAACTGCATTTCTTAGGTGCCTTATTGGCTGTTCTTTTCGGTTTCTTTTTTGTTGTCGTCTCCGCCAGAATTGTGGGACTTATCGGATCGTCTTCCAATCCTGTTTCGGGCATGACAATTTTCACACTCTTAGTAACCTGCATGATTCTGCTTCAATTCGGAATTGACGGTGTAAACGGAATGATTACCGCCATGTCGGTCGGAACAGTCGTCTGTATTGCGGTCTGCATGTCAGGAGATATCGCTCAGGATTTGAAAACCGGATACTTATTAGGGGCAACGCCCCGATTACAACAGTGGACCGAGTTTGTCGGGCTGTTCTTCCCTGCTCTGGCAATGGGCTTGGCATTATATTTGTTGGGTGATGCGTTTGGTTGGGTTGAAACAGTAGATACTCCGAACCCGCTTGAGGCTCCTCAGGCCAACGTAATGGCAACAATCGTAAAAGGCGTTATCGGCGGTAATATTCCCTGGACACCGATAATCGTCGGAGCTTTTCTCGCGCTTGGTATTGAGTTGCTTGGCATAAACTCACTTCCGGTTGCTATCGGACTATACTTGCCGATTTCGTTGTCAACACCGCTGATGTTGGGTGGCTTAGTCGCCGGTGGTATTAAAAAGATAACAAAAGGCAAGGAGCTATTTAAGAAGCGGCAGGAGAACGGTATTTTGTTCGCCTCCGGTCTGGTAGCGGGAGGGAGTTTAATCGGCGTCCTCTCGGCCGGGTTGATAGCTGGAATCCCGGATTTTAAAACCTTCTGCAAGGACTACAATGACATCTCATTTATTACCGGAGAGTTCGGTCAAATACTCTCTTTAATAATGGTCTTTGGTCTGGCCTTTACCCTGTTCCATGTAGCGAAATCTTTTGGGAAAAAGTAATACAATCGTTTTATGAAAGACTTTCTAAGAAAAAACTCGTGGGCCATCCTGATATTCGGGGTGGCCTTCGCTATCCGGCTGGTTTATTTACTTCAGATTAAATCGAATCCGTTTTTCTATACTCCAATGGTTGATGAGCTCTGGAATATACTGTGGGCCAAAGAAATCATTGAAACCAGTTTCTGGGGAAAAGAAGTATTCTTCCGAGGACCCCTCTACCCGTATTTTCTGGCGTTTATACTAAAGATTACCGGCTCAGATTATTTTTGGGCGCGATTATTTCAAGCGCTTATCGCATCCGGATCGGTTGTTCTTACCTATCTTCTGGCAAAAGAGTTCTTCAAGGAAAAAGTCGCGCGGCTAGCATCGGTTTTTCATGCCATTTACGGAACATTAATATTCTACGAATCGATGTTTCTTATTCCGGTTATTTTCATATTCCTGAACCTTCTTGGGTTTTTACTTTTTATCCGAAACAAAGACAACCCCCGCAAATGGGTCTTTTTCAACATCGGTATAGTTTTTGGTATGGCTGCTATCGCACGACCGAATGTACTGGTGGTCATTCCGTTGTTAGTGCTGTGGCTGTTTTTCAATCTGAAATGTAAAATTGAACTCCGTTCGATACTCGTTGTCATCCTGCTCCTTTTTGTCGGCATAGGCACAATAGTACTCCCGGTCACGATGCGAAACTATATAGTCGCTGACGATGCCGTATTGATTTCCTCACAGGGCGGTATCAATTTATACCTCGGCAACAATAGTCATGCTGAGGGGCTGACGATGCGAATGCCGGAAATTACTTTAGACAGTAAAATTCCCTGGAATGAATTTAATCCCACTATCTCACGATATGCTGAGGATAAAACCGGGCATAAACTAAAGCCGTCCGAGGTCTCCTCATTTTGGTCAAATAAAGCCAAACAGTTCATTTTCGAGAATCCGAGTCAGTTTATAGCTCTGACTTTTAAAAAACTGGTTTATTTCTGCTCCGGATTTGAGAACTCCGACCAGCAGGACATTTATGATTTCCGGAAGTATTCATCGACCCTATCAATACTGATTTTTAACTATGGTCTAAAATTCCCCTTTGGTTTATTTATGCCATTGGCTCTGGCCGGTTTCTGGTTTGGGATAAAACGACGAAAAGAACTGGCCCCGCTATATATCTTTATGTTAGGATATATTCCCACTGTAATTCTCTTTTTAGTTACAGCCCGTCATCGCCTAACTATTATTCCCCTTCTTCTGATTTTCGCCGCCTATGCGGTGTTCAAGCTTTATGACAGGCTAAAGAAACCGTCCGGCAAACAAGTGTTAATACCAATTGTAATACTATTGACAGGTCTCTTTGTTCTGAATATGAATTTCTTTGATCTTGGTTTTCAAAATAAAGCGCAGATTCATCACAACCTTGCAATAAATTATAATCGACAGGGACAGTATTCCAAAGCCATTGAAGAGTATAAGCTGGCGATTAAAGAGTCACCGGGAGTTTCAACGCTCTACTTTGGACTTGGAACCGCATATTTTAACAGCGGCCAATATCAGGAAGCCGAACGGCAACTCAATCATGCCGTCGCCTTAGACCCTGAATATACCGATGCCTTAATGAATCTTGGAAACACCTACTCGCTGTTGGACGATCATAATCGGGCCGCCCGGTTATTCCAACGAGTAATAACCCTGGAACCGAATCGGGCTGAGGCATACGCCAACCTTGGTGATGAATACATTCAATTACAGAAGTTTGAAGAAGCGTCAAAAATGTATTCCAAGGCGATTGATTTGCGCCCCGACGATTATATAGTGATTACCAAGATGGGGGTTCTCTTTGGTCAGGCCGGAGATACTGCTACCTCATCATTGTACTTTTTGGAAGCATTGGCTCTCGATAGTACTTATCTGGCTGCGTATCTGAATTGGGGTAATATTTATCTTCAAAACGGCGATACTGCTCAGGCTATCATCAAATATAACTCCGCAATTTTGCTTGATAGTACCGCCATTGAACCGTACTACAATCTGGCCGTATTATATACTAAGCAGGGTGAGCGCGGTAAAGCGCTGGAAAATATTTACAAACTATTAAAGATTAATCCGGATTATCCGCCGGCCTTGTCATTACAAAAACGGCTTAGGGGTTAGGGGTTAGTATTTATTGCGCCGCTCGATAACGTAATTTGAGCCTTCGAGTGATTTAGTGTATTTCTTCAAATCCGCAAGCATGTGAGACATCTCACCGACATGCCTAAACATCTTACCTTTATTAATTACGACTGCAATTGAAAGCGTCATCAAGGGAAACTTTTGCTTCTCATCATTGCGATTTAAAGTAATAATGAACCCTCGTTCCCGGTCCTCAAAGGCGTATCGATACGGAATAAAAGTATCAAATGTCCGAAGAATACCTTCACATATAGCCGGTACTTTTTCGGAAGGAACAATAAAGATGAAATCATCCCCACCGATATGTCCGACAAATCCTTCGCGACATAGATCAAAAACCACATCTTTAATGATTCTGGCGGAGAGCTTTATTACTCTATCACCGAAATAATAACCATAGTAATCGTTGAAAGCCTTAAAATTATCAAGGTCAGCATAACAGACCGCGAATTGCTGTTCTAATTCAATTTGCCGTTCGATTTCTTTTTCAATTACGGCTGGGCCGGGCAGACGGCTGGAAGGATTAACGGATAGATCGCGAAGCGACCTTTTGATGGTCATGGAGGTCTTTACGCGGGCGATATTAACAGGAATTTTCTCGGAATAGAATTCCTCGGCGCCGTTTTCAAAAGCTGCTGTAAAGTCGTGTACACCCGGGTTTGGGTGGTAAAGAATAGTCGGAATGATGGCTAAAAAGGTATGGTCCTTAATTCTACGAGTCATATCCACCAAATTCAACAACCCGGCATTACCTACATCACCGGTACCCATAAAAATCAAATCCAGCGTAAACCTTTGCGCCAAAGTCAAAAGATCTTCAACCGAATTAAAGGGATGGATTGAAACCTGAGTATCATCAATAATATGGTTCAGGTATTTTTCCGCCTGAACCCCAGACAAATATACGGCTACATGCTGCACTATTTTCTATCCCCGGATAAAGCACGCGGGTGAAACTGCCGATGGACTTCGAGCAAATATTCCTTATTTAGATGGGTATAAATCTGTGTAGTGTTAATACTTGCATGACCAAGAAGCTCCTGCACAACTCGCAGATCGGCTCCGCCTTCAAGTAAATGAGTTGCGAATGAATGTCTGAATGTATGCGGTGTCACTTTTTTCTTAATCCCTGCTTTCATAATATACCCGTGCAGTAGTTTCCACATTCCCGAACGGCTGAATCCTCTCCCCCGCCTGGTAAGAAAAAGTTTATTGCTGTCTGCTTTCTTTTTTACAAGATCAGGTCGAGATATTTTTGTATATCGGTCAATTGCCGCAATGGCATAAGCTCCCAGAGGCACAAGTCGCTCTTTATTTCCCTTACCGGTCACCATAACAAACGCTATTTCCGGCGCATAGACCGAACAATCAAGGGAGATTAACTCGGATATCCTCATCCCCGAGGCATACAGGGTCTCAAGGATGGCCGTGTCTCTGAGGCCGTTTGGACTCGAATCATCCGGAATATCAAGGATTATCTTAATTTCTCTAACCGAAAGAACAATAGGGAGCTTTCTCATCAGGCGCGGTCCCTGGATATCAGTTACAGAGACCGGGGAATCATAGAATTTTAAGAATTTCTTGATAGCGGATAAACGGCGGTTAACGGTCGATGGATTCAATCCACAGGAGTAAAGAGTCTGCAAATAGTTAACAACTTGTTTTTTAGTTATTTTGAGAGGTGTAGCCGCTTTTATAAATCCAAACAAATCATTCAAATCACGGCGATAGGCGCTTATCGTATTCTGAGACAAACCTTCTTCTAGAACAATTGCCTGAAGAAACGACTCAACATATTCGAGATTTGCTTTGTTCTTCCCTGAACTCAAATCCATAGCAGGAAGATGGCAGATTCATTTCCTAAGCGCAATGAATTTCACACTGCGGTCGCGGCAACGGCGGAAATTACTTTCCCCGCTCCCGCAGCTTTTAAAGCCTTACAATTTTCCAAAAGAGTAGCACCGGTCGTGGTGACATCATCCACCAATAGTATTTTCTTCCCTTGAAGTATCCCGGTCTCATCTTTTACCGTAAAGGCGTCACACACATTTAGGATTCTCTCCGAAGCGGAAAGCCGCGCCTGCTGTTTAGTTTTGCGGGTCATAATCAATAAATTCGAATACACCGGGATATTCAAACAAGCGCCAATGGACAACGCAATTTCCTCCGCCTGATTAAATCCTCTCTTTTCAAGCCGGGAATAATGAAGAGGTACGGGAACGATAGCGTCAAAATAATCCAGAGGTACTGACTCTAAGATAACGTCCGCCAATTTATAACCGAGAGTTGCCGCGACAGGTTTTAGGCCATAGAATTTCAAATCATGTATTATCGTTCTCAGGTTTTCATCAAAATAACCTAGTGATACAATCGTCAAAGGAGCCGGTTTGCAGGTTTGACAAGTTAAACCAGACATTATAAAAGCCCGGCACTTGATACAGTATGGATAGTCGAAGCCCTCAATGCGATTATAACAGTTTTGACAGAAAAGCCGGTCAGGTGAATCGGCGGGGAATTTACATATTCCGCAAACCGGTGGATACACCAAATCAAAAAGCCCTTGAAATAGCCCGGAGCAGGATTTGACAATTGCAATATGAGAATACATGATGAGTGATTCTTATCAGTATTAAGTTATATGATAACTTTCTTTATCTAAGAATAAACCAAAAATATTGTCAACGCAACCTTTTCGGGGAATTATATAAGAAAAATACTGAGTGCTGGTATATACCATCAGTTTAGAATAGTCGTATTCCAGAGTAGGTAAAGATATCAGGAGGTATTTCTCGTTCCGTTGGGTCTTGGCGCACCGAAGGTGTGGTGTGGCCTAACGGTATTAATTGGTAGCCATCAAGTGTGGAACTGTCCTTTTTCAATAAGCCCCATAGAACATGGGCAAATTAACTTCCGCCTAATTTTTGGAGCAATTCCATTGTTCGCAATTTCAATTCTTCCGGCGGATTTTCACTCAGGAGTTTAGTCCACCATTGCCTCGCCAAATCATCTTGACCAACGGAATAATAAACGATACCAAGGTTAAATTTTGCAACTTGATGGTCAGGCTTTACATTCAGCACTTTTATAAAATTTTCAATTGCAGTTTCGTTTTCCCCTGTGGCGTGCTGACAGGTTGCCATATCAACTAAAGCATCAACGGCTCCGGAATCTATATCAATCGCTTTTTGATAACACACTATTGCCATCGGATACTGTCCCTGATCCATCATGGCATTCCCCATACTTATCAATGATTCAAAGTCCTCCGGTAAGTCATTAGCCATTGAGGCCATATCCATACCGCCGCCCATTGAGCCTGTTTGGCTCTGAACAACTTCTTTATCGCCCGTGTTCATTAACTGATACCCGGAAAATACCGCCGCGGTCACGATTAGGACAGCAATCATAATTAGATGATTGTTCACAGCCTTTCCTGTCGGGTGATTTGACGCTGAGGCACTTATTGATTTACCGCATTCAGGACAGAATTTGGAGGACTTGTCTATATTTTTCCCACAATGTTTACATTTATAAGTACTCATGATTATTCCTTAATTCTATTATTTTTCTGCCGTTTTTCCGCCCTCAGTAATCGGATCAAAATCCGCTCCTTTGGCACGTTCAAGGGAGATTACTCCTTTGACCTTTCTTACTTTTACTATAACCCGGTTTAGGTGGGAAAGGTTCTTTATTTCTATCACAAAAGCTCCTGTTACAGGAGCGCCTTTTCCTGATATTTCAGCTCCGCGCACATCTCCGTCACAGTCAGAAATAGCCTGAGTAATATCCCGCAGCATGTTTTTTCTACCTTCAAGCAAAATATCCAACCGGACGATAAAAGCTTGGTCTTTCGCGACATCCCATTCAACTTCAATTAATCTTTCGGGATCTTTGGATAATTCAAAGGCCGTCTGGCAGTCGGCTCGATGGATAGTTATTCCCCGGCCTCGGGTGATAAACCCTATAATCTTTTCCCCCGGAATCGGCTGACAGCAACCGGCGAACCGAAACATCATATTGCCCATTCCCTGAATTCGAATTCCTTTGCCGCCTCGAGCCGAATCGATGAATCGTTTAACCATCGAAGTCTTGGTCTCAGGCGCTTTTTCAGGATTGATCTTAGAAACCACATGATGGGCAGAAACAGTACCGTTTCCGATTGCGGCTAACAACCCGTCAAAAGAGAGGAAGCTTAATCCCTGTGCAACATCAAGCATCTCACTGGCGGAGGGCAAGCTCAAGCGCGTTCGTTTTAGCTCTCGGTCAAGGATATCCTGCCCCAGAGTAACCGACTGTTCGTACCCTTGCTGTTTTAGCCAGCGTTTAATTTTTGCCCGCGCTCTCGATGTGCGCACCATCCGCACCCAATCGTAAGATGGTTTCTGATTGGGTGAAGTTAAGATTGCGACCTCATCGCCCGACTGCATCTTAGTCCCCAGAGGAACCATTTTACCGTTTATTTTCGCGCCAGTCGTTTTTAATCCTACATCAGTATGGATAGCAAAAGCAAAATCCAGTACCGTCGATCCGGCTGGAAGATGCACCAAGTCGCCGCGCGGTGTATAGACATAAACATCTTCTTGAAGCAAATCGATTTTTAGATATTCGAGAAACTCCGACGGATTAGTCATGTCTTTCTGCCAATCAAGAACTTCCCGCAACCAGCTCATTTGGCGATCAGCTTCATCCATCTGCTGACGCCCCTCTTTATACAGCCAATGAGAGGCAATACCGTACTCAGCGACATGATGCATCACATGGGTGCGAATCTGAATCTCAAGCATCCGTTCGTTGGGACCGAAGACCGTGGTATGCAACGACTGATAACCGTTTGGTTTGGGGTTGGCGATATAATCATGAAACCGATTTGGAACCGGTTTCCAAAGAGTATGAATAACTCCTAAGACATGATAACATTCCCCTTTGTTAGAAACCAGAATCCTAATCGCGAGCTGGTCATAAATCTCCTCCACAGGAAGAGAACGCAATCTCATTTTTCGATAGATACTATCCAGATGTTTCGCCCGCCCGGAAATAGCAACCTTCATTCCCTCATTGACTATAGCCTTTTTAATCGGCCGGGTAATCATCTCGATATACTCTTCCCGTTCGGCGCGGGTCATTTCGATCTTCTCCGAAATCTCAAAGTACTTGGCCGGTTCGAGATATTTAAAGCACAGATCTTCCAGTTCAGTTTTTAACTTGGCAATTCCGAAGCGATGAGCCAGAGGAGCATAGACTTCTCGGGTTTCGGCGGAGACACGCTTTTGTTTTTCCGGTTTGACAAACTGCAGTGTCCGCATATTGTGCAGACGATCAGCCAGTTTAATAAGAATAACCCGAATATCACGGGCCATTGAGATAAGCATTTTGCGGAAGTACTCGACCTGCTCTTCTTCTTTTGACTTAAACTCGACTTTTCCCAACTTGGTGACGCCATCGACTAATAAGGCAATTTCCTCGCCGAATTCTTTCTTGATTTGGGCGATTGTAACAGGAGTATCTTCGACTACATCATGAATCAGCCCGGCGGCGATAGTCGTTGAATCCAAATGCTGTTCGGCCAGAATAAAAGCGACCTCAAGACAATGCGTCACATAGGGCTCGCCTGATTCCCGGGTCTGCCCGGCATGCGATTTATCAGAAAACTCATACGCCTTTCGAATCAACGGAATATTAACATTCGAGTTAAAAGATTCAATCTGAATAATAAATTGTGCCAGGTTTATCATAATGTCAACTTATACGTGAAAAGCCCTCTAGGCAAGCAAACTATTATATAGTTCGGCTGTTTTCTGACAAAGTTCAGAGATATCGAATTTTCTAACTGAATCGGAAGCATTGAGAGCCATTTTTCGCTGCAAACTTTCATCTGATAAGAGGGTGTCGATTGCCTGAGCAAATGAATCAACATCTCCGGGTTCGCAGAGAAATCCGTTTTGGCTGTGCATAATAATTTCCGGAAGTCCTCCAACATTTGATACAATAGAGGGAACACCGCACACTGCTGCTTCAGTAACCGAATTATTGAGCCCCTCACTGCGGGAAGAAAGAACAAATAGATGTGCGCATTTCATCAGGGGTGTCATCGGTTCGACATGTCCCGCCAATAGGATGTTAGGCGCTTGCAGATGATCTATAAGGTTCTGCAGTTTTGTTTTCAATGGTCCATCACCCAAAATCATCATCCCCGCATCCGGGTGGTTCAATGACGCCCGGTGAAACGCCTTTATCGCTGTGCTATAATCTTTTTCCTCCGTCAGTGCCCCGGCAGATAAAACCAATTTGGGATATCGTGTTACAAAATCATTCCCACGAGAACTAAATTTCTCTATCGCCAAAATAGCATCAATATCGAGAGCAGAGTGAATCACCACAATTGTATCATGCTTTACACCGATTGATTTTAGGACCTCGGCCGATGCCTCGCTGACAGCGACATATTTATCGACATGCCTTCGATATTTAAAGATTGCGCTAAACTGTCCTGAAGGTGGAAATACAACCCGGCGACTGACGACTAATTTAATCTTTGGAAAAGCTTTTTTTAAGGCAATTCCAATGGTGTGTGCTTCAGAGTCATGAGCGTGAATAATATCCACACCTCGGTAGTCGATAATATTTTTTAACTCCCCTAAGAATAGTTTCCTGAACAACGAGGTTGTCGATAGTGTGATTTTATCAATTGCCGGAAGTTTATCAAGTACTGGGCTATCTGATGGTACCGCCAAAATCGAGGCAATACCATACTGGGCGATTCGATCCAAAAGCAATGAAATCTGCCGTTGACCGCCCCGAAAGCTTCGGCCGGAATCGATATGTAAGACAACGGGAGAATTCATACAAACAATTAGTACTTTTTCTTTTCAGCGTCGCGGTATTTGAGACGCAGTTTGGCGTATTTTAGTAATGTCCCGGTGGAAGTTAAATAGGCAATTAAAAACCCCTCCCAACCATCTTTCCAGCCTTTTTGAAAAATGTATTTTCTCAAGAAGGCGCAGGGAGGTTTTAACGCCGCCTTTAACGTCGAGATATTCTTACCTTTTTTATAAAGCTCCTCGGCTCCAAGGGACGAGTAGATATCAAGTTTGCGAGTGTAGTCTTCAATGGTCGGGTACGAATAATGCAGCAGCTGATTATTGAGTTTACCAACCTTTCCTTTCACTTCAACTTTTTCATGCACCAGCGCCTCGGTAAAACAACCCTCGCCCTTGTTGAACAGGCGTAAAACATAATCGGGATACCAGCCCGAATGCAGAATCCATTGGCCTAAAAACTGTGTTTTGCGAGGAATTTCATAGCCGCATAATTCCGGTTCACCTTCCAATAATTGAATGATTTCGTTTTTTAAAGTGAACGAAACCTCTTCATCAGCATCAATGGATAAAACCCAGTCACCGGTCGCCTGATCAAGAGCGTATTGTTTGGCCGGCCCAAATCCTTTCCATTCCGGATTAAATATTTTGGCTCCAAACTTTTTAGCAATTTCTATGGTGCGATCGATTGAATCAGAATCAACAACGATAATCTCATCGACCCACTCTACTGAATGAAGACAGCGTTCCAAATTTGCCTCTTCATTTTTAGTAATCAATATCGCCGATAGTCTCACGCTTTTGCCTCCAGAGGAAACTGCTTGACAATTTCATTATACACTGCTTCAACTTCAACATCAAAGATATTGTAGTCATTATTCGAAATTACCGTCCCGCCTTCCTGATCGAACGGCTTCCATAATCGGAAGTTCTTACCGAATTGCGTATAGAGTCCAACCACCGGAACGCTGAATGCCCGTGCGATATGCACCAGTGATGTATCAGGAGTAATGAGCAGCCGTAAGCGGCTCAAAATTGCTGATACTTCAAGTAAATTTAATCCCTCTGGTGTAGTAAAGACTCGCTTCGGGAAAAGCTGTACAAATTCGAGCGCTCTGGTTCGTTCCGATGGGTCCGACGAGACAACGATCCGGCATGAAGGATAGTTTGCCAAGAGTTTCTCGACTAATTCTTGATTCTTGTTTTCCGGCCAAACTCGAGTAGGTTTACCAGCGGACAAATTTAGACCTATTACATCTCCACCACTGCCGTTTTGCACTAACGCCAAATATTTATCGGCCGCATTGTAGTATTCATCTCTGATTGTCGGCGGGATGTGCTTTTCCAAAGATTCCGTGTCAATCCCAAAGGCAGTCAACAGTTTTATCGTATTATCAACTACATGTGAAGCATCATTGGAACGATAGAGGTAATTGAAATCATAGTACTCTTTGTGCTTAGTTTTTCCGAGACCGATACGCCATGCTTTGGGAGAGCTGTATTGAGTTAGAAACAAAGCAGTCACCGAATCATCACAGATCATATCGGCCACAACATCGATACCGATTTTCCTTATTTGCCGTACCGTCTTTATATCTTTCAGGATATTCTTGGTGTAAAGAAAATTATGCTCAATACTCGCGTCTTCGCTAACGATAGCGATATTCTTGGGCGAACTTATTGTATATATCTTAATATGGGGATAAAGTTTTTTCAAATTATGAAAAACCGGCAGAGAGATTACCATATCGCCAAGCTTCTCCGGTCGAAGAAAAAGCACTTTTTTAATTTTAGAAGGATCGATAACCGCAAAATCACGACCTTTTTTCAGATACAGTTGTGAGAGCGTAAAAAACATCCACTTGATGCCATGCTCAAGCTTTTTTACAAACGGATTACTCATTGCAGTATTATCCGATCGATCATATCGTCAAGAGAATCTATCATGGTACTTTTTCTAAACCTCTTTTGATATAGCTGATATCCCTTTTGGCCCATTTGAGTACAACTCGAATTATCATTATACAGCCGTTCAATAGCGGTTGTCAATTCCTCCGTGTGGGAAGGCTCAACTAATATAGCAGATTCGTCTTCGCATACAACCTCGGGAATACCACCGACTCGTGTAGCGACAACCGGCAAAGATGCCGCCATCGCCTCGACTAAAACAATACCGAACGGTTCTACGATGGCCGGATGAACTGACAAATCAGCACCAAAGATGACATCCTGATGATTATCTAAAAGACCGCAAAACCGGAACTGCTTTTGAAGGTTATGGAGAGCAATCTCATCTTTTAGTTTCTGTTCAAGAGGACCGTTGCCGAGAAACAAATAATAAACTCGCGGACAGCTGTTTTTCAGATCCACCGCCGCCTGTATCAGAAAAGTATGCCCCTTTTGCTCAACAAACCGCCCCGAAGTCACACAAATGATAGCGTCATCAGGAAGGTTGTAGTTCTTAAGCAATTGGCCGCGGTAGTCTATCTCTTTTCTAATCCACAGATTTTCATCAATACCAATCGGCAGGAGTTCAAACTGTTCTTTTTGTATAAAACCTGATTCAACAATTTCATCCCGCAACTGTTTTGACGGAACAATCACGCTATCTACAAATGGCGCCATGAGAAATTTATGTGACAGCGATTTCTTGGCCAGATTCACTCCCGGTGTCCAGATAATTTTGGCACCTGAATGAAGTTTGCGGGCCGCTCCCGCAAGTCGAACATCTTTGACAAAATTGCAGAGGACAACATCTATGTCATACTCTTTGAAGATTCCGGCCAGTATGTTTATCGTGGCAGGCTTAAAATCACCCGAAATCTGCATTGGAATTGTTTTTACAGTTGAGTTAAGCCCCACCCGGCGCAGAAACTCCGAGTCCTCTCGCCCGGCAAACCAGATATTATGCCCCTTATCGGCCAGACCGGTTCCGCACATCTCCATCCAGTGTTCCAAACCGCCCCAGATAGATTTGTCGATTGAGTTGAGGAATAAAATATTATGACGGATCGTTGCCATTTTCAAACTGCATTTGATATAACAGGGCATATAAACCGCCTTCATCCAAAAGCGATTGATGTGTTCCCTGTTGAACAATGCGTCCTTTTTCCATAACAAGGATTTTGTCAGCCGATGTTATCGTAGATAAACGATGAGCGATGACCAGCGTCGTCCG
Organism: Candidatus Zixiibacteriota bacterium; assembly: GCA_023138975.1. GTDB lineage: Bacteria > Zixibacteria > MSB-5A5 > GN15 > JAAZOE01 > JAGLON01. The sequence goes on from JAGLON010000008.1 coordinate 91,050, forward strand.
TCCTTTCATCAGCCGATTGATTGCTTCCTGCACTTGCATTTCCGATTGCGTATCCAAAGACGATGTCGCTTCATCAAATATCAGGATATCGGGGTCTTTCAACAATGCCCTCGCTATCGCCAACCTCTGCCTCTGGCCACCTGATATCATCACACCACGGTTTCCTATTTGGGTATCATAGCCATCTTGCAGTTGAGTTATAAATTCGTGAGCGTTAGCCATTTTGGCTGCTGCGATTAGCTTTTCGTCGGAGATGTTTTCCATACCGTAGGCAATATTATATTTAACCGTATCATTGAATAAAAACGTTTCCTGAGTAACAATTCCCAAAAGCGATCTCAGGCTGCTGCTTGATATAGTTTTTATATCAAGTCCATCGATATCAATACGACCATTCTGGGGATCATAAAAGCGCGGCAACAAATCAAACAGGGTCGATTTTCCTGCGCCACTGGGACCAACCAAAGCCAAAATTTCTCCTTTGTTGACCTCAAACGAAACGTCATGAATAATTTGCTCGCCGGTATCGTATGTAAAAGAAACATTTTTGTAAGAGATACCGGTTTTAAAGCCTGGTAATTCTCTCGGGTTTTCCGGCTCGCTAACAGTGGGAGGCGTTTCTAACACTTCGAATATTCTTCCCGCCGCTGCCATGCCCTCCTGAATTTTAATATGAATATTTGACAACGACTTTACCGGCTTAATTAAGGAAAACATCGCGAAAATAAAGAGAATAAAATCCTCCGCCTTCAACGTTGATTCGGCCGATAGAATTTTGGTCCCGGCATACCAGAGGATAAACAGACCGGCGGAGGTAGCCAGCATATCATTAATCGGTGTAGCCAGCATGCGAACCCGCGCCATCTTGAGCAGCGCTTTAAAGAAACGCTCAGTTGCCACAATGAACTTGCCTATTTCAAATTTATCCATCGCATAAGCTTTAACGATACGGATATTGGAGACATTCTCTTCCAGAACCGAGTTAACATCGGCCATGCGTTCCTGAGAACGTGCCGAATACTTGCGAAGCTTGCGGCCAACTTGATAAATAAAGAAAAAGATCAACGGTAAAACCAGCATCGCCAAAAGTGTCATCTTCCAGCTAAGGATAATTAAGAAAGAGGCAAATATAATTACTGACAGGCTGTCGGCAACCAGATGATTAAACCCGATATCGATTGTCTCATTGAGCACCAGCACATCATTGGTTACTCGGGAAATTAGCTGCCCGGTACGGGTCTTATGGAAATACGCCATTGACAATTTCTGGTACTTCTCAAACAGATTATTGCGAATATCCCGTATAAAGGACTGCTGAACGAAAGCCATGAAAAAGCCTTGAATATAAAGAAAAATATTCTTTAAAAAGGCTATTATAAACGTCGCCCAACAGATACGAACCAGTGTATCAGTCTTTTTCTCCCGGACAATGATATTATCAACCTGTTCTTTTATCCAGAGTTTAATATCATCCGGAGTCTCAAGCATTTCCTGAAACAGACTTTTTTCGCCGCTCAATTGCGAAGACTCAACTTGAACGGTCGGAGTATCCAGAAGATTAAGTCCCGTCATCGAACCTTCTTCGCCTGAAAAAAGTGTTCCGAGAAGCGGACCTATCATCCAGATTAAAGCTCCCGACATGACAGCATACATCATCGCCGAAAGCGAGGAGATTACCAATCGCATCCAATACGGTTTTATTAACCGGGCTGTTTTCAGGTACAAATTACTCATGAACTTTAAACATAATATATCCGTGATTTTACGTCAACCGATGACGGATATTAAATCCTATCCAGTAATGTCGCCGACGAAGGGATATTCAATTGAAACTTGGATTGCCTGATATTGATATTAAATTTCTGCTCCCGAACAAACCCTTTGGCTCGAAAATTATACTCACCGTTATAATAGAGGATATCCTCGGTTCGATAGAATGGAAACTTTCGGCCAAAAGAACCATAGTTGACCACAATTGAGTCTTTGCAAAGCGGGTCCAAGAGTATTTCACGCCTGGGATATATGCTGTCTTTCAGTTTAATCGTATGAGTAAAACGACCGTCAAGATACTCTATTCGCTGTTTCCTCATTTCCAATCCGACCGGTTTGTCTTCCAGATCAAGGTTTCCCCGTCCCGTCAGTAAAGAAAGAACATATAGAAGCACTTCACCCGGTCGAGCGCATTCGATTCCTGAATTGAGTCCGCCAATTGAATTTCGGTAATATTCATCAGAGCTCTTGAAGAATATGGTAACGACATCGTTAATGATATTGCCCTTAAAAGCGCCCTTCCCCAAATATCCCCGGCCGTAGAATGCAATTGAATCACCCGAAAAATACACCTCGGTAGTAATGGAAAACTTCTGCTTATTGTCTTTAATTCGCAGATCAATCAGATAGGCGGCAGACTCAAACTGTCCCTTTCGCTGCTCAATAAGATTTATATAGCCGTATCCTTTACTGCTTTTACGCGGCCTGATCTTCTCAGGAGGCGTACAGGCCTGAAGAACAAATACCGCCAACAAGATACAGAATAATCGCATAGCCTAAAAATTAATCCCCGAAACAAGTTTCACGATAAGGGAAATAAATGGACCCAAAACGACCCAAATAATCGATCGGCCAGTTATCAAGCCGAGGAAAATAACTACCATAAGAATCATGGGCGCTACTTTTTCAACCTGCTGCAGCATTGGAGTAAATCTTTCCGGAAGCAGGCTTTTCAATATATGTGAACCATCCAGCGGAAATATGGGTAGTAAATTAAACAGGGCCAAAGAAACATTTATTAAAATCGCATAAAATAGCATCAGGTCAACAGCATCATAAATCCCTATCAAACCCATTGAATTACCGATTCTGAAGATTGTCCCAAAAATGACTGCTAAACCTAAATTAGAAAGAGGGCCAGCTGCAGAAATCCAAAGATTATCATGGCGGTAATTTCTTAAATTGTAAGGATTAACCGGAACCGGTTTGGCCCAGCCAAACCTGAATTGGGTCACAAAAAACATCATAGTACCCATAACATCAAGATGCTTAAGCGGGTTTAATGTTAGGCGCCCCATGTCTTTAGCGGTCGGATCGCCAAACTTGTTGGCCGTCCAGGCATGGAAGAACTCATGTACTGTTAAAGAGAAAATTATTATCGGCGCAAATAGTATCGCGCGTCGAAAGAAATCATCCATAAAAAAATCCCCGAAGGTTAATAACTAACGTCTTTATACGTTTCTTCGGGGATAAAGTCAAAGTATATTTTACTTATGCATACACGCCCCGAAGCAGCAGCACTTCAGTAACACGCTTGACGGCAAGAATATACGCCGCCAGCCTTAAACTACATTTGAATTCCCGGGAAACAGCGAAAACGTCATTAAAAGCGCGGACTAAATGCTCTTCCAGCCTGTTGTTAACATCCTCTTCACTCCAGAAATATCCTAATCGATCCTGAACCCATTCAAAATATGAGACCGTAACGCCACCGGCATTGCACAAGATGTCAGGAATAACGGTTACCCCGTTCTTACGAAGAATTGCATCAGCATCGGGAGTCGTCGGACCATTGGCGCCTTCCCCAATTATTTTGGCCTTAACCTTGGCGGCATTCTTTTCTGTAATAACATTTTCCAACGCCGCCGGAATTAGGATGTCACACTTGAATGTTAGTATCCGGTTTTTACTAATTTCCTTGGCTCCGGAAAATCCGGAAATACTACCTTTGTTACCGGCTGTATATTTTATCAAGGCATTAACATCGATGCCTTTCTTATTTTCAAGACCGCCATTGACGTCGCTGATAGCAACAACTTTGACGCCCTTTTCCATTAGAGAACGGGCCGCAATGGACCCGACATTTCCAAATCCCTGAACTGCCGCAGTACATTCATTCAGCTTCATCCCCAACGCCTTAGCAGCTTCCCGGACTGCAATAGCAACACCATTTCCGGTAGCGTCATGGCGCCCTCGCGAGCCACCCAGAACAACCGGCTTTCCGGTTACAACCGAAGGGCTATACTCACCCCGGTGCATGCAATAGGTATCCATTATCCAGGCCATTGTTTGCGCATTTGTATTTACATCCGGCGCGGGAACATCTTTTTCAGGACCGAGAACATCAGCCAAATCGGCAGCATACCTGCGGGTCAATCGTTCCAGCTCATTCATCGACATTTTCTTCGGGTCACAAGTGATACCGCCCTTGGCTCCGCCGAATGGTATCCCCATTATGGCGCATTTCCATGTCATCCAGGCGGCCAGCGATTTCACCTCATCAAGATTCACGTTAGGATGATACCTGATGCCGCCTTTCCCCGGTCCCCGGACCGTCGAATGTTGTACCCGGTATCCGGTAAACACTTGAAACGAACCGTCATCCATCTGAATCGGAAGCTTTACAATCGTAATTTTACGGGGGTCCTTGATAATTCTAAGCAGGTTCTCATCGAGTTTAATTTTTGCAGCGGCTTTGTCCAGATAGCGCAGGACATATTCATAGGTCGAAACCGGAATGGTAATTGACTTTAGTTTTGCCATCGTTTTTCCCTCTACAATTAATAGATCGATAAATCTTTATAGACAGTACGTTTATTTTCCGGATATATAGCAAGAATCGCAATCAAAAAAACGCCAGGGCTTCTCTTTTGCTTTCTTTATACCGATGCGAGGCGATATTCCTATTTCGGGAGCTTTCACTTTTTGATCAATTATATAGATAGTATTGTTACACAAATCAAGGCCGTTATGCTCGCGGGTAATACCGAAAGCCCGGCAGAATTTACCCGGCCCATTGCTGAATTTACTGTCTTTGGCAGGAGAATTTGCCATTAAAATATCAATTCCCGCAACCGGCTCGACAGCCCGGATTAAAACTGCAGCAGGGAATCCCTCCTGCTCTGTAACAATATTAAAACAGTTGTACATGCCGTAGATAAAGTAAACATAGCTAAACCCGCCGGGTCCGAACATGACCGCATTCCGATCCGTTTTCCCCACTGCCGCATGACAGGCCGGATCTTCCCGGCCGACATAAGCCTCGGTCTCGACAATATCGCCGGCGATTATACCGGAACTTGAATTATATACAATTGTTTTACGAAGTAGTTCTTTTGCTACTGTCACCGTCGACTTGAGATAAAACTCACGAGGTAACTTCTGTCCGGTAATCTCATTCATCTACATACGGAAAAAGGTCATAGATAATTGAAGAAGCGACCTCAAAATCGAGTCCCAGTTGTTCCGGGCAATGAGCATCGGAACCGAGCGAACGTAGCAGCACTCCCTTTTCGCGGGCAAGATTTACGATTTCCATCGTCGGATAATATTCCGGGTGGCCATGCCTGATGGCGGAAGTGTTGACCTCATAGCCGACATTATGCACTATCATCGTATCAAACAACTTTTCAATCCTACCTCGGTGAATTGTCAAAATGTCATCGCCGTAAAACTCAAGGCCATATTTTCGATATACATCAATATGCGCCAGACAATCAAACACTCCACTGGCAGCGCATTTTTCCAGCTTAGCAAAATACTTATCGGCAAGTTTCTCAAGCGGCATATTCTTGAATAGTTTTTTCGACGATTCTTCACATAGGCAAAGTCCGTCAACACTATGGACGCCGCCAATAGAGAACTCAACCGGGAATTTGTTTTTAATCCGAGTAACTTCCGCTTCACAGCCTTCGTACCAGCCGAACTCCAGTCCGCCTCGAATCATCAAGCCCAGCATCCCATATTCTTCATGCACTCGCCTGATATTCTCAAAATAGTGAGTCAGTGTCTCATCGGAGAGTTTCTCTTTATTGCCGTTAATGACCATAAACGCATCATCAGCAGCATACTTTGGATCCGCATCATAATGGGTTGTAAAACAGAGTTCCAAAAGCCTCTTTGTTAAAGCCATCTCACAGTACTCATCAAGGCTTCCTTTCGCGTCAATGGAATAATCCGGATGGACGTGAAAATCAGCCGCTAACTCAATCATGGGACCTTCCATATCAAACAAAGTGACCTCCAGTCAGAAACGGGTTATTACTCTTTTCAAATCCAATCGTTGTCTCCGGGCCATGTCCGGGATAACATATTGTGTCCTCTGGCAAGCAGAGCAGTTTATTTACAATTGATTCAACCAATTTCTCGGTACTGCATCCGGGAAAATCGGTTCTTCCGATCGACCCATAAAAGAGCGTATCTCCGCAAATCAAGTGTTTTTCAGACAAGTAGCAAACTCCACCCGGAGAATGCCCCGGAGTTTGAATAACGCTGAAAGTTATCCCCCCGAAAGAGACGGTATCGGTGTCTGTTAAAAGTTTCGTTGGCTCAGGACAAACAACTGGGATTCCAATAGCCGCAGACATATTGAGTTCGGCGTTCAACAACAACGCCTCTTCGCCCTGACCAGCATAAAATGGAATATCATATTTCTCAAGGATGTCACCAACGGCCCCGCAATGGTCTCCGTGCCCATGTGTTAATAATAATACTCGAGGAATCAATTGCGATTTTTCAATTTGCGCTATAATTCGTTCGGCTTCGGCACCGGGATCAATTATGGCGCATTCTTTCGAGATTTCATCATAGATCAGGTAGCAATTAGTTTCAAACATGCTGACAACAATATTCGTTATTTTCATTTTTGTTATGTCCTGCCAAGTAAATACAAATTTTTCTAAAACTACGTACTGCAAGACAAAAGGCAATATAAATTTGCATCATCTTTGAAAAATACGAAAAATACACGATAAACCTGATTTTTAACTAAAGAAACGAAATTAGACTTTTTTTCCCAATCTGCCGATATCTGTTGACCTCTCTTGACAAATATTGTAATATAATCAACCCTTTTATGTGAGGTTAGAGTTATGGATAACGAAGCGAAAGAGATTATAAGTGCCTTGAAGTCAAGAATTTCCAACATCGGGAGGTATCTTTGACTTAGGCCTCCGTCGTGAAAAAATTAGCAAGATAGAATTAAAAAGCGCCGAGCCCGGTTTTTGGGATAAGCAGGAAACGGCGCAAGCGGTCATGCGTGAATTATCGACCCATAAAAGATGGGTGAATGACTTTGACAAACTGGAATTAGATTTCACTGATTATGTTGAGTTGGCAGAAATTACGGCCGATGACCCTGATGAATTCGCTGAAATAAAGCAAAGCATAATCGACTATGTTCAAACTGTCGATGCGTTTGAGTTAGCAACTTATCTTTCTGGCAAGGACGATAATCGCGACGCAATTTTAACGATTCATCCCGGAGCTGGTGGCACCGAGTCACAAGATTGGGCTGACATGCTCTTTCGCATGTACAATCGATGGGCGGAAACGCACAGCTTTCAATCCGAGTTGATTGATTATCAACCGGGTGATGAAGCCGGATTAAAATCAGCCACGATACGCATTAAAGGCGAATACGTTTACGGCTACCTGAAATCGGAATCAGGCGTTCATCGTCTGGTGAGAATATCTCCATTTGACGCCAACAGCCGCCGCCATACATCTTTTGTTTCCGTTCATGTCTACCCCGAAATCGACGATACGATAGAGATCGAAATCAATGACGACGATTTACGGATAGATACCTACCGGGCTTCTGGTGCGGGAGGCCAGCATGTCAATAAAACTTCTTCAGCGGTAAGGATAACTCATCTCCCGTCGGGAATTGTAGTTCAATCACAGGCAGAACGCAGCCAGTTTAAGAATAAAGCATCTGCGATGAAGGTCTTGAAATCAAAGCTCTATCTGAAGGCTCAGGAAGAGCAGCAGAAGGAGCAGGATAAGTATTCAAAAGATAAAAAGAAAATAGAATGGGGCAGCCAAATACGAAGTTATGTCTTCCACCCCTATAACATGGTTAAAGATCACCGAACCGACGCCGAGACCTCAAATATTCAAAAGGTTATGGACGGCGATTTGGAACTGTTTATAAATGCCTACCTAACCTCTGGGATAGGCCGGTAATACAGGAGTCAGTTATGAGTATTTTAGACAATATCAAAGATAAAGCAAAAGCGATAGGGCGGACAGTTGTTCTTCCCGAGGGCTATGATGAGAGGACAATCATCGCCGCCAAATCTATTATTGAGCAGAATCTCTGTAAGGTCATCATTCTGGGTAAGACCGATGAGATAAATAAACTCGCCGGCACGCATGGGTTGGAAACAAGTAAAGTGACTGTTATTCAGCCTGAGAACGCGCCGGATTTTGATGAATTTGCCGAATTGTTGTTTGAGCGCCGCAAAGCCAAAGGCATGACTTTGGAGAAGGCCAAAAACTTAATGAAGACAGAATTATATTATGGCGCGGCAATGGTAAAAACCGGTAAAGCCGACGCCTCGGTTGCGGGTGCGGTAAATACAACCGGAAATGTTCTTCGCGCAGCCCTGCAGGTTATCGGGTTGGCTGAGGGCATCAATACTCTGTCCTCCTGTTTTTTGATGACGTTGCCGGAATTTCTCGGTGAAAAAGATAAAACATTCATGTTCGGTGATTGTGCCGTTTTGCCCAATCCCAATGCTGAACAGCTGGCCTCAATTGCTGCCTCTACTGCTGAAACTTATCAGAAGCTCGTTGGCGATGAGCCCCGAGTGGCGTTTTTATCTTTCTCCACCAAAGGCTCGGCCAAACATGCTGATGTCAATAAAGTCCTGGAAGCGCTTGAAATCTTTAAAAAGCAGCATCCGGAAATACAGGCCGACGGAGAAATGCAGCTTGATGCGGCCGTGATGCCAAAAATCGGCGCAAAAAAAGCCCCCGATTCAACTGTCGCGGGCAAAGCCAACGTTTTGATTTTTCCCGATCTTGATGCGGGAAATATCGGATATAAATTAACTCAACGTTTTGCCGGAGCAATTGCTACCGGACCAATTATTCAAGGTTTGGAAGTTCCAGCCAATGATCTTTCACGGGGATGCTCCGCCGATGATATCGTTGATGTCTCCGCCATCGCCGTTTTGATGAAAGGATAAACTCATGAGTCTCAGTAAGCTCGCTATGAAAATTGCCGAGTCTCCGACTCTGGCGCTTAACAGTAAAGCACGTTCCCTTCGCGAACAGGGAAAACCGGTTATACATTTGGGGGCTGGAGAGCCAAAAACAAAAGTCCCGGCCAGCGCCATCCTTTCAGCCGCCGCAAAGTTGACAACAGGGGAAATCCGCTACACACCGACCAAGGGCATTCCAACGTTAATAAACGCGATTATTAAGTACACCGAAAAAAATTATAAAAAAACCGTAGCGCCGGCCAATGTTGTCGTTTCCGCGGGCGCCAAGCAGGCTATTTATAACCTGATGATGACCCTCCTGAATCCGGGAGAAGAAGTCATTATGCTGGCTCCATATTGGGTTAGTTATCCCGAAATCATTAAAATGCTATATGGTGTACCGGTCACGGTTATGCCTCCTCAGGGCAGTTTTGAACCAACTATCGAAGGTATTAAGGCCAAGGTCAGCGAAAAGACAAAAGCAATTATCGTTAACAGCCCCAATAATCCTTCCGGTGTCATGTACTCAGCCAAGCTTATTCAGGAAATTGTTGAGTATTGCGAAGATAAAGGCATCTATGTAATAATGGATGATATTTATCACAAACTGATTTTTGATAACAAGACCTGGCCATCACCGTTTGCCTATGCGAATGATGATTTTGAATCTTCATATTTAATAGTCGTTAACGGCGTATCAAAACTGTATGCGATGACCGGATTCCGAATCGGCTGGACAATAGCCAGTACCAAAGTCTGCAAGGTCATGATTAATGTTGCCGCACAGAATACATCTTGCCCCTCACCTGTTCAACAGGAAGCAGCAGTCGGAGCATTAAACGGCAACCAGAGTAACGTTGAAAACCTGCGTTTGACACTGGAAAACAATCGCAATATCATGATAAATGAGCTTAAAACTATTCCAAATCTTAAGATAACTGTTCCGGACGGAACCTTTTATTGTCTACCGGATTTCAGTGCCTACAATAAAAATTCCAATGAGCTATCTCAGTTTCTTCTTGAAAAGGCTCTGGTGGTATCTGTGCCGGGCGGCGAGTTCGGTTTGGAAGGACATCTGAGATTAAGCTATTGCGGCTCGGTCAAAGATATCATGGATGGAGTTGCTCGTATCAAATGGGCTCTCGACCCTGATTCGCCGAAAGAGATTTATATCGGAGACCGTAAAATAATAAGGGATTGGAAATAATGACTAACAAAATTCAGAGTCTTCAATCTCCCGCTCAGAATGATGCCGAAACTCGTAAGAGCCAATACAAACTGGAGTTTCATGGTCTAACTAACCTGAAACAAATTTATTGGAATCTACCGACATCATCTCTATACGAAGAGGCGGTCTTTCGCGGCGAAGGTATAGCTTTGCAGGATGGACCTCTTGTGGTCAGTTCCGGCAAGAATACCACCCATGCTCTCAATGATACATACATCGTAAAAACAGTAGAAAATGAGAACAGAGTTTGGTGGGGTGAGCATAACCGACCGTTTAGCGAGCAGAGTTTCGAGGGAGTTTATAATCGTATTAAGGCATACTTACAGGGTCAAGATGTTTTTGTTCAGGATTGTTTTGCAGGCACTGAAGCCAACTATAGGCTTCCTGTGCGAGTTATTACAGAAAACGCATGGCATAGCCTATTCGCGCGAAACTCACTATTGCAGCCGGAAAACAACGATGATTATAGTGAGTTCATACCCGAATTTACTATAATTCATGTTCCCTATTTCAAGGGTATCCCTGAAATTGACTCAACCCGAAGTGATGCGTTTGTTCTTATGAGCTTTGATCTTAAGCTCTGCCTTATCGGTGGAACCGGTTACAGTGGCGAAATAAAGAAGTCGGTGTTCACTTATATGAACTACATCTTGTCTAATCAGGATGTGTTAACGATGCACTGCTCGGCCAATAAAGGAACCGACGATAAGACAGCCTTGTTTTTCGGCAATTCCGGTACCGGCAAGACCGCCCTTGCGGTTGACACCCATCGTGCATTGATAGGCGATGACGAAATTGCATGGGGGGCAGAAGGAATTTTCAATTTGGAAGGCGGCTGCTACGCCAAAGTACTCAACCTCTCTGAAAAAAACGAAGCACAAGTTTTTGCCTGTACAAAAAAAACAGGGACGATTCTCGAAAACGTCATCTGTGACCCGACTAGCTGTAAAATCGATTTGAATGACAACAGTCGCACCGATAATACTCGCGCCTCGTTTCCGCTGCATTACATCGCTAATGCCGAATCAGATGCGAAAGGTGAACACCCGAAGAATATTATTATGCTGACTTGCGATGCAACCGGTGTAATACCTCCGATAGCAAAACTAACTAACGATCAGGCAATGTATTACTTTTTATCCGGTTGCTCGTTTAGTGGAATGAATGACGAAACAGATTCGGAGAAAGAACCCGATATAGTTTTTTCGCCCTGTTTTGGCGCACCATTTATGGACCGTCATCCGTATCAATACGCCGAAATGCTGAAAAATAAAATTGCCCGGCATGGCACAAACTGCTGGATGATAAATACCGGCATCATCGGCGGTCCTTCCAGTTCCGGCAAACGGATGAGTATCCAACTGGCTCGGACGCTTTCAAGCGCCGCCATTAATGGTGATTTGGATGATGTTGAATATCTTCAAGATCCGGTATTTGGTTTTAAATTTCCAAAATCCTGTGGTGATTTGACGGAAAAAGACCTCAACCCGGAACTTGCATGGAATGATGCCAACGAATATAGTGACAAACGCAATCATTTGGCTCAGTTGTTTATTGAGAATTTCAAGAAGTTTGCCGGTAAAACTCCGGATGAAGTTGTCATAGCCGGTCCCAAAAAGCTGGAGAAGTAGGAGATAATTTAAGGTGCCAACCTATCAATACAAATGCCCGGATTGCAAACATGAATTCGAGGAATTTCAGGGCATTAACGACGAAGCGGTTTCAAAATGTCCTAAATGTGGCAAAAAACCTCGCCGGATTATTACCGGAGGAGCTGGCTTCCTGCTTAAGGGCTCCGGTTTTTATACAACCGAGAACCGCTCGGCGGCGTATAAAGCGGCAGAAAAGAAAGACAGTCAAGCTGCGACCTCTACCTCGTCTTCGTCCTCAACATCAAAGTCAACGGAGACAAAAAAAAAGAAGGACAAGCCTAAGTCTTAGGACTCAATTGTAATGATTCGTGAAATTACTGATATAATTAGAAAGACCCTTCCTGCCGGACGGGTCTTTTTTACTTTTGAAGATATGCCGGAATATACAAAAGACGCAACCGAAGAAGTTTTTATTCCTGACGCCTTGTTTTTCGCAGAATCGGAGGAAGATATTGTTGATGCCGTAAATCTCTGCCAGGATATCAATATTCCGTTGGTCATTAGAGGCGCCGGCACCGGGTATTCAGGCGGTGCATTGGCGACTCAAGGCGGTCTAATTGTCTCTATCGAGCGAATGGACAATATCGATATAGACAGCACAACTTTGACAGCGACAGTTGGCCCCGGTGCTATCACCGGAGATGTAATGAGAATGGCTGAAGCCGCCGGACTGTTTTATCCTCCCGACCCCGCCAGCTATCTGGAATCAACTATCGGTGGCAACATTGCCGAGAACGCCGGAGGACTTCGCTGTAAAAAATATGGCGTTACCAAAGATTATACCGTTGCCGTTCGGGGAGTCGATGCGGACGGAAATATTATAGCCTCAGATTATCAAAGTCCATTTGGGCTTATGGACCTGTTTATTGGATCTGAAGGCACACTTTTTATTTTCACCGAAATAACAGTGAGACTTATCGAACAACCGAAACCAGGAAAAACAATTCTGGCCCTGTTTGATGCTCCGGTACAAGCCGCTTCAGTAGTCGCCGATATTACCGCCGAGGGTATTGTGCCGTGTATCTTGGAATTTATGGACGGTGATGCCATTTCCTGCTCCAATGAGTACAATCCCGAAAACCGAATCGAAACCTGCGCCGCGATGCTCTTAATCGAGACAGATGGCAACAATGCCGAATCAGAAGCCGCCCGGATAGAAACAATTTGCAGAAAATACTCTCCTGTGATGCTTCAAGTGACCGAGGATGTCGCAACCCGGAAAAAGCTCTGGGACACACGCCGCAACTTATCCAAGGCGGTTAAACAATCGGTAGCAGTAAAGACTGCCGAGGATGTGTGCGTACCTCCTTCCCGATTGCCCGAGTTAGTCGAATATGTACAAGAACTGGGACAAATACTGGCCTTGCGAGTCAACTGTTACGGTCATGCCGGAGATGGTAATCTCCATGTGAATTTCCTTGGTATGAAAGGCACAGCCAGAGAAAAGGAAGAAACTACAAAAGGAATTGAGTTACTGTTTAAAAAGACACTAGCACTCGGAGGAACCTTGACCGGTGAGCATGGGATCGGTATAACCAAGCAGAAATTCCTTTCAGATGAATTCGATGTTCAAACGTTGAGCTTTATGCGCAGACTGAAAAATGTATTAGACAACAAAGACATTATTAATCCGGGAAAAATCTTCGAGATTGTGAAATAATTCCTTATCTTTGCTCAGATATTATTGACAATTACAAAAAAATCCATTAATTAACATGTTAGTATGCACAAACATATCTCGTCTATTGAAAGTGGCGTTTTGTGCTCCGTATCTTTGAGAAGATAACTTAAATATATATAGGGAGGTTTTGTTAATGTCTAAACTAAAAGCAAAATTTGAATCACAAATACCAGGGATGCGTACCGAAATCCGTTCTCTTATAAAAGAACACGGTTCGAAAGTGATTTCAGAAGTTACGCTGAAACAGGTATATGGTGGAATGCGAGGCGTTCGCGGATTGGTCTGCGATACTTCATTAGTACCTCCGGAAAAGGGTTTGATTATTCGCGGTATTCCGTTAAATGAGCTCTTTGACAAAATACCGGAAGAAATCTTCTGGTTACTCGTAACTGGCGAACTTCCGACTGCCGACGAAGTGAAAGACCTTCAGGCTGAATACACCAAGAATGCCGGCGTCCCCGATTATGTCTGGAAAGTTCTCGAAGCAATGCCGGAAGATGCTCATCCGATGTGCATGCTTGATACTGCTATTCTCGCAATGGAAGGCGAATCAGAATTCCGCAAAAATTACGCAAAAGGTATGAAAAAAGAAGATTACTGGGAACCGATGATGCAAGACAGCATCCGTATCCTGGCCGTCCTCCCCGAAATAGCTGCCGGTGTCTATCGCCTGCGCTATAAAAAAGGTCCCCGGATTGCTTCTGATCCGAATCTGGACTGGGGTGCCGACTATGCGAATATGCTCGGAATCGAAGATTCCGATGGCAATTTCGCCAAACTTATGCGCCTGTATTTGACTCTCCATTGTGATCATGAAGGCGGCAACGTTTCCGCTCATGCTTGTCACTGTATCGGTTCGGCTCTGTCTGATGCCTATTACTCAATCTCAGGCGGTCTTAACGGACTGGCGGGTCCTCTGCATGGTCTGGCTAACCAGGAATGCCTCAAGTGGGTCCTCAAGGTTATGGAAAAATTCGGCGGCGCTCCATCAAACGAAGACCTCGAGAAATTCGCATGGGATACTCTGAATTCCGGTCAAGTAATTCCGGGTTACGGCCATGCCGTCCTGCGTATTACCGATCCGCGTTTCGATGCTTTCTTAGCCTTTGGTAAAGAGCATTGTGCCGAAGATCCGGTCTTCCAGACAGTCTCCAGAGTTTTTGATGTGGTTCCGGGAGTTCTTCGTCAAGTCAAGAAAATCGCCGATCCATGGCCAAATGTTGATGCCGGTTCCGGTGCTCTGTTATACAAATTCGGTCTTAAAGAATTTGAATATTATACGGTTCTGTTCTCAGTTTCTCGTGCGATGGGTATGGCTTCACAGCTTATCGTCTCGCGTGCCTGGGGCGAAGCGATTGAGCGTCCGAAATCATCGACCACGGAATGGCTCAAAGCACAGACTAAGTAAACAACGGTATTTCCCATCATGAATGATGGGTTACCCGTTATATTAGAATTAAACGCCCTGCATTACGCAGGGCGTTTTTTTATGTTTGGAACTCGTCTAATTTCGCAATTCAATTATTCTTTTGCCATTCCTGCTTTCGCAGGGGAGACACTAATATTCCCAAGTCCTCATTTCGTCATACCCGTGAAAACGGGTATCCAGAGCAGAGTTCGGTCAATTTCACCACTGGATTCCCGACTCGCTTCGCTCTCGGGAATGACATAAGCATTTGTAGGTCGTGGTTCTGAACGAAGACCCAACGGGTCGTAGTGAGAAACCCGACAATAGCATCTCTGTTTATTATATTGATAGATTCGCATTTTGCAGTATATTGGTAGTGACATTGTCGCTGATGCGATGCAAGCAAAGCTATCAGTCTTATGGAAAAGTCATAGATAGGATACAATCATAAATGAAACAGATACTGACAATTACAGCGACGGTGTTGATAATGTTATTAGCTACATCTCCCCTAGTCGCACAAGAGGCAGAAAAAGAATGGGAAATTCTTAATCAAGAGGCTGAAGAGCTTTTTAAGTCTGGCAATATCGACAGTGCTCAGGTAATATATAAAAACGCTCTCGAATTAGCAGAGAAAACAGTCGGTCCCGACCATCTCGATATTGCATATATCTTGCAAAATCTATCTTGGACATATTTTTTCCAAGAAATGGAGCAGTGGCCACAGGCTGAGTTACTATTAAAACAAGCCCAAGGAATTATTGAGAAATCTCTTGGATCCAGTCATCCAGCATCAATTGAAAGCTCACAGAATTTAGCTTTGTTTTACAAAGCCACAGATCGATATGAAATAGGTGAGTCGGAAATTAAACGAAGGCTTGAAATCTGCGAAAGCGAACTAGGACAAAATCATATAGATGTTGCATGGTGTCTTAGTATCCTTGGCCTTTTTTACGATTCCCATCTTAAACACTCGCAAGCCGAACCTCTACTAAAGCGAGCATTATCAATAAGTGAGAATTCGCTTGATGCTGATGACTTACTATTAATAGTGTACTTAAACCAAATGGCATGGTTTTACAAGAGCCAAGGTCAATTTGGGAAGGCTGAGCCTCTTTTTAAGCGTTCCCTAGAGATCAGAGAAAAAGCATTTGAGCCCGACCATCCAGATGTAATTGAAAGCCAGGGACACCTAATTGGACTATATATGGCACAAGGCCAGTATGTTCAGGCTGAACTTCTCTCAAAGCGAGTACTTGAAATTAGAGAGAGAAAACTTGGACCTGACCATCTGGATGTAGCTTGGAGTCTGAACGGTCTTGCCTATTCCTATAAATATCAAGGTCTGTATTCACAAGCTGAAACGCTATTTAAACGCTCTTTAGAAATAAGAGAGAAGGCACTGAAATCGGGGCCTCAGCATTATTCCGCCGATCAACATATCGCAACTAGCTTGTATAACCTCGCCGAGATTTATGATATCCAAGGCTTTTATTCTAAAGCCGAGTCTTTCTATAAGCGTGCATTAGATATTAAGAAATATTTTAATGGACCATATGAACCCAATTCAGCTCAGATACTGAACAACCTTGGCATGCTTTACGAAGTTCAAGGTCAATACGAGCAAGCCAAGCCTCTCTATAAGGAAGCATTTGAAATATGTAAACATGGTAGGAATTTCTCCTATGTAAAAACAAATCAAATTACCCAAATCGCACATACTAAAAACTTTAATAGATATAAACATGCCGAAGCATTCTATAAATATGCATTGATTTTAAGAGAAAAGGCAATGGGACCAGATCATCCCGATATTGCCTGGTATTTAGATGCTCTGGCTTTTATACACAAGAATCAGGATCAATACAATCTGGCTGAACCTCTTTATCTTAGAGCTCAACAAATTAGAGAGAATACACTTGGACAAAATCATCCCGATGTGATTACGAGTCTTGAACTTTTGGCGGAGCTTTATCGAGCTGCAAATCGAGATAAAGAAGCTGAAGAGTTGGAGCAACGAATAGCTCGCATCCGGGCGAAGCAATGATGACGGCAATTTAAATCTGTAGAGAAAATGTCGAAACCGCAGGGGTTTCGACCTACCGGGCTTGTATTGTCTTGCAGTTGTGTTTCTCACACGGCTGAAGCCATGTGGTACCAAGTTGGGAGAACCTTCCTACCGGACTATTTCATCAAGGGGATTTTTATAAAGATCGATGCTCCGCCATCGGGGTTGTTGGCTGCTGAAATGGAACCGCCGAAGTCAGTGATAGTTTTATAAGCCAATGCTAATCCCAGCCCGGAGCCATCGGTTTTGGTCGTAAAGTACGGTTGGAATATTTTTGTCATAGAATCGGCTGGAAATCCCGAACCATTATCAGATACAGATAACGTAACGTTCGCGGCATCAGATTCAGCCTTAATGGTTATTTCTCCCCCGGCATCCATCGCCTGAATGCTGTTTTTAATCAGATTAATAAATACCTGCTGGTACTTTTCGACCTCGCCTCTCACCATCATCGGTTGTGGACTATCAAATTTTATTGTGACGTTATTTTGACCGGCTTCGTCCCGCAACGAAGTAACAGCCTTATCAATAGCCCGAATGATATCAACCGGCCTCTGTTTAGCCGATCTTGTTTTGGCCAACTCAAGGAAGCGAGTCAGGATATCATTGAGCCGGGACGTTTCGGCCAGGATATTTATTGTCAATTGAGTATATTCGTCACCATCCTTCTCCGGCAGGTACTCAATCTGCAGCCGCTGAGCGGCAATACCGATGGCATTCAACGGGTTTCTAATCTCATGAGCAACTCCAGCGGCCATATCGCCCATTTCGGATAATCGCTCTTTTTGCCGATTATCCTGCTCCAGCCGTTTCCGGTCGGTGATATCATAAAGCAGCATGACCGAACCGCCTCCGGCTTCATCCGGTAACCGGGAGCTACCTATCAGAACTGACCGCTTCTCACCGTCAGGTAATTCGATATCGGTTTCGAAGCCGATTTCGGACTCGCCTATTTGGTCAGGCTGAGGAATTGTGAAGGGAAGTGAGTCAGTTATTGTTTTTAACTCTTTTCCGATAATGTCATGACTCAATCCAGCCCATTGGCAAAAGGCTGAGTTTACCGCCAGTATCCTGCCGTCGGCATCATAGGCTAAGACGGCGCTAGTCAGACGGTCAAAGATTGAATCCGACATAGATTGAATCTGTTTGAATGATTTATCGAGAATGAAATAATTCTGATTAATTGAAACAACCGCAACGACCAATAGTGTAAGTAAAAATAATATGACAGCGATGACAATTATTTGTCGATCGTATCCTCGCGACAGCTCGTTAAACTCATCGAGATTGAGTCCAATCCGGAAGACTCCGGGAGGATAAGCGACTGATTCGAACTTCCGCGCGATTTCCATCACCTCAAGTCCGGCCAGCTCGTGCATCCTCCATCCCACACTATCGGTATCCATTAAACCGGAAAGAAAGACATCGCTTTCTATTTTCAATATCGGAGATAATGGTCTTGATGAAAAGATAATCCCGTCGCGAGTCTGGAGGAAGATATATTCTATCCCGGCTTGATTGGATATTTCCTTTATAAGATAGCCGGTCCCAATTTGCCGCATAATTTGGTCTATATATCCGGCATCTGACGCCAGAACCATAATTCTGCTGCCGGGAATGATTTGCTCGTCTGACGCAAATTCATATATGAAATACTGCGTCACTGTTTGAATTGAGTCATCGGAATAAGATAAGACAGTACGATAACCTCCACCCTGCCGCATCGTCTCGATTATCTCGACCTGCACTTCATTGGGATATTCGGGAATAAAGCCGATAGCCCATCTGTTGGAGGCAATAATGGAAAGGGAAGTATCAAGGATATCAATGGATAGCAGGTCATAGTCCCGGCAAAACTGGTGCAGTTCTCGGGATTCTGAGACTCTGCCAAGTTTGTTTTTGGCGGACTCGGCTATTTCCGCGAATTTAGTTTCTGAAAGACTTTCTAAAAGCAGTTCGGCCTGGATGGCGTTATTGGATGACAGGATTAATGATTGAGTCAATGCCCGGCCTTCTTGTACCATGATATTCAACAGTGACTGGCGGGCTTGTTTTATTCCCCAGTAGGTTAGACTGAAAAACAGACTGCCAATTATTATTGTTACAAAGAATAAATATCGAAGTCGAATGGGTGCTAACAAAGATGATATCTTATTTTGACGCATGGTCAAAAGTATGACATTGAGACAAGAACTGTCAAGAAATAACTTGAGGCATATTTTCAACCGGTTCATCTATTTTTTTATTTATCGGCAGTAATAACGTAAAGCTGGTGCCCTGCCCGGTACTGGTCATATATTTAATATCACCAGCATGCTTGTCCATTATTTGTTTGGCAATAAATAATCCAAACCCGCGTCCTCGCCTGGGACCAGTATATCGCTGCTTGAATATTTCTTCGTGAATATCATCTGGAAGGCCGTCAGCGTTATCAGAAATAGTTATACCAGCCGCTTTACCATCATCAGACAGGTTTGTAGAGATTGAAATCTTTTTGTCTCTTTCTATATCTTTCAAAGCATCGGCGGCGTTGTTAAACAGGTTGACTAAAAGCTGCTGCATCTGGCTGCTGTCAAATTCCACCAAGGGGATATCGGCTGAAAAACATAATTCCCACGTTATTTCATCGTAACGATTTTGCGGCCGTAAAAACGCAACCATGTTCTCGACAAGCTGATTGAGATCGCCGGGGATAAAGATCGCTTCGTCGTCGCCATAACCCATCAAGCCCTCCGAGAATCGCTGAATTTTTGTTACGGTCTGCCGGAGAACGCCTAATTTATGATCGACCTTATCCATTTTTCCTTTGGCAAGCAGAAGAGGTAGCAGCTCGACATTTCCTAAAATAATCGCCAGATAATTGTTGATTTCGTGAGCAATCTCTCCGGCCATTTCACCACGAGTCGCCATACGATCAATAGAAATAATCATCTCCTGGAAGCTTTTGGATTCGGAAATATCCCGGAGAAAGAACAAATAGCCGTTTATTTCACCATTTGTCTCTCTAATGGCGGCCCGGGTCATCAATACTGGAAAATGCTCGCCTGAAGTTTTTTTACAAATCATTTCACTATCAGTGATGCGGCAGTTAGCCTCCGATTCGGGAAAGACTTTATCGGGAGCAAAGGGAAAGACCTCTGTAAAATCTTTGCCCAACACAGCTTCACTGGTAGTTTCAAAAGTCTTCAGAGCGGTATCACTGAAAGTGATTATTTTCTTATCGGTATCGGTTACAATGACCGGAAAAGGCGCACTGGAAATCAATTTGGCCAAGAACGATTCAGATTTGGTAAGGGAATTATTAACGACAGCCAATTGACTCAATGTTTCAGTCATTTTATCATTGAGAACGGTTAAATTTCGGTTCGAAGCAGTCAGCATTTTTCGCTGTTCCCAGAGTGAAGATGACATAGTATTGAATGCCATCGCGACGCGCCCCATTTCATCACTCTTGACATCTTCGATTTGATAGAGGACTTCTCCATGAGCGGTCTTTTCCATACCGAACACAAGATGCTGAAGAGGCCGAATAAAATCTTTGAATAGTAGATTGACAATTAGCAGACATATAAGAGTTATGGTTAAGAACAGGATTATCAGAGTTGTGTTGTATTCAATATCTGAGCCAACTAATTCTTCCGGTAAATATGAAATTGCCAGAACGGTCTGAGCACTTCCTTTTTTCCACGGGATATAAATAGTTTTATACATTGTTTCGTCCAACTCAATACGCTGGCCGACATCGATTCCTTTTGTGGTTATATTTATAAAATTCGTATTGCCCGCAATATAGTTAATATCATCTTTGGTCAAAGCCGTTAGTTCATCACGGAAAACGTGAGATACTTGACGATATTGTTTTTTTGATTCATTGTATTTCAGCAAAGACAGACCAGCAAGTCCCTTCATGAAGGGTTGTGTCTCTTCAAAAAGCGGAAGTAGAATAGCTTCATTCGTTTGGTTTCCTGCCTCATTTACTGGCAAGGAATTTAGTTCATCAATCTTGGAATAAAAATACTGGCTGATAAAATCGTAACGATACGAAATTAAACGGTCAATTTTCGCCTGGTTGTTTTCGACACTTACGAAAGCAACCGCAACAAATATGAAAATCGAGTTTAATACTACGAGAAAGGATATTCTATATAGGATCCCAGGTGTCTTCACGTTTTTCCCCATACTCATCTAATGGTTACAACATGAATATCGGCTATTTATGGAATTTTCTGAGCAATACGGGGGATAAAAGATGGGAGTGGTGGAGGGGGGTTGCCGAGAAACGTTGCAATAACGTTTCCGGCGCACCACTCCCAATATTCAAGCCTTGTAATCGGCTATTATTTCAATGTTCTCACACGTTCATAACGCAAATATTGGACCAGTTTATCTAATTAAAAATAATCTTCAATATAGATATAGTAAATAACCCAGGACAAAAACATAACTCATTGCCACACAATGCCTATCAAGGATGACAAGGACTGTATTTTTACATCGGTATTGTTTAAATACTTATAAACTGCGCAACACTGGAGAAAAACTATGCAATAATATGCATACTCAAAAAGCCCGGTTATGCCGGGCTTATTGTTTTCTGACAATATTTATTAATCTTCCATCTCTTCTATTCGGTAAACGGCAGCCATTGCGGCTGTTGTTCCGTCTCCGACCGCGTTAGTAATCTGGCGCACAAGCTGTTCACGGATATCTCCACAAACAAAAATACCCGGCACGGAAGTTTCCATTTTATAATCAGTGGTTACATATCCACTTTCATTAAGGGCTATTTCTTTGGGTAGAATATGGGTATTAGGGTGAAAACCAATAAAAACGAAACAAGCGGCTGTTTCGAGAGTAGAGACCTCGCCAGTCTTTACATTTTTCAAAGACAATGACTCAACTTTTGAATCACCATTGACTTCTTCGACAACCGAATCCCAGATAAATTCCAGTTTTTTATTCTTGAAAGCACGCTCCTGAATAACTTTCTGGGCACGAAGTTCGTCACGGCGATGGATTAGAATAACTTTTGAGCCGAATTTGGTGAGGAACATAGCTTCTTCTACCGCAGCATCACCGCCACCGACAACCGTGATAATTTTGTCTCTAAAAAACGCACCATCACAAATTGCGCAGTATGATACACCCTTACCAGTTAATTCCTTTTCTCCCGGAACGTTGAGGAGCACGGGTGAACCACCGGTGCAGACGACCATCGCTTTGCCAACATATTCAGTACCGCTGGCCCCGACTGCGACCTTCTTGTAGTCACCGTCTGAACGTATTTCGATTATCTCATCGGAGAGAATCTCAAGTCCGAACTTTTTGGCATGATCAGTCATTTTCATAGCCAGTTCGGCTCCGGAAATGTGCTCAAAGCCGGGGTAATCTTCTACTTCCTCGGTATTGGCAATCTGGCCGCCGGGCATGTACTTTTCTATCATAACCGTTTTTAGGTTGGCTCTCGAACCGTATAACCCGGCTGTCAAGCCGCCCGGACCGCCACCGACGATAACAATGTCAAACTGTTTTTCTTCCGCCATTTTATCTCTCCATATAGTTTAATATTTGCGACTCAAGTGATGAAAAGGTTACACCAAATTCTTTCTCTACTACCGAGTTATCACATGTGGATCCGGCGGCCATCATTTTTAGTTGATCGATCGTTAGAGGTGCCGGTTTTAAGACCAGTTCCATAAACATCGCGACTGTCTTCATAAGTGAAACTGGTATATGCATAGCAGTTTTTTTAATTCCTGTAACCCGTTTGATTATATCCACAATTTCCATATATGTCAACTGTTCCGCACCGCCGATTTCATATATTTGCTTCGATGACTCAGTCCGCCGGGCAGCATCAGCCATAACCGCACACAATTCTTCGACATAAACCGGCTGCAGTTTATATAAGCCATCCCCTATCACAGGGATCAGAGGTGAGTAGCGCACCATCTTAATGATTTGATTGATGAATTTATCACCTGGCCCAAAGACAACCGACGGTCTGAAAATAGTATAGTCAAGACCAGATTCAATAATCGCTTGCTCCACATACCACTTGGACTGATGATATTTACTATCAGCGTTTTCTTCGGCGCCCAAAGCTGAGAGATAGTAGATTTTCTTAACACCCGCATTTTTAGCAGCTCGCACAACATCTTGAGTGCCTTCAATGACCGTTTTTTGAAAAGATTTAGATCGAGTTTCCGCAATAATACCAACCAGATGATACACAGCATCGCATCCCTCAAAACAGGAGTTGAGTGCATCAATATTATTGATGGAACCATTAAACGTTTGTACTTGGCCGCGCAGTGAAGTTATCCCGGGATCAGTTTCATTTATTAACAGGTGAAGTTTGTTACCCAGCTGCATCAGATATAAGACAAGCGACGATCCGATGAAACCGCTTGCGCCCAAAACTGCAATCGTGTTTTCATATCGGGTATTTATGCTTTCTGACGCTCCAGACACTAATAATCTATCCCTTTTTTACCCAGATATCCATCCTGGAACGGATGCTTAATTTCCTTCATTTCGGTAACCAGATCAGCCCGATCAATAAGCTCTTTGGGAGCGTCTCTACCGGTTAGCACCAGATTCATTTTCGCAGGCCTCTTATCTAAGAGCCGCATCAATTCATCGACGGTGATAAGCTCCAACCCTATCGCGGTATTGATTTCATCCAGGACAACTGTATCATCTTCGTTTTTTTCTATAACCTCAAGCGATCTCAAGTATGCCTTTTGGGCTGCTGCCTGGTGTTCTTCAATCGGCTTATTGTCACCCGGTAGTCCGATACATCCAGCGCCAAGCGTTTTTATCTTAACCTCCGGTTCAAGCCGTTTTAACCCCTCAAGCTCACCGTAGGGCCAATTACTCTTAATAAACTGGATAATTGAAATTTTGTTCCCATGTCCCGCGCCACGGATACAAAGCCCCAACGCGGCCGTGGTTTTTCCCTTGCCGTTTCCGGTATAGACAATAACTAAACCGTGATCGCATTTCTTATAGTCACGATTATCCAATGAGATTTTTCCCTCGAATGAGATCGTTTACGATTTCCAGAGGATGGCATACCCGAATATGCTTGGGGACTTCTTTACGAACTTTGGCAATACAGGACGGACAGCTGCTGACAATTATATCAGGATTGAGTTTTATATACTCTTCCCGTTTGCGGTCAAAAATCGCCTGGCCTTCCCGGTAATGAATAAACCCAAACGAACCGGCCTGCCCACAGCAACGTCCGGCATGTTCCGGGTGCACTAAAGAAATTCCTTTAATAGCTGAAAGTAGTTTTAATGGTTCCTGCTCAAGTTTCGCCGCTTTGAGATGACACGGATGATGGTATGAGACTCGAACCTGTTTTCCGTCGGGCACTGAAGGCAGAGTAATATCTTGTTGGAGAAGATACTGGCAGGCATCAAATAACCGTGACTTTATCACCCTGGCTTTTTCATGATATTCACTGCCGGGACTAAATAATTCCTCATAATCAGCGAGACGATGGAGACAGGAGGCGCAGGTGAAAACAATCGCGTCATAGTTAATCAAGGAATCTATATTGGTTTTTGCTTTTTCAATGAGAGAATCTCTATGACCATAAACTTCCATCGGCAACCCACAGCAATCCTGCTTCGGCAAGGCGACCTCTATCCCATAATGATGATAGACTTCTATGAGGGAGTCGCCCGATGCGGAGACAAAGTAATTATCTGCGCAACCGTGAAAGAGAGCTGTTCCGCCGGTCACGGTACAGGCGCTTGGGTGACGGTCTCTTAAGGTCCTGAAGGCAGGTAGCGGAGCCTCTACTTTTGAATCCATTCCAAATCGGTTTTTGCCAATCAACCCGGTTATCGTCCGGCCTAATGCAGAACCCATAACAGGATTAAATAGTGCCCCGGCTTTTAGCCATTTGGAAAAGAACGGTTTTCTATCGAAATAAGAAATGGCTTTACCGGCGGTTTTGTTCGGATATTTAGCTTTAAATTCAAGAATCTCTCCGGCAATATCAACACCAGCCGGACATACGGTCGTGCAGTTTTTGCAGTTTAAGCAGTATTCATATGTTTTTTGAAGTTGTTTGTCATCATCAATATTGGAATGAAGCATTCTCAGCCAGCCGCGCGGAGACATATCTTCCCGCTTGAAAATCTCATAAGCCGGGCAATAGCCGTTGCATTTACCGCAAGCGGCGCAAATCAATTCCAGCTTTTTAAAATCGACTTCGTCGGTAAAATTGCGCTCGGATAGGATAACATCCGGGTTCAGCAGATTTTCCGGATCGAGTATTTTCTTGATGCGTTGAAACAGCGAATAGATTTCCGGGGTATAAACATCTCTGAGTACCGGCGCCCGCAGTCGGCCGTCAGCATGTTCGGCAGTACTGGAACCTCCCAGTTCTACTATCTTGGCATAAACGTCAGTATAGAGGTTCTCAATAAGTTGGTAATCGCTGCGGCGATGGAAGTCGAGCAACGGCCTGATATGCAGATTGCCGTCACCAATATGCCCGAATAATCCAAAAGTCAGGTTATCTTTTTCTAACCGTTTTCTTATCCAGCCGATGAATTCGGTTAATTTATCAACTGGAACAGAGGCATCTTCAATAAATCCGAAGGGTCTCTTGGTAGGATGATGACGATAAAGAATCGGCACGATGGCACGACGGGCTGCCCATAAGGATGATCGCTCGTGCTCATTCTCAGCCAACTCCGGTGGGCTTGAAAGCTTCACTGTTGTTGCGAGTTCGCCCAGTTGCCGTTTGTGATTTTCGTAGTCTTCATCGTATTCGAGTAACAGCAGTGCTTCGGCATTATCGGGAACAGAGTACTTTTCCCGGCCGATCAGATCCAATGTTGAGCCGTCAACGATTTCAAGGGCACTTGGCAGAGTCGCTAACAACGGTTCGATAGCCTCGCCTGCGTCTTCGAGAGAAGCAAAAAACAAGCGATATAACAACGGCTGGCCCGGTAATGGCAAAAGGCGCAGTTTAACCTCAAGAAATACACCAAA
This sequence comes from Candidatus Zixiibacteriota bacterium, assembly GCA_023138975.1. GTDB lineage: Bacteria > Zixibacteria > MSB-5A5 > GN15 > JAAZOE01 > JAGLON01. Next base: position 117,083 of record JAGLON010000008.1, read on the forward strand.
GGTTCCCTCGGAGCCAATGTACAGAGCCGGAAGATTGAAGATCCCGTCAACCATATCTTCAGCAACTTGCTTAAGATTGTATCCGGCAGAGTTTTTCTTTACCGCAGGCCAATCACGGATGATAGCATCTTTATTGTTATCAATGAGATGAAAGATTTCTTTGTATTCATGATGATGATTGAGGAATGCTTCGAATTCAGGACTATCGATTTTTAGTTTAGTAAGCTTGATTGGCTTGCCAGATTTGTTTACCAGAGTTAACTCTTCAACATAATGGGAAGTCAATCCATATTTTACCGAACGAGGGCCGGACGAATTATTCGCCAGCATGCCTCCGATTTGACAACTGTCTCCCGATGATGGATCCGGAGGAAAAAACAGATTGTGCCCTTTCAGGGCGATATTTAAGTCCTGATAAATTATCCCCGGCTGACAGACAACCGTAAGATTTTCTGCGTCAATATCAATAATCTTATTCAGACGGGAAAGATCAATAACCAATCCACGGCCCAAGGCTCCTCCCGCTAAACCGGTACCGCCTCCACGAGGAGTTATAGAAAGCTTACTTATTATGGCCTGAGAAATAAATTTTATCGCGTCGGACGGTGAATTCGGGCGGCGAATTTCTGATGGTTCTATACGGTAAATAGAGCCGTCGGAAGTATAGGCTTCGCTATTTATGGCTGAACTAATACGGTCGTTTTCGAACTCATTTTGTCTTTTTTTACTGCTCATTGTATTAAATATACTTATTCAAAACATTAAGTCAAGTATAGGCCATTCCGGAAGAACGTTATTGAAGTGCACAAGTAATATTCTATCACTCTAATACTATGGAATACGGTCATTTACCATAACGTCACTCTTGGAATATACGGAGAATCAACACCTAATCATTGGGCTAATTAGTGAAATAAGTAACAAAACAGATTGACATCCCGTGAGGAGTCCTGTATATTTTTTTCCATAATCAGGCGCTGGTTTTGGCGCTCATGACATAATAGATGCCTTATCTGGGAGTAATGATTTATGCAATTTACCAAGGCTGAATCATACGGGATATTCGGAGTACTTTATCTGGCCAAACAGGCACAGGGAAAAGTGACTCCGCTATCTGAGATATCTGAGGTACAGAAAGTTCCGGAAAAGTTCTTGGCGAAGATTTTTCAGTCTCTGTCCAAATCTGGTGTAATCCGTTCTCATAGAGGCGTAAAAGGCGGTTTTTCATTAGATAAAACGGCCTCTGAAATTTCAATAAAAGAAATTGTAGAGAGTGTCCACGGCCCCTATTATCTTGCCAAATGTCTAAATTCTATTGACGCTTGTGATCGCACTAATTGTCCGCTCATGAAACTACTTGAAAAAGCGCAATTTGCACTCACCAAAGTTCTTTCAGATCACAGCGTTGCAGATATACTAGAATGGGAAGAAACTGGGAAAGAAACGGCTGACAATTAAAGGTTTGACAAAAACGTTCATGGGGTATACAATAGCCTACTGAGTGTTCGGACAATTAGTAAGAAAAGGAAACGGGACCGGATTTTATATGGCAATAAAATCTGACGCATGGATTAAACGGATGGTAGCGAAGCACGATATGATTCGCCCATTTTCCGCCAAGCAAGTCAAAAAGGGTATATCCTACGGTCTTGCTTCCTACGGATATGATTTTCGAATTGCCGATGAATTCAAGGTATTTACAGGAGTCGGGGCACAATTGCTTGACCCTAAAGCCTATGATGAGTCAGCATTTACAGAAGTGAAAGGCAAATCTATCCTGATCCCCCCCCATTCTTTTGTTCTTGGGCGAACGGTCGAATATTTCCGTATTCCGAGAAGTATTCTGACGATCTGCACCGGAAAATCAACCTATGCCCGTTGCGGTGTAATCGTAAATGTTACCCCGTTTGAACCTGAATGGGAAGGATTTGCGACAATAGCAATTTGCAATACCGCCTCCCTCCCAACCAAAATATATGCCAATGAGGGAATTGGGCAGTTAATATTTCTGGAATCAGATGAAGACTGCCAGGTATCTTACGCAGATAAAAAAGGAAAATATCAGGCGCAGAAAAAGATAACTCACGCCAAAATTTAATCATATTTATGATGCCCCGGCCGATAATTGTTGCAGGGGAGCGTCTGGATGAAAATAAAAAAGAGTCCTTAAAACTGATAACAAAAGATTACCTCAAATAGAAAAAAGTTTCTATTTGAAAGAACTGAAAAACTCGGGTTAATAGAACCGCGAGTAGCGTATTTAGAGGAGATATAGAATGAAAAGCGATGCCGCAAAGGCAGACAAAATGATTACTATCGATGGCAATACTGCCGTCGCCAATGTTGCCCATGCTATAAATGAAGTAATCGCAATTTACCCTATTACCCCGTCTTCGGGAATGGGTGAAATTTCTGACGCCTATTCGGCCGCCGGAAAAACAAATATCTGGGGTACAATCCCCAATGTGACTGAAATGCAGTCGGAAGCCGGCGCGGCCGGTGCCGTTCACGGCGCTGTTACCACCGGTGCTTTGGCGACAACATTTACCGCGTCACAGGGTCTTCTGTTAATGATTCCGAACATGTTCAAGATTGCCGGTGAATTGACATCGACAGTTTTTAACGTCTCAGCCCGTGCCGTCTCGACTCACGCTCTTTCGATTTTCGGAGATCATTCTGACATCATGGCAATTCGGTCAACCGGTTTTGGACTTCTTCTTTCCGGTTCAGTTCAGGAAGCAATGGACATGACCCTTATTGCTCAGGCATCGTCGCTTGAGAGTCGGGTTCCGCTTGTCCACGCCTTCGACGGTTTCCGGACTTCTCATGAAATTCAGAAAATTTACGACGTTCCTCAATCGGTAATGAAAGAGATGATTACTGATAAGATGATTCAGAATCATCGGGCCAACGCCCTCACACCGGATAAACCGACCCTCAAGGGTACGTCACAGAACCCGGATGTTTTCTTCCAGTCTCGTGAAACAGTAAATAAATATTATCTGGCGATGCCCTCAATTGTCCAGAAAAAGATGGATCAGTTCGCGAAACTGACTGGCCGCCAGTATCATCTGTTTGACTATGTCGGAGCGCCTGATGCCGATAGAGTTATTGTTATCATGGGTTCCGGTGCGGAATGTGTCCATGAGACCGTCAACTACTTGAATGCCAATGGTGAAAAGGTGGGACTTTTGAAAGTCCGTCTCTATCGCCCGTTTGATGCTGACGCAATTATCAATGCCTTGCCCAAATCAGTCAAGAAAATCGCTGTCCTCGACCGCACCAAAGAGCCGGGCGCATTAGGTGAGCCGATGTATCTTGATATTCAGAGCAGTTTGCGAGAAGCCGGACAGAACGGTGGTTTGCCGTTTGACTCTGCCCCTGTAGTTGTTGGCGGACGTTATGGCCTGGGATCAAAAGATTATACTCCGGCCGATGTCAAAGGTATTTATGATAATCTAAAAGCTGACAAACCTAAAAACCACTTCACCGTTTCGATCATTGATGATGTTACCAACACCAGTCTGGAATATGATCGAAAATACGATATCGAGCCGGATGATGTTTATCGGGCATTATTCTATGGTCTTGGTTCTGACGGTACCGTTGGCGCGAATAAAAACACGATTAAGATTATTGGTGAAAATACTGAGAACTATGCTCAGGGATATTTCGTTTATGATTCCAAGAAAGCCGGAGCAATTACAGTATCTCATGTTCGTTTCAGTAAAAAAGAAATTAGAAGCCCTTATTTGATTTCCAAAGCGAATTTGATTGCCTGTCATAACTTCTCATTCCTCGAAAAATATGACATGCTTTCGTATGTCGTTGACGGCGGTACATTCTTATTAAACTCACCATATTCAGCCGATGAAGTTTGGGATAATATTCCAAAAGAAGTTCAGCAGCAGATCGTTGACAAGAAGCTTGACTTCTATGTTATAGACGGTCTTGAAGTTGCCAAGAAGCTCGGATTAGGCGCCCGGATTAACATGATTATGCAGACAGCATTTTTCCTCATTTCGGGAATACTGACGAAAGAGCAATCCATTGAGCAGATTAAAGATGCCATAAAAAAGACATATGGCAGCAAAGGCGAAAAAGTTGTCAATATGAACTATGCCGCTGTTGACGCCGCTCAGGATGCTCTGTTCAAGGTGGATAATCCCTCAAAGATTACCAGCAAAATCACGATGCCGCCGGTAGTTCCGAGTGATTCTCCCGAATTCGTTCAGAATGTAACAGCAGAAATCATCGCCGGCCGCGGAGACGATTTGCCGGTTTCAGCCTTCCCGGTTGACGGTACTTACATGACCGGTACGACCCAGTTTGAAAAACGTAATATTGCGGTAGAGATTCCGGTTTGGGACGAAGACCTGTGTATTCAGTGCGGTCAATGCGTCTTGATCTGCCCCCATGCGGCAATACTTCAAAAAGCGTATCAGCCTTCTATCCTTGATAAGAGCCCCAAAACATTTAAGTCAGCTGATGCCAATGGTGGAAAATTCAAGGGGATGAAATATACAATTCAAGTCGCTCCCGAAGATTGTACCGGATGCGTCTGTTGTGTCAATATCTGCCCGGCGTTTGAGAAAGATGACAAAAAACAGCCGACTGGACACAAGGCTATTAACATGGCGCCTCAGCCTGCTCTTCGGAAGCAGGAAGCCGAAAACTTTAAGTTCTTCCTCGATATTCCGGAAACCGATACTTCGTTGTTCAAAATTGCCACTATTAAGGGCAGTCAGTTCATTAAACCGTTGTTCGAGTTCTCAGGAGCCTGTTCCGGCTGCGGCGAGACACCTTATGTCAAACTGCTGACACAGCTATTTGGCGACCGGGCTCTCATCGGAAACGCCACCGGTTGTTCGTCTATTTACGGCGGAAACCTCCCGACGACCCCGTTTACAAAACGGGCTGACGGACGCGGACCGGCTTGGTCAAACTCGCTGTTTGAAGATTGCGCCGAATTCGCTATGGGTATGCGTTTGACGGTTGACAAGATGCAGGAGTTCGCGTTTGAACTGCTGAAGAAGCTTGTACCGGAAGATTATGATGAAATTAAAAACGCTGCGCAGTCAACTCCGAATGAGATTGAAACTCAGCGCGATCGAGTCACAAAAGTTAAAGAAAAACTGGCTAAAAACAACTCTGCCGAAGCCAAACGCTTGATTGCTTTGGCCGATTACCTGGTTAATAAATCGGTCTGGGGTGTTGGTGGTGACGGCTGGGCTTACGATATCGGATATGGCGGTTTGGATCATGTTATTGCTTCCGGAAAGAATGTCAACCTGCTGGTTTTGGATACCGAAGTTTACTCCAATACCGGTGGTCAGATGTCCAAATCAACTCCGCGAGGCGCTATCGCGCAGTTTGCCGCCGCAGGGAAACCATTGGCTAAGAAAGATCTGGTAATGATGGCCATGGCTTATGGCAGCGTTTATGTTGCCCGTGTCGCTATGGGTTCCAGTCAAAACCAGGTTGTAAAAGCCTTTGCCGAGGCTGAGGCTTTTGATGGACCGTCTCTCATCGTCGCCTATAGTCACTGTATTGCTCACGGTATCAACATGTCCACCGGCTTTGACAATCAGGATAAGGCTGTTAAGTCAGGGCATTGGCCATTAATGAGATTCAACCCTGATAACCTTGCCAAAGGTAAGAATCCTCTCATGATGGATTCCAAGCCTCCGTCAATTCCTTATAGCGAATACACGATGGGTGAAAACCGCTGGCGTTCGCTCAAGGCGATTGATCCCGAACGGGCCGCTCATCTGGCAGAACTTGCTCAGAATGACGTCTCAATGCGTTTCAGTGTTTATGATCAGTTGTCAAAACTCAATTTTGACGCCAACGCTGAGACTAAAAGCGACAAGAAATAAGGCGATAATATAGATCTATTATTTAAACCGTCCGGGTTATACCGGGCGGTTTTTTTTATTTCCCTTCCCTTTAGACTATTCCCGAGACTTGCCCTATAGTCCAGACCTTAAGTTTTACTAAATTTCCTGCTTAAGAATACTCCTGTTTTTTCCGATAATAAGGCAAAACAGCAATAATTAACAGGAGGCCCTATGCGTTTGTTATTTACCTATATTTTAGTATCTTTTTTAGTAGTTCTTTTTGCCGCTCCTATTGCAGCGCAAACTGAAGATGAACTAGTCGCCAAATTCCTATACAAGGCAGAAAAGAAACAGATGAAAAAAGTAGGCTATTTTGTACTTCAGGGATCATATGGAAAACTTGGTAACAATAGCGACTATAACAAATTCGTAAATGACGTCTCACCTAATTTATATACCGCGACCGGCCAGTCGGCTGGAATAGACGGCATCTACCGCTCCAAGGAGATTTATGCCGGGTTTGGACTGATGGTAAACCAAAAATCTGCGGCCATGGTTGGTATAAGTTATTGGTTGCGTATGGGATCCGATGAAACCGGAGACTTTAACCTGACTCTGGTAAATAGTAATGATATCGCCGATCGTACTGATTTTGATCTTAAATCGCAGGTACAGATTTATGGTTTCAGTAGTAGTTTTAATTACTATCTGGTAAATTCTCCTGACAGATATGGAGTCCTACACGGGATAGCAGTCAAGACCAACTTGAACGCAGGCTTTTACTTTGCCAAATGGGATATCTGGGAAGGTTATACCGGATATAACCTTAATACCTCAACTGGTAATGAAATTGAAGGCAAATTGACTGGTTCAGCCCCAGGTGTTTCATTGGGATTGTCTCTGGAATACCCGACTCCGTTAGCCGGGTTAGTAGTAGAGGGTTCTGCCAGCTATTTATATTTGAACTTTGCCAAGATGAAATGGTATAATTCAAGCAATGAAGAGCATGTAATTGTTCAAGGCCTGGAAAATGAGCGTGTTGAATTAGATTTTTCTGGTCCTCGAGCTAATTTTGGACTTAAACGCTATTTTAGCTGGTAAGAAAAACTCCCTTGTCAACCGGCTAAGCAGATAGTATATTGGTGACCCTTCGGATTTTTAGACAGGACTATTTAATGCATAGGCTCAAAACATCCATCGTTCTATTAATGTTCACCGCGGTGATCATCGCCAGTTTTTTTACTGTCGGCTTTGCCGGTAAACAAGAAACCGCTCCGGGAAACACCTCGGCTCAAATAGGTAAAACCGATGCCGGTCCCCGGCCGTTAGGTCAAATCGCGTTTATCAGCGATGGCGGAATTGAAATAATGGATAGTGACGGCGGCAGTCGTATGAGAGTAAGCAGCTTAACTAATGCCTATGGCCGGCTGTCTTTTTCACCGGATAATAAAAAAATAGCCTTTTCCCGCCGTGGACAGGATGCCAGTAAGCTACCCTCTGATGAAGGCGGAGCACATCGGCTTCATGATGTTTTCATCGCTTTTGTTGATTCGGCAAAGACTAATAAAGGATGGTGGAATCGTGTGACTTTTAGTCTGGGTGGATATTGGCCCGAATGGTCCAACAATGACACCATGATTTATTATCAAAATGATATTAACGCAGGTTTTGTTGACTATATAGTTCCATCACATCAATTAGCTTTGGTCAGTACCAACAATGGTCATGCCGATTATTTCCGTAAAGATTGGCAGTCGTTATCTACCAATATGATCATGCCGACGTTTACCGGTGACGGTAAAAAAATTGCATATGGCATCAGCTACAGCCAGCAAGAGGATAAGTATAGTTTCCAGAATTTCGGTGTCAAAATCATTGACCGCAAAGATATTATGATAGCCGAAAAAGACATGAAGAAGGCATCCAAGGGACTTGAGAGGGCAACTGCACCTCAATGGTCACCCGATGGAGAGTGGCTCGCTTATCTCAATAATGATATGCGCAATTCCGGGATTTATATTATTAAATCAGACTTGAGTGAAAAACGTCTGGTTTTTGCGCCGACTATAGCTCAACAGCTGATGTTAAGCCCGGTCGGTTGGGCTCCTAATTCCAAGTGGATAACGTTTGGTACTTCTGATGGAATCATTTATATAATTGACATCAACGGTGAAAACCTTACCGCAATTTCTGGCCCTGGAAAGCATAGCAATCCGACCTGGTCGAAATAAATAATACTATGTAGTAATAAAAAAAGCCCCGATTTTCGGGGCTTTTTTTTATTTATAAAGTGTAGTTACTCTACGATACTTTTTTCCACCGCATTATTGTTTCCAATAAGAGTCTAACACCGAACCCCGTTGGCCCGACAGGAATATACGGCAGTCCTTTTGGTTCAACATCACAATAGGCTATATCAATATGAGCCCAAGGCCAATCTCCGGTAAACTGTTTTAGGAATGACGCTGCTGTGAGAGTGCCTGCCTGCCGACCGCCAGAATTATGTAAATCGGCTATGGGTGATTTCATTATTTTGGTAAAATCTTCCCAGAGAGGTAATTCCCAGATTCTCTCCCCTGTTAATTCAGCGGATTGTCTCAGATTATCATTCAATTTCTGGTTGGTGCCAACAAATGGTGCTCCGGCATAGCCGAGGATATACTGAGCCGCTCCGGTCAAAGTAGCAATATCAATAACCGCCTGAGGATCAAACTTTTTGGCATAATCAATAGCATCAGCCAAAATCATACGGCCTTCAGCATCGGTGTTGATAACCTCAATTGTTAGTCCGGCGCGAGAGGTAACGATGTCTCCTGGACGAGTAGCCTTTCCTGAGGGCATATTTTCAACCAGCGGCATCAGGACAACCAGATTTATCTTTGCCTGTAAGCGAGCGGCAGCAGTGATAACATTCAGAACGACCGCAGAGCCAGTCATGTCACCTTTCATCTCGCCCATATTCAATCCGGGTTTTAACGAAATACCGCCGGAATCAAAAGTAACGCCTTTTCCGATGAGAACCACTGGTTTGGCTTTTGCCTTACCATTATACTCAAGGACAACAAAACGAGGTCCCTTATCAGAGCCCTGAGATACCGATAAAAGCGCACCCATTTTTTCTTTTTTAATATCAGACTCATTCAAAATTCTGCACTTGAATTTATATTTCTTCGCCAGCTTGGCGGCTTCTTTGGCATAAGATTCGGGATAGAGCGCATTGCCGGGAAGGTTAACCAAGTCACGGCAATTACAGACAGACTCTGATATTATCTCCCCTCGCGCGAGCCCAACCTCGGCCTGACGGAGCTGGTTCTTTCTCGGGACAACAATCGCCATAGAATCAATACCCGTATTCTTCGATTTCTCATCCGTTTTATAGTTTAAGTACTTATAGCTTCCCAATACAAACCCTTCAACAATGGCCGAGGTTCGGGGATTTACTTCGTTTCCGTCATAATAAAATCCAATACTGCGGATTTTATGACTCAGAGCCAGTTTCCCAATACGCCCGGCGGCTTTCCTAAAATCGTCTAAAGTAACCGACTTTTCATCACCTAACCCAGCGAGAATAACCTTTCCGGATGCTGTTTCCGGTACATGACGCAACATTACGATATCACCCGCGTCACCACTAAATTCACCGGATTTATACATCTTGAAAACAGTTCCATCGGTAAGGATATCGATTTTCTCTAAAAGACTAGAATTCGATTTTTCATTTTTGAAACAAAACATAACCGATGCTTCTTCAGCAATATCAAGGAAATTCGAAGTATAGCTTGTAAATTCCATCTGATATTTCTCCATTTCTATCTTTAGTTTTTTGATTTCTACATATTTAATCAGGAGCCGCTTTTATAAAAGCTAAAACTCTCTTTCAAGATAGCCCCTGAAATTATCTCTAATTTCATTAAACGAATCCCCTCCGAATTTGTTCAAAAAACATTCCGAGACGACCATAGCCGCCATTGCTTCTCCAACTACTGCTGCAGCCGGAATAACACAAATATCAGAGCGCTCAATCATCGCCAGAGTATCTTTTTTGGACTTTACATCAATAGTATTAAGCGGTTTCATCAGTGTTGAAATAGGTTTACAGGCGGCACGGATAATAATATCAGCCCCATTAGAGAGTCCGCCTTCAATTCCTCCGGCAGCATTTGTTTTTCTCCAGAATCCTTTTGACTGGTTTCCAGTTTGTTTCTCGTTAAAATAAATACTGTCATGAACCTGAGACCCAAACTTGGCGGCATTAGTAAACGCCTCGCCGATTTCTACTCCTTTTACTGATTGAATAGACATGAAAGCTTGAGCCAGATTAGCGTCCAGACGATTGTACCACTGAGCGTTTCCACCCAATCCTATAGGTAAACCGGTAATTCGGACTTCAAAAACTCCGCCTAAGGTATCCTGTTTTTTGCGAGCTTCTTTAATGGCGTCAATCATACTCTTTTCTGCTTCTTTATTAACACAGCGAACAGGTGATGAGTCGGCGTTCAAATAGATATCATCAAATGACAGCTTCTTCTTTTTCAATGTCCCTTTTCCAATGGAAATTACATGAGACGCTATTTTAATACTAAACTGCTCCAACAACTGTCTTGCAACACTTCCACAAGCGACTCTGGCGGCTGTCTCACGAGCCGATGAACGCTCGAGAACGTTGCGCAGGTCTTTGGTATCATACTTAATAGCTCCAGCCAGGTCGGTATGCCCTGGGCGTGGAGCGGTCACGTCGTAAGCCCTTTTCTTCTGCGCCGGGGACAGCTTTTTGGACACGGGATTATCCGGGTGCATAATCTTACGCCAATTCACCCAGTCCTTATTAGTAATAAACATCGATATTGGGGAACCGAGTGTTTTACTGTTTCTAATTCCTGATAGGATTTTTACTTTGTCAGCTTCTATTTTCATTCTTTGTCCGCGGCCAAATCCCTGCTGGCGACGAAACATTTGATGATTTATCTCTTTTAAGGATATTGGTATTCCTGCGGGAAATGATTCAATTAAGGCAACTAAGCCTTGGCCGTGGGATTCTCCGGCGGTGATATATTGGGGCATTCTTCCTCCATTGTATACCCCAAAATAGTATTACTTATAAATAAGAGCAATGATTATCTGGTGGGAATTGAGAGATCATCAATTGGTATCACGAGTCCTGATTCATTTTCCATTTTTTTCAATTGCTTTTTGATTTGTTCGTCAATGTTAATAGCCTTAGAGTCGGTGTATTTTTCCATTTCCTCAAGATTTGTAAGGTTGCGCAGCACCTGCAATACAGCCATGATTTTCTTCACGGAATTTTCCATTACCAAAACCAGTGGTTCGAGTTTATTATCCTTGTCCGTCAGCGATCCTTTTTTCTTGAGCATACCCAGAAGCTGAGCACGGCCCGAAATAGCCATAGCGGAATTATTGATATAATGAGATAAGGTCGCGATGGCAACGTTCTTCGTCTCCACCATTGCCGAACGACGCTCTTCCACGATAATACGTTTTGAGAGATTCTGTCTTTCCCGGAATAAATTTTCAATCGTCATGAAAGAGTTAAATAATTCTCGATTGGCCCGAGCAAGTATTTCACTAGGATCACCAATATCAATTCCAAGATGCTCAGCAGTTATGATAGTCTCGTTTAACAGTGAATAGGAAATTTCATCAATTACTTCACGGTCAATATTAAGCTGCTCAATGAGATGATTGGTCGTGGCGAGCTGACTTTCCAACTTAAAGGCACTGTCGGAGGCATAATTAGAGTTTAATGCCTCTGAAAGCTGTACGATATTTACGATATCCGCTTTTTCTATTCTATCCGGTATTATATGATGACTGCCAATAGCATTACAAAGCGATTGCGGAAACCCCCATTTTTCTGCCAGCATACGACCGATTGTGGCATGGTCTATACCAAGGATTTCCATTTCAGCGTCAACATCCGAATTATATTTATATCTATTCTCAATAACCTTTTTATAGTCCTCAGGGAAATGATGTATAAAGAAAATCTGGCCAATATCATGCAAAAGTCCTGCGATAAACAGCTCTTCCTGAGATTCGCATTCTACGACTGAAGAAAGAAGCTGACAACCGAGAGCAACTCCAATGAAGTGTAAAAACATCCCTTTAATATCAATACCATATCTGGCTTCAAGAAGTTTAGGTTGAAAAATCGAAGCTGATAAAGCCAGACATTTAACTTGCATGGCTCCTAACATCATTACTGCTTGATGCAGTGTTGAGATTTCTGAACTATGCCCGTAGAATGAGGAATTTGCCATTTTCAGGATTCGAGTGGTCAGACCGGGATCTTTCATTATTATATTTGACAAGTCCTCCATTGAGTAATCATCGGTCCCGACCATTGATAACACCTGACTCAGACTCTGAGGTAATGACAAGAGGGAGTCATCATTTCTGATTTTATCTACGTATTTTAATTCTTGCATAGACCCTCAATACAAAAAGCAAGCGAAGTACTGTTTATATAAATATCGGCAGTGATTGGAATAGATTTAGACTATTATTAAGAGATTACTAATTTCCGACGGGCTTTTGTAATAATTTCTGTAAGTTGTTCAATTTTAAATGGTTTAGTGAGAGTAAAATCGATCCCGGCTCGTCTGGTTTCTTCTGCAGAGAGAGCTACTCCCCAGCCAGTCATCATAATTATCGGGATATCTGAAGAAGTTTTCCTGATTGCCCGGGCGACATCCCATCCGGAAAGACCTTCCATAACCAAATCGACCATAATGATATCAAAACGCTCTCGAGCAAAAACGGTCAATCCTTCTTCCGGGTTATTTACCGCAGTTAATTCTACACCCAGAGATTTACAAATTCCAGAGAGTAAGTCCAGTATCATTTGTTGATCATCAATAGCAAGAATTTTCAGTTCGCCTGATTTATTGCGGGAATGAAGCGGAGCCAATGCCGAAGTACTTGCTGAATCTGGAAAACGGAATGATAAATAGGTGGGTTTACGGCCAAATCGGTCGAAAGAAACTTCACCTCTCTTCTCGTGAAGCAACGGAATAATACTTTTTTCGATGAAATCATCGGGCAAAACATCGGGGTCACCAAAATCTTTGGCGGAAGCGTCAAAGGTTTCAAAATCTCTCTTCTCTCCCCTGACAATACTAAAATAAAAATATCCATCACGAATATTACTGGTAATAAATACTTCCTGATTCTCACCGATCAACGTAACGAACCGCTGTAAGGCCATTTCAACGACCGATTGCAATACTCCACTAGCCGGAGAAAACTCAGTATTTCTATCGATATCAGTCTGCAGAGTCACGGCTTTATTGTCGGCAAACATATAAATATTTCCGGTTACGCGCCGTTTATCCAAAATCTGGTCTAACATCGGAATTAAGGTCTGATTTGATTCCTTATTATCTTCGACTGGAGGCGTTAAACCTTCCTGAAGTTTCTGCACTAATTCCGCGGCGCTTTCGGACGCTTTGACTATTTCACCAGCAGTGAATCGGGTTCTGCCATTAATATCGGATTGACGCTCAAGCAGTTGTGTCCGGCCAAGGATATTCGCAAGGTCGTTATTCAGGCGGTTTAGTATTCCTCCGGCATTATGCCAGCGTTCATCTGAAATATTTTCGAATATCTGATCGTCCATTCGGGCCATAGATAGCTTAATCGATAATAACTGTGCCGCCAGTAATAATAAACCGCGCTCTCTCCTGGCTGGACCGGCAACCGGAGAATGATCAAAGACACCTATTATCCCTACAACATCATCAAGGATTTCGATAGGAATGTTCAATTGATAAGTTGGAAGACCTCGTTCTCCGAACAATTTACCAAAGAAATCCTGATTTGACGGTTCAAGGTCTTTCCAAGCTTCTTCAACTTCGGCGATAGAATTAAATTCGAGAACTGAACCAGATGCCGCCGAACGCCCGATTGGTCCCTCGCCAGGAAGGAAAGTAGAATCAATAAGAGACTCAATCGGAATATTGCATCCGTCAAGTAGGCGGTATCCATGCTTTTGATCGGGAACATAAATAACAACCGCCGAGCTGGGCGGCAGTACACGGATAGCCTCTTCAAGGAACCTTTGATAGATTAATGCTATTGGCGAATTATGTTTTATTTTTAGAATATTTAACAGTGATTTAACTGCGGATTGGCTTAAAGAATCGGCTTCTTTAAGTCCGGCCATATTCAAGGAAACGGTCAAGATATTAACCCAGACATCAATATCTCGCAAGAAGGCATCATTTAATGGCAAACCATTACCGGGCGCTTCAACGAGTAGGGCGTAATCACCGTGAGCCCAAATAGTGAACGGGCAAAGCAATGTTGAACGATTGATAAAGATTGAAGCGTCGGTAGAACTTTTCGCCTCCTGATTTAAGACAACCATTTTTTTTCTTCGAATAGCGTCAATAACGGCAATACGGTATGATTCGCTTTGCTGGGTTAAGTTCGGTGCCGAATCAAAACGACTTAGCTCTAACAATTCACCTCGAACCAATTGTACCACCCGGCAGGAATTAATACCATATCGTTCCGTTATTTCTTTACTGGCGAAATTAAGAGTTTTCTTGAAATCTTTTTCACCGGAGAATGTTTTGATATCGGAGAGAATTCTATCCAGTCGATTTTGCGAAATTTCGAGCTGAGCCGTTAGTTTTTGATTTTCACGAGCCATACGATTTGATTCAACTTCAGCGGCAACAGCTTCGGCGGCAGCGCCAAGTACCATCCGTTCCTGTTTTTCAAAACGATATGGCTTATCTGACAAAACCAGCATTGCTCCCAGAGATTTATCACGAGATGAAAGCGGCATGGCCGCAGCCGACATGGTAATATCTCGGCCAGCTAAAATCAGCTTGCGGGTCGAGGAGTCAGACGCAGCCAAGTCACCGGAGATAAACGGCATCTGCTCGGCAGAAGCTCGCGAAACAATATCCTGACCGATGGGAAATCGCTCCAGGCGGCTGATTTCATCCTTTGATAAACCGATTTGCGCAACCAGATACATTTCCCTCTTTGAGGGATTCACCATAAATACTGCGCCTTTTTTGGCGATCAGAAAACTACTGAGTTCTTTCAGAGTCAAGGTGAAAAGCTCGGTAATCGGATAAGGCTGTGAAGCAATACGGCGAATGTTTTCCAGAAGAGCAATCCGGTCAGAGCGGCCATTGATTTCCTGACGGTAGGCATCCATATGAAGCGGAAAAGCATTTATCGTGGTAAGGACCATGAAAAAGCCGAGTAAGAAAGTCAGCGAAAAAGCCATCTGCATTATCGGATAAATAACAGGAATAAACCATGCCGAATATCCAGGAAAACTCATAAATACAGCCAGTATAGATGAAACTGTCCATAGAATCAGTCCGGCGAAGAAGCGCCCCCGATTGGGGAAACTTTCCACATCAACATGAGAGGATTTGGTCAGGCTGAAAATTAACGCAAAAACTGTCAGCGAAAAAAACAGTATTGAGCCTACCAACTCAATCGTCATCCCATCATCTCCCCATGCAATGTCCAACTGTCAGCCCTCTCAACCGTTACCGGAACTACCTGTCCCAGTAGATCTTCATCTCGGGAAAAGAGTATCGTCTTATTCCCTTCGGTTTTCCCTTTCCATATAGATGCATCACGACGGCTGGTGCCGTCAACTAAAACCGAACGAACTTTTCCGATTTCTTTTTGGTTCACCTCACAGGAAATTTCTTTTTGAAGGTCAATGAGCTTCTGTAATCGGGCAAGTTTCACCTCTTCGGGAATATCATCTTCAAGGTTTTTATCGGCCCAGGTGCCCTCGCGTACCGAATATCTGAACATAAACGCGGAATCATATTGTATTTCGCGCACGGCGTCGAGAGTCATTTCGAACTCTTCTTCATTCTCCGTAGGAAACCCCACGATAAGGTCAGTTGTCAAAGCGATATCCGGCCGCGCCTGACGCAATTGCTCGACACGGCCTTTATAGTGATCATAAGTGTATTTGCGAAACATATTCTTGAGGATTCTATCAGAGCCGCTTTGTAATGGTAAATGAAAATGTCCCATGAGCTTAGATTCATCGCTAAACAAATCGATAAGAGCATCCGACAAATCTTTCGGGTGGGATGTGATAAAACGAACTCGTGATATATCAGTTTCGTATAAAACTTGTTTCAGCAATGCGGGAAAATCAATGTCCTGATGTTTATATGAATTTACATTCTGTCCGACCAGATTAATTTCAATAACGCCTTTTTCAACTAACTGATTGATTTCATGGATTATTGTCTTCGAATCACGATGCCGTTCTCGTCCCCTGACGTAAGGAACAATACAATACGCGCAAAAATTGTTGCAACCACGCGTTATCGTGACCAAGCCTCTATACGAATTGTCCGGCACGGGAGGGAATTCCGCGAATTTGAGATTATCGGTCATATCGGTACTTACTAGCGGTTTGTTGTTTTTTTCCGCAATTAGCCTGGGGAGTTCAAATAACTGTTCTGTACCCAGTATGAAATCTATTCCCGGAACACGTTTCAGAATATCATCGCCCATTCGCTGAGCCATACACCCGACGGCACAAACATAGGTTTCGTTCTCTCTTTTGAAACGGATTAAATTAGAGAGTCGCCCCAACGCTCTCTCTTCGGCTTTTTCTCGAACCGAGCAGGTATTAATGATTATTACTCCAGCATCGGCCGGTTCTTCCACCGCCGTATATCCGGAGGCTTCCATAGCAGCTGAGAGCAACCCCGAATCAGCCAGATTCATCTGGCACCCGTAGCTATGAATATAATAGGATTTTCTAATCATCTCACCGTACTTTTAAGGACCAAAGAGTAGTATTCGCCGTTGTAATATTATCCGGCCAATATATCGTTGTCCTTGTTACAAAGTCAACTAATAACAACTGTACGGCAACAAAAAGCCCCGGTTTGACCGGGGCTTATAATAGTTTCTATGTCAGGCCTATTATTCAACGCAACCTAAAACCGGACTCAGACCGCCTCTGAAAATAAAATTAATCAGATAGACGGCATCGGCCACATTTACGGCACAGTCGGCGTTGGCATCGGCCCAGTTCATAAACACAGGAGCCGGTCCCCCGCGGAAGACATAATTTATAATATAAACGGCATCACCGATATTGACAGCGCCATCAATATTAGCATCTCCGGGACGATCATCTGGTGTAGCGATTGAAATAGCTATCTCAACTGAATCACGATAGGGAGTTTGTAAATCATCAAAAACCCTTGCCATAAAAGCGAAGTCTCCTGCCGCAGTCGGTGTTCCAGAGACAACCCCAGAGGTACTGTTAAGAGCAAGTCCATCGGGCAAACTGCCAGACAGCACGCTCCAGGTATAATTTCCGTACCCGCCTTTTATTATAACAGTATCCGCATATGGTTCGAAAAGCAATCCATTTTCAAGTTCAGGCTGAACAATATGCAAAGTGTAGTTTTCAAAAAACTCAGCTCTGGAAATCCAGCGATTAGGATCAAAATCCATCATAACCACTTCAGTTTCGGTATGAGCAATGAAATTTTCGGACCGTTCACTGTTAAACACGATAAAAGTATCAGTTCCCAACGATGTTTCAAGAAATAAATCGATCGGCATGGTAAACACCTGCGGATCAGTAGTCTGCAACTGACGAATATTAATATAGGTGTTGAATCCACCGGATGGATCAAGTTCTGAGAGGAACGAATAGCGGTAATTGGGTCGATAGGTTCCGTAAATCCATTGCTGGAAGAAGTAGTCTAAATCCATTCCAGAGGTTGTTTCTACCACTTGCTTAAAATCTTCAGTACTGGCTGAACTCCAGATATACTGTTGACGATAGTTTGCCAACGACTCGAAAAAGAGGCTGTCACCGACGATATGGCGAAGCATATGCAAAACCCATCCGCCTTTATCATAAACGATTGATCCGAAAATATTCCAGACACTGGTCGTATCATGAATGTAGATACTTCCTCCACCGGTATATTCAAAGGCGTTCATGTAATTGTGATAGTTATCGAACTTGAGTTCGTGATAAAGAGCTTCAGTGTAGACAGCGAAACCTTCATTAATCCATATATGGTGCCAATCAGCGCAGGTTATCATATCACCAAACCATTGGTGGCCTAGTTCATGGGAAATAACATCATCTGAGTACCCGAAACTAGATGAAGTCGTTGATGTATTAGTCTGATGCTCCATGGCTCCACCCCACTCAAAATGGGTACAGCCATATTTTTCATCGATAAACGGATACTCGCCCAGACGCTGTGCCAACAATCCAATCATTTCATCCAACACGCCGAAATACGGCCGAGAGGTCGCATCATGATCAGGATAAACATAAAAGTGAAGCGGCATTGAATCAGTCGGGCTATAATGATACCAATCATACCAGACGGCATAAGGGTGAATTCCAAGGCTTACCAGATAGGGAACTATCGGGTAACGCTCTTTCCAGAAAACAGTATGTGTACCATCGCCGTTATCCGTATCAGATTCAAGCAAGCCATTCGATGATACGACCAGTGAAGTATCAACGGTAATAATTATATCAACCGAGTCCGCTTTATCGGTTGTAATATCATTACAGGGCCACCAACTCCTGGAACCATATGGTTCAGACAAAGTTGTTATCAGTGGAAGTCCACCTCGAGTTTCAAATTTTAATCCTAAGAAACCGCCCGTTCCCACCGGTGTTCCATGATAGACGACTGTAAATGCAAATGATTCGTCTTCAACATATGTTTTTTCGAGAGTTACCGTTAAATGATCGTTGGAATGATTAAAAACAAGATTCCCGGAAGCGTTATAAACGGAATCCACGGTAAAATCATTCAAGAAATTTATCTTTACGGTATCGAGTTGAGCGGAGGTAACTAAACCGTGCTCGCCCACCCGGCCGTATATCACTTCAGCAATATGATCTATAGTCAGATCTATGCTGTAGAAAGTCATATCAATTTCCTGCCAGTTGGACTTTGTACTGGCCGCCAGTATTGCCTCGCGTTCCTGCATGAATTTAAGCTTAGGCCGAAGTTCATTTTCCCATAACCATTGATGAATTTCCTGTGGAGTGTGCTCTTCCGGAGCTTTATCCGGGTAAAACTTGCTATCGCCCCCAAAGATGATACCTGTAATCAGAAGACAGGCAAAAGACAGAATAAGCAATAGGGTTTTCTTCACAATTCTTCTCCTCTCGATGCTCTAGAATAACTCATAGCTGCACATTTATTGATATGAACGGCATATTATACGGCTGGTGAGGGTAATATAGCGGTATAAAATAAGATACTTTTAATCCCCATATTGTCAAGGACATTTCCTAATAGGTGTTTTATAATAATTATCGGCAGTTATTTTTCCGGATATATATTGGTTAGGTTCAGACCTTCGTTCATAGTGTTCTCTATAGAACCGTGAATATTTCCGCCAGCGATAGGCGCAACTCTGTTTGAGCTATAATTTCAGGAATGTCTTCTTCCTTCAGACCCAATTTATCCCAGGCATCGGAGTCAAGCGGTTCGATCATAGTTTCTGTGTTTTGGTTCAACCCACAAAGATCGCTGATAATATCGGCAATATGCAGAACTTCGATATAGGCTCGGATATTCTCTTCAACGGCAAAATTCCCGTGATGATTTTCTGTTATTGACGCCACTATTTCCGGAAATCCCCAATGTCTCAGTACTAATCCAGTCACATCCGCGTGGGTAAAGCCCAGTATATCATATTCTATTTCCCAGAATTTGCTTTTGCCCTGAGAATATAGCCTCTGTATTTCCGACACTTCCCCGGGATACTGCTCGGCCAGGATCAATTGCCCAATATCATGTAAAAGACCACTTGTATATAGCAGATCAGTAGATAATTGCTTTTTAATTTGACTGTTTGCGAATGACAATATAACTCTGGTCGCAAAAGCGGCGCTGATAGAATGCTTCCAAAGCTCACTTATACTAATTTTACAATTAGTATCTTTGAATACCCGAGCAACTCCAAGAGACAGGCATATCGATTTTATCTCAGTAAAACCGATTCTGGAAACTGCGTCGTATATAGAGATCGTTTCAACATTTACTTTGCCATAGATAGGAGAATTAGCAAGTTTTAAAACTCTCACAGATAGTCCAATATCCTGTGCAATCAATTCCGCAATACGAGCCGCTGAGATTTCAATTTTATCCATCTCATACGAAACTTGCATGACATAGGCCGGCAACATGGGAATACTGTTTATTTTAATTTTCGAGTTTAGAACATCTAAATCTGCGGTTTTCATACTAAACTCCTGTTTGAAGACCTGACAATTAGTAATTAGATCAGTCAGACCTTCTCTTCAAGCAACTTGTCAGGGGAATTAAATTGACCTACTGGTAACGCAGAGTTACCGCATTTCTCGTCAATTTAAGAAACTAATCGCCGTCTATATAATATGGTTCTTGCTACTCGGCTGGCAGAATTATCCTAAAACAACATTTTTCCGGAGGCTTTCCAACCGAGGAAAATATAGTATTGGCAAGACGAGGACCAATCCCCCTTTTATCTCGTTATCGGAGTATCTCATATGAACTTAACAGCGGTTCTCTAATCGAATCGACAACCATTCAGGCTGACTGACCGCTGTTTAAGAAATAAGTTTATCCTATAATAACCGGCCCTGGCCGGTATCAGGCTATTGTTATATTTTTTTATTTATAATAGCCTTTAATGCTTCAAGGGTAGTTGCATCCGCATCATCAATCAGATTTTTCAGCTCATTTTGCAACTCAACTTCTCGAGCCAGAGTCGCTTCGGTACCGTTGATTTCCATCCCCAGGAGTTTTTTTATGGCGGCGATATAATTATGTGGTTTTACCGGCTTTTCCAGATAAATGCCGGGGCCGGATATGGTAAGATCCCGCAAATCAGCTTTGCCCAAATCATCCCGGGCATGACCGGTAACAATGAGAACCGGTATTTTTGACCACTGATTATTCTTACTTAATTCTCGATGAAATCGAGCACCCGATTTTTTCGGCATAACCAAATCAAGAGAGATAATATCCGGAGGATTCTTCTTTACCACCTGAAGCGCTTCATCTCCATCCGTAGCCGTTACAACATTAAATCCAGCATCTTCTAAAGCTTGACTAAGATACTTTCTAACATCTGCCTCATCGTCAACGACGAGAACCGTTTTTCCCAATTCTTCACTCATTCTATCTCCTGAGTTCGATTGATACTATTCAACCGTATTATCTTTATGGAACAGTGCTTTCAAATTATTACGGGGAAATGCCATAGTGAAGCAGGAACCGCCTCCCTCACTCGATTTCACCGTAATCTTCCCGCCATGTTCCTTTACAATTTTGCGAGTAGTTAATAACCCTAACCCTGTTCCCTGCCCTCCTTTAGTGGTAAAGAACGTCGTAAAGAGCCTCTGTTTAATATCGTAGTCCATCCCTTTTCCATTATCTGAAACGATGAATGAAAGAACGCCATTATGGTCTTCGGCTCGAATAACTACTTCACATTTTTCCCGGCGGCTCATCTGGCAGGCATCAATTGCATTCGAGACCAAATTGGTCAGGCAGGTATGAATCCCTCTGGCATCAAGGGGAGCCATTTTAATTTGCTGGTCCAGCTCAGCCCTCAATACAATACCGCTTTCGCTGGCGATGGCACCGTATAAATCAATAATTTCTTCAACTAAATCATTAGGATTGACCGGCTTTAAACTCGGCAAACGCCCTTTGGCAAAACTCAAAAAATCTCGTACAAGTGACGTGGTTTTTGTCAGATTTCGCTCGAGCATTTCCCAGCCTTCGCTAATCATTTCGTTATTTTCCAGCTTGAGCCCTCTCGCGGCAATATACATTCCGCCTTCAAGTCCCATCAGGATATTCTTGATACTATGCGCCAGTCCGGCTACTGTCTGACCGACAGCCCCCAAGCGCTCAGCTTCTAAGACATCGTGCTCGAGTTTCTTAAGCGCTGTCACATCAGTCGCTATTTCAATGATATGGGCCACATCATCTCCGGAGCGCATCAAGGGTGAGGCGGTGACAGCATAGTGGATATCCTGTCCTTTCTTGCCGGTACCTTTTTGATTGGAGCGATGTACATTGCCATCCCGGAAGGTTTTACGGGCGGGACAATTGCGGCATTTTGTCGTTCGCTTCTTAAAAACTTCATAACAATGTTTATCCAGTACATCACCGAAGCTATTGCGAAAGGCTTCGTTGGCCCTTACAATCCGGTAGTCTCTGTCAATTACGGTAATGTAACATGGAATACGGTCAAATAAAACCTGATATTCCTGTTGCCAGCTCTTTGTACCTGTTATGGTCCGGGTCATCTCCATCACAAAATCGACAGGACCGTCAGGAGTTGTCCTCAAGGGTGCGACATGCCCTACGTAGTGGGTCTGCCGTCCATCCTTATCTATACCGACAGCATCAGCTACTTTTACCTGTCCTGTTTCAAAAACAGCCTCTGAAGGGCATTCATCACATGGTTGGTGGAGTTTCTTATAGACGGTATAACATTTCTTGCCCTGCCATTTTCCAAATTTCTCAGTAAAATTACCATTGGCGTGGACGATATTATACTCACGATCAATCACGGCAACATTGAATGGTACTTCCTCAAAGAGGCATTGATAGACCATATCATTGAATCGTCGGACCTTCTTAACCCTGGTATCACGCTTCATCGTCGTTCCCGCCTCCCTCAATCGAGTCACCGGTAGTGAGTCGCTTGATCATTGCGATATACTTATCCACGTCGACCGGCTTCTCCATATAACATTCCGGTTCAGGGACAGACTCATCCGGAAGATAGTTGCGAAAATCAAACTTTTCTTCCTGTTCAGCGCCGCTAATAATAATAACAGGGATATGCCTGGTTGCCTTATTTTCCCGAAGCTGCTGGTACATTGACACCCCTGATTCTTTGGGCATCATAATATCAAGGCATACTAAGTCGGGTTTAAAATCGTTTACGATTTCGAGACCATCTTCCACGTTGTTAGCCACTTTCGGAATAAAGCCATTCGCTTGTACTATCATAGCCAGATACCGCGCTACATCTGACTCATCGTCTACGATTAAAACTTTCAAGCTCACCCTATTCTCCCTGCTTCAGCTCAAGATTAACATCGCTCTTCGGTATTATCACGTTACTAAGTCCAGGTTGCCTTAACTTGTCTCTCATATCTTCCTTAAGGTAGTGAGGCAACGATCCGGTATGACAGGCAGGGCACCGGGCCTGAGCTACTTTGGTCGTGTCAGATAGCGCTCGCTCAGCATGGCAGGTGACACACTGTCCGTGCATGGCATCGACATAGGATACCGTAAGGTAACTTTCGAAGGTGTTGACAGCATTTTCAGGATAGAGGTCCAGATGGCAATCAACGCACTTCTTGGCAGAAGATTTCTGTTTTTCCTCCCCTGGTGTGTGACACATGTTACAGGCGATATTCGCCCCAGTGGGACTGGCATGCCAATCGTGACGAAAGACGTCAGTAGTCGTATACATCTGTCGGTGACAGGCAGAGCACTGGCTCGACTTATCCTGCGGCAAATTCATATGATGACAAACCGAGCATGAATCCGCTCCCTGTTGCCTTTTTATATGTTCCGCATGCCCGAAAGCCACGCCAAAATTATCTCGATTTCCATCGATGTACAAGATTCCATTACCCCGGGCTTCTTGTGCGATTACATCATCAACGCCATGACTGTATAAGCGGTCACTACTAATAACAGCAAACCCGAATGCCAATGAGACAACGAATATCATCGAATAAATCGTGCGTCCGGCAAGGCGAGGCGCCCCCAGATAAACTTCCGATGACCGGTCAAACTCCGGTTGAGCATTTGGCTCCTGCCGGGAATCTTCCCATTTCGTTTCCCATAGCTTGAAACGCTCGACACAGAACAGGAATCCGAGAATGGCGGCTGATATTATTCCCACACTGATAAATATCTCGTAAATGGTAGGGATATACAAATTACCCGTCTGGACCAGCATTATTCCTGCGATATTGGCACGGTTTAAGACCATCCCCAAAACGCCCGAAATAGTAGCTATCCATAGACCGGCAGTGCTATAACGTAGTTTTTTAACCGCCAAAAAGATTATCGGCAGCACAAGTATCAAGACTAACTCCAGCAGGAAAATATTTGCCTGCCATGAACCATCAAACACCAGCAACAGTTTCCCGGTAGCAGCGATATCGATTATTCGTATCAAACCATATACAACTAACACTCCCATCGAAATCAATCCAAGCATTCCAAGTTTTTCACGCTCAAGTTCTCTTCCGTACAATGAAGAAACTACCAGCACAGCCAAAATGACCATTAGCGGTCCTATTGCAACGGCCGAGACGAAAAACATTATCGGCAGCATTGATGAATACCAGAGGGCATGCAGTTTTTCCGGAGTCAGGAGAAACATTGTTCCCAATGATGATTGATGAAGAGTAGAAATCATCACGCCTAAAACTACAAGAATAAGTTTATATTTGATCAAAAACCTTCGTACTCCGGAGAACCAATGGGTTTCATCCAGCGGCACCGGGACAAACTCAAGGAATAGCACAGTCAGATAAAGTATCACGCACCATGACACTTCAAATAAAGCGGAATGAGGCTGCCAGTAAATAACAGGATGCCATACCAGCCAGGGCAACCCTAACTCCACGACCAGAGAAGTGGCGGCGGATATATATCCGAGGAAAGCCAGTAGTACCGCGAATTTCGAATAGCGGCTGAACTCATGCCGCCGCATAACATAAATAATCGCCGTAACAACAAACCCGCCCGCGGCCAGAGCTATCCCCGGCACAACGTTGATTCCTTTCCAAATTCCCCAGGGCGTGGCATCGCTTTGATTGGTAATAGCGCCTAAGCCAAAGAGCATGCGGGTAATTCCAGAGGCCATAGCCAACCCGACAATGGTCCAGAGAATCGATTTAAATGTCATCAGTCGTTTCATTCGCTGCCTTCCTTGTCGTTCTTTTGTTGGCGGATTTTATCTTTACGTTTGCAGAACCAGTACAAGCCTCCCATCAGAGCGCCCATACCTACAAACGCTGGAGGTACCGCGCTCATGGCCATTGAAGTCGTTTGCGGCAAACTCGATTTTATATCGCGCATGGGATAAGACATGAAGCCAAGATCAATATCGGAGAGATATAAAACTGACGTTCCTCCAACCTCATGTTCCCCAAAGACCCGGTTAATATATTTATCCGGGTTATCTTTGATGCGCTGTTTGGCTACGGCTAGTAATTCGTCCCGTTCTCCAAAGATAGTCGCCTCGGTTGGGCAAGCTGTAGTACAGGCCGGTTGCTGTCCGACAGAAATGAGATCGTAACATAAAGTGCATTTTTGGATGTACGGTATCGCACGGTCCCAATCGTATCTGGGAATACCATACGGACAGGCAATCATGCAATAGCGGCAGCCGATACATTTACTGCCGTCATAAGTAACCGCTCCTTCGGGAGTCTTTACCAGAGCAGCCACCGGGCAGGCCGAGACACAGGCCGGTTCCAGACAATGGCGGCATTGCTTACGAATATAATGCTCGTCTTTTTGAAGTATCGAAGTCCAATTTCGGGCTGAAAGACCATCCGTGCGATGGAAGTTGCGAGGATAGTCCGGCTCCAGATTATGTTTGGTCTTGCAGGCCGCAACACATTCCTGACACCCGATACAGAGGGTCACATCGGTTAAAATCGCTTTCATACTGATTGTCCCTCCTTTTTCAATGTCGCGGCAATTTTCTTATCAATTCTCGCCGGAAATTTCCAGGCCAGAGTCATAACAAACTGAGATAAAGGCATGACAACGCAGTGTGCTATTTTAGTAAACGGGAGAAAAATAAAAATCACCTCAGCCGAAAGCATATGAGTCAGCATAACTAATTGATACATCGATGGGGAAACGGTAACATTGGCGCAAATATATCCGGTAGCGAACGGCAGCAGCAGTAATATGGGCCAAAGATAATCTTGTTTACGGCTTAGAGTTCGGGACGTCTTTGAGAGAGCGCGGCCAAGCAGTAAAGCAACACTGCAGGCGATTGTGAGCAGAGTCAGGTAATTTGCCCAATCATACGGCAACGTCCACCATGCGATTCCCACACTCGTTTTCCAGAGCTGTACATGAGCCAGTAAAAATATTGGCACAACAATCAAACCAATATGGAAAAGTATAGAAATCAAGCTATATACCGGTCTTCTCGCAACCACGTGTTTAACGGGAAACAGCCATTGGATTGTTTTTATAAAAGCTGATTTCCAGGCCAGGTTCTTATCGCCGGCGTTTCGATACGCTTCGACGGCTCCCCAAATATCAAGAATGAGGATTCTAATCAAGCCAAAAATCATAACCAGAAATGTCAGCCGGAATAGTGGTCCCCGACAGAAGTCAATGAATTCCTGCAAAATGTATCCTTTCTTATGCCATCTTCATCACAACAAAATCTTATTCAAAAATTATAGCCTTATATATCAAATCATGCAGACCGACAACTTCACAATCAATGCCCTGATCCTCAACTAACTCGCGCAGTTGTTTCTTGCAGTTGGCACAGGGAGCTATCAGTATTTTCGCCCCGGTCGCGCGGATTTGGTCGGCTTTTGCTTTTCCGCCGATGATAGTCCGATAAGAACGCACTTCATCGATTGACACGATACCACCGCCGCCGCCGCAGCAGATGTTTTCTTCTTTGGTCGGTGTCATCTCGACATAGTTTTTACAGAAGGCTTTGATAATCTCACGAGGTTTATCAACAATCCAACCTAATCGAGCCAAGTTACATGGATCATGATAGGTCACCCGCTCTGTAATAACCGAAGGATCAAGCTTGAGTTTTCCGGATTTGAGCATGTCATATGTATATTCCAATATATTAAATACCGGCTTGGCATCTTTTCCTCCACAATGCACCGGAACATATTGCTTGGCTGAGCGTGAAGCATGTCCGCATTCACCGATAAGGATTTTCGGGGTATTAAGACGTTCTGCCTGACCATAAAGTTTTAAAATTACTCGTTCGAGAATTCTATCATTGTAAAATAGGCCATAATTAATCGCGTCAAAATACTCGGTGCTTATCGTCCACGACCCGCCGGTCGCGGTGAAGACAGCGGCAATCCCCATCAGTGTTTCAGCTTCCATTAGAAAATCAGAAACAGCCGGCGTAAACAGATATTCGGCGTTTTGAACATCCATCGGAAATTTGATATCGACCCCTTTTTCTTCCTTCATATCCTCTTCGAGGAACTCCAGAGTATCAATCAGCGCCGGAAGCGGAATAGCGGAAGTATTTCCGGTTTTGCCCTCAAGTTGCTCCCTAGTACTAACCACCAGAGCTCTGGGAGCGATACCGATTTCACTCAGTATAAATCGTCCCAGATGGGTTATCAGAGCATGATCAATACCGACCGGGCATTCCATCGTGCATCTACGGCAAGCGGTGCAGTTCCAGAAGGTGTCAGCCATTTCATCAATCATTTCATCCGTCAAATAGCCGGAGCCCAAGAGTCTCCCTTTTAGCATACCCCCGAGAGTAAAATGCCGCCGATAAACCGAGAGCAGTAGTTCCGAGCGATAACAGGGAATATCACAGACATCTCCGGTAGCCGTATAAATAGGGCATTGAACGGCGCAGCGACCGCACTTGGCTGATATCCGGATGAAATGCTCCAGCGCGAACCGATAGTTCGTGTGCCGAAGAATCGCCGCGAACGCAGTCAAAAACCTCTTGGGCCTATCGGATACATCCATATCCTCGATATGATACCTGACATGCAGATGCTGCCGCTCAACAACTTCGGCTTTCTTTTTTGATTCAAATGCCTTTTGCCGTTCTTGCTCTGTAATTTGACTGTTTCTCATTGTCTCTCCATTACAAGCCATAAATCTGCTTTAAGAAAATATCTCAACATTCATTATCTATTAGCTTTAGTGTTATTCCCCGGATGAACACTGATGATCATGTCCTTCGTGAAATGAGGGATCGTCACATGGATTATCGCCGTCCGCTAAAGAATCGGAAAGGAAACTTTTGACGATTTCTTCGGGTGATAACGGAGGCGCACCCATGACAACCTTTATTCCCCTTTGTTCAAACAGTTGCACTGCCATTGCCCCCATTCCTCCGGCGATGATATGTGAGCACTGCAATTCACCAAGCCAGATCGGGATTACGCCTGGTTCATGCGGAGGAGGAGCAAGCTCTTCTGTTTTTACGATTTCTTTAGTATCGGAATTAACTTCAACGATTGTAAAAATCGGGCTGTGACCAAAGTGTGGACACAGTATTCCGTTCTCGGTAGGAACTGCTATTTTCATTTTTCTATCTCCATTGAATTAAACTGTTAATTTTTAAACCGCGAATTTTCCTGGAAGCTGTTTCGGTGAATCATTTATCTTACCTGACAACCAGGTCCACATTTTCAGAAGGTTGTTTTTATTTTCCTCGGAGGCATTAAGGAAATATGGCGTTCCTTTTACTTGTGCCTCAACAAACCCTGGATCAAAAAGAAGTTTGCCAATTACGGGAATATTTCTCTCATCTGCGAAGGAATCTATTTCTTCCGTCAGTTTTGAGTTGATATCGTGCTTATTAATGCAAATAGCCATTTGTAGGTTAAAATGCCCGGCCAACTCTACTAATCGAGTCAAGTCGTGGATAGCGGATCGGGACGGCTCAGTGACTACTAATAAAAATGACGCTCCAGTAATAGAGGCAATTACCGGGCAACCAATGCCTGGAGGACCATCGATAATAATCAGGTCACTTTTGTCACGCTGTGAGAGAGCAACCGCTTCACGGCGCAAGAGTGATACCAGTCGACCGGAATTGGCCTGGGCCGTACCTAAACGCCCATGAAGAAACGGACCAAATTCAGATTCTGAAATAAACCATTGTCCGCTTATCACCGGTGTAAAAGTTATCGCTTTTTCCGGACAGGCATGGTAGCATAAGCCGCATCCCTCGCAGGCCATCTTATCTATTTTATAAAGATACTCACCGGGAGAAATTGGATCATTGACCTGACTTATCGCACTATACCGGCAAAGGTCGTGGCACGTTCCGCACGAGGTGCAGGCATCCTGATTTATCTGCGAACAGTGACTGGTTGAAAAACTGTTTTCATTGATTATTTTATGCCTAAGCAATATATGCAGATTGGCGGCATCGACGTCACAATCAACCAGTATCAGTTTTTTCGCCAGATACGCGAGCGACCCAACGATACTCGTTTTACCTGTTCCGCCTTTACCGCTGGCAACAACTAACTCAACCATTTCCTACGACCTGACATATTTGATCATATAGTTTAACAAGTTCGTTTGAGAACTCAGGATCGGACTCAATATTCAGTTTTCCATCCGAATAGCATTCCGCTATCCTTCGGCGAAACGGAATTTCTAACATTACCGTCATGCCTTCTTTCTCAATCATTTCACGAGCAAGTTCATCTCCCAAATCGGAGCGATTTATAACAACCCCGCTGGGAATATTGAGATCTTGTGTGAGATTATAGGCTAATTGTAGATCATGCATACCAAACGGAGTTGGCTCGGTAACTAATACGACAAAGTCACTACCTTGAATGGCTTCAACCACCGGGCATGAGGTTCCCGGAGGCGCATCAATGATTGCGGTTCCACGTTGTGAAATTATACTCTTAAGCGTGCGCAGTAAGGGAGGACTCAATGCCTCGCCAACATTCAGGCACCCTGAATAATAACCCGCCTGACATGAACTGCCTTTGGTAATCTTGCCTATTGCTCGCTGTTTTTCGCTTATCGCTTTTTCCGGGCAGAGCTCAACACAAGCTCCGCAACTATGGCAAAGCGCAGGAAATGTTAACAGCTTTTCACCCAATATTGCCAGAGCGTTAAACTGACAATAATTAACACAGTCACCGCAGAGCGTGCATTTTTCATGGTTGATTACCGGCACAGGGACTTTTACGTCAATAACATCAGTCTTGTCGGGATTAAGGAAGATATGACCATTCGGCTCCTCGACATCGGCATCAACATATATCACATGATCAATTTCCCGGGCAAGTACGGCAAACATATTGGTCGCCAAAGTTGTCTTTCCCGTTCCACCTTTTCCACTGGCAAACGCAATTCTCATATAATTTATGAACCCTTATTCCCGAACCATCGGTGAGCCGCATTGGGGACACTTAGCCTCACTGCAAGGGACCCCGCGGGAATGAGGAGCAGTAGCGCCACAACTGGGGCAGACACAATTACCGCCCGGCCCAAGTCCACGCCCCTGTCCCTTATTCAATTGATTACGACTACCGGAACGATTACCCTGTTGGTTACCTTGTTGATTACCAGCCTGTGTATTTCTCTCACGAAAAAATAATGACATGGCTTACTCCTTGCTGTCCTGTATTTCATCTAATCGTTTTTGAATACTCTGAAGGGCTTTAGTAATCTGCTCTGACTGCTGTTTCAGAGCGTTAATTTCGTCCTCAAGAAAAACTTGCGAATCAAATTGAGCGTTCACATCATTAGAGTATTGCATACCACGCTGTGCTCCTTGACCATAAACGGAATTCATGCGTCGACGGCCGCGACCGGCTCTGTTTCCGCCTCGGTTAAACCCGGCACCCGGCCAGTTTCTGCGATTGGCAAAACCAGCAAAATCATTTCCACTACATAATCCAGCGCCGCGTCCTGACAACGGACCGGCTCCTGACGGACCTGTACGATCTCCACCTGGCATATTACACCTCCGATTTTCTATCCTATTATTGTTTCCAATGCCCGTTCACGTTGGCTCCATCCGCCACGGTCAGCTCATTGGACAGGAATAAATCGACTGCCTGCTGAACCGAACCATCATGCCAGGTTACAACCTTAATCCCGGCAGTTCTTAGGGCGGAAAATGCTTTCGGGCCGATATGGCCGGATATAACAAATTCGGCTTTTTTATTTGATACTGATTGTGCCGCTTGAATACCCGCGCCTTGAGCCGCATTAACATTGTCAGTATTTGAGATAGCCTCAAATTCCTGATTGTCACTATCATACACGATAAAATATGCAGCCCGTCCAAAATGCGGATCTACCGGACTGGACATATCCTTACCTTTTGAAGAAATTGCAATTTTCATTTTTTCTCCTGTATTCTTTGCATTTTTTGTTAGACCGGACCGTTCCGGAAAAAGAGCCTCGAACCCTCCGTTGCCGTCGCCGGCATCCAGGAAGAAGATATTCATGAAGATTCCTTCCCCCCTCGGAGTATGCTCGCAGCAACTTTGACACATCGCCCGACAGGAATGAAAAAACTTCTATGCCGGACCGACAAAGACGATTATGAAGATTTTTAGAAATTGCGCCACACAGAACTTTATGAACACCACGCGCCTGAAGAAACGAAATACGAGCTGTAAAGCCAGCCGGTTTCACTTCTATCATCTCCCGGTTGGTATATCGCCCATTCTTGATTTCGACAATCAATATCTGTGTTGCCGTATCAAATACCGGCGAAACCCTACCCATCCATAGCGGAATTGCAACTATTTCCATAACGAATGGATATTAAGCAACAATTGTACCAGTTTAGGCCGACAAACATACTATTTTTCTTTAGTCGTTGTTATAGAACCTATTACGGAGACATTTAATTCAAGTTATTTAGATAACGGCAATAGACTATTGCATATACGCAACACGCCAATCGTAACGCATTGCTATTTTGCAACTCATGGATTTGGAGTGGAGATGCCGAGTTTCTTCATTTTCCGCCAGAGAGTTGTTTTATGCATACCCAACTCTTCAGCAGCTTTAGTACGATTCCAATTATGCTTACGTAAGGTAGCATGGATATAATCTGCTTCCAATTCGTTAAGTGAGCTGGCTTCAGGGACTGGATTCACTTTCTCCGGAGCAATCTTTTTGGGCAGATCCTGCGGATTGATAAATGGTCCATGACTAATAATAAAGGCATGTTCAATAATATTTTGCAATTCTCTGACATTGCCGGGAAAGCGATGATTCATCAAAATGGTCAACGTCGATGGTGAAAGATCGGTAATGGATTTATTATGGATAGAATTTAGACGGCTGATAAAATGATCGACGAGTAATGGTATATCTTCACGCCGTTCCCTTAGAGGGGGCAATAATAGTTTGATGACATTGATACGATAGTATAAATCTTCCCGAAACTCACCCTTTTCCACCATTTCATCAAGGTTTTTATTAGTCGCCGTAATTACCCTGACATTAGCCGTTTTTGATTCGGTACTGCCCAAAGGTTCATACGTTTTTTCCTGTAATACCCGGAGGAGCCGTACCTGCAGAGCCGGTGAAACATCTCCAATTTCGTCAAGAAAAATAGTTCCTCCGTCAGCCAAAGCAAACCGCCCCGGTTTATCGATACGAGCATCAGTAAAGGCACCCTTGACATACCCAAACAGCTCAGCTTCCAAAAGACTATCCGGAAGAGCGCCGCAATTCAGGGTTATAATCGGACCGTTTTTACGGGAAGATAAATCATGTATGGCGCGAGCAACAAGCTCTTTACCGGTTCCACTTTCCCCTTCAATAACAACCGTGGCATCGCTTTCGGCGATACTTGGTAGAATGTCAAATATCTCCTGCATCCGTGGATTTTTACTGATGATATCGTGAAAAGTATTTCTCTTTTTAAGCTCGCTCCGAAGATGTTCGATAGTCGTTAGGTCTCGAAAGGTCTCGACCCCGCCGATAACCTTGCCAACTTTATCTTTCATTATGGCTGTTGAAATAGTTATCGGAATTCGATCACCTTCGCTGCTGATAATATAAATGATTTTATTAATGATGCGCTCGCCGCTTTCGAGCGTATGGCGAAGGGCGCAGGAAGTTTCGCAAATTGAGGCCCGGAAAACATCGCAACAACGCTGTCCGATAGCCTCTTCTCGGGAAATACCGGTGATAGTTTCGGCCGCCTTATTAAAAGACCGGATACGCCAGTCTTTATCGACCGTAAAAACCCCATCGGCGATACTATCTAAAATCGTATCGGTCGCGTTTTTAAAATCATCTTCCATAGCCAGTTAAATATATGCTTTTCAAATTGAATCGCAAACAGTAAACGATAAGAATATAGAAGCTTTTTGAAAACTTAATTTAACCAGGGATAGAACACTGATAAATAACTAAGAATCCCGGCGCTCAACGATGACTCTTGTTCCTGCAATTCTATCTCCAAAACGGGCGCATTCGCCGGAACGCAAGATCAGGATAATACCGGCGATGTTCAGCACCGGAAGACTATCTACAATTCGTAAAACATTTCTAATTATGCTTTTTGCTAAGCCGGGCTTACTTCCATCAAGGCTAATAACCCGGATGCCAACCACCCGTTTACCGAGAGTAACCCCTATGAGCCCCTCGAGTAAAATAAAGTAAAAAACAATTATTATGGTGAATGCGATGCATAACGGATCGGTTATAAAAATCCCTGAACTCCAGCGATGGTCAGAAACGCCCATCATCCAGGTTCCTTTGATTGCTTTCGTAATAGGAAAGAAAAAGAGACTTAGAAATACAAAATCGACAAAGAGGCTCAAAAAACGCCGCCATAGGCCGGCATAGCGAAAGGTTTGATTTTCCGGCTCGCTTTTCATTCAATCCCCCATCTTATGTTTCCTGTCGTTTTAGAATGAGCACAAATAACTCCCCGGCAGGAGAACCCAATCTCCTGCCGGGAATTATAGTTCAATCAACCACTCACTGTTGATATCGGGAATAGACTTCCCATATAGTTTTATTACAATCGACGTAATGCGGCTTACAGTTTCACCAACTCCACTCTCCGATTGTTGGCTTTGCCTTCGGCAGTGTCATTAGTATCAATCGGTTTCGACTCGCCCCAGCCTCTGGCTTCCAGACGGTCAGCAGCAACACCGTAGTTCTGGATCATATAATCTACTACGGCTTTTGAGCGGTTGTGTGACAGTTCGGAATTGTGCGCTTCGGTGCCGTCGCTATCAGTATGACCTTCGATCGACAGCCGTAAAGAGGGATCATCCTCGAGCAACCGGCCGATATTCTTGAGAGTTTTGAATGATTCACCCTTGATAACATATGAATCAGGAGCAAACAGGATTCCATGGGTGACAATCTTTCCGGTCTCATCCAATTGATCTCTCATACTCTTGCCGCCCTCAGCGAACCGAAAACTCTTGATCATACAATGATTGCCCGCATTCTGATAGGGGTACATACGCACCTGAAAACCGACGGGATTAAAACCTTCGATTTTAGGGACATTAGCCACCCGAATCTGATCAATATAGCACTTGATTGACCGCTTAGTAGCCATAATACGCATAGTATGGGTTCCCTTGGACAATCGCTTATCCAGTCCTTTACTGGCCAGGTTTTTATTCTGGAGCTGAAGACTTGAAGAGTTGCCGGACTGAAACTCGAACTGGCCAATCTTGCCGCCCGAAGCATCGAGCCATTGGATATAGTAGTATGGAATCGTAAATTTAGGACCGGCACTGTAAAACTCCATTTCGACCGTATACATCTCAGGTAACGGACCAGTCGGTGTTTTAGGAAGGATGTAACCATCATCGGTGCACAGAATCCAATACTCGCCATTCATTCTCGCGATTTCGAACACTCCCTTTTTAAGATTCCAGCGAAACGGAAACTCGCCCTCCTCTTCGTCCGAGAGATCATCGTAGAAGATTACTTTATTGCCGGGAACGAAATCGTATTTAGTGTACAATGTCATATCTTCAGCAGCCGGTTTGGCCGGCATAGGTGATGGTGTGGTCGTCTGAGAGGTTGTCTGCCCCTGTCCCCCTGTGCTTGCTTGTCCCTGGGCATAATCGGTGCTGTACTGGCCGCGCCCCTGATAGCGATAATATTCCTTGGGTACTTCCTTAGCAATTTTTTCCACTGTTTTGGCCAACATAGCACGAATTGCCTTTTCCATCGGTTCGTTGGAGTAAACTCCCAGCGCGCCAGCCATGGCCATATCTTTGGACCAACCGCCGCCCCCCATACTGGCTTTCCACTTGGATGATTTGGCTTCAATACTGGTGGCCTTCAATATCCGCCGGGTTCGGATATCTATCAGCTTGATATCTATAATAATCTTGGCTGATTTTGAACTAAGCCCCACTTTTCCGAAAGCCTTTTTCTTAAAACCGCCTAAACCGCCGCCTTTTCCTCCGGCATCCGGTTCAAAAGCGGTTATCGCACCGGTGATCAACAAGTCGGCCGATTCCATCAGCCCTTTTTGAGGCCCACGCCCCTCTTCGGCATATCCCGATTGAGCGAAGTCTATTTCTTCGGCCAACTCGGCAACCTCTTCCTGACTGGCCAGAACGATGAATTTATCGCTGTTGGTCAGGGTCGTCGATAGCATTTCCCCAATAGACGCCGCCATGTCATAGGTGCACTTGTCCGCTTTCGCCTTGATATTACCCACTGCAATACGGGCCTTATTGCCCTGGTAGGTCAGGTTCTCTTTGACGTCACCCGCAAGTGTCACGCCACAAAACAGAGTCACAAACATCACCAAAGCAATAATCTGATAACTAATTGATTTTTTCATATTCCATATCCTCCGCAAAAATACCCAAAATATCAGCACCACCAGTTTGGTGTACGTCTTCAAGTAATCAGGACAGGTGGCAATGAAAGTTAAGATATAGTTTATTCTACGGCAATTGATTTTTATCGTCTTTTTGAGATAACAACTTAAATACCAAAACTTATTACAGACTAAATAGACTTGCAATCCATCTCAATTACATTGAAATAAGACTATAATAAATTTAAAGAAAAGAGCCCCTTAGAATTTAAGAGGCTCTAAAATGATCAACGCCAATAGCTAATATCAGTTTTTATGGCTGGTAAGGAAATTAGTTTCCTCTACCGGCATTGGTCCATGTGCATCTTTCGCATGCCGTGCCGCCCATTCCTTGGTTTCGGCTGGATCTGTATGACACTGCAAACAAGTAAATTCCAGAGTTAAATAGCCATTCGCAAATTTACCGTCCGGAGTAAACATCTGGGCTGTGGAATCGGTATTGATTCCCCATAGATGCGAGTGAATGTCACCTTCATAAGGACCGACAGCCAAAGCTGACTTGGCAGCCTTCGGCATATGGCAATCTATGCAGGTTAAACCTTCACTGACATGATCATCAATTGTGGTATTTGCGAAAGTGGCCGTTTCGTTAAAGTGGCAAGTTTCGCACTTAGTCTTGATTGCCGAAGCACGATCAGGATTATCGGGATGCAATCCGATATGCGGCTCATGGCAATCGATACATGACAGCGCATTGTGTTTTGAAGCAAACATCTCATTCCACTGTTCGTGATGCTTGATGAATCCACCGCTTGCGGGAATAGCCGCAACATTGCCACGGATATGGCACTTGCCGCATTGCTCGGAAGTTCGATCGACAATCATCTTAACGTTATAAGCATCGGCAATATGGCTCTCACCCGGGCCATGGCACTCTTCACACTGAATTCCATTGAATTCCCAGGTTCCGACAAGTCCTTCTTTGCCTTCCTGATTGCCAATCGGCTTATAGTCAGTCATATGACAGGGACCGCAAGCATACGGTTTAGTTTCGCCATCATGATATGCTACCCAGGATTGATCAGCAAGGTTGTATTGAACGTCAGAACCGGTTATAATGTATCCATCGTTATCAATAAACCGAGCTTTCCACCAGAATCCTCCAATAACTTTATTCACATCAGCCCAGGCAACACCTGCTGGCGGATTGGGAACGCTGGTGTACGGATAATACCCTGTATCCGGGGCAATATCTGCGGCTTCATTCACTTTATAGGGATGGCCTGTCTTTATGAACGAATCATACTTAGTTTGATGACAGGCTGCACAGGCTTCACTACCGACATAATCTGATACATTTGAGGCCGAGGCGTGCACCGAGTTGGCATAAGTTGCAGCCCAATCCTTATCTTTACTGCTGTGGCACTGCAAACAAGTAAACTCAAGAGTAAGATATCCATTAGCGGTAGAGCCATCTTCACTAAACATTTCCGCATCGGCGTCAGTATTGATTCTAAACAGATGGGAATGGATATCGCCTTCATAAGGGCCAGCAGCTTTGGCTGATTTAGCCGCCTTGGCCATATGACAGTCAACACAATCCGGACCTGCTGAGCTTCCGGAGTGGTTTATTGAACTGGCCAGGAAGCTTTTAGTCTCATCAAGGTGACAACTTTGACATTTGATTTTTATCGCCATATCGCGATCAGGATTATTAGGGTGCAGACCAATGTGCGGATCGTGGCAATCGACACAATCAAGAGCCTGATGCTTGGTCGTAAACATTTCATTCCACTGCTCATGGTGCTTGATAAAACCGCCGCTGGCAGGAATCTGATTCACATCGCCCCGGATGTGGCACCCTCCGCACTGTTCTGAGGATCTATCAATTTTTAAACCAATATCGTATGGCGCCGCAGCGTGCAATTCACCCGGTCCATGACATTCTTCGCACTGAACGCCATCGAAGGCCCAAGTACCTACCAAGCCAGGCAAACCCTCCTGGTTTCCAACAGCTTCATAATCGGTCATATGACAAGGGCCGCAAGCGTATGGTTTTACTTCACCATCGTGATAGGCCGCCCAGGAACCATCAATTAGATTATACTGGACATCTGTACCGGTGACGATATAACCGTCATTGGCAATAAATCTTGCCTTCCACCAAAAACCTCCGATTACTTTCGTCACGTCTGCCCATGCTACTCCCGACGGAGGATTGGGGACGCTCGTGAAGGGGTAATACCCGGTATCAGGGGCGACATCGGCGGCATTGTTTAGCTTATAAGGATGCCCGGTTTTCATAAAATCATCATATTTTGTTTGATGACAGATACCACATTCTTCACTGCCAATGTACGCAGCATTTCCAGGACTTATTTCCTTAATAATCTCGTTATTCGTGACTGTCTCACGAGTACAGCCCCCAATAACCAGTAGTAAGGCAATAGCCAGTGTTAGCACAAGTCTCAATTGTTGCATAACAACCTCACTTCTTCTGCTATATTTCAAAATTCTTTATTACATAGAAATGGACAATATTTGTGGTGTAGTATTCTTTGAACACCAGAAAATTGTCAAAATTATATGCCTCATATTGCGCTCCGATTGTATATGTATCTTTCAGAACGTATTCGGCATTTATACTGATACTGGTTTTTTCTACATCACGGTTTCGCCTGCTCCGATAATACTTACCGGATGCGAAGACCGACAGATTCTTATAGCTGTTGGGATAGATTGAAGCCCGGAACAGATGATCAGAGAACTCATAAGACAAATCAGCGCTGTTATTCTCAAATTGACCACGATAATATGTGTGGCTGACGATGATTTTTCCGTAATCAGGTGCTGACAGCTTCAACGACGCGGTCAGTGTATTATAATCTACTTTGCTGCCAACTTCAGTGTCTGTCAGCGTATCCCTAATCTGTGTATCCGGATCATGAGAAGCAAATTGTCCGTTCCATTGAACCCGAAGACTAACACGACTTGATGGTGTATATATCGCTGTTATTTTATGTCGGGCAATAGATTCTTCCCCAATTAACGTTGTACCATTGACGACATTGTTTTCCCTGGTCGATGTAAATACTCGCACGAGTAATTGTTTTTTTATTTTTAGCCAGCCGTTGAGTAGCAAACCATTGGATTCTGTTCGATCGGTCAAGTCATCAGCAACACGGTTCTCATAGCCAATTCGTAATCCAAATTTCCCGGCCCATGATTTACCAATAGAGATTGTGTTAATAACGTTATCCGTTTCTCTCAGAGTAGCGGAATGATTTGTGCGGGCATACGAAATGCGGTAGTTGATAATATACCGCTGAGGGATATACAACTTGGCCGCTCCCCATCCAAGATTCGTTTTTAACTCTGTGGAGTTGCTCTCTATTTTGTCAAGGCGATAATGGTATCCGCCGGAGACCAGAATCCAGTCGTATTTTGGAATTAACGTTGATCCACTCAGGCGGAAAGCATCTGCCGTGCGACCAGTATTATACAGTTCAGATTCCACATTATTTGAAAAATCAAGATGACGATATTCCCAGAACAGGCTATTCTTTTTATAGAGCATATTGGCGCCGAAATTGAAAGTGGTATGGGAGTAATCGACGTTGACCGTGTCATATGTTTCAGCAATCAGATCATTAGAGACGCCCTTCTTGGCAGTCACACCAAATCCGGCAAACAATTGTGCGTATGAAAATGGTTTGAAAGTACCATTAAATGATGTTGTGCGTCGGCGGGTAAAGTTGCCGCCATTAAATTCATAATTGCGGCGATACTGATTATTGTGAGCAGAAATACTGAACAATCCCGGTTTTGAAATTGAGGCTGTCAAATTGCGGTTATTGAGCGTTATGTTTTGCATATCCGCATTGATACTTAGACCGCCATCAAAGAGATAGACCATATCCAGAAGTGAAAATACTGCGCCTTCGTAGGTATTAAATGTTTCCTGATTGACCTCCAGATTACCTACTTCGTCAGTATACAGGTACCCCAGTTTCAGTTTTCCGCCACCAGTATCCGCGTTTATCGATGCTATTAGAAGAAGAACAATAATCGCATTTATCACTAGTACGCTTTTACCAATATTTTTCATCATCCGCCTACCTAATCTGAAAGGTCGTGACATTGGTTACAGTCTTGAGGACTACCCAGCCGGCTCTGTAAAAAAGGATCAAGCAGCTTATGGCTGGTAAACGACCCATGTACAGCACTGTGACAAGCAACACAATTTTCAATGTCCCTTATAGGTCCATGAAGCGCCGGAAGATTCAAATGCCCGGGCGGTGTCATATGGCACGACGAACACAATTCCTCTCCACTTTGCTTTAACAGCTTGTCATTTTCGCTGCCATGAGGATCATGGCATGAGAGACATCCGTTTCCTTCTACGGCATAAGCATTGGCAGCCTCATGTTCGAAGGGAAATGGCCCGGCCTGCTGAGGATGACAATCCTGACATACTCGCTCAAATTCAAAGCCCGTTGACATGTCTTTTCGTTTGGTCATGCTATGACAGCTTAAACAGGTTATTGTTTGTTGGTTGACCGGATGCATAGATCTGCGGGAGAATGGATTTTTCATCTCTTCGTGACATTTAAGACAGAATTCCGCTTTTTTACTTAATAGCAGCCCACTATGCCCGCCATGAACTTTATGACAATTGGAGCAATTGAGTTCCAATTCGCTATGCACATCAAAACCATAATTATCCATACCAACGTGAGGTTTATGACAATTAGAACACGCCTGCCTTGCTTCAAACCCCTCAAGGCGAGCAGGATTTGATATATTTCCGACTTCAGGATCTTCGACATGAATCTCTGCACCTGAATGGCAATTTATACAGGCTATTTCCGTAGAAGTATTCTTTTGTAATGAAGACAGTTGATGGGGGGTGTTTTTCAGAGATTCCTGCATGGTATCATGGCAATCAAGGCAAGTCTCATCCGATATTAAATCATTTCCCTGGGCTAATCCCGAAATGAGTAATAATAAAACAATGCCTACCCAAACAGGAATGCCTGCAGGGCCTCGACTATGGTCTATTTTCATTTTGGATTCCCCTAAAATCTTCAAATAGCACCACCTTTTCCATAAATCTCATAATATGCATAAATCACGAGACGTTCTATTTTAACACAAAACTCTAGTATGTGCAAGAAAAAAAACGAATATTTTGTATATATAGTTGGCGTAACCAACCTACTATTAACTAATTAGCCTTGTTGTCCTGTAAATATAAGGATAGCACAAAGATACTCTACAATAGATAGGTATTGTATATCCATGATTGATTAAATTGTTTCTTTATTGATAAGTAGATTGCCTTTGTCAAGCACAGTGCCAAACTGACATAAAGAGACCCGGCAAGGAGAGCACGATCCTCACCGGGTCTTTGTGCTCAATCAACCCATGGGTCAACTGAGATTCATCCCCCTCATCATGGTGCTTTTATTTCAATAGCGTCATCTTCTTGGTATCAGTGTATCCCCCGACTGTAATCCGGTAGAAGTAAATACCTGAAGAAACCATATTACCTGATTCATCCCGGCCATTACAGGTAACTGAATGCTGGCCAGCTTCTTGGTACTCCGATAACAGTAACTTTATTTGTTGCGGTGGGTCTTGATTTCGCGAAGCGGAATTGTGACCCGCCGATAATCATTGAATAGAGCAAAGATGCTGAAAGAGACTCTTCGCTTCGCTCATAAGTTGTTTGCTTTGGGAGATTCAAGCTAGGGACCCTTTATCTACGATAAAGTGTTAAAACCGCGTACGTCGCTTCGCTCGTAAGAATAAAACGGGGAGATTGAGGAGTGGGACCCTTTGTTTTCAACAAAGGGTTAAGAAACAGTACGTCACGTTGTTCCTACTGTTTCTAAAGCGGAGAGGCTGGGATTCTCAGCCGGTGATTTTGGCTAAGTTCATAAATAGCAATAATTTCAGCGTATTTTACTGCTACAACTAGAGTTAAGTTAAGTCAAGTTGGATCAAGTTGCGTTAAGTTCCGTCGAGTTGGGTGAAGTAGATTGTTAGAAAATCGTTAGAAAATATGATTTGTAATCATCTGAAAAGGGGGGTGAATTTTATGTTTTCGAGTTAATAGATGGTCGTTAAGTGGGCAATTTGTGAAACTGCTGCAAACTGTTGGAAAAAACGACAGGCTTTTAGGAATCTGAATTCGATCATTAAATCGGAACTCTAACTACTCTCTTTGAAGCCCTAATCATCATCTTCCTCGGTATCTTTATCGCCTTCATCCTGATGTCTGGGTATTTAACGATTATTTTTTTGATTTGCCGATTCGATCTTTGTCATCGAAAAGATACTTAACAATTACTAGTACAAAACCGGCTACCGAAGCGAATATTCCAGTAATGAAGACACTTACCACCACGGTAGGTAAATTAAGATTGCCATTCCCCAATTGCCACAATATGACATCCATGAACACTAATTGAAAGATCATAACTGCCGTTAATATTGGTCCATAAATCTTGCGGTATTTTTGCTTGTATTGTTCTTTTTCTCGCTCGAAATAAAATGGCTCAAGCTTTTCCTTAATTTCTGGACGTATAGCCTTATCGTCTATGTCTGCCATTCCTACTTGCCAATTCTTTAAATTGTTAGAGCCCCAACTCTTCTAAACGGCGTTTTATCGCATTAATAGAAACTCCGAAAATACTACTCATCTTGAAGAAATCCTTATTTTGCTTCCAGTGTTGTTCGAATAATTCCTGAGGCATGATTAGTTCGTTGGCAAATGCATTTGCGAAACCCTCGGCATTATTAACATCATCGCGTATAAGAGTAGCACGTAGGTCCATATATTCATAAGTACTATCTCTTTCATTATTAACAACTTGTCTCAAGTACAGATGTCCAAGTTCATGCCCTTTTGTAAGCCTATGTTCACTTGTGTGATCCCTATCATTTACAAATATTAATGGAGGATAACCGGATTTTTTATATATACCACCGGCAACATCATCATCTGTATCAATTTCCACAAATCTAACATTAAAGTACGCACCAATTTCTTCAGGATCAATTGGCAAATCACTGGACTTCCAGTATGCCTGTAAAATGGCTTTAGCCGCAGCTCTGGCTTCATCCTGAGAGAATATTTTTGGCTTTTTATTATTTTTTAAACTCACCCTTAAACTCCTTAATAAAAACTTATTCAAGAATTATGAAGCAATTACCTTGCCATGTTAAGGATATAATTAAAGTTAATTGTATTTTGTTGGCAAAACCACAAATTCGTTAGTAATCGGTTGTTTAGCAATCAATTACTGCTCAA
The DNA here is from genome assembly GCA_023138975.1 of Candidatus Zixiibacteriota bacterium. Taxonomy (GTDB): domain Bacteria; phylum Zixibacteria; class MSB-5A5; order GN15; family JAAZOE01; genus JAGLON01. Next base: position 159,806 of record JAGLON010000008.1, read on the forward strand.
AATCACTTTAATACTAACAAATTACCCGGTTTATTGATATCACTTGGAGGATTCTTATATGCAAATCCACCAATAATCCACCATATCGTCGAAAAAGTGGTGGAAAATATGGTGGAACTCTTATTTCGCCGGCCATCGCCTTATTTTATGCTTCTTAATTCTACGGCGCAGTGTACTCGCTGAATATCCCATTGATCTTGCCGTAGCATCAACATTAAAATTATTGTTTTTTAGTTCTTCTTCAATTCTAATTTTCTCAGTCATTTCTCCAACTTTCTGATGCAATTCCCGTACTTGGGGGTCCATTATATCTCGAGGAAGCATATTTGGTAAGATAGTCTCACCTGGATGGAGAATACAAAATCTCTCAGAAAAGTTCTTTAATTCCCTTACATTTCCTGGCCAACGATAAGTAATTAACCATTCCATAGTAGGTATGGAGAATATGGGGGCTCGATTATTCACAGAAAATATCTTAATAAAATGTTCCAACAACAATGGTATGTCGCCGGATCGTTTTCTAAGAGGGGGAATTTCAATGACAATTGTATTTATCCGGTAGTATAAATCTTCTCTGAATAACCCTTCTTTTATTAAATAACGGAGATTCTTATTTGTGGCGAAAATAAATCGAATATCCGTAGAAATCGTCCTATTACTCCCTACCATTTCAAAACTTTGATACTCAATAGCTCTTAATATTTTCATTTGCAACTTTAAGGGCATATCACCAATTTCATCTAAGAATAAAGTACCTCCATCAGCAGATTGAAATTTGCCTTCCCTCCTATCTACACCTGTGGCAACACCTTTAGCAATTCCAAACAATTCACTTACAATCAGATCACTTGCAATCGCCCCGCAATTAAGACTGACAAAGGGGCCATTAGAACGAATACTACCATCATGAATTAGATGGCTAATAATTTCTTTGCCCGTACCGCTTTCGCCAAGTATAAGTACATTGGCATTTGTTTTGGCTATCTCAGTAATTTTAGTAAGCATATCTAACAGTGTTGAGTCCTGTGTAATGAATATTTGACTATATCCCATATGATTCAAGTCTTGCTGCAATTTGTCATTGGTAAGAATCTGAGTTCGATAGTCTTTACTAGTCAATAAAATCGATGAAATAAAATCAACCATTGAGATAATAAATACAAGATCCGCTTCTTCAAATAGCGCCGGTAAGGTATGATGATCAAGGTATAATACACCTATTTTATCCTCCCCGTGTAATATGGGTACACATAAAACAGATGTAATATTATACAGGATTACGCTTTTGAATTTTTGTGTTCTTTTGTCAGTTTGGGCATTTGAGATTGACAATGTTTGTTTTTTTTCAACACTGGCCAGAGTAATACTTTTACTTAATGTCTCTATATCCCTTAGGCTTTCGTTATCGCAATTCAAATACGCTTTGACCTGCAATTTATCTGAACCCTTTGAATAAAGCAGAAATGCCCCTCGTTCAGCGCCTGTTTGATTGACTGCGAGTTTTATAAGGCTTTGCAAAACCTTCTCATAATCATTAATATTTTTTAGAATATCCGACGTATAGGTAAAGGCGGCAATTTGATGAGAATAAATTCCCCCTTGTGGTAAAACCTTGTCCAATTGGTCATCAATATAATAGATCAACTGCTTATTGCGCAAACCTTCCAAAAGGTTGCGAGCATAACGAAGATACTTACGCGCACTGGATTCTTTTAATACCTCTGAATAATATTCTGCAATTTTAATAATTATGAGAATGCGAAGGAATCCATGTCCTTGATTTTTAAATAATGCCAATACATTCTTCCAAATTATGATATTTTCTTCTTGGTTAATATTTTTATCCCGCGTACAATCAAGAATATATAACACCGCCTTCAACAATGGTCCATCTGAGTTATGAAGTTGATTTATATATTCATTGGTCAGTGTTTGCTCGGTGGAAACTGTCACCAAATCAGAAACTAAAAGTAAATGAAATAAAGCAACACCTGTATGATAAACACTGTTAATATTAAACAGTGCAATTGTTGCATTCTTCAGATTTTCTTGGTTTGATTTTTTCCTATTATACACATCATTTAAAATTTTAAGTAAATTAATTCTAGCCTGAGAATGTTTATCGCCGGCATTCCTAAAAATAGGTCTGGCCTTACGCAACCAATCCGAGCATTTATCAATATCACCAGTTTGGAGAGCAACATTGGCTAGCCTCATATAAACTTCGCCACGAATCATATTCATCTCAGGTTTTTCAGCGACTTGAAGCGCTGAATAGAATGAACCGGTTGCATTTTCAAAATCGTCACGACTATGTTGGAGTATGCCGGCCAACATATAATATATCGCCAACGATCGCCCGCTTTCATCGCACATCCCAAGATTTCTATAATGTTGTAACCAGTATTCGGCTTTATTAAATTCGTTTAGTTTTAAATAGGCAAGTACAAGAATCCTATATGCATCAAGTGCTTGCTCATTTTTATGTCCATCAGAATAGGATCTAACTGCTTTCTTTGCCATCTTTATAGCGTTTTTGTAATTCGCCAATCTATAATATAAATTCGCCAAAGCGCTATGGATTGGAATCCAATGAGTTGCCCCAGTGTGATTTCTGATTGCCTTTTGGCCAGATTGGAAGGAGCCTAATGCAAGTTGGTATTCACCTTGCCGTAAATTTAAAATCCCAATGGAAAAGTATACAGCTGCAATATTTTCTGGTAAATCTAGTTTAATTGCTTGCTTTAAAATAGATTGCAATAATTCATTTCCTTGATCATTTTTACTAGTCTCAATATACAATAGCGCCTCAAGCCTTAATAATTCCAAAGTAAATTTATTGTGTTGTAGGCTTTGTGATTCAGCCTTTCCCAATTTAATTATTTCTTTCAAATCATCAATGTTCCCCAACGTGATTGCGACTTTGCCAGATTCACATAAAAGGGGAAGCCTTGAGCAATTACATTTATGCGTTTGCTTAATAAGGTCAGCGAAATGGGCTGAAGAGTCAGAAAGCCTATTTAGATTATTGGCTAAAGTACAAAGCTTACCTAGTACGGCAATTAATGCATGATTTTGTAATTTAGTTCGATTATTTACTATCTGATTGTAAAGTCTTTTAGCCTTCAAATATGCGAATTGATATCTACCCCTAAGTTCATGCTGATAAATTACATTCAGTTCTTTAAATATAGAATCAAATGAGTTCATGGTCTTTATCGCGGTCTCCGTAAAGATTTCTTTTGCTGGATTCTTCAAGCTTCAAATAAATCTTCAAAAGATTATCATCATCGATATTTAGGTGCCAATAATCCGCTGTAAGTTTTAGATCAGAATTCAAAATTAATAATTTTATTATCCGGAGTGCGCCAACGCGACTTTGTTCATATGTCTCGGATAAAAGGTCAACAAAATCTTGATGAAGATATATTATTTTACACTGAGTTCTAAGAAATCCAGCCATTTTTTTCGAATTGTTTAAGTTGTTTCTATCAGAGTTCCAATATTTGGATAAAATTACCATAGCAAAAAGGCGCTTTAGGATATCTGAATAATCGGTCTTATCAACTATTCCATTGACTAGAAGGGCTTTAGTGAGATAATGAGGGCGCCTATAAATGCTCTGTTGTATTAATTCGAGCACCAAATTGTTAATCCCCTTCAGGAGAGTCGCCTTGGATTTATGATTATACGCTTCTCTTTGCTCGATTTGTTCAATCGCAAATTTCAACGAAATTCCAAGTGAATAATTATCTGATTCCGCAACTGCTCTATAATTGCCTAATATCTCGGGAGCGATATGTGCGGGTGTCCCCATTATTTTTGCTTTCGAAGGGGAATTGACAGAGCATAAAAAATCAAGATCCGTAAGAATAACTACTGGTTGTTTTGTTGTGGTATTAACAAGAAAGTTTGATAACTTAATGTCGCGATGTACCAAACCCATAAGATGGATATAATCTATAATTAAACTCATTTGAGTAATAGTAGGAATTGGAAAATCAAGCAGTATTTCGGGAGTTAATTCTGTCCAAATGGTAGTGTCTATATATGGATATTCAATGAATAGACGGCCGTCTTTGAAATAAATGGAGTTTGCGCGAAGAATACCGGTGGAATACAAACTAGCTTGCCCATCAAAAGATTCTTTTAGTATTTTTGCAGTCACTTCCGATGAATCAGGAACTGGCGTTTTGATAAACCTCAGATTCCCTGTCTCTTCACAACTACCTAACCATGCTTCCGTCAAGTCGCCTACAAATATATTGCGTTCAAGGATAATTTTTCCTATACGCTCGCCGGGTTTCAAACGTGCACTCTTATTCATTTTGTCAATATGTTTAGATATCCCGCCTAAAAACGATTAATCATAAAATCACCATTCATAATTAAATAAACATATAACAAGTAATCATAGCAAGCGATTAATTAGAATAATAACCGACCTCCAAATTAATAATAAACCGGAAAATTTACAAGATATTCATAACATTTATTTTGGGGAATTTGTCTAATCGTATGCTGAATAGCGCACTATATTAAAATCAGTATAACTCGCGCAGAACTTTATATTGGAATTCTAGATTCGCATTCCTAAGTTTCTTCATCGCCATCATCATGAATGTCAAGTACTTGCTACTATATGATTTGACGAATACGATATAACAATTAATTGTTGTCTGTCAAATCCCAATGTTCTCAATACTCGTTGTAGATATATCAGACCATGTGAGACATATTGTGTTATTTTGTAAGTCACAATATGGAGGTAAGTATGTCGAGTATTCCAGTACGAACAGTTCAAGTGAAGAAATTGGTGTTAGATTTAGCTGAAGCGTTGGGCAACACTGCCAAGATATGCCGAGAGTATAAGGTTCCCAGGTCGACTTTTTATCGTTGGAAAAAGGCGTATGATAATCATGGAGAAGAGGGGTTAATACGGAAGAAACCAATTGCAAAGAGTCATCCGAGACAGTTGTCTCCCGAGATAGTTGAAAAGATCCTTCACTTAAGAAAGGTTTACCATTTTGACCCTGAACGGATTACATGGTATCTGGAGCGATATCACGCTGTCAAGACCTCCAGGTCGAGCGTGTACCGGACTCTCATCCGCCATGTTTACATCAAACCTCACTCACCGCAGCTCAACGGAAAAGTCGAAAGATTCCACCGTTCTGACAAAGAGGAGTTTTATCAGCTGCTGACCTACACCGACGATGTGGATCTAAACAAAAAACTGGCGGAATGGGAAAAATTCTATAATTTCGAGAGGCCGCATGGTGCCTTTAATGGAAAAACTCCTTACGAAGCGCTAAGAAATATGCTATAATGAAATTGAAAATTGTCTGGTGGGGTACGATATATCACACTACTCCAAATTTTATGCATACCCATTCAGAGTCTATCGAAATTAAATGCCTCTCAGGCCCCAGCCAATAAACTGTGTCGTTTCAGCCAAAAGTGGACACAGATGAGTTGCAATTAGGATACGGTTGGTTTACAAATAAGAGATAGTTTTGTAGCTTTGGCATATCAGAAAGGAGAATTGGATTAGTAGCAAGGTTAAATAGAGCTAAAATTTAACTAATGTGAAATTGAGTTAGGCAGAATTCATTTATTTATAGGGTAAATGTCAAATATAGGTATAAGATTAAATTTACGGAGAGCTTATTTTTCGTATTCTATTGTTGTACATAGCGTTACTGTGTTAGAATATCTAAAGCGGAGAGGCAGGGATTCTCATTCGGTGGTTTTTGCTAAGTTTATAAAATGCCCTCATTTAGGTGCATTTCGTTGCTGTGACTTGTGTTAAGTAAAGTAAAGTTGGTTCAAGTTGCGTTAAGTTCCGTTGAGTTGTGCGAAGTAGATTGTTAGAACGCTGTTAGAATAAAGGCTTTGAGAACCTTGGATGTAGCCAAGATACTATCATTTTTCAGTTATTTCAATCATCTTCTCCGAGCCGTGGTGACCTTTCGCTACCTGAGTTCGAATCTCGTCAAGCTGTTTTAACATCACTATAGAAAGAACTTTTCAGTTCGAGTGCCGCTTGGAATAATTCCTACAACTGGCGTTACGTTCAGATCCTCCACATCGTTGGGTCTAGAAAGTTGACAATTATAATACAATCTGGATTCCTCATCTTACTACGGTTCGGAAGTCGAATATTATTTTTTGCCAACATTCACTCATACCACAATTCCCCATTTGCATATTTCCGCGGCTTCCAACAAATCGCTTCCCTTCATACAACTAAAGGACTGTGGCACCCGGTTTTACTTCATTTGTTACTTGCGTGAACGGTCTCTACAGTAAACTACTATCACTCGCTGAGTCGTAGAATCGAATCTACATCGATTTGAGGTTGATGCTCTACTGCTCGTTGGATAATTCCAGTATTCTTCAGTGATAGTATCTCTTCTTACATAATGTATTGTCTCCGGCTCTCCTAAAAGTTCAAGAACTTGTTCATGAGTCATGCCTATCTCAACTTGATCACAATGCTCATAATATCTGTCGAATTTATGGTTTGTTTTTACAGGCAACACGGCATAAATGATAATGCAGATGGTCACGACTACTGCAATTACAATATATTTTTTCATTTCCTGCGTATTCCTTTCTTGTTCAATCCTGCACGGTTTTCGAAATACTTTTTAAGCGATTGATGTAAATCTGGCTCAAACATATAATACTGTGCATACCATATAACGCCAAGATTATTCGAGAAGAAATCCTGCGCATCAAAATAACTTGTCCTATCAACGACCGTTCCTTTATCCGAATAAATAAGATCCCCTAAAGGTCCCTGCAAAATTTCAGCAAATAAGCCAGCGAACTCACCTTGTGGCCCAACAACAAGAAAATGCCTCATATCAATAACCTGGTTTGGGTTAGCAGGGTCTATTACATACCGGAAATCGCCATGGGGACCTTCGGCATTATAAACAGTACGCGGATTATTCAATTCATCAGCTTCATGTATTATTTCCTCCAAGGTTCTTCCCTCAACATGTTCCAGAAAATCACAATAGTTAATAGTATCATTCATATGTCGCGCTCTCTCAATCGGATCATCCCATATAAGCTCGAATAGCATTCCATTCTTATCGAATGCGTTTGTCGGATTATTACCCACATACGCATATAAATTCATCCCGCCTGCCAAACCAATTGGATCAGGTTGCAAGTATCTCCCAGTAGTCGGATCATAATACCGGTGCCAATTATAGTATAAATCGGTCTCTTCGTCATGCCATTGGCCGGGCATACGAATATAGTTCTTGGCGGAAGCCCATTCATACGCCAATTCCCCAAATGGATAGTATCTGGCTTTCCAGCGAATGGACCCATACTCATTCGTCAAAACCAATGGTGTTCCTAGATGATCAGTGTGGTAGTAAAAGACATCAACGTCAGTTGGCAACGGAGTTAGATCAATAGGCCCAATATCGTCAATAATTAAAAATGCATTCGCTGACTCAATACCTGAATCGTAGTGTTTTTCCAGTCGAGCAACAATTCTTCCATTTAAATAAATGAAGTCACGATCCCACTTAATAGTTCCTGTACGAAATTCACTCATAATTTTACCTGCTGGATCATAAAAGATATATCGTCCTGAACTTCCAGTAACAACTTTAATTCGCCGGCCACGACCATCATAGTAGTATTGTGCAGTTGAGCCATCATCAACTGATACTAATTGTCCATTATCATTATACTGAAAGGTAGTAGAATCAGTTCCGGCTCTAATTGTTATCACATTGCCTAAATCATCATAACTCCAATATGTAGTATCTGTATCAATTATTTGTGTCAGCCTATTATCTGAGTACTCATAAATAATTGTCTGCTGTGCAGTTCCAGTATCCACTACAAGAGTATCTCGGTTTCCGTTCTTTGTATATAAATACTCGCGAAGACTATCTGGGAACATTGAACTAGCTGCAGTTCTGACTTGATTTAGACTATCATAACTTATTGCGATATTGTTACTTGAATCCAGCATGTCTTCAATATAGGTAATATTGCCAACGCTGTCAAACTCGTAGCTTCTTCCCATAATATTAAACGTATCGGTAGAGATTTCATCAATAAAATAGCGCAAATTGTGAGATTGGGATACTTTAATACCATTTCCAAGAGTCCATTCTGTCATATCACCAAAGGGATCATACTTGATATTGTAGACTAAAGTATCAAATTCATAATGACCGACTGATTTCGTCCAAGCGACTGTGGTAACACGATCAAGGTTATCGTAATTGTAGACACATTTATATCCGGAAGGAAAGTTAATTGCTGTTAGATTGCTATTGGCATCATACTGATACAGAGTGTTCCGGCTTAAAGTGTCACCGGCGGTAATACGGTATTCTATAAACAATCTACCGTAACGATCAAACTGATAGGTTGTTGTGCAGGCAGGGGTAGTTTCCTTGTAGAGCCGACCGAGACCATAAGAGTATTGTGTCCCATCATACTCATAGCTTATATTTTGACTGTCCGGAAATGCAATTCTGGTTAATCGATTAACCTCATCGTAAGTAAAATCGATTGAATCGCTTGCAGCGTTTTTTATCGCAACCAAATTTCCACCCGGATCATAAATGTATCGAGTAGCTCCTTTTGCCCCACTACTATCGTATTCAAGCAAGCCGTTGTCGGTATAAGAGTAAATATATTCATTGCTATCCGGATCAATAACCTTGCTCAGGTTGCTATTATTGTCATACTCTAGGGCTGTATTGTACAGGACATTGCCATTATACTGCCATATTGTATCCAATCTGTTTAAGTTGTCATACTTGTAACTTATTGAATTTGCATTGGCGTCTACAACAAGTGTACGGTTTCCCATTTCATCATATTCAAACTCGTAAAAGGTGCTGTCATCAAATACAATCTTTTCCAATTGTCCTCGCGGAGTATATAGATATCTTCCATACTTGAACATAGTATCAAGAGAATCATAATAGACCTCAAGGCTACACCGGGAATATAGGTCATACTCATAGTGAACTCTTCCGCCGAACTGATTCTCTATATCTTCTAACAGGCCATTGTCATAATATGAGTATTCTAAATAGTTTCCTTTAGGATACGTCACTTTTGTAATGTCACCGGCATAATTTCTTTCAAATGAAGTAGAAAGGCTGCAATACTCACCTGCTCTGATAGTGACTTCATTCAATCGACCATAGTCGTCATATTCAAAACGGGTTGTATCACAATTTAGTGATACTTTCCAAGTTAAATTGCCCCGATAGTCTAATTCACCATATTCCGTAGTTGTGCCATTTGCATGGTTTATATATTGCAAATCTCCGTTAGAATGGTAATGATACCCGGTAGTGTCGTAAACATCCGTGTTTGGCCGTGGGCGATCAATCTTCTCCAGTCTTCCATAGCTATCATAATCAAAATCAACTGTATGCTCATATGTTCGACTTGAATCTATTGAGCCACTTATCTCTAAAGAAAGAACATCGCCATTACCATTACGTTCATAAGTCGTAACAGCGTCGGTAATGCTATGCAAACTCGGGATAGTAGAAGTTAAAAGGTTATTATAAGTTCCACCAAATGTGTTTGTTGTTAATCGTTCATTGGATCCACCCTTATCTCTCCACAACTTGTCCATATTCCCATGCTGAGTGTAATCCATACTATCTACTCGCTCATTAGCGTGGGTAATGGCCCGAAGATCATAATTACCATAATAGCGATACTCGCTGGCGCAATTAGAACACCCCCCATTATATATTTTGGTCAAAACCCGATGACTACTATCTGTGGCAAAATCGGACTCATAGGTTACGGTATCGGAACCGGTCGCAATAGTTTGATGAATGAAGTTGTTTGAACCTTGAGAGTCCATATAATATTGAATATTCTCCACATTCATGGTGTCATTTATGGCTCCAAATGTTCCCCTCGCCAAAGCATCATATCCGAAATTAAGCCGAGTGTTATCCGAGGTTTCTACTTCATTTAAAAGTCCTTTTGCCTTATACTCTGAGGTATAGTTGTAAGATTCCCAGTCTCCATTACTATAAGTTACTTTCTTCAGCGTATCGCCTACTGTAGAGTATTCATATGCAGCTGCCAAAGAATCATTAGAGAATTTTAGAGTGTCAAGTTTTTTGTTATCGTTATAGTGAAATGTCAAATATCGCCCGGCTGCGTCGGTTACTCTTGATAACAATGTGTCACTATTATAGGTAAATGACAAACGGCCATATTCTCTATCATAGAGCGAATCCAGAGTACCGTCATCGGAAAAAACAAATCGTCTGGCCGTTGAATACTCCAATATTGAATAACGCTCAGTTACAGTATCATAATCAACTTCATATGTATGGCCAATACCCAAAGGGTACATCTCGGAAAGAAATGGTAATAGCTGGCCTGTCCCAGTTCTCATAAAAACTGTGTCACCAGCAGTAGAAATACTATAATTGAAATTATGAGTCCACTTCGGACCTAGAACACTTTTTGGTTCCACTGTAGCTGAGCTGTTATAGCTACGGGTGAATACAATAGGCAATCCAGTCCAAGATCCTATAGAAACGTCACGCTGTTCATAGTACACATTACCGCTTCTAGCATCGATTGGATCAAATATCTGAGCTTGGCAAGGAGGGACAGTGGTTTCGACCTCAGTAGCCGATATGCCGATCGGAATAATAACAGAGGCTGAACATGCACAATCAAATGAGGAGCCACCACCTCCAGCTACCGCTATAAATTCCAATCCGTACATGTTTTCGGATAGAGGTATCTTAATATAGGTGGTATCGTTACAGCCACCGCACCAGCCAACTGAATCATTTGTACAAATCTTTTGACCTTGAACTACAGCTCCTCCAATACCTGAGGTCACTTTCTCAAGAATGCTTAGTCTTATTTCGAAGAAACCGCCCATATTATACCCTTCACCTCCAGCGGAAACAATGGCTTGAACAAAGGTTCCATTAGTTGTATCATAGGGATCGCCAAGTTGTACATCAAATACATCTAAGTTCGGCTGACACTGACTTATGCTGCAGCTTGGATGCTCCGGATACCCATAACAGGATTGGACATAATCCTGAGCAATTGCTACATCAGAAATGATAAATACAGCGAAGAAAAAGAAAAGAGCACTTAACAGCTTATGATTGATTAAACTCATTCTAATAACCCTCCCATTAGCCCCTTGATATACACGCAATATTATACATTAATGACTATAATAACAGTCTATTTGTCAAGAATTCTTTTATTAGTAGCATAATAATTTATGGATATTGCTAATCCAGATATATTATATTTATAAAGATTGCACTTCTTCCCTGAAATGACAATTATTGACAGTATTTTTGCAATTAAATATATAACAGATCCCGAAAATAACCATCGCATGTAATGCGATAACCCAATATGATCCTTGTCTACTACCGGCTTGGTGATACGCATTGTTCATTTAATTAACCATTTCCAGTTCCAATTCCCGTACTTGTTTTTAGTATATTTTTACGCATTCTTCACACTATCAACAACTTAACCCAGAACTCGTTAATCTTTAGGAATTAATAATTTCTTTTCTCACATACTTCAACCTCATATACACTTACTTCACTAATCATCTTTTATTATTATTTTGGGTGGGGAAGTTTCACCCCACCCAAATCCATATCGTCTTTAGACGCTATATTTCTCTATTTTCATTTAACACTTTTATTAATTGCCTCTGGCAATACAATATCAAAGCTCTTCCCTGTTAGCTCACCCAATACTCTCGACATTTTCTGTTGCTGTCTGGCAACAATCATCAATGATTTCATAAATTCATCTCCCATATTTAATCCCGTCTCACTCCTCTTCGACTTTTCAAAACGACAGGAAAGCTCTGAATAAGACTCTTTTAAAAGAGTCAGCTCTTCGTGTAAAGCTTGGTTTTTTCTTTTTGCTCCCATAATCTCATCTGCTTTAACAACCTCTGCTGTCTCCTCCTCTATGATACCTTCTCTATCCAGATATCTATTCACCATATCACTTGCCATAGTCCAGCCATACCTGTAACACAATTTGTAGTGATTTTTCAATCTATTTGCATAATACGTTGCCGAACTATGCCTTAGCATATGCGGAGTTACTTTTTTCCCTAAAGCTCTCTGACCAATACGTCTTATAATCATTTTTAGATTAGGATAAGTTAAAGGGAATAGTTGAGCTTGAGGGTTATCGCTCACCGGATGTTGTTTTAACCAATTTCTCAAATAGTGCTCTGATAACGGTACTGAAATAGTTCGTGGCTTAGTTTTACTATATTCAAGTCGAATCATATAACACTTTATATTTTCCTTCCAGAAAATATGTTCTTTTTTCAGTCTCACATTCAATAGCTCCTCCACTCTGGCACCAGAGTCAAATAAAACCATCAGAAGGGCTTTATTTCTAGGATTCGGAGTGTGATCAATCATACACTCAATTTCACTTCTTGTTAGTGCAGGAACGTCTTTAATCTCAATAAAAGTATCAATCCATTCAACTAATTCCGGATAAACCTTATTATTTCCATCTTTCCATTTCCAGAATTTCTTTATAGTTTTTTTAATATCACATTTTGTAGCCTCAGCATACAATTTTCCATTTACTGTTTTTATTCTATCTGATTCCAACTTTTCAATTAAGCATTCCATATCATTTTGAGAGACATCGTTGAATGATCTTCCAAACAGTCTCGATAATCGCTGCAAGATACTTAAATATTTCAAACATCTGGCTGGCCCGATCTTCTTTTTACTTTTTCCTATAATTGTTTTACCAAGAGTGCAATCGCGAATAAACCTAAGGATCAATTCTTTATTTTGTGAAATGATGATACTGTTATTTTCTAAAAGGCTCAGTGCACGCTCGTATTTCTCTTTTCTCTTATGAATATCAATTTTACCTTTGTCGTGTATCAGAGTAGTAGATTGCATTTTGATTGTGACACTAGTATGAATTTCTTCTAGTATTTATCGGTTGCCCCTCTTTTGTAACAGAAACAGCTTACGCCCACGCCGAACGCAAACCGTTTTTGTTACAAATAGAAGCTACGAAAATGAATTTTCGTTAATTATGACATAAAATAAGCCACTGAAGTATTTAAGTCTTTCGGTTTACACGCCATAATCGTATAGTTAGTAATGTATAAGAGTATCTTAACAGAATACTATTGACTATTGTTCTAATTCTATTTATTTTTTAGTACTTACGGTATGTTTTTGTTTTATGAGGTGTGTTATGAAAACCAAGAATTTTAGTACAGTTTACAGATCCCCACTTTATACTATTTATATGCTAATCGCAGTCGCTCTTTTGATGGGCATATTTTCAGGGTGTGCGAATGTTCCCAAACAGTCAGTCGAGCTATCAGCAACAATTGGACGTGACATTTCGAAAGTCCACGAATCTCATAAGAACATGGCACGGCTGTTATTTTCTAGAATGAAACAAGATATCAATGAATTTGTGGATACAAAGTATGCCCCATTTCTTATTAACCGACAACTGACAACAGATAAACAAGAATTTTCAGCTGGTGATAAACTCACATTATTCGGTTTTCTTGAAAGTTCAATTCAATATCCGGATAGCGTAGAAGCACAAACAAACGCTATTGGTGCAATGGAGATTATATTTCAGGAATTAAAAGATTCGGTTGAAGCCTTTAGAAATGAATTACTATTACCTCTTCTTAGACAAGAGGAGCGTGTCATAGGGGCAATTGATCAATCCTACTATAACATTCATTATGCGAATTCGATTGTAACCGGTCATTTGTCTTCAATTATTGAAGTTCATGATGCTCAAAAGGAAGTTCTGAGTCAGTTTGGAGCTGAGGATTTAAGAGACAAGATAGGAAAAGGACTTACTGAGTTTTGTGGTAAACTTCAGGGTTTAATTGTGGATGCAAAAAAGGCCGAAACATCAATTGAAGAAGGAAAGCAAAAAATAAAAGAGTTAATTGACAAAGGTATCCATGGAATTACAAAGAAGTCAGATTCACAAGACAATTAATAAGAAATGGAAATCGATTTAAGGAGGGTTAGATGAGTTTAGATGCATTTAGACAGAAGGTTCAGCGACGAATACATGAGGACAGGATTGCCTTTGAAGGAATATACAAAGATGAAATCAAAGGGCTACTAGGGCTTTCCAAAGAAGATATTGATGCCATTACACCTGATGATACTACAGATTTAGAAACATATGACAAGCTCATTACCATTGTTAAAGAAGCCTCTGCTGCAAATTTAGCTCAAGCTGATCTTGTAAACCAAATTAAAAAACTCGGAGATATTGGTGTCAAAATCGCAAAGATGGTTCCTGGAATTAGCAATCTGTTGTAATGCAGATAAAATGAGTATTTTGTCTGTACTAAGGATTAAGTATGAAATAGCATAGAAAACCGCCTGCGATTCATACAGACGGTCTTCATCCTTGTGCTCTATACCATTTGCTTGGGGGCAAGAAGTTGGGAGGGTTCTCAACTTTGATTGAGCACATATAAATATAATATAATTCCGATTCATTTTATGTCAAGAGAAAATGGTTCACTTTATTATGAGGATGCGAAACACTTTTTTGAAAAAAAGAAAAAAGAAATAAAAGTTAGGACGCTGAGCACAATCACTCGTAGATGTCCTCGAAGCCTTGCTCGGCCTTTTGCTTTTCAAAAGGAACAAGCTTTGCCCTGGTTCCAAGAACAACAGACAAGTAAGTTTCGCCTTCGTTGTTCGTATTTTCCCACGTAACAACATCAATACTGCCTTTGAAATCTGGCATTCTGCCTTTGAATTTATTTTCTTTTTGCATTTTCGTTTATACCTCCTTTCAACTTTGTAAATTTAATTTTCATAGCGTCTTAGATTTTTTTGGATAGATATGTTTTTCAAGGAAGATTTATCAGAGCGGCAACCTCGATAAATTGTAATGGCTTTTTCAACTGAAAAGGAAAAACTTACTGAGCCATAAAAATAGCGTTAAGTGGAAAATAATTTAAGATTGAAGGAGAGTTGTGATAACTAAAGAGGGTATGATAATTTACCACAAAGTGATAGGTGATTCAGTTTCGTATTGAAGTATAACTAACTGTTGAGTGAACTTGTCTGCTATGTTTTACTCATTCGCATAGTTCAATCTTGGCAATATCCATTGCACCTCTTAATCTAATACCAATTGTCTCATAATACTGCCAACCTTGTTTACCAATAGTTTCTCTAATTGCTTTAGGAATGTCTAATTCAATTGATATCCAATCGTTCATTTCATTATTGTGTTGGACATAAATTGCCCACTCAATAAAGTCGTTTCCAATACGCTCTGGTACTTGATCTCCGATTCTTGGTTGAAACCATACTGTTTTTTTACTGTTGCCAGATTCACTCTTCACAGTTGTTTTTACATACACACTCCATTTATCTCCAGGCTTTAAAAAGAATCTTATAAATTGCAGCTTTGATAAATCTGGGAATATCTTGTGCGTTATTAAATAATCCATGTAAGAATCAAAACTACCTTGTATTCGTAATACTTTACCAAATTTACCATCTTGGAGAGAGAATAATTGTAAATTTGCTCTACTAAAAGCTCTTCGAGATAGTTTCCAACCTTGATTATGTGGTTCAGGAGGTTCATAAGCAAAATCTATAGTTGATGTATGTGTTTTCTTTTGGGTTTGATCAATATTTTTTATTGAAAAGAATCCTCTATTTCGCATTAAGAACCCAAAGGAAAAAGCACCTAAAATAGATATTACTAATAACCAGAGAGGGATAGATGCACATAATCCATCCTCGATAGTCAAATATAAGGAATAAACAAGAGGGGAAAGCGTTGCAATAGCTGCCATAAATTGAATTAATTTTGGAAATTTGGCAAATCTAGTTTGTCTAGAATTTTGTGACTCACTCATCTCATTTCCTATAGATTCCCCCGGGTAAACCCGGGGTTCTGACTTTTACGGTTCATGCTGAACCGACCTCACCTCTGCTAACGCAAAGACGAGGTTGGCTCATTCATCCACGGCTAAAGCCGTGGTGTTCTGTCTGCGACCGCATAAAACTCTTTTCTGTAATAACTTAATTCATACTGTTTATTTTTTCAAGCAATAATTTAACTTTAAATCTAAATATAGAGGAGATTTGTTCTGAAAATGAGATATAATTGTAAGACCATTGTCGCTAGGTGTTTTAACTCCAACGCCAAAGTTTTTTATCAATTAGCCTGTCACTGAATGTAACAAACAAAAATAAAAGAGTTCCCAATATTAAGCCAATATTGCCATATATAAGCTTAGGATAAAAATGTTGAACCACATGACAAGCAGTAAATAAGAAATATGCAACGAATCCATATAGTAAATTTCTTAGTGCTCGGTTAATCCTGTTGAGTCTAAAACTAGTTAATCTTACCCAATTGTCATAAATGGATATTTTGCATGCAATTTCGTATTTTTTAGCACTAGCTTCATCTCTATCTTGAAGATCATCAATGATAGACGGGGCTAGCATTTGTTGATGATCAAGTTTTAATGTTCTTGCTAAATAATATGTTGCTTTAAATATACAGAAGGTTGCAATCATGTACATTAAATGAAATAATGACATATCTTCTACCTTGAATAGATTTGGAAGCTGAGAAGCTAAAAAGATTGCTATTGTAAGTCCTGCTCCAGACAAAGCAATAAACAAATTCACTCTTGTCATCGCCTTATCCCCTCTTTCTTTCTCAGAAGCTAAGATTTCATCTATTAATCTATGAGATTGATTTAAGATTTTGATATCATTTGTAGTTAACTTATTTTCGATCTCTTCAATTTTTTTACTCATCAGGATAATTCTCCATAATAATCAATTATACTATCCCTTATAGGAAATCTAAGCTTTTCCTCTAACCATGCCCATTGTCCATTTGAATTCATTTCAAGAAAGTAATATTTAAGATCTGGTGTATAAATTAAATCTATAGCCGAATAGTTTAATCCAAACTTTCTTGTAATACTAAAACATAGGTTTTCTATATTTTGGGGTAATTGAATCACTGAGTAGTCTAGTTCAATCCCCTTTTCAACATCACCTGCCCGCCAGTCAATTTCAGATTCTTTATACTGCTGAGAATGAATTGCAGCTGAATATATATGCTTGCCGACGATTGTTACGCGAATATCATATAGCTTGTCAATTCTCCTTTGATAAATCATTGGTATTTTAGAGTATGTTTCGATGTTTTGACAAAAATCAGAATTAACTTTCTTAGTGAATGCGATTTGTACTTTATCTTCCTTTACATAAAAACCATGCTTTACAGACTTTGCGATTACATCATTATAATTTGTTTTTATAAAGTTAAGTATTGTTGCTTCTCTTGTAGAAACTAATGTTGGTGGGATAAGAAACCCTAATTCTGAAGCTATACTTAATTGTTCGATTTTATTATTTGCTGCCAATAAGTATTTTGGATGATTTAGCCACAAACTCTCATCTATAATTCGCCATAATGACCTTAATGTTTCTATTGATTCTCTTATTGCAAATGAAGCATGAGAACTATTTATCTTTGCATTTGTTTTAGGCATGACTGGTTGTCTAATATAGACTCCCCTAATAGTATCTGAATTTACTTCCCTTCCATTGGAATCATAGATTATTGCATAATCATTGCCATTGTTTACTTTAATATCAATGTCATATTTTTCTAAATAATCCTCAGTATTTATTCTATAGAAAGGTATTTTTTGTTCTTCAAGTCGAAGAATAAGATAATCAGATGTTAAATCCTCTTTATTAGTTGCTATTAGTAGCATCGTTCATCTTCAGGATCTGGATTATCATCACCTGGATATGCAGCTGTTTTTATTATAGTGGGACCATTTCCATCAGCTAGAACAGATGGAATAATTGATCCATCAACCACTTTAAGATTAATATGTCTATCTTCATCATATGTGCTATTAGGTGAAAATATCTGTGTTTCTTTAGCTGTAGAAAGTAGAAAAGACTCGTAGGGCTTCATTTCACATACCTCCTATTAAGGTATTTTATAGTAACATATTATAATACAATCAGACCACAGTTTAAAGTATAGATTTCTAACTTTCTATTATTTATCTATAGATTGATTTACACTAGTAAGATAAAACTGATGGCTTTGAAGCTATTGGGATTAGATCTAAAACAATTGAGTCCCGAATTAACTTAACCGTTTACGCTATATTTCTAACAGTACCAATTTCATTGCTCCAATCCTATGCACAACAATATCTTAGAATTTGGTAAATAATGGAATTGTGATTTAAACATATCCCGATTGGCTGCAACATTGACGACAATATCTGCTCTTAATTCACTTTTTTTTAAGATTGAAATAATAAAAGATTTAAGATTACCTAATGCCGATGAAACAAAGACATTACTAGGAATTTGCATATTGATATAGCAATTAGATTCTGCTCTGTCTATGATATCATATAGTACACATTCTAACTTACCAGTTACTCGAGGGTATTTTTTTATTCCACTGTCAAATCTCCCATAAGGTATAAATAGATCTCCTTCAGTTTCTGGTGATTTTGTGTGCCATACAAGTCTCCAACTGGGGAATGTATACTGTTTATTGGGATCCTTTTTAAGATACAATAACTCAAATTGAAGTAAGACACACTTCCAAAGCGATAGATCCTCAACTAATCGTCTTGCCACTATTTTCCAGTAAAGCTTACAAACCTCGCTTAAATCTCGCAAAAGTCTTAAAGAAAAATCATCAGAGCCAGGTTTTGCAGATTTTGAAACAATATTTTCAATACTCTGTCGTGGAATTAACAATGAACGAGCAAGATAGTCACAAAACCATTCAATATCATTAACACTTATAGAGTGTTTAATATGGGGTGTCGGTGGCCAAGTAGAAATATCATACAAAAACGTATGTGCTATTTCATGTGCGATTACAAATCGCTTTTTATTCTTCCTACCTTTTGATACAGGATTAATGTGAATTACAAAATTATCCTTATCAATAGTTAATTTCCCATGCTCGAAAAGTTGTGAGTTATAAACAATTTTTTCAATTCTTCTGAGGGCAAGTAATTGTTTATTAAAGTACACAGGCAATTGATGTTGTACTGATTGAATCAATAAACTAGATGTAACCTGTTCAGACCAGTCATGCACTGATTGCCCCTTCAGTAAGTAGGACAATCCCTGAGTCAATCTACTAATTCGTTTTATACTCATCAATTATTAAGCTTTTTATGTATTGACAAGAAAGTTTATTATTGCCTTTTACTTTGCAATCTACTTTTAGCCGATCCAATATATTACGCTTGTGTGCTTCGTGCTCTTTGGGTGTTTTTGATGCTATCACACCACATTTATCATACTCTCTGCTTATCAATCCCTCTAAATAATGGTCATATGCCGCTTGTTGTTTTATTGGGTTCAATGCAAAGGTATATTCACATGCAGAAATAACTTCTTTCTCTACATCAAGACATTTTTTATTAAGAAAACCGGATATACACCACAATTTTTCATGAGATTTATTGATAGATTCAAGCTTGTCGTGAATTATATCTTTATCAGGTCGATCAGACAATGTTGTTAGCTTTCCATTCCAATAAACTGTCATTTGGGCATATTTTTTTGCCATATCTTTTCCTGGGCAAGAAAACAAAACATCCCCTGGATCCAATCTGAGAAGTTCAGAAATATGATTTTCTTTTTCTTTACGAGTACTTGCTTGTTTCCACCAATCTGAATCAACAATTTCAGCAGCATTGACTTGCATGTTTTCCTCTTGCTCACTTTCAAGTTCTTTCTTGTTTTTGGAATAAATATGCTTCCACAATACTCTATTTCTAATGCTGCTTGCTAATTTGCTCACACCATTTGGCTTTTCAGCAATTAACTTGCCTAGTAATTCCTCATCTCCATATTCTAATAAGTCCATTTTACCAACTCTACCGAATTGTTTAGACCTAGAGACTGCCGCTGCAAGAATTGCTCCTGAGTTTATTTTTGCATGATGGTAATACACACGTTCTGCAAGTAAATACCTATTATCTAAAAGGCGTATTAGCTCACTTAAAATATCTTTTCGAGCAGTATTTTTACCCTTTTTCCATAAGCGAATCACTAGCTGACGACTTTTTTTATCGTCATCCCAAGAAATGTATAGAAAATTCAAAAACCTATAACTCATGGATAAATCTAGATTGCAAAAATAAGAATCGCGTTTTAGATAGTCTAATAAGTCTGCACATACAGTATTATTCACAATGTCATAAATAAATCGATCTTCACCTAGTGAGGCAAGTTCTTTCTTTTTTACAGAAAACAACCCCATTAATCGATTATATAGATTATCATCAATTGTTTTTTTTATGATACTTCCTATTGTGGATTCTGGTCCCAAAAAATAATTTGTTCTTTCTGTATCCTCGTCATGCCTTTTAAAAACACTAAACTCATCTTCCAATGTGTGACCAAAAGGAATGTGTTGAATGTCATGAAGCAAAGCAAATAATCTTATTAATAATTTCTGTTCATCTTCGATTTTATTCTCATCATACTCTGTAGAATTATGAGGATTATCTATAATACGCCTCATCATCACTTGAGCAATTTGCATAGTACCCAATGAGTGATCAAATCTAGTATGTAATGCCGTGGGGTAAACTAAGTAAGTAGTACCAAGTTGCTTAATTCTCCTTAGCCTTTGAAATTCTGGAGTATCAATGATTTTTCGCTCGAGTTCAGTAACCATGACATCTCCACTAACAGCTATATTAATTGTTTTGTCAGGCTTTAACAAATTTTGTATGACCCTTATGGGTAGTGCACTACTTTGAAATATATCTGTAGGAGTTGAGTCTATCTGCTTAGGTTTTGACATACTATTACCGTTTTCTTAGATTCAAAATAGTAATACTGTTTTGAAAGCTCTATGATAAAATAATTAGTTCTAGTCATATCATGTATATTTATTGTATTTATTATAACACAATAATGTATAAATACAACCAGTATTTTTAAATGATAATTGTAAAATGATACTCACACACAAGTTAGATGATCGAAATATTACATATCTTGTAAATAGGGGGGATAAAGAATTCCATGAAAACATAAAAGATCGTACCAATTTTTATCGGCTTAAGAACCTAGTGCCTGAATTTGCCCTTCACAAGAACTATGGAGTATTAGAAAAAGCAGTAAATAATGTATACAGCAATGCTGATTCATTAAATTCTATATTAATACATTTAATTAGTATGTATATTGAAGGAAATAGTAATTTAAATGTCCCATACGAACTAATTTCTATAATTTGTGATAAAAAAGACATACAAAGTGCTCATTACAAAAATCATAAAATGATAGAAATCTCACAACCTAAATCCTTCGGATTCAGTAATCTTGATGAGGTGTACAATATATTATCAATTTCACAACTTTCAGCCCTATCAAGTAAGAAGCTTATGTATACAGTCGTCATAGACCAAACACAGAACACAATTAATTCCTTAAAATCTCTCAAAGAAGATTTCAAATTTGATGATGGATTTGGTAATAATTCTGAGTTGGCTATGAAATTTATGCATAGAACCTTAAGAATATTTCAAAACTCAAATAGAAATTTATGCGAATATAATTGGGTAAAGAATAACTTCTTTTAGCCCTTTGATTGCTCGGTTACCTTTCCAAATTTGGTAAAACTTAACGAAGTGATGAGAGGCGATAAATATTCCTCTTGACTACTTTAGAAAAATAGCTATATTTCAACTAAAGGTTCACTTTTCATCAGAAAGGTGAACCTTTCTTCTATTCCTAAAAGCCCCAATAACTTACACTAGATCGTCGCCAGCAATAATACTAAAAACCAAGCATTTTTCGGCTCATTTGTACCCATCTTATCACTCAGCGAAATGAGCGCTAGAAGGCACAATTACCGCTCATAAACTCAAGTCTCGACGACATTTACCACAATCCTTAAATACTTAGTTCGATGCTATTCTGAGATGCTATTTCCAACTAGGTTCACCTTTCTGATGAAACGTGAACCAAATAGTAAGAAGGCTCTCAAAAAAAAATACTACTGGATTATAGATGAGAGCAAGTGTCTCAGTATACGAGAAGTTGCAAAGTTGCAACAGTACTCAAATCAAATAAGAATTAAGGGGCTTGATAGCAAGCGGTTTAGTCTAATCCGAAGGTGGTTTATGATAGAACTTGGTATAAGAACTGGATTGCGAGTAAAAGAAATGGCCTCACTCAAGCATAAAAATATGCTTATAGACGATTCCAGATCGTCATTTACTTTTATTGGTAAAGGAAACAAGCCGCGATTAGTCTGGATCAATTCTGAATTTAGACAGTTATGCCATCAATATATCTCATACAAAAAGATGTTTGGTTATGATATCTCTGGAGATACGCCACTCCTGAATAACCTCAAGGGTAAGAGAATCTCTAGAAGAGCACTGCAAAAAGACTTCAAAACAATGACCAAAGGAACAGGACTTCCCAGTCGTTACCACATTCACAATCTCAGACACACATATGCTACATATCTTCTAAAAGCAAGCAATCACAATTACAGATTTGTGCAACGACAACTCGGCCATTCTTCAATTCGAACAACCCAGGTGTATGCCAGTGTCCTGGAGTCTGAAGGTAGAAAAGCACTAGAGAATATTTACAGATAATGCAATTTGAATACAATTGAGATAAGGAGGTGATAATGAAAAGATTATGTAATAGAAATTGC
Source organism: Candidatus Zixiibacteriota bacterium (assembly GCA_023138975.1). Lineage (GTDB taxonomy): Bacteria > Zixibacteria > MSB-5A5 > GN15 > JAAZOE01 > JAGLON01. The sequence goes on from JAGLON010000008.1 coordinate 182,606, forward strand.
ACCACTCTTTGTTTTCTGACAGCCATTCTGTTTGCAGTAGCTCTTATTGGTTGCAGTGGAGACAAAGAGAATGGTTGGAGCTCTTTTTTGAGTAGTGATGGTACTGGAGTGAGAGGGCTTGATACACCGGATCAGATATTGTCCAATCCTTATGTTAAAGATGCTCTTGATGAGGCCAGTGATAAAGGTGTGAATATATCTCCTGAAAAAGGAGTTAATCCGCCTGTGATCAGCGGTACTTATGACCTCGCAGGAGAAGCATGTGTCCCTGGGCATCATGGCTGGTATCCATTGTCTGGCATATGGAAGTGGTCTAATCAGACATCCGACAACCATATAGATACATATTATGAGGTGGGAGCTCAGGAGGGTTTTGGAACAGAAGGAGAAATCATAAGAGGGACCGGAAATAGGTTCACAGTTTATAGTGTTTTAGACATATCTGACTCTTTCTGCTCTGAACGTGGAATTATGCTGTTTGACGGGACACAGGACAATAATGGCAATGTCAGCGGGGTTTATATTATTACTCCTGTTCAAGATCCAGTGTGCCACACGACTACTATTGGGCGTCTACAATTTAAATTAACAGGGGCTGGTAAGGCGGCGGTTAAAAAAGGTGATGGCGCCTTTCTAATGAAGATTCTTATAAAGTGCTTTAGAACTTCTTGCGAGACAAAATAACATTTCTAGATGATAGGAGAGATTATTCTGACTCATAGGACATGGAAAAATATACCAAAATGTAAACATATAAAGAGCTTATGCTCATACAAGGAGAAAAAGAATGAGGAAATATGTAATTGCATTGATGGTCGTGGTCGTTTGTGCTATGGCGTTTGTCAGCCCTGCTCAGGCGCAGACAAAAACTGAAATAGGTATCAAAGGCGGCTTTGGTTTTGCGAATCTTACTGGTGATGTAACTGGTACCAAATCTGCACTTAGCCTCGGTGGTGGCGGCTTAATAAGATTTCCCCTGAGTCCTCAATTCAGCATTCAACCAGAACTTCTTTTGATACTGAAGGGTACCATGGAAAAAGGAGATGACGGTGAGAAGCTAAAGTTGACCTATATCGAAGTCCCCATTCTCGCTATGTACAGACCACCGACTAAAGGTACGGTCAGACCCGTTTTTTTTACTGGACCAGTTTTGGGTCTGTTACTTAGTGCAAAAGTAGGCGATGATGATATAAAAGAAAGTTTGAATGGCACAGATTTCGGCTTAGTGTTTGGTGCGGGAGTAGATTTCGAAACTGGGGCAAAAGGCAAAATCTTTCTTGAAGCCCGCTATACAATGGGTATCTCCAATATCGCAAAAGATTCAGGTGACGATTCAGTAAAGAATGGTGTATTTTCCCTTGGGGTGAGCTATCTTCTCCCACTTGGTCAATAAGCCAAAATATTAATTGAACATCAACGCCCGGTTCAAGTCTTTTGAGTCGGGTTTATTGTTATATTGTTTGAATGCGGGTAATACGACTCGCTTTTTTCTGACCAATATTAAAAGGATTTACTAATCAAATTTTAGACTTGCCTTTCTTCTTACCTCTGGGCTTTGCAGCGAGGTCAGCAAGTGATACTTTGGCCCACTCTGTTTTTGTAACGTCCTGAATCTTTTTGAAAGCTTTTAGTAAATTATCGCTCATTCCTTTTGAGATGTCTTGTTGACCGATAAGCTGGTCATAAATAAATAAGTTGTTCTGCATAGCCTCGATAATCTGCAGAAGACTTACTTTCTTTGGAGGTTGAACCAAACTAACTCCGCCACCATAACCTCGAATCGATCTCACTAATCCTGCTCTAGATAAATCACTGAGAATTTGTGGCATGAATTTCTTTGGAACGCCTGTTGACTCGGCTATTGAATGTGCTTTCGAAAAATAATCTTTGCTCCTAGCCAACTCACATAATGCTTCAATTGCATAAAGCGTACGATTGTTTATCATTTTCTGTGCTCCTGAATTAGAATTAATCAACTAATAGTAAGATAAACTATTCTCGCATGCAATATTAATTTGCTTAAGGCAAAGGTATGGGAAGATTATTTTTCAGATATAATATTAATATGAGCGATAATTCGGTTGCATAGCATTAAGATATATATTATTATCTATTGTGTCTAATAATATTAATGTATAATAGAATAATATCGATAGATATAAATGAACACTTAGCGTCTTGAGGATAATTATGATTAAGACAGTTTTTTTGTTACTAATGTTAACCATCTGTTTCTCTGGACAAATATTGGCTACCGACATACACATTACTGCAGTAACCGGGGGTGTCTATGCTGGTACGAGAGGACCTCACATACTTACCCTAAAGGTTATGGATGAGAATAATCAGTTTGATCTAACCCAGAAGAAGTTTATACGAGACAAACGATATGATTGGTCAACTGGAATAAATATCGGTATAGTTTTTTGGCCTTCTTCTTGGGAGAAGAAAATAGAAAAGGATGAAGCTAGATTTGGAGTTGGAATCGGAGGGCACTTAATTACTACAAAGAACGATGAAATTGAAAGAATTGCTCCAGGGGTGGCACTCCACATTGGGGACAGAAAAGGTTTACAAGTGTTTATAGGAATTCATTTTGTGACTTCCAACAAAGTTATATTTCCTAATGGAGCTGACGAAATTCTGGTTCCAATAGATGCTATAAGTTCAGATTTTATTTTTAAAGATGCTGAAAACGAATTAAACTTTTTTGTTGGTCTTAATGCCACGATACCTTTATAGCAATATTATAGATAAGCTGACCGACGAAGACCATTTCATACATAGTAAAATAGTTCAGACATCACATCTATTCTTGCTGTCATATAGTAATACTATGCCTACAGTGAGGATTTTAAATAAGGTTGTCCTTTTTTTAATGTGGCTTTAAGATATTGGAAAAGACAAACCAACAACCAAAAGTTGATTTGCAATTGTTGTTTCCAAATACATTGAAGAATTCGCATATTAATCAACAATAAACGATCTCATCAATCATATGAGATAGAAGCAGGCAAGACAATTACTTCCTGTAAATTCTGCTTCTTTTATCAAAAACTTCTATAAATAGTATTTTGCCATCAACTTTAATAAGAGCTCTAAATTTGCCAATTCTCAATTTATAATATTCTCCTCCTTCATAATGTTCCAAATAACGAAATGGATAAATTGTTATATCATCCAATTTGCTTAGAATTCGTTCAGCGTCATTTTGTGGTAATTTGTTTAGTATTTTTAATGACTGGGGACTCCATCTAATTTCATAGCTCATTTCATATGAATCATCTTTTTTACCTTTTCATGATCAATATATTCCTCACATGGAGTATTTCTGGCATCAGTTAGTGTTTCTTTTGCATAGTCAGTCAACTCGCCTTCTGACAGAAGAATGTTCTTGATCAATTCAATATCTTGGCGAATTTGAGCTATGTCATTGATTCTAGCATTTGTTATTTTGGTATCCATAGATTTTAAAGAATAGCGCAATTTATATAATTATCTGTTCATCTACCCACGAGTGAGTTCTACTTATAAAAAGGCACAAAGCTTAAATTACAATCGATTGTTTTCCCCTCTCTTTATAAATCTTTAGTACACTTTTGTTGTGCCTTGAAAGTGGCACAAGATTTATAATAATCAATATCCTGACCTATGTATGTCAAACAACACTTCATCTGAACCTAAAACTCAATTTCTTCTGCTAAAAGAATTGGTTTGGAAGATCGATGATAAATTGAAGGTGATTATAGAAACCCAGGCTGACCATGAAGCTGAAATCATTAGACTGAATCGCAAAACCAAACAAATTGTTCATAATCAGAAAGAAATTAAATCAAAATTAAAAACACTCAAAAATGGAATCACAACCAGAACTCACAAAGACTGAAATTGTAGATATTGCAGATTTGCAGACAGATTTTATAAGCTTGCGAATTGGCGAAGAAATTCCTAGGCTTGAAATTGCCAAAATTAGAAAAATCATCAACAATAGCAAACAAGACAATTTATCCGGTGTGGATTATAAATACTTAATCGATACCAAGAATGGAAAGCTCTTAAAAGTAAATTCCTGGATTCTCTGGAAACATATCACAGCCGCAATACAGAAGGCCGGCACAATCAACACGACGTTAAATTTAGTACATTCAGGAATAGAACAATACACAGTCAAAGTTATCTGACAGTTTATTATATATCTCTAAATTAAAAAATCGGCTGAAAAAGCCTTTAATACACACAATGACCAATAAAGTGAGAACCATGCTGGAAGGCATGTACGATATCATAAATGAAGAATTCAATGACCCGGTAAAAACCTGGGATAATTTGATTGATTTTATTGCCACTGATTATTATGGAGCATTACTAATTCAACTCAATCATAAATTTGAATGGTATTTTAATAACAACAAACTGGCTGACTCAATAATCAAAATCTATGATCCTGATCTTCTCAAGACCGAATACTACGACCATTTAGGTGAAATGTATCTTGAGAAAATCGTGTCAAAACGAAAAATAGGAAGAAACAGCAGTAATCTCGTTTCTGATAAAATTACTGATGTACTAGTTGAATCATTAATATCAAAAACTGATCAGAAAATAAGGATATTTGATCCTAATGTTGGTAATGGTCGCTTGCTAATGGCTGCACATAAACAGGCACCTAACGCTGTTTTTTACGGAGTTGATACAGATCAGCGACTTATCAGGATTGCTTTTACAAACTTTGCTATTCATGGAATTACTGCTTATCTATTAAATGCTAATCGCATGCGTCATGAAACAGATATATCAAAAGAAAACGGCCGTTATAACTGGCAATATGCCAATCGCTGGTATTCCTGTATGGATAAGTTAAAACCACTGACATATCAAAAATCTCAGAATAAGCCCTCTACTCTATCGTCTGACAATAAAAGGAGGACAAACTCATAAAATGAGTAAAAGACTCCGCATGCCCAAATGGAACAATGTTTTACTGCAAATCCACAAGAGTCAGGAGCAGCATCGATACTGCGAAAGACTCAACCGAAAAGTAAAGTGCTCGATGACTCATCTTCGAAAAATAGTCAAATATCTTGAGCTTTATGGACTCATAGTGCTCAAACCTGCCAGCAAAGTTAAACATATAGAGATAACAGAAAAAGGTAAACGAATCATTTATTGTATCATGCAAATGAAATCAGAATTAAAAGATCTAACAGGCGACAGATAGAGCTATTATGGGGAGTGAAAAAGAGGATGATATCACAGATGCCCTTATTCGCCTGCCAATCAGAAACCTCGAATCCCGGATTATGCAATTGGATAGCGAAATCAGTAGAAGAAAAACTATTAATGATGAAGCATTAACCTGCATTGACACACTGATAATACAGTTAAAGAGTAATATCTGGCATCATAGGTATTCACATTTAACAGGTGAAGATATGAGATTAAAAAAAGATTTCGACAACCAACTCCAAAATCTGAAAAGCCAGTCTATTTTAGAGCAGGTGAATTGTTTTCGGGACATAGCTAATCTTAATGAAAAAATGCAGTCAACTCGGGAGGAACTTGAATTAGAAAAAACAAAACTGAGATTAATTGATACTGATCTATCATAAAAACAAAACCAACTATAAAATGCGGAAAAAGAAATATAGAACAATCGTCGTCGATCCCCCTTGGAAATACAAAGACAAGCTCCCCCCCAAACATGGTCGAGTGCCATATAGTGTGATGACAATGAGCCAGTTAAAGCTATTACCAGTCAGTAAATTAGCGGATAAGAACTGTCATCTCTATCTCTGGACAACCAATGCCTTTATCAGAGAGGCATTTCAACTACTGGAAGCCTGGGGATTTCAATATAAAACCATGATCACCTGGATTAAACCAAATATGCTGGGATTGGGCTATTATTGGAGAAACAATACTGAACATTGCTTATTTGCAGTAAAAGGAAAAAAGAATGTCAAACGACATGATATCTGGAATGTAATTATTGCTCCAAGGCGGAAACATTCTGAAAAACCAGTAGAATTCATGTGTTTAGTAGAAGAGATGTCTCCGGGGCCGAGACTTGAGATGTTTAGCAGAAATAAACGTCGTGGCTGGCATGTCTGGGGCAATGAAGTAAAAAGCGATGTTGTATTGCCAGTTTAAAATGAGTGTACGAGATGAGACCGATGATCTTCTCAGGAAAATATATCCGGTATTTGGCAAAAAGACAAAGGCGTTGTGGTATCTAATTCAATTATCAAAAGATCCTAAAACTGCTTATGCAAATCAGGAATTACTTCGACTTATTGCCGACAAGAACGCCCGGATTGACTATAAAAAAGAGATAAGATTGCCCCCTCCCTCTCCAAATAAACTTCAAGGCAATTATCATATTGGGAAAGTCATTTACCCCAGCTCAGAATATAGTGAGTTCGGTCTATTAGAAGATGAATTTATCAAACATATCTTTATTGCTGGTATGACAGGAACGGGTAAAACAAATCTGGCCTTACATATTCTTAGAGAATTAAACAAACGCAAGAAGCCGTTTCTTGTATTTGACTGGAAAGGTAACTACCGCGAGCTAAAGCAGTTAGATGACTTTAACGATCTTAAAGTGATTCGATTGGGTGAAAAGAATAGCGCATTTCAATTCAATCCTCTTATTCCCCCTCCAACTGTTGATCCAAGACATTGGATGACAATGTTAATTGATGTAATCAAGAGCGCATTCTTTGGTTCGCATGGTGTCGAGTATTTCCTTAGAAAAGGAATAAATCACTTATATGAACAGTATGGAATATATGAAGGGAAGAAAGAATATCCAGCCTTTGCTGATCTGGAGAAAGTAATGCAAAAGGAGTATGTGAGAGGAAGAGAAATGCTCTGGATGAGCACAGTTAAACGAATGCTTGCCAGCCTAACATATCCAAGTCTCTTGGGTGAAACTTTTGATGTCAGAACTCAGCAACCTCTTGAGAATTTGCTACATAAAAAAGTTGTATTTGAAATGGACAATTTGTCAACGGTTGAGAAGATTTTCTTTGTAGAGAGTTTTTTACTTTGGATATATCATTATAGAAAATCTGAAGGAAAACGAGAAGATTTCAAGCATGCGATAATTATTGAAGAAGGTCATCATATCTTATCAGGCAAAGATGAAACTGCCCAAGGTGAGGAGAACATCATTGAAACAATCATTAGAATGATCCGAGAGTTTGGCGAGTCAGTGATTGTAATAGATCAAGAACCAAGCAAGATCAGTAATTCAATTCTTGCAAACACAAGCTGTAAGGTCTGTTTTAATCTTGGAAATGGTAAAGATATTGAGACTATCTCCCGAGCCATGAGTTTGACTGTTGAAGAAAGAGAGTCAATTGACAGATTAAAGATTGGTCATGCGATTGTAAAAATGAAAGAAAGATTTTCAGAACCAATTCATGTGAGGTTTCCTCTGGTTCCAATTAACAAAGGATTAGTCAATCTTAAATTAAATAAAATAGATATCAGTAAACTTAATTTCACTAAAATACAGGGTGGGTAATTATAAGGAGTGGGTAAATCATATCACGTCAATACTACTAAAACATCCCTATAGGTATCCCTTAGGGTAAGAAGAAACATTAAAATGCCATATATTGTAAAAAAGCTTGTTCCAGTATACAGCCAGTTTGATAAGGTTCCAAAGAAGTACTATAATTTGAGAAAAGCTGTTTATGTTACAACTTTCAAATATCTGTATCCAAGTATTCCAAAGATTTTGATTGAACAATATGGTCTCTCCCCTGATGAAAAGATAGTTGTGTTTTGGACAAAGGAAGTTTCTCTTCCTCACTTCAATCGATACCGGGTGAGGTTCAGGAAGGTTTACTCAGGGTTAGTGAGGGATTTCGGGAAGTATATGGGAAAGGTTCGAAGACGTGGGACAAAACAAGGAATGAGTAAGACTGGATGATGCTGTAAAGGATACTTTCAACAATGCTCTAAGAAGTATCCTCAGCTTTTTTAGAGAGAGAAGCATAGAATTAGGCCAGTTTTGACAACAGACGCACAAGTTCTCTATATTTATAGAATAAATGTTCAATCAATACGAACAATAGGCGTAGCAGATTGAATGAATATGCCATGACATAAACCGGAGATGGATTCTCTCCTCCTTCGGTTCAGGCGTTTTCGAGGATTTAAGTGCTCTATTACTTACAAATTTTTTCTTAGATATATTTCATAGTAATTTGACTTGCCGATTCCTTTTGAATATTTATTTGTATCAAATTTAGCAGGACTTACATACCAGACATTGGCTATTTTTTGGATTGTACTTATTGCTGCACATGCAACAGCTTGCATTTTTGAACCAGTGAGACCATACTCATAATTAAACCCCCTATTGGAGTACCAATAATTATATCTCTCGTATAATAGTTTTATAACCTCCTCTAAATTGTCGGAGTCTATTAAAGTGATATCACTACCTTGATAGTTTTGTCCAGCAATTTTAGCAACCATATATGCCAATTTTCCTCTAGGTGTGACCTTTGGTTGAGTAATAATTTCAATTCTATCATAACCTCTCATCTCAATAAGATTTAGTAATCTTTCATGTTTTGGTGACGCGAATGCACACAATAGATTTCGCCTTGTTTCATCCACATCCGAAACAAGTAAATTCCTCATTGTATATGGTCCAGTTTCTCCAGTCAATATTTGATCAATGCTTTTAATTATTTCATATTGATCATTATTATCCTTATTATCAATTATTATAGAAATAGCTTCATCACTTGGATAAAACATTTCTGCTGTTGTATGGCAAATATGAATACTACTATTGGTATTAAGAATGCTTCTAATACCAGAGTAAATGACAGGTTTTGCTAATCCAGTAATATCAATGAGTATATTTCCTTTTGGAGCAGAAAATCCTTCCTTTAAAATATCCTCGTAATTAACAAATTTATATGGTATTTGTTTTTCGTCGCAGAGTGAAACAATCTGTTTAGAGTAGCCAGGTTCTTTATAATTAATAAGCAAAACATTGCATGGAGTAAGAATATCTAATATTCTTTCTACTGAGCCAAATGTTCTCTCTTCAAATCCAAGTCCAATGATTAAATAGTCAAACTTTTTCGTCTTTAATTCATTTGCTTGAATCTCAGTGAAAATAAGGTTGTCAAAAACTGAGACATGATTAGTTGTTGTATACCCATTAGAAAATATATCCTTAATTATTTCTCCACTTTTTGATAATTCTAATTCAGTTTGCTCTATGGGAATTAGTTCGTCAGTTGATTCAACCTCATCATCATCGTAGATAAACTTTTCTGCTCCGCCCAAATTTCGTAGTAATATATCTTTACCTTTTTTAGGATTATTTAACCATTCTTCTAGTTGCTCTCCAGATAATTCGAAACGATCTCTTTCAGCCAAACCAATAAATTTATTTAACCCATAAAGCTTACGAAATGTAAGTTTAATTTGAAGAACAGGGTCTGAATCTCTTGTTTTAGTTCTAGGAGAACCACCTTGAAACACAAATACCCCAGCATCTATAAGTCCTCTTAATTTCTGAAATTGCTGAAAAGTATCTCCTGATGTTATTCTTATATAAATACCTGAATACTGCCTTAATCTTTTTGTCTTCCCCTCTCTTATTCCTTTAAATGATTTCATTAACAAATCATGAGTTGCCTCTGAAAAAGAAATTGCAAAATCCTTTAACTCATTTTTCCTTCTATTTAAATCGTAGATCCTTCTACTACCAAAATCTAAAAATGCTTTATTTTGTATGCTTGCATCAATAGGATAAGAATTCCCTACTGCTTCTCTTAATATTAACTCATAAATACTTATAACATCACCAATATCCCCCACACAAACTTTTGATAATGCTGTAATACCATAATATATTTCTTTTCTCTTTGCTGAGTTTTCACTAGTTGAAGCTATCTTATTGGCAATGGAAATTAAGGAAGTATTTCCTAGTATTTCTACGGGATTTGCTTTTGGATGTTTGGGATAATAGGCAATTCTGTTTTCTAAAATACTTTCTACAAAATGTTTTTCACGTTTTGTCTTTTGGATACGTGTTTTCTGATATACTTCCTCCCCCAAATCAAAAACATCATAATCCCTTCCAATTCTTGCACTATCTATCAATCCAGGAGATCTCAATACTTCCTCAAAAGTTTGAGCTTCTGTTGTTATTTTAAATGCACATTCTGGAACTTGAAATATAAAAGTAGATGACATAGTAGCAATTGTATCAATTGATAAAAACCTTGTTGACATATCATCAAGCAAAAATAGAATTTGTTTAGTATGCCAATACTTTGAAAATCCAGAAATTGTTTTTGCTAAGTGTGTAAAAGCTTCAATTGGATTAATTTTGTAGTTTGCTTCATTGTCAAGTCGCCCCATTCTTATTGTCAATTCGGTCAATTTACGTTCAAGATCGTACTCAGAGCTAACCTGTAAAATATCGTCTGGTCCTCCGAGGCATTCTTTTACAATCCTAGCCAAATCAATATAATACAATGGGGGAATTGAAGATTTATCCAATTCTTTTAAGTGTCTAACTGCCTTTATAGATTCAATCGCATAAAATAAAAATAATCTCTCAAAAGGAAGAAATAGACCATTACTCTCAATTCCTGGTCTATTTAATAATTGCTTACAGGATACAAATAGACCGACAAAACTATCTTCTTCAATTCTTTTTATAATATCAGGATTATTTTCCAGTTTTCTTTTTGCTGCACGAGCGTGAAATTGTAATGCCCGAAGCAGCATTGTCTTACCACACCCTCTCATACCAGTAATCATTTGTGGACCTTGAATACTAATTTTCTGAAGCCACTGATCATCCCGGTCTACTATTAAAGAAGGAACAAACCATGGATCAAGGCTTTGAGCATTATAGGCATCATTAAATCTTCTTAATTTAAGAGTTTCTTTCCACGGGGAAGAAATAACATTTATTCCTGATTTAATATTTTCAATAATTTCCTCTGTAGAAGATCCTCTATCAGATGTTGGATCAGGTGATAGCAATTGAATATGTTGTTCTAAAACCATTGCTAATCGATAATTTATATCAGGAGTGTTATCTGGATTCATTAAAAGTTTATCAACTAAGTTTGAAAGGTGGAAAGCAATCCAATGTCTATCTCCAAGCCTGTTATTTCCATCACTTTTTGAAGCATCTGCGGCAGAACCTAAATCTATAATTTTCACTTTAATTCTATCATAAAGAACTTCTGATCTTCTATTTTCTTCTGATAACTCTTCTATAATTATGTTACCTTGATGTAAATCATTATGCCTTTTTGTCCGGTTTTCTAACTCACCAATTACTTTAAATAAATCTATAGCTAATTGACCTATAACGTATGGATTATTTGACAAATCTTTTCTCAAAAACTCTGATAATGGACATCCCTTGATGTGTTCAAGAATTGCTATGTGACAATCAAGCGATATATCCCCAAAAGCTAATTTAGCTTCAAACTTATTTTCAATCTGAGCTATGTGATCAGTGTTTTGAGCTGCTTTATAATGAGTATCACACTCAGCGTCAAAATCTTTATTAAAATAATCATAAATTATTTTGGGAATTACCTTCATAACATTGTTTTTATCAAAGGGGCCAGATTTAACTATGAATGTTGCTGAATAGAATCCCCGAGCCAGAGGTTTAACAATTTCATAACTTCTAACACTTTTAGGAGGAAAAAACAAAGGATAGCCAAATGCTCTTTTACATTTTGGACAAATATCCTCTAACTCTTTTTCACTATAATCTTCAGAAGGACAAGTAAAACAACATAATTTAGGCATTATTAATTTCCTCATAAAAATTCTCAAAAGGAGAATTCTCTTTCAGAGAAAAAGCTTTATAAAATTCATCCTCATAATCAGAGAATGATTCTCTTTCGATTCTGACTGATGCTAACAATTCCCCATATTTAATATAATCACCTGTAAATTTATGCAGAATTAATCCTGCTGGATCAGGAAATGAATTAGTATTAACTTTTGCACTATTTTGTAATTTTACTAAAATGTCTCTAATTATTTTTATATCTATTAAAAGAATTCCCTCAGATCTTGAAGTTATTATGTATTTGTGTAATATTTTCTTTTTTTTAACAAACTCATTGAATAAAGATATCTTTGATCCTTGAGCTAAAATGTTTTTTTCAAAAGCAATAGCAATATTGCTAATAACATTAGAGGTTATATCCTTATCAATTAAAGAGCCTGCTATTCTAGAGCATAAGTACAAATGAGATCTTAGTCTATCACAAATTTTAGTATTTAACAAATCATAAATTGCCATTAAAGACTCAGACCGACCAATATAAGGCTGAAAAGGAATTTCTCCATTTGTAAGAAAACATTTAGTTTTTATTCCTAATATATATGCTACTTCACAAAACCGAATTGCATTTATTTTTGCCTCTTTCCAAGTAGGTCCAAAGTTTCCATGCTTTGATACTCTTACATCAAGTCCTGTAATTTTAAGATTTACAGACAATTTCTTTGATAGTATACTTGCAATTACTAAAGCTGGAATTGATTGATACCCATTCTCTTGTCTGAACTTAAAAAATACTTCATCTAATGGCACAAAGTTTTTATTGGTGAGAAAATGAACGTACCCACTATGTTTTATTATTGTTTTTATTATTTCTACATTGGGGTTTATATTATAATTAGGGATTTGACTTAATACATCAATTCCGCCAGCTGGCCTTCCCGGAACACCCAATTTAGGTATTTTCATCCCCTCGGCATTTAGTAATAAAGGGCATAAGAGTGTCGTTAAAGATGTAGGGCCGCCAGTTGAGGCAATATCTACAAATTCATAATTATCTTCTTCAAATAGTATAATCCCTGACTTTGCAAGCTTTGTTGCTAAGTAGGCAATATACTCATTAGACAATTTTCCCTTTTTGGCAATCTCTGCAACAACATACATATTCTTAATAGTTGGGTTTTCTCCCATTTCATTAATAGCAATTATTATTTTATCCTTCATTATGAAGACTCCTCTTTATAGATTTTGCAAGTTTCATAATAAAAACAGGAGGTAATGCATTCCCAATCATCTCAGCAACACCCTGTCTTCCCTTTCTCAAAGAAAAATAATAATTTTTAGGAAATGATTGCAATATGGCAGCTTCCCTTAATGTAATAGCTCTATTTTGAGTTGGGTGTAAAAATCTTCCTTTTGATGGATTCGTACATCCACTTGTGATAGTTGGTGCAGGTTTATTATACGACATTCTCCCATAAACATCCTTAAAGCCGTTACACTTTCTATGACAGTTTAATTGATATCTTGAATTTAAATCTTTTCTACTCCCCCCATTTTTGGGAATCATATTAATGAGGTTTTTCACATATTCAGACCGCTTAACTTTATAATTATGTAGAATATCTTTGCTTTTGATTGGTGGCAATAATGCTTTAATTGCATCACCAACATTTATATTTATTCTATCTCTTTTGGCAAAAGTTACATCATTTTTTGTACTTCCTATAAGTATCAAACGCTTTCTTCTTTGAGGAACACCAAAATCATTCGCATCTAATATATCAGTTTTATAAAAGTAACCAAGATTTCCTAACATTATTTTAAATAAGTCAAATACTTCATCATTTTTTATACCTACTACATTTTCAAATAATACTGCTTTCGGTTTCAATAATTCTACATAGTACAGAAAGTTAAATAGCAATCCGTTTCTTGAATCACTTATATTTTTTGATCCATTTAACGTTCTTATTACTGAAAAACCTTGACATGGGGGACACCCTGTTAGAAGATCAAGTTCGCCCTTTTTTAGATTCAACTCTTTTTTTAGAATAAAAGGAGATAAAGAAGTAATATCTTTATTCCATACACTTACTTCTGGATGATTTATAGTATAAGTTTCAATAGCAAGACTATCTATATCTACTGCCCCTAACACATTAAAGCCAGCCATTTTTAAGCCGGTTGTCGCCCCTCCGCATCCACAAAAAAGATCTATCGCATTCATAGATTTTAATTTCATATTTTAGTTAAACCTTTACAACCAAATTGGAATTAGAAAATATATCAAAAATAAACAATACTGTCAATTGTTTAACAAATCCTAAATAAAACATTCATAGGATATTCCTTAATCAACAATCATTGAATGTTGATTTTATTACGCATAGGAACTCTTTGGGGTTATGAGATTATATTCTAGTATAGCAATCTATAAATAAGACATTGTTTTATATTATAAATGATTGTGGATTTATGGAATATGATTTCTGATGCGGAGACAGAGGGGTTACCTTCAAACAAGGATATTTCTAATGGCTATAGGGCAGAAGTCAAGATAAAAGGAGTTTTTACTCCACCATGGAATCAGAAATTGTTTGCATGGAGATTTTTTTCTAGAAGTGACTATTTAATTGAGGCTTCGACGTCCTTTGAGGGACAAATAGTAGCTGATTTAGGTTGTGGGAGCCATTTGGATAGCCACATCCTTTTAGATGTTGTTGGAGCAAGAGGACATATTGCAATTGAACCTTATAATATGCATTCTTTTTATGAAAGATTAATAGAATCTTCAGAAGCAAAGGGTAAAGAAGAATTAAATTCAAAGATTAGGAAAATGCAGGTTTATATAGGGCATTTAAAAATGTACGACCAAAATAGAGTTAACAGATTAGTAGTAGGAATGAAAAGACATCTTAATCATGGTACAGGAGATTTACCTGTTTCATTAGTAGCGGAAGATATGTTAACTGCTTTAAGAAGATTACCTAACGAATCGGTTAGTATCTTAGCATCTGGAATTGATGAATGTATTGTCCCTAAAGATGTGTATGCTGAAAAAGTTGAGAAAGAAATATCAAGAGTCTTAAATCCTAAAGGAGCATTTATAGGAGAGTCTTCAAGATTTAGACCAGCTAAGTTGATGCAAGATAATAGGTGGAATCATGATTCCACTTTTAGTAAATATGTGAAATTAAAAGAACTCGTATAACCACTAAAAATCCCAACCTCTCAAAGCTAGTTAATTATCTAATCTAACCTTATCCTGAACAACCCAACCCCTCAAGAATCCTACTTGATACCTCCTTAATTCTCTGAATCGAATTCATAAGTGTTTCCTTATCCCCTTGATACATCTGAATGTAATCGCTGAAGGCTGTATTTGCATCTAATCCAATCGCACTCGAAACAACAAACGCTACTGCTTCGGCTTCTGTCTCTTTTTGCTTTTTCGATAGTTTACCATTCTTATTCTGATGTAAAAACTCGTGAGCGAACTCGTGAACTCTGACTGAGAAGTCCTCTGCTAGACTTAATCCGGATTTAATAACAATTTTACCTCCAGAGGAATAGCCCTCTGCGGCAATATCATCTGAGTATTCTAATTGAATATTTTGCTTAAAGATTAACTCATTCAATTTAGAGCAGTATTCTTTGGGATCACCTTCTACCGTCGAAATAGCAGGGAGTTCCTTGCCATTAGTCTGGCTTATATCAAATACAGTTACAATACGAAAGCCACAAATATCATGTTCAGAATTTACAATTTCCTTCTGAACCTCTTCTTTTTTTCGAATTATTGGAGCAATAATTTTTATTCCCTTTTCACCTTTCATAATATAGCGATCTAATTTTCTCCAGGTGTGAAACCCAGCAACTCTGGTCGCTGTGGGAAATTGCATGGATATTAGCATGATATTTGTGAAGCTGTAATTGTGAAACCTACCCATAGTTTTCATATAATTCTTTAGTACTTCACTTTGTCCCTTTTCAATTGACTCTATTAATTCATTGAACGCAATATCAATGAGCGACTTAGCTTTGTTTTCTTTCATAATATCACCTTTCTCTTAAGGGTTTTTGTGTTCCTTCACCTAAAAAAGAGGAACCAAAAAGTTGTGGAGAAAGTGATTCTAAATTGTGAAAACAAGGCGTAGTTGAATGCGTTACAAGAATTGAATTTTATAAGGAATAGAGAATAAGTTTGTTAACTAAAACAGAAGGTCACATTCCAAGAAGTCTGAGCTGGCAATCTTTGTTCTAAAAGGAAATAACCGGAACGGACTAATCAGAAAACTGCTTAATAACTGAATATTTATCAAATCATCTAATTCGTTATTAGTAAGGATCCGTTTGCCTAAATGATCATCATAGAAAAGATACTGACTGTTTTCTACTATCCATTTGCTGGCAAAATAGTTTTCTGTAATTTCAGTTTCAGGTGATAATGGCTTTCCGAAATCAACAAGATAATATGTCTTTAAGGCATCATTCGCCAGCCATTTATTAAAGTATGTTAAATCTGTAAGAAGTTTCAGAATATGCTCAATTGTTGAAAACTGCTCTTTTCTGAAGTTTATAAGCTCAGATAAATACTTAGTTAGATCAGGAAAGTGCTTCGTGTCAGGTCTATTGAAATATTTAGAAAAGGCATCGAGATATAGAGCATCGTTTTTGATTTCCTCTTGTTTGAGAGCAAAGTATTTCTCTTTAAGTAAATCATTAGCTAGTTTTCTGTAATCGGTGTTAACTTGAAACAGTTTCTCAATGTCACCAAATTCTTGAAAGTCAGAACAGAACCAGCTCAAGAAAGTATAGCAGCAAAAGGCCCGGGCGATACTTCCAGAGAATTCCTCAAACGGCTTTCTATAAAATAACTCATAGTATCTCGCAGATGTTGATTCTTCATTATCATCAATATAATAGTTCTCTTTTAAAAAGGAGTATTGTAGAAGCGAAGCTGATGCCTCTAAAGCATATTTAAGCCGTTGATGTTGGTGATTAGAAAATATTCCGTTACAGATATTGTTTATTAATTCCTGCTCCTGATGATTAAATAGATTATCCTCACGCAATGAACCAAGGTTTGTGTATAGAGGGACATTGATTTTCTTGCCTTTTAATAATGGCGTAATAGAAAATATCTGGGAATAGCAATTAAACCATGATAAAAATGACCGCCACAACGTTCTTGATAGATGTAAATCTAGAAAGTGCTTTCTTTCGTGTAAAGATGTCGAAAAGCGTAAATCTAATCTACCATCTTCTGATACATGACTAGATGTTTGTTTTAATTCTGAAAGAGTTTGTGAGGAATTGGTTAACGAAATAGAGGGAGGTCTTGGCACCCAACCGCATTCTTTCGCATTTATTATTACGGCATAAAATGAGGGGTCGATAAACCCTGAGTATTTGTCCATATAAAGACTATATAATTAATTGCTCTTTTTAGTATTTATCTATATCTTTATATAAGAGTATTATGGAAAACAAACAACAGACAATAAAAGAAATTACAAAAGAGTTTTATGAAAGGCTTGCTCTATATGATCCCGAGTCTTTTGTGCGTACCATCAATTCCCTCTCACTACACCTGGACCGTGCCTATAAATCTCTTTTGCATCAGCATGATAGTCGCATCTTCTTTGGAAACAAGATTGAATCATTGGAATTAACAGAGTATGAATACAATTCTTTTCAGTTAATGAGAGTAATTGCTATTGTCACTGAAGAGCTAAAGAGGAATCATGACGACTTAAACAAATTGCAGGAAATCATTCAATCAACAACCAACAAATGCAATCTCCCTGAATGGTTCAAAAAAAGAATTGTTACCTATATCCCCCTTCTTTTTATAAGGAATCAGAATTCATCTGAAGAATCTGCACCAGAAAGCTATACTGTTTTTCTGCGAGGGAAAATACGACACCTGGAAAATGCTGAACTTGCTGCATTCAAGAATAAAACCAATCCTGGCGATTTTAATATTTTTATTGAAAACACAGATAGCGTCAATATTTATATTAACAACAACCCCAAACTATTTAGAGCAGGTAATTACCATCCCTTTAACATATTAACATTATTTTTGCACAGATTGGGTGAAGCACTAACCTACCGGGAAATTTATCATTTAGCAATCAAACCAACAGAAAAAACTGTACCGCGGGACTATAGTAAAAAAGTGTATGATTATCTTAAGCTGATAAAAAAAACAATTCATAATTGTAAAACTAGTCGAATTGATCCTGATGAGTGGTTTCAAAGAGATCATAATAAAGGGGTCATTCATATAAGTAAGTCAATCAACGGTTGTCTTATCACATCCGATAATCATTTATTTATATAATATTTCTTGCTTGGTAGAATTGTTACCTGAAAACTCCGCACAATTCAATCTCCTTACCTGAAAATCGATATTGAGCTTAGTAGAAACCATTAGCTATTCTACCCTCAGTAGATAATAAAACTAGAGGGTAACGATATGAATGTTCATTTTCCAGTTTCGATTTCAAATTCTCGGTATAGTATACTCGGACGTAGAATTTGTTCATTCTGTATCATATCAATCACTTACGCCCAGAACATGAAACTTATTAATAGAAAACAATCTCAACAGGAGAAATCCTATTATGAGCAATAACCCTCGCCAAAGAATAAGGCGCAATGAAACTTGCTACCGGGGAAAAGGCAGTTCATTTACTATTCGAAATGAGGAACATGGGATTTTCATGGATGATGGGAATATAATCTCCCGTGAACGCCAAGTGACTCCATTAATTCAGGGAATTGTACCGCATGAGGCAAAAGATGTTGCTGGTCAATGTCAAAGTTGTTTTGAATTCACAACCAAATTAATAATATGCGATCAATGCCGACAAGTAGTATGTCTGCCCTGTTCTAGAAAAAAAGATGACATGACTGTATGTCCCCTTTGTTTCAATTATCTGAAGCATCGCAAGTGGATTCTGATAGTAAAAAAGTTATTTATAGACCCGTTCGTGGAACGAGTGAGGTAGTTATTAGTATGGCATCATATAATCAAAGAGATTTCTGGATGGAATGTGCCAAGCGTGGAATTGGTGAAGATCCGCTGATCAAGACTGCACTTCAACAGTTATCTATGAATCCACAAGATATCAATTGTCAACAGTTAATTACTAGTCTTATCCATAAATATGATGTACGTGAGTTATTGCATCCAGAACCATTCAGGCGCTCAAATCCTGGCAATAGATATACTGTGTCAGGATCGATTCGGATGGGATTGGTTAACCACACCGGGATTGAATGGGGAATTTCACCAGACATGCTGACGAAGATGATGTGCGTGGTGGGGCGCACGGGCGGTGGGAAAACAACCGTAATTAAAGCAATTATTAGAGAACTCCTAAAACAGCATAAAGCATCAATTATAGTACCTGACAGAAAACAGGATTTTTTCGATATCGCCTTTGAATTCAAGTTTTTGTATTTCTTGCTGAAGGATTTTAAAGACAATTGGTGCGCTCCCCCCGAAGGCGTACTGCTACGATTATGGTTTAATATTCTTGCAGAAATTCTTACAACAGCGTTCGAACTTCGTATTGCTGCTCATGGGCTATTGGTTGACACGCTTGTGGAATTGACAAAGAAAGCTGCAAAAAGCAGTTCCCACTTCCCCACTTTACGAGATGTAACACAGCGACTATTTGAAATCTCAAATTCTGCCAAAGGGGCAACTAAAGAGCAAGCATTAAGGATAGGTCATCGCATCAGTTCCCTATTGTCAATTGTTGGCGATGCAGCCGCTTCACGACAAGGTCTGGAGTGGAGTAAATTAAGTAATCGCGATTGGGCACTTAGCTTGGCCGGACTGGCAAGCTCGCTGCAAAGTCTTATCATCACAATCTATTTTGCCAAATGCCTACTCTATCGGATTTGTAATAATCTCCGAAGCGATAAACTGGAAACACTATTCGTCCTTGACGAAGCATCGATGATCTTTCCAAAGACAGGGAATAAAAAAACATCCATTTTACTTGATTATTTCCAACAGGCCAGAGCTTTTGGTATTGGGGTTATTTTTGCCAGCCAATCAATGAACCTTGCCAATGAAATTTTCGCTAATACAGCCACGAAGATTGCAGTTGGAGGTTTTGGACATGGTGGTGATTATGAAGCGTTTGCTTCAGCGGTTGGTCTTAATAGAGCTCAGCGTGATTTTATGCGTACAATCACAGCACCAGGCTCAGCAGTGGTCAAAGATCTACGCCACCCCTATCCATTTACCGTTCAGATTGACAGGGGTTCTTCATGAGCAAAGTCATTACAATGCAAGATATTGAGAGGTTATCTAAAGAGTCTGCAAGAGTATTATATGGTTCAGATTCAGTAGATCAACCTAATAATCTGGCTCAATCTGAGCCCACAATGCCATCTAAGAACCAAATGAAAGATTTGAATCCCAATAATTTATCATCATACACTGAGACAGACAGAATAAACCACCGACTGATGAACGCATTAAGGATAATTAAGGTCCAGTGTGATTGTGACATTCCTTTCCTGTTTCGTTCTGAGGCCGCTTCTATGGCTGGTATAAAAGGGGCTGCGACATTAATTGCGGCTGAGAAAGAAGCCCTGAAAGCAAATATCATTCAGGTCCATAATATTGCTTTGGCCAAGACTAAAAAACTGTTTTGGGAAATCCTTGAGCAAGGCTACTCGTTAATAAAGCAGGAACAACCAAAGTGGAAATCAAAAGGGGAGTATAAACACAAACTTTGCGTGTATCGTATCGCTCACACACATAATCGGCACGGTTATAAAACAACAATTGAGTATCGGCGACCAAATGGTAAACTGGTTGATCTGCTTTCGGTAAAGGGCGAAGAGACTATCTACACTGAAATCTGCGCAAGCTATCCAATAGAGAAAGAACTAATCAATATTGAAAAGAACCTAAGTTGTGAGCCTATGCCAACTAAAATGTATCTGGCTGTTACAGATCGTAAGATGAAAAATCCTCTTAATGAAGCAGTTCATGATTTCAAGAAGAGCTTTTCTCTTCCGTGTCCTGTTGATGTTGTCTTGGCCGGAGATTTAATAGGTCCTTTAGAGGAGACAAAATGAAAGCCCTGAAAATCATTGTCCTTTTTCTAGCCTGTCGACTCTGTTGGGTCTGGTTGGACCAATGCGGAGCTGATTTAGGGCTGGGTGAAGCATTACCCTTTTGTCATGATTGTAATGGATTAACGACCACCATACGGCTCTTTATATTGGCTTTCGGTGCATACTTAATATACCGAATTCTTAGTCAAAGCCCTGAAGATACAGATATTCAAGATGATGATGTGCCGTTGG
Source organism: Candidatus Zixiibacteriota bacterium (assembly GCA_023138975.1). GTDB lineage: Bacteria > Zixibacteria > MSB-5A5 > GN15 > JAAZOE01 > JAGLON01. Next base: position 203,757 of record JAGLON010000008.1, read on the forward strand.
GAAGAACTTACCTTATTCATTGGCACCGGATAATTCTTCTGTTAGCAATAGTATCTTATCCACTATGGATTGGTTGGATAGATTCTAACACATTTATTCCCGGGCCTAATTCACTAAATATTACAAGACCAATATGTAAACTTGCACTGGTCAAAGGAACGCTCATCTGGGTATTGGTAATGGGATTTGCAGTTATAGGATTTAGAATTTTGCATAGGGATTAATGGTCTCATGGGCCAAAATTGAAAACCTAAAACAAGGAGAATCAATCATGTTAGAAAAAACAAGTAATCAAAAGTTCACCTTAACTGGTCTGAAAAGACCTGATGTGATTAACAGTAAGACCAAGCAGCGCGTGGTGCTTGTCAGAGATGTCTCAGCATCTATGGACGACGATAACAAGGCAATTGATGCCAACAAGGCTATTTGGGGATTCTTATCAGAACTGGCTCGGCCAGAAAACAAAGATGGGTTTTACGTAGCCGTAGTTGATTACTCAAAAAACGCTAAAGTTGTGTCAGATTTTACGAAAGCAACTGATTTGGAAGGCCAGTTGGCCGATATCAAGACCCTGGATAGTACAAATATCACCGCCGGGCTAGCACTGGCGGGCAATCTTCTATCACAGGCACCAGATCCGATTGAGGGTAAAGAGCGTTTCTTAAAGCCGGTTGTAGTCTTATTCACTGATGGCGAACACAATACAGGTGAAATGCCTTATGACGAAGCTGATCAACTGAAGAAAACAGCTGATTTAGTAACAGTTGCTTTTGGCGTAGATGCCGATCTGGGTTTACTTCAGGAAATAGCTAATTCTCCCGAACATTGTTATCGTTGTGGAGATGGGCGAGATTTGCGGGCTTTTCTTGCGGCAGTGGGAGAAACGTTAGCCAGCTCGATGCAAATGGGCCAGGATGCAACCCAACCGCTGGGTAACATTACAATAGAAACCAGCAATCAATCGGAGATGAGATAAATGGATATAAAGAATAAAGGACCATTATCCGGTCTGGCAAGGTTCGAGGCCAAAAAACCATTAAGGCAGAATGTGTTCTCTGAGTTGATACAAAGGAAGACCCTGGCGTGTGAGTCTGTGATATCAAAAGATTTGCGAAATAAGGCATCATGGAATATTGGATTTGCCTCTCGAAGAGGAAACGTTAGAAAAAGAAATGAGGATTATGGAATAGCGTTTAACCACCAGAATCATCAGGTTATAATTATGGGTGACGGTCTTGGTGGTCCCAGCCACGGCGACCTGGCTTCTTTTATGGCTGTTGAATCTGCAAGTCAGGTTGTTTTACAGCAATTAAGAGAGGGAATGTCTGTTCTTGAACTCCAGGAGATATGTTCAAACGCGCTTTGTACGGCTAGTCATCAGCTGGCATGGATGGGCGATAAATTGAATGTAATTCAGACCGGTCTTCGTACCACGCTGATTATGTTAATAGCCAATAATAAATATGCGGCATTGACATATATTGGTGATGGTGCTGTTTATCATTTCAAATCACCAACTGACTGCCAATCTGTTCTAAATGCTCATAAAGCAGTGCCCGGCAATCTGTCAATCCTATCCGCATCTCTTGGGCCAACTGCTCATGGTAAACCACATTCCCGTAAGCTGACTCGTACAGAGTCTGATGTGATTATGGTAATGTCTGACGGTATTGCCGACCGAATTAAAACTGATGTTAGCTCAGAGCATCCTCCTGAACTAATATCAAACCTTGTTCGGTTAGCTGTATTCAAGGATGGCGACTTACAAACCACAGCAAAGGAGGCTGTAGAAATACTGAAAGAAGAACAAGATGAAAAAGGATATTTATGCGATGATAATATCTCTTTGGGATTCATCGGTAATTACAAAAATCCGTGTTTTCCTGAAAGAGAGAATTAGCCAAGGACCGAAGAGTATGGCTGATAATTATAAATGCCAAATCAGTTTGCCCAAGCAAATGATCACAGATAATGGCAAAAGACTCACTGTAAATTCATTTACTGATTCAGGCGGACAGGGTGAAGTATATCGAGCTTCGCTTGAAAATCATCCTCATCCAGTCGCACTGAAACTGTTTTTCAAGTCTCAATCAACTGCAGGTACTACGAGACGGATAAAATTCCTATCAGAAAGTTGTTTACATCTATTGAATAGAAATATCTGCGTGCCCTTTGATACGTTGAATTTTAATGGTCTAATCGGGCACATTGCACCATTTGCCGACGGCAAAACCTTGCTTGAAACCCTAAAAGAAGGGAGCCTGACTTACCCTGAGGTATTTGAGGTCGCTTTACAGATAGTTGACCAATTAAATGTACTTGTCAAACATGGGATTTTTCATGGAGATATCCAAACTCAAAACTTCAAACTGTTTGGATCCAAAAAGGACATACAAGTGAGTATGATTGATTTGGATAATTACAGTTCTAAAGGCATTCCCAAGCCTAATATGCTTGGCATGACGCTGTACATGGCTCCTGAACTAAGGAAGCAAATAAAAAGTGGAAAAAGGTCATATCCAACCGAATACAGTGACAGATACTCATTAGGTGTTTTACTTCATGAAATCTTATTACATTTTCATCCAATCGCAGGATTTGATGAATCGATGGATGACATTAATACATCTATGACTTCAAAGTGGATGTATGATCCTTCACTGCCGAATTCACCTGTAAACCCGCATGGTTATCCAGTCACAACTCTCAATCCAGAATTAATATTACTAATGCGCAGATCGCTATCATTATCGCGTCGAAATAGGCCATCATTCAAAGAATGGAATCAAGCACTTAAAATGGCATCTCATAATCTGGGAGTTTGCTTAGAATGCGGTGTACCTGTTATTAAATATAATAGTAGAACTGAATGTCCGTTCGGTCATCGTACTCAGCAACACAGCTTGCGACTTGAAAACCAGCAACAAATCTCCCTCACGGGTTTGGTTACCGTTTTGGGAAGACGTCAATTAGGTGGCAGTAATGCAATCAGTCGGAGACATTTAATCATCCGAGAAATCGGATCCAGACTATATGTGGAAACGATTGGAATGAATCCTACTTGTATCTTTGAGCGAGGTGATTGGAAACCGCTGATTAAGAATCAATTCACTCCGCTAAAACCAAATGACCAGTTGAAAGTTGCTGACACACTTTTGGTCTATTCTTCAGAGGTAACATAAAATGAAATGTCCATCCAGCAAAATAATAGATTCGCTGTGGACGATTTCTGATGTGGCTACTTTCTGTCAAGTCAAGGAGAGCGTTGTGAGGTATTGGATAAATAATTCAAATCTTCCATATATAAAGCTTGGAAAATTCATACGATTTCAACAAGAGGATGTGAGAACGTGGGTAGATGGGCGGAAAAGTGATAATCGGCTGGATACTGATGTGCTAAAACTGTTACGGCAGCTACAATAATCGCTCTAATACGATAGTATTGTATTTCTATGATATTTGTCTTCTATGCTAATTAGTAATTCATACCCTTTTTATCATAAAGCTGATTGATCGATTGTGCTGTACGCTCGAATAGTACTTGTGATGCAGGTAAAATGGTTAGCTGGGTCAAGTGAGACATAGCATTACGCAATTTTAACGCATTATCATATAAAGGTTTGTCATCATTATGTATAACACCCTTCTTTACTAAATCATGAATTGCTTTGCCAAGTTTTATAAAATGTTCGCTTTCACCAAACAGTGTAATATGTTTATTTCTTAATGCTGATTCCACTGCCAAGAATAAGTAATGCAGGCTTATATTAAAAAAGTAGTATTCAAAATAGCCAAAGATAAATAGCCGCTTGGCTCCATCGAATACAGTCTTTACATTTGAGGGCACTGGAGGTATAAGCTGTACTTTGCATATTGCTCTCTGGAAGTCATCCAATTCCATTATTCTCATTTCGCCTGTTGCTGTTTTTTGTTTGAATACTTTCAGTCTTTCATCCATACGCAATAGCTCATCTGCTTTGAGAATTGGATCATCTTGTAAAGAATACTTTAATTTATAGTAGTCTAAAGAATTCATTGTAATCTTCCTATTTTAGTTGTTAATTTCAAAATTAGATACTAGATAAATAATACTGTCCCGCCGTGTATAAAACTAGGTAAACATATACGGTTTGAACAAGAGGATGTGAGAATGTGGGTAGGTTGGGCGGAAATGCGAGAATGGAGATGATGTGTTGCGATCATTACATTTCTGATAAATATTGTTAATAGAAAAAGAATGTCAAATCATATCTGTCCTATTGCAACTAAAGAACTCCTAGTCTGGTAAGATGTTCCCTGAGTTCTATGACCTCATTTTCACCTAAAACCTCTTTAAGACTCTCATATAAGGGAAAAAGAGAGTCTTGATGAAAGGTCTCAACTTTTCCATCATCAAGAAGATAATTTAGTAATCTAAAAACATCAGCTGAATGTGTTTCGAGTAATTCGCTTTCTACCAAATCAGCATATAAACTAGTGTGCGTAAGATCGAAACCTTTTGTTTTACAAGCAATGTCAACCGCATCCTTAAATACAGCTGCAAGCAAAGGCAAACATTCAATTAGTCTATTAGCTTCAAACGGTTCTAATGATTTTGGATTACCGCCATTCCGATCCGACCAATATTTCTTAAGCCAGCGATCCCATACCGATTTTCTTAAACTTTCTTTTTTTCGAAGCAATACCCATAATTCATTGGTTAGATATTCTAGATCCTTCTCGGTTGTACTCTTATGAGCCAGAATTTGGTAAAACCAATTAAAATCACACGAATTGTCAGTACCTACATCAAAGATCCAAAATATATGCTTATATAAGCGTTCCCTTAGTCTATCCTCGATATCTTCAATTTTATCAATTGCTTGGACGTAAAACTGTTTAAATTCATCAATTATAGGATATGGGTCTTTTCCCAAGATTAAAAATCCATGCCACGCTTGCTTGGCAGTTAGTTCATCTCTTTTAAAATCGAAAATCGGTAATAAGTTATCTTTTGTCCATTTACGTTTATGCATATGAATATAATGAATACGGCTGGCGAGAATGCATCGAACCAACTGAGCCGAATATGATGTCTCATCCGAAATTGCCCTTTCAAATCTATCTAAATAATCTTTTGGTATACCATCCCAAATTTCTTTATTTTTAATAAATCGTTGATGCAAAGCTAGAAGCCAAAATTCACCCAATTTACCCGCACCATGATTAATGGCAATTTTTAACCAACTTCGACTATCTTTCTCCTCAGATGGCAGCTTTACAAGCTCAATCCAAATTAAGTCTGATAATTCTTCAAGCGCATCAAATACTTCATCCGAAAGTTCCTCCCCTTTCTTTATGACGTTTACAAGTAGCTCGCAAGGGGCATGAATTTTTTTGTGCTTGGATAAAAATAAAATGACTCCCTGCCATTCCTTGTTAGACAAAGTGGATTTTTCCCAACCTTTAATGAGGCTATGCCAGATTTCCCTTTCTTTATCATTGTCGAATTGTTTCTCAATCAAAACATTTGCGAGTTGCATCGACCAATCAAACCTAGTTATTACAGCATGTGTCAGTTCCTGCAATAAACCATCCCGATTTTCTTCATGTTCTCGAGATTCATCATCTTCATATTTGATTAAATATTCGGTAACTTCTGGAATAGGCATTTCAATTAATTCTTCAACAGATTTTGAGCTTATTGGCGGAATAAGCTGAAACTCTCCGGTCCACACATCAAAATCAGGATGTTCGCGTGGTAAGAAATTAGGATTGTCGTCTGTAATCTTTTTGAATGCCCATTTTACAATTTCTGATTTGGGAGCAAATTGCCGCATCCAATTTAAGAGATTGTATTTTTCATATTCCCGGATTTCAATTTCTTCGCCAGACCTAAGTGTCTTGGGTTCGGGATTTACAACGATATTGATTATTTTCTTTATAATATCATTATTACATTCGCCCAGAGAATTTTTAATTACTTGAAAAACATCATGCTTGTAATTATGCCTGTAAATTAGTTTCTTATCAATAAGCCATGATATTTTATCATCAGGCAATGTTCTTTCATCAACAGCTACGCCATGAATTGCTATTCGACGAAGCAATGGTACTTCGGTATCAAACCATAATTCAATAAGCGATTTGCCTTTTGATTCCAATTCATCGGTCTTTAGAAAATATACCAACATATCTCGGGCTACATCAATTAGAACATTAAACGACCTATGGCTATTTTCATCCTGTTCATGATTTTCGATCGCTGACCGCCACCATGATTGAGTGTCCTCATCTCCTCCGGATTTATTATTGGCTACATTCATATTGTAAGCGTCTGTTAGATACTTTTGTACGGTTGGAAGTAATGTGTGCCAGCAATTACCTATGTGCGGTTTTAACTGATTCCATGTTTCGCGTAAGTAGTATTCCTTCCCTCGAAGCGTTAATTGATAATCGTATTTGTAATCTGTGACATCGGAAACAATAGAACGGATTGTCCGCTCAGATTTAGCAATAGGCATTAATAAATAGGAAAAGAGTTGAAGAATAATATACTTGTCCTCTGACCAATGACGTTTGGTTAATAAAAATTCAAGATTATGCGGTCGATACATTTGTGGTGGTACATCTTTGAGAAGTATTGTAACCCAGGGACCTAGGACATCAGGGGTTGATCTTTCTTTAGCACGAGACAATTCCAGCAATACATCGGACCAAAATGATGGATTGATGACATCTGAATGCTTGTGAATTAGATCAAGAACATGCTTGTGATGCGGAATTGTAAATTTCACCGCTATCCATTTAGAAATTTCCTCCAGAGGTTTAGATAATTTACATTGTGGATCAAACAAGGATTCCATGACATTGTTTTCATCCAGCCAATTCAGCCAACTTGGGTCGTTAGCATTATTACAGAAAAAGCGGGTAGTTGGAAGTTCTTTCAAGGCATTGAGTATAATTTCTCTTTCTGCTGGATCTGGATCACTATAATTTTCAACAATTTCTCGGATACGAATTTCGGCCCAAACATACCCCCCATGTATTGATTCACCCCATTTTTTCAATGATTTTTCTGCCTGATTGTGGAATTTATCACGTTCGTCAACAGGACAAACTATTGGCGTAATCCCCAACACTTTCCATTTACTTTCCTCATTTTCTCGACTAATTGAGTACCTTCTTGAATCAGTTGGTAATGCACTTGATAGATATTTAAGAAGGTCATCTTCAAGGCTATAGCCCCAGAATAGAACGGTGTGCTTCTCAAACATTCTAACCAAAAAACGCCTAGCCCATCCTTCTGTCAGATAAGCCCGCCCGAAATCAATATCTGTCATGACAAGATCTTTGGGTTTTTTGGTAGCTACGCCACCATGTACATACACAATACCCTCAAACGTATCTCCTGGTGGAAGAGCCGGTGCATAATAGTGTGGTGTATCAATTCTAGATAAATTCTCGTTTGCAGTTGAAAATAGATTATCGTAATTTGTTGTTACTAGCTTAATTGCTTGATCTTTTCGAAAAACTCTTAAAAGACTTTCATGAAGGGAACTTGGTTCAATATTCACATTGAACTTATTGTAAACAAATTCATGAACTTGTTTACTTTTCCTTTCTAATATCCCTAATCGCCTATCCGATGAAAAATCTTCATTGCCGGAAAAATTAAAATGTTTTTCTGTTTCATTAACTAAACCGGGAAAATCTGGTAATCCGGAATTTATCGAAATTCCTGCCCCAGCAAAAATGACAAGTTTGTTATTTTTCTGAGCCTCTAACAATTCATCTGGTATGTCAAGTACACCAAATCTCAATTTATCTTTCCACCGTTTAATCTCAATTGATTCGTTTTCTTTATTAATATGCCTTAATTTAGGCTATGTTCCTTTAATAGTCAAATACAAATGTGAATGAGTTGGTATACATTCCAAATAATTGAATTTAAAAATGATCAGGAGATTCTAAAATAATCTTAAACTATGTAATCCAAACCTTCTCAATACTCTTTTTCAAATGCTCTTGTGTCTGATGAGTATAAATCATTGTAGTTTCAATATCTCTATGACCAAGAATCCTTCCCATGGTGGCTGGATCAACTCCATTCATTTGCATCAAAGAGTTAAATGTATGCCTGAAATCATGAACTCGCGTTAAATCATTAAAACCAGCTTCTTTAGCAACTTTGATTAAGGCCCTTCTAATGTCATCTGTATCAAACTGATTTCCTAATTGATTCACAAAAATAAAACCTTGGGAACAATCAATAGATTTCAAAAGATCTAAACAGATTTCATTAAAGAAAAACTCACGAGAATAGCTCTTAGGAGTCCACCCTTCTTTAGGCTGAATCTTGATTAAACCAGTTTCAAGATTAACATCCTCCCAAGTTAAATTACACAACTCCCCTGATCTCAAGCCTGTATTAAGTAGAAATTTGAAAATCTGATAAAAGACCTTGAAGCGAGTATCTTTTAGTCCCTTTTTGCGACAGGTTTTCAAAAACAGATCACATTCCTTGGGAGTTAAAATACGAGCCTGCCTTTTAGGTTTTTCTCTCAACGGTTTTACTTTTTTTGTCGGAACCCTGGCAATAAGTTCTCTGTCATAAGCCCACATAAATGCAGATCGCAAAACATTTACTTCATAATTCACTGTTTGAGGTAATGGAAGTCTCTTATTTCTATGATTACCAGCTTTATCCCCATCTGCAGCAGCTTTCAACTCAATTGATTCAAGACGCTGTTTCTGATAAGATTCAATATGCTCAGGTTTTATTTGAGACAGATATCTAATATGAGTGTGAAACATTTTCAAAAACACAATAAAAGTATTAAGAATTCCAAGATACCTCTTGATTGTACCGCTTGAGGTGCGAAGCTTCACATGTTCAGAATATTCTTGAAGGAATTCATCAATTCGTTTATTCTTAGAAACCAGTCCCAGTTTTTCTAAACGCTGTGAATTCTCCATTGATTCAACTTTTCTCTTAAGCTCTTTAGCCTCTTTCTGGGTACCAGCCTTAATCCATTTGTGTTTCCCCTGGAATGAAACAACCACATAGTATGTTTTTTTGCCTGTTTTGGATTTTTTAAATTGAATGCTCGGCATATCAAATCCCGAATTTATTGTTAGAACAGTATTAGAAATATACAATAACGGAGAACTATTTGTCAATAACTAATTGCAATACAAGGGATTAATTTGTTAGAATTTATTATGGCGGAGAGGCTGGGATTCGAACCCAGGAAGGGCTTTTGACCCTTACACACTTTCCAGGCGTGCTCCTTCGGCCAGCTCGGACACCTCTCCGTAAAAAAAACTCTTCCATCCAAGAATATCAATCTAAGATGAAAATAATATGCCTTTATCATATGAATGATGAAAGCGCCTCTATTATATGAAATTTCACCGAAAACGCAAATTAAATTTCAACGAATTTTATAGGCTGCTTTTCTAAGAGCATCCGATATCTCATCTATAATTTCAATTGATGGTGAGTCGTAAACATTTGCCTGATAGCTAATTGAGCGGCGACAATCCCCGCCACCGTAACTGCCGCGGTTAACATATATCCAACGATTATCTGAATTAAGACAGCCTTTAAAGGCGATGCTCCAGCTAAGATCATTCCTGTCATCGCTCCCGGTAAAGCAACTAACCCAACCGTTTTAAAGAAGTTGAGCATGTGCATCATCCCCGCCTTTATTGCCCTTTGAAAATATGTTCGGGACGCATCCTGCCAGCTTTTACCCAAGGATAACGATGTTTCAATAGCTAATTTATTACCAGAGATATCTGAATAGAGACGCTCCATGACCAGCGCGGAACAGTTCATCGAATTACCGATAATCATGCCCCCCAAAGGAATCATATATTGAGCCTTAGCCTTAATTATCCCGAGCCCGAGCATAAGTCCCAGCGTGACCAGCGAACCTGTAAAAATCGCAATGAATGATATAACCGATCCGTTTTTAATATTCACCGCCCGCTTGCCTGCCGTATATGCACCGACCATCATCATAACAACCATGGTTCCGATGATGGCGAAGAAGTTTTCCATCCCAAAGATAAACTCAAGCGCATACCCGACTGCAACTAATTGAACAAATGAGCGAACCGTACCGATGGCCAATTCTTTTTCAGTTCCGGTCCGTTGCCAACGAGCAAGGATTATAGCCAGTATCATCAGACAAATGGCGATCGCGACTTCTAGGAATCCGATATCTATCATCGAAGCTCTCCGGCAATAAATTTTCGAGTCTGTTCGTTGGCAGGATTTTCAAACAATTCCTTAGTTGGACCGGCTTCGATTATTCGACCATCTATCAAGACAAGTGATATCCCACCAAGCCGCAGTGCCTGTCTAAAATTATGCGTCACGATTATCAGGGTCAGGTTCATCGTTTGATTGAGATTCGTTAGCAATTCCTCGATTGTCCGGGACGCCCCGGGATCAAGCGCAGAAGTTGGTTCGTCAAGCAGAAGAATTTCCGGCTCCATCGAGAGCGATCGCGCCAAGGCAACTCGCTGCTGTTGTCCAAGCGATAAGTTCTCCGGATTTCGTGGTAAATACATTTCGTCAAGACCTACTCTATTCAGCAAGTCAATTAATTCATTCCGCTCATTCTCATGCTTTTTGCTCCTGCTGTAAAGCAGGTTTGACTCGACCGTTCCGGGAAACACATATGGCATTTGGAAAACCAAGGCTATTTTTTCCCGTAATGCCTGAACCGGAATGGAGTCTATTGATTCACCTTGGAATATAATCTCACCATCATCCCGCTCATCAAGACGATTAAGTAATCTCAACAATGAACTCTTGCCGGAACCGGAAGGTCCAACAATTGTATATATTTGACCTTCGGAAAAGGAGAAATTAAAATCATCTATTATAATACGCTTCGCGCCCGGTTTTACTAATACCGAACGGTTCAAGCCTTTTATATCTAAAATAGCATCAGGTGTTGTGACATGTGCTCCATCCATAATAATAGAATATAAAGGCTGGAACTTGAGGAAGCAATATTAATAGTTTATTGTTATAATGCCACGATAGTCATTTTATAGTCAAGCAGGTCTTCGATGCCAAAAATAATCTTATTAATGCGGAAGCGATAAATATTAGAAGCGGCATTATCCGGAGAGTAATCTAATTCAAAGCCATAAACAAAAGAGGCCAAAAGCTCATTTGTAAAGTAATCATAAATGCCAATTTCCGAAGGTGTAATTTTTAGTCCAAATCGTTGATGTAAAAATGCTCTTTCCGGTAACTGCTCATTAAACAAAAAACTACTATACAAATCATGCGCAGCTGTGCTATCATTGGAAAGTAGTAAAACTCCACCCTTGGGAGCCTTCGATAAATCGACCTCTATAAGATATGTATTGCCAACGTCCCAGATAGAATAATTAATTGTATCATTAACTGAGACTGCGGCTGAATCTGCAGACAATTGAGTTTCAAAGGGCACGATGCCACAGCGAAAGTAACGCTGCCAACGTCTCTCGAAACGACTGCTTATCACATTCCAATCCAGTCCGGTCTTTTCGGTAATCAGTTTTTTCGCATTCGATAATGATAGCTTCTTTACACCCTCACCGGTACCGGAAAAATCATCATAGAGAGAAAGAAATGACTCCCTATCCAGCGTCTGGACTAAATACCCCACAAACAAAGAGCTTATCGGATATGAAATATCCGCATTCCCGATTTTATTATGAAAGCCGTCATAGGTTAGAATGTCCTCCGGGCCAGCCAGCTTAAACTGCAGATTGACATATCCGATATAATTGATAATCCGAGAGGATCTCCCCCACCGGCCGCCAAAATAACAGGCAACTCCCTCCTGCATAAAGGGTGAAGTAAACAAGGACGGGTTTTCTTGAGCATAATTAACCAGAAGATGAGTCAACTCGTGATTATGAGGAAGACGGGAGGTTATTATCGCATCCGAAGGCACATCATACATACCTTTAGTTGGATAACCGACAAGCTCCATCACATCAACATCGGGGAGTAAAAGATAGGTTATCCCGACAGAGCTTAAGATATTAAGTTTTTCAAAACTTACCCCTAAAGATTTCGCCGTCGCTTCTATGAACCTATCTATCTGCATACAGGCATAACTATTTAGTAAGGTCTCATCAGAATAATAGATCCTGCAGTATTTTGTTTGACGAACAGGCATATCTTTAATTTTGTAATAATATGGCGATGTTATTTTCCAGTCGCCGTCTATTAAGCAGCATAAATAGGTAAAGTCGGCTGAGTCTGATGGTGAGATTAGGTGTACAGTAACTTTTGCCGTGCTGTCCTGTTGTAGTACCAAGCTGGAATAAACCTGACACATACCAGACTGTATGGCTTCGAGGTTTTGGGATATTGGCGAAGCACAATCGTACTTAAGCCTGACATCTCGATATTCAATCCCCAGTTTGGCTGACGCTTTGATGTAGGATTCATCCCAATAGGTTTGAGCTATGGTAAAATCCCCGACTTTGACAGCATCTATATAACCGGTTACCGCATCAGTTGGGTTCGCATTTAGAGGAGAGAAGAAAAATAAGAGAATAAGAAAAAGAACGACTCGTGTCACTCCTGCCTCCGCATATTTATTACCCCGTTTGCCTTATTTTACTTTATTGGGAAGTTATTAGTTCCCTTAAATGAGTTTATATTTACAATGAACAACTAAAACGAGTAGAATGATGACAAGCTACTGCTGCTAAACCGCAAATTACTCTCGATTTTTAAACCAAAGATATGCGCCTTTTCCCAGATAATAAACACCAAATATCATTGCACCATAAGATATGCGATAGGAGCCACCTTCTGAAGTATTAGAATGAGTTACAAATGATACAATCAATCCAAAGAATAGCAATAAAACTCCATGAAGGAGTGATTTTTTAATGCGTGAGTCAGCCTGTTTCTGTTCTTCCGGTGAAAGTTTCGGTTCAGGAGAATAGATATTAATTGAACCGATAAATCTTTCCGCTTCTTTTCTATCCCAGCCGGTTTTTACCAATTCATCAATTATAATTAATCGACTCTTTCCCTTTTTTATATCCTTTATTATACGCCGCGATAGCACTTGCAGATCCTTACTATCTCTCATATCATCATCCACTCCAAACAGTTTCCAGTAAATTATTCCTGATCATCATTCGAATGCCCAAAATAGAAAAAGCGTTCGAAAATCTGTTGGTATCCAGACCATCCCTCATTTCCGGTCCGCTCACGAATTTTCTCGATTGCTCCCATTTTTGAATCCAGTTCGTCGATACCATGCAGAAACAATGCTTCCGGCGTCTGGGGCACAACCGGCGAGCCTTTTGCTTTTTCACCCTGATGAGAAATAATAAGGTGTCTAAGATGAACAAGTAGATTTTCCGGAAATTGTTCAATTGAGTCAGCCTTACCAGTAATGAATTCATCGCCCTGATTAATATGCCCCACCAAACGTCCGGCATCGGAAAAATCAATGGATGAAAGCACTTCATATTCCCAAATTTTCCCGATATCATGAAACAACGCCCCGCATAATAATAAATCCCGATCTAGTTTCGGATACTGATCGGCCATGCGCAATACTATTTCTGCCATGTTTAATGAATGATCGGCAAGTCCTCCGATAGTATCGTGATGCAGTAGTTTAGCCGCTGGAGATTCAAGATACCTGTGACGTATATCTTCATCACCAAAGACAGCTTCCAGCAACTGCTTCAAATAACTATTTTCGATTTTTGAAATTATCCGATCGAGTCCGGCAGATAGTTCGTCCTTAGTCCGAGATGCTTTCCGGAAGAAATCTTCCATTTCATACTCGTCTTCTTCAGCCAGACGCAAGATATCTATTCTAATCTGCAGTCGTCCCTGAAAGGTTGTAACCGGTCCGCGGACCTTAACAATATCTCCGGCCTGAAAGTCATTGGTCTTTTCAGGATCGGCATCCCACATAATAGCTCGTATGCGCCCGGTGCTGTCACCCAGCTCGGCGGAGATTCGATAACGGCCATCTTTTTCCAAAAGCTCGTGCTTTCTCAAGGCAAAATATCCTGTTACTTTTTCGCCCGGCTTAATATCTTTTACAAATAAATCTTTCATGATATTAGAGTAACAATAACCTCCCTATTCCTCAAGCAAAAACAATAATTAAATCACTGAAATAGGGAACTAATGGCATATTTATACGTATTATATCTAACTACGATAATGGAGTCGGAGCATCTATGATACACGATTATAAGTCGAAAGCCGACTATGACACTTTAATAGAACAAAGTCAAACTAATCTCGTATTTCTAATGAAGCATTCTTCTATTTGCCCAATTTCCTCAATGGCTAACAAAGAATTCCTATCATTTATTGAAGATAAACCAACAACATTGGGGTGGCAGGTACTAGTCCGTGAGGATCGCCCATTATCATTGGATATTGCGGAGCGTAGCGGTATAAAACATCAATCTCCACAGATCATTGTATTTCAAAAAGGCAAGCCAGTTTGGGATTGTTCACATGGTCAGATCACTCAAATTAATCTATCCAACACACTAAAACAATTAATGGCATAATAATTTCTAATAAGGCAGGATCTCAGTTCAATTATCAGATGAGTTTGCCGACTACAATAACATATGAGCAAAATAACGAAAGAAAAAGAGAAAATACTGGCCATTTTGAAGCTGCTATCTTCTTTTGAAGAGGAAATGGCTGAGTACTATCAGGCCATATCAGGCATATACTCACAGCACGAAGATTTTTGGTCAAGTGCATCTATGATGAAATCAACCCGAGCCAATTTATACTCCAATTTGATACAGGATTTTTCTAATAACTCTGATAACTATCAGTTAAAACACGACTTAAACGGTCCGTTTATAAATCTCTATAACAAACTTAAAGCCGAAAAAAGTCGATTATCTTTAGAATCGATAAATGCCGAAAATAACAATCGGTTTATCTGTGAAATAGAAACAGCGTCAACCAAGACCAGAGTGGTTCCTGAGGTTACCGGAAATACTGAGACCTTTAGTAAGATTGTCTTAATATTGGACCAAACTCAGGCACGGCAAGTTCGTCTTATTGAAGGTTATATTGAAAGCCAGAAAAAAACGAAAAGTAGTACAGCGTAAGCCTGCATAACATTGTATTAAATAATTTATTCCAGTTCTTATAAGATAAAAAAAGATTCCGTCATGAATAGTATTGACATGACCCACTGATATTATATATTTGTTCATTATCAAGTCTTAAAAGAGAATAAAATGGATTTGGATCTGCAAGGAAATATTGAGCGTTTTACGCTCCCTGAAATATTCCAGTTAGTATCGTCTGGGAGAAAAACCGGCACTCTGGGTATTCAGAGGAATGACGACATTGTTATGGTATATTTCAAAAATGGGTCCGTGATATATGGTTATGGCCCTCGTAAGACATACCATGTTGGCCGGATGCTGGTAGAAAAAGGAAAAATTTCCAATGAGCAATTGGATGAAGCGATAGCTGAACAGGCGAAAGACGATGCTTCCGGTAAACGTTTGGGTCAGATATTGATAGAAAAGCAATATATTGACCGAGCCGATTTGGAAGAGGTTGTTCGGAAACAGGTTGAAGAGCTAATTTATTCTTTAATGTCCTGGGAACAGGGCTCATTTAAGTTCTATGAAAACCAGTTTCCTACTGAAGAGGAAATT
Source organism: Candidatus Zixiibacteriota bacterium (assembly GCA_023138975.1). Classification (GTDB taxonomy): domain Bacteria; phylum Zixibacteria; class MSB-5A5; order GN15; family JAAZOE01; genus JAGLON01. The sequence continues at coordinate 219,441 of JAGLON010000008.1, forward strand.
ACAATAAACCTATCGACAGAGAATGTCGTTCTTGAGGGAATGCGAAGACTCGACGAAATGGTCAGAATAAAAGATTACCTCCCCGATTTTTCAGTTGTTTTCACGTTGGCCAGTTCGGAACCGAATCAAAAACGGGAAATCACCCTTGAGCCGGAAGAATGGAATATCCTCGGTCTTATAAACGGACACAGGGATATTAACGAATTACTGGAAACAACTTCTCTGGACTCAATTGAAGCCTTGAAAAGGCTGGCGTCTCTGCAGTTGGCCGGTTTGATTAAACCGTCTAAAGCGACAACTACTAATGGCGATAAACTAGCTGGAATGGTAGATCGCCTAAGTCAACTAATAGAAGATTATATGACCGAAAAAATGGGACAGACTCTAGGCAACACAACTGAGGTCGGAGAGAAAATTGACTAATGCCCAGACATTAGAAAGACTCGAAAGCCGCCTGACGCAACTAATAGATGGCATGCTGGCGAGGAAAGGCAAACAAGTTGGTTTTCTAATTGGGCTCAATCAACTCGATGATATATTAGTCCGCCATCAACGAGGTATGCCGATTACAAAGGATTTGGCCCTATTTATTGCCGAGTACCGGGATATCTTCATTAAAAGCGGTCTTTCTGTAGGGCAGAAAAAACGCCTGGGTGAAATCCTGAGCATTTTCTACAGGGATTTAATAGGTAATAGTGATGCTGATAGTGATAAACTGTCCGATGAAATAAAAGACTGGTTAAAAGATCTTGGGGATCGGTCATTTTCTATTATCTTAAAAGGTCCTGAGGAAAAGGCATCATTATCTGATCGATTCTATGCTCTTTTACATAGAGAAAACCGGGAATTAAACATCCTGCTTGAGAGAAACGACCATTTATTAACCTGTCTAGATGATCTGCTTAAGTCAGCAGACGCAAAACAGGACTACATGTTTGAGCATATGGCCGCAACATTGATATACTTTTTGCAAATGGAAGGCTATAAAGTTGACCCTTACGTAAAAAAATTACGTATAATCAGGAACAATAGGAAGTTAAAAAAAGTTTAAAATGTTGTCTTTTGAAGAAAAATCTTATTGCAGAGCACTTGAAGCTTTGCGAAAAAAAGACTATATTACTGCCGATAAAGAATTTGAGGCCTGTAAATCATTGTATGTTGACAGTGCCGGAATTAAAATAATCTCAGAAGCAGTCCGAACTCTGGTTGCACTGCGTGATGAGAAAAAGAAACTGGAAAAAAGAGAGATAACTATACAGGAGACAGTGAATCATGGCGAAGAAGCAATCGTTTGCGGACAAGGCCAACAAGAAGAGTCAGGTTAGTATTTGCCCGATTTGTCAATCCGAGATTAGTCATATAAAACTAGTCATGGCCAAAAAAGTTAATAATAGCTGGAGAATGGCTAACAAACCTGTCGGGGTCTGTAAATGTAACGAAGCCGAGATATACGGCTAAAGACTAACCCCGGCATTGCCGGGGTTTTTTTCATATGCTCTTAGATACCCTGGAAAAAAAATTCTTCCCCTTTATAGAAAAGCCGGGTCGCTATATCGGATGCGAACCGGGCAGCTATAGAAAAAACACCGAAGACTTAACGACTATTGCTCTGGCTTATCCGGATATGTATGAAGTCGGTATGTCATATACTGGTGGACAAATTCTATACCATATTTTCAATAGCCGCTCCGACACGGTTTGCGAACGAGTCTATACACCAGCCCCTGACGCAATCAAACTGATGAAACGAGAACAGATTCCTTTGTTCTCGCTCGAATCACATCGCTCCATCAAGGAATTTGATGTTCTAGGGTTTACGCTGTCATATGAAATGATCTATACCAATGTCCTCGGTATGCTGGAGATGGCAGGAATACCGTTATTATCAAAAAATAGAGATCGCTCTGATCCTCTGATAATTGCCGGTGGCCCGATTTGTTTTAATCCGGAACCAATCGCCGATTTCTTCGATGCCATATTTATAGGTGAAGTCGAAGAAACAATCCCTGATATAATCGCCGAAATCAGAGCTGGCAAAAAGCTGCCTCGCGAGGAACGATTGAGACGCCTTGCCGATATCCCTTCCCTTTATGTTCCATCATTATATGATCCGGAAACAAGAAAGCCACTGGTTGAAGGAATTCCGGATAAGATCACCCCCTGTCATGTTTCGGAAATGAGACCCGAATATTATCCGGAAAAGCCGGTTGTGCCCCTAATCGAGTCAACTCACGATAGAGTAACTGCAGAAATTATGAGGGGTTGTCCACAAGGATGCCGCTTCTGTCAGGCAGGTAAAATCTATAAGCCGGTTCGAGTCAGATCCGTTAATGAAATAAAAACTCAAGTTCTCAAGAACCTCGAAACTACCGGCTACGACGAAGTGGGGCTCCTATCTTTATCGTCAACTGATTATCCGCACATTGAAAAACTTATCCTGTCAATGACTACCGAACTTGAGAAAATGAAAGTATCGCTATCGTTCCCCTCACTCCGCCCAGCTAATTTCACAGCCAAGATTGCCGACGCCGCCAAATTAACGCGTAAATCCGGATTAACCTTTGCGCCCGAGGTCGGCACCGAAAGAATGCGGCAAGTCGTCCGCAAAAACATCACTGAAGAAGATTTACTAAACGCTTGCCGAATAGCATTTGATAAGGGCTGGCAACTGGTTAAGCTCTACTTCATGATTGGACTTCCGACTGAAACCAAAGAAGATCTCGATGGCATTGTAGACTTAATTTATAAAGTGCTGCAAATCGGTCGTGAAAAAAAGGGACAGAGAAAACTTAATGTCAGTATCTCCCCCTTTTCCCCAAAAGCTCATACGCCGTTTCAGTGGGATGAAATTTGCACCCCGGATGTAATCCGTGAAAAACAGGACTATCTTCGATCCAAAATAAAAGCGCGAGAAGTATCATTAAAGTTCCGCAATCCGAGATTATCCTACCTTGAGGGTGTCATCGGGCGAGGCGACAGAAAAATTGGGAAAGTGATTCTCAACGCCTACAAAAACGGCGCAATGTTTGACGGTTGGACGGAGTACTTTGATATAAGAAAATGGGATGACGCCTTTTCAGAGGCCGGAATAGACATGGCAGATTATGCCGGGGCGATTAGTTTTTCCAAGGCTCTACCTTGGGACCATATTGACCGGGGACAATCTAAGGAGCACCTACAAAACGAACGCTCGCAAACAGCTGTCAAGGCGGTAACATCTATAAAACCAACCGCTTCACAGAAGACAGACTCCCCCAATGATTCTCAAGAGGACATGTACGGCCGCCGAAAAAAGCGAGTAGCGATAACTGATAATTCACTCAGCCCGACTCGAGGAAAACTACGGCTTAAATGGGGTAAGCATGGATTAGCGCGGTTTCTGTCTCATCTGGAGAATAATAGAATATTGCAGCGAGCGATTCGCCGAGCCAATATTCCGGTTACTTATAGTCAGGGATTCCACCCGCATCAGAAACTATCGTTTGGACCCCCTCTGCCGTTAAGTTATAGTTCGGAGAGTGAATATCTTGATATACAAATTGAAGGCACTTGTCATCGCGACCAAATACTAAAAATGAATGATGCTATGCCTTATGGCTTTTTTGTTGATGATTTCAAGTTAATCTACTCTAAAGCTCCAGCGATTTCGGCCATGTTAAATCGAGCTTTTTACACTGTAATGGGAAACCTCGGCGACTTAGACCAAATTTCAGATACAATTGAGAATCTATTGTCAAAAGAATCAATAATTGGTATTAGATCGACCAAAGATGGTGGAAAAGAGGTTGAAATTCGTCCGGCAATTTATAAATTGTGTATCAACCGAGAAGATGAAAAGCCGTTTATCGAAATGGAGCTTGGCTTAGGAGACGGCGGTTATGCCAAGCCCAGTGAATTGATGAATGTCTTTGGGCTATGGAAAGAACATCAGCTGGTTTCTTTGCATTATCATCGAAAAGCTCTGATGTTTAAAGATGAAATGGGATACTATTTTGACCCGTTAACAGCAATAATTTAACGTGGATGGGTCAATTAATCTACCTTTATCCCGATATATAAAGCTAAGAGCACTTTTAGTTTAAGCAGCAACTCCGGCATATAGCCGGGACAATTTGGAGTCAACGTGGGGCCTACTAGTAGAAAAAAATCTACCACTTTTGATCCTGTAAGGGCTGCCTGCATTCAGGTACTCGGATTAGTATTTGAAAAAGGCTGGAAAAGTGATGATGCGATAAAAAACATTTGCGCCAATCATCAGTTTACTGATTTAGATCGGCGGTTTTTACTTCAGCTTTGTCACGGCGTTATAAAAATGAGACGCCGCCTTGATTACACCTATTCTTTTTATCTAAAAAAACCCAACGCAAGAATTGATAAAATCACCAGAAATATCCTCCGTTTAGGGTTATATCAACTAATGTTCACTGATCGTATTCCTCCTGGTGCGGCAGTATCAGAGTCGGTGAATTTAGCTCGTGGATTGGTGCACGAATCTCGTGGAGCTTTTGTAAACGCCATCCTGAGAAGCTATCTGCGCTCACCAGAAAAAGTTGTTTTCCAAAATAAACTAGATCATCCTGTCGAATACCTCGCTGATTTCTATAGTTATCCGGATTGGTTTGTCGAGTATTGTATCAATGAATTTGGCTTCCAAAAAGCCGAATCTTTACTGGCCCGGGGCAATGATTCACCTCACTTGACTTATCGGATTAACCGTTTGCGCTATAATCCCGAGCAACTTACCAAACTTTTAAAAGAACAATATATTGAGTATAGCCTGGGCAAATACCTCGAGGATTATTACCATATTTACCGTCAGGGAATTCCTTTGGAACAGGAATTAATTGAAGGCGGCCGTGTTTATATTCAGGACGAAGCGGCCGGAATGGCGGTCAATCTACTTAATCCCAAACAGAGAGACAGTATCCTTGACTTATGCTCAGCGCCCGGAGGAAAGGCAACCTTTTCCGCCTCCTTGATGCATAATCAGGGACGAATAACAGCTGTTGATATAAGTGAGGAAAGACTAAAAACCGTCGTAGAGAACGCGAATCGCCTCGGAATTTCTATTATCGCTCCAGTAGCATGCGATGTTCTTGACTTCAAGGGACCGGCCTGCAACCGAGTTCTGCTTGATGTACCTTGCAGCGGCTGGGGTGTCTTGGGTAAACACAGCGATTTACGATGGATGAAAGCCCGAAGTGATTCACTTAAGTTGGCAGAAATACAATCCAAATTAATTCGTCATGCCGCCGATCTTGTAACTCCCGGAGGCGTTTTAGTTTATTCGACTTGTACAATTATTCGTGACGAAAATGATTCGGTAGTTGAAGAATTCCTGCTTGACCGTCCGGATTTTTCAATTGATATGCCGGGCAAAAGTATCGCGCCGGAATTGATTAGCGAGCGCGGGTTTGTAAAAACATATCCGAATATCGATTATCTCGATGGAGCCTTCTGTGTCCGTCTAAAGAAAAAACTTGGTTCCAAATCAAAAAAGCCATAACATATAATCTGTTGTATAATAAGAAACGACGTTACTCCTAAATGAAAGGGTTCATTTCGGGATGTCCTCTATAATTGATAAAATCCCCTATTATGATACAATTTGGGGCCGACGAATAACGAATCTACTAATTCTCGGTATAATCTTTTTTGTGTTATTTTTGATAGTCAACAATATTATAATGCCGACTATGACCCGATATGGGAGCGAGTTTTCCTTGCCAAATATCATAGGAATGACTATTGTCGAAGCTGAACCAGTTCTACGGGAAGCGGAATTGGAGATAATCACAACCTCGGAAGAATACCACCCGGACAAGCCAACTGGAACTATTTTATCTCAATTCCCTTCGGGTGGAACTCTCGTTAAAGCCGGACGGCGAGTTAAGGTTGTAACTTCATTAGGGCAAAAGGCAGTGGAAGTTCCGGATTTACGGGGTTTCTCCATTCGCCAGGCAAAGCTGAACTTGGAGGCCTCCGGATTTACTCTTGGAGACATTGAATGGACCAGTACCGACTCGCTTCCGGAAAAAGTCGTTGTATTCTCCTACCCTTCAGCCGGGACAAATATCCCTTATGGCAGCGAAGTCAATTTAATGGTGAATCAAGGACCTTATCAGCGTACCGTATTTGTACCGAGGTTAATCGGATTGTCACTGGAAGACGCAGCGAATCGCTTGGAGGATAAGGGGCTTAGTATCGGCTTGATAACTGAAAAGGTGAACGAATATTTCCTCCCGGAAACTGTGCTGGAACAATCTGAAGACCCCGGCACCGAACTGCTGCCTGGTGAAGAAGTTGATATAACTATATCAAGTACCGATTAATTAGATATCGGATTTTTTATTGATAAAAGTTGAAAACATAAAGATATCAAGAAAAGGAAATATAAATTTATGACAACCAAGAAAAAGCCATCACCGAAAAAATGGTGGGAGACAGAACCTTCCTATCGTCTCGCATTCGAAGATAATGATTTACTGATGAAAGATGAACTTCGAGGAGTTCGTCTGCAATTGGAATTGGTTAAAACCGAATTAAGCCTGCTGGAACATAATATTCGATCGACTATTGTGGTCTTCGGCGGCACCAGAATCAGCGCGCCGGATGATTGTAAAAAGAAAATTAAAGAAATTGAAGCGGAGTTAAAAGATAATCCGAGAGATCCGGTTTTGCTGAACAAACTGTTGATTGCCCGACGGGTGATAGCTAAGTCAGATTTTTATAACGAAGCCCGCAGATTTGCGGAATTAGTATCACGGGAATCTCAAAATGGCAATGGCGCGGAATATGTTATTGTTACCGGCGGCGGCCCGGGCATCATGGAAGCAGCCAATCGCGGCGCTCATGATATCGGAGCCAAATCTATCGGATTGAATATCACTCTTCCGATGGAGCAACAGCCGAATGAATACATCACTCCGGACTTATGCTTCCAGTTTCATTATTTTGCCGTCCGTAAAATGCACTTTCTAATGCGAGCTAAAGCATTAGTCGCTTTCCCCGGCGGATATGGCACTTTGGATGAGCTGTTCGAGGGATTGACCCTGCTGCAAACAACAAAAACTCAGAAGATTCCGATTATTCTGTTTGGTAAAAACTATTGGACGCAGTTAATCAATTTTGATTTTCTGGTGGCAGAAGGAACAATTGATCCGGAAGATTTAGCTCTATTCCGTTATGCTGACACAGCTGAGCAGACCTGGGAAATGATCCAGGAGTTCAACAAAGAGCCGATAGGATGGAAAGAGGCATAATCCGCCTCTTTCTTTTCACTATACAGCAACATATTCCTCCCTTGCGAGTCTGTCTTTTTTCTATTACCTTGCCCCTCTATGATTGACAATCAACATGGCAAAAAGATTCAGAACATGTTCGATCGGATTTCTCCCCGGTATGATTTGCTGAATCGCATCCTATCCGGCGGCAACGATATGCGTTGGAGGAAAAAAGCAGTCGACATGCTGGGTGACTTAAAAGGCAAAACCGCTCTGGATTTATGCTGCGGGTCAGGAGATTTCCTAACCATTTTATCAGAATTTTATCACTCGGATATTAATTTATACGGCGCCGATTTTGCCAAGAATATGCTTAACATAGCTCATTCTCGATTAGGATTAGACCATCGCCGTAACATCATATTATGCCAAGCGGATGCTCAGGCTTTACCCTTTGCTGACAATTCTATAAATGCGGTAACGATTGGATTCGGTATACGTAACGTGACTGATAAGAACAAATCCCTCAAAGACATCCATCGTGTCCTTTCCCCAACCGGGAAACTGGTCATAATTGAGCCTTCAATTCCAAAAAATAAATTTGTCGCATTCTGCTTTGGATTTTATTTTGGAAAAATTATGCCTTTAATCGGCGGATTAATTTCCGGAGATTTCCAAGCCTATAAATATCTCAATAAATCAGTAGAAGCCTTTCCCCTGCCCGATAATTTCTGTCAGATGATGACCCGGGCCGGCTTCAGTAACTCAAAAGCTTATCCTCAGTTGCTTGGAACAGCAGTGATCTATTACGCCGAGAAATAATAATTAGAATTTATCTACCGAAAATTTATAAATCTTCGCTTGCTTGTCTTTATAGCTATTTTTAGGCAATCCTGCCTTTAGACATGTTTGCTCTAAAAATGTTATTCTATTCCACTTTTGTTCGGAAGCAACCTGCGGCAATAATAATCCCGAATGCATCTCCCATCGTATCATAAGACCATCGCGGCCAACCATGATTTTATTGATATCCGTAACCAGAACCAACGGCGACATAACTGATATCTCATAATCCAGATCATTTAGTTCATCAGCAGTAACTTCGGGAAATCGGGGGTCTTCAAAGGCGGCGGCAATGGCCATATTGGCAACGGCATCAGCCAATGGTTTCTTTGCCTGAACTAATCCTATACAACCACGAAGCATCCCCTGCTTATTCAGGGTTACAAACGCGCCTCGCTTTTCTTTGAGTCTTTTGGTTGGGATAGGCGGCATATTAAACTTTTCGTTATTCGCCCCCGCTTCTACGGCCATTATAACAACTCGGCGCAAATAGGCCTTCTCCTCGTCGGTGTATCCTTCCTGGGTCTTCACCGCAGGCCTTCCCATTAAAATCGACCTCTTATTGACCGGCATTTTACCAATCACTACCGCCGATAAATATCCGACAACCTCGGAAAAATCCCCGGTTATTGCTCCGGAGGTGCCATAGCTGATAATTTCAACTTCTTTACCGCCAATCCTGCGTTCAGCTTCAACCATAGCAGCTACCGGACCAAAACCACAAGCCTCGGCTTTGCCTTGCTCGACCACATCTATAATTTTATTGGTCTCAAAGCTTGTTAATGCCTTCTCGAAGTTCTTATCCAAACGGTTGGCTTCTTTTTCAGGATAAAAATGCGACAAATCTGTTGAGGCAATTATCAGCGCGTTTTTATCTTTTAGTACCGCTGTAACGACTTCTGCGGTGGCACGAATTGCAGATTCTTCCTGCTCACCCATCATAATCGCAATCAGTTTAAACTTGCCCAACACAGTTTGCAGAAACGGGAGCTGCACTTCCAGAGAATGTTCACCTTGACCGCCGGAGCCAGAATGACCGACGTTCGAACTAAAGACACCGGGATGTTTTTGCGCGATTTCTCCGGAAAGCTTTCTGTCTATTTCTACGACACCCAATGGAGTTTGATAGCCGCCTCCGGAATAAACCGAAACACCTCTAAAAAATCTATGTGATGGAGCAATTACGACAACTACGTCGTAAATCTCACCCTCAATTTGCTTATAAGCATTTGCCGCTATTTGCCCGGAATATTTATAACCGGCATGCGGTACAACCAATGCTTTTACCTGACCAACCAGCGTTTTCTTTGGTGCATTGGCAAAGAACTCCGCCATTTGCTTGGCCAGTTCAACCGGATTGGACGGATAAAATGATCCCGCTACCATCGGTCGGCGTATTTCAAAATGTTCTTTCATAGTCATAATGTAAGGCGAATGTGTTTTTTCCGCAATAAAAAGTCAAAGAAAGTACCACTATTGGACAGGCTATTCTAAGTCAAGTCAGGGTGATTAATATTAATCCATATGCCGATATTTAGTTTACAGGCAGTTCATTTTTTTATATATAGTGCGCAACTAGTACATTTTGCTTATTCGGAGGAAAAGGGAGCATGAAACGGATATTACCTCTAAATAGATTCATCATGATACTGGGGATTTTAGCTTGCTTATGGATCTCGGCAACTTTTTTCCCGGGGCTTATTAGTGCCCAGCATGATTCGAGTGAGATAGGAACGGCTGATTCACAAATCGCCGAAACGGACGTTAATCATTCCACTCCCCCGGAACAGTCAACAGAACCAGAACATCAGAATGGTGATAGCGGAAGCGGCCACGGGTCCTCAGAGGTCTCAGATGTCCTGCTAGGACTGATTATTATTCTTCTCGCTGCAAAAATCGGCGGAGATTTATTAGAGCGGCTTCATCAGCCGGCAGTACTGGGCGAGTTAATCATCGGGATGGTTATCGGTAACCTTGCTTTAGTTGGCATTGATGTTTTTGAACCGTTCAAGCATTCGGTAACTCTGGAGGTTCTGGCTGAAATTGGGGTTATTATCTTGCTCTTCCAAGTTGGACTTGAGTCAACAATCGGTGAAATGATGAAAGTCGGACTGGCTTCGTTTATGGTTGCAGTTTTAGGAGTCGTTGCTCCGTTTTTTCTGGGCTGGGGAGTTGGAGCCTGGTTTTTGCCTCACGAATCAATTTACGTTCATGTTTTCATTGGAGCAACTCTGACAGCGACATCGGTGGGAATAACGGCCCGCGTTCTGAAAGATATAGGAAAAATACAGACCAAGGAAGCCAAGATCATTCTTGGCGCAGCAGTCATTGACGATATTATGGGACTGGTTATCCTCGCGGTAGTTGCTGGGGTTATCACGGCAGCATCAAGCGGCATCGAACTATCCAGTGGATCTGTTTTTCTTATCGTCGCTAAGGCAGTTGGTTTTGTAATAGGTTCGCTCATTCTGGGCCGGATTATATCGCCGTATCTATTCAAGATAGGCTATAAAATGAAAGTCAAGGGGATGTTGCTATCGTTAGGGCTGTTGATATGCTTTATCTTTGCTTATGTCGCCAATTTGATTGGTTTAGCGCCTATCGTAGGTGCCTTCGCTGCCGGATTGGTCTTAGAAAAAATCTTCTATAAAGATTACACCGACCGTGGCGAAAAAAGCGTCGATGATTTGATTGAGCCTATTGCCATATTCTTGGTGCCAGTTTTCTTTGTGCGCATGGGTATGATGGTACAGCTTGATACTTTTGCCAATGTTGATATTTTACTCTTTGCAGGAGTAATGACGATTGCGGCGATAATTGGTAAGCAGGCCTGTTCATTGGCGATTTTCGATAAGAGTATAAATCGGGTTGCAATTGGTTTAGGAATGATTCCCCGAGGTGAGGTCGGGTTGATTTTTGTTGGAATTGGCGCGAAATTGGTATATGATGGTCATCCGGTTATAACGGCAGGCACCTTCTCTGCGGTTGTGATAATGGTCATGATTACAACTCTGGTAACGCCTCCGTTCCTGAAATTATCGATGCTCCGAGGGGACAAAAAGAAGTAAAAAAGGTTTATAGCCTTTAGTGGGAATAAATATTATTTATTCTTGACATACGTAACTAAAGGTATATATTGGCATTCACGTCGCGGGGTGGAGCAGTCCGGTAGCTCGTCGGGCTCATAACCCGAAGGTCACAGGTTCAAATCCTGTCCCCGCTACCAAATTTAAGCTCCTGAGGTTCAACAACTTCGGGAGTTTCTTCGTTTGGGGAAATACCTTCATAATTCGGATTTTCTAACAGTTTTCTAACAAAATAACTTAATCTTTTTTTTAATTAACTACTTTTGTCATCTTAGCGAAGATTTGTAATGATTCAAGGTTTTCAAATCGTTCATCTGCAGGGCGTAAAGCCCATTGACCGTGTGAAACATACAGATTTGTAAGTATGATAACCTCCAAAAGATATTGAAAGGAACTACGAGTTGCGACCCCTTTGAATAACAGATTATGAAAGAAAGCTTAAACTATCTAAAGCTGAACTCTTCGTAATGAATATCCCGAATCGGAACGCCCTTTTCAAGTAGCTGCTTGATGTGGCTTTCTCTCATCACTTCAGGGCCACAAATGAATATGGAGTGATACTCAATGGTCGTACTTCTATACATTCTGTCAATTGTGAAGAAGCCCTTAGAGCCTGAGTCCCAAAGCACAAAATTGACATTAGGCTTGTCTGAGATTACTTGTTCAATTTCATCTTTATAGTTGGCATGGTCGGCCGATCTTACACTCCATATAAAAGTCACTTCATAGTCCGAACTTACTTCTCTCAAGAAAGATAAGAAGGGCGTTATCCCGATACCACCAGCTAACCAAATTTGTTTATTGTGCTTAGCCTTCTTGAAATCGAAATGTCCATATGATCCTCTCACCCTCGCTGTGGTTCCTTCTTTCAGAGAGTTTTGAAGATCAGCGGTATAATCACCAAGTGCCTTTATAGTAAATCGTAAACTGTTATCCGAAGAATGACTACTGATGGTAAAGGGATGTGCCTCTCTTGTCATAGTACCGCTAAATGATACAAAGGCGAATTGTCCCGGGTTAAACGCCAACTTCTGATTGGCCGGCTCTAAAGATACTTCCAGAACATCGTTTTCAAATCTCTTGATCGATTTTACAGTATATTCACACGTTCTGTTAAATAAACCGTATAAGAAAGCTTTGTAAAACCACGCGGCAATACCAACCAAGGCCATTCCATAGACATATGACCGAACGATCGGGAGTTCACTTGTAAGAGTTGGAACGTTAAGAGAATGGGCAATACCCAAAACGTAAAACAATCCCATCAATTTGTGAGTTACCAACCACTTATTATACTTAAGCTTCCTCTTGAACACGGGAGCTGCTGCCAGGATAACCCCAATTAGTATCAGCACCAAAGAATAGAACCCCATCGGTTTACCTATGGAGAATTCGGGGTTTCTAGGCACAACAACGAAGTGTAGAATCAAGAGAACGACCGCAATGACGGCCGACCTTCTATGTATCATATACATTTTATCCAGACCACCGAATATTCGCTCAACCCACTTCGCCCTTGTTGCCATCAGAAAGTTGGCGGCCAGTACGGTTACTACCCATGAAGAGAATACTTCGCCCGCAATGTGTTTTGATGTATATTCATAACTGCCCTTATACAACGTCAAATCAATCCACCATAAAATAAAGTGGATGGATATAATTACCGGAAAGTAGTATTCCTGTTTGATTGTTCGCATAACGATTTATCCTCTTTTAGCCTATTTATTCAAATCCATATGATCGTACCTTTTGCAATTTCTGCTCTACTTAAATCGTTCTTTCCCAAACTTTGGCTTGAACGACCCCAATATGAGCTCAGAAAGCAATGGCAGTATGTTTGAAACGCCTACCAATAGCTCTGTATGCTCTTTTTCAATGAAGGCTTGACTCACTTTGCCGAAAGGTATTGAATCTCGAGCCAGTTGAACCAAATCGGGCATCATCGGTACTAAAAACACAAAAGCGTTCACAGATAGGATCGCAACCATTACCAACTTTATTTTTAGCCAATTGGGTTTTGGCCTTAGTTGAAAGAACAAAACGATATCTGATATTATCTTCAGTCCAAGGCCGGGCAGAATTAGGATATAAGCACTAAGTTCTTTATAAACATAGATATTGTATACCGTCGAAGCATCAGAAGTCCCTAACACATTACCAATAACAATATGAGATAGAATCCCTCCCACATACATTATTGTTCCGACTTCTTGCACAAAATCCAGTACTTTCTTCATCATCTATATTTTCCTTGAAATCTTATTTTCAGTAGTTTTACTCCTGAGTATAACAATTCTCTATCATTAACCTCAAAAGAAGGTTTTTAAATTGATTCTCCTCAGTTTTTGAAAGGATCGATAATAAATTAGAATTGACTATCTCAACTGCCTTGAATAATTTTGGTCCGATTTTTCGGCCGCGAACAGTCAGATAAATCCTATTGCATCGTCGAGATTGCTCATCCCTGAGCCGCTTGACCAATTTCTTCTTCTCAAGAATATCCAGCGTACGTGTGGTTGAAAAACCACGCATAAATATCTTCCTGCCGATTTCGGCCTGAGTAAGCCCTTCATTCTCCAACAGAGTCATAAGTATTGCGAATTGATTGATGTTTAAGTCAAGCTTGCCAAGCTGTTTCACCAGAGATGCATCTAAAGCCGCTGCGAGCATATTTATCATCCAGCCGGCGCTGTACTTTCTTGTCTTTTGCGCCTGATTTTGCGGCTTTGCTTTATTTTTCATGCCGGTAATATAAAACATCATACTTGCATTTGCAACTTTTTTATATGCTATTATTGCATTTGCAATTTATGACATCGATGACAGATGGGATCTTAAGGGCTAAGAATTGCACGCCTCCCCCCAATAGTACTTTTCTGACCGCCCTCTCTTTCTAATATTTTTCTAACAGAACTAGCAAGAACAGTAGATAATAAGAGGAAACCGGAGGGTGCCGGGTTTCTGACGAACTGCCCATATTATCATGATCATGTGTCTGGTGCTTTCTACCGTTCGGACTATCGAACAGGCTCATAACCTCCCGCTGAGTGGGGTAAACTCCGGTCAGGGGTTCCGTTTAAAGTAAAGGACTTCGCATATTCTACCCCCATCACCATATCCCTTAAACCACAATTATTAAGCTTTCTAACAAAACATTTTCTTAACAAACTCTTAGACACAAAAATAGGACAAGCCACATGACTTGTCCCTTCCAATTTATATTACTTGAAATGATTACTTCATTCCGAAAGTTGATTCATTTAGAAGCCTGAATATGCTTAACTATTCCCTCAAGCATGGGTTTTGATATTGGTTCATCTGATATTAATTGGTGATCCCAAATCAAATAACCTTTGTATATCAACCTGATCGCAGGAACGCTGTTAACATTAAAATGATCAACAGCTGCTCCACCTTCTTTGATAATTGGAAATGAGATATTATGGCTTTCTATAAACTTTTCATTTAATTCTCTTGTGCTTGACTGCCAGAAGTTTGTAAGACCAACAACATCTAACCCAGCGTTTTTGTATTGTCTATAAACTTTTTCAGTTTTACTCATCATCTTATCACAATAAGGACACCATTCTTCCCAAAAGATTATGAGGTGCAGATCGCTTTCATCTTGTTTGAAATCGCCCTTGATGTTATACTCACGATCGAAACCGTCATAAGTCGGATAGTTTCCATATAGCTCTTTGGCTTCGTCCAGTTTTCCCTGAGCAATCAGAGCAGCAGCCAATGTGCTCTTGCTTTTCTCAATATACCAACGCTCTTCAATTTTTGAACTTGATAGTTCGTAATTAGCCTGAGCAATTTTCTCTGCTTCTTCTATCAGCCCATTTTCTAGACAGAATCTTGATAATGAAACATCAATTCTGCTTTCCATTTTTATATCACTTGAATTTTTGGCAAGATATTCCTTTTTCGTATTCCTTATTAATTTCAAAGCATCAGAGTATTTTCCATTTTTTGCAAGAGCTCCTGCAACAGAAATTCTTGATTCAACGATATTCTCATTACCTATACCATAATTAATACTATCAATTCTACAAATCTCTTTACAGACAGCAAGATCATATTTGAAGTCACCAGTTACCGAGTTTAAATTGCTTAAGGCTTCCAAAGTTTCTTTTGTTTTGGGGTGCAAATCCCCAAGTGCATTTTTTCTTAATTCAAGAGCATAATCCAAGTTTTCCCGTGCTTCTTTATTTTTTTCACACCAGTAATACCCTACACCTAAGGCATGCCTAATGTCAGATTCTATTTCAGGATCATCTGGAAAGGCATCTTTTAAAAGTTCAGTAGATTCATCTAATAAACGACTAATCGGAACCGGCTTACCAAATCCTAACGGAACTCCTTGTTCAAAGATATTTACCATAAAAGTATTAGCCTTTTTAACTCTTCCAGATTCCTGTTTAACTGTAACAAGTAGAGACGAAGTAACAACAACACTCGTCAGCAATAGGACAAAAACTGCTGTGACTAAACCGATAACCAGTTTATTCTTTCTGGTAAATACTTTTATCTGATAACCAAGCCCGAGCTTAGTGGCGACAACTGCATCACCATTGATAAATCTTCTGATATCCTGAGCTAGTCCAAAAGCTGATTGGTATCGTTGCTCTCTATCACGATTCATTGCTTTCTGAATTATTGCTTCAACGTCTCCTTTAAAGGAAGATTCTTTTTGGCCAATTGGAATTGTATTTCCTTCACGAACTTCTGTGGCAAAATCGAATATCCTATCAGATGATGTTGAATAGGGAAGGCTTCCCGAGAGCAATTCGTATAAGACAAGACCGAGAGCATAAACATCAGATCTGATATCAATATCATGCGGGTCAGCCTCAAACTGCTCCGGGCTCATATATTGAACGGTTCCGATAATCTGCCCATACTTGGTTTGTCCGGCGGCCTGTTTCATATCGGCATCGGTCGCCCGTGCGACACCGAAATCAATTATCCTAACTCGCCCACTTGAGTCGACCAGAATATTGGATGGTTTTAAATCCCGATGGACAATCCCTCTTTGGTGACCATGATGAATTGCATCGCATACTTGTAGAAATAAATTTAACCGACCCGACTTGTCTAATTCCTTTTCATCTGCAAACTCTATTATCGATTTGGCATTTGGAATATACTCCATCGCAAAGAAAGGAGTTTGTGTCCCGTTATCATCATAAGACCCGGCTTCGTAAATTTGAGCGATTCCCGGATGTCTGAGATGAGCCAATAATTGAGCTTCGTATTCAAGTCGCTGAACAGCACCGTCATCAGCTAAACTACTTTTAACTACCTTTAAAGCTACAGGTCGTTTTGGATTTTCCTGTAATGCTTCAAAAACTGTACCCATTCCACCTGATGCGATGACCCTTTTTACTATATACTGCCCAATTTTCTTTGGAGTATCTGAGGTGAGCTTTCCTTTGGATATAGGCTCTTCAACAGTTTTGGTCTTATCATCTGAATTTAACTTTTGATTCTTCCTAATATTATCATTTGAGTCTGGCAATTTTATAACCTTTGGTTACATAGTTTGTTTGAAACTCTTACATAGTAAAATACGGCCTCATCATAGACTACGTTAGTCTTTATTTAGAACTTAACATTCATCTTTTTTTGACTTAATTGGCTAAAACAGTAAAAAATTAAGGGATGCATTTCGTTTCTCATGATCCATTAAAGTAGTACTTACTGACCGTAATATTCATGAATAGTGGTGGTTTTTAGTTGAAGATTCTAATGGAGCCACTGCTGCCCCAAGAGTGTATATACTAATTGAGTGACATTACCCTTGACTGCAATCATAAGAGTATTATATTAGTCTAAATTCTTTATGTTAGAAAAGAAGCGCAATGTAGTTTATTCCTGGAGGGTGAGAATGAGTTTCGTATTGCGTTATTTCACAATAAGCCTGTTAACCATCATTGTATTATCTGGATTAGTACAGTCACAAAAATTCGGTAAAATCTCCGAAGAAGATTGGAATACCCAGCCACCGGAACAATTCCCCGAGGCGAAAGCAGTCATTATCTTTGATCATGCAGAAATGCTTATTACTGCTTATCCTTTTCGAGTAAAGATCGAACGTCATGTACGGATAAAAGTATTCAATAAAAATGGGGCCGACGATGCTCTGAATATTGCTATTCCCTATTTTCAGGATGATAACGTTAAAGCAATAAAAGCCCACACTATTAATTTGAACGGCAAAAAAACCAGTGTAAAGAAGCACTATACTATAAGCGCAGAAACATTTAAACAACGAATATTCACTTTCCCTGCTGTCGAAGATGGAGCGATTCTTGAATATAAATATATTCATGCTCATAAGCGCTTCACTTTTCTTGACCCTTGGTATTTTCAAAATAAGCTTTATACTCTGGAGTCTCGCTTCTCTGTAATTCCCTATCCCGGTTTTACATATTCTATATCCTCACATAATGTACCAGTAAAAAATAGGAAAGCTGTCGTTGAAGAAGTCAGGCTTATGAAAGTCCAGGCTAAGAAATTTACATGGATGATGAATGATATTGTGGCAAGAAAAAACGAACCTCTTTCCGGAGCCATTGAGGATTATAAACCTTCTCTTCATTTCCAATTAAGAACATATCGGGATGGATATAACGATTTGACTTATTATAAGCACTGGGGATACATTGGAGGCGGTATAATGAGTTGGCGAGATGACCTCATTGAAGAATGCGAGGATATTGTGCAAAGCCTGTCCGATTCTCTCTGTTCTCAATTGGAAAATCAAGATGATAGAATAAAAAGTTGCTACAGCTATGTGCGAGATGAAATAGAAACACGGTACGATACGGATAATAAAAATTTTAAATATCTTCTTAAGAAGAAAGCTGCCGGACCGTCTGAAAAGAACATTCTCTTATCTATCCTGTTACAAAAGCAAGGTATCGAAGCATATCCGATGATGATAGGCACCCGAGATCTACATGAAGCTCTTACACCAGAAAACAGTCAATTAAATATGATTAATCACACTATTTGCATCATCTCTCACGGTAGATATATTGATAGATATGCGACAGGACTCGACACAAGAGATAAAAATGCCATCTATCCGTATTTATCTTCTGAAGTTTTGGTTGAGAATGGGATTGTTATAGAGAAAGATTCTGTCTGGATGATACCCCTACGTCACCCGGAGCGGGATAACGGAATTGATGTGATGACGACCTTAGTTATAAACACTGACAGGTCGGCCGTTTGCTCGACAACGATATCTATCAAGGGCTATAGTATGTCCGATTTTCGAGACATTGTATCAGATTCTGTATCGTCAGACAAATGGCTTAAAAGGCTTTATGGTAATATAGAAATAGATCATTCCGTTCAGGATATTGTCGTAAGTTATGACGCCGAACAGGACAAAATCACCTGCAATTTGGCCATACTTTTACCGGATTACTGTGACACAATTGACAAGAATCAAATCTTTGCTCCCTTTGTACTTTCAATGTTTGAAAATCCTTTTATATCATCGACAAGAGTATTCCCGATTGATTTTCGATATACCAGTCATCATCGAAACTTCTTACGAATTATTCTGCCGGAAGAGCAAATAGTGCATCAATTGCCGGATAATATTGACCATAAATCAAAAGGCTTAGATTACTCTCGAGACTGTCGGGCTCAAAACAACTTGATAACTATAAAGGAATATTTTAGTATCCACAAAACTTTCTACCCACGGGAAGATTATGAAGCCATAAAATCAACCTTTGATGCCATTGAAGCACTTCAGGAAGATCAAATACTCTTTACTGGGAGTACTCCATAAATGATCAGATTTGGAGCTGTTGTATTACTAGCACTTCTTATTCTAACTCATTGGATCGATAAGACAGTAGCTCAGGAATATTCTGAGATTAATACTGCCGCAGTTGTTCAGTCTGAGGATATCAGTTTTGATATTCTCAAGAATGATAGAGCCATTTATACTGTCCACCGTAAAATTAAAGTTTTCAATTCGGAGGGCCAATTTCATGGTGGTATTCAACTGCTTGACTCAGAATTCATGAAATTGAAAAGCTTTACCGGTCTAATGTATAATTCTAACGGAGATACGATCGTCACAATAGAAAAAAAGGATGGATTAAAAACTTGCGGATTCTCGGCTTTTTCTTTTTTTGACAAAGATTGTAGTTGGTTCTATTATTTAACCAGTCAGGACTATCCATACACGATTGAATACTCCTATAAGATTGAAACGAAGTCTCTATTTTTCTGGCCAGAGTGGCATCCTCAAAGATCAATCCCAGTCAAACAATCAAAATACACTCTTTCGACTCCTAAAGAGTTTGAATATATTTCACAGGTAAAAGGAAACATACCGCCACCGGAACAAATATCCAACAAAGGTAGAGAAATTGTAATTTATGAAGTAACAGATATCATGCCTCTCAAGGAAGAAATGTATCCATATAATATCGAGTTATTTACGATAGGCGTTAAGTTTGCAGCGAATGAATATCAGTTAGACAAATACCGCTTTGCCGGGGGCAGTTGGAAAACTTTTGGGAATGACTACTATAAAATGGTGGACAATTGTTTCGCTTTAAATAATGAACAAAAGAAGTTGATTGAGCACCTTAAGAGTGAGTATCAAGACGAAAAACTCATTTGTGAGAAATTACACGAGGAACTCAGATCCGGAATAAGGTATGTGGCCATTCAGATTGGCATAGGAGGGTGGCGTCCCTCTCTGTCTAAGCATGTCTTTGAGAGAGGCTATGGCGATTGTAAGGACCTGTCGACTTTGTATGTTTCGATGCTAAATTATATTGGTATCAAGGCAAATTTGGCGGCAATAATGACCAAGGGCAAGGGCATTACTGATCCTTCTTTCCCATCCTTATACTTCAATCATGTGATTTTCTTTACGATTATTGATAATGACACAATCTGGTCAGATCCAACCTGCTCCTATTGTCACATTGGGGATTTACCATGGTGGGACGAGAATGTTTATGTCCTTGCCATAGATTCAACGGATAGCAAGATAGTCCAAACAGCAGCGTCAACCGCCGAGGATAACTACTGCATAAGAAACATAGAAATCAATATTCACAAAAACCGTTCTGTGAATGTGAGCTATAAATTATCCGGCACAGGAAATATTGAATATAGGATAAAATCTCTTCTTCATCACTCTAACACAGATAAGATTAAATCATTTTTACAGGAAGGTGACTTCCAATTAAGCAAGAAAGTGAAGTTTGATAGTGTCATTGTGAGCGATAATAACCATCCGACTATTTTCGCGACCAGCAGGATTAGAAATGCCATCCAATCAACTGATAATAAAAAATATTTGACATTCATTTTTTGCTCCACCTTTCGCGAAAGGGAATGCGTAAAACTCACCGACCGAGTCTTTCCTCTTGATTTGCGAAACCCAATAACTTATGCTGATTCAATTATTATCAACATTCCTCCCGAGTGGAAAATAAGCCAACTTCCGGATCCTGTTAACTATGTAGATGAATTTGGCTCCTTGAAAATAAACTGTACTTTAACTGAATCACAGATAATCGTTTCTCGCATCAGGCAAAGCTTTAAGTATTACATTTCAACTGATATGTTGTCGGCGTTTAACACTCACTTGAAAACAATTGATGAACTAATGATTGATTATATCGCTTTTATTCCTCAATAACCAGTGTAAGAATAATCTGAGTTTTAATTGAGTTTTTTATGTCCCGAATTATAAAATTCACTGAAAGTCAAGAGTACTTTTCCATCTCCTAAAGTTGAGAAGTGAGCGACTCAGGTAGCAAGTTAGTTGCAGCTATATCCATACATTTGTCTCTGCAGTCATATCTCCCCCAGAATCGCCAGTATTTACTGTATTTTCAGGTTCGACAAGTATAATCTTGCATTCCTTGTCAGCGAACGGCTTGTGCTCGATACCCTTGGGGACAACGAACATCTCTCCTTCCCTAAGATCAACGCTGCTGTCACGGAAATCAATCCTCATCGCTCCCTCAAGAACTATGAATACTTCGTCAGTATCAGCATGCTTGTGCCAGATAAAATCACCTTGAAATCGACCCAGTTTGAAGTGGTAATCGTTCATCTGTGCGATGATTTTCGGTGAAAAATGCTCTGAAAACTTGGCGAATTTATCTTCGAAGTTAATCGGTGATTGCTTCATAAATCTCTCCTGATATTTCCGTAATTATCATCCCGGTTGTTTATCATTCTATTATCAATAGCAATATACATGATAACTGGGTATAATCCGCCTGCATTTTACTGAGCAGGCGAATCAATCATTTTTGAGACACCTATAAGTCAATACTTAAAAGTTATAAGCAAAACCCAGCATCAAACGGGGCTCAATTTTCGGTTGGTCTATCGCATTATCAGCATCGTCATAGGTGTAGCCGTCGCGACCATTGGAATCGTCACCATCCGGGGAATACATTGTATCATGACCTGTGAGACTAGATTTAAAGTAGTAATCAATCCCGAGGTGCAGAACAAGATCAAATTTAGGGCTTATCTTAAAAAATGATTCAAGCCCGCCGCCTATCCCCCACTGATTACTTTTTACATCAAAGTCCTCATTTCCACCGATGTACTTAAAATTACTAACAAAACGGGCATGGCGAGGACCGCCAAACACATAGGCGCGCTGTAAATTAAAGATTTTAACCGGATATAGCATATCCAGCCTAAAATCAATCTGCCTGCCTTTTTTTTCAGGAATGCCGTTGGTGGCATCATTGATAAAAACCTGTCGAGCTTCAGCAGACAGCCCTGGTTCTACCGAAGTGTACCCCAGAGCTAAACGGAGAGTCATCGGAAACTCAGCGGATAGATTACTAACCATACCGTACGCCTGGAATCCAGGTCCGCCATAATAACCAAACTCAAATCCTCCCGTTAATACCGGACCGTCTGACTCGAGTGTTTCTCCGGCGGCAATAGTCATATTAAATAATAGTAGAACCCCCGCTATTACTAAAAAGACTCGTAACATATCTGCACCCTATCCTTTCGAATTGTTATTTCATAGCCATAGTGATCTAAACACAAATCCATCTAACAATCATAGACTATTATAGTACTCTTTTAATCGTCATCAAAGCTGTTATTCTTGAAACGGAGAGTAAAACTGGTCATAATTAATTCAGTTCATACTGCTTTGTGCAGGTAGTATACAAGCTTTTTGCAAAAACCCATCAGCTTTATTATTCAGTAAACCATTACTATCTATACAGATGGCTACATAGTAACTTTGACTAACAAAAGATGCCCTAAGAAAGGCATCTTTTGTTTATTTTATTTATTCGTAGTGATCACTTCTACTCAGGCTGCCAGACTTTCCATACTTTTCCGACCAAATCGGGTCCCGGTTTTAGAGTCGGCTTTCCCGGTTCCCATCCGGCAGGACAAGCCTCGG
The DNA here is from genome assembly GCA_023138975.1 of Candidatus Zixiibacteriota bacterium. Classification (GTDB taxonomy): domain Bacteria; phylum Zixibacteria; class MSB-5A5; order GN15; family JAAZOE01; genus JAGLON01. The sequence goes on from JAGLON010000008.1 coordinate 242,036, forward strand.
CACCTTTGGTTTTTCTGACAAGTTGAAAAGCATGCACCTGCCGGATTGTTTCCTCGATTTTTCGACCAACAGGTGGTGTCATCACCTCCATCGCCTGAACAACTCCGTCAGGATCAATTATAAACCGTCCACGAATATTAATTCCGTTTGCCTCGTCATAAACTCCGTAAACTTTTCCCAGATTACCAGATCCATCAGATACCATAGGCCAAGGAATGCCTTTCTTGGTCATTTTGGACAGTTCTTCCTCTTCCCATATTTTATGCACAAAGGCACTATCAGTTGATACAGATAAAACTTCAACCCCGAGTTTTTGAAGTTCATCAAACTTACCGGCGACCGCCGATAATTCGGTCGGTCAGACAAAAGTAAAATCGCCCGGATAGAAACAGATTAAGACCCATTTACCCAAATAGTCCGATAGTTTGATATTTATAAATTTCCCCTTGTGATAAGCGGGGGCTTCAAAGTCCGGCGCCTTACCGCCAACTCTTACCATAACCATTGTCTTTTCTCCTATATTAGCCTCTTTTTTTGTCTCATCTTCCGTCTCGGCGGCCTCACCAATTACAGTTCCGGTCGGTTTAGCACATCCAACAGGCTCATCTGGCATATAACCTCCTTATTATTGTTTTAAAACCATAATCTCTTTTTTGCATTATAATATCAATTGAGGGCAAATAATATATAATAATTAACAGGATATATTACACCTCTTTTACATTCTTACCTATGATTACAATTCGAGAAATATTTTTACTTCAGGATAACTCATTGAAAGTCGGGCAAATAAAACACTTCATAAAACAAGGAATGAACTCTTCACTATTGAGTGCTCTATTATGATTTAGTTTTCTTTTACTAACAAAACTTTTTACAGTTTTATTCCAGCAGAATTTAATATGGTAACCATTAGCCAATAACAAAGGATTGTGATTCCACTTGAAATTGACAGGCTAAGGTAGAAGTTAAGTCCGGCTTTTAAGAGTAATGGTAAAGAAACAAATAAAGCTAACGATGGAATAACAAGCCAAAAGACACTGGTTGCCAGAGAACTAACTTTTGTCACATCCTTTGTATCAACATAGAGCCAAATCATAGCCAGCACAGAAACAATAGGAATTGACGCCAGTAACGCGCCAAAAAAGGAACTCCGTTTTGCTATCTCTGAAATTGCGACAATTGAAGCCGTTGTGATAACTATTTTAATTATGTAGTACATCATATGAGCCTCCCCCGCCAAAGCAGATACTTAGACAGGATGAATAATGGTCTAATAGAAGCATTTTTCATTAGAGATATATTTAGTCTTGTTTCGCAGAAAGTCAACTATATTTTTTATGCCTTGTATTATTCGGGTGGTTTGTATTTTACTACTGTATATTTAAGTTATCAAAACGACAAAAACTATCCAAAAAAATCACTGATATCACACTTGAGTAGTGAATTGTAACGGGGCTTAGAAAATTTGAGAAGACTCTTTTGACTCTCGTAAAGCTTAAGTAAGTCACCCAATCGAGATTGATAGTATGAAATTTCATGAGAGTCGGTTAAAAATAATATTTGGAGAGCCCTGTCGTTTTGTAGTGCTATCTCACAAAGTTTGTCAAGGAAATTTAACGATTTGAGTTCACTAGCAAGCAAACTATGCTCTATAGCATACATTGGTTCAGTTTGCTCCATCCTGAGAAGCAAATAACTTAAGGAATTCTGCTTGTCTGGAATTTCCTGTGCAGTCTTTGGATTTCCCTTGACTACATCTTTTACCTTCTTCCACTGATTCTTTCTGCCTTCCACTATCTGTTGATAATTTTCTTGTAGTGTAAGAAAAGATTGGTATTCTCTCTCGTTCCTGGTGCTTTTAATTTCACAACTAAAGATTACGAGAGCAACTATCAATCCAAGTACAGTAGCAAGATTTGCAAAAGTTTGAACTGTCTCTGCAGTATTGATCATCTCGTTGCCTCCGACAAAGTATGGTTGATTAAAAACCAACCATACATTTATCAACTATATTTTCATAGCTTATGCTTTGATGCTTCTTAATCTTCAGTACGTCCAATAAACTTGTAAATTGCCGCACCAATGGTAGCCCCGACAATTGGCGCTAACCAAAACAGCCACAGTTGAGCAACGGCCCAATCGCCAACAAAAATCGCGACACCGGTGCTTCGTGCCGGATTTACAGAGGTGTTGGTCACCGGAATACTGATTAAATGAATCAAGGTCAGACAAAGACCAATTGCTATCGGAGCCAAACCCTGCGGCGCTCGTTTATCCGTAGCGCCGAGAATGACCAGCAGAAACATCATGGTCATTACAACTTCAATGATCAAGGCAGAAACCAGGGAATAACCGCCCGGTGAATGAGCTCCATAACCATTTGACGCAAAACCTGCTGAAACATCAAAACCAGCCTGCCCGCTGGCAATGAGATAAAGCACTCCTCCAGCGGTAATGGCTCCAAGAACCTGAGCAACAATGTACGGAGGCAATTCTTTCGCCGGAAATCGCCCGCCCGCCCACAGTCCGACCGAAACGGCCGGGTTTAGATGACATCCGGAGATATGACCAATCGCAAAGGCCATAGTAAGTACTGTCAAACCAAACGCCAGAGAAACCCCGAGCAAGCCAATGCCGACATCAGGAAACGACGCGGCTATCACCGCACTTCCGCACCCTCCAAGAACGAGCCAAAAAGTACCAAAATACTCAGCCGTATACTTTTTCATAGTTCCTCTCCTACATGAGGTCAAGTCTGGTTTTGCTCTGATATTAGGCAACTCTTTTCAATAACAGCTTATCTTTTCATAGAGCATATTTCAACAAAAATATAAATAGCATAATACAAGATTTAAAAACAGCAGAACCTGAGATAGGCTCTGCCGTTTAGTAATTAATACTTTCATATCTAAACTAGTCAACCATAAATTCCTCGGAATCAATGTATGGAGTGTTCCTTCTCCCTACCAAAGCCAGAATTTTCCCAACAATAAGCCCCGACAAAATCGCCAGCACAGCAGTGATTAAGATTCCTTTAAATTGATTGCCCATGCTTACTCCATCGACAACAACCATAGCCACAAGGCCGCCAAAAAGTCCCGGCAGACCATGAAGATGTAAAACGCCACAGGTGTCGATTTTCTTTATAGCAGCCTGGTTCCGACCTTGTATAACCGCATATCCGACGGTTGAAATCAAACCGGCACACAGACCAATTAAAATGGCATAGCCCGGAGAAACTTTATCACAGGTTGAGCCAATCGCCACACCGCCGGCCAAAGCCGCATTGGCGATATCGGCAATATCGACTTTTCCTCTGATTTTCAACGACGCAATGTAAGTCGCCAGAGTCGATCCACACAAGGCAAAGATAACATTGACAATCGTCGAGGGGATTTCCTGTGCCGGGACCAGAGCGGCACAGAAAGACGGCCAGAAAACCCACAGGACCATACTTCCCAAGAGGGAAAAGCGATCACTTGTATTATCAGATTCTATAGGTGTTTCAAACTCTTTCTTGGTCGTCATAGAATAGGCAACACCTATCCCGAACAACGCTCCGAAAGCATGAATAACTATTGAGCCTCCAGTATCAACAAAGGTACCATGCGTAACTAAGCCTAAACCACCTTCCAGAAGTATCCATTCATTGAATGCGTAAAACGGTATGAAAAGAAGTCCCAATATCATGTACTGATACATCTTGAGGCGACCAAGGACAGCTCCGGCGCAGATAAGAAGGCTGGCAGCTCCAAATTCCGCCAATATCAATCTTTCTATGTCCGAATCAACACCGCCTAAGATTCCCAGACTATCCTTAAGGAAGTACAATGGGATAGAAACGCTGACGAGTAAAAACGTAGCAGTAATAGCCGAACGACCATACTTTTTCACAAAGACCATAAGAAAGCCAAAACCCACAAGAAGCATGGCCATAATATGAATTGCACGCACGTACTGCTGGACTTCAAGAATAGATGATAATTCATCGTGCATCGTAAATTCTCCTTGCCTCAACCTATTGCTTTTAGGTTAAACTAAATACTTACACATTGAAATTTAAGACGGGAATTTATACTACCAAAAGGTCAATGTCAACCACCCTGGAAGAACTTATTTTGTAGTAAATAGAACCGCTTTACATAATCAATCTTTTATTGTAGAATACTTTCACATATCTGACAAATGCCAACGTATTACCTTCTAATATAATAAACGAATATAAATCTTCAAAAATACAGGTCATTATGCACTATGTAATTATTGGCAACGGCGTCGCCGGAATCAATGCGGCTAATCAGCTACGGAAACGCGACGAGACTTCCTCAATAACAATAATCTCCAAGGAATCTGATCATTTCTTCTCGCGTACGGCTCTGATGTATGTACTCTGCGGTCAAATGAGCCCCAGTGATGTGGAGCCATATCCGCGTGATCATTATCAGCGGATGAACTTCACGAGAGTTCGCGATGAAGTTGTCGCATTGAGCCCTTCCGAAACAAGCCTCAAGCTATCTTCCGGAGAAACAATACAATATGATCGACTCCTTATTGCCTCTGGCTCCATGGCAAGATCAGCCGGATGGCCGGGTGAGGAACTAGACGGTGTCGGTAACTTCGTAACCTGGCAGAATCTTGAATGGCTGACGGAGAAATCCCGTACAGCTAAAAAGGCGGTCGTTGTCGGAGGCGGTTTGATTGGTATAGAAGTCGCCGAAACACTTCTGGCGGCAGGAATCGAAGTAACGTTCTTAATCCGTGAAAAATGGTTCTGGCCCATCGCCATGGACCAAAATGAAGGATTGATGATTATCGATCACATGCGCCATCATGGCTGCAACGTACGTTTGCAAACTGAGGTTAAAAAGATAATCAGTCAGGAAGAAAAAGTGACCGGTGTTGAAATCGGTGATGGTGAAATCGTTGATTGTGATATTGTTGTGGCAACTATTGGTGTTGTTCCCCAAACTGGATGGCTGGTCGAAAGCGGTATAGAATTGGATAAAAGTGGAGGCATTGTTGTCGGTGACCATCTGGAAACTAATCTGCCAAATATTTGGGCAGCCGGTGACTGCACATCAGTAGTATGGTTTAACGGCATCCGCAGACCCGAACAGCTCTGGTACACCTCGCGCGATCAAGGGCGCATAGTGGGACTGAATATGTCTGGTGATAAACGAGTTTATAAACGAAGTACTTTTTACAATTCAGCAAAACTGTTTGATATCGAATATACAACAGCCGGATACGTTAACTTTAATTTCGAGGGTGAACAAAACTGGTATCATAGAGAACCTGACACCAACCGGACGACACGCATTACCTATCTGCCCGACGGAAGTGTCACCGGCTTTAATATGCTTGGCCGGCGATGGGACCACCGAATATTAGTCGATTGGGTGGATGAAAAAAGGCAGTTAGACTGGGTCTTACAGAATCTCCACATTGCCAACTTCGATGAAGAGTTTTTCCCATCATTTAAAATCGATACCCAAGCCCTTAAATCCGGAGTGGTATAGATGCAGGCAGGACTTTTACAGACATACAACAATAGTGCCCAGAGACGCGGTGCCGGGGCCTGGATTATAGCTTCTCTACTTTTTGCGTTCTATATCCTGATATACTTTACTGAAGCGTTTACGCCGGTCGCACACGCTATTGGTCTGAGTGGCAAGTGGAATCTTTATGGAATTCTATATACTATAGCGATTCTTTCCGGCGGTTTGTATTTTTTTAAGCGACATGGCAATAGCCGATATCATCGTTATCGCACCATTTCAGTTATGCTGGTACAAACAGTTTTTGCATTTTCAATACCGTGGTTTATGGAATTGATGCAGACCAGAGGATTTATCTTTTCTTTGTTCTGGCCCCTTAAAATTGATTATTTTTATCCCTCTTATATCATGGAATACCCCCTGCCGGTAATACTCTACGCCATCCTGGGCTCGCTAATTATTGTCCCAATCGCAACCTTTTTGTTCGGTAAGCGTTGGTACTGCAGTTGGGTTTGCGGTTGCGGCGGGCTGGCTGAAACCGCCGGAGAACCATTTCGTCATCTCTCGAATAAGAAGCCGGGAGCCTGGAAGTTTGAACAAATATCAATTCACACGGTTATGCTATTGGCACTTATCACCAGCGCCATAGTTTTAATTAACTGGGGGCTGGGGAAAGAGGTCAATGGCGTTATGGTGCCCATGTATCCTGCTTTCTCAACTGTCGTGTTCAAGATACAAGGCATCTACTCCTTTTTTGTTGTCGCATTATTATCGGGAGTATTTGGAGTCGCGCTGTACCCGATTTTGGGTAGTCGTGTCTGGTGCCGCTTTTTCTGTCCGCTGGCAGCGTACATGGGGTTGATTCAAAAACTGGGCCGCTTCCGGGTTACCGTCAAAGATGATATGTGTATATCTTGCGGTAATTGCAGCACCTATTGCGAAATGGGTATAGATGTTCGAATGTACGCTCAAAACAACATCGATGTAAAACGGGCCTCCTGTGTGGGGTGCGGTATGTGTGCTCATGTTTGCCCTCGCGGAGTATTAAAACTGGAAAACAAATGGGACCCGAATCCAATGGCCGAGGAATCAAAAATAAAGGTCTTTGATCTTTAAGAGCAGGAATTGATTTATTGAGGGAAATAATATGAGACACACAATAAAAGTCGGACTTTTGTGCCTACTTCTTCTGGGATGCTGGAGTTCAGGCAGTCAGGCTCAGGCACCAGTCAAAACGATTGATCACACTTACTCGGCTTATGGCAGCTTGCTCAATGAGTATGTCGCCGATGGACTGGTTGATTATAATCGTTTATTGCCCAATCGGAGCCATCTTGACATCCTAATCGATGATATAGCGACAGTGAATTTATCGAGCATTTCAGAAAACCAACGTCTTGCCTTTTATATCAATTCATATAACCTGATAACTCTCCGTTCAATAATCGATCATTACCCCTTAAAGTCTATCAAGGATATCGACGGCGTCTGGGATAAGACCAAATGGGATGTAGCCGGTAAAAAGCTCACGTTGAATCAGATCGAACATGAAGTTCTTCGCAAAGAATTCAATGAACCGCGAATCCATTTTGCGATAGTATGCGCCTCAATCGGCTGCCCTCCCCTGTCAAACAAGCCATATTTGCCGGATACTATTGATGAACAGCTAACAAATGCTGCCCGACTTTTCGCCACATCACCAGAATACAATCGTTTTGATCCGGAAAAAGGAACAGCGGAATTGTCATCCATTTTTGACTGGTTTGGTGATGATTTCATTGAACAGTTCTATAACAAGGACTCCTTCCCGTCGCTCTCTCAAAAGAAAAACGCTGTTGTTAATTTTCTAATTGCTCAATATCCAAAAGCCGATCAGGAGAAACTAAGCGGTGCAACATATGATATTTCATATAATGACTATGACTGGTCACTCAATGATAAAAATTCAAAATAACAACTAATAGTAAAGTACCTCAGGAATTGAAAAAAATCTCAGTCATCATACCCGCCTTGAACGAGGCTCAGTCAATAGCCAAGGTCATCGCCGATTTACCTCCTATTGTCGATAAAATTATCGTCTGCGACAACGGTTCCGTAGATGGCACTCCAGATATCGCCCGTCAAGCCGGAGCTACAGTCGTGCATCAACCGGAACGCGGTTATGGTGCAGCCTGTTTGAAAGCTATAACAGCAGTTGATGCTGACACTGGTATTCTTTTATACATTGATGGAGATTACAGCGACTATCCTGAGGAAGCCACCCTTATTCTGGGACCTATTATCGATGGGAATTATGACTTGGTGATTGGATCGCGGATGTTGACATATACTGATCACCACGCTCTGCTGCCTGCGGCCGCTTTTGGAAATTGGCTTACCTCACGATTAATCAAGCTTATCTGGGGAGTCAAATTTACCGACATTGGCCCTTTTCGCGCCATCCGCTATCAAAGCTACCAGGACCTGGGAATGAAAGACCGCAATTTTGGCTGGACGGTCGAAATGCAGGTCAAAGCAGTTAAGGCCGGCCTGAGATGCCTTGAAGTCCCGGTTTCTTATCGTCCTCGCATCGGCGTTTCCAAAGTCTCGGGAACAATCGTTGGCTCTATCCGTGCCGGAGTAAAATTCCTATGGATTATTGCCCGGGAGGCAATAAAACGGTGAAGAAAACTTACCTTATTATTGCCCTGGCAGTATTGTTCCTGGTCGCCGAGGCCTTAATCTTCTATCCTGATTATGATTCTCCACGGATAATCAAGTTTCTGATTCTAACCCAGGTTATGTTTGCCATATCGATAGGACTTTACTTTATAGGCCGAAAGCTCGACTTTCAGCAAAAACATCGACAGATATTTTTTATCCTCCTTGGTTTGGCTATGGCAGCTCGGGTAATAATGGTTGTCGGTGCCGAGGATCATTTCTATCTTTCCGATGATGTCTATCGATATATCTGGGACGGTAAGGTCAATACTAACGGCATTAACCCTTTCCTCTATAATCCCACTGAACCGGAGCTGGCACATTTACAGGACGACGTTATCTTTCCCTATATAAACCATCCCTGGTTTCCAACTATTTACCCTCCCACCGCCCAGAATATATTTGCACTCGTCTATATAATTGGCGGAGATGGAACATGGGCATTCAAACTAATTTCTGCCCTTTTTGAACTGTTAACTATTGCGGCACTTATGGTTTGGATGCGCATAGCGGGAATACCGAAAGCCAATCTGTTGTTGTATTTATATTCTCCGCTGATTCTAGTAGAGTTTTATCTCAGTGCCCATCTTGATATACTGGCTATGCCCTTTTTAATTTGCGGCCTGATAGCAGTCGAGCACAAACGCGGCGGTTTGGCTGGGATTGTTCTGGCTCTGGCAATAATGGTCAAGTTTCTCGGTTTGATTTTTGTACCATTCTTTTTCAAAAAACTACCGAAAAATCAGCGTTGGATATTTGTACTCACTACCGTTCTTACAGTGGTGTTGCTTTATCTTCCATATATATCAGGGAGTGATGGAAACTTTCTGGGGTCACTGGGTGAATACCTGGAAACCTGGCAATTCAATGGATCGGCCTATATCCTTTTCTATCTCATCTTCGGTATGAATACTGCTCGAATAATATGCGGATCACTAATAGTCCTATTCGTTCTCTGGTATTTCTTTAAACAAGAAGGATTCTACTCAGGACAATTCAAATCTTACGCTGTTTTCCTAATTTTCACACCGGTGTTTTTCCCATGGTATTTCATCTGGATATTTCCCTTTATTTTGAGGAATTTATCGCCTGCGTTTATTTATTTATCATCAGCTACGCTTCTATCGTATGATGTATTTATAATGTTTTATTCGGCGGGGTACTGGCAGGAAATTATCTGGTTAAGGTTGCTGATCTACTTGCCGTTTTATGCGCTTCTGCTTCGAACAGGAATTCTAAGTCTAAGAAAGAAATAAGCTGTGGAAAAGATCTTTGTTTTCATATATTTTGCTCTCCTATTTTACATTGCCTTCTATGGTTTGCATCTATATTATTTAATCAGCATCTATCTTAAAAATTCAAGAGAGGCAATACCTTCAACAGCGGCTCTATCCCGGTATCCAATGGTCACGGTACAGCTTCCGATTTACAACGAACGGGCGGTTGCAGCAAGACTGATCAAAACTATTGCAGCTTTTGACTGGCCGCAAGACAAACTCGAAATCCAGGTTCTTGATGATTCCGATGACGACACTATATCCATTGTAACCAAAGAGACAGCTCGTCTTGCCCAACTTGGGTTCAATATAAAGCATATCCGCCGGGGTAACCGGAGGGGGTACAAGGCCGGAGCTTTGGCCTTTGGAATGAATCAGGCAAAGGGTGATTATATTGCAATTTTTGATGCTGACAATATACCTCACCCGGATTTTCTCAAACGGCTCATGCCGTTTTTTGACGATCCCCGTATGGGGATGGTTCAGGCTCGCTGGTCATTTCTTAATCGGGAGCAATCGCTTCTATGCCGCGCTCAGGCTCTATTTCTCGATGCCCATTTCTTTGTTGAACAGGCATCCCGTTCACGAGGCGGCTTATTTATGAACTTTAACGGTACCGCCGGCCTGTGGCACAGACAGGCAATTGAGGATGCCGGAGGGTGGCAGGCAGACACTTTGACAGAGGATCTGGATCTGTCCTATCGGGCACAACTGGCTGGTTGGAAAATGATTCTGGCTGAAGAAGTCGATGTACCGACCGAACTTCCGGCCACTATCAGGTCGTTTAAGACACAGCAGTACCGTTGGGCGCGCGGCGCTGTAGAGACAGCCATAAAAGTTCTTCCGAAGGTATTGAGATCTCCTCTTCCATTGAAAGTAAAAATTTGCAGTTGTTTTCATCTGACCCAAAAATCTACCTCATTGGCCCTTATCCTGTTGTCTATTTTTCTCATCCCGGCTCTTTACATCCGTGTGGAAGGCGGGATGTTGAAACTCCTCCTTATTGATCTGCCTATCTTTCTGGCCGGAACAGGTTCCATGTCATTATTTTACGGACTGGCTTTCAGGCGTCAGCGAGAGTTGCATTCGTTAAAAAACAAACTGGTTTTACCTCTTATAACCTCAATCGGTATCGGGTTGTCGGTGAATAATTCTCTGGCCGTTATCTCAGCCATTTTCTGCGGTAAGGGTACTTTTATCCGAACCCCAAAGTCTGGTTCGACAACAAACGACATCGTCAGAATTCCGACAGAATATCGTATCCGGTCTGATAAAACCGTAACCATAGAAGTTATCCTCGCAATCTATTCCGCACTTGCCGTAGGAAGCGCTGTATTTTTAAATCTCTATTGGTCAATTCCGTTCTTAATGACTTTCGCCTTCGGTTATTTTTATTTTTCATGGCAATCTTTGAGAGAACAATATGCCTGATACTGCAATAGGATTGATGGCTAAATTCCCAATAGAGGGGGAAGTGAAAACCAGGCTGGCTAAGGATATCGGATATCCAAAAGCATTGGCCGTTTACACAAAACTCCTGAACAATGCTACTATGCTCATGAGAAATCTTCCGGGTGATAGATTTTTCCGCACCGCATTTATAAGTCCCGCCGACAAAATATCTGACTTTAAAAACCTGTACCATGGCTTTGACCAAATCTATTCTCAACAGGGTGATGACCTCGGAGATCGGATGTTAAATGCATTGGACACCCTGCTTTCCGTAGATATTACTGATCGTGCAATCCTGATTGGTTCCGATATTCCCGGTATCGACCAATGCCATATTGAGGAAAGCCGCCAACTGCTTGATAATGCGGATCTCGTCCTCGGGCCGACTGAAGATGGCGGATATTATTTGATTGGGCTCAAATTAACACAAAAGGCTCTGTTTTCGGGCATTGATTGGGGAACAGATCTTGTTTTTAGTCAAACTTTGCAAAAAGCGATGCAATTAAATCTTATAGTTAAACAGCTTCCCCGATTACGCGATTTGGATACGATTGAGGATATGCGGCATTTTAAGTATTAATGTTAGATAGCGAAAGGAAATCGACATGGCTAATTATTTTAAATCGGAAGACCTCGCTAAATTCGGCACCATAACCCGGGTCAATAAAGAATTGGGCGACAAGTTTTTTGAATATTATAACACTGCTCTGGCAGAAGGAGCGCTTAGCACGAGGGAAAAGTCTTTGATCGCTCTGGCAGTAGCGCATGCCCTTAGATGCCCTTACTGTATTGATGCCTATACATCGGCTTGCCTTGAGAAAGGTGCGGATGAGGAACAGATGAATGAGGCGGTTCATGTGGCCTCAGCCATGATGGCTGGCATGACTTTAGCGAATAGCGTACAAATGATGAACAAAATAGACGAATTGTTGGTTTAAGATTATATGAAAATTGATAAACAACTTAAAATCCTCGGGCAATCCCCTGCCTCTTTTGCCCGTTACGTGGAAAACAATGTAATCCATGACGGCCGCCTGACCGCCCTGTCATTAAAAACCATTCAAATCAATGTCGGTAAACTCTGTAATCAGGCTTGCACTCACTGCCATGTTGATGCTTCACCGATTCGCACTGAGAATATAACTCGTGAGACTGCGGAATTATGTTTGAAAGTGATCGCTGAAGTTGAAGATATCGAAACCGTCGATTTAACTGGCGGCGCGCCGGAAATGAATGAGAATTTTACTTTTTTGGTCGAAGAATCAAAAAGGATGGGCAAACATGTTATTGACCGGTGTAATTTGACTATTCTGGAACATAAAGAGTACGGCCATTTATATGATTTCCTGACAAACAATCAGGTTGAGATTGTGGCGTCATTGCCCCATTATTCCGGCGCTTTGACCGACCGGCAGCGAGGCCGGGGTGTTTTTGGCCGGTCAATTGAGGCTCTAAAAAAACTAAACCACAAAGGTTATGGAACTGATTTGCCTCTCAATCTGGTTTACAATCCAAATGGTATCTACTTGGCAGCTCCTCAGAAGCAATTGGAGCGGGAATTCAAGGAACAACTCCAGCGGCATCATGGGGTCGTCTTCAGTAATCTTTATACGATAAATAATCTACCTATAAACCGCTTTCTGGCAGCTCTGATCCGGGCAGCTAAATATGATACCTACATGGAAACCTTGGTCAATGCTTTCAATCCCGCTACCCTTGATGGTTTGATGTGCCGTCATCAGATATCGGTTGCATATGACGGACAAGTCTATGACTGTGATTTCAACCAGATGCTGGATTTGACCGCCCAACCTGTAAATCATATCCGTGACTTTAATTACGACAGCTTTATGGCGAGACGAATTACTGTCAATAATCACTGCTTTGGTTGTACGGCCGGAGCCGGCTCATCCTGCGGTGGTGAAATCGCCAAGCCTGGATGAATCCCATATTCTTACCCCGTTAGTTTCTCAAGGGCATGTAAATTAGATTTTCTTAGACTTATTTAGTCTACGTACGTATATACTTCTGAACATTTTGTAATATGGAGTGATAAAATGAAAGAAAATAGTTTAGAAATCCCGATTGGTGAAATAGTAGCAGAGAAAATGAGTAGATCCCGGGTGTTCGAGCAGTACGGTCTTGATTACTGTTGCGGCGGCCAAACCTCTCTCAATGAAGCATGCAGGAAAAAAGGAATTAACCCCAAAGAGGTTCTCAATGCACTGGTAGAGTTGGATACCAAGGTAACAAAGAGCGATAGCATTGACTGGCGAAAAGTAAAACTGACCGAGTTGGCTGACCATATCGAAGCAACCCATCATAGCTATCTGAACAACGAGCTTCCCCGCCTAAACAACTTGATGGAAAAAGTAGTTAAGGCACATTCCGAGCGCCACCCCGAGTTGGCAAAAGTGGCCGAAACACTCAAGGCTTTGACGGAGGAATTGACTCAGCATCTGGCTAAAGAGGAAGAGATATTATTTCCGATTATTCGTCAGATGGAAGCAAATGGCGACACTAAATTCCACTGCGGTGAAGTCGCCAATCCTATCCGTGTGATGGAAATGGAACATAGCAATGCCGGCAATGCGCTAGCCAGCCTAAAATTACTAACCAATGATTATAAAGCCCCGGTCGATGGTTGTAAAACCTACCAGGCTTTACTGGCCGGACTGGCTGAATTGGAGTTTGACATCCACCAACATATCCTCAAGGAAAGCAGCATCCTCTTTCCCGGAGCCATAGCCCTTGAAGAGACGTTGAAACAGAACTGATTATCTGTCACGAGAATTCTTTTACTTTGGTGCACAAAAAAAGGGACCGATTGTACAATCTGTCCCTTTTTAATTTATATTAATAAATCCGCTATTTTAAAAGCAGCATTTTCTTCGATTCAACAAAATCACCAGCCTGAATACGGTAGAAATATATCCCGGTTGAAACATTCTGTCCGTTTGAATCATTACCATCCCAAGTGACCCTATACTCACCCGCCGATTTTGATTCATCAACCAGAGTTCTAATTTTCCGCCCCAGAATATTGAAGACTTCTATATTTACCTGCGATCTTGACGGAACACTATATTTAATCTCAGTCGCCGGGTTGAAAGGATTCGGATAATTCTGCGCCAATTCAAAATTACGAGGTATAAGATTTCCCAAAACATCATCATCAACATCGGTCGGCTGCCTCATCGCACCTGAAATACAACGCGGTAATTGACCTGACGAGCCCAAGCCCATTAATTTCCCAATACTACAGTGGACTGTCGCATCAAGTGCCCAGCCAAAGGTAGCGGTGTGCGACATATCAAAATGCCAGAGGCCGACCAATCCATCTTCGTCTCCTCGCAAGGGTATATACATTGCGTCCTGAATCTCGGCCTGAGTTCGTTCTACTTTCCAAACACGAACCTCGTCTATCATTCCTTGGAAATGCAAAGACGTTTGATCATTGACCCAATACTGTCCTATACTAAACCGAGCACCAAATGAAAGCAAGCCTGTGGGCGCTACAAAGGTTGCCTGCTGTTGGCCGTTCACATATAAAATACCCCTCATACCCAATGTACTGATTGTTACCGCCACATGATACCAGTTGTTGGCGGGAAATATATCAGTACTGTGAATGTTTTCATTCGGAGTATCATAATGACAAAATTTCTGCGCTCCCGCATCGTAATAGAGGGTATAGATTTTACTTCCGGTTATCGAACTAAATGCTACTACTGCCCCACTTTTATTTTCCGGATAGACCCAAGCTTCGTAAGAAATTTCATACGGAAAGGGTGGCGGTATGTTAAGAATGTCATTGGCAACTGTATTTGCCTCTAAATAGTCATCGATACCATCCAGTTTATAGGCATTGCCTGCTCCTTCAACCATAACAATATTTCTATAATTAGACCAATCTTCCTGATTTTCATTTCCTGCAATTGGACGAATTTGATAAGTATAAAAGACGCCATATTCTGCAGTAGTATCGGTATAAGAGGTAACGGTCCATGGATTAACGGTTGCAATTTCATGGCCATCTCTTTGAATACTGTAACCCAGGTGGGGATTAAAATGTCCAGTGAAATCGGGATCTTCACCGGCTTCGTTGGGTCGATTCCATTCCAGTTCAATATTTCCATCTGATGGATATGCCACTAGTTCATTTACATGATATTTCCAGCCAGTTAATTTATCGTTGTCATGCGATGCGCAAGCTCCCCAGACTCGAAGCCAAAAATAATCTGATTGAGCATCATCTTTGAGATCGCCGTCTTCTATAGCAATCATGTAGTGGATCATATCGGCAAACCGCCGATTATCATCGCCGGAATCCCATAATATATGGGTGTCCACACAATTCCCGTCAATCGGTACCTGATGATGATGGTCTGCCTTTATGTATCCCATGCGCATCAAATCATATAACGCATCATGAACCAGAGATGAACGAAAGTTGTGGTGTTGGTCGGGACAGTATAAATCGCCGGTCCATTGTTTACAAAGATATGAGGCGCCATCCCACCGGTAGCCTTTTTTTATGGTCAGCATCCCACCGAACTCAATTTTTATGAAATCCCAGTTAATCAGTGGTAGACCACGTACCCAGGCTTGGTAAAATTCGGCTTTATCCTCGCAACAATCCGGTAGTTTTTCGGAATCTTCAAAGTATTCCGCCAGGCAAATTGTGTAATCTTTCTTTAACTCGTAATAGACGACATGACCGTATGAGTCATATAATTCTGGCGAGTACTCAAATCCCGTCCAATCAGTATAATGCTGGGCACTTGCCGCATTAACCACCACCAGTAAAATAAAAATGAGTAGTAGATAAAAGACAAATCTTCTCATAATAACCTCCCAAAGTCACTAAAGCCCTACTATTAAACAATATAGCTAAGTTGTTGTTTTTGTCAATATTGTTTATTCAGCAAAACTATTGGCTTGGCAAGTTGCACAATAAGAAACTGACATTAATTTCTAACGCCAGTTTCTCTATCGCTTATCTTGAAACTACCTCTTAAAGACAATAGAAAACGCAGGGAGTTCAGACTCAACCATCAGAAATGAAAGTGTAACCCAATCTGATGGGACCCAGGATATTCCCTCATGGAAAGATTCACCATCATAACTGGCAAAGACAGCATACCGCTCTTTGAAACTCGTAGTGACACCAGCCAAGCCGTAGGTCTTCTCAAAATCAGGCACGAGAGTAGCCACCCCGGTCGATAGTTGCAGGCTTAATATTTCGCTGATTTTCACAGACTTTATCAATTGTGCATATATTGATTGGTCACTTCCACCGGTTTGGACAGATCCGGAGCCCAGGATTATTCCCGGCCTCCAGCTATTCTCTTTTTCTAATACCGGCTGAGCCCGCACATTCCAAAGAACTTTTTCTGTTTGAACGGCATATCCAATTCCAGCATCAAGCCAGCTCAGAATACCATATCTGGTATTTATTACTCCTTTTTCCTCATCCGCTGTCGGGATACTAAGTCCGGAAATCAATACCGATCTTTGCGAGAGCAAGGCGCCGGCATTACTGCCTGCCCCGGAACAGACAGGGCAATTAGGCCCGCATTCCTGAGCAAAAGTAAACCCCGCTGACAATAATAATATGGCTATACCCACGTATATCTTTTTCATATCCTCCCCTTTCAGGTTTGGATGCTATAATAATTTTAGTTTCAACGAACTGCTTTGGCTCTTTTTTTTAATTCTCGTTCAGTTTCGGTGCGAACCACCCATAAAGAGCAGGAATCAGCACCAGCGTTAGAAAAGTTGATGAAAGTAATCCAAAGACAACGACAACGGCTAATGGGCGTTGAACCTCTGAACCCATCCCCTGCGACAAAAGCAGCGGTACCAGTCCCAAAATAGTGGTCAAAGCGGTCATCAGCACTGGTCTGAGTCTCAATAAAGATGCCTGCATAATCGCATCGATTGTGGGCAGTCCGTCATTGCGCAACAGATTGATATATGAGACTAAAACCAAACCATTCTGGACGGCAATACCGAACAGGGCAATAAACCCAATCGAAGCTGGTACCGATAAATATTCTCCTGTTATATAAAGACCGAGAATACCGCCAATCAACGCCAAAGGTACATTGATAAATATTAAAGTGGCGCTTCGCATGTTACCGAAGGACATATACAACAGCAGAAATATCAGGAGAAATGTTACAGGAACAATAACACCCAATCTTTTCATGGCTCGTTCCTGATTTTCAAATTGGCCTCCATACTCAAGGTAATAACCATCCGGTAACTCGATATTCTCCCTCACTAATCTCTTAATGTCACTTACGACACCGCCCAGATCCCGACCGCGAATGTTGCCGGAGACTATCCAACGCCTTTGATTCTTTTCACGATTGATCTGAATCGGTCCTATAACTGTTTTGACTTCTGCCACTTGCGACAGAGGAATAAGGACACCCTCAGATGTATGAACGAGCATATTCTTAATTGCCTCAGGGTCGCTACGGTACCTCTCATCATAGCGGACATGGATTCCAAACCGGCGAGTATTCATGAATAATTGGGATATAACTTCTCCGCCAATAGCCAATTCCACAACTTCAAGTATTTCAGAGACATCGACCCCATACCTGGCACAAGTTTCTCTATTGGCCTCGATTTGAATCTGTGGTTGTCCAAAACTCTGCTCTGTGGATAAATCAACAAGCCCTTCAATAGGCTCAATGACTTCTTTGATCTCTTCTGCTTTCGTCCGCAGAAGAGTAAGATCTTCACCATAGAGTTTGACCGCCAATTGAGTCTTTACACCAGAGAGAAGTTCATCAAACATACTCTGAATTGGTTGAGAAAACACAAGTTGCACACCAGGGTAGTCTGACAACTTTTTATTCAGGGCTTGGACTAACTCCTCTTTTGAATTGAACACCTGCCATTCTTCCCGGGGTTTCAGCATAATTTGAATATGAGATGAATTGACCGGGTGAGGATGACTGCCCGCCTCGGGTCGGCCAATCTTTGCCACCGTTTGTTCAACGCCATCAAACTCCATCACTATTCTCTCAAGTCTCATGATAGTTTCGGTGGCTTTAACAAGCGAAATAGAAGGAGCCATTGCGACGTTGATTTGAACGGCGCCTTCTTCCAGAGTTGGAATAAATTCGGTGCCAAGAGACGGTACGAGAAAGAGAGTGCCTGTAAATATTAGCAGAGTCACCATTAAAACAGCTATCTTGAAGCGCAGCACAATTTTCAAGAACGGCTTATATATACTCTTTATTCCTCGTACAACGAAAAACTCTTTTTTCTGTCCCTTCTTCAGTAGGAATGATGACAGTACCGGCGAAAACATCAAGGCCGCTAGTAATGACCCCAGCAGCGCAAAAGTTATTGTAAAGGCCAATGGCGAAAACATCTTGCCCTCAATGTTCTCAAGTGTAAACAGAGGAAAGAACACGATAATTATAATGGAAACAGAGAATACTATCGGCCGGGCAACTTCGGAGCAAGCAGCAACGATTATCTCACGCTTGCTTTTATCTTTATATTTCTCATCACCCAGAAGACGATGGATATTATCGACAATTACTATAGACGCATCACCAAGCATACCAATAGCAATGGCAATCCCTCCAAGAGACATAAGATTGGCCGACATCTCTACCGAGTTCATAAAAATGGCGGCAATCAAAGCGCAGACCGGAAGAGCCAGAGCGACAATAAAGGCGCTGCGGGCATTTCCCATAAACAGAGCAAGAACTAAAATCACCAAAAGCGCTCCTTGAAACAAGGCATCCCTCACAGTATTGACGGCATTGTTCACTAATGCGCTCTGGTTGTAATAAGGTACAAGATGAACACCTTGCGGCAGAGATCTTTGTACTTCCGGAATTCTTTGATTTAGGCCGGCAATGACATCTGAAGTATTGGTTCCGAATAGTTTCATTACAATACCGGCGACGACTTCTTCTTCACCGTTTCGTGTCACTACACCACGGCGAATTTCGCGGCCGAATTCTACTTCAGACACATCTCCAAGCCGTATAGGCGTGCCATTAATGACTTTTAGCTGGATATTGCCGAGATCATCTCGTCCTTCCAGTAATCCAATCCCTCTGACAAGGTACTCTTCTGAACCCATGACAAGGAATTGACCGCCGGCATTGCGATTATTATTGGATATGGCATCGACAATATCCTCCAAACCGAGTTCATACTTATTTAATGCATAGGGGTTAACCTTAATCTGATACTGAAGAACATGTCCCCCCATGGATAATATTTTAGTAACGCCGGGAACTGTTTGAAGTTGATATTTTATGACCCAGTCATTGATTTCTCTGAGGTATGTATCGAGCGGTTTATCCTCAGTATCGACGGTACTGTCCGCCGTAAGGTAGTACATGAATACTTCGCCAAGGCCTGTTGAGATAGGTCCCAGAGCCGGTTGCTCATGTAAATCGGGTAGATCGCCTGAGGCGCTGGCTAATCTTTCGGCGACAATCTGTCGGGCAAAATAGATATCAACATCATCTTCGAAGTAAACATAAATTACAGCCATACCAAAAGCCGATGTTGATTTAATCAGTTTCACTCCGGGTAATCCGTTCATGGCCGACTCGATCGGAAAAGTAATCAAACGCTCTACTTCTTCCGGTGCCATTCCATGAGCTTCAGCGAACACAGGAACCATCACCGGTGAAATATCAGGAAAGGCATCGGTGGGCAAACTCTGGTAGTTAAACACGCCGAGCGCAATCACACCGATCATGAGAACGATAGAAATGAGCCGGTTTCTTAGTACAAGTTCAAAAAGTTTTTTCATTTATCCGCATCCCCCTCAATGCCCGTGCCCGGCGTGAGCATCCAGATTACTGGTTACAATCTTGGCTTTTAGTTCAAAAGCGCCGGTTGATACATATTTGGTACCTTCATTGAGACCCATCGTAATTTGAGTATAATTGGCATCGATATCACCGGTAACAACCACCACCGGACGAAACTTATTAGGTCCATCAGCAACAAATACGACACTCTCTCCATCGAGATACTGAACCGCGTTTTTCTCAACAACCAGGCTCTCCCGGCCGGCCTCCGTAGTAATTGTCGCCTGAACAAAAGATCCCGGACGCCAAACATTATCGGGATTGGGAAGGGTAATTCTGGCTGTTAAGCTTCTTGTACGAGGATCAATTATGGGTGTGACATACTCTATCGTTCCCGTCGTAGTGCTACCCGTCCCGATAGATTTGATTATGGCCGTTTTGCCCTTTTTAATGCGATTGGCATCTTTTGGATAAACAGCCAGATTCACCCAGACAGTGGACAAGTCTGCAATTACAAATATGCTGTTTTCCTCGGATACAAATTCCCCCAACGTAAGATGCCGTTCAATCACCCAACCGGAAATTGGAGCCGTTATGGAGTATGAATTCATACTCTCATTACTTTCTACAACAGCAACGACCATTCCTTTTTCAATATAGTCACCAACTCTGCAATTCACCCGAAGCACAATTCCGGCGAACCGAGGCACGATATGAGCCAGTCGGTCTTCATTAAATCCGATTTCTCCGGGTAACTCAACCGTTCTTCCAATACGCCCATGCTTTACTTTTGAAAAAGTAATACCGGCGAGCTTGACCGCATCTGGGGTCAACTCGACAGTAAGTTCGTCACCTTCATGATCAGAATGATCATCGTGGTCATCGGATTCACTATGATCATCATGCAAGTCACTCTCTTCTAACTGTTCATGGCCATGATCACAATCAGCATGTTCATCTTGCACTTCTTGTTCATTCCCATGCTCATGGCCATCATGACTATCTTGCGCCAATACATCAGAAACAGACCAGAGTAAAAACAACGCAACCAGCAGTACCACAGATTTATTATACATTCTCTAATTCTCCCTTTCTAGAAGCAATACAACTCCGGTGAGGCTTTCCAATTTGATAACCTGCTCTTGAATTGCCAGAAGAAGGTCATTGTGCTCAAAGTTTAGATCATTGAGAATTCTCTCTGCTTCAAGCAGCTGGGTATATGGTAATCGACCGGCTTCATACGTGTTTTGCAGTATTCGATAAGCTTCTTCCGCAGTCGGCAGCAGTAGAGAATCTAAAACTGCATGTCTATGTATCAGATTCATTAATAGAATTGTATGGGATCTTGTATTTGATATTGCTTCAATTCTACTCTGCTCGATATCATATTCCAAAGAACGCAATTGGGCATCAATACTCTCTTTTGTCCCCTGATTGCGGTTAAAAAACGGGATGGGCAATGAAACACCAAAAAGAAAGGACTTTGAATTATCTGCTTCAGATCTTTTAAAACCTCCGCTCAGCGTTACCGTAGGACGAGCTTCTGTTATTGCCACAGCTTTTTCCGCCCGAAGAATCTCAGCATTACTTTGCAGTTGTATAATATTGCGGGTAGAATCAACTTGATTCGCCAAATGAGTGAGTTTATCAAGTAAGGGAGTAAAATCAGGCTCTGCTTCAGTTGAAGCTTTCAGCCCCAAAGGTTTTCCACTCCACAGTGAAACTAAAACAGCTTCTGTTGCAATTGCATCTTGTGTGGTTTGATCCAAAGCCAATTGAGCCCGTTGTTCTTCCAGCCGGGCAAGAAGTAGTTCGGATTGCAGGGCGGCTCCCCGCTCAAGCCGGTAATTTATATTTGTAACTATCTCCTTGGCCAACTCAACTGACTTCCGGGATAGCGTTACATTCTGTTGAGCATGTGCAAGAGCATAAAATCGCTGCTTTGTCTCAAGAAAAAGGTCAAAGGCCGATAGTTTTACTTGCAAGCGGGTAGCATCTATTTGAACTCTGGCAGCATTTTTTCTGGCGCCACGCTGTCCAAAGAATTCAAATTCCTGAGCAACTGAAATACTGAATTCGGACTCTCTGAACCCTGGAGCATCCCATCCAAATTCCTCAAATTCCGCACCCAATTCCGGATTTGACCACAACCCAGCCTGTTTTAAATTACTCTTGGCAGCCTTAAGCTGAAAACTGAATGAACGAAAAGCCGGGTTTTCTGCCGCCACGAGTTTGAGTGCATCTTCAAGTGATACAAAAGAATCAACTAATTCCTTATTCGCAGTAGTATCAAATGGAGCTTGCCATGATTCCAAAGCCCGTGCATTGGATGACAAAACAAAGACAATAGCCAATATAGATGCTATTAATACCTGTATTTTTCCTTTCATCTACAATTCTCCCAATAGGTTACTATAATACTCCATATATACCTGAGGTCAGGTTATACCATAGAGCTATTTAGTTGTTAGGTAAGTTGAAAGAATCAACAGCGAATAATAGTCGTCGCTATTGAACAGGATGGAGGACTTTGACCGTATTCCAGGTAGCATTTTGTGATTTGTGAATTGTTGTTTCCCCAGGATAACGGGCAAATAGCGCCATCAATAGTTAGTGTCGAAGCAAATAGGATTAACTGATTAGGATCATTTTTCTGGATTGGTTTTAACCAAAGAGAACCATCAAGCTCTACATCTGAGCAATTAGAACAATCGCTATGCTCATGGGGAACTTCATCTACTACTTCAAGAGCACAGAAGTCATTGGTATCCCCGCAAGCAGGCAGGCAAATCGTTTCAAACTCAACATGCCCATCGTCACCGATACACAGGATACAACTTGTTCCACCGGAGGATATTCCAACGAGAATAATGAGACTCAATAACCATGCCATTATTTTATGAAGCCTTTGATTCATTGTGGGTTAATATAGTACCATATAATTATTTGTCAATCTGTTCTCATCTATTATAACATCTATTTCCATATATAGTTTCATAAATTTATCTAACTCATATACAATTAGAGCCATATCTTAAAGATATGACTCAATCGTACAATCGTGTACATTTTCTACAAGATAATTACTACCCGATAAGCTCTTTTATTTTGGCCAATAATTCATCTTTATCAACTGGCTTTTCAAAATAAGCGGCCGGTGGATCGACTTGTTTTCGCCTTTCAATATACTGCTTGAACTGAGGGTCTACTCCGGTAATCATTATTACTGGGATTTTGTTCACCTTTTCGGAATCATGAAGTTTACGATACATTTTAATACCTGATTCCTTGTCCATAGTGATATCCAGAGTAATAAGATCCGGATGCTCAGCCTCGGCCTTTTCAAACCCTTCAAACCCGTCTCTGGCTGTAAATGTAGAATAGCCATTATCTTCAAAAAGAGTTGAAAACCATTCCAATACATCAGGCTCATCATCAACAATCAAAATTCTCTTTTTATCTGCCATTTATTTACGCCTCCCGGGTTATGTAAAAGTTATTCTTTAATTTCTTCAATATCAGGGCGTTTCCTCAATAATTCAACAATAAAATGACACCCCATATCTTCCTCTGACGTCACTTTTATACTTCCCCCATGAGCCTGTGCAATTTTATTTGCGATAAATAAACCCAGACCGGTTCCCCCGGCTCCTTTTGACGAGAAAAACAAAGAAAATGCCTTTTCGCGTGTTTCCCGATCCATCCCGATACCATTATCTTCAATTTCAAAGATAATCTTCTCGGAGTTTCCTTTTAGTCGGACAACTAATTTGTGATCTGATTTATTTGTATCAATCCGGCAGGCATCAATTGAGTTTTCTATTAGATTTAAAAGCATTGATCGAATTGCCTGCTTATCAGCTTCAAAATCTCCGACCCCGCCATCAAGTTCATATGAGAAATCAATCTCCTGACTTTCTGCGCGTTCCTTCATTAATTTGCAAACATCTTCAACCATGTCAAAAGTTGAAATCTCCTCCCAGTTCGGCTCCCTGTCTTTGGCATAATAAAGGATATCCATCACCATTGACCGTATTCGCCGAACATTGCGCAGAGCAATTTCCCAGCCTTTATCAATCCGCTCGCGATTGTCCTTCTTCAAACCGGTATTGACAAGGTATATACCGCCATCCAGGCCATTAAGGAGATTCTTTATTCCATGAGAAATCGAACCGATGAGCAGCCCAACCGAACTCAGTTTATCCTGCAATTGTCTTAGTTGAGTGATATTAGTGCTCATCTCAATAACGGTTTCTATTTCACCCTCCGAATTACGCAAAGGTGCCGTGTGGACCAATACATTTATGGGTTCGCCCGTTAGAGATGTAACAACCTCCTCATGGTTTCGAGCGGTGCCATCTTGAAATGTTTTCCTGACAGGGCATGGTTCACATTCTTTCTCACGATGTTTATAGAGCCTATAGCACTTATCACCATAGCCAACTCCAAATGTCTCCCGATGGAGGCGATTGGCATCAACAACAGTTAGTGATTTATCCTGAATTGAGATAAAACAGGGTGATTCCTCAAAAAGCTGCTGATAACGAGCTTGACTATCCTTGAACTGCTTTTGAAGCTGCTTCATTTCGGTAACATCGGTTGACATCTCAATGACTTCGGTAACATGTCCATCATCATCAAACATTGGCGTCGTGTTGACTAAGACATTTACCCTGCGGCCATCAAGAGTCGTCACAACTTCATTACTGCGGTGTTTTTTACCATCATGAAAGGTGCGGTCAACAGGACAATCCTCACACTTTTCCGGACGATGTTTATAAATCTGATAACAGTATTTACCGGTAAAATCACCAAAGTGTTTCTTAAAGGTATCATTGGCTTCGATAATCTTGAAATCCCGATCCTGGACTGTCAGAAACCCGGGAATAGCATCAAATACTTTATCCGAAAATCGTCGTCGTGGATGTTCCATTGAACGCACCTCAATAATAAAAATTCAGTCTACTTTACTTTGCCTTTATCCAATTCCAGAATCTTGCGGATATTCAATACGATTGAATCTTCATCAATCGGTTTGTCAACGTATCCTTCCGGCGGTTTCACAGCACGTTCATAAATCAACTGACGTAATTCCGGCTTTCCGGTCATGATACAAACTGGAATACTCGCAAGTTCATCGTCGCTTCTGAGTATTTCAAAAACCTCAATTCCGGATTTGCCAGGCATAGTAATATCGAGCGTCATCAAATCCGGTTTTTCCTTGCGGGCCATTTCCAAGGCTTGATTGCCATCATAGGCTTTGACAACCTCAGCTCCGTTATCCTCAAGCACAGTCGACACGAAAGTGACAAAATCCGGTTCATCATCTGCAACCAGTATTTTATACCCTTTCAAAACGAGAGCTTCAACCTCAGTCGGTGTAACCTCGACCGGTGCAGCAACTTCTTCAACCGGAACTTCGACCGGTTTTTCAATAACCAGGGCATTGGCAACCAAATTGACAAGTTGCGTAACTTTCATGTCTAATTTATAGTGCTTAATCAAATCAGTCAGACCATCCACGCAATTATGGCACGATGTCACAACAATCTCAGCCCCGGTAGCTTTTAGTTGATCGGCTTTAACCTTACCCGATTTCAATCTGCGTGGCGTATATTCCGACATTGACATGGCCCCGCCTCCACCGGTACAACAAAAGTTCTCGGCGCGATTAGGGTACATCTCCTGAAAATCATCACAAACCAACCTTAGTAGTTCACGAGGCTCTTCGGTCAGGCCGCAGCTTCGCGCGTTATTACAGGAATCGTGAAACGTAAATTTCCCCGGGTTTTTTGATTTATCAACTTTGATTTTACCTGATTTTATATATTCCAGCATGGTTATTACAGAGCTCTCCATCGGAAAGCTGACATCCTGTTTGGCCCAGTTGGGTCCTTCGCATCGTGTCGAGCGGTAACCGTGCCCGCATTCTGAGATAACCAGCTTTTTGCCTTTAATGGCGACAACTTTTTCAAATAAGCGGCGAGCAACTCCGCCGCCAAGATCATCGTCACCGGAAAAAAGACCAAAGTTGGTCATATCCCAATCTTCAGCCGGCATGGTCCACTTTTCACCGGCGGCGTTAAATATTATAGCCGCGTCTGATATCGTCCGCGGATCATATTTAACTTCGCGAGGATTAATTGAGTACACAACATCAGCTTCCATACTATCGATTGGAATACCGGGACTTTTGGGGTCTTCCATCTGCATTTCTTCAGTCAGCCATTCGAGGGTGTCAATATAATCTTCTTTTAAGACTCCCATCTGATTACCAATTTCCCATTGATCTTTTGACACAACCGAAACGCCCTCAGGCATGACACCAACAGAAACCAGCAAACCTCGAGCCATTCTGTTAAATGTCGCCAGATCAACACCCATCGGGCAATTGATAGTGCAGCGGCGGCAGTTGGTGCATTTGCCAAAAACCGTGTCCTTCAGCTCCTCAAGGTCTTCATCCGTATATAAACTTTTAGCATGAACCCACCACGGAAATAACCGGCCGGTCCAATCAAAGTGGCGCTTGAATATAGATCTGATTTTATCGGCTTTATAAGCCGGAGCATAGGTCGGGTCGCCCGGGTTAGCCAGCACATAGTGGCATGAATCAGTGCAGTTTCCGCAATGGACACAGGCCACAAGTGAACCAACTATTTGCCGGTTCAGTTTTTTACCCATTCTATCTATTACTTTCTGGGCTTTATATGATCTTTCTTTAGCCATTTTATTCTCCAAAAATATGCTTGTTCGTAATTAGATTATTAGCGAAATCTCTTAATCGGAAAGACTCCTCTTCTACCCAGCGATTTACCCAAATAATATCGCGTAAATGGGTAATACAGATAATGAGATATTTTTGAGAATGGAACATAAACCAGAAAAACAGAACCCATGATGAAGAAGGTAAGTAGTTTCCATTCACCGTTAGCGACATTATTGGCAGCTGCCATGTAAGCGAATAAAAACCATGCCGTCAGGAGCCAGAGTGAAAAATGATCATCAGGTGAACTGATAGCTCTGATATATTTACTTCCTATCCGGCGGATAATTCGTATAACACCAACTACAAAAGCGGCCCCAATAATTATTCTAAAAGCCAGCATCAACGGCAGTGGGATAGGCGTGTCTTTGAAATAAAACGAAATCGAAAACATCAATAGAATAGCAGCTGTAACACCCAGATGAAAAATCACGAATTGGAAATATAAAAACAGTTTTGTTCTGGTCGATTCCATCGCCCAGGGCATGCCGACATTTCCCCAGGAATAAATAAAGCCTTTGCGAGAATTGGTGTCACCTCTCCCGGTTGGAGCCTGGCGCTCTTTCCCGGCCATAAACCTGGTTAGCCAGTACAATCGAATAATATATACAATTGTCATCACAGCCAGGGCACCGTCATGTAGTGGTCCTCGTACAAATTCTAAATCAAACATGAATAAATCCCCATATTATTTTAGTGATGAAAGTTTATTTTTAAATGGAAGGTATTCACGATTGTCTAACAAACAGACAACGGCATCTTCCAATTTAGTTTCACCTGATAAGTACTCTTTTATGGTATTGAGAGTAATCTCGGCGCTTTGTTCTAAAGGAACGCCATAAAAACCGGCACCCATGGGAGGAAAAGCTATCGCCTTAATTCCTTTTTCCTCAGCTTTCTGTAATGAGGTCAGTATCGTTTGTTTCAGTTTCTCGGGTAGGTTTTCTTCCTGGAATTTGGGACCGTTGGCGTGAATAATATATTTGGCCTTCATCTCACCGGCCATAGAGACAACCGCTTCTGTCGTTTTTATCTTTCCAAACCCATCAAGTTCTTTTTGAATTGTAGGACCGCCCCTGACAGAAATAGCGGTTCCATAACCGGAACCAAGCGCCAAATCTTCCTTTGCATAATAAACAAAAGATTCAATATCAAGATCGGTAATATCACCCTTCAACAATCTCAAATTACAATTTTTAACCTTGATGCTGTCGGCCATTGCACAACTCCTTATTTATAACTATTAGTTATTTTCTATTCAGGTACTCCCCTGATGCAATCACTTAGCTGCTTGATACTAAAAGGCTTTCGAATCCAGCCAAAGACTTCTTTATCGCAGTATTCTTTTACATTATTCGATTTCGATGATAGTATTATTCGCACCACTGGAATTCGGATATCTTTAAAGAGGTTAGTGCAAATAAGATCGGTACGCTTTAGTCCAATAGAACAATCTATTAAAATATAATCAGGACGGTATTCCTGTATTAATATTGCGGCCGAATATTCATCTCTGGAAAAGCGAACTCTAAAAACTCCGGAAGCATCCATGCTGTCAAGGTCTTGGATTATTTTCCGATTCTCGCCAATAATCAGGATATTTAATTTCTGACCGTTAACCACCCGGTAATATTCACAACTGGTACATTCGGTATCGCACATCAGATTCAGACATCCCATACCACCGGGTATGTTTTTTAACTCATAGCAGCGTTTCGCCCGTGACCGATATGTTATACAATCTTTGCATTCGGTTTTGGTGGATCCTCCAGCTGCCAAAAATTCCCAACAGTACTGAAAGGGGACGGCTAAGTTTTCATCTTTAATTTTATCTGGATCTTCGGAGACAACATCAGTGAAATGTTCAATTTCAGAGATAGGGATTCGAAAATGTCCCCCCAGCGTTCTTTTGGATTTTATTTTACCAGCCTTGACCCATTTAAGAACAGTATCAGGTGAAACTGACAACAACTTAGCCGCCTGGCTAGTCGTTAAAAACCCCTTACTTTCTAACTCATTATCCATATCTGATAATTCTGCCATTTCTGTAATATCTGAGTTATAACTTAATATATTATCGGCAGCTTGTCAATAGTTCTTTACTACTTTTTAATACTAAATCTTCTATCTCATTGTCATACTTGTTGTTAAGAAATCTTATTGTTACTGTTTTCACAATTTTCAAAAACACAGAATACTCCGTTTCAAAAATGCTCCATAAAATTGGTAAAAAATATTTTTTTGAATAGTTAAATTGGAGACAGATCTGTCATTAAAAAAGGCGCCTTGTTCAAGGCGCCTTTTGAGTATCTATTTTCAGAAATTCTAGAGTTCCTGAGGTTTTATAATCGCGCCGTGTTTGGCTTTGAGAGCCTCAAGGCCGGCCTTCTGCTCTTTAAGAATTTCAAAGAAACGAGTCGGAATGTTCTCTTCTTTATGATAAGCCTCATCCTGCAGATCGATACGAGCGATGATTTTATCACAATATAGCGAGAACTGCATGGTGTAAAGATCTTCCGGATAATCCTTGTTAATGATGTCCTTGAAAAGTTTCTTCAGGTCATCATATTTCGGAAGATATCCAACCGGAGTATCAATCGCTTCGACTTCTTTGTTTACAAAGCGATCCAGCCAGCTCATCCACACCGGAACATCTCTCTTTTCACCAAGGAGCCCTTTACCGCTTCCGCCACGCTCGGCATGGGTCAGGAAGTAGTTGAGACCTGAGATTACTGGGCGGCCTGCATCCGAGAATTTCGGGTTGCTGAAGAATTTCATCTGAGCGTCCATGTAATCGGCCAAAGAGCCTGGAATAAACGGAGCGTTAGCCCACGGCTGACGCTTGACACCAGAGGCACCTACTTCGGTAGCTGTTGCTTGTGAGACAATTGAGGCACCAATAACAACACCTCTATCGCCATCTTTGGCAACCCAGATCGGAGGCATAGTATCGGCATCACGACCTGAATAAGTAAAGATCTTAACCGGCGCACCTTCAGCGCTTTCGCCAACTTCTTTATTATAGGTTGCGATTTGGTCGCAACGAAGTGTACAGCGTGAGTTCGGGTGAGAAATCGGAATTTCTTTGCCTTCGGCGTTCTTCTTGCCCTTGGTCCAGTCACCCTGGAAATTGAAACCCTTGTCCGGATGATTTTCGCCGTTACCGGTCCAATGCGGCACATCTTTGTCATCGATTAAAACGTTTGACCAGATAACTTCACTGCCTTCTTTGCGGAGACAGTTCATCAGGAAGGGGTCACCATCCTGATTTACATCAGAGACGATACCAAAAATACCCTGCTCCGGATTGACAGCGCGGCAGGTGCCATCTTTATCAATCCAGATCTGTGCCAGGTCATCACCGATGAAATCGGTTCCGGCCATCGCACTGGTTGTCTTACCACAACCGGACGGGGCTGCTCCGGCAATATAAGTCTTGCGTCCACCCGGTCCTTTAATACCGGTAATGAACATATGCTCTGACAACTCATCGCCGTGCTTGAAATAAGTCGCATAGTCAACGGAGAAACGATGGTTACCTTTTTTGAGAAGCAGTGTGTTACCAGCATAAGTACAGAAAGTTGAGAAAGTTGTAAACCAGCTACGATCCATCAGAATACGAGCATTCGGAATATCTTCCGGAGTATTCGCGCCTTCACAATGAACGTTAGTATAGAAAATACCTTTACGCTCAACTTCGGCGTCGAAGCTATCAAAACAATGACGATACAGGAGATCGCCGGAATGGAGAACGTAAGTGGATGAAGAAATCTGGATGGCCGGAATGGAACCAACAGCGCCGATAGGGCCGCGGCTAAAGAAACCGATCATCATGATTCTGTCAGACATAATGCCAGCCATATATTCTTTGACATATGTCATCGCGTCTGCTCTATCAAGCTTTTTTGCCAGAGGGCTGAGTTTTTCGCCTTTGTTGACAATATAGAAAGTTTGTTTTACCAAACGGCCCTGATCCTGAGGAAGGTCATAATGAATCGTGTGATTCTTCATGGCCAGAGTCTTCTCTTCACCCTTCTTGAGTGAGTAATCTTTTATCCACTGCTTGTCCGCATCGGTACCGGTATTGATGAAGACTTCTTTCGGTTTGCACATGGCAATCGCATTAGCAATCTTAAGGACCGCTTCTTCGTTTTTAATCCTGGATAATTTATCGAGAGTATCCTTGTTCAAGGTCTTCTCGAAAAGCGCATCCGCTTCTTTTTTGTTTTGAATTCCGCCGACGACTGCGAGAATGTCGTCACCTTTTTTCAATTCCAACATTATGCTTTTTCCTTCCTTTATTCAGCTACCTGTTGAAAACCTCTGTGCCGGTCTCAACGGTTTGGTTTCTTTACCGAATACCCTAAACAAAAGGATTACAGGCGTTTTGCAGTCTGGGAAGAAAAATCGGTATGCCCCGGAGCTCCAAAATGCGAA
This sequence comes from Candidatus Zixiibacteriota bacterium, assembly GCA_023138975.1. Taxonomy (GTDB): domain Bacteria; phylum Zixibacteria; class MSB-5A5; order GN15; family JAAZOE01; genus JAGLON01. The sequence goes on from JAGLON010000008.1 coordinate 272,973, forward strand.
ACGTCCTCGGATTGTTTCTCAACTCGTGAATTAATGCACAAGAGAGCTAAAAATCAACCCCTAAAACGAATATCGGGTACGATTTTTAGAGTTTTTTCGAATCTGATAGAAGTCACATTTGTAACACCAATTCTGTAGTCGGTAGGGAAGGTTCCACCCACAATGTGGACTCATCTGCCTCAGGAACGGCACAACTCGGTGTCATTCAGAGGAACGAGGCTCAAAAGGCTATTTGCCCGCATAGCGGGAGCCGAGTGACGCAGGAATCTTTAGAAGATATTGTGAGCGAAGTGAACTAGATATTCTTAATCCTGCCTTAGCGGGGACATGATATTATTCCATACTTCTAGCCCCAAATTACACCCTGAGATTGCGGCAGTCATATAGTCCTTCGCAATGACCAGAGAATGAAGAATAGTAGTCTGTAGGGAAGGTTCACTAACTGCGTTGGCACTATAGCCCGCAGGAACCTGCCATTGCCAACCGCAGATTGGCAATTATGAACGACGACAAGCAATATAGGTATACCCGTCTGTGACGAGTACCAAGCCGTTTTTCATTTGAAAATGGCTTCGTTTTTCATATTAA
>JAGLON010000080.1 GCA_023138975.1 Candidatus Zixiibacteriota bacterium
CAGAAACCATGCGTAACCGAACCGACTGGGGAAAAATGTTGCAGCCGGTTTCTTTACCCAAAGAAACCGAGTAGCAGCCCACAGGCCAAGATGTGAAACTTCTGCATAAACCCAAGTGGTAAATTTAAAAGGCCTAAGATTAAAAAAACTATGGGGAGCCGATCCTACATCCGATTGTCGTTAAAAAGCCGGTCGAACTGCATGAAGAGACGAGAAGCATATTAGAAAAAATTGGAATGCCTCATGTCTCGTCAAGTCCTTTTTCATTTACTGGGCGGCCTTCGCCCTGCAATTGCAGGGATCGAAGGCCCACCACAACACAAAAAAATTCACCTGAGAATCAGCACCCCTCACTCCGGCCCTCTCCCCTCCCGCTCAAAGCCCGGGGTCTTCAACAAGGGGAGATGGAATTATTGGAAGCCCTGCCGCAAGCGGATGGAGACAGAAAGCCCCGGAGATTTGACAAATAGATATTTCCTGTTTGACATATAGAAATAATCGATTTATTTGAGTTAAACGTCTTAAGCTTCTAAGAAGGTATCGGCTGTTTTCCACATTAAAAGTGTTTGAATATTATTCGATGAAAAAAGGCATTAAACATAAAATACCGTCTATAGATTTTGATTTCCGGCAACTGGAGATTTTTTGCAAAGTCCTTGAGCTAAAGAGCTTTTCAAAGGCCGCCGGAGCCGTTTTTCTTGCGCAGGCCTCTGTCAGTGAAAGGATTGCTACACTTGAAAACATGGTTGGAACCAGGCTCTTAGATCGTATGGGAAGGCAGGTGGTTCCAACTGCAGCAGGGAAGCTTCTTTACAAACATGCAACTTTACTGCTGGAGATGAAAAAAACCGCGTGCAATGATATGCATGATTTTCTGGGCATAGAGCGAGGGGAGATTCATATCGGCGGCAGCACGATTCCGGGAGAATATATTTTTCCCCGTGTATTGGAAAATTTCCACGAAAAGCATCCTTTTGTGTCGGTTACGTTAACGATTGCAGACACGGGTGAAATCGAAAAACGTGTAATAGACGGTGAACTTGAACTGGGTGTAATCGGTTCGAAAAGTTCCGACACCAGTCTAAAGAGTCGTGAATTGTGGAAAGATGAACTGGTACTGGCTGTTCCCGGCGGACATAAATGGGCCGACAAAGAGGAAGTTTCATTCGAAAAGTTATCTGAAGAACCTTTTATTTTAAGGGAAACCGGCTCAGGCACGCTGAAAATCATTGAAAAGTATCTTCAGGCAGCCGGAGTAAAAGAGATCAATTTCCTTAATATTGCGGCGCGTTTTGGTTCTTCCACAGCCGTCAAAGAAGGGATAAAGTCAGGTCTTGGTATTTCCATTCTGTCTTTGAGAGCCCTTGAAACGGAACTTAAAGCCGGGATAGTTAAAGCCTTGAAGGTGAAAAATCTTGTCATGTCACGCAAATTTTATCTGATCAGGGATAAAAGAAGAAATGTTTCACCGTTATGTCGGGCAATGCTCGATTTTTTAATATCCACTTCAGATAAATAAGGAGGTCAGGTCATAATGGTACAACCGATCTATTTGGATTATAACGGCACCACCCCGCACGATAAGGAGGTGGTTGACGCCATGCAACCCTTTCTGGATAAAGAGTTCGGCAATCCCTCCAGTTCGCACTGGTACGGCATAATTCCCAAAAAGGCGGTGGAGAACGCGCGCAGACAGGTTGCAGGGATGCTTGGGTGCGATCAGCAAGAAATAGTATTTACCAGTGGGGGTACTGAATCGAATAACCATGCCATTATGGGAATTGCCCGTTCGTACCGGAAAAAGGGAAACCATATTATTACAAGCCGGATTGAGCATCCTGCAGTCCTGGAAGTCTGCCGTTTTTTAGAGAGTTTTGGGTTTGAAACCAGTTACCTGCCTGTAGACGAGAATGGGCTTGTGAGTGTGCCGGATGTGGAAAAAACTATCAGACCTGAAACTATCCTGATTACCATTATGCATGCAAACAATGAGGTGGGAACAATACAACCGGTTGAACAGATTGCAGAGCTTGCACGAGAGCGGGGCGTTGTAATGCATACGGATGCGGCGCAGTCGATCGGTAAAATAGCCGCGGATGTGAACAGGCTCGGCGTTGATCTTTTATCCATTGCCGGGCATAAGGTGTATGCTCCCAAAGGTGTCGGCGCCCTTTATATCCGGCAAACAGTAAAGCCTGAGAAATTCTGCCACGGCGCTGGCCAGGAGATGGGCCTTCGAGCCGGGACTGAAAATGTTCTTGAAATTGTGGGTCTGGGAAAGGCCTGCGAAATTGCCGCCCGGGATTTGATAAAAAACATGGAACATATGAAAATGTTGCGGGACCGGCTGCATGACTGGTTAATCAGCGAACTTGGGCAGATAAAACTAAACGGGCACCCGGATAAGCGCCTGCCCAATACGTTGAGCGTTTCATTTAAGGGGCTTGCGGTCGACAGGATTTTAGAAGAGATCGGACTTGAGGTGGCGGCTTCTGCCGGTGCGGCCTGCCATTCCGATACAGTGGAAGTATCCCATGTACTCCGGGCAATGGGCGTTCCATTGGAATGGGCCAAGGGTACTTTGAGGTTCAGTGTAGGAAGGATGACCACCGTGGATCAGATTGATAAAGCCGCTTATGTTGTGACTAGTGCTGTAAAAAAGTTAAACAGGGCCTCTCGATGATGTAAAACCCTTGTGGTGAGATGGCGCGCCGGGTCTACTATAGGAAATAATCAAATGCCGTTAGCTTTCAATTCCCTAAGTCATGGAACTATCGCTTTTGGATTCTTCAACATCGAATCCGACATGCTGCTTTGCGACCGCTACTTTTTCTTTGCCAACGATTTTTGCAGCTACATTGGAAATCTTGCTGAAAACGCCGGAGAGGAATCGTATAAAGCGTTTTGGCAGGTTTATTTTATCGAGACGCCGGAAGATATCGGGGATCTGGCAGGTGCTATTCAAGGGAACCGCTTTGACGGGTTTTTGGGTGAACTCTATCGCCGTTTTCCGTTTCCCGTAAGGTCTGAAGGTTTCAAGCAAAAAACCGAAGGGTTTCAAACCCAATCCCACGTTTCTGAAATTATAGCAAAATACGCTCGGCCCCTGGAAATTTCATTTTCGGTATCATCCAATGGCAGAGAAATTAAAATCGGTGTCTACCGCTTTAACCGCAGTCAATTCCAGAAATTAATATTATATGTCTGGCGCGGCGGCTACCCGCGCTGGAAAGATGAAATAAGACCGGGGTACGTGACGCAAATGAGAGACAACATATTGCAAAATTGCGCAGGGGTATTTGAAAGTATAATATTTGAGGATTAATAAATTTGACGGTTTCGTAAAAAGTCTGCCGCTTCAGTTCAGCGGGACGTTGTGCTACATTTCGCAATCATTCAACGTACTATAAGTACG
>JAGLON010000081.1 GCA_023138975.1 Candidatus Zixiibacteriota bacterium
AGCGATGATTTCGAAATTGTCGGCTAACAATGTACGTAACGCAGCCTGGTGTTTTTTGATATTGGCAAAGAACGCCAGAGTTCGTTCTTTAAGCTCGGCAAACGTCTCGTAATAGCGATTATACAAAACCACTTTCCGGAAATATTTCCACAGCCGCTCAATCAAATTCAGATTCGGCGAATAAGGCGGCAGGAAAATCAATCTGATTCGCGAATCTTCCAAAAAAGCTTTCACCACCTTAGAGCGGTAATAACGAGCATTATCGGCAATCACATAAATCTTTTCCGCCTTACGATGTTTCTTCTCCAGCATCTTAAACAAGGCTATGGTCGATTGCGCATTGATCGTCTCGTCATGGCGAATCACGACCTGATGGGTCTCGGCATTGATCACGCCGTTGAGGTTCAGCCGGGTTCGGCCAGTATTACTTTTGATGGTTTTCGTTTCGCCTTTTTTGATCCAGCCAAAGGCCGCGACGCTGTTGTGCTGCGGATGCACGCCGTCCATAAAATAGATCGGATCATGCGGTTGCTTGCGTTTTTTCAGGGATTTATATTTCCGAACAAATTGTTCCTGAGCCAGGGCATCCGCTTTGCCGGGTACAACTTTGGGTTTTTTATAGGTATAGCCCAGGCGATGCAGGAGGTTGGTTATGCCGTTGATCGTGTAGTCTGCGCCGAACGTTTCTTTGACATAACGAACTACATCTTCAGCACGCAGATAAATGGTTTGAGATAATTGCTTTTCCAATTTGCGCAACTGGGCATTGGTGAGCTTGGGCTGACTGCCCTGATAAGCCATCAGCAACAAGGCGTCTATGCCGCCAGCTTGATACTTCTGAACATAACGCTGTAAGGTTCCGGTGTCCAGTAGTAGTGCTTCGGCGGTTTGCTCCAACGTCCATCCGGTTCCCAGCAGCACGATAGCTTTGATGCGGTCCGCGTCGCGCCGGTGCGGAACCTTGCGATGAACCTTTTTCAGTTCATTAACCTGCCTGGGCGTCAACGTGAATCCTTTCATACACAACATATCGGCAAACGACCGATAAAATCATTGATTATTCAACGAAAACATGGTATTTTCATTCAGGATGAGTATA
>JAGLON010000082.1 GCA_023138975.1 Candidatus Zixiibacteriota bacterium
CTTTCTTCGACGGCTGGAATGGATGCTGACTGCAGGGGGTGGTACTTGAATCTTTTACTACACCAGTACGACAAAAAGAGCTTACCTAACGATATTGAAACGCTCGGTGTTATGGCTGGCGTGAAGTTCTCGGAGTTCGAGCGATTTAAGCAAGTGTTTAATCAAGTGTTAAAACATAAATTCGAGGTAAATAAAGATGGCAACCTTGAAAACCCGAAAGCAAACGAAGTACTTCGCAAGCGTGAAACATTCAAAGATAAGCGATCGAGGTCAGGGAAAATTGGACAAGTGATCAAAAAAGCATTGAAGATCAAAGGGTTTGATAAATATATCAATACGCTGAAATCAGAACTTTACGATAAAACCGACGAAGAGATTGAGCAGATAACCGAGCATGTGTTGAAGCAAATGTTAAAGCTATATATAAATGGAAATAGAAATAAAGATAAAAGTAAAACTGAAGTTAAAAAGGTAGATTATATCGGCTCGATACTTTCAATCTGGTGTGATTGTTTTTACGAGAACCGTGAGTTTGAATATGAGATAACGAACGAAGGACACGAGCGAACAGCGATAAGCAGCCTTTCGGCTATATATAAAAAGAACAATCCAAAAGCCAATACAACCGAAGCACTCGGAGCGTTTAAATTGTTTTTTAAAATGTATCTCAACATTGAAACCGAGTTTATTCATAATACAGCATCACCGATTATGCTGCTAAAAAATTACAATCAAATTTACACAATCCTAAAAAATGGAACACCAAAACAAAGCAAGCACAATCCCGCAAGTGATCAAGACATTACGAGAATCTCGCATTACTTCTTCAGTAAAGCGAAGGACTGAGCTATCGTTGTACGAAGGCGGCGAGCTTCCAGATGCTAAGTTCATCGAAAACGAGATGCAACGCCTCGTCGGTGCTTTTCGTCAGGTTGATCGAAAGTATCTTGTTATTCTTGCCGAACGAATTGTTGATAAAAAGATGACAAAAGAGCAGATCCACGACGCAGTTTCAAAAGTGATCGACACCTGCATCTATCCCGTTCCCGGCATGGCTGAAATCCTTTCACATGATCGCACGGTCAAGCTGTACACACACAAGCAAATCACAAACGTCATGCTTCCGCAAGGGTACGAGTTTTCTGACTTCGAGATGATCGAACTTGACGGACAACGTAAATGGATAGAGAAATGAGTGAAGATAAAAGAATGCCATTAGAGCAACAGGAAGATGTTGTCGATGAAGATCAGATGAAACTATTCGACGATTCTGAAACCGAACGATGGCGCGAAGAATGGCAGGGAATGCCAGAATTTATTCAGGAAGATTTAACGCCATTTCAATCCGTTATTATTCATTTTGAAACCGAGCAAGATAGAAGGGTTTTTGGTAAACTAATTAACCAGACGCTAACATATAAAACAAAATCAGTATGGTACCCAAAAGCGAAAATCGGAAGATTTACGGATAAACAATTTACAACCGAGCAATGAACCCAAAGTATCCTATATTTATTCCAACTAAAGGAAGGTATAAAACGCCATTAACAATTAATACATTTAAAGATATTGGCGTACCATTTCGTATCGTTATTGAAAAACAAGAATTTGGGCAATACTCAAAGATAGTAGATGCGAATCAAATTATCGTAGTTCCACACCGCGACGAAGGGCTGACCGTAACGCGGAATTGGATATGGGACTTTGCTCAATCCGAAGGCCACGAAAGGTTTTGGACGTTCGACGATAATATTAGTGGTCTTTTTCGGCTTAACGATAATCTAAAAACACCAGTTGGAGATGGGACAATATTAAAAGCGATCGAGGACTTTACGGAGCGATACGAAAATGCAGATATAACCGGAATGCATTATTTTATGTTCGCGAGTAGGAAATCGAAGTTACCGCCATACTATTTAAATACCCGTATTTATTCTAATATGCTTATCAGAACAGCTATCCCATTCCGCAACGAGTGTTTCTATAACGACGATACTGATCTATGCTTACGGGTTCTCAAATCAGGTCGTTGTACTATTCTTTTTAACGCCTTCCTAATATTTAAAGAAACGACGATGACGGTAAAAGGTGGGATGACGGAATACTACGAGAAAACAGATAAGCGTCGCGAGTTTGCCGAAGAACTACAACGGGCGCACCCGGACTTAGTTGAGATAGTATGGAAGTTTGGTCGATGGCACCACCAAGTAGATTACCGACTATTTAAACGAAACAAGCTAAAGCGAGTATCGAATTACGATCAGATAGTTGAAAAAGGCATTAATAATTACGGCATGATTTTAAAAAATATCGAAACAGGAGAAATCCTCAAATCTTAATAATTATGAAAACACACAGAAAATCCCAGAATCAAAAGATCAGACGCCACTTAATCAACGGCTACACGATCACGCAACGAGAAGCATCACGCCTGTACGGTTGTGATCGCCTCGCATCACGGATCAACGACCTGCGCAACGGTCGCTTTGGTATCGAACTGATGCTGATCGAAACGACAATGATCCACAAGAAAGGGAAACATTGGGCGGAATATTCAATCATGCATTAATGACCGACCTTGAAAAAATAGAGCAGTTCGTCGACGAAACAATCGAGCAGTCGAAACGTGATCAGAACTATAACATCAAACAGCGGTTGCCGTCGATAGCGATCACGGCTCATTTCAGCGGACGGCTTCAGGCGCTCGACGAGATCGAGCAATTCATCAATGAAATCAAACAACAATGAATCCAGACTTAGCAAAAAACCCGCACGATAATCAGACGTATCAATACAAAAGAGCGATCCGTTCATCGTTGAAGTTCTTCACTCAAAGAATATCGCCGGGTACTAAAAATATACTCGACATCGGGCAACGATCACCTTTAACCGATGCGATGGAAGATCAATTCAGGGTTAAGATTACGAATACAATCGGCGATCTCGACGAGTTTCTTTTCCCTGAAAATATAGGAAAGTTCGATGTTATCCTTTACATCCATACTATAGAACATCAATTTAATCCGTTAGGAACATTGCTAGAATTAGAGTTCTACATGAACCGGGATTCCGTACTTTACATCGCCTTGCCTCGACGCGGAAAACTTCTCTGGGATCGCGGACACTTTCACGAGATAGATCATTATCGGATGCAGTTGCTGATCGAACGTGCCGGAATGCAAATCGTCGAATATCAACGGATAAAGCATCACAGAAAATGGTACTCATATTTTAAAGGACTGCGCATGTTTGCTCGTCTGTTTTTTGAATATGATGCTTATTATACGATAAAACTTAGAACCAATGAAAAGAGAGTTTAAGTACGGTGCTATTGTTGAACATAAACCAACTGGATCACTCTATATAATTGATTGTAGCTCAGAAGGAATTAGATATTCAGATGGTGAGAGATATTGGTATAATGTAGTCCAAATTTGGGTAGGTGTTAGTTGTATAGAAGATAAATTATCAGCAAAAGAAGTTCATTTAACTGCGCTACCTGAAGATGAATTAACCCTTAAACCCAAAACCTAATGAAAAAAATGCCAACGAATAAAGAGGGGGCATCACGACCGATCGAGAATAAAGACGCTTCGTGCTGTTTCACTTGCGATCATCCGACGACAGCGAAAGAACGTATTCGCAAATGCTCAAACCCGGAATCCAACCTTTACGGACACGAAATCAACGCGACAAGTTCATGTCGGTTTCATTCAAATATCAAAAAGAGATGAAAAGAGAAATCAAATTTCGCCTATGGGATGAGAGATATTTAAAATATTTCAAACCCATTTATGAAGCATATAAAGGAAACTTGCTTGACATGTCAATTACATTAAGTGGTGAGTTGCAGAGGCGAACCATGGAAAAACCAGCAGAACATGAAAGTAATTTCCCTGATAGGTTTATTATCGAGCAATTCACAGGACTTCACGACAAGAACGGGAAAGAAATTTATGAGGGGGATATGATAGAAACAAAATTCTTCCCGGCATACGTTGAACGAATATCATGGAAAGGAAAGCCAGACGCAACGTGCGAAGTCTATTGGGATTTATCTGGCTTTGGCTTAAAAGCAAAAGGGAATGAAGATTATCGCTACCCTGATATGTGTGAATTAAATTACGATGAAACGGAAATCGTCGGAAACATCCATTTAAATCCTGAACTGATATGAAAACCTCAAAGTCAACAACCCTGCAACAAGCGTTGAGAATCGCCAACTCGCCGTTCGCTGACTTTCATATGGAGTTGCGTGGATATGATATCACGAACGCTCGTACAGGAAAGGTCTATATGAAGTGGATGATCTGGAACGCTTACAAAGATCGACCCGACGAACTGCGACGCATCCGATTGCGAAAGCACCCGTCGTATGTGTTCATCAAAAACGAAAATCTAAATTTCAAACCCTCAAAATGAGCAACCCGGACGAATATACCAAAGGGCGCAAATCCGTCGTCGACGAGATAAAACGCTACCTGTCGGAAGAGATCGAAATCTCCGCGACGCGACTGACCAAGCTGGCACGGATGCAAAAAGACTGCCTGACGCATTTCCGCCGGACGTACCCGAAGTTCAAGCATCGGTTGATAGCTATCCCGAATATCGGCACGCGCAACGCCCTATCGCGCGAACAACACCTGATCGGAATGTCGGTCGGGACGGCGCACCTGTTCCTGGCAGTCCCTCGCAACGGGTTCGCCGGACTTTACTTTTTATTCAAGCGCAAAGATAAACACATCACGACGGCGCAGGCGAAGTTCCGAACCGAGAT
>JAGLON010000083.1 GCA_023138975.1 Candidatus Zixiibacteriota bacterium
GAATGGCTTGGGAGGGAGATGTTGAAACTGATATGAAATCTAAACCAGCTTTTTGGATACCAGCCAATGCAATCGCCCGAAATCCGGTATATTGGTTTAGCCCCAACAGTTTGTGCCGGACATGTGTCTATCAGTTTTTGCAAGAACCCCTTTGTCAGATTGTAAACCGACAAAAAGGGGAATCTGGAATTGTATCTTGTGACGGGTATGAATTGGAGACCCAAATCGATACCCGCAACCCTTTGCCGTCTTATACGGATTAAACAATGATGGTTACGCGGCCTGGCCTGTTTGGCGGGAAACTAGGCCGCTTATTGGTAATAAGGTGACGCGCAATGGAGCGCCCCGACCCCACCCGCCAGGGGATGCCGAGAAAAGAGGAGGTGAGGCGATGAATTAAGGGATTTGGTTTATAAAACAGTGTCACGGTTTTGCCGAAAAGCCCGGTGTAGCCGTAGTATCTGCGCCGGGCGCTTTTATTTTCTCCCGTTTTATGCTACAATGACATAACCACGACGATTACAGCCGACCACCAAACTAGTCGGGGCAATCGTTTTTTTGATTATGAATATAAAATTGATAGCATAAAATGAATGAAGTTTGTCTTTTTAACATTTATAGCAAGTAAATTGGTATTCGCTGGGTTGGCTCAGGCGCAGATAATTCCCGGCGAGTTTGCAAGTGTTTTAATTCAGTTACCCTTAGTTGGCTTATTCGCATGGTACGTTCTTCACTCAAATAAGCAAAACCGAGAGTGGCTAGATCATCTTTTAGAAACTCAGGATACGCGCCATACGCGCACTATAGCATTATTTGAGAAAATTTTTGAAAGGATGGACACTCGTCAAGGTCAAATGGCGGATAAGGTAGAAGATAATACACGGCAACTTGCTATTAACACATCGACAGTCAATGAAAGTATGAGACTAGGAGAATTGGCTGAGGAGCTAAAAAAATTGGTCAATGATAAATAATATTGGCCGCAATCATAAAAGGATGGATAGGGGTATGAACAACAGAAAGATTAAGGAAACATTGGGCAGCAGAAAATTTTGGCTTACCATTTTGATCAGTGGACTAGCTTTGGGCCTATTCTTGTCTGGGCATATTGATATTGATCGAATGACTGAAATTGTCCGCTGGGCTGCTGGTATTTATGTCGGAAGTCTAAGCATCGAGGATGCCGCAAAGAAATTGTTACCATTGATTAAAGCGGGATAGCCAAGCGGCAAGGCACCAGGCCCATAACCTGGAAATCAGTGGTTCAACTCCACTTCCCGCTATCGCCGGTTTCGCGGTAGATGGCCGGCACGGATCCCCTCCTTTTATCTAGGCGGCCCGTCTCCCTGACACGCGGGCGGGCCGCCAAAGGGAATAATTATATCAACACTAGCAATAAGAGGTATTATGCAAAATCCTTATCCAACCAAAATAAATGATGTGCGCCCGGAGGGCCATAGCTCTTTATCAGCTATCCCGCGCTTTGAAGTCGGTGATTATGACCGGCTTCAACATCACTGGAAATTCGATATCCTTTTTGATTTTGGCTATGAGCGGGCACTCCCTGGTCAACTATTCTGGGGTATTGACACCATAGAAGTTAAGGCTGGGCCGGCTGTATTGCACCCACAAGTTCGTGACCTGAACAACAATTTGATAACCGCGCAGCCCGGCATATTGATGTTTAATCATTGGTCTACAGCGCCAAGTATCGGGTTTGACGCAGATCCAAAATACTTTGACCTGGCCGTCGACAGTTCCATTGGCTGGGGGTTTGCTGGCGAAAGCTGGATCAATGCGGCTGAACCCGAAAGTCACAATGGCGGCCCCTTTAGCGTGTGGGCCTCCGCGCATCCTGAAAACTTTCAGCCACCACAAGACCGCGTTGTCGGTTCGGATTGTCTAACGAAAATTGGATGGTGGGATGATCACATTGTGATCAATCCTATCCTCCGCATTATGCGGAAAGTTGGCGCAGTACCACCTCCCGCAGGCGACAGCCGATTAGTTGTCTATGACGCTCTGGGAAACGAGGTAGGCTACACGCCCCTTGTCACTGGTATCGGGAATGGTGGCAGGATTGCGCTGGAGACAGATGGCCAAGAGTTGGGCTATGCGGGATTGATATTACCAATATGAGTCAAGACAATGCCTAACCTAATCCGCGTCCACGTCGTCAAATGCCTGGCCTGCTATGACATAGGCCAAATCATAGACCCATTCGACCAGGGCAAACGGCGACCTTGCCCGTGTCGGGCTGGGGACCCTCTCCGGCGTTGGCCGCGTTTGGCGGAGGCCGAGACGGAAACAAGGAACAGGCTTGATGAGAAATAGTTATAGCAAGGAAACTAAGGCGGCTGTTATCGCGTCTCTGCTTGAAGGGCAATCAGTTAGCCGGGTGGCCAGAGATTATAATATTCCATCTGGTACGGTGAAATCCTGGAAAAACCGACAGGAACACAGTGATAATGCAACGGTTTCAGCGGTTGCAACTCAAAAAAAGGAAATCTCAGATTTAATCATAGAATTGCTCGAAACTCATCTAAGGGCAGCAATAGACATTGCCTGTGCTATTGATGAAGATTACATAAAAAAACAGTCCGCGTCAGAGGTGGCTGTCTTGCTTGGAGTAATCAACGATAAGGCATTTAGAATGTTGGAGGCGTTAGGTCGTGCTGAGAATGACGATCAATCTACCGAAAGTTAATACAGGTCGATTTGATTTTTCGAAAGAAAAGCCACAAAAGCAAACTGGCCGCCCCCTCACCTTTGCCTCTTTCGTCGACTTGGTATCAAACGGAAAATATCAATGGTACCCTCATTGCGTTAGAAAGGCCCAGGTATTACAGCGTGTCGCTGATGGGGAACTGCTCAGGCTAATTATTCTAGAGCCACCTCGCCATGGCAAAAGCGAGCTAGTCAGCCGTCTCTTTTCGGCCTATTATCTTTATCGTTATCCTGAACAATGGGTAGGCATCAACAGCTACGCCGCCGATCTGGCCTACACTTTCAGCCGGGCCGCCAAAGATAATTATCTTTATGCTGACGGGGCAATTCGGGGCGATGCTTCCGCCGTCAAACACTGGGAGACGGGCAAGGATGGCGGAATGTGGGCGGCGGGCGTTGGCGGCCCCATTACTGGCAAGGGCTTTAATTTAGGTATCATAGATGACCCGACCAAAAACGCAGAGGAAGCCGCAAGCGAGACGATCAGAAGAAAACAAAAAGACTGGTTCGATAGTACATTCTCTACCAGAGAGGAGCCCGGAGCGGCTATCATCATCATTCAAACCCGATGGCATGAAGACGATCTAAGCGGCCATATTCTCAGTAAAGAGGACGAAGAGCCAGAGCATTGGCACATTATTCACTTTGAGGCAATCAAGGAAGCGGAGCCGCCAGAATACCCAGAGACCTGCACAGTAGAACCCGATCCCAGAAAGGAAGGTGAAGCCCTGGCCCCCTTACGATATCCCATAGAGAAGTTGAAGAAATTCTCAAATCGTATCGGCTCATATTTTTTCGGCGCTCTTTTTCAGCAGCGCCCCAAGCCGCACGAAGGGAATTTGTTTAAGCGTGATTGGTTTGAATTGGTGACGAGGGTCCCCAGCGCATGTCGGCGGGTGAGATATTGGGACAAGGCCGGGACAGAGGGCGGCGGCGCTTTCTCTTGTGGCATCCTGATTGCATTTGATCCGGTGGCCAGGGTCTATTACATCGAGGATTTGGTAAGAGGCCAGTGGTCAGCCGGCCGGCGAGAGGCTATAATAAAGCAAACGGCCCAGCTTGACGCGGCGGCCTATGGTAGTAAAACGGCCGTAAGCGTATGGGTTGAGCAGGAACCGGGTAGCGGCGGCCTAGAAAGTGCCCAGGCCACCATATCCAACTTGGCCGGCTTTATCATCAAAGCAGATCGGCCAACTGGTGACAAGGTATTGAGGGCCCGCCCGTTGGCGGCTCAGGCCGAAGCGGGCAGCGTTAAAATCAAAAATGCGCCCTGGGCCAGGGAGTACCTTGATCGTATGGCGGCCTTTCCGTTTGGGACGTTTAAAGACGATACTGATGCCGCTAGTGGCGCTTTTAACAAATTAGCACAAAATCAGGCATTAACGGCTGGGGTTAATCCGCTGGCCAACTATAGAGGATGATATGAAACCGGAATTATTTGAGATGCAATCAACGCTCGTTCCGAGATCCGGGCGCGATTTATTTTGGTTTAAGTTAGATGGGCGTTTAGCGACCTGGGTTTACATGCTCAATTCAGACCCCCTCGCCTCGGTTTGGTGGGTCGAAGATTCGCATGAATGGTTTTACTCTATTCCGATACACAATAAAGCGGGCAGAGAAAAATATCAGGTTGATGCAATGGCTTGCGTATCAGAAAGTTTGGCCAATGATGACAGTCTCGACAGGTGATTAAATGCCTAAATGGTGGGGTAACTTTATGACCAGACTAACAGCAGCAAGCAAGGCGTTTCAGAAACCTGATATCATAACTGTTCCACGCGATCTTGGCGCGGACTGGAATCAGTGGGACAGCCGATTGCTAAGATACGATATCTTTTGGGCGTTCTATGAAAACACGGCCTATGATGAAATGCCGGCCCGAAATTGGCCGGAATCTTATAAGACCAAATTTGGCCTTGATCGCTACATCCGCAATATTTATAATCCCTCCTATCGGCTAGGTGAATTCTGGAAAGCTCATCTCTGGGCCGGGACTTTGGAAGATATACCGCTGACCTTTCCGGCCACTGTTGATGACGAGAACCTGCTCTCCGCCATTATGCAGATTTGGCAGTGGAGCAACTGGCAGATTAAAAAGGATATCGTGCCACTTTATGGATCTGTTCTGGGGGATGTCGGTATCCTCATAGTTGATGATCCGCAGCGTGAAAAAGTGTTTTTTGATGTGATCAATCCGGCCA
>JAGLON010000084.1 GCA_023138975.1 Candidatus Zixiibacteriota bacterium
GATTGAATGGAGGAAGGGGTGAAATTAAAACAAGGCGATATTATAGAAATATATCATCCTAAATTAGAGGCTCAAACGCTTTATGTAATAATAAAAGAAGACGGAAAATTAAAAGGGGCACGATATCCAAATAGGATGGCTCAAGACGGAAATATAAAATGGTTAAAAGAAAACGGTAAAATAATCGGAAACATACATAACCCGACTACTTCACCACCCACCGCCCAGTAGGATTCTGCCGAAAACCATTTTCAGACATCCATGTTGGATAATCTTTAAATGACATAACCTCATTCTTCCCTGTCACCGGATTTCTTCCCCGGCGTAATTCCGGGGGCTGATCATCTATAATTTCAATTACCGTTTCCCGATCATTTATGTCCCAGGCAGGGTTCCCGGAGTTACCTGGAAAACTTACAAGGACACCACCGGGATAAGTAAAAAATCCGTCTTTATCCGCTATCCGTGTATCTACTGTCTGACTCTGCGCACGGGTCCGGTCATCTAAAACAGATAGAATCTGCCGCTGCATTTTAAGACCCTGCGCAACTGACTGATTATGATTAGCAAATGCGCCGGCGTTCATATTCCGCATGCTCTCAGTTCGGACAACTGTTAAAGCCTGACTTGCTGTAGAATCTAAAACCTGCTTTACATCTTTAGCTGTCTGTTGGAAACTTTTACCCTGTATCAGTCCCTGGGTAATACTAGTCTGGATCTTCTCTAATTGTTCCCGGCGGTTCTTAGTCAGGATACTTGACAGCGTTCCATACTTCGGTTGATAGGCTCCTAGGGTCCCGTATTTCTCAGCGATCCTGTCGGCTGTCTGCTTACCTAATTTATTCCACACTGTCGGAGTTCCGAGTACCGATACCTCGACAACCGCCGGATTTAAAACCGTAAATGATAAGTTAACCGGTGAAGCATTAGCAAATATAACACCGAATTGCTGCTTATAGAAATTATTCGTTATAGCCATCTTGGAAGATTCAACTGTCATATTCCCCGCTGCAATACTGGCTTTAATAAACTCAGTTTGTACTTTTTTCTG
>JAGLON010000085.1 GCA_023138975.1 Candidatus Zixiibacteriota bacterium
ATCTGGCGTAATGCCAGCATCCCTTCACGTAAACGACCTAAAAAACATGTCACTAAAAACAATCTTCGCGAAATAAAGAAACAGTACAAACTCTTTGAACGTATGTGCGAAGACACTAAAGACCTCATCGATATTCCTGAATATTGGATCCCAATGAAAACCCTAAACCTTCCCAAAGTTCAATATACCTTCCGTGAAGTCTCCTGTGGACCTCTATTCCTCGGATTCGCCAACCAACGATCCTTAACCCACTCCGTCTTATTCGCTACTTATATCAATCACTTTTTAAAAATGTATAATGCTTTACCTGATAAATCTACCCGTCAGACTGATAATGGCTCCGAATACATCGGTGCCTGGAATGCCAAAGAGCCTTCGGACTACACATTAGCCATTGAATCCTTACCAGGACAACGCCATAACACAATTATCCCTGGCGCTCACACTTGGCAGTCTGACGTCGAGACAATCCACAACCTTATGGAAATGGAATTCTATGAAATTGAATCCTTCTCTTCCCGTATCGACTTTATCAATAAGGCTTCCTCTTACCAGCTATTCTTCAATCTTAAACGACCTAATTCTTACAAAGAACATCAAACTCCTTGGCAGCTCGCTCATGCCAAACGGCCTAATCTTGATAAACGCTTACTTATGATTCCCGCTGTTGACCTTGATAAATTATTGATTTGGAAACTTCAACAAGGGGGTAATGATGTCTTGACCGTTCCCTACACAGTCGGACAATACCCCTCTATAAAATAGGACCTGCTGGAAAACCAGCAGTGGCCCGACTCGATTTCAGGCTCCTTATAGGCGCCTGGTTGAATTGCTTTCCTAAATGATAAAAGAAGCAATCCAATGAACTCGTTGGCTTTGCCACCGAATTCTTACTGTCGAACCCATCCAATAAAAAAGACCTGCTGGAAAACCAGCAGGTCTTTTTTATTGGCGGGCCCGACGAGATTTGAACTCGCGATCTTCAGATCGACAATCTGACATGTTAACCA
>JAGLON010000086.1 GCA_023138975.1 Candidatus Zixiibacteriota bacterium
ACTACAACGGATTGGGAAAGGAACGGATTATGAATGATTTCGATAGACGTTTTGAAGAAAGCCGCTTGGAACGAATAGAAGATGAGATTGGCGGATCAGGCGTTGGTACGGTGACTGAAGGCGTACAATTCGCAAAAGCAAGTTTGGATGATAAGTTTGACGCCCGTACTTGGGTCAAGGAATGGATCAAGACAATTAGAAAAACCCCCTCGATTCCAACTGATGAAGGAACAATGATCGGTTGGTTTGCCAATGCTATAATGGCTGGATATGACTATGCCTATCGACAAATGGAACTTAACAAAAAAGTTGTCTCAAGACGGTTTTTGCTGGAACGAATAGAAGATGAGACTGGCGTATCAGGCGTTGGTACGGTGGCTGAAGGCGTACAATTCGCAAGTGGCGTTTGTGTGATTTCCTGGCTCACTGAAGTCAAGTCTATTGCTGCAATTTATGCCAATATTGAGACTGTCAAAAAATTACATGGACATGAAGGGAAGACTATCATTAAATGGATAGATCAGATTCAAGTATAGGGGCGCTTGTCGTTTGGGGAGGACTACAACGGATTGGGAAAGGAACGGATTGGAGATGAGCATGAATATCACCGAGTTAGTGGCAGGATGTGTTCAGAAACTAAAAGACAAATATCAACAGTATCGCCATCAAAAAACGATGCGTTTATGAGGCTGGTCAGCATATTGCTAATGCTGGTGTAACTGTTAAAGAGGCATGTATTTCACTTGAAAATTCGCACTTGAAAATTTGATCTTTTATTAATTTTTGAGATG
Organism: Candidatus Zixiibacteriota bacterium; assembly: GCA_023138975.1. Classification (GTDB taxonomy): domain Bacteria; phylum Zixibacteria; class MSB-5A5; order GN15; family JAAZOE01; genus JAGLON01. The sequence goes on from JAGLON010000086.1 coordinate 792, forward strand.
GGCAAATAAATGATAGAAACAATTATTTTTACAATCGGCTTAACGATCGGCTTTTTAATTGGGTGGCAATCTGCAATTGACATATTAAAGACAAGGGTGATAAAAGCCATCCGGCTTACGCATGAAGCCGGATATTTTAATGAGGACTTGATAGACCCCGAAAAATTAGAGAAGATATTTCAAGAGGCAAAGTCAGCCTGATTTCAGCATTATTAATCAGTTTGGGGGATGGGCAAATGGAGAATAGAGAATGGAGATCAGTGACGAAATACAATGCGGATGTAAAACGATTAAACAAGATCGCGGGCGACCTTGAGGAGGAACAAACGGAAGAGAAATACACGGCTTTTTATCCTGAAACAGGGAGACGCATCGCGCCGCCGGGAAAATCAGAATTCGACACCCCGGAGGCGGCTGTGGAGCATTGGTTGGCCAAGCACAGAGAATGCAATCACAACGGAGAATGGAAAGAAATCAAACCAACGAATCCCATAGACCAGGCGGCTTTGATATGGCCTGGCAATGGCACTATTATTGTAATACGTCAGATAGAGGAGAATTGATGTTATCACCGGCAGAATACGCACAGTTTTTGAAATTGGAAAAGAAGGCGCGTCAGGAATGCACGCCATTGACAGATGATGAATTATCGAGTATCGAGGCCAGGGCCGCCGAGCAGATAAGTAACGGGGCGTTTTTTATACCTGAACTCACTGCTATTTTGCGGAAATTCTCCGATATTAGTCAGGCGTTGGCAGCGGACAATCTGAGGCTGATCCAAGAGGTCCAGCAACTGCGCTATAAACTGATATCGAGATCGGGTGACGTTGAATAAATCAAGAATGGAGATCGGACAATGAGCGAATATCGGATCATAGCGGTTGAGAATGGATAACATAGAGGTTGATCTGTTTGATCTTTGGCGCAAGATCGAGTTCCTTTACAGGTAAATCTATATGATACCCAAAAACAGGGCCAAAAATAGGTCATACAAGAGCGGGCTGGCCCATTTCGACATAGCGTACCTGGTCGTTATTGCAAGTAGAGGAGAATTATGACAACGGAAGAACTGGAGCAACGAGTTAGAGAGAGCGCCCCTTTGATTGAGCGGCTCGCGGATTGCCGGAGACGTATCGGCAGGATGTGTTCAGAAGGCCGGCCGCCAAGCATGACTATACCGGTTCGATGGGACGATGATGACTTTTTTATAGCCACCACCCTGGCGGATGCAATGGCGGCATTAGAGAATCTGCGTTCCACCAAACATGACTATGCAGTGGGGATTTCCCC
>JAGLON010000087.1 GCA_023138975.1 Candidatus Zixiibacteriota bacterium
ACGAGGCAAAGAAAAAAATATGAGCATACAAATTAAAGATTTAATAAAAAAACTTGAAGAAAAAGATCAAGACGCAATGGTTGAATTCATAGTTGTTGAAACTGATGGGATGATGGTCTGCATGGATGTAGAATCAAGTGCTGAATCAATGGTTGATTTATTGGGGTTGTTTTCTAATGGATCTAAATAATTCAACAACCCCCGAAGCCGAACGCGATTTGGCACAAACGCCGCAATGGTTCGTCGATGCAGTCGAGCAACATTTCGGGATCAAATTCGAACTTGATGCGTGTTGTCTGATAGCAACGGCAAAATGTGAAGCGTTTTATTCATTGGCTGATCATGGTGTCGATTCTTTAACCGTTCCGTGGGGTCGTATCAATTGGTGCAACCCGCCATACAGTGACATTACGCCCTGGATTGAAAAAGCAACCAATGAAGCAAGTCGCGGGAATGTTTCATTTTTATTAATACCGGACAAACCCGAAGTAGGATACACGCGCCGATGTAGAAAATATGGGGACACAATAATCCACATGCCGCACCGATTAAATTTTTTAAAGCCGGACGGTACCGAATTTCTCGACAATGAGAATAAAAAGCAGGGGCCAAAATTCCCTGTGGCATTGGTGTTGTTTACACCGTGGGGATTAACTATGCCGGTTCGTGATGTATATATTGATTTTCGAAAAGTGGGGATAAACTAATGAAAACAGAGCCGATCCCATTTTATGTATTAGAAGCGATGAAACTAAAAACAACGCGAGAATTTAAAAGCCATAAGCGTAAAGAGTTAAGAGAAATTAAAAAGGCACTTGATAAATATCATCAAGGGTGCGCGTATTGTCCTGGTTACGAAAATGAAATAAAGGAACTGGGGAAAATATTAAAAAAACTTGAAGAATTACAATCAATCAAAGAATGGGGCAACTAAATTATGAGCGATAACGATTGCGACTATGTAAAAGACATGCGGGCACGGTTCGAAGAAAATAAAAACCAATCCCATGCATTAATGATCGAAGTATTGGCAGATAATAAACGCTTTATAGGATATCTAAATTATTTAGGAATTTGCCCGCATGATGGATCACCAACCGCCGAAGAAATTGTGGGGATGCGAATTCAAGGGTTGCAACGAACAAACGCCCGATTTGAGCAATCACTGAAAAAAATAGAAGAAGCTGCCAAATTTTTAATGGAGGTAAAAGATCACAAGGATGCGAACGGGAAGGATGATTGGTACGAAGATGTGCAGCCGATTGCATGGCAACAACTTAGAAAAGCATTATCTAATCTATCTTGACGGGTTGGATTTTAACGGTTAATATCGAAATATGAAAATATTAATTATATTACCGATCACGTTCATTGCTTGTATTTTAGCAATACCCTTTATGATTATTGCAATGTGGGCGAATATGAATAACACCAAACAATTTTTAGACACAATGGGTATTGAACTAGCCAGGAAATTAAAGCTATGAAATCAGAACGAGAACAAATAAAAGATACGGCATTCGAATTAGTCAAACAAAGCGGGCTGATCAATTTATCGCGTGAAGAACTATGCGAACGTGTGAATATCAAGCCGGGATCATTTGCCAATGTTATGGGTTGTTCATTCAGTGACTTTATCGAGGAACTACGCGATGGCATTCCCGAAGATGAAAACGCCGAAGTGCACCCCGTTCTTAAAAAACGAGCCAACCCGAAAGATCGCAAACAACAGATCCTAGTTGCGGCGATTAGTGTTGCGCGTGATAAAAATTACAACACAATGACACGCCAGGACATAGCGGATCGCGCTCAATGTTCGACCGGCTTGGTTGCTCGATGCTTCGGTACAATGTGCCAGGTTCGACGAACTCTTATGCGGGCAGCCATTAAACAGGAAATATTGCCGATCATTGCTCAAGGTTTAGTAAGCAAAGATAAGAATGCACAAAAAGCGCCGGAACAATTGAAACAAAAGGCTATGCAATCATTTTATAAATAGGGGAATATTATGAACATAAAAACATTATTAATTATTTTTGTATTAGCGGTCATACCTTATATTTGGAATATCGTTAAATTTACATCTTGCGATTTTGAATCAAACTATAAATGCGAAATTATCCACGGTGTCGGTATTATTATTCCCCCTGCGGCATATATTGGTGTTTGGTTTGATGATGACGGCGCGTAATGAAATTAATGCAGCGCAAGTCGTGCCCTATAATATGTAAGGGGTTTGATGAAAAATTAAAAGTTTGCAGATTTGGAATAGAAATAAAAATCAGAAATGATCTTTTTCAAAAACAAACAAAAATACCGAGTGCACCATGTTACGGGCCTTATACACATGCCGAATATGATCAAGCAGTAGAATTAATAAATAGGGGCGAATAGTGCAACAATTACCAAACGCGCTGGCACCCCTTGCAGCGTATAATCAATTTGTACTTTATAAGTTAGTACCCGACGGCCCAAAAACTAAAAAACTACCGGTTGATCCTCGTACATTGCAGGTAATGTTAAAGGGTCAAAATTGGATGGATGATCCGCTTGCATGGACTGATGCGAATAACGCGATCAATTTAGCCAAACTTTGCGGTTCTAGTTATGGTGTCGGCTTTCTACTTACTAAAAACGATCCGTTTTATTTTTGTGATATTGATTCGTGCTTACAACCAGACAACACCACATGGTCGCCGCTCGCTCAAGATTTAATGGCAAGGCTACCAGGTGCCGCGGTTGAGGTTTCACAATCGGGTCGTGGTTTACATATTATCGGAAGCGGTGTAACGCCTGATCACGGGTGTAAACATCAAGGGTTTGATATAGAACTTTATACCGAACGACGGGTCATTTCTTTAACGGGTAATAATATTATAGGCAATGCCGGTGTAGATAATAGCGCAACACTGCCAGCGCTTGTTAGTCAATATTTCCCACCAAAAACAACCGCCCGCGGTGATGAATGGAAAACCGAACCACTCGCAGAATGGAATGGCCCCACGGACAACGATCAGCTAATCGAAAAAATGCTAGCAACCAAAAGCGCAAGCGCCGCATTTGGTAAAAGTGCAAGTTTTAAAGAATTATGGGAAAACAATGCCGAAGCGTTGGGCGATTATTTCCCCGATCCAAGCGGTGATCGTTTGTATGATGGTAATAGCGTCGATATGGCGTTGGCTCAACATCTAGCATTCTGGACGGGTTGCCATCACCAACGCATGCTGGAAATTATGTGGCTTTCTGGGTTGGTTCGTGACAAATGGACGGTGCACGAAAAGTATTTAG
>JAGLON010000088.1 GCA_023138975.1 Candidatus Zixiibacteriota bacterium
GTTGCCCTTGCATCTGCGGAAGACTGTTTTATATCTTTCTCCATACGGATTCCGGTTTTTTTAAACGCGTCCGCTATTTCGTCCGCTTCCTTTTTTGCGTCTTCAGACATTTGGCCAAAAGACTTTTTAGACATACGCTCTAAATCCTTAATACTTGACCGGGCATCTTCGGTATTACCTGTTATATTTATTTCCGCTTCGCGCTTGCTCATGGCTTATTTTTGTCCCCTCTTGGCTTGACTTTAAGACCTAATTTCCTGAAGGCTTCCGCCGGGTCGGTTGGTTTTTGTTTATCCCCTAATCTGTCGGCAATTGTCACTATGAAATTATCAAACACTTTTACCGTATATTCCATTATATCGCCGTACTTGTGGCCATTCGCTATAAGAAAATCTATACAGTTTACAAGGCCGTTTTTATTTTTTTGTTTATCCTTCTTTGGTTTGTCGTCCGGTTTGTCGTCCGGGGGTTCATCTTTTTTAGGAAAATTAAAACTAATCATATTTTTAACTAATCCGCTACTTGCTTCAACTGGCACTTCGTCACTTGATACGTTTAATGTACTGGCGGCCAATGAAATCAACATAATGGCGGCCTGTTCACTGTTCGGGTCGCGTTCCTGCATGTATACAATACGGTTTAAAATCGGAATTTCTTTGACCTTCAATAGACGCATAAACACCATGAAATTTTTACCGCCCTCTATGTTAATGGGTATCGGTAACTCTTCAAAAAAATCTATACTTTCCGGGACTACTGCTACCGGTGGTTTTTTCTTGTCGTCTGATTTTGGTTGTACGTCCATTTAGGCCCCTATAAATTTGGCCCCCCTGTAGCATCTTTTCAAGGGGGCCAATATTTTAATTATGTTTATTAACCTTGTAACACTTCGCCAAATGGTTCGGCGGTGTTTACTACTTTGTCCACAAGGATATTAAGTATTACGGATACTTCAGACGCTTCCGTACTTGATAACGGGCTATCACCATCCGGTTTAACTTCACAATTCTGTATAATCCATGTAAAATCATCACCGTTTTGTGCTGTGAATTCCAAACGGGCCGCACCCTTTACGCTTGCGTCCGCACCCGGTACAATCTTCTCCCTGACTCTTCCGGTATAATCGTAAGTAAGTTCTAGCGGTTCACTGGCTTCAACCGTACCACCGGACAAAATTTTAATTTCACCCGTTACCAAATTTACAATTTCATAATCAGTACCTAATACGAATGTGGCTACGCCTCCGTCATCCTTAACGACAAGGGTACCGGCGGTGATATTGGTATTGTCGGCGAATATACTACGGTTAAGCAATGCCGGGGCAATGTGGCCGGTTTCTGCTGTGGCCGTACTGGCGGTCTGCGTCTGCGTTGTAGTACCGTTACCAAAAAGCAAAATATTCCACATTTCCGCAAAAAGTTCATCCACGGTAAACGATAAGGACATACCAATATCTGTAACGATATTCAAATCCTTTTGCCTTGATTTTGTTACCGCATTGAAACCAAAATGCTCAATTTCTGTTATAGCCTTCTGAATAGCTAACGCGGGTATGTTACCCATGTCAAGGTATCCATTACCGGGTAAACCATCTTGGCCCCCGTCATTAAAGAAAACACGTCCGCCCCCTATTAATATATCTGTGGTACTCATTTTTTGCGCTCCTTATTGCAAAGGTTAAAATATTTATTCCCTGTATTTTACTTCGTAGGCCATCGTTACCTTGACGGCCTTTTTATCCTTTTCGTCTGGTAATAATTCCGGCTTATCTGTCAATGTAGATAAATAAACATTTGCCGGGTACGCCGGGCCTACCTTCATGGCCTCGGTTATATCGGTTAAAAGGTTCCGGGCGTTGTCCAATGTATCCACGATCCGGCCCACAATTTCAATACTTAATACCGCGTAATCCATTGTCCCTTTTCGCGTGGAAGACTCGGAAGGGTCTTTAACTTCTACCTGCGGTAACTTGGCTTGGTCAATGTTCCCTATATTCCAATCTACTACACTATTACCGATTTCGGTATTGTATTCATTAAGTATAGTAATTGTCTTTAATTGGGCCACTATAGCGGCCACTATAAGCCGCCTAACACTGGTTGCCATGTCAAACCCCCCTTGTTAATAAATTAGTCATATATAACCCCCAATTGTAGTCAAAATGGTAGAAAATCAAGTCTTAATAAACCAGTACGCCCGGCCCGGATAATTAAAGGGCCTTTTCCAGAATAGAACGCACGCAATGGGCGATAACTATATAGTGTTTCATAAATCCACTATGGCCCCATTTAACAAAATACTGCTTCAGGTTCGGAGCCGCGTGTTTAAATGCGTTTCGTCCGGCGGTACCCATACCATAAAACCGGGCCAACCATACAACCATATCATTTGACGAAACGAAATTTACTACACTGGTTTCCGGGTGGCGACTCCATTTGTAATTACGTTTGATTGGGCATCCTAATAATATTAAATCATCAATCTTAAACTGTGGCCATTTCTTCTTTGGCTTTAACCTCATGTCCATCGCTATGCGCGTGGCCCTTGTGCCGTTAGAATGAGCTATAACGATTATACGCGCGCCGGGGTATTGGTGTTGTATACCATTAAGCCGGGCCGCCACGTACTTAGCTACCATCTTACGCGCCCACGGAAGGGTATTTACCACCGTCCATAACTTAGTATATCTTAGATTGATAAAAATACATTTGTCCGTGAAATCCTCACCGGCTAACCTTCGGTTAAGGTCTGCCATATTTTTGCCAATAGATTCTTGGCCGTGGATTGTTACTATTACCGTTTTAATCATTTTTACCTTTCCTTTCGTTTTACTCTAAAACAATTCATGCCATATAAAACCGCCTCTTAATATTGCGCTGTTTTCACTTTTACCGGCAATGGTCAACGATTCGCCCGGCCCTAATATAACCCTGAAACTACTTATATCTTGTATCTCTTTGTCATTTTTACCGGCCAATGGTATTGGAAATAAATCTTTTCCACCGGTTACGGTTGTCCCGGCTACGTCAAATTCTACAACGGAATTAGTCGCGTTTATATCTGTCCACGATGGGGTACCCCCTAACGTGGTGTTTTTAATTAACCTCAAATCGGCCAAATTATTCGCGCTTGACGCTTCCACGGATACAGAAACACCATGTAGAAATATGTCTATAAAATTGGCCTTTGACGCGTAGGTAGTTTTATTTCTAATGGTTATTATTGCAACTTCCGTAGTAACGCCGGTTTTTTCTTTTAATCCGGTGGCATTATGCGGTTGGTGTAACTCTATAAATGTTGTTTGGCCTTCAATGAAATACGCATAACTCGCACCCTTTAAAACAATATTACTTGTAGTGGCTCCATTATCTACCCACATACTATGGTGAAAATTTGGGTTATGTACTGAAGGGGTGGTATTGTTATTGGTATAATTAATTCTATGGACTAATACAAAATCACCCGTTAAATCATCTTCAATATAAAACCGGATAGCACCCGCGCCCAAATATTGGAAACGTATTTGATAGTTGTTCAAATTCGTATGGGTTAAGGTCATGCCGGAAGGATTTAACACCCCGGCCCCCATTGTATCTATATTCCAATTAGCTTGTGTTACGGTGGTCAATACATCATTTTGAAATCTATGCACACCAAACGTGGTACCAATATATCCAAACACAAAACCGTTATTAAATGCCGCACTACCACCGTTTCCGTCAACAATCCCTATTAACTGTTCAGTACCGGCTACGGGTTCGGTAAATAACGCGGTAAACCTTAGTAGTCCACCTAAACCGGGTTTATATTTTGCGTGTTGTTGGCTTTGTAATAATGCCGTACTTGCGGTGGTGGTGGAAGTACCAACCACGGCCATAGCTTGCGCCTGTGTAACCGTACCACCATTAGCCACGGAGTTAGTGTTTAAGTCGGTATTAGATACGGTATACTCAAAACTCCCTTGAAACTGTGGAAATAATTGGCCTACTACGTCTTCCCCAAAGGCCGTTTGTTGTGGTACGTGGGGTGGAAAACTGTACGCCTGTTGGCAACTCATGGCCAACGTAAATAAAACCGATAACATTAATAACATTAATCTATTTTTTTTCACTGTTTTGGCTCCTTAATTAAATCCGTTTATTTCGGTTAAAAATGCCGGGGCATTACCTACTCGGCGTGTATACTTCCAGTTATATTTTTCTAATTCTGTTTCCCACAAAATAGTATAATTATTGATCTTTACCTCGGCTTCGTACGGTGTACCTTTTAACAAATCTTCGGCGGCGTAATCTATACCATTGTTATCATATTCGGCTTGCCTCTGAAGTATTAACCCCTTGAACCCTTCGGCGATTTTCCTAATTTCGACTATTTCTAATTCTTTATATGTTGCCATGATTTTAGTTTAATGATAATAACAATAATGTTAACCCGGTGCCGTCCGGTTGTTTGCCTGTCACCTTATAAACGGTGGCGGTAGACACTTCGGTAAATAGGTCATCGTGTAACACTCCCGGTACGTCACTGTCCGCGCATGTAATGGCCGGGGACGCGCTTTCAACGTCTTCTATTACTACTATAAATTCTTTGTCAAATAATACGGATATAGTTAACCCGGTGCGCGCGTTTACGAAATCGTCCGCGAAATGATTACTATTCATAAAAACATTTTTTATATCTGAAGTAAGTCTATCGTTTAATGTCATTGTTTTGGTTTGGTTTGGTTGAAAGAAGTTCAAGGGCTAACCGGGCCGGGTGAAAGGATAAAGGCCCGCCCGGCTAACCACTCGAATGGAGTACAATTTACTGAACGCCGGTGATAAGTCTTCCGGCACCGACAAAGGTGTAAACCTCGTCTGTGTTCTGCCTTGCTCTGAATACGTCACTACGGTTAGACTCCGCCCTGTACTGCTCTGTTACCATATTCTGTGGGCTGTCGCCTGTCCATAACATAGACCTACCAAAAGAAGGACTCTTTAAATCCCTGCTAGACGAAACCCTATACAAACCACATATAGAATTTGTCCAAACATCAGACAAGGATTTATCCTGACCTTTTTTGGCCGCGTCTATTTGCGCGTCCGCTATGATAACTTCATCAACGCCAAAGTAAGACGCAAGTATTTTTAACTGTGCCTCTTCTCCACCCAATTCAACCGGGTTGGTGTACTTCAACGCGTCTGTAATTTCGGCGGTTAAAAGCAAATCGTTTTTGCTTCCGTCTGATATAACCATGATATTCGGCTTAATACCATAACCAGACCGCATGGCTTCTTTTGCATTTAATACATCAATGCGCGGTGTTGCACTTGCCGCCGTACTCCAAAGAACCGCCGCCGCCGCGTTATCAATAGCCGCCGTATCAATGGCCATTGTGATAGTTCTTATTTCCTGTCTACGCAATACAACGTCCACGGCTCGTAGTGTTGCGATTGTCTCACACTCTATTTGTGCGTCTCCAAATAGTTCGCGCTCTGAATCGTCAAGTAATTCTTCGAAACCGTCTTCCTGACAAGCGAAATTCTGATTTTTAAACGTATAATCAGACCTGTTGTATGCGCCTCTCGGTGCGCGCCTTGTCTTCTGTGCCTTTAGGAAACTTTCCACGGTGATTAATGGATATTCCCCGGACTTTTTCAACGTCTCAAACGTTGGGAATATTTTCAATCCTACAAATCCACGTTGTGACGCTTCAAGTGAATATTCCCATGCTATAGTACCTAAATCATTTCTGACTATGGCCGTTGTTTCTGGTGATGGCATTTTTTAAACCTCCCTTTTCACTGATTATTAAAATACAAAATAATATTAATTTTCGATTAAAAACCGGGGCCGGGAAAGGGTTTTTATTGGCTCCGTGGGGGGAAACCGTTTTACCCTCTCCCTGCTTGGTTTATTTTTGCAAATTACTGAACTTTGATATTTGCAACCGGCCTTGTGACGGCTCCGGCCAAAGTACCACTTGCGGCAAATCTAATACGTAACCTATCACCTTCAGCCACTACCAGATTGGCGGCGGTGCCGTGTAGGGTTAACTGGCGTTTCGCATTAGCTACCAACGCGCTTCCGCCGGTTGCCTTTGTGGTGTTCACGTCTGTAGCGGCCAACATTGCGGTAGAACCTGCGCCGCCCTGTCCTAAATTCGTGACACTGAATGTAATATAATTCGTATCATGTGCGGTTAATGCGGCCAAACTAGAGAAATCGACACCAACCAATATACCGGCCTTTCCAACTATTACGTATTCATCCGTATTGCTTGTGGTGGCGATATCCGTGGTACCGGGTGTATTGCTCATTTGCATTTCATTGGGATATACAAGTATTTCGATTATGTCACCGTCTGCGGTACTTGCTTCCATTGCCTTACCTAATGCGGAACCGGCGGCGGTTGCGGAAATCTTACCCCCTGCGGCGGGGAATACGTCCGCGCCTTCAGCTATAACGCCGTTGGCTACCATTTCCAGTGTTCCGGTTTTGTTAAACGGTTCAACCGCGCAAAGTGTAGTAATAGCGGCCAATACATCATTGATACCTATACCCGCGTCACCAACACCCGCTATGCCAACATTTGGCGGGCTTGTAGTCGTGCCGGGTACAATTGCTACCCTTAACTTTTGGGCTAATTCAACGTTTGCAATAAACGTTATAGGGTTTGTTGTTTTTCCCATCTTTTCTAACCTCCCTTTTTAAAAATGTGATAATAAAATTTATTAATATATGTTCTTAATTAACTTTTTGCCTGTTTTCTTTACTAATACTTTTTGCGTTTAACAATTTGGACGAAATCGTTTTCCGCTTCCGGGTGGGCCTTTGCACATGCGGTAATTGCGGTTCCCTTACTACATTTATGTTCTGCCATGTAGTCGGCTACCAATGCTTTAAGGCCCTTTTTCTTGCCGTCTGCGTCTATGGTTTCCGCATTTTCCAAATTAAGGGCATCCGGGGAATTAGTTTCAAGGTTTGCCAACTTAGTCGCGTTGGTCGTGCCCTGTGCCTTCAGGATTTCAACCGCCGCTTCAGGGGCCGTGGTCTTTCCGTCTGCTATAAACTTATCAACCATTTCTTTGCATGCCGGGTTAGAAAGGGCGGAAAGATTTTCGATCCTTGCGCGTTCTTCAGCCTTACCGGTTTCAATGCCTTCAACCTTGCCGACTTCAATACCTTTGGCATGTTCCACGGCCTTAACGTCCGTCAAAGACTCTTCCATGCTTGTCTTGGCTTCAATCTTGCCTTTTTCAATCATGGCATTATACAAATCCACGTCTTCCGCTTTCATATTTGCTATCTTTTCAATCAACGTCATCTTTTGCCCTCCCTGTAAAGAATTAAAATTATTATTATATACGGCCTTTATCATATCGACACCATTACCGATGTTTTCAAATAATTGGCCCATAGTCGAAAGGCCATCAATTAAACCAATCTTGATAGCTTGCGAACCTATAAACGTTTTCCCCTCCGCCATCTTTCTAACGGCTCTTGGTTGGACGTTCTTAAACTTTGCAATATCACCTACAAAAGCCGCATTAACTTGGTTAACTTGGTCTTGCAATACCTCCCGGCCCTTTTCATCTAACGGGGCCAATGAGGAAGGAACGCGCTTAAATTCTCCGGCGGCAATTTCCGTTTGTGTTATACCAATCCTTTTATTAAGTTCGGATATGTCGGTATGTGTGGTGACTGTACCGATGGAACCCGTTACCGTTACTTCCCCGGTAATGTACGTTTTATGGGCCGCCGCACCTATCCACATGGCCGCGCTTGCCATCATCCCGGACGTTATAGAAAGAATTGTTTTTTTATCACGGGCGTTAAATATCATATTGGCGAATTGTTCCACGCCAAACGCGTTACCGCCGGGGCTGTCAATGTCCAAAAGTATTGTGTGAACATCTTCGCGCCCCACCAATATATTGAAATCTCTTTCAAGTACATCTAACGCGGCAAATCCGCCAAAGAATATAGTAAAGAAATCACTCTTTGGTATAACCATACCCGTTACCGGTAGAACCCCCACGCCTTCACGTATGGTAAAGGTTTCCGGGACGGTTGCATGGTCGTTTAAATCTATGTTACAATTAAATTTTTCTTTAATACTTTCCGGGCTTTGTGCGGCGTAATACTCTATCTGCCTGTCATGCGCGCCATAAATCTTATCTGCGTAGCTAGGAAGTATGGCCCAAAGTGGCGAAAGTAAACTATTGTTTATCATTTTTATTTATCTCCTGTGGATTTATTGTTATCGTCTTCATCGTCATTATCGGATTCATCCGGCGTAGCCGTTTCCGGCTTTGCTTCTGCGCTTATTTTTGCATTTGCGATTAATGCGCCGGTACTTCCACGCGCACCAAGGCCGATATGTTCAACGCCCAACCCGTCCATTGTATTTTCTTCGTATGCTATTTGTTCTATATTCCTGTCAAAATCTCCGCCGATTGACGCGCTTTCTTCCGCGATGGTGGACAATCTACCACCAATCCTGTCAAGGGCGGCGGTTGTTTCCTTCGTTGGGTCTATCTGTCCCGGTGCCGGGCCTACCCATTTATTCTCAAGGTAAGCGGCTCTTACTGCGAAATCTTCCATAAATCCGGGCGCGGGCACTCTTCCACGTAATACGGCTTCTTCAAACCATGCGGCATAGACTAAATTACAATAATGATTTTCTAACCATGTGCGCCTTGTCTTAAACATTTTCCACGCCAATAACATCGCGGAACGACTCGCGGAATAACTGGAAGAGAATTGGTAATTTAACAATTCATACGGTATAGACAAGGCCGCGCCAATCTGTCGTAACATAGCTTGCATGAAACCCTCAAAATTGCTGTTAGGTCTTTTCGGGTCTGCAAATTCTACATCTTCGTCATTAGATAAGGTGATAAACGCCCCCATACCTAATTTATAATCTTGGTCGTCCGCCGCTACGTTGGTTTCGTCCGTCATGGCGTATGGGCTTAAATCTGTATCACCGTCCGGGCTTTTAATGAAGACGGTAAAATAAGAATTAACAACGGCGGCGGCTATTTCCGCGTTAGTGTATTTGGATAACTGTTTAATTATTTCAATTATTGGTGCAAGGTATGGCATACCGCGCGTTTGATCCGGGCGTAATTGCTCGTAAATATGCAATACCCTACGCCTTCCGGTTGCGGAAAATGCCTGTACTTGCTTCCATTCTCTTTCGAAACTCTTTTCCGTTCCCGGATTAGTTGTACGTATGTCATACGCTACCGGTTGGCCCCTGTTATTAAAGTGAACCCCGGCGGCTAAATTCTTGGTATTCTTTTTGCCGTCCCGGTTACATATTCTATCGCTTTCAACTAATTGGACTTTTAGGCCATACGGTGAAGTATTACGCATTTCAAAAGGTAATAGCGCGAAAATGTCCCCGGATTCCAACGCACCGCGCAAAACCAGATTGACGGTATCGTTAAACGTACCTTTTCGATTATAACTACAATCAAGGCTATTGCTCCATAATTTCCACTCGCTTTCAATTAAATTTTGTTTTTTGGCCGCGTCTTTTTCGTTCAATCCTAATACGTGGCGGTTTAATCTTGATTGCATGGTTAAACCTGAACCCACTACGTGTAGGGCGTTAGTATTGATAGCTCCGGCGGCTATTGGTGTGTTACGTACTAAATCCCTTGACCTATTAACAATTTCCTGTCTATCTGTTAGCGTGTCCGCGTCTGCGTCACCTTGTGGGGGTTGCCATCCTGCAACACCGCGCCGGGAATGTGAACCGCCATGATACGTACCAGAACGCGCGGAAAATTTACCGCCTTTGGTTACTCTTTGTTTTTGTGCAAATGCCGGAAGAGAATCAAATTTTACAACCTTATCAGTTTCCATTATTCGGTATCATCCTTTTTTTTCTTTGGCTTAAATAAAACTTTCCCGGAACACTGGCCGGATTCGTCAACCCCAACGCCTTTTAAATTGCATGTCGTTTGAATATTATTTACACACATCATACATAGACAATGTAATTTTACTTCAACCGCTAAATCAAATGCTTTTTTTATATTACTCATAATTTTTTATTTATCGACACAAGTAAACGCGCCTACTTTCATACCGCCGCGCGCTTCTTTAGATACTTCACGTTTGTATTTATCCCGGCCCTTTTCTAAATCGCTTAAATCTGCCAATGTCACAGACCGGTTGTTGATTGTGTAGGATTGCGCGTCAAGTACGGCAAGTATAGCCTCTTCGTATTTCGCTAATAGTGTGGTTGCTACGCTCATTCGATCCGTTCCCCCTTGGTTAATTGCCGTCTTCTACGCCTTTTCTTAACTGGCACGTGCAATTGTTTAATGTTATTTTGCTGAAGGTTATCCAACATCTTATGGAT
>JAGLON010000089.1 GCA_023138975.1 Candidatus Zixiibacteriota bacterium
TTCCCGTGGAACCTGATGTGTAAATGATATAGGAGAGATTACCCGCATACTTCTTACTGTTTTTACTATTTAAATCTTCAACGCTTTTAAAATTATATATCCCGGTATCCGTATCCGTATCATGGAGTTGGATCGCTTCCGGACCATAACAGCCTGTATTTTTACAATCAGTCAATAAAATTTTTACATTGCCGTCCCTGGATAAGTATTCCTTTCTTTCATCCGGGTAATCCGGGTTGACAGGTAAATAGACTCCTCCCGCTTTCAATACAGCTAAAATACCGGTAACCATCTCTACGCAATGTTCTGTCATTATTCCGACGGGTTCTTCATCTTCAACTCCTTTGCCGCAAAGATAAGCCGCCAGGTGATTGGACCTTTCATTCAACTCCCGGTATGTTACCTGGTTGGAGGAATAGACAACGGCGATATAATCCGGTGTCTTTTCCGCCTGTTCTGTAAATAACTCATGGATTGTCTTTTCCTGCGGATAATCGGTCTCTGTATCATTAAATTCAACCAACAACCGATTCTTCTCTTCTTTAATAATGATTTCCACCCCGGAGATTTTTCGATGTTTATCTTCAAGCACACCGGTTACGATATTCTTAAAATAAGTTATAAAGCGTTCGATGGTTTCCGGTTTAAATAGTTTTGTACTGTATTCAAATGTGAATAAAAGCTTGTCTTCCGCTTCCACACCGATTAATGTCAGGTCGAATTTTGATGTTTTATTTTCGTATTCATAGGGTATCACTCTCAAACCGGGGACCTCTATTTCCCCCGGGCCGGTATTTTGCAGCACAAACATGGTATCAAAAAGCGGATTCCGGCTCACATCCCGGTTGACAGCCACTTGTTCCACCAACTCTTCATACTGGTATTCCTGGTTTTCAAACGCTTCTAATGTCTTTTCTTTGACTTCTGCCAGGAATTCGGTAAATTCAGTTTCTCCTGACGGGTAATTCCGCAGCGCCAGTGTATTGACAAACATGCCGATGATTTTTTCCAAATCCACATGTCTGCGCCCGGCCACAGGCGCGCCGATGACAATATCTTCCTGGTTACTGATCCTGGATAAGAAAATCGTATAAATAGCCAGCAGCATCATGTACAGGGTAGCCCCCTCTCCTAATGCCAAAACATTTAAGGCACCTGTATGTGGTTTATCTATTTCAAAACCCAGTGAACTTCCTTCAAAGCGCTGAACTGCAGATCTTATATAATCTGTGGGCAGGTCAAGAACCGGTATCTCTGCTTTGAACTCCTCCTGCCAGAACCGGGCTTGTTCCTGGTACTTTTTACTTTCTTTTCTACGATGTTGCCATTCCCCATAGTCTTTGTACCGGTACCTCATAACTGGTAAGGCTTCGTCTGAGTAAAGGGCCATAAAATCCTGTACCAGCAATTCCGTAGACATTCCATCCGAGATAATGTGATGCATATCTACCATCAATAAATACTTGTCCTCTTTCCCCCCTTGAGAGTTATAGGTGCCCCGCCGGGGATGGGCGCGAAGAGCGGTCGGGGTGTGTAGAAGTTTTATTAAT
>JAGLON010000009.1 GCA_023138975.1 Candidatus Zixiibacteriota bacterium
AGGTTGATAGGTCACAGATGTAAGCGCAGTAATGCGTTCAGTCGAGTGATACTAATAGTCCGTGAGACTTGATCTTATAAAAATAATTTTAAGATTTATCAAGTCGATCAACATTAATGATTTGCTTATTGGTTTGCAACAGTATGTTGTTCATAAATTAAATGAATGTCGGTGGCGATAGCGTCGGGGCCACACCTGTTCTCATTCCGAACACAGAAGTTAAGCCCGACTGCGTCGATGGTACTGCATGGGGGACTGTGTGGGAGAGTAGAACGTTGCCGGCTATAAATTTAAAAGCCTTCGTTATTACTAACGAAGGCTTTTTTTATTGATTGTGACTTGATTGACTATTATTGCAAAACAAGGTAAGTTCGTCCTTAAGGGAGTGATTTATGTGGACTTATATATTACAATAGGTATCCCACCCATCGTATATCGTGTCCAAAGGACAGAATCCTGCACTGCTATATATATTTAAAGGATTATAATACCACATCGGGTTCTCCTGGCCTACTATTTGACTTGATCGCCAATGCCGGGTGGCCCATCCCTTTAGGGGTGGGATTGGATATTTGTCAATAATCAATCCTGTGGCCGGCGAACGTCCTCGTCTGCCTGTTTTTTTGTGTATGAGGACCTATGCCACATCCCTATTGCCAACTTGAATAAATCAGCCCTTTTCCCTTGAATAAAACCCAGCCTTCCGTGTATATTATTCAAAGAACGAAAGAAGGAGGTCGTTATGCATACTGCCATATATCATTTCGGACTCGCTGCCTTGATAGCAGCCCTTATTCCGATCGTGCCAAAGATGGTTACTCTCAGGATTTGGATACTTCGGAAACTACATCTAAGATGGTTTGCCAATTTTCATGAGAAATATTTCGATGGCATGGTTATAGCAGTTCGAGTTATTCTCGCCGTCATTGCCGTAATTCTTATTGGGCTGGGAATTGATACTCTGTAATTAATTATTACAGAATCTAAAGACTAAAAAACCGGCAGGTGGAAAAACCTGCCGGTTTTATTATTGTATGCTTACTTTTTTCCGACGATCGATAAAAACTTGCGGTCTTCAGTGAATTTATTCTTTACAAAACTGTTTACATCGGCAACAGTAATCCTATCGGCCTTTTTCACAACATCCAAAAAGAACTTTTGACCGTACCCGAGATATTGATAGTAGGCCATATTATTGGCACGATTACTTTTTCGGTCAAATGAGAACATCATGTTGTTTTTCAGGTTTATTTTGGCATCAGTCAACTCATCTTCGGTAATGCCGTTTTCGATTAGATTATCCCATTCCCGGTTCAAAGAAGCTAGTGCCAGTTGTACTTTGGAAGTGTCAGTGCCAATAGCCGCCCGGAACATGGCATCATATTTATCCAGACCATACTGAGTATAAACGGCATAGGCCAGTTTTTCTTTCTGCCGTAAGTCCCACAGACGAGATCCTACTCCACCGCCCATTATCTGATTGACAATGATTAACAGAGGGACTTCATCCGGCTGCAGATGTGTAAACATAGCACCCATATATATAAACGACTGGTTTCGATCAAACGATACAAACCCTTCCTTTTCATCTTGTATCGCCAGAGACGGGGCCGGAACAATCAGGGCACTATTTTTTAGCGCTCCAAATAACTTGTCTGCGGAAGACAGAATTTGAGTCGCCGGTAAATCTGTTGCAAAGGATAGAATAATATTGTCACCACCGATAAGTTTATCGTAATGCGATCTGATATCAGCGACGGTTATCAAGGTTATCGTTTCCAGTTTGCCGGTGGGATAAAGTCCATAGCCTTCATCTCCATAGGCAGTATTCCAAAACAGTTTACTTGATGCTTCGCTTTGGTTGTCGTCTGAAGATTTCAACGCTCCATCTACGACCACTTTCAACTTCTCGAGTTCATCTTCCGGAAAAGTAGGTGTTAGCAAACATTTAGATATAACATCCATTGTCTCATCAAAATTCTCAGTCAGTGAAACAAATGAAATTGCGCTATAATCACGGAAACAGGCAGGGGTTACTGAGGCCCCGAGGAATTCCAGTTTCTCGGTAATCTCATTCGCTGACATTTCACTATTGCCCTTCATGAGCATTTTAATCATAAGATTGGATATGCCATTGTTGGCCGCGTTTTCAGAGAGCACTCCGCCCCCAATCAATACTCTGCCTGCGGAAAGAGAGGTCGATTCATCATGATTAACAAGGACCGTAATACCATTGTCTAGTATTGTCTTCCCATATCCTTCGGTGTCAATATTAACGGAAGTGCCACTTCCGCAACCAAAAACCAATAAAGCCGATAACGCCAGGGCCAGGATTATTCTGATTGTGTTTTTCATTTGGGCACCACCGTAGTCTTGACGTAGGAGTCAGTATTCAAATATTTTCGGGCCGCTTCGTTGAGTTGAGCCAGCGTTACGTTTTCAATACTGCCGGGATATTCTTCAACGAATTGATATCCGATAAAAGAATCGTATTGGGCGATATTATCGGCGTAGTTCAAGCCCCGCTCATTCGAGAGATAATGATTAGTCTTGATTTTATTCTTCGCTTTTCGAAGTTCTTCGGCTGTGAAGCCGTTTTCTTTTACATTTTCTAGAACTTCATTAATAGCCTTTTCAGTCTCGGTTATGTTTTCAGGGGACAACATCGCAAAAGCAAACAGCATTCCCTCATACTTTGAAGTATAAAAGGAAAAACTGGTGTTATAAACTAACCCAAGATCATCTTTTAGTTTTTTCCATAAGCGGCTGGATTCGCCGCCACCCAGGAGATTGGCCATAATATCCAGAGCATACTGGTCCTGGTTGTCTGATTTTGGACCAATTGTGCTCATCATCATATAAGCCTGCCCGATATCTTTCTTGATTTCTATTTCAGTTATCTTGGTAGGTGTCGGCGGGGCTTTATAGCAGTCAGTCGCTACTTCACCTTTGGGGAAATCGTCAAAATACTGTTTTACCTTGGCCAGGGTAGACTGGGTGTTGACATCTCCGACAATGACCAAAGTCATATTATTCGGCGCATAGTACCGCTTGTAATAAGCGTAAACAGAATCGCGAGGTATATCAGAAACATTCTTTTTGGTACCCAGAACATTTTTACTATATGGATGATTTCCGTATAGTGCTTTCAAGGAAGAACGATACATTTTTCCGGTTGGATTATCTTCAGAGATGTTAATCTCTTCCAAAACTGCCTGACGTTCCATATCCATTTCCTCTTTTGGGAAATTGGAACGGAAAAGCATATCGGCATGAATTTGAAGAGCAAAATCCAGATTCTCCTTGGGCAGAGAAATAACAAAGTCGGTCCAATCAGAACTGGTGTAGCCGTTGAAATAAGCGCCGTGTTTCTTCATTGCGTTGCCGACTTCTTCGCCGGTCATCTTTTCAGTGCCTCTAAATAGTATTAGATGCTCAAGCAAATGGGTAGCGCCATCGTAATAGTCGGATTCATTTTTGGCACCGACTTTCACCGTTGTAGAAATATTTACTTGAGGAACCTGTGGGTTTTCCAAAATCATTACTTTAAGCCCATTATTAAGCGTTTCCTTGTACCAATCCGCGGCTGATCCGGCCGAGAAGAGGAAAAGAAACACGATACAAAGTACTCCCAATAATCGCATGCACTTCACTCCTTCGCATATATAGAAAGTGATGATATAAAAAGAATTTCTGATTTTCTATTTTGATTCATTTGCAAGCCTAAATATATACTATCATATACGCATCCGTTTCTATTTTGTTCAAACAATAAAGTGATTTTTACCACTACTGTTAAGATGTTATTGTCTAATTTGTTATGCTGTGAGAATAGCCGAAATAAAAAATAGATTTAGGTCTATTTTTGTCTTGTTCAGGCCGATATAAACAAATAGGATTAGATTGTGAAATTTGATATGAAGAATAAAAATAAAGGATCTGAGATATCTCAGTATCGTCACGGAGGAAATATGAAAAAGTTACTGTTTGTTATCTGTCTGGTAGTCATCTTTACATCAATCGCTTCGGCCCAGGTTAGTAAGCCGTTTAGTGTCTATGCCGGTGGTGGTCTTACTCTTCTGCAGGGTGACTATGGAGATTACTACAAAAATGGTTATCATGGAATGGGAGCGGCTGGTTTCAGTCTCGCCCCGATGTTTCAATTGATGGGTAAGTTAGAATACCACACCTTACCGGTTGATGCCGCTGCTATCACCAACGATGTTACAATAATTATGTACGGCGCCGGATTCAAATTCGCCCCGACACTACCGGGAGCGCCAATTAAACCGTTTGGTATTGTCGGTGGTGGTATGGCAACCTTGAAGACAGACGCGTCATTTGATCTTGGTGACTTTGGCACAGTAGATCTCGGTACGGTATCAAGCAATGAGTTCTATTATGAATTCGGTGCTGGCCTTGAGCTCAAAGCTTCGCCGGGCCTGAGTTTCTTCGTCATGGCGCGATATGTAACTATCGCCAATGAATTTGCTGACTTTAAATATATCCCGATTACCGTCGGCCTGAAGTTTTAGTCGAAATTGACAGTACGAAAACCCCCGAAAAATCGGGGGTTTTTTATTGCGAATAAGAGACTATAAAGTTTTCTTACTATCATGAAAATACAATTAACTGTTTTTGCACTGATAATGGCGTTGATGTTTCTTTTTGGGTGCGGTGACAGTACCAAAGAAGAATGGCCGTTTAAGAGTAATCCCGAATTATTGAGTGAAGAATGCGAATTAACTCAAGCCGGCAAATGGTTCTGTCCTCCGATAGGTTTTGAACCGGCTCCTGATTCTATCCTTATCCTTCTACAGCAGACTCTATCGGCTACTAACGATAATAATGAAAATGTAACGATGACTCATGTGTTTTTTGATACGTTACAGCAGGCCGGGCTCTTATTAACACAAATTCACGGTCTGACCCTTGAAACCGATACGGCCTTGTTTCTGGAGAACTATCTACTATCGTTAAACAGGCTTTATTCTGAAACTGGAGTACAAGACAGTTCTGCCATTTCCGATAGTCTTGTTATTAGATATTACTCTGTAAGCGACGGCACGATTGCTCGTTTTCAAGCGGTATGTATGACACATCAAGAAGATGCGGTTGAGTTCAATTTCTTCTGTCCAGATGCTAAATTTGCGGAGCTTTTGCCTCGCTTCAAGTCTTCTTTGGGAACATTGAAAATCTTATCTGAATAGACAGACAAAAAAGCCGCCTAATCAGGCGGCTTTTTAAGATAGTGATTAATTATTACGAAATCTGAACGGCTTTAATACCAGCTAAGGCCAGCATTACCGGAATATCGTCATCAATTCGATAAATTGTTTCACCGTCGTCGGTAATCAATGCGTCCGTCAGAGGCGTTTCCAAAATCTGGTCATCATTGTCTTTGATTTTACCTTGCTCAATAAGCTCATTCAATTTTCCAAGCATGGATTTATCAAGAATCTTAACCGGTCGTTTTGAAACCGGGCAACATAGAATTTTTAGCATATCTTCACTTATAGTCACCGTGTTTTCCTTTATCTATTTATTACTCTAATCTATTAAAATCGAAAATATATTGCGATTTGTCAACCGAAATTATTCTTGTTACGGAATTGTTATAAAGGAATAAGGGCTAAAGGCCTCCATAATAGTATCATTAATTTAGTAAAACATAGTGCCAAATTTGATTTTCAAATTAGTATTGGCTCAGTGGTGAATATAGCTATTGACAAACCAGTAACCCCTATATATATAGCAATCAATAAAATAACTTTTCGACTTTTGTAAAGATTGGGAACTAAACATGGCTCAAAATTTGATTGAAAAGATTGCTCAGCGATTTGCCGTTGGGCTTGATGAGGGCGCAGAAATACACAGTGGGGAGTATGTTTTTATTCAACCTGCACATGTCATGACTCACGATAACACTGGCGCAGTTATTCCGAAATTCAAGAGTATCGGCGCCAAAAAAGTGGCTATTCCACGCCAGCCGGTTTATGCGCTGGATCACAATGTTCAGGACACTTCTGAAAAAAATCTTGAAAAATATAAAAACATAGAAGCTTTTGCCAAAGAGATGGGTGTCGATTTCTATCCGGCGGGCAGGGGTATCGGTCATCAGATTATGTGTGAAGAAGGTTATGCCTGGCCCGGCCAAATGATGGTCGCTTCCGACAGCCATTCCAATATGTACGGCGGTTTGGGTTGTCTGGGAACACCGATCGTCCGCACCGATGCCGCTGCGATTTGGGCAACCGGGAAGACTTGGTGGCTCGTGCCTCAAGTAGCCAAAGTCGAACTCACCGGTAAAATGCAAGCTGGAGTTTTTGGTAAAGATATCATCATCGCCCTCTGCGGACATTTCAATAAAGATGAAGTTCTCAATCATGTCTTAGAGTTTGTTGGAGATGGTATTGCGCACCTGACAATTGACGATCGTTTGACAATCGCCAATATGACCACCGAGTGGGGCGCGCTGGCCGGTCTGTTTCCTATTGACGGCGTAACAATTAAGTGGCTGAGAGACAGAGCTGACTTTATCGCCAAGCGTGGCCTGGCTGGCGTGGAGTCAGACGCTGATAGTACTGACGGTTCGCATCCCAGGATGAATCACAAGAATATCGATGAATTGGAAAACAATCCGGTGACAGCCGATTCAGACGCTTTTTACGCCCGGACAGTTACATTTGATTTGTCTTCGGTTCAGCCTCAAGTAGCCGGTCCAGGAAATTTGAAAGCGATGACCTCAGTTAAGAAAATGAAAGAGCGCAAAGTTAAAATTAACAAGGCTTATCTGGTTTCCTGCGTCAACAGCCGGGTGGATGATATTGCCGCCGCGGCCAAGGTGGTAAAGGGAAAGAAAGTTGCCGATCATGTTGAGTTTTACGTTGCCGCCGCCTCTAATGAGGTTCAGGCTGCCTGCGAAAAGCAGGGGGATTGGCAGACGTTAATCGACGCCGGAGCGAAGATTCTGCCTCCGGGATGCGGGCCATGTATTGGGCTCGGGGCTGGTTTGCTTGATGAAAACGAGATTGGAATTTCGGCTACCAATAGAAATTTCAAGGGACGCATGGGTGCCAAATCGGCTGAAGTTTATCTGGCTTCTCCTGAAGTTGTGGCCGCCTCGGCAATAGCCGGTTATGTTGACGGCCCGCTTGACTATCCGGACATGGAAATGAAAGGATCGATTACAATCGCGGAGAAGAAAGCAGATGCTGGTGCTTCAATCGATATCCTTGACGGATTTCCATCTACGATGGAAGGGGAGATTATTTTCTGTCATCAGGATAGTTTGAATACTGATGGAATTTACCCCGGCAAATACACTTATATCGATGATTTTACACCTGAACAACAAGCCGGAGTCGTAATGGAAAACTATGATCCGGAATTTGAAAAAATGGTTCAGGAAGGCGACATTCTGGTCGGAGGATTTAATTTTGGTACCGGTTCGTCCCGCGAACAGGCTGCGACAGCATTGAAGTATCGCGGTATTCGCCTGGTTTTGGCCGGCTCGTTCTCCGAAACCTATAAGAGAAACGCGTTAAATAATGGATTTCTTGCGATTGAGGCGGTGGAACTCGTTAACGATATGAAAAAGAAATTCGGCTCAGATAAGCTTAGCGTCCGAACCGGAATAAAAGCAAGTATTGACATTAAAACAGCTACCCTGAAAGCCGATGGGAAATCTTATCCTATTGGTGCCGTGGGGACTACAGCACAGGAATTAGTCCTCGCCGAAGGTCTTGAGAGCTGGGTTAAAAATAATCTATAAGTAAACAATAATCTTAAAAAAAGGCCTATCCAAAAATAGGCCTTTTTCTATCTCACTATATGTTCATAATAATAGTTTTATAATATTCAGCTTGCATTCTTTAGATAGATATCTATATTGTAAATAAGTAAGTAAAACGCCTTATATAGAGTGCGGCGTTATCAATGGGTATTAAAGATATAACGTGCAAAGTTATTTGTATGTGTTATATTGAATTAAGATAAAAAACAGTCGCCCCACCTCTGCGACTTACAGAGAAGGGCTCTTCGTTAGAGGAGCTCTTTTTTTTGTATTAGCCTTTTCCCGGGGAAATTATACCGCAAATAGTATCACAATTATCCGGCTTTTGCCCAAGATACATACGAAGTGCTGGTTGCGTATGGATGAAGCCGTTATTTATCAAATAATCAATAGTAAATTGACTATTGTCCGGCAATCCTGTCTCTAATAAAGAATCTCCATATCTGTGCATTATGGCCTTATAGAGGAGTCTAACAGACTGATTAGAATCAGCAACACTGGGTCCAATAAAGTGTACGCCAGCGCCGCGAGGCCGTATAAAGGCATATCCTGTAATTTCTGTTTGGCCAATTGTAATTAAATTATCTTTAAAGCTAGTATAAAACTGGTTTAAAAGTTTCGATCTATCGATACCGGTATGGCGGAAATCAAACTCGCACATCTCTTCAATTGAGTAAGCCGATGTTTGTACAGGTTCTAAAGGCCTAGTTTTCATTGCGGAGCGTTTGAGACGGAGTGAAATGAATCGGTCTCTGAATCCTAACCGTCGATATAAAGGAACGGCCGGAAAGACACCGTCTAATTCAATTGTCGTGACTTTGCTGTCATGTAAATAATTAATCGCCATTTGCATAAGCGATTCGCCGATTTTATGCCCCCTCATCTCCGGCAGCACTATTAGTGTGCCGATAAAACCGTATTCGCCATGGCATAGTGTTGTAATTATTCCGACTGGAGTCTTATCCTTCCAGGCAATGAAGCAACCTTCGGGAGATAAGGCAAGTAAGCTCTCATAATCCTCTCGTAAATAGCCCCAGTGTTCATTATTTGCCATTGTAAGTCCAAAATCAAAATCAGACCTTCGCATTACATTAATTTGTGTCATAGTTTCTCCATGAGAGTTTATACGATAAGAGAGTAGGTATGTTTCGACAGGGAGATATATAAAAAAAAGCCCCGATGATTCGGGGCTTTTCTTATTAGTTCTTTAGCTGTTACGGACAGCAGGGAATAGGACCGCCTTTGAATACATAATTAATTATATAAACGGCGTCGGCTACATTTGCCTCTCCATCGCAATTGGCGTCTCCGCTTTCCAGAGGATCAGGAGCCGGACCGCCTCGGAAGACGTAATTTACAATATAGACCGCATCACCTATGTCAACTGCTCCACTACCGTTAGCATCTCCGCACATATATCCCAATACTACCGGAACGATAAGTAACTTATCTCCGTATCCTCCGATAGCGTCTGCCGCCCGTGCGGTAAAGCTGATCAATCCTTCCGTCGTCGGAGTACCCATGAGCTCACCAGACGCACTCAGCGTTACTCCAGACGCATTCAGACCATTATCGTTGTCCGTCCAGCCAATTGCTCCGGTACCGCCGGTTGATGCCAATTGTTCAGCATAGGGGTGCCCAACAGTTGCTTCGGCAAGGGTATCTGTCGACGTGATCAAAATCGCGTCATTTACACTGATAGTAAGAGCCTGTTCGGCAGTGCCACCGACCGCATCAGTCATCAGTGCTGTAAAGTTTAATTCACCCGAAGATGATGGTGTGCCGTTAACTAAGCCGCTTGCGGATAGGGAAAGACCGGTACCATTTAGATTGTTTAGCTTATCCGTCCAGGTTACCGTTCCAGTACCGCCTGTCCCTGATAGTTGTTGGGAATAAGGAACTCCGGCAGTCCATTCCGGGAGAGACGAAGTTGTTATTGCCAAAGCCGAATTTACTGTAAAAGTAATCGGCTGTTCATCAGTATTACTATCCTCATCTTCTACTAAAGCTGTAAAAGATATGATATCAGGATTTAACGGAAGGCCTGATAAAAGACCGGTTGTAGACAATGATAACCCGGTGCCGATAAGGTCATTATTCTTATCGCTCCATGCTTTAATACCGCTTCCGCCAGATGCCGCAAGTTGTTCCGAATAGCTGACACCAGCCGTCCAATCCGGTACGCTGGTTGTTATTATATCCAGCTCTGCCGGGGAACACATAAACTGTGTTACTAAGAAAGCATCAACACCTGCTTCGACCACCGAGCCGTCACCCAAATCAGACACTTCAAATTTAACCATCATTTGCGCGGTCAGAGAAGTGATAATGTCGGAGGCGTAGAATGAGTAATCGTACCAGCCGCCAGCTGCTTGATTGCTGGGGCCAATAGTTTCTACCAGTGACCAGTTTGCTCCGTTATTATTTGAAAGATATACTCTCATAACGTCGTTGTATGGATCACCACCAAAATTGTTAGAATACCAGCGGGCATAGCTAATTCTCGCATCACCGCCAGATAAATCAAAGGTTGGTGATATGAGATTAGTTGTGCCGCCGTCCACATCCGAATTTCCGGAGACATTGTCGGTCAAATAGCAATATCCCGAACCGTCAAAGTCAGAAGGCGGATCTCCACGCTCACCGCCTCCGGCAGGAACACCGCGGTTCCACTGACCATCGGTAGCATCACCGGAAACTGTCCAGCCGGTGCTGGTTTGAAAATTATCTTCAAAAACAGTTGAAGTACTTGCAGCCGCTATCGCAAAATGTGGCGTCGAGGGACTAATATCGTATTTCAGGCCTGTTGAAGTTTCTTCTGCGCTTATATAGTATGTGAATCGGGAACCGCAGGTGTCACCGGGGAGAGTCGCCCGGAAACGAGTTGAGGTTATCTGAGTCAATGCATCGGATATAAGAGTCCCTCCATTAATAGAATAATGAATTTGCGGTGAACCGCTAACTAAGACTCCGCCTAAAACGGAAGTAATTAGAACTTCAAAAGTATTATCAATATCCGGAACTAAAACGCTTGGAGTACCGTCAGGGAAAGCAAAATCGAAAGTTGGTCCCGGAGTCGAGACACCAACCGCGTTCCAGGCGTTAGATACTTGTAACGCCCACTGACCGGTTCCGTCAAGGTCATTTGCGGCGGAGATAGTTCCGAGGGCTGCTTGATGGTAATCAGTACTGGAAGTCCAGTAGCTTAGATTGGCTCGATAGGCAATAAGTATTGCATTTTGAACGCCTATACCTGTGACTGTGACATCATGATGCGTACCGCCGTCTGATAAAAGAAAGAACCATTTATTGCCAACACCGCTGTTAGTGTGAACTCCGCAGTAATCATTTAGGTAGCTTGGAGTGCATCCTTCTACGTCGATCCAATAGGTATCTGAGGTCCCGTAAAAATCTGGGTCGCTATAGTTATGAGGATTTTCCATATCTCGGAACGGTAC
Organism: Candidatus Zixiibacteriota bacterium; assembly: GCA_023138975.1. GTDB lineage: Bacteria > Zixibacteria > MSB-5A5 > GN15 > JAAZOE01 > JAGLON01. The sequence continues at coordinate 11,254 of JAGLON010000009.1, forward strand.
TCCGGTAGTACGGCCATTTTCACCCATACCCCAGTCTGGAGTATCATAATCAGGATAGGCAAATTCAAAAGCCGCTCCAATCATATCGGAAAATGACTCATTCAGGGCTCCTGATTCTTTTTGATAAACTAACCCGGAAGTTGTCTCTGTTACCGCATGACCCCATTCGTGAGCGATTACGTCAGGACAGCCTGACAATGAACGCCAACCGGTTGACCAGCTCCAAATGACTATTTGACTTCCGTTCCAATAGGCGTTGTTATCGCCCTCAGCGCTGTAGTTGACACTGGTAAGCATGTTAGCGCCATTGTCATCATAGCTATTGCGCCCTAAATGGGACAGTAGATAGTCATATACCAGTGCGGTATAAACATGTCCGTCAACAGCCGGTCTCTGTAGATTCACATCATCCCAATAGTTGTCAGCATCGGTGGCGACTGAGCCGGGTAGAGAAGAGGTGGCCAGATTGGTTTGGATATACCCATTAGTAGGCATCTGACCATCATGACCATGAGGATTATTATCAGCGCGGCGGGTATAATCACGCATTTCGTATACTGAGCCATTATGGCGGGTATCGATATGATCACGGGTGCCGCCCAGGACTCCAAGGCCGGTACCAATATCGTTTTCGTTCATTATTCTATTGGCATTGAAGATGATATTACCATTCTCGGCGTCAATGAAGTATTCCCAGCGCCCCATAGGACTGTTCGAATATAAGAACATTCGCCAGGCAAGATAATAATTATCTTCCCATGGAAATATTACCAGTTCCGGGTCAGAAGGTTCACAGGTCCCGAAGAAAGATTTTAAATCATCGTAAGCGATGTTAATAGCTTCCCCTTCAGAGACTACTATATTGATATCAATATTGATGTCGTGATAGTATTTACCGTTCACCGTCTGAAGGATACTCTCGGAATTGAAATGCGCAATAAGTTCGCCTCCGATAACCGGGATACCCTGGTAAATCTGCGAAACTTTAACATGTCTCATGTCCAAATCATCAGCCTGAATTTCCCGAAGAGCAATCTCTTCCGCCGGGGCACTCATCTTAAAAGCGGCCTTGTTGTTCTCAAAGAATTCCAAAGTAGCTTCAAATTCAGCTCCAGCACGAGATTTTGATGCCGAAAGGGTACCCTCGATATAAGTCGGAATTCCATGGTTAGATTCTTTGTAAACGGAAATTCGCGGATTATCACGGAGTAAATTGGGGCCTATGACTTTTCCCTCTGAGTCATTGGCAATTACGACCCCTACCAGTAATACACATAGACATAACGCTAATAAAAGTTGTTTCATGCTTCCTCCGACTTTGTGAGGCCTTGAGCAGTGTTCGGCAGTAAAACGGCAATAAAGAACCTCTCCGGCAAGCCAAAGCCGGAGCTAATCTATTATAATATACTCAATTAATACGTACTGTCAACGTCAATAACCAATACTTTTTTACTCTCCTTTTCTTATTGATATTATGTACATAACCGATAGTCTAAAGAATAAGCATTAATGGCTAACGGTATAGAGTACTTGCATTTCCGTGGAAATATAGTACATTGTGGAGCCTTTATATAGATTGATACTTGCGAAAGGAGAACATCTGTGACACTTGATAAACTTAAGAAATTTGCCCGAGAGAAAAAAGCAGAATATATCGATATAAAGTTTCCGGATCTACCCGGAATGTGGCATCATATAACTCTGCCAATATCCTCTCTGAATGAGCAGCTATTTACTGATGGGATAGGCGTTGACGGGAGTTCATTGCCCGGGTTCTCGCGAATTGAGCGGGGAGACATGATCGCTCTGCCGGATCCTAAAACTATTTTTCTCGATCCGTTTTTTGATCAGCCGACGATTTCATTCTACTGTGACATCTATGACGTTAATGAAAAAATGACTCCATATTCGAGAAACCCGCGACGGGTTGCCAGCGATGCCGAAAAATACCTGAAGAAGCATGTTAAAGGCAGTCAAATGATAGTCGGTCCGGAGTTTGAGTTTTATGTGTTCGATAAAGTCAACTTCTTCCAGGGCCCTGACAGCGCCTTTTACTATATCGATTCTATGGAAGCGGAATGGAATGCGGCTCAGGATGAGGAAAACCTCGGCTATAAAATTCAGTATAAAAAAGGATATCATGTCGCTCCGCCGATGGACAGGACATACAATATCCGCTCGACAATTACGTCCATGCTTGCCGACCTGGGTATTGGTCTGAAATACCATCACCACGAAGTTGGCGGCGGCGGACAGCATGAGATCGAAACGAAGTTCTCACCGCTTCTGAAGATGGCCGACCAGTCGATGCTGGTAAAATATGTAATAAAAAATCAATGCTTTAGGATGAAAAAATCGGCGACCTTTATGCCGAAGCCGTTGTTTAACGAGCCGGGATCAGGGTTGCATGTTCATCAATATTTGGCCGATGCAAAAGGGTCGTCAATGTTCTACAAAAAAGGAGCCAGAGCCAATTTTTCCGATATCGGCCTGTATTACATCGGTGGTATCTTAAAACATGTTGATTCCATCTTGGCTTTTAGTAACCCTTCAACGAATTCCTTTAAGAGATTGGTGCCCGGTTTTGAAGCGCCGGTAGCGGGTACGTATTCGGTTGGAAACAGAACCGCCTGTATAAGAATCCCGGGATACCAGCGAGATCCCAAAACCATGCGTTTTGAATTCCGTCCTCCCGATGGTACAATGAATCCATATTTGGCCTATTCGGCAATGCTCATGGCCGGTATTGATGGAATTAGAAATAAAATTGATCCGGGATTGCCGCTTGATAAAAACCTTGATAAGCTTTCTCCAGAAGAGTTGGCTGACATACACCAGCTTCCGACATCTTTAACAAAGGCGCTTAATGGGCTGGAAGAAGATTATGAATATCTGCTTCATGATGGTGTCTTTACCGAGGATCTAATCGAGAATTGGATTAGTCTCAAGCAAAAGGAAGTGGATCAGATCAGGATTCGTCCTACGCCATATGAATTTGAAGTTTATTACAATATTTAATACCTGATTTTAAGCCGCCGACATTCAATCGGCGGTTTTTTTTGTATGCGTCTAAAAAAAGAATACATAATAGCCAAATGCTGTAATCCGGAGAGAAGTGACTCCATCATCGGATACTACAGCTATAATAATGAATTGAAAGTGCATAAGAGCAATTGTTCGAGTCTTAAAAAAGCGGAAGAAAGTCGTCTTGTGAAGCTTAACTGGCCAGATATTTTGGACAATGACGAATTTAGACCGGGGGAAGACTACAACGAATTGTCAGATACTGATTTTACTATTCTTTTGCATCATAAAGAGTATGGTTTTGATTATTCCCTGAAAATCGCATCAATGCTTAGGATTGATAAAAAGCTGGTCTTTGATACCCATGCAAAATTAAAAGAAATGCAGTTAATTGAGCGCGTGTCTCCTAAAATAATTCGCTATCGTAAAAACATTGTTCCCGGTAAATGGATTAAACATCGTAATCATACCTATTATGCGTTGACAGAAAAGGGTAAGCAATATCTCCGATATAAATTCCTGAAAAAGTAAACATGAGAGATAAAAAAAGGGCCCGGAATCGGGCCCTTTTGTATTTACTGCAGTCCTACAACTTATTGCGTTGTGGTATGGCAGGGAGCTGTGCCGCCTCTGAATATGTAGTTAATCAGGTATACGGCATCACCTACGTTAAGACTTGCATCACAGTTAGCGTTGGCAGTTTCCATAACTTTCGGAGCTGCGCCACCACTAAATACGTGATTTATAATGAACACTGCGTCACCGACGTTAGTCTGGCCGTCAAGGTTAGCGTCACCTGAAGCATGACCCCAGGTTGTAACAGTATATTCAAGTGAGAACGGACTTGTGTCGCTGTAATCACCGGCAATAGTGTACGGACGATCAACAACATCCCATAAAAGCGGATAAGTCCCGATGAAGTCGGCTGTAAAGAATCCGATTTCAAGAACATCTCCATTTAAGGTGATTGTTGAAGGTGTCAGGCCGTTGAGCGTAACGGAACCAGTATTGATGTCAGCGGTTGTGTATCCGCCGGCAAGGTCATCCGTTTCAACAAAGGCTGTACCCATAATCGGGTCAATTGCGAATGCATAAAGAGCATACATCGGATTCGGAATGATATCCGCTGCGGCAACAACGCCAACTTCTATCGTGACCGGAATAGTCACGAGACCTCTATCGGCACCGTTATGCGTTAACAAGAGATTCGCGTTATAGACACCTTCTTCGAGACCGCTCATATCGTATCCGATGGAAATCGGCAGGGAACCGTCACCCGGTACAGAACCGGTCTCAGGTGTCGCACTCAGCCAATTTAAAGGAGCCGTGAACTCATAGACATCAATAGCATCGATTGCCCACTGAGCACCATCGGAACCGTAGTAACGGAAGGCGAGCTTAACATTGCTTTCACCTTCGAATGCACTCAAGTCAACAACAGCGTTATTCCATTCCCAGTTTACAAACAAGCCATGAACGTCTTCATTCCACATTTGAACCAGCCATGTGGCACCACCGTCGATCGAAATCCAGACTTCAAGATCATAGTTATTTTCAGGGTCAACTGCCCAATAATAACTACCATACCACCAGAAGTCTAAGGCGTACGTTCCGCCGGAAAGATCGAGAGTCGGAGTAATAAGCCATTCATCCTGAGTGCCTAATTGATCATCGTAGGAGCAAGAAGCGGCGTACGAGCCTTCATAGAAAGCAACGTCATCGATTACCCACGTAAATGCATTAGCTACGATAGAAGTCCAACCAGTCGGAGGAACAACTCCACCTTCAAAACCTTCGAAGAAGATAGATTTAACATTCTTCTGGCCTTCAGGAGCATGTCCCGCACTCTGGAACGGACTGGCTTTGAGGTTCTCAGTACATGTGCCGCCGCCAACACTCGCCTGCTTCGATAAATATTCATAATCGAAGGAGAAACCAATGTCAGCAGAGCCAACTGCGCCAAGTGTTAATGCGGTATTGCCAGCAGAACCGACCGGTACAATACCAAAGTCGATTGATGTTGGGTCAAAAGTGAGGACAGACAGTTCGCCACCAACATTGATGGTATAGTCTTCGACTTCACCATAAGACGTCACACCGCACATAGGCGGAGCCGCATTGTAATTAATACGGACACGCATGCGTGTCATTCCACCTAAGGCAGTACCCGGAACGACTATTGTGCCAGTATATGGACCGGTACCAACGCCGAGATAGAACTCTTCACCAGCATCGCTAAAGTCGAGATCCTGGTTCCAGTCAACCCAGACCGCGCATTCATCTGTGGAATACGGGTTACCGTTTTCAACAGTAATCGGGAAACTACCGCCAAAGGCCATGTTTCCGATGATACTGGTGTAGTCAGCATAACCGTCGCAGGCAGATGAATTATCTATGTCAGATACTGCAACACGAGAGATATACTCATCGCAACCGCCAGAGGCAGAGCAATAACCCGGACTAATCGCAACACCATTAAAGGTAACCGTGTACGGGCCTTCATAGTATTCCGTTGGATAATCAGGATGACTTGCAAGTACTGGCAAGTAATAGGTACCTGCCGGAAGGGCCTCAAATAACATCGTTACATTGCCGTTACCACAGGCATCCCAATCGGAAGACGTCGCAAATATCTGGCCTGCGGCATCACATGGGCAGTCTGTGAACAGAATAACATAAACGAGTTCAAAGGCTGGATCTGTTCCACAATAATCAATAGTTACATTCATTAAAGTGTCAATTGTGAAGGCTTCCCAGGCTTCGGTAGCCGGAGCAAGCTCACCGCAATCGCCGGTCGAGTTGGTGTTATCACCGGATACCACCTGCGGAACACCGCTGGTCAAGGTAAACGGGGTAACATCATCACAGTTATCATTATCAGGAGAAGCCTGGCACGGATTATCCGTACAGTTCAGGCCAGCTGTGAAGGATAACCAATCCGGACGACCGATACAAACAACTTCAATTTCATCCGAGCAGCTCGGAGCAAGACCGTCGCCATAACAACAACGACCCATTTCCTGGCCAGCTTCAGTGATTGTGAGATCAAACTCAGGAATACAATCAGGTGACGGGTAGGTGTCAACCATGATGTAGTATAAACCTGTTGTCAAAGCAACACCTTCCAGGCCGTGTACTGTAGCGCCGGAAGCTGTGGATGATACTATACAATCTGTGGCCACATCCGGGCAGGCATCAAATATCGCAATACCGGTCCAGGTTGTAGCTTTCGGATCGAGCATGATATCGAGGACAATCGCGCCATCAACATCAAGTTCGTAAATAATGTCTTCGCCGCCGTCATAGCTGCCAAGACAGGTTTCCTGATAGTTATTTCCGCGTTCGCAAGTATAGTTTGTATTGGCAAACGGTAGATCATCAGGAAGTTTAACCATATAAGGATCTGTGCAGTCGTCACCAGGAGTAACGGCGACACAAGGATTATCCGTACAGTTCTGATCTGCTGTCCAGGTGCCGCTAAGCGCCATACAATCGGCTTCTTCCAGATCATCACAATCTGGAGCCAGCGGATCGCCATAGCAACAACGCCCGATTGGAGCAGTTGCTATATCGATAGTGAGATCAAAAGCAGGCAGGCAGTCAGGTGACGGCCAGGTATCTACGATCATGTAGTATGTACCCGGAGCCAGTGTGATTGCCTCTGATGTCAGAGGATCACCAGCAGTGCTCTTGAAGAAATAGGTACATTCTCCAGCTGCTGGTACACAAACATCACTGATCTGTACAAACCACCAGCCAGTTCCCTTAGGATCCATGGTGAGGGCAATCGTAATGGTCTCGTCAACATCGAATGAGTAAACGAGGTCTTCGCCGCCGCCATAACCATAGGTGTAGCACATATCGGCAGCTTCATAGAAATTGCCATGACCACAGGTAGTTTGGCCGAGATCAGCCCACGGCAGATCTGCCGGGAATTTAATATCGGTTAAAGGATCAGAACAGTCATCACCAGGTCCGGCAATCGGACAAGGATTATCAGTACAGTTCAAGCCTTCAGCCCAGGTACCGCTCAAAGCAGTACATGCGGCTTCGGTGATGTCATCGCAGTCCGGAGCCAGCGGATCGCCGTAACAACAGCGGCCGGTCGGAAGCGTGTACTCTTGAACGTCCACGGTGAAATGGAAATCCATTTCAGTTTTCGCGCCATCAGCGGAAACACAATAATATACTGTGACCGGTCCGGGAATCTGATCAAAGTTAAATTTAGGTACATTGTAACCGTCGCCGCAATCATAGAATTCACCACCACTGAAGAGTATGTAGGTAGTGGTGTCGCAGGTACAATCTACCCATAAGGCTGCTGAAATACTTGACATTTCTGTAGGAGTATTACAGAAATCAAGATAGACATTATTGGAGGCATAAGGCAAGTCGAATTTATACCAAACGCCAGACCAGTTGTCAGTTGCATCCGGACAATCAATGGTCGCGCCAAAAGTGTCACCATCGACTGTTACCGGATATGTGCCGGTTACATCAATAGCGTCAACGCAATCATCGTTGGCAGGAGTACCGGTCGGACACGGATTGTCAGTGCAATTAAGACCTTCAGTCCAGGTGCCGCCCAATGCGGTACATTCTGCTTCGGTGTCGTCTTCACAAGCGACGGGATCACCATAGCAGCAACGACCTTCAGGTGTAATACCGGAAGCAATCGTAAGATTGAATTCAGGAATACAATCTGGAGTTGACCAGGTATCTATCATGATATAATAGGTGCCCGCAGCAAGTACGACCTCAGTCATACCATGAACACCAGCTGATGAATTCGTTGAGAATGCAACCAGAGAAGTCTCATCATCTGGACACAGGGTCCCAATCGAAATACCTGAGTAGGTAGTTGATAACGGGTCGAGGCTAATATCAACCGTAATCGCTTCGGTAACGGTGACTTCATAAATGATGTCTTCACCGCTGTCATAATAACCGAGGCCCGTATTTTCGTAATCGTCTAAACGACCACAGGTAGTGTTATTGTCGGCATAAGGCAGACCAGCCGGAAGAGTGATATAAAGCGGGTTTTCGCAGTTATCACCGGGCTGGGCCGGTTGCGGACACAGGTTAGGATCACAGGTACCACCGGCAATCCAACTTGTACCACCAGCAGAGGTACAGGCTTCGGTGGTCATAGGACCGTCGCAAGTGCCGTCGTCAAAACAGCAAGCGCCGTCAGACATGTTAACACAGGAAACAGTTAATACACCGTCACCAGCATTTGTCTGATAACCACCGGCACGGATCAGGTAACTCTGACCGGAAACTACGGCAAATGTGAATGTTGAGGCTAATCCTGAGCCAGGACTTGCATCACAGTCATCATCATCCTCGCCGATTTTAGTACCGATAGGATCACATGAACAACCGTCAAAGACCTGTATGCGGGTATCCCAATCGGTACCGCACAGGCTGGCTGTTGCTTCACCGGTACAGGTAGCGGTGTAACAGAACCAGACGTCAGGCGAAACGATCCAAGTGTCAGTGCCGTCTAGAGTGGCTTCAGTCGTTGACCAGGCTAGGTCGACTACATCACCAATCGCAGTAGCATCGGCACAGTTATCATTGTCTGGAGGGGTAGAGACTGGGCAAGGATCGTCAGTGCAATTCAATGCGCCATCCCAATCGCCGCCCAAAGCGGCGCAGTCAACAGACGTGTTGTCTTCACAGGTAGGGGCTGAGACATCACCATAACAACAACGGCCGATAGCTGCGTCGTCGTCGTTAAGGGATACGTCATCAAGACCGAATAAATCGGCATCTTCACCATAATACTGGAAGCCAACCATAATGTCGCTGCCACCAGCATAGGCACTCAAGTCTACAGACACGAAGTGCCATGCAAAATCAGGGTAGCCACTGGTATCTGAATCAAAAACTTCAGTCCAGTCAGTACCGCTGTTGGTTGAAACATAAACATTAAATTCATGGGGGTAGGTGTAACCCTTGAGCATCCAGAAATCGAGTTTCAGATTGCTGGTTGCAGTGGAGACATCTACATCAGGAGTCATTAACCATTCATCCTGAATAAAACCGGCGGCATGCCATTTACATAGTGCGGCTTGTGTGCCGCCGCCGGACCAAGTACCATAATACCAACCATAACCAGGGTCAGTATTGATCTCTGACCAGCCGGTTGGTGGGTAAGGATAAGTACTATCGGTCCCAAAGTCTTCAGCCAGAAATATCGTTGCCGGATTTCTGGTGACTTTAGTATGACCCAAAGAAAGAACTTTTATGCCCTCTTTTGAAACATTAGGCTCCACAGTGTTACTTGCGGCCATATCATGTTCCTCAATTTCCCAAGGTGAGGGATCTGGGGCTACATTGGGCTCTTGATTTGGGTCTTCTCCCTGATACGCCGGGTTGATTATGGAAGGATCCATGACTGGTTGATCACCAGGCTGGCTTTCCTCATCAATGCGGATTGTTTCCGCATCAGCGTCAGGGTCGGTAGCGGGATCTTCACTAGGGTCACCCACTAAAGGAACTGTGCTCTCAACATGCTCAGGATTGGTAACTGTAGGAGAAACGGCAGTTCGTATAAATTCCGGTTTCTCGTCAGCGCCAAAGGCCAGCACACTGAAGCTAAATACCATAATCAATGCTATTACAAGCATTGGTGACTTTCTTCCATTCGTCATTTACTTACCTCTCTTTGGTGAGTTTGATTAGACATAGCACTTTTTTAGCCTTGTCAAAAGTAAATGGTAACTTCGATACACCTAAAAAATAGCTCTCCTATGCTAAATTGTTATCAGTTAAGGTTACATGCTCAATTTAAACACTCTTAAACACAATCACCCACATTTGTAGAGTGATAGCGAAATCTTCAATTGTTAAAAAACGAAGCGCTTATTTATAAGAGAGAAGAGTTTAGGCTCTTCTCTCTTATATTAAGATTTTGTGTGCTCTTACTTATGGGCAGACAGGAGCTGGGCCGCCTTTGAAGGCGTAATTAATGATATAAACCGCGTCTGCGATATCAACTGAAGCGGAACCGTTGGCATCACCGGAAGCAAGTGGATCCGGTGCGGGGCCGCCTTTGAAAGCATAATTAATAATAAAAACGGCGTCAGCAACGTCAATTGTACTGGATCCGTTTGCGTCACCGCAAACAAAACTGGAGATAGCAAGGCTGACCGGGATAGTCACACTTGACTGGATCGGATCATTGCTCACAATAGTAACCTGACCGCCATATTCTCCATCAGCTAATTCTGCTGCGTCGAAGTTGATTGTCACAACGGCCGAACTATTGGACTCAATCGAACCGCCGGCGGGACTCGCGCTCATCCAGCGGGCCGCCTTGAATGAAATCGCCAGATCGCTGTGCATGT
>JAGLON010000090.1 GCA_023138975.1 Candidatus Zixiibacteriota bacterium
AATTTAAAGCTATTAACAAAATCGTTAAAGTTCGGAAAGTATGTAATTGCATCTCCCGGATTGCTCAATGAATTCAAACGAATATCTTATGTTCACAAATTGCCCAAATCTGACGTTGTCAAAGAAAGAGATTATTTAGCTTCGTTCCTGGTTATTGGCGGCCAGGGTTCGGGCAAAGACCCCATGTCCGGTATCATCCAACTACTCTATCCCGAATACCGGTTCGGCAGACCATACACTATAAATATGGCGGCACTTAAACCAGGATTTCTGTCCGTTCCCCTGATGAGTGGAGCTGAACTGGTTATGGGCCATCCGTATAAAGGGAAATCTGTAGCGAGCTACGAAATGCATTTGAAAGGGATATTCAGGAAAGTATGGGAAGATTTTCTTGATAAATATTTTTTTGCTGAAACCTTGAAAGAGATGACAGAAGAAGAAAGAAACAACGAAGAAAAAAAAGAAAAACATAAAGAAAAAGCAAAAAATCGGCTTAAAGAAGTTAGATCAAAAGGCCTTCTTCCCGTAGTTATCCTTGACGAACTTAACAGCCTTGATATAGATGCCCAGGGGTCACTGCTGCGCGTATTGCAAAATATGCAGGTTCAATCACTTGGGAGTATTGAAGAGTATCCGAGTGATTACCCCAAGATGGATTTTCTGGTAGTAGGTGTGGTAAACGAACCCGAAGAATCGCTTACGCTGGAAAACGATTTGCAGAGACTTTCTTCGCATCGAGAAATTATCGGTTCATTGGCGACCAACATGCTTTATGAGAAATTACGCAATATGCGACGTTTAAGAGAAGATCTATATCATCGATTAATCAGAGATGGAAAAATAGACCTTAAAACCCTTGCGGATCGTCGAGAGGACATACCTATTTTGTTCTCATTCTTTGTGAAAAGTGAATTGCCTAAAAAGGTTAAATGGTTTGATATATGGATCGACATTGATGCCTATGAGACTTTGATGGATACTCGCATAGCCTGGGAGGGCAATTTTCGGCAATTGCAATCCATTGCCAAAAAAGTTGTTCTGCGGGCCGAAAACAAGAATAGAGCTAGCCTTGACGATATACTTGCCGGAGGCGAAAATGCAAAAAAAGTATTCTATAGAATCGAAGCGGAGATGGTGGAAACGGTATTAAAGGAAGATTACGGCATAATGCCGAAACATCATTCGTCAGTCATATGCTAAGTTATATAATAGTCACGATAATGCAAAGTAAGTAAAAAAAGATGCTACAACAGATCATTGTAAATAGTCTTATCGCTTGTTGCTTCTATTTTCTAGTTGCCCTGGGTTTTTCTGTTATTTATTCGACTGTCAATTTTTTCCATTTCGCTCACGGTATCGTATTCACTGCCGGAGCTTATTTTGTTTTTTTATTCACGCAGTGGTTAGGGATGCCACTTTGGATATCTATTGTTTTAGGGATAGCATTCGGTGCAATATTAGGCTGTTTGATGGAGATACTGGTCTATCGACCGTTTCACAATAGAGGCTCGTCCGGGCTGGTGCTGTTATTGGCATCGCTGGGGATGTATATCCTGCTGCAAAATGTTATTTCCATGGCCTTTGGGGATAATACACAAAGTATTCGGACTGGTACGGTGCAGGAGGGGATCAATATCCTGGGGGCCAGGATTACGCCCATTCAGATCATTACGATAGGTGTAAGTATAGTCTTGGTAATTGCTTTATCGGCATTTCTTAAGGTAACCCGGATTGGTAAATCCATGCGGGCAGTGGCCAATGATCCGGAGCTTGCCAATATTTCCGGGATTCATTCGAATCGAGTTATTTTATGGGCATTTGCCATCGGCTCGGCCCTTGCCGGCCTGGCGGGGATACTGGTAGCCCTTGATGTTGATATGACGCCGACTATGGGTATGAACGCTCTGATGATGGGAGTGGTGGCTGTTATTATTGGCGGTGTGAGAAGTATTCCGGGGATAGCACTGGGAGCATTACTGCTGGCAACGGCACAGCATCTGGGGGCATGGTATATCGGCTCTCAGTGGCAGGAGGCGATTGCCTTTGTGGTGTTAGTGTTGTTCCTGCTGTTTAGGCCGGAAGGATTTATGGGAAAAAAAATCAAGAGCGCAACCGTCTGATAGGGAGATTATTTGGAATATCTGCTGCATATATTCATACTCATCGGCATCTACGTGATTCTGGCTGAATCGCTAAATCTGATTGTCGGTTATACCGGCCTGCTTTCGATCGCTCATGCGGCGTTTTACGGGGTAGGGGCATACGTTGCAGCGCTGATGGCATTGAAGCTGGGTAGTCCGTTCCTGGTTAATCTGCTTTGCGCAGTGGTTATCAGCGGGCTGCTTGGAGGATTAGTGGGGATTCCTTC
>JAGLON010000091.1 GCA_023138975.1 Candidatus Zixiibacteriota bacterium
CGGCGCGACAGTACTCCCGCCGCGGGTGTGCGAAATCGCACAGTACCTTTTAACATATTGAAATCATTACGTTTTTTCTTGCAGACATCATGGGGCGATGGAGCGCGCGCGCCTTAGTCCTGCAAGGGTTTGCGGGGCGGGGCGGGAAAGCCATGCTATCACTGTCCCGGAGGAACTCAGATTAATCAGTGTTTTAGAGGGTCTCAGGTGTATCGTGTAGTGGTTATCTTATGGTGAGTACGCGCTTCATTGTCTTGGCCCACGTCCGGTTGAGATCGATAGTGGCGAACATCTTGCCTCTCGCTCTTCGTAGCCACTTCACTCTCTTGGGACGGCGGAACTTAGGCTTTGTTGCTTGAAGCATCTGTAGTCGTTTGTTATTCGCACCACCCACCAAGCGGTATAGGCCTGGCTGTGCCTTCCTGTACCTGCGTATTAAGAACGGCTTTTTATATTTATTTCTGGATAACGTTCTTAGCATAATAAATGCTCTATGGGATTCATCGCCACTGACTCCCCGTGGTGATTCTCCTGGATAGTCGATGGGGTCTGGATAGTTTTGGCCACGCCTCAGCCTGAATCGCCCTTTCACAATACCACGGCGCCCACCGCCCCTTGCTGCCAACGTGGCGACATTTGGCCTCTCTGAAACGGTGCCTAGTTCTTGTTCTTTCCAGCCTGTAAAGCGTGGCCTTTGCATCGACCCCACCTCAGACTTCATAAAGCGAATGTCGCCCCTGAGCGCGGCCCTTTTGACAACAAGCGATCTTTTCATAAAGCCCTTGTTTCGTACGGTCATTTTTCGGGGCACCAGATTAATCGCCTCTTTCCTGGTTTCAAAGGCGAACTCATTGAGCATCATCCCCACAGCGCGCTCGAATTTATCAGGCATTTTCCGAAAAAGCCTGATGAGGAAATCCATGTCTGACATATCTATTTGAAACATCTGGGCCATGATCTTCATAATAACAATTATTTTTTTTAAATGCACGTTTTTGGGCACATCTATTGCACTGTTTTTCAGCGAGTAGCGCAAAAATAAGGAGAATAATTATGGAAAATTTTACAGAAAAGAACTTCCCGAAAATGGATTTTATGACATGTTTTGATTATTTAGAGTATCGTTTAGACTTTTTAGAAGAACTTTCTGATTATTCTGATCGAAAACGCTTTATAGACGATATGTTGAAGGAAGCAAGAAGTGAAAGCATAGTCATTTGCCAAGAACAGTTAATAGACTATGCTGCTGAATTTGCTATTTGCGAAATTGATTTAGCAGAATCGGACGGCATAGAAAAAGTGCTATGGACAATTGGCAAATTGCCAAAGTGGCTTAAATCCATGGAGCAAGTTTCGGATTTCATCGATTATCAGATCAAGCTTTTCGCGTAAAATTAGCCCCAAAACCACTTCGTATACTAATTTTATCGAGCGATGACGTTTAATTAATCGTCCGATAGATACAAACATTACACTCTTTTTTGTAACTATTTTATCGCCATACGATTGCGAATGATAACGGTTATTTAGAATTCAAAAAGGATAGAAAACCCAAAATCTGAAACTTACCTAAAAACGATATGCAACATATCCATCAGGGGCCAATCAATATAAACTTCAATACACGATTATGCTATAATTGCCTATAGTTAAGGTATATATATATATATATTACATCAATATGCACATCACATACATGGCGCGCGCACACGGATCCAATATACGTATATAGATCATGTCGCGCGCATCGCGCACACGATCGCGCACATGCGTACCCGTTTTCCCTGTAATTTTTGTAACTAATATATCGAAGAGCAATTAAGCGCCCGGTATAATTCAAGAAAGCCGTCATTGATTCGATCCCGATAGAAACCTGACATTTGGTGTAATGTTTGCATTGAAATACGAAGGAAAAAAAAGGCCATTTTGAGAGCTGTTGTTTTTATTGCGTTAACAGCGCCAAGATACGAAATAAACATTACAAAAGGAATTTCTGGAAAACTGTATTATGGAAAGCATGGAATCATCTCTCGATATATTCGCCAACTGGCATAGGGTGTGCAAGGGTTTGGGTTGGAGGTT
>JAGLON010000092.1 GCA_023138975.1 Candidatus Zixiibacteriota bacterium
CTGGAATTTGATGTTTTCATGATTCCGACCTTTTGTTATTGATTAAGTTAATATACTCTTTGGTTAGTGATTTTGAAAGCCCAGTTGTATAAGAAATTTTTTCTACCGCCCAGCCATCCTTCAAACAGGTATGAACTCGCTTGAAATCATTGATATATCTGGTGACTGCCGCCGGGGAATGATTCGTCTCTCGTGCAGTAACCTCGACTGTTTTTCCCTCTTGAAGACATTTTATACAGATTATTCGCTTATGTGTCAGAGTTGGTCCAAGATCATGGATATTGCCTCGCCTCGGAACAAGTTTTCCTGTTTCCTTTTCAAATTCACGGACATATTTTGATATTGTTACCGGAGAAAGACGCATTATTCCGCCGACATCGGCATTGGTCAAAACTCCTCCCTGCTCAAATGCCTGTTCAAATAACCTGACTATTACTTTTTTATTCCGCTCACGTTTTTTAACTCCATTGATTAAATCATCAACATCTTTGAGGTTAACCAAGTCAAGAATCACTGGATTCAATTTGCATTTATCAATAGATTTGCCATATCCGGCACGTTCATTGACATCGACAGCATACCACATAACTTGTCCCATGCGCATGCGTTCGGTCGGCGGACAAAAATGATCAAAAATACTGATAACCTCCCTCACAACTGGTTCGATTGTAAGCGCACCGCCAAGCTGAGGACAGTTTTGCATAAAGAAGTATTTCAGTGTTCCGTCAAGAGTTTTACGCTTCCAAGCTGGTTCTTTTGGATTCAATTTAAGTTTCATTTGTTCCTCCCGTTCGTCTGCCCATGCTTTTTTTTACCGTCCTGCGCTTCCCAAAATGCGCTGCCGACACGCTCAACTTTCTCCAAAATCTCTTTATAACGCGATTTTGTGCAGTATTCGCGATGAATGTCCAGACAAGTATTGACCTGATGAACACTGCACCCCACAACCATGGCAGTAGTGAGGCTGTTCCGCAACTGCTGCTGGCAATAAACAATGCGGCAGAAGCTGGAGATATAACGCTCAACCGCTTTAAGCGAGTGTTGGAGGTTGCGGGCGATATTTACCGCTTCTGCACCCTCAATAAATTGCTTTATCACTTTTTCGCGATGTGTTATACCTGGTCCGATATCACATTTATTTCCGCGAGTCGGGATTAAGATGTCATGCTGCTTTTGAAAACGTTGCTGATCATTACGGATAGTGCGTGCGTCACAGTCCAATAGTTCCGCCAGATCCTCCTGGGTTAACAATGTCTCTTGTTCAAATGCTTCAGTACACATCCGCATAATCTGCTGACCACGCTTG
>JAGLON010000093.1 GCA_023138975.1 Candidatus Zixiibacteriota bacterium
TTTCTGGTACCCAGCCATGAGCGGTGGAAGTAGCAGTGACAGTACCGTTGAGGGCTAGATTGCCAGCCCAAGTAATACCTGAGGTTACCATTAACAGTAAAGTAAACAATAATAACTTTCTCATCTTTTTTGCCTCCGAAATAAATTACCTTTTTTATTACTTACAACACACATCCATCACCATTATACTCACATTTCCATACAATCCTTTCTGCTCTACAGAGCATAATCCCATGGTCAGAATTTCACAGATAGCAAATTACAGTTATAGTTTTAGTTACTGTTGCATAAGGAAACAGCAACTTACCAAGCAATAGAATCAAGGTTTTATTTTAAAGACTTATAAGGATAGTGCTCCAACATATACTCACGATCAGTACCTTCTTCTCCAGGAAGCAGGGGAGCATAGAATGTTTGTTCCTCACACATCTTGACAGTACTATCTTCACGCCACTTGTGGAGTTCGGCATGTCCGTCTGCAAAACCAAGTGTACTTGAATCACCGTGCCATATTCCCATAGGGTCAACCCATCCCTTTGATTTCGGGTTGATTACCCATGAACCGGCGTTACAGCCTCTTCCATCCATTTCCTCGACAAATACGTATTTTGAAGAGGGCTGGCGGATCTGGCTGTCCACAGTGATCGGGACGATCTCCCAACCGCCTGCCGGGTTAACTCCGTTCATTCCTCCCACGATTGAATATGTTCTGTATCCTCCTTTGCCCGAGCCACCTTTTACAGGTGCTGTCTGGTATCTTTTGTCGCCTGGGCAGTGGTAGACTTTCGGGTTTTCCAGGTATGTGTATAAAAGGCCCGCTTTGATACCATTGATCTTTTGTTCGACATCAGAATTACGTTCATTAACCGGGCTTCCGCTGTCATTAAGAGGGAAAAGTACCCATGAGTAAGCCGGGACGCCGGGACTCCATTCATCGTATGGAGAGTTTCTTGTTGTACTGCCTCCTACAACTCTGCCGTCATTGTCACCGGCATACAAATACCAGGCCGTAGACATTTGCCTCAGATTTGCAAGGCATACGGCTGATGTAGCTTTCTTTTTGACCGCGCTAAGTGAGGGCATCAGTATCGCCAGTAACATTGCGATGATAGAGATGACAACCAGTAATTCGATGAGTGTAAACGCCTTTTTTTTCATTTTTTCTCCAATTCAACAATATTTATTGGTCAATAATGGTGCTTTGCTTGATATGTGATCATTTCAAATTGAGTAAAAAGACCTAAGTCCTAACCTAAAATAATATCCGACCACGTATACAAAGTAAATGCAATTATACGTAATTAATTTTTGATTTTGCGAAATCTATCATAATCAAACTCAAACAAACATATATTTAATCCTCGGTTGGCTTGACTACCAGTCTTGGCTTAGCGAAAGCGAACCAGTCACCTGACATGTTATCGTCGCTCTCTGTGACTATCAATGTCAGGAAACGGCTGCTCAACTCAATAGGGATATCGATATTTTCCACGTCGTGTTTTTTCATTGCTATTTTCTGGAAAGCCAGTTTTCCATCTATCAGTACAGTGCAGTCTACTCTGGGGTTGTTTAGCGTGTTGTCGGATATACCGCAAATGCTCCTGAAGCTACTGATACTTAGATTTGGAAGCTGATCCCGTATCGCGTTAAGGTCGAAAGTTACTCCCAGATTCGAAGCCATGTTGATTGACCTGTTTTGACCGATGGTGTAATTAATTCCGTCGATGATAACGGGAAAGTATCTTCCTTTGTATTCAGAGTGGAGGTAAGGCAGATTGCTTCCAATTCCCCAGTGGCAAAGACCGTTTGTGTCGGGACAAGTGGTCCATTGATGGCCGCTGGTTGAGATGTCAACCGGTCCTCTGCTTCCGTCCGGAACAAAAACGCAGTCTACTGCTGGAATATTTCTGACTTCGGTTATGGAATTCTTTGTGGGCAATGTTGAATAGTTTTCGATAAAGTTTGCGCTGACCCAGTGGTGGTTGCCTGTTAAGGGGTGGATTGCGATGTTTTCGGTTCCTGACCCGAATCCGTTGCCTCCGCCAACGATATCTGCCAGGTCGATGTCATTTCCCCGCCAGATAATCCCTTTGTCGGCATATATTTTTCGCACGAATGCTTTTTGATTAATTTCCATATTGTGAACCGTTCCTGAAAGGTCGACGCGTTTTGCGTCTCCAGCGAGTAGGTCCTGTGTGGAGCCAGTATGGCCTTTCATTCCAGGAATCAGAGATGCTTTGCCTGTGAACATGTGCACATCAGTTTTGCCAGTTGAGTCGACTTTTACTCCGAACTCTGTTCCCAGGTCGATGATGGTCGAATTTGGTGTTTCAATTGTAAATCCTTTTGCATGTTCCGGTACGATAGCGAAAACTTTACCATGCAACAATTTCATTTTTTCGAATCCGCTAATTTCAATTTTAGCAGGTGCTTCTAT
>JAGLON010000094.1 GCA_023138975.1 Candidatus Zixiibacteriota bacterium
CCGCACGGTCTTGAGTTTAAGATTCCTGTATTTATTACAATGCCGTATAATATGGAAATTGTTACACCATATAATGTATCAGAATTATATACATGGTTTTATAATGAAAAAGAAGGTCATTGGAAGCGTCTTGAACGTGTTTCAGTGGATAAAAAGTCAGGAGAAATAACAAGCATTACTACGCATTTTAGTGATTATATTGCCTCCACACTTAAGCTTCCGGAAAGCCCGGATCCACTTTCCTTTAATCCCAATTCCATAAAAGATATAGAAGCAGGAGATCCAGCGAACGGTATACCAGGGCTGGATGGTCTTAAGCCAGGCCCTTTTGGTAATGCTAATTTTAATCTGCCTTTTCGTCTGCCTCCCGGACGTGCCGGAATGGCCCCGGTACTGTCTTTGGATTACAGTTCCGGCGGCGGTAATAGCTGGGTTGGAAGAGGTTTTAATCTTCCGGTTCCGGAAATCCGTATAGATACACGTTTTGGACTTCCTGTTTATAACAATCCGGTTAATAACAGGACAGATTCTTATCTTTTAAATGGAGCAGAGCTTATATACACTGGTGATACAATAGACGGTTCTGTTTTTATCCCCCGTGTGGAGCGTGATTTTAAGCGTATACTCAGAAAAGGGAATAATGCATTAAATTATTTCTGGGAAGTTACGGATAAGAGCGGTACAGTATGGCTTTACGGGAATACCGGAGAGAGCCGTTCGGGTGCCGGTGCTGGTATTTTTATCTGGCATTTGTCCGGAATAACAGACAGGAACGGGAATACAATCGAGTATCATTATAAAAAAGAGGAGAATTATACTTATTTGGATAATATAATATATACCGGTCATACTATCGGAGAGACTGGTCATTACAGAGTAGATTTTATCACCGGGAATGACCGCAGAGACCGTTTAAGCGATTGTTCCGGCGGATACATATCCAAGCTGAGTTTAAGGCTGGAACGGGTAGATGTTTATTATGATAATTCCTTAATACGCAGTTATGATTTTGAGTACGATGATGAAACAGGCCCTGGTAATATATTCGGCCATTCGCGTCTTTTAAAATTTAGTGAGCTGGATTCAAGTGAAAATGAGTTTTATGCTTATAATTTCGATTATTTTGATATACCGGATGTACCCGGAGGTTATGATGGTTTTAATGACACAGTTTCCTGGGGTAATGCAGACAGCGGTCCGTTAAGCAGTTCCCGAACACTCGGCGGCGGCGGCGGATTATACGCCGGAATTGGTATATCCCCTATAATAGGAGGCGCCGGTAATGCAATAAAAACATGTTCTTTTGGTCTTGATTTGGGTTTTCAGGCGGAACAGACAGTCGGCAAGGACATGTTTTTAGACATAACAGGCGACGGACTACCGGACCAGATTACGCGTTCCGGCGGAATAAGGGGAGATATAATATTTCGTGAAAATACAGGGAGTGGTTTTGCGGGTCCTGTTGTTCTGCCCGGTTTTACAGGGTTTATAAATGAGGGGAAGCAGCGCTCGTTTAGTTTTGGAATAAGCGGCGGCATAAGCATACTCCGAGGTTCGCTTGGTAAAACTTATACCTGGTCGCATTCATCGTCCGCGCTGTCGGATGTGAATGGAGATGGTTATGTAGATATTATCCCGGATGAAAAGTGTAATTATTATTACCGCAATACAGGAGGCAGTAATTTTGAGAGGATCAACTGGATGGATATGGGCGCATCATCCGTTACTCCGGAACCGGACCCTCAGATAGAAGAGCTAAAAAAAGTTTTTCATCTTACAGATCCCGTGCGCAGGTGGAATGCGTACAAAAGCGGGACTATTGTAGTAACCGGTATGGTTATAAATATAGAGGGAGGCGAGCGGTCTTTTGATGGCATGAATCCGTCAGACGGAATAAAGGCAAATTTTTATCATAATAATGATAATGTGTGGAGTGGTATAAATAATCCCGGTACCTGGAACAATGTTCCGGAAGAGGAACGGAGTGTTTCCGCGCTTTTAATGCCCGGGGATTATTACATGCATAATAATACATTTACAGTGGAAAACGGAGATGACCTTTACTTTCGTGTAAGCTCTATAAAGGGTATGGAAGATGATGTGACCGAATGGGACCCGGAGATAAAGTACGAGAGCATTGTAATACATGAGGACATGGCTCTTTTTGACTGCGCGTATCTGCCTCATATTCTTTCACCCGGCCGGTATAGGGAAATGAGAGACAGAGCCCGTACTATAAACGAAAGTGTTTGGAATGAAATAAATGGATTGTATACTAGAAACACAAGCAATCAGGGCCAGCTTATAAATTATACGCTTAAAATAAATTCTACTATAGAGTCTCTTGATGGTACAGACCGGGATAAAGCCAACCGTATAAGGACAGTCCTTGTCCGGGCCGGGTATGTTGTACCCAGGCAGATACCGGTTGTTTCATATGAAGATGATATTCTCGCGTATATAAATGAAAATTATTCCCAGGAAATTCCGTATGAAGATCCGGTTACTAATGAAATAATATTCCCGGAAGAAAATAATCCGGAACATGTGTTCTGGAAGCAGACAGCATATTACTGGGACGCGGACAGATGTGCATATATTCTGAATATGTCCGGCAGCAATAGAGATAAAATATTGTTTTTTCTAATGGAAACCCTGAACGAAGACTGGGACAAAAGTTTTACAAACTATATGTACACAGGAAGGCATGTTCCGGTACAGAAAGCATCAGATGAAAGTTATTATGTGAATTTAAATGACCAACGCCGCGATATTTTATGTGATATTTTAGAGGATGAAGAAGTACCGGTTTTAGGCGCTCATACCCAAAAGGGTGTTCTGATGGAGATTACCCGTGATGAATATAATGAGATAATACGCCTGCGATGGATAAATGATGATGGTACGAATGTGGTACTTATAACAGAAGAGGACGGCATAGAAACAGTACTTACTGCAGGTGTTTCCCCGGATTTGAATGTGGAAAAGGATGAAGAATCTATTCATGTGTATTTTAAAGACGAGCATTATACAAAGACTTTTCATCTGAGGTATTCGGAAGATGTTCCGGAGAGAGTTTATGCTCCGGTGTATTTAAAATTGTACGAAGAAGCGCTTGGGTTATCAATACTAAAAAATAATTTTGAGAATAATATACTGCCTTTATTAACTGCCGAAGACCAGTCTTTTTTAAACGGCTGTTATGTGTTTGTGCCCTATGAGCCAATACCCGAGCCCCCGGAAGTGCCGGATGGTGAGTACGTTCCAGTAGTGGGTTTAACTATAGAAGATATGGTAAGGGTTTTAGGACTACTTATAGATACGGATTATTTAAGGTCCTGGTATACCCTTAATAGCAATTATTTCATATTAGGAGAACTTCCGGAAGAAGAGGAAGAACTGGAAGCTGCCAAGGATGAAATAATGCTTTTAATTCTGGAAAAGGCAGGAATAAGTTTGTTTAACAGACTATCACGGAATTTTACAGCAGGGGAAAGCAGTGAATATGATGTTGATTCGGGTATTTTACCGGAAGGTGTAAAAGAAGATACTGTAATAAGTACCCGCCTGGAAAACAGCGGCCCGGAGAGCAGTTTTGTAAGACTTGAGGATTACAGGAATGACGGAAGTACGGTAATTAAAAGGGAATATGTACATGTGTTTAAAGCATTACCCGATTTTAATATCCGGGATTTAGTTAGAACCGGTGATGTTTCCGGTTATGATGAAATGCTGGATGAAGATTGGACCACGGAAAGCGGATTACCGCAATTTACATCGGATGAACCATTTAGCGGCGGTGTATATGGCTGGTATTACGGCGAGGTGAATGGTTTTTTTACGGACTGGGATGAAGAGCGGCTTGGCACACAGGATTATATTGATGAACTGGATATAGTTTACTCTTTACCTATGGCCTTTAGGGATGAGAATGCGTATACGGAACTTACCCCGGAGATGGAAGAGCTTTTCGGCGGAAATGCAGCCTTTTTTAATGTAGATATCTGGCACGGCGCAGAGAGTACTTATAGTGATAAGGGATATGACAGGGATACAGGCGATCCTTATGAAAGACAGTATTATTTTACCAGTTATATTACAGGAAGCGAGATGGGCCCGAGTCGTAAGGGCGGGGATACCATAGATAAGGTACCGGTACCCGGTATTGTTCCCGGTGCCGGAATAGGAGGTATCCGCAACAGCAAGGGCGATTCTAAAAACTGGAATGCCGGATTACTAGGGCTAAGTGTAAGCGGCGGTGAAGGCGGTTCACATTCCGAACGAGAGTTTATGGATGTTAACAAGGACAGATACCCGGACCAGATTATATGCAGAAATGGTTCTATTAGAATATATCCCGGTGTAGATGGAGACGGATTTGGTGATTCATATACAATGAATGGAATGTCCGGTTATTTAAGGGAGAGTAAAAATAATAGTTTTGGTTTCGGATTAAGTCCCGGTCCCGGTGCGTCTGTTATTAAAAATATAATTGACAGCCGGGGAGAAAGTGACGGCGTCGAACCTTCCGAAGCTTCTCCGGTAGGTATAGGAATAAGCGGTACATTCGGAAGGTCCCGCACAACAACAGATCTTATTGATATAAATGGAGACGGTCTTCCGGACCATTTATTCCGTGATTCAAGTAATGATACCACAGGGTATCAGGTGCGTCTTAATACTGGCAGTAATTTTACTTCCGTGCCCCAATGGACAGTAGACGGCCCGTCCGGTTATGCACCGGATCCTTATGATTCCCTTGGCAGGCTTACGGGAAATAAACATGCAATACGATATTCTTCTAACCTTAGTCTAGGCAGTTCTGTAAGTTTGGGTCTTTATGGTATTGGAGTTAATGCTTATTTCGGTACCAGCGGTAATGCAACAAGATTAGACCTTATAGACATGAACGGTGACGGTCTTAAAGACCAGGTTTATAAATCAGAAGAAGGTAATTTTTTTACAGTGCGTTTTAACTATGGCGACTGCTTTGGACCTGCAGTTAAATGGTATGTTCCTGCTAACTGGGAAATAGACAATGATGGTTTTAATTTAGGCAGTTATATGGAGGATCAGGCTGAAGAGATAGTAGAAGACGCGGTATCCGGTATGGGAGATAATAAGGGTGCAAACGCGGATCTTGATTTTGGAAATATTCAAAGCAGTGATAATGTTCCAGGGAGTATTGGGGATAACATAGCCGGTGTTCCGGATGTAATAAGTTATTCAGGCGGTTTTAATCTCACAATTGGAATTAATTATACGCCGGAGATAACTATTATACCGCCCCTGCCGTTTTTCCCTCCGGGCATAGGCATATATATAACACCAAGAGCCAGCTTTCATTACAAAAATTCATCTGCCCGCCTGGAATTAAGGGACATAAACGGAGACGGTTTGCCGGATCATATTTTTAAGGACAGCACGGAAAACTTTTCCCGTGTTAAGCTAAATAATGCCGGTAAGTCTGGGCTATTATGTGAAGTAAGAACACCCGGCGGCGGTATTATAAACATAGATTATGAAAAAACTCCGAACACAAAAGACCTTCCGAACAGCAGATGGGTCATGAGCAGTGTTTTAGTAAATGACGGAATGGATGCCGTGGGAGAAGATACGGATACATACGAAAACAGATATAACTATACAGGCGGTTATTACAGCCGTACAAACCGTCAGTTTTATGGATTTGCCATAATAGAAACAGTTTCCCCGGACGAAAGTATAAGCCGAAGTTATTATAACAACCGGGAATACTGGAGCCACGGACTTTTAGTTCAATCGGAAAAAGAGGATTCCGCCGGCCGCTTATATGAGCTTTTAATGAATGAATATATCCCTGTTTATGAGCATATTCCCTCCGGACCTGGAGACAGAGAATCAGTTTTCCCGCAGCTGATAAGTGAGAGACAACGGAGCTATGATCCTGTGAGCGGTGAATATACAGAGAGCGAAACACAGTACACAATTTACGATGCCTACGGCAATGTTATGCGCATACTGGATTTAGGCGATACAACAAGAGACAACGATAATATAGTGATTAACATTTTATACCGTTATTATCCCCAGAGATATCTTATGGGTCTGCCGGAAGAGATTGCCGTATGGGACTATGAGGGAGAGCTGGTAAGAATGAGACGCGGCATATACGACGAGCGGGGAAACCTAATAGAACACAGCGCCTATTTAAGAGAAAGTGATGAATATGCAAGTACATCAATATCCTATAATATGTACGGTAACCTTACAGAGATCACATATCCCGGCGGATACAATGTGAATTATGATTATGATTTAAATGTGCAAACATACATATTGCGTATTACAGACAGCTTCGACTATACAAGTACCGCGGCTTATGATTATCGTTTTGGTGTACCTGTAGAAAGTACGGACATATCATCAAATACAATGATTTGGGAATATGATAATTTCGGAAGGCTGGAAAAAGTTTGGTCACCCTATGATGATCCGGATGATATTTCCGCGCTAAGCTTTGAATATTATGAACACGAGTTTCCCCAGCGGGCAGTTACCTTTAATAAGTTAAGCTTTGATTCGGAAAATGATGATGTATTAACCACAGTGACCCTTAAAGACGGACTTGGCCGTGTAATCCAGGTAAAAAAAGACGGTGAAGTCTATGATACGGAATTAGAAAATACAGTAACCGGAATGAATGTAAGCGGTCTTATAGAATACGATAATATGGGCCGTGTTCAAAATAAGCACCAAACGTGGTTTGAGCCCGGGGAAGTATTGGAATTTACAGGAAGCGGCCCGGAAAAAAATCCCACTTTAACATATTATGATACCATAGGCCGTGTAACACAGAAAATACTCCCGGATGAAAGTGAAATTAATATCCGGTACAGTGTAGTATCCGGACAAACAGAAAGCGAAGTAACAGATCCGGAAGGCAAAGTGAGCCGCGAGTACCG
>JAGLON010000095.1 GCA_023138975.1 Candidatus Zixiibacteriota bacterium
AGGATTGATGGAACCGTTCGTGATGATAAAACTTAATGTACTTCGCAATAGTCCGACGGGCTTCGGTCGCCGTTTGCGGTGGATTGACCTACCTATCTTCGTATTTGAGTGAGCGCCAAAACCGCTCGATATACACGTTATCTAAACATCGTCTTTTGCCGTCCATGCTGATTTGAATCCCTTCTTTTTCTATGGCGTTAATCCAGGCTTGACTTGTGAATTGACAGCCCTGATCGCTGTTGATGATTTCCGGCTTCTGGTTTTGAAAAGCGTTCTCCAGCATGTCCAAACAGAACCCCGTGTCCATACTATTCGACAATTCCCATGCCACCACATAACGGCTGCACATATCGATTAAAGCCACCAAATACACAAATCCTCTCGGCAAGGGAATGGTGGTGATATCCGTCATCCACACTTGATTGGGACGCTCTATTTTCATCCCTTTCAGCAAGTGTATCATTTCACCCATTTGAAGTGATGACAGGAGGGAAAGGAGGCAATTTACCGGTTTGACTAGAGGTGCGAAGAGCAGAAAAGAGAGTCTGAATAGGATTGTATCCACGTCGTTTAAGTGTTCGAAAAACGGTCATCAAAACCGATTGAGTTAACGCACCATTATCGCTCCGATTTCCATAAATGACTTTTCGCATCAAAACAGCAGAGCGTATTTCTCGTTCAGCATGATTGTTATCACTTGGAACATTGGGGTAGTCAAGGAAAACGAATAACTCGTCACGACGTTTATCCAACCGTTTAGCTAAGCGTTTCGCATCTTTATCGATGTAGGAAGCCAAAGCCAAATCCAGCAAACGCTCATCAATCTTGTGGATACGAGAAGTGTATCGATCGGGAGTGAAATCCTCTCGCGCACGTAGTCGAAGAGCGTCTTTGATGAGTCGCTTCGTTTTTTTAGAAAAGGCTTGCCACTCTTCTGACTTATTCCGTAAGTTAACTTTTTCCAGTTCACGAAGAAGATGCACAAGGCAAAACTGTCTCTCTCCTCTCGCAATAGCATCATAAGCCGCCCAAAAGTCCGTGACAAGAATTCCATTAAACTCTTCTTGAAAAAATCGTTGCAAAGCGGGAGTTGGCTTCCACAGTCAGGACACCGATCAAGCCGATGGTCTTTGTGTCTGTCAATTTGGTCAGGCTTGGGGCGGCGTGAGCCTGGATGCCCCTTTTTTCCTCCACTTTTCTTTTTTCTCTTCTTCTTGCTTGTTTTTTGGATTCTTTTTCGTAGGGAGGAATCATTCCGGACGGAGTCGAAGGAGATGATTTCAAATCTTTCACTCGACTCGCAAGTTCAAGCAGAAAATAGGATAAGGCTTCTTCGCCCTAACTCCATAGAATTTTGGCAAGTTCTTTCGCCATGTCTTCTGGAAGTTTCTTCCCGAAACACAACACTTCTTGAATAATTTGAATGGGTATTTCTTTCTTGGCCACTTCCATATTTATAAAACTTCTGAGGGACTATGAAAGTAACGGTCGGTGTAACTTATTTTTTTGAGGATATCAGAAAATCACTTCATGTGGCTGACCATGATACCATCAAGTAAGGATACTTCGTATGCTCT
>JAGLON010000096.1 GCA_023138975.1 Candidatus Zixiibacteriota bacterium
CCTAAATACGGGTGGCCACGACCAGAATAAGGAATGAGTTTAAAATGACTAAAAAAGAGTTATCGAATGAGATTAAAGAAGCTTTTGAAGATGTTCCTTTCCCGGGCAATAATCCGGAGGATATTGGAGTTGCTATATGTCACTTTTATTCAGAAGACATGGAAGGCTTTTTGGGCAAGAAATGGAGTCAGATTGATGCAGAGTTTATTAGAGATGGGCGTGATAGTGCTATACAAGTAATGACAGATAAGGCACTGAGATATTATCTTCCTGGTTATCTATTAGCAAGCCTGGAAGACCAAATAGGCCTCTTTGGTGATTGTGTCCTGGCTGTTCTTAATCCGTGGGCAGACTCAGACATTAACCATTTGGAAGACGACGTATCATGTTTCTATAACTGTTTTGATGCCTTAAATAATAAGCAAAAAAGAGCAATATGTGATTATTTGCTCTATATGCTTGAAAATGGAGACATAGATAGTACAAGGTGTGTTCCGTTGACATTGAAGAATTATTGGCTTAAATATAAAGGCGCGGAATAACGATACGGTGTCTGACATTGTCTTAGGTGAATTAAAGGGTACAGATATGCTCTGTCGAAAATCTATTAATACAAGTTTGGAAATGGTCTAGTCAGGGAAAGTCATATGCTCATAAGTCGCAGGGAATTATTGAAGGTTGTTGGTGTGGGAGTCGGTGCGGTGGTTGCCGGGTGCGGGGTTGTTGATGGAAATCAGTCGCAACGACGTGAGCAAAGGCCTAATATTATTTTTCTTTTGACTGACGATCAGCGTGACAATAGTTTGGGGGTTATGGGGCATGGGTGGGTTAAGACTCCTCATCTCGATGGGCTTGTTCGAAACGGTGTGCGCTTCAGTAATGCTTATATTGCTGAGCCGGTTTGCAGCCCTAGCCGGGTTTCGTTTTTTACGGGGATGCATGAACGTGTGCACGGGGTCGGTTTTACATCGTCGTATAAACTCAACGAAGAGCAATGGGCAAAGTCGTATCCTTCACTGCTGAGAGAAAACGGGTATTATACCGGGTTCATCGGCAAGTTCGGGGTTGAGTATTATACTTTCAGGGGGGAGGCTGATAAGAAATTTGACTTCTACAGAGGGCATGACGGGTGGGCGAAGTTTTTCCCGAAGACAGCGAGCAACTGTAAGGAGTATTGGGATTCTGGTGAAGACATTATCACGCCGGTGATGGGTGAGAGTATTAAACGTTTTCTGGAAACTGCTCCAAAGGATAAGCCGTTTAATCTGTCGGTGAGTTTTTCGATTCCTCACGGCAGCCAAACGGGGAGTATGCACAAGTGGACGGAAGCTGCAAATAAGAATCCAAAACTAAAGGGTCATCCTGTGTATGGTGATCTTTATCGGGATCTGAATATTTCGATTCCTGAGGATACGGGGACGGACCCGTATCGATTTATTCCCAAAAGCGTTATGGATCAGGACAAGGGGCGAAGGACTAAAACGTACTCATACGATTATACCAGAGAGCAATGTTATGAGCATCATATCCGCTACTATCAGCAGATAACCGGGCTTGATAAAACAGTCGGCGAAATGATGGCGGTGCTGAAAGAAAAGGGGCTGGACAAGAA
>JAGLON010000097.1 GCA_023138975.1 Candidatus Zixiibacteriota bacterium
CGTTAACAGCACTTACCCGTAACTTAGCACCGCTATTCTTAACATCACCAACACCGGCTGTCCAGTCATAGGTATAAATACCGGTAACCCCGGTTGCTTCCGAGGCTGTTACATCCTGCCAGATAGTACCGTTAAAGTATTCTATTTTTACATTACCAACACTACCGGCCTGGGTCCACTGGATAGTACGGTTAGTATCACCTACATACCAAGGCACATCTGTTGGTGTATCAATAGTTAAATTACCCTTGATTGTAAAGGCCTCAGCTGAAACATCCTTCACCTCTGTCGGACGGGCAGTATCACTTACTCTGACCTTGACTCCCGCGGAGATATGATCTTCAATAGAGGCATAGTTATGAGTGTACTGGACGCCGCTGGTGATACTGGCTGAAGAGATAGTCGCAATTGTCCAGTTCTCTAATTCATCACTAAAGCCGTTTGTTGAACCTTCAATTAAAACTGAATAAGTACCAGTAGGTGTAAACTTAATATCAACAGGATCACCTACTACCCAGTCAGGCTCAGCTGTATCAGGTTTATCCAGAGTTATTTTACCAATTATACGGATATTAGCATCAACAGTAACATTAGATACCGCCGGGTTCTGGGCATCATCCATTCTGATATGGAAAGTCTCGGTAAGAGCATCAGGAACAGTCCAGTTATAAGGCTGAGTACCGGCAGGCCAGGTACCGCTGTCATCAATTGCTACCCAGGGGCCTGAAGAGCCGTCTTTTGAATAATATAAGTTTACAAAATTAACCGCGCCGCTAATAGCCCAGGTCAGGTTCAAGGGATCATCTACGGTATAAGGACCGGCCAGAAGTTCATCAGGAGTTACATTACCCTGAACTGTAAGATTGCCTTCTGATTCATCTGTACTTAAAGCTATATAACTATCAGTTACTCTTATTGAACCTGTTGTTCCTAAGGCAGTAGCTCCGCCTATGGTCCACTCCCAGCTGCCTGTTCCAGCGGCACCTATACTAACACCTGTAGCCAGGGTCGCATAATTACCAGGAGTACCGTCGTAAGAGTATTCAATACTTACAGTCAATGGTGTAGAGCTGCCGTCTGAACGGGTAGCCGGGCCGGTATAGGTCCAGTCAATGGTATAGGTCTGCCCTACTAACCAGGCCGGGGTAGCTACATCAGGTGTAGTTACAGTTATATCATCTCTAATCACAAAGGCTGTAGCAACTTCGCTATTAGCGCTGTTAATTGTACTCTCTATCTTGACCTTACAGTTTACTGAATGAAGGCTGGGAGCGGTAAAATCGGCTGAACCGTCATTTAACTCACCCAATGAACTCCAGGCTGTCCAGGTCGCGCCGTTATCAGCTGAGAGATAAATATTAACGGTACCCAGAGAACTGGTCATACCGGCACTGGCTGAGGTCCAGGTGATCTGAGTTGCACTACTGCCTGTTGTTATAGCTGTACCGCCTGAAGGTGCTATTGCGGTAATCTTGTCATAGATGGGGAAAGTAGTCGAATCACCAAACTGAGTGGTAGTGAGAGGATTCTCACCTGCTTTTACAACTCTAACCAAAACACCATCCTGGACTTTATCAGGTATTGTCCAGGGGATACTGACACTGTCAGCTACGACCGCATAATTACCTAAACCAATAGCGATCCAACTGGTGCCGCTGTTAAGTGAATAATGAGCATCTACATTAGCCGCGCCTTTGACACTGGCGACTATATTATAATTATCACTGACCAGCCAGCCGGTTCCGTCAGGCTGGCTCACTGTAATATTGGCGATCACATTAAATCTAGGTGAAGCAACTGCATAAACATCTGTACCGGCTGTTACATCACCGTCAACAGTATCAGCTACTTTTACCTTGATCTGTGAACCCGGTGTATTAGGGATATTATTCCAGCTATAACCCGGATTACCCGCACTAGCTAATACAGTACCACTGTCATCTATTACATTCGGGTAGGTAACACCATTATCAGTTGAATAATAGAG
>JAGLON010000098.1 GCA_023138975.1 Candidatus Zixiibacteriota bacterium
TAGCAACTCTTTCATTCATGGTTACTTTCAAATCTATTTGTTTACCTTGTGTCAAGAAATTTGTGTTGTAAGTATCAGTGAAATTTGCTTTAGCTACAAAACCCATAATTTCACTGAAAATCGGGTGGCAATTATGGATGTTGATTACAGACCTAGACACGTTTTCATCAAAAGGTGAAAGTGTTGGTTTATGTATCAATTCTACTGGAACTTTAGTTAGATCTATTTCAATACTCATGGTATTACCTTCAATTAAATTTCAAACATGAACCACTATGGCATGTTGAGATTACGCCATAGTGGTGGTATATTATGCTTAAGTGCAAGCTGTTTGTGCTTGTTCAAGAATTGCTTTGCGGCTTTCTTTGAACACGCGTGGGATACGAAGGTAGTTCACTAGATAATCAACTCTGACTTTCTTAGCAACTAGTTTGCTGCCTTTCAATTTAAGATCACAATGCCAATAGTGGCTACCCACAAATTCAACTTTTGAAATCTTAAACATTGAACCAAAAGTGTCTTTGATCATATTTTCAACTTCTTCTGCAGAAACTTTGCTACCAAAGGTGAACCGTTTTGTTGAAGTGCGGCCTTTTGATTTAGGTTTGTCGTCAGTTTTTGGTGTAGGCTCAACAACTTTAGCCGTTTTAGTTTTGCTAGCTTTCTTAGCCTCCTTAGCAACTTTGGTTTTAACCTTTTCAACACGTTCAAGCTCTTTTCTAATGGCTTCAACCCTTGAAATTGCAATTGCTTTGCTACGAAAAGCCGTCAAAGTCGACTCACTTAATTTAGTGGCTACTTCGTTGTAAATTTTAACCAACTCTTTTACAGTGTGGTCTTTCAATTCTTTAACAACTTCTACTTTTGCAGGTTTAGTGGTGTCAGCCTTTGCAGCTAGTAAGTGCATTGATGATACATGTTGTTTCTTTTCGAGGGTTTTGATTTGAGTAGTCATGTGAATCTCCAGTGAAGTTAAGTCAAAAAGCCAGTCGGCTTGGGTAAGGATTATACACAGTTTCCTGGAAATGTCAACTTTTTTCTTCGTTTTTGTGGAAGAAAAATTGCCTTCTTGTGTAAAGGTCAGAAAACACTAAGGTTGTGTTGGTTGAAAAAATTTTCCTGGATCGGCAACCGTTGCGCGCACCATGTTTTTCAAGTATCAAAATTACCTACTATTCTTTCTATGAGATCCTGCGCTATTGCTTTTGACATGAAACTGCAGTGGCCCACATTTATTAGCTTAGTTATGTTCTTGTAAGGATTCACTAAGTTAATCTCCCAATCAAAACCACCTTCGGGTGCTTCGAAGTACGCTAACTCTAGCCGTATTACTTCAATGTTTTTTATGTTTGGTTGTCGTATTAAAGCTTTTCCAAAATC
>JAGLON010000099.1 GCA_023138975.1 Candidatus Zixiibacteriota bacterium
GGTACAGGTTCATCAGATCACTCCACAAATGTAAGGCCTAGAATATGCCCTATTTGCGTACTCATGTCAATCGACCTAATAGCAGGGTAGTGTAAACTAAGTTGTGTAAATTGAGTAAATGAAATAACAACGGGTTTGACATTGAGTCTTTCAGGACAAATGAAAGGAGTCAAACCCGTGGTAAACTTGTGGTTTACAGAGAAGGATTTACGTTATCGCTTCAGCGAAGTCAAGAATCTTTTCTGGGATGAGCTTGAGAGCCGAATGCAGCTTTGTGCCAAGCATCTATTGGAAGAGGGTCTGAAGATCGAACAGCAGCATTTAGTGGGTGCTTCTCACTACCAGCGTAGTAATAAGCGTCGTAGTTATCGCAACGGTTACTATACTCGCCAGGTGGTCTGGAAGCTGGGGGTACTGTCAGATGTTTTGGTTCCCCGGAATCGCTCGGGAGCCTATCAGAGTGCCATTTTGGATCGTTACCGTCGTTTTGGTGGTGGTTTTGACCGTTATATTCTCAAGATGTTCACGTTGGGTTTGGCAACTCGTCGTGTTGAACGTTTCTTTACGGACTTCTTTGGCCAGTATGCTATCGGTTCTCAGACAGTGTCGGATATCTTGAAGCGGGTTTCTGGTGATCTTCACGATTATCGGACATCTCCTTTGAGAGATGATGTTCGCTATCTCTATCTCGACGGTATCTACCTGACGCTTCGTAGTGCCTTTAAGCGCAAGTATGTAGTTCTGTTTGCCATTGCTGAGTATGCCGATGGTTCTCGTGAGATTGTTGACTTTCGTGTGGCCAGTTCCGAGAAGACGATTCACTGGCAGGCCTTTCTGGAGGGTTTATATCGTCGCGGGTTGGAAGGGAAACATCTGAAGCTGGTCGTAACCGACGGTGCGGCCGGGTTGATTGAGGCTGTGCGGACAGTGTATGGCTTCGTGCCGTTACAGGTTTGCTGGGTACATCGCCAGCGCAACCTGGTCGGTTATCTTAAGCATCGTCGCCACCGCCAGGATATCTGCGCCGACGCTACGGCTATCTTCCAGGCACACTCCAGAACACTGGCATTAACCAAACTGAAGGCCTTTCATAAACGTTGGCATCCCCAAGAACCACGAGCGGTCAATAACTTCCTGAAAGATATCGAGCTCTCGCTGAGCTTTTTCTCGCAACCCAAAGATAAATGGAAACAACTCGGCACTAACAATATCATCGAACGACAACTCCGAGAGATCAGGCGGAGAGTCAGATTGATCGATTCCTTCAGGGATGAACAAAGCTGTGAAAGAATAATCTTTACTCAGGTTACTGAACTAAACATAAGACTCAAAGAAAACCACAAACAACAATTTACACAATAATCCTTGCACTACCCGCTTGATCATACCCTTGACATCATACCAACGAACAAGTAGTTTGCCAAAATCATGATCATTTCTAATCACCCCAATTCCATGGCCGACCCAATCCTCTCAATCGTCATTCCAATGTGTAA